>NZ_JAUCMW010000049.1 GCF_030372765.1 Labilibaculum sp. K2S | reverse complement strand
CCTCCTTAAAAGAAGTGGTGCAACTGCCCGTGCTGGCCATCGCCCCAGCCCCCGCAGGCTTAAGCGCCGGGGCCATGTACATAAACAGCGCCGGCAAAACCCTGCAGTTTTACGACGGCGCCGCCTGGCAAGCGTTAAGCTGCAACGCGCCACCCGAAGCACAAAACGTTGCAATTAGTGGTGCGCTCGCCAGCGGCGTGCTTCTTACAGCCAGCTACACTTATTACGATGCCGAGAGCGATGCCGAAAACACGCCTCCCAGCTACCAGTGGTACCGGGCCGACGATACTGCAGGTACCAACGAAGTGGCTATTACCGGCCAAACCGCAAGCACTTATACCACCTCCGATGCCGACCTGCTAAATTTCGTAGGTGTAAAAATAACACCTAAAGCACTTACAGGCACCTTAACCGGTAGCACCGCAACCAAATATGTAGGCCTTATTATGCCTGCAACGGGTGTAGGTACCTTTGGCGGCAAAACCTGTTTCGACATTGCCCTGGGTAACGACAATGTAGACGGATGTGGTTCTGTTAGCTCCCGAACGGCGAATAAATCGGACTTTACCCTCGCTGCCACCAACACGCAAAGCTATACCTTTACACCGAGCGGCACGGTGAGCAACGTGCGCTTTTATTACGCCAATACCAATGGCGCTCCCGTTACGGCCATTAGTGGCAATAACACCGGCAATAACATTAGCGCTGCGGTAACGGCAACTGTTACGTACGACAATACTTTAAATACCCTGGCTGCCGGCTTAACACGCCTTAATGCCCTAGCGGCTAAAATTTACGTATTGTATAACGATAATGCGAATAACACGGGTACCGATAAACAATTGACTTTAACCACATCGGTTAAAGACTGTGCTTGTTGCGGTGCTATGATATCTCCAACTGAATTTAGAGAATTTATGTGCTACAACTTGGGTGCAGACAATAGCTTAGATCCTAATGTTCCAAGTCAGGGCATCGCTGGTAACTATTACCAATGGGGTCGAAGTGTAGTCGTAGCAAATGCCTACACATCCGCCGGAGCGATCAGTGGTTGGGATACTAGCCGGGCTCCCGACGGTGCTTGGTCAGATGAGACTAAGACGAGCAACGATCCTTGTCCTGAAGGCTACAGGGTGCCTACGAAGACCGTGATGCAAGGTGTGCGGGACAATAACTACGTATCTTGGACCGGGACCTGGAATGTCATCTCTGGGAACTTCGGAACGGCTGTCCATGTTGGCACTAGCGCCGGTGCTATGAATCTGACCTTTGACGTTGCCGGTCTCAGAGACTCAGATACCGGTAGCTTGTCTGGTGCCTACAGTTACGTAATGTATTGGACATCTACTGGTCGGGCTGGCGGGGCGACCTCGGAGACTTACCGTGCGAGCGCGTCCAATACCACTCCATACATCAGTGACTACAGTAGGAACACTGGAAACCATGTGCGATGCGTGCATCAATGATCTGCCTTTTGGGTCTTTCCTACTCCTCGCGTGCTAGCCGGATAAAGTGAATGATGACTCGTTTACAACGGTATTGGGCAAACACGCCTTCTACCCTAGGGGTAGCCGCGTGCTACCCTATACCGGGCCCAAACAGGGCGTAAAATAAAAAATAGCCCTAAGGGCATGAGTTACAGTGTGTTTAGCTTATTTTTGGTAAAATGCAATTTTTAAAAACTGGTAAAAATGAATAAAAAGCGAACAAAAAAACGGCTGCAACCCACGCCCCACGGCGTGCACAGCCGATGCAACCCCTGGTGGAATGATGAATGATGAATTTTGAATGTTGAATGATGAATTACCCGGCTTGCGTTGGTTAGGTGCATCGAACGGGTGCGGCGGTTTCTGAATCGCCGGCAAGACCATCTGATCCGATGACTGGAGTTCATCGGATCAGTAAAACCGAGTTGTTTAACCCTTTGGGGGTATAAAACCGCCCAAAGGGATTCGACAAACGGGTGCCGTGGCAAACACCATGTTACCGGCCTGTAAGGCCTTGATAACATAGCCCGGGGCAACGCCCCGGGGAACGAAACACCAGACGCCGCGGCGCGCGTTCGGTTTAGATTGAAACAATACATTAGTTCGCGCCGCAATCCGGTGAATCAGTACAGCGGTTAGCTCGTGCTGCTTTAGACAACGGCATAATGGTATAGATCTTTCGACTCTCCCCAAGCCCAATAAATCGGGCTTTCCCCTCTCTACGAGTAGAGAGGGGCTGAGCATCGAAGATGTGACGGGGTGAGTTCGGGATTAAATAACTCGCTAAAATTTGATATAAACAAAACGTTCTTTAAAATATTGAAAAGCCAACCGATGGAGCGGCAAAGTCAGGGCTTGACTTGGAGTCAAACCCTGACTAATTGCCTCCGAACTGACTGGCATACCCGCTGCTTTCGTCATTCCGAATTTATTTCGGAATCTGACAATCAGGAGTTTAACGACCGGGGGCTAAAGCCCGGAGAGTAGCAGCGCACATCGATCCGTCACATAAATGTGACGGCAAAGGATATCATGCCGATTAAGGGAGACCATCATCCATTGCCCGTCCTGCTTTAGCAAACGGCATGATGGTATAGTTCTTTCGACTCACCCCAAGCCCAATAAATCGGGCTTTCCCCTCTCTACGAGTAGAGAGGGGCAGAGCATCGAAGATGTGACGGGGTGAGTTCGGGATTAAATAACTCGCTAAAATTTGATATAAACAAAACGTTCTTTAAAATATTGTAAAGGCAAAGGATGAAGGAGCGCAAGTCAGGGCTTCACTTGTAGTCAAACCCTGACTATAGCGGTATACCCGCGAATCGCGTCATTCCGAATTTATTTCGGAATCTGACATTCAGGTGTTTAACGATCGGGGGCTAAAGCCCGGTGTGCAGCAGCGCTCATCGATCCGTCACATAAATGTGACGGCAAAGGATACCGGCAAGGCCATCTCTGATCCGATGACTAGGGTTCATCGGATCAGTACAGCGGTATATCCGCGAATCGCGTCATTCCGAATTTATTTCGGGATCTGGCATTCAGGAGTTTAACGATCGGGGCTAAAGCCCGGCGTGCAGCAGCGCTGCCCGGATCCGTCACATAAATGTGACGGCAAAGGATACCGGCAAGGCCATCTGATCCGATGACTAGGGTTCATCGGATCAGTACAGCGGTATACCCGCGGCTTTCGTCATTCCGAATTTATTTCGGAATCTGACATTCGTTCTTTGTTATTATTAAATTTGAATTACCCGGCTTGCCTGGTGTTGTGTTGGTTCGCGGAGAACCCGCAACCCGTAACCCGTTACTTACTGGCTGTTTGACTTTAAAATGAGTACCATTTGAAACTAAATATTTTTTAACACCAACAATAGCGTTATGAAACACATTCAGCATTCGATTGCATCTTTAGCTTTACGGCTTAGCGCCGCGGGGCTGCACCTGTTTAGCAGGAGCAT
>NZ_JAUCMW010000048.1 GCF_030372765.1 Labilibaculum sp. K2S | reverse complement strand
TACTTGATGAGCTTATTGTTGTTGGTTACGGAGTGCAAAAAAAGTCTAATATGACCGGATCTGTAGTTTCGATTGATGCGAAGAAAATTGAGGATAGACCAACCGAAAACATCTTGAAATCACTTCAGGGAGCAATTCCGGGAGTAACTATTATCTCTCGCCCAGGTGGGACTTCAATCAATATTCGTGGACGAGGAAATTTAGGTTCATCTTCTCCTCTTTATATTGTGGATGGTATTGAAGTGAGTTCTGATTTTTTCGGTAATATGGATCCTAGTGTGATTGAGAATCTTTCCTTCTTAAAGGATGCTTCTTCGGCTGCGATATATGGAGCAAAAGCTGCTTATGGGGTTGTTTTAGTGACTACTAAAACAGGAACCAAAGGGAAATTGCAAGTGGTCTACAATGGATCTGTCGGATTTAGCACCTCTACTTATACACCAGAAGTTGTTGATTCATGGACTTATGCTGAAATGTATCGTACTTCGGAGTTAAATAGTGGTGTTGGTGAAGATGGTTTGCGTTTTAGTGCAGCAGATGTAGCAAACTACAAGGCAGGTTCAGATCTTGATCGTTATCCAAATACCAATTGGTTTGATGAAGTATTGGACGATAAAGCTCTTTTCACAAAGCACAACATGTTGTTTTCTGGAGGTGGTGATAAAACAACATATGCTTTTGGTTTGGGTTTTTTAAGAAACGAAACTTTCACGCCTGGAGAAGCAACTAATCGTTATAATTTTTCATCGAAAACGACTTCTAAATTAAAGCCTTGGTTGACTGTTACCTCTAATGTGAATTTTATTTATAAAAAATACGATCGGGAAAAAGGATATGCTGCATTAACTGAGTTTTTACGTGTTCCTCCAACTCAAGTTGCCAAACACACCAATGGAGATTGGGGATCGATTCGTGATAATTCGGAGGCTTCTCCGGCGCAGATTAATGCCAATCCACTAAGAACTTTAGAAGAAAGTGGACGTGCTAATTCGGATACCAAACACCTTTTGGGTTCCATGACAGCAGAAATTACTCTAATGGAAGGTTTAAAGATTAGTAATCAAATTGGTTATAGGTACTGGGATTACAGAGGATTTTCTTTTCAGAATAAAAAAGAAGGTGTTCCTAGTTTTCTGAATCCTTCTTCCGGACTTATTTCTGGTACAGAATCAGATGTGAATCAGATGAACATGGATTGGCAGTATTCCGAGAAGTTAAACTACGATGGATGGGTGAATTATGAAAAGACTTTAAATGAGGTGCATAATCTTTCTGCTATGGCGGGAATACATGCCGATACCTATACTTTTAAGAATTTAAAAGTTGGACGAAAAGATTTTGCCAGTAACGACATGAATGCTTTTGATGGAGGATCAAGAGATCCAGAAAAGCAATTGACAACAGAGGGGGATGTACAAGAATCAAGTACACTGTCTTATTTTGGTCGATTAACTTACAATTACAATCAAAAATATTTATTTGAGGCTAATTTACGTGCCGATGCTTCTTCTCGATTTGCTAAAGAAGGACGTTGGGGATATTTCCCATCATTCTCAGCAGGATGGAGAATGGATCAAGAAGCATTTTTAACTGATGTTGAATGGTTGGATAATTTAAAACTGAGAGCCTCTTGGGGACAAAATGGTAATATTAATAATGTTGGTTTGTATGATACTTACTCAACTTACGAAGCAAGTGGAACCGCATTGGTTAATGGTGTAGTTGTCCCAACTTTAGTTGAAGGACGTATTGGAAATCCTAATTTGACTTGGGAGACTGCTACGACTACAAACTTTGGAGTTGATGCTATTTTTGGTAATGGTCTTTTAGGGGTTTCAATGGATCTTTACAACAGAATTACTGATGATATCTTAATTCAAGCAGAGGATGTTTATGCTGAAACAGGATTAAGTAGTGCTAAGGTTCCTGCCCGAAATGTGGGAAGTGTTCGTAATCGTGGTATCGAATTGGCTTTAACTCACCGCAAGGAAATTGGTGATTTCTCTTATCAGTTTGGTTTTAATATGGCATATAATAAAAATAAGATATTAGATCTTGGTGATAAGGTTGAACAATTACCTCCTTCTAGTTATTTTATTTTAGAAAAAGGTGAATCTGTTGGGGCATTTTATATGCTGGAGGCAGACGGTCTTTATTCTACTGATGATGTAAGCAATGGAAAGGTGATACCTTACGGTACACAAATGCCGGAAGCTGGTATGGTAAAGTTTGTAGATCAAAACGAAGATGGTGTAATTGATGCTAAGGATAGAACGATTGTTGCAAAAGATGTTCCTGATTTTACTTACGGCATGAATTTGGAAGTTAGTTATAAGGATCTTTCTTTTTCTGTTACTGGTCAGGGTGTTTCCGGGGTAAAGATGTATATGGATAATGAGGCTTCTCAGGCATTCTTTAATAATTCAGTACCTCGTAACTGGCAATTGGACAATTGGACAGAAACAAATCAAAATGCTAATTATCCAAAGTTATTTAGAGAGACAGATGACCGATACACATACAATAATAAAATGTCTTCCTATTGGTTGTTTGATGCTTCTTATTTCCGGATCAAGAATATCTCATTAAGCTATAATATCTCTAAGGAACTAACACGAAAAATTGGTCTTAACCAAGTAAGGGTTTATTTGTCAGCCGATAATCCTTTTACAATTAGAGGTGATCATCGTATGAAAGATTTCGATCCTGAACGTTCTTCAGGACGTGGAGCTCAATTGGGCGTAAAAACATTTACATCAGGAGTTTCGGTTACGTTTTAATTAGTGATAACAACATAGCCCTTGAGTTATGTCAAAATAAAAAAAATAGAGTATGAAAAATATTATAAAACTCTTTATAGGTGCGAGTCTTTTGATAGGGACGGGTTGTTCAGATGATTTTCTGGATAAAGCACCACAGGGGTCTTTGGATCCATCAAAAGTGGATGCGTCCCAATTACAGAATTTAAGAAATTCAGTTTACAATCAGGTTATTGGTTCTGATGTTGCTTTTTACGATGGCTATGCCGATAATGGTTATTCACGTAATTCCTGGGATAGTCATGGAGCTAAAATTCAAACGAATACCATTTCCGGATCTGAAAGTTTTGGATATGGAGAATGGAAAAATTATGGTGATATGGGTAATACCTATGGTTCTGTAAGAGTTTGTAACCTGATTATTAATAAGGTTGATGAGTTTGATAAAGTGGATGAGGCACTTCGCAGCAAGTATAAAAGTGAAGCTCGTGTGATGAGAGCCTGGCATTATGCAAATTTAACATTGTTTTATGGAGATATTTCTTTAGTAAAAACAGTTGAAAACGATTTTGAAATCCTTACTCGCGAACCAAAAGATCAGGTTCGCGCATGGATACTTCAGGAATTTGATGAAGCAATTGCTTTACTTCCGGAAGTGAATGATCCTGGCCGTTTTACTAAGTCTATAGCTTATGCATTAAAGGCTCGTTTTGCCTACTATTTTGGTGCTTACGCCGAGGCTGAACAAGCAGCTAAATATGTGATTGATAATGGTGGATACCAGCTTTATACCATTGGTGAACTAACTGCTGAAATGCAGAAGGATGCAGATTTTTTTAAATCACTGGTAGATTTTGATCAATTGGGTATAGATGAAGATGCTTTTATTAAAGGGATTTTTAACTACATGAATTTGTGGCATGCCGAAGGCAATGACAATCCAGAAACTATATTAGCAAAAGAGTACAAGGCAAATGAGGATTTTGGAGATTTTAATCGGGTAACTTCATTCCTGGCTCCAAATTTATCAAGTAAGGAAGCTTGGGCAACAATTGCGCCAATTCAAGATCTTGTAGATGTTTACTGGATGGGAGATGGTAAAACAAAACCTACTTTGGCATCAGTAACAAGCCGTGTAGCAGATTTTAAAGCCTTAAAGAGTGAAGTTAGAACGATTCAGAATGGTGCCGATGGTATTGAAAGTACAGTCGCGGATAATATCTCATTTAGCGAAGCTGTTTCAACGATTAAAGATGAATTGGTGCAGAAAAATTACATGCAGCAGTTTCTAAATCGAGATAGTAGAATGTATGCTTCAATTGTTTTTCCTTTTTCGGCGGTAAATACCTTTGTTGATGGTAGTTATTTTGAATACAGACATGATAATAACAATTACGGACAAACTGGTTTTGTTTTTCGTAAAATGAGTGGTGGTGATGATCTTGCCTCAGTATGGGGCGATTCTTACCATATGAGTGGTGAAGATTTTCCTGTAATTCGATTGGCTGAAATGTATTTGATCTATGCAGAGGCACATACTCAAAACACGGCTTACGATGGAACAGTTACAACTGTTTTAAATGAATTACGCACTCGTTGCGGAATGCCAAATGTACCTGCTGGTTTGGGAAAAGAAGCAGGGGTTGATTTTATCCGTCGCGAACGTCGTGTTGAATTGGCTGGAGAAGGTCTGCGTTACTTCGATATTCGTCTTTACGAGGATTCTGCCCGTAATGGTGGTATAAAAGGCGACCAGGCAGCAAGTGTTGTAATGAATGGTCAAACCTTAGATCCTATTGGAAATAATAGTGCGAATAAGGTTTGGGCTCCAAGATTGATGTACATGCCGATTCCGACTTTAACAACGGATAAAAATCCTGATATCATACAAAATGATGGTTATTAGTTAGTGGTGGTAAAATGAGAAAGGTGTCTTGTTGGTGTTTGAACATCGCAAGGCACCTTTTTACATGGATAAAGTTTGTTGATTCATCTGCGTATGAAAAGAGATAAGTAGTACAAGCCAATAATAGTA
>NZ_JAUCMW010000047.1 GCF_030372765.1 Labilibaculum sp. K2S | reverse complement strand
TGGTGTGAAAGCCTCTCCCTGCTAATGATTACTAGCGGGGCGGGCTATTCGATTGCACACTGGTTGTATTTCATTAAATGATTCAAAATAATGTTCCATTCAAAAATAACAATTTATGCAATTTTTAATAAAATATTTTGAACCGTCAGTGATCTAGTTTTCAATTAATAGGTATTGTTTCTCGGGAATGGGATGAGCAGCTGCATTTCTTTATTAAGTGATTACATCATAGAGACAACCTTCTAATACCATTTTAAGAATTATACATTCATCCTGAAGGGGCTCATAATTTAGACGTGACTAATACGACAGCCAGACTCCCATCACTCCAATACTTAAAATTAATTATTACAATGATTTTAGTTTTCACTTTATTTCCATTTAATATTGCAGGAGACCAATCGTTTGAGACTTTCCTTACTGAGTTCAAAACAAGCCTATCACATTCACCACCAACACCTAATTCGATTTTATAATCACTTGTTTCTCCCTTTTCATCTACAATAAAAGTAGCAATTACATTCCCATTGACTTTGGATAAAGTAGCAATTTTAGGAACGTCAGCATCATCAACAAATTCAATTACTTGATTGTAAAATTTTCTATAACCTCCTAAATATATTGGAATGGTGTCAAGCTTAGTCTGAATCCATTTTCCATTTATGAAAACATCATAATCTGAATCATTATTCCGATTAAATATCAATTTATTATTTGTGTAGTCATATTTTTGTTCCAACTCCAGCTTCTTTGTGTGAATATTGTAGTCATAATACTCCCACAATCCAACTTTCTTATCAAGAACATAATTACCATTTTCTATTAATTTAGCTGTATTATGAGTAACCATTTTATATTCACCATGCTTAGTTGTTTTGTCCGATTTCAGAACGGAGTATTTCTCAAAGAATCTATTATGACGAACAATTTTCTTTTTGGTTTTTAATTCCTGACTTTGTGCAAACAAGCTTGTTAATAAAAACAAGGTGAATAAACATATTTTGGTCATACTGTTTTCAAAATGTTTTATTTTCATAGTTTATAAATTGATAGGTGTTCTATAAATAGGACTGTACTATACAGGCATTTAATTCTTTTTATCGTCAAAAAAAAATCTAACATCCTTGAAATTCAGGATATTATAATAAATGATAACTTGAAATGGAATCAGAAATCTAAGTGATTCTTGTTTCAACTTGTGTGCAACGTTGGCGGTATGGATAGTTTGGCACTTTGCCGCACCTGCATTCAAATTTGAACCAAACATAATTAAAAGCACCAACCTACGCAAATCACTGACTGCCAAATTATTTATTACCGCGTGTTACCAACCGTTATTGTATCATTTTAGTTAAATCTATTCCTGTAATATTCTCAAATACAAATTTAATCGTCTCTGAATCAATTTTTCCAGCACCAAAACTCACTAATTGTCCAATAAGTATTAAACCTAAATCTTTTTTGCTGATTTTTTTCCCTTTCTCTTTTAGATTTTCAATTTCTTCAAATAGGATTTCTTGCCCCATTCCAAGTTTTTCCAATTTGCTTAAAACATTGTCTATTCTTTCATTCAGTTCAATTAATTCCTTTAAACTATAATCAGTATCATTCCCTAATGAACTTGATGAAACGTTTGAGAAAGATGAAAATAGATTTTGTTGTCTTTCTAACTCAGTATTAAGGGAGCGAACATGATTTAATTCTTGTCGATTAAAAGATTCTTTTTCTCTTAAATGAGCTTTTTCAGTATTTCTACGTTTTTTATCATCTTGCTCAAGTGCTTTTTTTAGATTTTCCTGATTTCGAAAGAGTTCTTTCCTTTTAGTTGCTAGTTGTTTTTCAGAATCGCCTATTTTGCTTTCAACCCTAACAAGCTCTTTCTCTTTTGTCTGGGCCTGTCTTTGATAACTTTGTGCTGTACTTAAGCTACTTGTGCTAAGCATTTTCTTACTTAAATCTGATATTTTCCCACTTAAATCAACTTGTTTTTTTCTTTCAGCATTTTGTTTTTTCAACAAGTCTGCAATCTGTTGATTTAAGCGATTAATATTATTTTGATAAGATGAAACTGACATTGTAGTTTTTATTCTTTTAGTTTTTCATTCAATAAGTTAACTACTTCATCGGAATTGCTTTGACGATAATCCACATATCCTATTGTCTCATTTAAACCTGGTATTTCAGTATCATCCAGTTTGAGGGGTAATATGTATTCTTTGTTTTGAGTAAAAGCCCTTGCCTG
Source organism: Labilibaculum sp. K2S (assembly GCF_030372765.1). Lineage (GTDB taxonomy): Bacteria > Bacteroidota > Bacteroidia > Bacteroidales > Marinifilaceae > Labilibaculum. The sequence continues at coordinate 2,630 of NZ_JAUCMW010000047.1, read as the reverse complement.
TGCTGCTTTTCTTTCATGATTAGTCCATTGTTTATCTCTATAACTACCTGAAATAACCATAAGACAAAATTTCGCTTTGTTTTTATAAACGTCATTTAGATGTACATAAAGGTCTTTACCCCATAATGTTGCTTTTTCATATGTATCATAGAACACTTTAACTCCCTGACTTTTCAATTTTTCTGCAATGCTTTCTGCAACTTCTCTATCTTCTCCAGCAAAGGAGATTGCAATATCGTAATCAGTCGTTGTTTGTTTGTCCGATTCTGCTAATGGGTTTGTTATAGTGGAAGACTTTTCAATTTTTCTATATTTAGCATTTTCACTCAACTCTAAACCAACAAAACATAAACGTTTATTAAGTTCTAATAATCTGTGTTGGAAAAGTTCAGGGTTGTCCACATATCTTACTGGTTGCATTGCTTTAGATAGAAATGTAAGAATATTATTTGAACATTTATGTTTATTTTGATAATATGCAAAAGCATTAAATAATCTTCTCCACTTTGTCATAGTCGGGTCAGTATCCTGCATCAAAGATTCTGCAAGTAATCTTCCAATCTCAGTTCCAGTCAAACCTGTCTCAGTATTAGCAATTACTCTACAAATGTTTTCAAGAACTTCACTTGGTATCGCAGGAATTTTGTCCATAACTGTAATCTATTTTAGGTTAAAATATTTGTCTTATTATTATCCATTCATTTAGTTCCTGCACTTCGCTTCGCTAATGGTTGGTAACGGGCTTGCTAAGTTTCGTGGGCGATTTAGAACTAATGTCCTATCAAACTGCCAAATAAGCAAGCCGAGTAAATTTGTTTATATTATTACGCAAACCAAATTTAGGTGGCTTGCTGGTGTTTATTAATTGCTCTAAACTTTCAAAAGACTCATCAGCGCCCATGAAATTTAGCTTTTGTTAGCAAACGTATTACCTACTTTTCAACTTTAATTCAACATCCTCTTTCTTACAAGCATCCATTATAACAAGTAACCTATCCATTTTTACATTTTTGTCAACTTCCAACTGAATTTTCATATTGCTTTTCGCTGCTTTCAATTCCTTTATTTTTACAGCTATGTCTTTGAAAGAAATTTGAGCTTCGTCTAAGTAATAAGTTTCTGTGCTATCAATAAAGATAAAATGGTCAAATTGCATTGTTGTATCCTGTTTTGGCAAAAGAGTTCTCAACGAGTTTGCAGCTCCTTTGTCCTTTCTTTCTAAGCTACAAGAAAATAGAGAAACAAATAATAAGAGAATTGTAATTAGTTTCATTTTAAATATTTTTTATTAATTGTTCTAAATTTTTCCACATATTTAGTATTCCTGTTTCATTCAACCGAGAATTATTCACTAATTCAATTCCATTGTCAGTAAGCGAATACTTTTTCCCAATTTTTACAATCAAATCATTATTAAGCAACCATTTTATCGACGATTGCATTTCTTTTTGAGTTGGAACTGCGTGATTAATTCCGTCTGCTATCTTAGTAATTCCATTAAAGTCACTAGGTTCTTTTTCTGAAGCAAAAGCAATTGCCAAGAATATCCATGAAATAGTTTCTGTATCGCTCATTATATGTTTGCTAACGTAAAAGTGTTTTATCCTTTCGTTTTTTAAAATTAACAAAACATTATTTAGAAGACTGATTTTAGATTCTGAGAATAATTCTAAATAAAGGATAAAACATAGTTGGACAATGTCGCCGGAACTATGGGCATTTAATTGTTTTGTTTTCTCAGCGAGCAGTTTCGGACTTTCTGTTTGCTGTGTGCATAAGGAAGTCTGAGTGTTTTATGAAGATTTTTTGCTTGGAATAGAGCATAATTCCCCCTTTTAGCTAATGCTGTTAAATTTACTTTTTGCTATTCAAAGAACTTTTCACTCACTTTTTCGGTCAGGTTTCAGGTTTTGGCAAAGCTCTGCATAAGATTCTTCCTTTTTTACATTTTGGGCAATGGCTTACATCTTTGCCTGTGAGTAAAGAAAAAACTTCAATGGCTGATAATCCTTCATATTCAGGAATGGGCATGCAGGTTTCCAGAAGGGCAACAATCTGCTTCTTTTTGGTTTTGGAATTTGCCGATGAAAGGATTCCGTAATATCTGATCTTATAAAAATTGTGAGGCAGAATATGAAGCATAAACCTTCGGATAAACTCCATGGTGTCGAGCTGCATTGTTTTTGAAACAAGCCTTTTCCTGTCTTTATACCTGAAGGAGACTTTCCCGTTTTCAACATTTGTAATTCGGGAATTGCTGATTGCCACTCTATTGGTATATCCACCCAGATACTTTACAACTGCCTGAACGCCTGCCATTGGCTTTTCAATATTTACATTCCAGCCTGTTTTATAGAGATCATTCTTAATTCTGTTCCATTGAAAATCCTCAGGAATATTGAGCTGTTTTTGCTCAATCGCTTGATTTATACTCTGGCACAGTATGCCCCGAAACAAACTGCTGATCACCTTTTTGGGGGCTAAGAAGTTATTTTTACATGACACCCATTCCATTTGATCATCAGACAATCCACCTGAAGGGATAATCATATGGATGTGAGGATGCTGATTTAATGTTTGTGTCCAGGTATGTAGCACCGCAACCGCACCAGTTTGTGCTCCTAAAAATT
>NZ_JAUCMW010000046.1 GCF_030372765.1 Labilibaculum sp. K2S | reverse complement strand
AGAGTTAACGAACTCACGGGCCACTAGGAAACATGGGGTTTAAGGTGAAATTAGCTTGAAAAAAAAAGTTGAAAAAAGATTTGCAGGTTTGGGATTTATTTCTTTATCTTTGCACTCGCTTTTAGAGGCAGTAACGACTGTCTTTATTAAGGATGAAATTTTAGAACAGGTTACCTTTTTAAGGAAAGGATAAACGGCCGCCACAAGTTCTTTGAAAATATTGGAAACAAGAAGTTAGGTAAATACAAGGAATAAGACCTTGTCAATAAGAATTACGATAACTATAAATACGTCCAAGAGCAGAATTATAACAAAAGTTTTTATACAACGAAGAGTTTGATCCTGGCTCAGGATGAACGCTAGCGACAGGCCTAACACATGCAAGTCGAGGGGTATAAGCAGCTTGCTGCTTAGAGACCGGCGCACGGGTGAGTAACGCGTATGCAACCTACCTTTTACCGGGGGATAGCCCAAAGAAATTTGGATTAATACCGCATAATATATTTGGATCGCATGGTTTGAATATTAAATCTACGGAGGTAAAAGATGGGCATGCGTAGCATTAGTTAGTTGGTGAGGTAACGGCTCACCAAGACTATGATGCTTAGGGGGTCTGAGAGGATAGTCCCCCACACTGGTACTGAGACACGGACCAGACTCCTACGGGAGGCAGCAGTGAGGAATATTGGTCAATGGGCGCAAGCCTGAACCAGCCATGTCGCGTGCAGGATGACGGCCCTATGGGTTGTAAACTGCTTTTTTACAGGAATAAACTTTGCTACGAGTAGTGAACTGAAGGTACTGTAAGAATAAGGATCGGCTAACTCCGTGCCAGCAGCCGCGGTAATACGGAGGATCCAAGCGTTATCCGGATTTATTGGGTTTAAAGGGTCCGTAGGCGGGCTTTTAAGTCAGTGGTGAAATCCCGGAGCTCAACTCCGGAACTGCCATTGATACTGAAGGCCTTGAATTTAGTTGAGGTGGGCGGAATACGTTATGTAGCGGTGAAATGCATAGATATAACGTAGAACACCGATTGCGAAGGCAGCTCACTAAACTAACATTGACGCTGATGGACGAAAGCGTGGGGAGCGAACAGGATTAGATACCCTGGTAGTCCACGCCGTAAACGATGATTACTCGTTGTGCACAATACACCGTGCGTGACTGAGCGAAAGCATTAAGTAATCCACCTGGGGAGTACGTTCGCAAGAATGAAACTCAAAGGAATTGACGGGGGCCCGCACAAGCGGAGGAACATGTGGTTTAATTCGATGATACGCGAGGAACCTTACCTGGACTTAAATGTAGATTGACCGGCTTAGAAATAGGCTTTCTCTTCGGAGCAATTTACAAGGTGCTGCATGGTTGTCGTCAGCTCGTGCCGTGAGGTGTCGGGTTAAGTCCCATAACGAGCGCAACCCCTATCGTTAGTTGCTAACAGGTTAAGCTGAGGACTCTAGCGAGACTGCCACCGTAAGGTGAGAGGAAGGTGGGGATGACGTCAAATCAGCACGGCCCTTACGTCCAGGGCTACACACGTGTTACAATGGCCAGTACAAAGGGCAGCTACCAGGCGACTGGATGCTAATCTCAAAAGCTGGTCTCAGTTCGGATCGGAGTCTGCAACTCGACTCCGTGAAGTTGGATTCGCTAGTAATCGTAGATCAGCAACGCTACGGTGAATACGTTCCCGGGCCTTGTACACACCGCCCGTCAAGCCATGGAAGCCGAGGGGACCTGAAGTACGTAACCGCAAGGAGCGTCCTAGGGTAAAATTGGTAACTGGGGCTAAGTCGTAACAAGGTAGCCGTACCGGAAGGTGTGGCTGGAACACCTCCTTTCTAGAGATTGGAAGTATTTGTATATAGGAATTGAGATTCGATAAGATTTTTATCCTGTATTTCCTGACTGTTTGTTTTCATAAATTTATTTATACCATAACCCATAGCGTTAGGGTGTTTTCACCGCTAAGCTGATAGGTAGTAATAGTCCTGTAGCTCAGTTGGTTAGAGCACTACACTGATAATGTAGGGGTCCGCAGTTCAAATCTGCGCAGGACTACTATTTAATTATGAATTATGAATTATTAATTCATAATTGAAGTGAAATGATACTATGGGGGATTAGCTCAGTTGGCTAGAGCGCCTGCCTTGCACGCAGGAGGTCATCGGTTCGACTCCGATATTCTCCACAAAAATACGATGGTGTATTTAAAGTTCTTTGACATATTGAAACAAAATTAAAGTAGAAGTAACTAAAGTAAAGAAACAGGGATGAATTTCGGCAACGAAATTTATTTTTGTGAACACAATAAGAAGTAATTAAGAGCGTATGGCGGATGCCTTGGCTCTCAGAGGCGATGAAGGACGTGATAAGCTGCGATAAGTCATGGAGAGGTGCAAATAACCTTTGACCCGTGAATTTCCGAATGGGGCAACCCACCTATTTTAATAGGTATCCAGCAATGGAAGCAAACCCGGAGAACTGAAACATCTAAGTACCCGGAGGAGAAGAAAACAAAAGTGATTCCCCTAGTAGTGGCGATCGAACGGGGATCAGCCCAAACCTATATTGTTTCGGCAATGTAGGGGTTGTAGGACTGCGATATGAGAAGTGGCGTGAAGTGGAAGTGTTTGGAAAGACACACCGTAGAGAGTGATAGTCTCGTACACGAAAGCAAAATGAATCTAGCAGTATCCTGAGTAGCGCGGAACACGAGAAATTCTGTGTGAATCTGCCGGGACCATCCGGTAAGGCTAAATACTCCTGAGAGACCGATAGTGAACAAGTACCGTGAGGGAAAGGTGAAAAGCACCTCGAATAGAGGAGTGAAATAGTACCTGAAACCATACGCTTACAAGCGGTCGGAGCACTTTAGGGTGTGACGGCGTGCCTTTTGCATAATGAGCCTACGAGTTACTCCTCACTAGCGAGATTAAGGGCTTCAGGTCCGTAGTCGAAGCGAAAGCGAGTCTGAATAGGGCGTAAAGTTAGTGGGGGTAGACGCGAAACTTGGTGATCTACCCATGGTCAGGCTGAAGCTCTGTTAATCCAGAGTGGAGGGCCCAACCCGTTGACGTTGAAAAGTCTTGGGATGAACTGTGGGTAGGGGTGAAAGGCCAATCAAACTGAGAAATAGCTCGTACTCCCCGAAATGCATTTAGGTGCAGCGTCAGAGTCGAGAGTTATAGAGGTAGAGCTACTGATTGGATGCGAGGGCTTCACCGCCTATCAAATCCAGACAAACTCCGAATGCTATAACTTATATCTGGCAGTGAGCCCGCGGGTGCTAAGGTCCACGGACGAGAGGGAAAGAACCCAGACCATCAGCTAAGGTCCCCAAATGTATGTTAAGTTGAACTAACGAGGTGAGATTGCATTGACAGCTAGGATGTTGGCTTGGAAGCAGCCATTCATTTAAAGAGTGCGTAACAGCTCACTAGTCGAGCGATCTTGCATGGATGATAATCGGGCATAAAACATACTACCGAAGCTATGGATTTAGAATTTATTCTAACTGGTAGGGGAGCATTCCAGTGGCGCAGAAGCAGTGTGGTAATGCATTGTGGAGCTTCTGGAAAAGCAAATGTAGGCATAAGTAACGATAATGCGGGTGAGAAACCCGCACGCCAATAGACTAAGGTTTCCTGATCAACGCTAATCGGATCAGGGTTAGTCGGGACCTAAGGGGTAGCCGAAAGGCGAACTCGATGGACAACGGGTTAATATTCCCGTACCGGCTTTAACTGCGATGGGGTGACGAAGAGATGAAAGCACCGCGAACTGACGGAATAGTTCGTTGAAGACCGTACGTGATGAGAGATGCAGGTAAATCCGCATTTTGAGCTGAAAGTCGATAGTACTGCAATGCTACGGCAGCGCAGATAGTGTGCCTAATTTTACTTCCAAGAAAAACCTCTAAGCTTCAGGTTAAAGCTGCCCGTACCTCAAACCGACACAGGTAGTCAAGTAGAGTATACTAAGGCGCTCGAGTGATTCATGGCTAAGGAACTCGGCAAAATAGTCCTGTAACTTCGGGAGAAAGGACGCTCTCAGTGATGAGAGCCGCAGTGAAATGGCCCAGGCGACTGTTTATCAAAAACACATGGCTTTGCAAAAACGAAAGTTGAAGTATAAGGCCTGACACCTGCCCGGTGCTGGAAGGTTAAGTGGAGATGTTATTTTCGGAGAAGCATTGAAATGAAGCCCCAGTAAACGGCGGCCGTAACTATAACGGTCCTAAGGTAGCGAAATTCCTTGTCGGGTAAGTTCCGACCTGCACGAATGGTGTAACGATCTGGGCACTGTCTCAGCCATGAGCTCGGTGAAATTGTAGTATCGGTGAAGATGCCGATTACCCGCAACGGGACGGAAAGACCCCGTGCACCTTTACTGCAGCTTCACATTGATTTTGGGTAAGTAATGTGTAGGATAGGACGGAGACTATGAAGTGGGTTCGCCAGGACTTGTGGAGTCAACCTTGAAATACGTCCCTTTGCTTATCTGGAGTCTAACGTCTGACGACGGACAGTGTGTGGTGGGTAGTTTGACTGGGGTGGTCGCCTCCAAAAGAGTAACGGAGGCTTCTAAAGGTACCCTCAACACGTTTGGTAATCGTGTGTAGAGTGCAATGGCACAAGGGTGCTTGACTGTGAGACATACAGGTCGATCAGGTACGAAAGTAGAGCATAGTGATCCGGTGGTTCCGCATGGAAGGGCCATCGCTCAAAGGATAAAAGGTACGCCGGGGATAACAGGCTGATCGCTCCCAAGAGCTCATATCGACGGAGCGGTTTGGCACCTCGATGTCGGCTCGTCACATCCTGGGGCTGGAGAAGGTCCCAAGGGTTGGGCTGTTCGCCCATTAAAGTGGCACGCGAGCTGGGTTCAGAACGTCGTGAGACAGTTCGGTCCCTATCTGTTGTGGGCGTTGGAAATTTGAGAGGATCTGACTCTAGTACGAGAGGACCGGGTTGGACGAACCTCTAGTGCATCTGTTGTGGCGCCAGCTGCATTGCAGAGTAGCTACGTTCGGAAGGGATAAGTGCTGAAAGCATCTAAGCACGAAGCCTACCTCAAGATGAGATTTCCTTTAAGGGTCGTTGGAGACTACGACGTTGATAGGTTGCAGGTGTAAAGGTGGTGACATCAAAGCCGAGCAATACTAATTACCCTAAAACTTCTGAGTGCGGGGTTCATCGCTGAATCTTTTCGGAGGTTATTTTTACTTTGATTTTTTTGATATGTCTATGATATTATCTTGCGGGCTAAGGCTCAATAATAGATGAATGATTTTAGGTGTCTATTGCATCGGGGTTCCACCTCTTCCCATTCCGAACAGAGAAGTTAAGCCCGATAGCGCCGATGGTACTGCCAATGGTGGGAGAGTAGGTCGACGCCAACTTTTAAAAGAGTCTTGTTCCACAATGGAATGAGACTCTTTTTT
>NZ_JAUCMW010000045.1 GCF_030372765.1 Labilibaculum sp. K2S | reverse complement strand
GAGATATAGTGCCATATCCAGGATATCCTGCACCGCCCGTTGTTGAAGATGATAGCTGGACAGGAACTAAAGCTGATTGCATTTATGATAAAATAAAAAATGAAACAAGTGTACTTCAAAATCTGCTAAAAGAATTCATGCCTTCAGATTCTAAATTCACACTTGTTTTTGATATTGGTTATATTCCAATGGATATGAGCACTGGAATTCCTCGACAGGTAAACGGTAAAACGTACGGCACACGTAGTACTAACAATCAATATGCAGACCCGTTTTACTATAATATTATTCAAATAAGGATTAATGAAAATATTTTGGCCAAATCGAATCTTTTAATGTGCAATACTATTTTGCATGAAATTATTCATGCTGAAATTTATAAAACAGTAGAGGAATCAACAAAAGAAAATGGCAAAGTCAATCCAACTATTCTAAGTGAAAGTTATCCCGACCTGATTAATGATTATCAAAGAATTAATAATTTTGGTGAGGCACAACACATATATATGATCAACCAAATGCACGAGAAAATGGTCTCAATTTTAAAATGGTTTGATAAAAGCAATCACACTCAGGAAGAATACGAGGCTCTAGCTTGGCTTGGCTTAGATAAAAACACCATCTTTAAATCGAAATTTAATGAAACCCAAATTGCACGTATAAATGAACTTCAAAAAAAATTAAGTGATGAGAAAGATAATTGTAATTAATCTGTTAATGGTAATACTTGCTTTAATTGTCCCTACATTAACATATTCGCAGGAAGTTAAAATAGATCCCAACTTTATTGCACAGAAAGAATTTCTATTTTTATCAAATTCTGTAAAAAGTGATACAATTAATCCTTCAACAAGTTTAAGAAGTGTCACCAATAATATTTTTGAATTAATGATTTGGAAAATCCTCCCAAATGCAACTAAAGATTCTATAAATTCAACTGATATCAAAGGAAAGGATTTTGATCGCACACATAATAGCCAACGAACTGAAATAAATATCAAATTTGACACAAAATCTGTTGTTGAAGCATCTATTACCAGAAAATCAATGGATAGAAAATTTAATGCAGATTATCAAATTAGCTTACCAATTAAGACCTTTCAATTTACAATATCTGATACAATTCTTCACCCATTTGAAAAAATAAAAGGTAGTTTCAAAGCACATTTGCCAATTGAATTTGGATGGATGCATAATGATACAATAATTGAAGTTAACTTTCAAACCAAGATATATGTCAATAAGTATAAAAAGAAAGTATTTGATATTCCTCAAAAAAACAGTTTGAAAATTGTTTCAAACTTAAAATCAGATACGGCTCTTTATAGAATGCCAGCAAGAGTATATTTAGATACTCTACTTAATAAATGTTTGTTACAGGTAGGTAATAATGATGGACTTGGTGGAAAATTTATATCGTTATTTTTTTACAAAAAACCATTTATTGTATCAAAAATAGTCTTTGATGATTATTCCGATATTGATAAAACCCAACATTTAGAATCTACCAGATACAAAATTGAATTCAACAAAAACCCATTTGATATTACAAACAAAAATGCTCTAATAGGGAATTTTATTATATCAACTGATAAATTACCGCAAAGATATGGTGATGCAGTAGTGGAAGGAAACACATTTAAATGCGATACTTTGATTTATAAAACATTAGAAGATTTCTAAAAATTCCTATCTGGTAAAATGATTATTCTGGTAGGTTAGGTGATTTAGATTTTCTGTTTACGTATATGGCAAACAGTGGTCTTGAAGGAGTAGGAAACAATACATTTACAGTAACACCTGAAGAAAGATCTATTTTAGAATCTGATATTTTAAGTCAAATTAATAAAAACTGTCCTTATTAAAATGAAATATTCTTATATAATTATCATCCTAATTTTAGTTTTCGGTTTTACTCAGAAAGAAGATCTTCGAAGTGTTTATTCAAAGGACTTTTTTGAAGATTGGTATCAAAAATCGGAACTTACAAATTTGGGAAATGACACTTTAAAAGAACTGCAACAGATCGTGGATGCAGTTCAAAAAGATCATCTAAAAGATGATGCGTATCTCTATTCTTTGGAAACATATATTCAAGCAGATTCAACAGGCCTTATTTCCACACCTAATGAACAAAAAAGGCTAGCTAAAGAAAATGCAGAAATTGCTTCAGGAGAAAAATTTGCAGCGTCTAATTTCAACAGGAAATACCTTTTTTACAATTCTAAATTGAAGTTTGGCATCGTAGATAAAGTCCTGGGAAATTATTATACAAAAGACCTGAGAACAATCTATTTCAATCCAGTCATTGAACAATTCAATGGCAAAGTTATTTATATCGACTCATTAGGCCATAATAAATTCAAGAAACTACAAATGGATCTAATGATTGATAACGATGATGCGGTTGGTTATTTCCATCATAAAATAATGGGTAGATGCTGGTATTCATACAGTATTCAATATGCTCCATTGAATAGACACATTCAGTCTTTGATTCATGAAGAATGTCTGGATTATTCCAGTCCTTCTCATGTTTTTCTGAGACCGGTAAATACAATAAGATCTATTGCTTTAACAAAAGATTTCAAAGAGGCCGCAATAGAAATAGAACCAGATTGGTCTACTTATTTTTACATTAAAAAAGATGGAAAATGGGTGATAAATGAAGACAAGAAACCTTTGATAAATGATATAGAGTAAGGTCACCACTTTAAAACAGCCCCAAATCACAAACGATTTGGGGCTGTTTTTATTTGCAAAATGCAAAAAGGCATCTGCACACTTAAAACATTTTAGTGATATCAGGCATTTCAGACTTATGATTCCCATAACATGTTTAACAACATTCGTTATTAAGGTTACCTTTTGGCTAAACAAAGAATAAAGGGGTATTTAAACCAAATCACATAGTATTATGAAACGTCCATGTCAAAGCGATTTTGACACACAGGGAGATGATTATCTCAGCATGGTAAGTTCCATATGGCAACTTAAAAACAAATTATAATCATATGAAATTAAATTTTAAAAAGCCTAAAACAAGAATTTTACTTGCAGTGTTCCTATCTTCCCTGCTTATTTACGGGTGCGGTAAAGAGGAAGATGTTATTGTACAACCAGATGCAAAAACTAAAAATCAGGAATTTTTCAAACATCAAAAAACCGGTGGCGACGAATTTAAGACTTATATTCTTGAATGCTTGGCACAAGCGGATGATTCTCTTTCTTTTACCGGAGATTTTGTTAAAACGTATGGATTGCCTCAGTGGGATTCTGGAATGAGTTTTAATGTTGAGGATCGAAATTCTCTAATAATACCTATTTTAGACAAAACAAATGAGTCTATTAGTGCTTTGTATTATCTAAAATATAGTGGCAGCGATATTGAAACTTATCTGTTTATGAATGACCATGATGATGCCGCTTATTCTTATTTGAGTAGAATGATTCAGTATTTTGAGAAAATTATGAATCTGAAAATTTCAAATGATGATATTATAGTTACGATTAAAGGTTCTGATGGTACTAAAAAAACAAAAGCCAGATCAGAGATTATGGAAACTTGCTACTCTTGGGAACAATTATGGATTGATTCTAATGGGAAAAGCCATTATGATCCTTATAAAGAATGTTTTATTCATATCGAAGTACGTTCTGATTTCCATACATCAAGAGGAGATTGGAATTTTAATAGTAGTGGAAATTATAAGCCTAATGATTCTTATAATGGAGGTTCGGGTAATGGAAATGGTGAGCCGGAACCTCGAGATATATTGCCATATCCAGGATATCCTGCACCTCCCGTGGAAACAACGCAAGAGTTTGATGATTCCAAGGCGGGATGTTTATATACAGAAATGAGAGATAATGATTTGATAGTTCCACAATCATTACTTGACGAACTTTTAAAAGGATTTGAATATCCTGATTCTAAAACTAATATTTCATATTCTATTGAAGATGATCTTGGTACAGATACAAAAGGTAAATGTAAACCTACGGACATTAAAACTGATGGTTATGGAAATTTAATAAATGCAAACTTCAATATTATTATCTCTAAGCGATTAATGAATAGCAATTCATTTCTAGCTACCGCAAATACAATATTACATGAAACTATTCACGCACATTTATTTGGTGTTATTTATGATTCAAGCACACATGCTACACCTGCTGAAAATATTGATTTCGCAACAACATATGATGCTCTCCAAAAGAAGTATGGGAAAGAAGCACAACATAAAATCATGATTAATTATATTGAGGTTATGAAAAAGAATTTGTCTGATTTGTATAATAAATGGCCATCTCATGAAGAGAAAGTAAAATTTATAGCTCAAGTAACGGAAAAACTACCTGGGAAAAATTTAGATTTTATTTTTGAAGTAATGGCAAGATCTGGTCTTAAGCGAACAGCTGAAGGAAAACAATTTTACGATGCTAATAAAAACAATTATGATATGGTTACTGGTTTTTTAGATGAATGTTTACCTGTAAATTGTCCATTTTAAATAGAATATATGAAGAATTTAATTTTATTAGCATCAGCACATCTAGTCATTTCTTTGACTGTTTTTTCTCAGAATATTGAGCAAAAAGAACTTAAAACAAATTTGCTGCATGTGCTGCAACTGAATAATCCTTCTCAGACATATGATTTCTTTTCTGAACTTCAAAAGCATAATCACGATGATCATGTTAACAATTGTCAGAAGGACATTGAAGATATATATAAACTTATAGAAATCTATGATATAGATAGTGATTCTTGTTTTCTTTTGATACAAGATTCTGTCGTAACTCAGATTGCAAAAAAGAAAATTAAAGAATCAGATATATATCAGGAAATAGCAGTTTCCAAGTCTGCAATGAAACTCTTATTTCGACCATATGTAGACAAAGATCACTTGTTTTTAACTGAAATCAATATTAAACTATTTCAAGAATTTATTGATTTTATTAACCAAAGTACGGAATATAAAGCAATCTTGAATAATGGAGAATTAATCGAATGGAAATCAAAAGTTTTATTTGACCCACTCTTAAAACCATTATCAAAATTCTTACCTATCGAAACGGGAGAGAGTGAATTGTGCCAGCTCGATTACTTGGAAATTAAAATCGTCACCTTTAATAAACGAAAATCCAAAGCCATTGTAGATGTGGAATATTTGCATTCTGGTGAGAGAATCTATCTTGAGAAAATTGATGACAAGTGGACAATTATAAAAAGATTTACAACTCACATTGAATAAAATAAAGAGGCTGTCCCAAAAGGGCGGTCTCATTTTTTAAGCAGCCATTTTCATGGAGATAATAATTTTATTGATTTGGTCATGCAGTTGTTTACGAGTGCTGACATTCAGCTCAAAAATGACAATAATTGCACAAAAGCCATTATCCTCCCCGAATTGGACATAATTGCAGTTGCAATTTTCCGAAGGTTGTAACCTATTGCCATTAATCCGAACTCTATCTCTACTGTAAATGCAACAAAATATGGTACAAAAAGAACAGCCCAAAAACATAAATTATTTTGGGGCTGTTTTTATTTGCAAAATACACAAGTGATTCGACAAACATGAAACAGTGCGGTGACACCAAACACTTCAGACTTATGATACACAAACAATGTTTAACAACATTCGTTATTAAGGTTACCTTTTGGCTAAACAAAGAATAAAGG
>NZ_JAUCMW010000044.1 GCF_030372765.1 Labilibaculum sp. K2S | reverse complement strand
TAATTATTCCACTTTACTTTTTAGCTGTTTATTTTGCCAGCCGTAAACTGATTAAATTGGTATAAGTACTCATCAGGGATTTATCTGCAATGCTTTTATTTAATGCCGCTTGCAGGTTCTAAAACGTCTGTATTCAATTGGCTTGAAATATCGCTTGCTGCTTCACTAATAAACCGGCCTTCTCCTGATAAAAGTTCGATGTTTTCATTGGGCAGAACGGCCAACAGTTTGTAAACAATATTGGTTTCATTTCTGGTGATAGAGAGCACTGCCATTCCTGTTGTTTGTTGTACCCGAATAATTTGAAGGTGGTGAATTTGGGCGATACTTTCCCATTTTCCTGTTTTGCAGGCAAACAGACCAATGTATTTTTTGATCCGTTTCTCTTTGGTATCAATTAAAATGCCTGTTCGGATAAATAGTAAGGGGATAGACAGAGGTATAGCAATAAGGCCGGCAAATTCGGACATGATTGCGGCCATTATACCCAGCATCAATAAAATAACACCTAGCATAAAGAAATTGGGAGGTAGTTTTCCTGTTGTGTATTGTAAGATCATAGCCTTCGAATTAATTGTTCTGAAAAGGTAATTAATCTATTCATAATATGTGCAACAGAGTTTGATATTTTTGTCTTCAATCCAGATGGGCTTTTCATTGTAAAGCAACAGGACAAGAAATATTTATTAGCAGATTTAATTTAGACAGAAAATGTAATTAACCGGTCTTTAATACAAACATCAGAAAATCCAAATTCTTTCTGAATCCACTCAAATGTTTCTTTTTGATAGATGAATACGTGAGTGGGATCGTTTTTGTAGTACCAATTTGCGAAATCGATGCTTTCGTTGTAAAGATGGGTCATGCAGTACAACTTTCCCTGGGGTTTCAGCATTTTTTTCAGCAAGCGAAATTCCTTGTGCGGATTATAGAAATGTTCAATCACCTCGCAGGAGGCGATGTAATCGTATTGCTCTTTCAGTAAATCGGGGTAGTTGTGAAAGTAAGGATCGTATGGTACAATGGAAAAACCATGATCTGTCAGCACTTTAGATATTACAGGACCTGTACCTGCACCAAAATCCAGACCTTTATGATTTGCAGTAAAATCCCGGCGAACGGAATTGGTAATGGGGGAGACGAACTTCTGATAGCCCTTGTCATCAATGTCGTTATTGTGTTGCTGATAATGCTTTTTTTCAACATCTTGGCCAGGTCTTGAGTTTGCATCGGCAAATATTCCAAAACAGATACTGCATTGGTAATGAATACGATTCTTGTCTGCATAAAAAAGCTTCGCACTGTTGTTACAAAGAGGACATTTGTGTTGCATTTTTTATGGATTTTATTGGATTAGTGCTGTGTTTAGTGTTTCCGTACGCATTTCAGATAAAGACCTTCCACTTTTTCGCGGGCCCATGGTGTTTTTCTCAGAAATTTCAGACTCGATTTAATGGAAGGATCGCTGGTAAAGCAGTTTATTTTAATCATGCTTCCCAATTCTTCCCAGCCATAATAGGCCACCAAAAATTCCAATATATCAGACAGTTTAACGCCGTGCAAGGGATTATTTACCTGCTCTCTGTTGGTTGTACTATTTTCGTTTGATTCCATATTAACTATTTGCTAATTACTAATTGTGAATTAATAATTTATAATTATTCTTTACTTTTTTACCCCTAAATCCCCTGAAGGGGACTATTTCCCAAACTGTTGTTTTTAAGCCCCTTTAGGGGTTTGGGGTGGGGAATTACTTTTATAAAATCAGCAAAGAATGTTCCCGTAATTGATTCATTGGTTTCGAATACCAAAACAATTCAAAATCTTCAAAATGATTCTCAAAGTCGGCTTTTAAAGCCACCAAACTAAGTGTGTTTTCTTCCTTTACGGATATTTTTTTCAGTACATCAAGCAACCAATCTCCTTTTTCTTTTTCGAGCGATATTTCAAAACTTTCTGTTTTTTCATGAAAACACATTTTGGATAGTTTCCAACTTCGGCCTTTTTTCGATTTCGTAATGGTCACTATTTCCGGTACGCCTCCCAGCCATATTGGTTTTGCTGAATCTTTTGGAGTGATGTATTCGAAAGCTTCCAGACAATTTTGAATAAAATCCTGTCTGATACTGGTTTTCGGAATTCTAAAACCAGATGGTACATCGTCGAACCAATCCTGCAAAGGAATTTCAAAGCCCAGTCCGTGCATGTAATTGTAGAGCGATTTTTTTAATCCGTAGCTAAACAGATCGTGATCGATTCCCGTTTTGTCGGTAAATTGAATGTCGTTATTGGCGAACGAAATAGCTTTGTACTCGGGCGTAATGCCGTAAGCTGATGGATTTAGCCCAACAGGACTGTGAGCTGTAAGTGCAAACTGATGCCAAAAGGCCGATTGCACAATCCCCAATTCGAATATTTGCCGAACCACTTCCAGACTGTCGATGGTTTCCTGCACCGTTTGCGACGGAAATCCATACATCAAATAGGCATGAACCATAATTCCTGTTTCGGTAAAATTGTTGGTAACCTGAGCTACCTGTTTTAGAGTGACTCCTTTATTGATCAATTTTAACAATCGATCGGAGGCAACTTCCAGTCCGCCCGAAACAGCAATGCAACCCGAAGCTTTCAGCAACAAACAAAGATCTTTTGTAAAGCTTTTTTCGAATCGGACATTGGTCCACCAGGTAATGTTAAGTTTGCGTTTAATGATCTCGATGGCAAGAGCCTTCATCAATGCCGGAGGTGCTGCTTCATCAACAAAATGAAAGCCTTTTTCTCCGGTTTGTGCCACAATTTTCTCAATTCTGTCGGCCAGCACTTTGGCCGCAATGGGTTCGAAAGATTTGATGTAATTTAACGAACCATCGCAAAAGGTACATTTGCCCCAGTAACAACCGTGAGCCATGGTTAATTTGTTCCATCGTCCATCGCTCCACAAACTGTGCATAGGGTTGGCAATCTCAATTACCGAAATGTATTTATCGAGCAAAAGATCGGAGTAGTCGGGTGTGCCCAATTCATGCTGTTTGTAATCCTGAATGGGAGAAGAATTGTTGTATTTTACTTTGCCGTTTATCCGTTCAAAAGTTCGTTTTAATGCAGGTGTTTCGTTAACCGGATTCAGTACATGATTCGCCAGAAGTTCCAAAGGCAGTTCACCGTCGTCCAATGTAATATAGTCAACGAAATCGAAGACTCTGGGGTCGGTCAAACTTCTTAATTCGGTATTTGGAAATCCGCCGCCCATTACAATTTTAATGGCAGGATACTCTTTTTTAATGAACTGAGCACAACGAAAGGCACTGTATAAATTTCCGGGGAAAGGAACCGAAAAGCAAACCAATTTAGGATTTTGGATGTTTACTTGCTTAGCCAGTATTTTAATGCTTAACTCATCGATATAGCTTAACTCTTCCTGCAAATGCCCCTGCAATTGGTCGAAGGTAGATGCGCTTCGGCCCAATCGTTCGGCATATCGGCTAAAGCCAAAATTCTCATCGATGCATTCGGTAATAAAATCCGACAAATCTTCCAGAAAAAGAGTCGCTAAATGCTTGGCTTTGTCTTGCATTCCCATTAAACCAAATGCCCATTCCAGATCTTCCACCTGATTGAAGCGCGAGGCTTGCGGCAGAAAATTCTCGGTGCATATTTGTCGTGCCAGAGTCTGATTTTTTCCTTGCAGAAAAGAAACCACATCGTTTATTGCCAATAAATAATGCTCTCGAAGGGCGTAGATTCTTGATGCATTTTCCGAAATAATCTGCTCTTGCCGAAAAGCGATTTCGAAAATTTTCGATAAACCATCTTTGGAAAAAAGCTCCAGAATAACTTCAATACCCAAATCCATTTGAAAGGAGGATCTGTTTTTCTCATTTAAAAACCCCTTTAAGTAAGCCGTTGCCGGATAAGGAGTATTTAATTGAGTAAAAGGTGGAGTTACCAGAAAAAGGTCTTTCACGTGAATGCGTTTTATAAATTCGTTGTTGGTATACTTGTTTTCTATAACAAGCTTCTATTTATTATTCTTAAGATCAAGATCTTTGCTTTGGATCAGATTCAGCCTTATTTTCATTTTTTTCTGAATCACTTGAAAGTGGTGTTCATCTTCTTCGGCAACAAACGAAATGGCTTCTCCCGGCGATTCTGCACGACCTGTTCTACCAATTCGGTGAATGTAATCTTTAGGAGATCGAGGCAAATCGTAATTTACCACATAAGGTAAAAATTCGATATCAATACCACGGGTCAATAAATCGGTGGCAACCAAAACACGAAGCTTGCCGGTTTTAAACTTGCGTAGATTTTCAGTTCGTGCTCCCTGACTTTTCTTGCTGTGTGTACTGGTAGCCTGAATGCCATTTTTGCTTAGTTTGTAGGCAACGGCATCAGCCCGGTGTGCCGATGATACAAATACAAGAACCTGCTCCAAATTGTTTTTCTTAATGATATACCGAAGCAACGGCCCTTTTTTTTCTTCGCTAACCGAGTAGGCTATCTGATCGATTAAATCAAGCGTATTTTCTTCAGCCTCTATTTTTATAACCACTGGTTCATTCAAAAGAATCTGGTTTACGTTGTTTACATCATCGCTTAAAGTAGCCGAGAACAAAAGATTCTGACGTTTTTTAGGCAATAAAGCAAATATGCGGTTCATCTCATCTTTAAAACCCAAATTCAGCATTTTATCAGCTTCATCCAGTACCAATGCTTCAATTTCCGATAAGTGTACTGCATTCGAATCTACCAATTCCAATAAACGACCTGGAGTGGCAACCAAAACATCCACATTATTCATCGCCTTCATCTGCGGATTGATAGAAACCCCACCGTGTACGGCCAGGCATTTAATGGGATCGGCGAGGGCGGATGAAAACTGTTGAAAGACTTCCAAAACCTGCATGGCCAATTCGCGGGTAGGCACCAATACCAATGTCTTGATATATCTGTTCTTAGAAATACTTCCTCCCTGAAGATTGGTTAATATTGGCAAGACATAACTGGCCGTTTTACCTGAGCCGGTTTGAGCAATACCTAAAACATCTTTCTTTTTTAAAATGGCAGGAATTGCCTCTTTTTGAATAGGGTAGGCTTCGTTGTAATTTTGATCGGACAGAGCTTTTAGTAAAGATGAAGATAATCCTAAAGATGCAAACGACATATATTTTTGTTCTGATTATTAGTACGGATTTGTTTCCGCCGACAAAGATAAGGGAAATAAAGCTCAACTACCTATTTCTTACCCCCAAACCCCTAAAGGGGCTTAAAAAAACCATAATAATAGTAAGTGCAAAGGCCACAAAAGTATTACATGCCGAAATACAATGAATTGTTTTTTTCTCTGTGTTTCTTCGTGCTCTCGTGCGTTTGTATTAATAACAATCAAGACTCATTTAATTACTGATTTTGTAGTTTAGTAATATAAATGGGAGAAGGCAAGATTACTTTCGTGTTCAGGTACGTCAAGTCCGATACCGTCACAGAGAATCCGCTCTTGTCTTCTATCTTCTTTCAAGTTTGGACTAAGTATTTAGAGGTACACTTCTATTGTAACCTCGTGTAAAAAGACGAGAGAAAACTGTGGAGAGATTCCCTAAAACTTTAATATTATGGATGTACTTAAACAGAATGTAGGCATTGATGTAGCTAAAGATTCTTTTGTAGCCACCTTAACAGTTCTTTTAAAGGGGCAGGTGTTAAAACACTTAAGAACAAAAAGTTTCAAGAACAATAAGCAAGGATTTGAGTCTTTAATGCAATGGCTATGTAAGTTGTCTGATCAAACGGCACCTTTACATTTTACGATGGAAGCTACTGGAGTTTATTACGAATCGTTGGCCTATCACTTGTGGGAGTTGGACCATATTGTTCATGTCCTCTTACCCAATAAAGTCAAAAAGTTTGCAGAGAGTTTAAATATCAAGTCAAAGACTGATAAAGTAGATTCAAAGATCTTAGGTCAAATGGGAGTTGAACGTTCACTTTTAAAGTGGAGTTTAAGTTCAAAAATTTACAGGACTCTCCGAACATTAATTCGGGAAAGACAGCAGTTAATAAAAGAAAGGACACGTTGCAAAAATCAATTACATGCAGAAATGCACACAGCAGATCCTTTGCGTACAACATTAACCCGAATGCGCAATCACATAAAATACCTTGACAAGCAGATTTGCGCCATTGAAAAGGAACTGGAAAAGACTGTTAGTAAGGATAATTATATGGCTCAAAAAGTTAAAAAGATTTCAACAGTCCCAGGGTTGAGTAAAATCACAATCGTAACTGTCATAGCTGAGACGTTGGGTTTCGCCAATATTTTCAGTATAAAACAACTAAGTAGCTATGCCGGTTACGATGTTCAGATACGGGAATCAGGCAAATGGAAAGGAAAATCCAGGATATCAAAAAAAGGCAATTCGCATATTGGATATTCCGGATCATGTTGCCCCCCTGAAATCGGGATCGGAAAACAAGGTTTT
>NZ_JAUCMW010000043.1 GCF_030372765.1 Labilibaculum sp. K2S | reverse complement strand
AGTCAAATTTGTTTAATTTTTAATAACGTCCCAATTTTAATGGGACACTAGTGATAAGTGGTGTAAAATAATAAATCCTCGTAAGTATGCACTTACGAAGATTATATGGTAGCCCCAACAGAACCCAACCTAAAACTATCGAACCATTGATTGTCAGTATTTTACTAAGAGACGCCTAGGTGAATATACCCTTATTTATCCCCCTTATAAATATTCATTGAGTATTGAATTTTACGGTAGTCTCTCAAGTTAATCTATAAATTACTATCAAGTTTTACTTTTTAGACAGTCTGACGTCTCGGCTATGCAGCGTAAGTTTGTGTTGCACCTGTGGCAAGCCTATGATGTATGAGCCATTGTGTGGCGGGAGTTGTTAGTTAATTTGACGCATTATTATTCAACAATTCTTTAACTTCTTTTCGATAGCTTCTGCCAATATTTAGCCTAATATCATCTACTAAAACTTCATCAAGAGAATGTTCTTTAATTCTATCAGTATTGATTATAAATGAACGGTGAATTCTTAAAAAAGTATCGGGTAATCTTTCCGATAGTCGACTTATTTTCTCTTTGCTTGTAATTTCTTTGTTGCTAGTAATCACCTTGATATAATCCGATAAGCTTTCGATGTAAACAATATCGTCGTAGGCTATTTTGGTCATTTTTCGATTAGACATGATTTTAAGAAATGATTTCTTCATTTTCTCTTTTTCCTCCAAAAGTTGTTGAATTACTTGTTGGTTTTCATTTATTTGATTAAACATCAAGAGAAACGAACCAACAAATACCAGCAAATACAATACAACTGCTAAAAGCATAGGTTGAGCAACATCAGAACCCAAACTTTGATAATTCAAATTTACCAGATAGACATAAGTAAAAAGCAATACTAAGAATTCGAGGTAAACCGATATAATTGCCGTACAAAAGGTATAAAATGCAAATCGTGCATATCTTTTAGTTAGGTAAAACCTTGGTACTAATACATAGTTGAAACAATATGAGGTTCCCATAACAATTGGAAGAAGCATGCTTACGAAGTAAAAGGCATTAGTTTTGCTTTCCCACGAAAATCCATATAGTCGGATTAATACTAATAATGCAAAAATCCAATAAGCAATATGTAAATGAATATTTTTTGGTTTTTTATACATTCTATTTAATTATTTCGGGCTAATTTCGGCAAAGATATCGTTATTACCATTTAGAGTCGACAAACAACCGATTAAGAAGCGGATTCGACCTTGATAGATTTACTTATCTCACATAATTTGGCAGAAGTATTAATTGCAAATTTACTTATTTATGAAAGATTTATTTATTACGGGAGGATCTTTTTTTATGTGGGTTCTAACTCTTTTATTAATTATTACAGTTGCTTGGATTATTTATCATTTTATACTTGCTTACAGTTCCAAACAAACAGATAAAGCAGATCTTTTACGAAAGCTTGCTTATGGAAAATCAATAGGATTATTTGCCCTAGTCACCGGATTTTTGGGGCAAATGTTTGGATTTTGTGGCATGTTAGATGCCATTGAAACATTTACTGGAAGTGGAAAAGCGATTAGCCATCAAATGATATTTGGAGCATTAAAGACTACTGTAATTGTTACCATTTATGGAAGCCTTATTTATCTTTTGTCACTATTCTTATGGTTTTCAGCATCAATAATGATTGAGAAAAAGCAAGCTTATAAGGGAGTCGTTTAAATCTTATCCTAATTTTAAGTACACATCTTACTTGCCTAATAGTTTTGCTTGGCTGAAACTATTATATGCTAAGTTTTCAAATCAAATTTTTACTACATCAATATGTGTTCTCGGTTTGCCAACCGACAGACATCTTATACCCTAACATTTAATATTCAAATCAAAAATTATGAAACATTTACTCCTTACATTTTTAATTCTATGTTCTTTTTTCTCATCCGAGAATAAAATATATTCTCAAAATATAGATGTACAAACATCTGATTTAAATGCTTGGATCGATTCTACATTTACAGAAGCATTGAATTCTGTTAATATTGCAGGGGCTACCATTGTTTTAATGCAGGGGGATTCAATTCTTCATATAAACGGTTATGGCGTAGAAGACATTGAATCCAAAACGCCTGTGAGTAGTCGCTCTTCGATATTTGAAATAGGCTCTATTTCAAAAACGTTTGTAGGTACAGCTGTTATGAAATTATATGAGGTTGGACTGTTAGATTTGGATAGGGATGTTAATAATTATCTCAAATCGTTTCAATTAGCATATAAATTCAATGATTCAATTACTGTAAGACATCTTTTAACGCATACGGCTGGTTTTGATGATTGCAATATAGGCACTATAGTTCATGCTGAGGAAGATATAATTCCCTTAGCCCAATATATAGAAAAGCGAATGTCACCACAGATACGCCCTTCAGGTAAGGTCATTTCGTATTCTAATAACGGTTATGCTTTACTAGGACTTATTGTTGAAGAAGTATCTGGCTTACCCTTTCATGAGTACGTTAGAAAAATGATTTTGCAACCATTGGAAATGAATTATAGTGGTTATAGACGACAAGCCGAACTCAAAGAAAACTACGTTACCAGTTACTTGCAAAAGGACGAGCAGCTGATTCCATACAAGCCTGCCTTTCACCACTTCTATCCTGCATCCTCATTTCGATCAACAGCTTCTGACATGGGGCACTATATATCTATGTTCCTGAATAATGGGAAATTTAATGGAATTCAAATTTTAGATTCCTCAACTGTTGTTAAAATGCATCAAACAGGATTTAAGCACTACGAAAAGGCTAATTTCGGTTGGCTGTTAGGCTTTCAGGAATCGCATTGGTATGGAGTAAGAACGGTTAGTCATAGTGGTGGCATTCAGGGTTTTTCTAGTCAATTAACATTGATGCCGGAAAAAAACTTAGGTTTGTTTATTTGTGTCAATTCATCGAATTTTTACCAACAGAAAAGTCGAGTATTTATGGACAAATTTATTAACGATTTGTTTGCACGACTTATGCCAGAATGTTTGGTTAAAAAAGAAAAGGCAATAGTTTCGCCCAAGGTGGGGACTGTTGATGAACCATTAGAGAAGTTCGCAGGAAAGTACCGATTTACAAGATATGCGCATACCACTTTCGACAAAGTGGGTGTTTTAGTTGGATTGACTCCTGAAATTGAAATTGTTTCAAAAGATAATACACTTGAAATAGTAGAATGGAACGATAAACTAGTTCCGATATCCGATTTAACATTCCATTCAAAATATGGTAGATACTTAGCTTTTGGCCGGGGTACAAAAGGCGAAATTTCTTATTTTTTTACAGATTCTTATTCTTACCAGAAATTAAAATGGTACGAACCTGTTAAATTTCAACGTGTATGGATAGGTAGTATTGTCCTTTTTCTATTGATTTATATAATTACCGGTGTCGTGCGTAAACTATTTGTGCGCAACAGAAACAGTTATTTGCTTAAAAAAATCAATTTTTCGCTGGCCTCTTTAGTTGTCCTTTTTATTGCAGTGCTTGCTTATGCTTTATTTACCACCGACACTTTTGAATTTTTCTACGGAATGCCTTTGCTCATTAAAATGGCATTAGTGATCCCTTTTTTAATTATTCCATTGGAATTTGTTTCAGTATACTTATTGATAAAAGCCTTTAGATATAAGGAGCAGAAAACTTTCGATTTAATTTATCAATCTGTAATTGTTGTTGCAACTTTTCTTTTTATTCCTTGGTTAATGTATTATAATTTAATTGGTTTCAATTATTAAGAAATGGGAATAACACTCCCCTGCTCTGCGAAGTTAAAAACTTCGCAGAGCAGGGGTATAATATGATTGTTACAATGTATGGGATACTACTCGCTATTATAAAGGATTCTTAAGGGGTATACACCGATCTTATTGTTTTGACCCCTGATATCCTAGAGTTTTATTCTATTTTTTAATTTTCCTTTTATAGAGCGATTCAGGCCCTCTTAAAATCTACTAATACTAAGCTGCTTTCTCTCGCTTTTTAATTAAATGCTGATCCTGCTTCCACTTTTCATTTGGAGTAATTCTCCCAAGCAAACCATGTAATCTTTCACCATTATAGAATGGCACATATCTTTTTATAATCTGCTGTATTTCACCGAAAGTACGATAATCGACTCTGTCAAAGATATCTCTCTTTAAAGTACCGTGATAAGCTTCAACATGAGCATTCTCTTCAGGTGTTGCCACATAAGTAAATTCTTGTTCAAACCCGACTAAATGAATGTAATCTCTCACATTACGCGCTATGAACTGACTCCCATTGTCTGATCTAATTATCAGAGATTCTGGAGTTGGATATTGATCGACAATTGTTGATAACAATTCAATCACCTCTTTTTGTTTTACATTGAATGCAAAAGTATAACCTGGTATTTTTCTAGTATGAACATCAATTACCGATAAAAGATAAGCGTTCTTTCCCATATTGGGAATCCAAATCATTTTAATATCCATTTCAAGACACTCCATAGGATGGCTTGTGTGAACCTTCCTAAATCTTACGAACTTGCGCCCACCACCACTTCTTTTAATTCTTGAATTAGGCTTTAAAAGTCCTGTATTACTCATTATTCTGTACACTTTCTTGTGATTGATCTTATAACCTTTACGCTGAAGATACTTTGTCATTATTCGATAACCACAATCAATAAACTCATGCTCCAATACGCCTTTTATAGCTTCTACAACAGTCATTTCTTCAACCAGGCCATCCTTACTATGATTGGTTTGCTTGCCAGGCAAAACACCTTTTCTGCCATTTAGCTTCTCTTTATAGTAATAACTACTCGCAGAGAGTCCTACATACTTTAATAGATCTTTGATACTTACAGTATATTTTTCGAAGAAACGATCTACTAGATTTTTCTTGGATCGTCTGTTCCAAACTTTTTTTTAGAAGCTCTTTCTGAATTTCCAATTCTATTTCCCGGTCTGCTAAAAGCTTGCGTAGAATCCGAATCTCTTCCTCAGCTTTCTTCATCTCTGGACTGCTGTTATCATATTTAACTCTTAAGCCGGCTTCGCCTTTGGTATCGAACTTCTTTTTCCAATTATAGAAAGCTCCAGTACTAACATTATGTCTTCTACAAACTTCTACTACATTACCAGTTTCTGCCTCGCTTAAAATGGCTAGTTTTTCTTCTAATGTCCAACGTCTTTTCATACCCTAAATTTAACTGTTTTAAATCTGAAATTTTACTCCAGTCTTTTTCGGGGCTAAACTACTTATCTAGTTCCTATCTCGATCACCTATCCCGTTCGTTTATCCTACTTAAACGATCTTTTTGTGAGCGAAACAAATCAATTTGGTAGAAATTCCCATTTTTCTAGGAAAACAAACCTTTATAGAGAGTAAAGCCTACAAATAGAGCTACTACAAAGGGGATTTAAGGGGTATTTATCTAGTTCCTATCCCGACCTTAACAGATCCTTATCCGTTTCGGAGGATATAAAAAAGGCCAATTAATATTTTAATGATTCAGGTCTCAATTTCCAGAAGTCTAAAATATCAGTTGGCTCGATTACAAATATAAATTGCCTGGCAATTAAACATCTTCGGATTGCACCTAGCAAGTTGGTATGGTGCTTACTATTCCAACAAAGTAAAACGGAATGTAAAATAAATTGGTGACTGAATAACGGAATGAGAATTAAGCGGGATTTATCCAATCCTAAAAAACTCTCAGGATGAATCTATAAATTGTAAGGATTTGGTATTTTTAAGCCGTCAACTAATTGCAACATGCCTAGATTGTTCTCTAAAGGAGTAATATTTTTTCGAGGAAATTGCTTGTTCAGAATAGAACTGATACAGCATTAAAACAAAAATACTGACAATCATTTGATTATTAGTATTTTAGCAACCCCAACAGAACCCAATCTAAATCTCGCAATCGGCTTTTTATCAGTGCCTTGCGTGGTTTTCCTCAGATAAATATACCCTTATTTTCCCCCCTAAAAATATTCATTGAGTATTGGGTTTTACGGCAATCTCTCTAATTAATCTAAATAAATTGTCTTATATATTCATTTTAAAAAATTCTTGCAATAATATAAACATATAAAGGAGCATGATTACTCCTTTATGAACTTTTTGCTGACACAGTTTGCGGGAAAGTGTCTAAATATGAACTGTACTTCTACTTAAAAATTTACTGTTATTGGATCTCCCCAATTTTCATTAATAGAGATATTGAAACCATTCTTAGTTGTACTTCCAGAATCATTAAACATTTTACCTATGATATCTGTATGTACATTTCTATGTAATGGTATGTTTTGTAAAGTTATCTCTTTTAATATATTTCCTAATACTTTGTATTGGATAGTAAATGTATATAGTTGAGCATCACTGTCTATTTTTACATTCTGCATAAATGAACCGCTTATACTATTGAGTATCTTTGGACTGTTATAAGAATCAGTGTATGAAGTA
The DNA here is from genome assembly GCF_030372765.1 of Labilibaculum sp. K2S. Classification (GTDB taxonomy): domain Bacteria; phylum Bacteroidota; class Bacteroidia; order Bacteroidales; family Marinifilaceae; genus Labilibaculum. The sequence goes on along the minus strand of NZ_JAUCMW010000043.1, from coordinate 1,003 downwards.
GTATTAGAATTAGTTAATAATTCTCCTGTAGATAAATAAATAGACTGGACTGGGAAGTCAGATATGAGTACTTCTATAGTATAATTATCATCTGTTGGAGCATCTTCAATTACAACAGAGAAATTACCCGTAATATTATCTAATGCAATATCAACAGATTCTGGAGTTTCTGTAACTTCAAACTCTACCTTTTTATAGTAAATACCATTCTGTAATGGCCATCCCGTACCATCCCAGTACGTAGTCTGAAATAATTCGCCAATTACTGATGAAGAAAAACTCCAATTCCTTGCTGAAGTATTATCATGTCCAACTATACATAGAGTATAATTACCTAGTGGTAATACATCTTCTATTGTTGCACCAATATCAAACTTTAGTACTTTTACAAATTGTAGATTCGCATCATACAGAACATAGTCATAACGTAAAGTTTCTAATGTGGTTGACTTTGTATTTGTAGTATTTACTACAAAAGTAGAACAATTAAATGTTACAGGATATACTTTTCGTTCTGGCTCAACATCTTTGTCTTCTGAACAAGATGTGAACATAATAGCAACAGTTATTGCTAATAATAAAAATCTCTTCATTTGGTTTAATTTGTGTGTGTAATTAGAATACGTATTTACTCAATTTGTAAACAAAGACTTAACCTTCGGAAAGAAATTAATAACGGCATGCACTGTACCAACAGCTATATTTTTTTTAGATATGCATGCAAAAATCTACATCACTGTATTCTCTGTTCGATAGGTAATGTCTTCATAATTGAATTTCAGTATCAAAACTATGAAAAATCAATCCTCTATCCTACTGTCAAATCTGCCAAGTTAAGATATCCTAAAATTTTATAATTATTTAATAATCATAGAATCTCATTCACTTAAGCATATAAAAGCAAAATATCCCAACAAAAGAAAACGGAATGTAAAACAAATTGGCAACTGGATATTCCGGATCATGTTGCCCCCCTGAAATCGGGATCGGAAAACAAGGTTTT
>NZ_JAUCMW010000042.1 GCF_030372765.1 Labilibaculum sp. K2S | reverse complement strand
AAAACTTAACATTATAAAAGAACTTTTATTAAATTTACCATTCAAGGCACACACAATGTGTATAATTCATAAGGGTTTCATAGGTTTTCGAGCATTATCACCCGCATCAATTTTGGTGTGTAAATTGAAAGGTTTGAAGCCCGAAATCCCTTACGAAATCATACACTCAACGTTATGCGGCACTTTAGGACAGCAGTACACATATGAAAAATTGGTTTAAGAAAGATAAATTTGTTGACTATAAAGAGCGTCTAAAAAAAGCTTTCCCGAAAAATTTGGAGAGTGATTTAAATGTCGTACTTGATATAATTCCGTTTGATGAAAACAGGATTAAATTATATGATGGAAATACTCATATGGTTAGCGATTTGATTCATGAGAATTTTTACACTACAAAACTTGATTCAGAAGAATTAGAAATACCTGTTAGACTTTATTTTAATGAGCCAAGCTCCTCTAAGGAAAAATCTTTAACTGAAAAGCAACAAGCAATTTTAAGCTGTATCTATCTAAGACATCATAATGGATATTTAAGACAAAGACGATTAGAAAACTTAAAAGGGATTAATTTTTATTGGATTACACCATTTACTTTCCAATTACTAGGCGAATATGTTTTTGAAATTCTTGAAGTGTTGGATAATCAATTGGATGACTCACAATTAGAGAATTCTAAAAAGTATGTATTAGAAAATCCAAAATATTGGCAGCAAACAGAAAGTAGAATGATTAGCTACTGGAATGAATATTATCGATTCAAATCCCCGAAAATCAAAACCTATATTGGAAGACTTATATTCGACCAGATTAAAATAAAGACACATGGATTTAAAGTTGACGAGATTGTTGAAATCGGCATTGATTCTAATGAACGTCTTTTCATAAAGCCAAAAAGAGAAAAGTTTACTCTGATTTACAGGACAGCGACTGAAGTTCATTGGGATGAAAAAGGAAAATTTCTTTATTCTCCTAAACCAAGTGCGTGGAATTACATTGATTGGTACAAGCATATTACAAAAATCATTGAGACTGAATGTAAATGCAAACTATTGCTAACTTACAGGACGATATGGACAAACATTTCGGATGATTTAAAGAAACAGATAAAAACAAAAAAAGCGACCGCATAATCGAATAGCCCGCCCCGCTAGTAATCATTAGCAGGGAGAGGCTTTCACACCACTGTACGTACGGGTCTCGTATACAGCGGTTCGTTAAGTTGTGGGGAAATTTTCTTGTAAATGTCGAGCATAGATTCATAACCACGTTTCTTCAATCTTTCAAGCGTAATGGTCGTTCTTAAAATTGGACTCTGAGCTATGACTCATAAAATCATTTTATAGTAAGGTATTCGAGAGGGCTTCGCCGTAGCCCAACCACCCATGATTCATAAAGTACTTATTCTTACGGGCATTCATGAATTCGTTCCTCATTACGTGATCGGGACCATGCATAAGCTTGCCTTTGCTGAACGCCCAAACGAATAAGGCTTCGCTTTTTCTTTTCGGGTTTTTATTCACGAATTCTATTAAAAAAGGTGTTCATGATCTCACTCCGTTCGGTACGACTCCTAAAATGGCTTGAGGCAAATATTTACCCGAACGAACACGCTCTTTCAGTTCTGATTTGTCAATTGACATCAGATCTGAAAGTTTAGTCACGGGCATACGATCAACTCCTGCTGAACCTCGGTTCTTTTGGACTTGATACATCGCTCGCAACAGGTTCTTTCCTGTTAGTATTTGTTCAATCATTTTAGTTTACTTTTTCTTTTCCCTGTTCCGCTTAATACAAAGCTAGAGCCTAAAAACAACAGCTTCTTTGCAACATTTGGAACAACTTAACGTTCAGCCCTTCACTGCTCTGTGAGTCCTCCACAATCTCTATTTGTGGCTCATGGTCTTACAGCTACTATGGCCTCGGCTGAGTTGCTCATAAAATAATTCCATGGGAATTCGCGATTTCCGCTTCGCTCCAATTCTCACCATAACCAACTCGTGGTTGATGAGATCTCCCTTGGTAAGGTAAATGTCCTTCCGTCTAATCCTGCGGGATCTACATAACTATCCTTTTGGTACTCGTTGGGCTTTGCAGTGATGTGCCTACTTACCCAGATAACAATGCCTCGTATCCCGTTGGTTCATTCTTGCCTATATAAAATGGTATTCACAATCTCACAAGTTCGGTACTGTTCGTCAGTTCAGACTTTTGCCGGTTGGCTTACTTCAGTGCATGGGTCACCCCAAACCACCTTGCCACTTGCTAATGCTTCCAGGAGTCACCCCAGTGCATAAGGGACTTACACCCTCTGGAAAAAAAATACACCCTCCAAGAATCATTGTTTATGCTAAATTTGTATATTTAACATTTTCAACAACCTTTCGGTGGGTGTGATCATGCTCATGCAGGGCACACACAAAAGCTAAATTTCATGGGCGCTGATGAGCAGTTCGAATGTTTAGTACAATTAATGAACACCAGCAAGCCAATTCAATTGGCTTGTTCAAATATTAATACGAAAATTTAATCGGCTTGCTTATTTGGCGGTTTGAAAGATCAGCTCTTTAAAGTCGCCCACGAAACTTAGCAAGACCGTTGTGCTTCATTATAAAAAAGCCAGCCGCACAAACAGCACATTTGGTTTTTTGCCGACACGAAAGCCAACTCAGAAAAAACCAAAAGAGCTGTTTTCTGCCAACGCTCAAACAAAATAATGAAAATCGTAAATTGAATAAAAAAAAGAACGTATTTTAAACAACTGAAAGCCAACCGAAAAAATGGAGATAACCGAAAAACTACTAATTGAATTACAAAACCGACTTAAAGTTGGTAGTCGAAGAGGAGTCCATTTAAATGCAATTCCAGCTCGTTCAAGATACAAATTTGACTTAACAAGATTATCTCATATTGACGAGAATCTTCCTAAGAACTTTATCAATTCCTTATTAACCGAATTACCTCTTAAGTTTAAAGTTAGTTGGAAAGATAACGTTCCTGATTTGAACTCACTTTTTGAAGAAGACCAAACTCAGTTAGTGAAAATCACAAAGTCCTTTGAAAATTTAATTAATCAAACAGATGCAATAGAATCAGAAAAAGGAATAAATACATTTGGTTTTGGCTTTCCGATACTTGTAAGAAGAGACCAATCAGACAACAAATTAACAGTTGCTCCTATTTTAATTTGGTCGTTAAGAATAAGAAGAACGAAAGAATTTAACACTTGGGAAATACTACGAACAGAAGATGACCCAATTTATATAAATGAGGTTCTAATAAATCATTTACAAAATGATTCCAAAATTGAGATTAATCAAATTTCAACTGACTTATTGGATGATGGCTTAATTGACAAAAGTGAACTTTTGGATATTTGTACAAATATTATTGAATCCATAAACAGTTCAATTCCAGATGACCTTCGCGAAACATTTGAGAAAAAACTAAATGAAATAAAATCTATTCCAGAAAAGAAACATTACGAAAAACTACCATTAACATCTAATAATTCATTTATAGATTTTGGCGGACTTTTTTCAATTTTTGAGGTTCAGAAACAAAATATTATTCACGATTATGGGAATTTACTAGAATTAAAAGGAGCAACAATTGACCTTGAGGATATGGAAGAACACACGTTTCAACCAATATCATCAGTCGAAACCGACCCTTCGCAACAAGGAATTTTACATTCTCTAAAAGCATCTCGAAACATTTTAATACAAGGCCCTCCAGGAACAGGAAAAAGTCAATCTCTTACTGCTATTTTAGTAAATGCTTTAGAAAATCAAAAAAAGACAATTGTTGTTTGTGAAAAACGAACTGCTTTAGAAGTACTTCACAATGCCCTAAATGAAAAAGGTCTTAATTATCAATGCGTTCTGCTAAAGGATATTGTTAAAGACAGAAGATTAGCAGTTGATTCAGTAAGAGATAGAGTAGATAATTCTTCGTATCGCAGATATAGATACACTCACTCTAAAGAAACTTTAGATAATATTATTGAAAAATCAAAAGCGTTAATTGATTCAATAAATAAGCGACATAAAAAATTAGGAGAAAATTTAATCGGCAATAAAAACTGGACTCACATTGTTGGCTCTTTATTATTAGAATTAAAAGACAATTCCGAAGAATACAATCTTGATTTGGCAAAAGACACATTCAGCTATGAATCATCTGAACTGAATCATCTATTAGAAATAATCAGGAAAGGGCAAAATTTATATGACGAGTTTAAACCTAATAAAAGCCTTTCTTTTATAAACTCTGCAAAATTAATTGGAGACAATCCATTTATTATAGAACATCAGATTGAAGAAGATTTTTCAATCTATAAAAAAGAGTTGAATATAATATTAGATGACATTTTAAAATACGAGTTAGAATATTATAAAATTAGAAATGAGCAATTTAACTTACAAAAAACATTAATTAATGATATTGAAACTTCTATCCAAAATATCCTAATAAAACACCAATCAAATAATGATTTTTTAGATGAGGGAAAAACAAATGGATTTTTATATAAAACTATTTCCCTCTTCTCAAAAGAAAAGAAAACTACACTTATTGACCAAAAAACAATAAATTCCCTTTTTGAAGATTATTCATCAAAAACGAACCATAGCAAGGACATTGAAAGTATTAATTTTTCTAATTCTATAAAAGAGAATCAAAACATTCTCAAAAACCATAAGATATTTATTGAGAGAATTAATGTTGAATTTCAATCGAAAATCAAAAATGAGTATAAATTCCTAGACTTACTTAAATCAACTGAAAAAGAATTTGATACAGAGCTACTACAATTAATAAAAGCAAACTTTAGTAACTTAAAGTCTAAAATCAAAGAACAAAATTGGACTGACAAAGAATTGAATGGAGATTCACACAATATATTAATTTCTCAAATTCAGACTTTAATTAATTCAAAAGAATGCTTTTTTGCAAATGAAAACGACCTTTTTTCGATTGAGTTTAAGTGGTATCAATTTCACAATTCTTTATCAGTAGAGAATAAGTTAATCATTGACCAATTAAAGGAAAAAACAAATTGGAGAAAAACATTTTTAATTTTCTACCTTAATTCTATGCTTGTAAATTCTGCAAATACAGATTTACCAACAAATGATAATGACCATATTGAATTAGGAAAATCTTTGTCTGAACTTGAAAAAGAACAAATTAAATATATTAGAGAATATTGGTTTTCAAAACAAATAGATGCAACCAGAGAATTTGACCTTAAGAATCCAAATTTAGCGGTTGAAAATTTATATAACAAACGAGCAGGTAAACGACATAAAAGATTATCCTTACGAGAAATAGTAAAGTTGGATATGGATTTATTCACTACTTTTTTCCCCATAATCCTAACAACTCCAGACGTAGCAAGTAACCTTTTTAAAGGCAAAAATCAATATTTTGATATTGTTATGTTTGATGAGGCAAGTCAATTAAAATTAGAAGACAATTTACCCGCACTTTTAAAAGGGAAACAAATTATCATTGCAGGAGATGAACACCAAATGCCTCCTTCAAATTATTTCAGCAAAATATTTGATGGTGTAATTGATGATGAAGATGAATTTGAAGATGAAATAGATAAAATTAAAAGCGATATAAGTAATTCACTTTCAGATTGTGAATCACTTCTTGATTTTGCATCTGAATTAGGTTTTGAGAAAAAATATTTAGACTTTCATTATCGTTCAAGGCATCCATATCTAATTGATTACTCAAATTATGCTTTTTATAATCAACGATTGAAACCACTTCCAAACGGTTTTGAATATATTCCAATAAATTATGTTCCCGTAAATGGCACATATTCCGATAATTCTAATGATGCAGAAGCAGAAACAATTCTGTCAATTATTGATAACAATCTTTCAAGACTTCCAAACGGAGAATATCCAACAGTTGGAGTAGCAACTTTTAACATCAATCAACGAAACCTAATTCTAGGCAAGATTAATGAAAGAAGAAAATTTGAAAAATACAGCGGCTTTAACGATAAAATTATTGAGCTTGAAGAAAACGGATTTTTTGTTAAAAACTTAGAAAATATTCAAGGAGACGAAAGAGATGTAATAATTCTTTCAACAACTTATGGTATTAATAAAGATGGAAAATTTGCCCAAAGGTTTGGTTCAATAAATCATCAAAAAGGATACAAACTATTAAATGTTATCGTTACAAGAGCAAAGTACAAAGTATATGTTTGTTCTTCAATTCCAGAAGATGTTTTTTTAAATTACAAAGAGCACTTAATAAATGAAGGTTCAAATAACCGCAGAGGTGCTTTATATGCTTATTTAGCATACTCAAAGGCTGTTAGTGAACAAGATAATGAAGCAAGAAATTCGGTCTTAAATACACTCGCAGAAAATTCCACAAAAAGCACTACAATTGATAACTTAAACGATGACCTCGAATCTCCATTTGAAGAGGAAGTTTATGAAGCTCTAACTGAACATTTTGACGAAAAAAATATAATTCCTCAACTTCAGTTTGCAGGTTTTAGAATTGATATGGTTTATGACACAAAACAACTTGGACTTCCAAAAATTGCAATAGAATGTGATGGAGCTGCTTATCATTCAAGTCAAGAAGCATATTTGCACGATAGACATAGACAAAAGATTCTTGAAGGACACGGTTTTGTATTTCATAGAATATGGAGTACAAATTGGTGGAGAAACCCACAAAAGGAAACAAAGAAATTAGTTGAATTCATAAAAAGCATTGAAAATAGTAATTCTTCAATTTTTGAAGATAAATCAAAAACAAGATTAGCGTTTACAGATAATATTACGATTATCGAAAATGAGCTTTCTAAAGTTTCGCCACACCTTAAAAAGGATTTAAAAGAAACAATTGAAGCTGTAAGTAAAACAATTGAAACTGCAAGAGAAAAAGAGGAAGTTCAAACAGAGTTATTTAAAGAAACCATTACTATCAATAGTAAAGTGAAAGTAAAATATTTGAATATAGATAAAGATTTGAAAGTTCATTTAGTAGAACAAACTGTGTCAAAACTTGAAAAATCCAATGGTATTCAGAAAATTAATATTAACACACCTTTAGGAGTTGCCTTAAAAGGGAAATCTGTTGGTGATACTGTAAGAATTGGTGGATTGGACAAATATGTTAGAATATTAGAAATTATCAATTAAGCCAACGCTAAAAGCCATACACATTTGCAATTCGCACCAGCCGCCACACAAACCAAAAATTGCAAAAGAGTATGTCTTTGCCAACGCTATCAACAAGACGAAAAAGAATAACGAAAGCACAGTCGAGTAAGCTAGGGGAATTTGACTTCGTCGATTTTCAATTCACCCCTAACTTCTCACAGAACCGTACGTAGATGCAATTATTACGAAGCAGATACAAGCGAAGCTCATTCAGCTTATCTCTCAACAGCTCCATTTTACCGAGTTTCTAATAGGAGTAAGTTGCGACTTACACAAGAAATTACCGATGAGATTGACCACCAGCTCCCGAAGCCTCGGGACTAATGCTTCCAGGAGTCACCCCAGTGCATAAGGGACTTACACCCTCTGGAAAAAAAATTACATCCCTCGAATAATCTTTGTTTATGCTAAATTTGTATATTTAACATTTTCGAAGACCTTTCGGTAGGTGTGATTATGCTCATGCAGGGCACACACATTTTGTATAAGTAATGGCAGGCAAAGTGCTAAATATCAAGGCTTGTAGCCCGCTCAAACAGCATAGCGGTTGGACCGGAAATTACCACGCAATCTGCCACTACTCATACAATTTACCGTTATGCATAATTTTAAAAAAGACAAAATCGACGATTAAAAAACAATAAAACCAAAATATGAAAGCTTTAAACCTAATCTTATTCTGCCTGATTTTTGGCAATATTTTCGGACAGGAAATAACAGAAAAAGAAATCGAAACAAATGTTTCAGAAGTGACCGTCTTCATCGAAGGTGCGCAAATAACCCGACAAAAAACGGTTGAACTTGCTCAAGGTGGATAAATCGCTCCATTATGTGCCACCCATTTCGGTTCAAAGTGTGCCACTGA
>NZ_JAUCMW010000041.1 GCF_030372765.1 Labilibaculum sp. K2S | reverse complement strand
GTGGCACACTTTGAACCGAAATGGGTGGCACATAATGGAGCGATTTATCCAATTAGAAAATCAGAAAGTCCGAAAGCCGTATTTCAAGCCTACTTAATTGATGTAAATAGTATGCAACCTGTTTGGGTTGGTAAAATTTATTCTTCGGGCACACAATTGGATGATTCCAGAACAATTTACAAGAGCATGAGCAGAAGGCTTAATAAGCGGCTAATCAAAGAAAAAATTCTATTGCCTCCTTTATTGATACGTAAGTAATAGAAATAAAAAAGGCGGCCAACAGCCGCCTTCTATATTCCATATGAAGAATGATTACATCATACCAGGCATTCCACCACCCATTCCGCCACCCATTGGCATAGCAGGAGCATCTTCCTTTATTTCAATCAAAACACATTCAGTAGTTAAAAACATACCAGCTATTGAAGCCGCATTTTCAAGAGCTACACGAGATACTTTAGCAGGATCAATAACACCAGTTTCAAATAGGTTCTGATATTCTCCGATACGGGCATTGTAACCAAAGTCCCCTTTACCGGCTCTCACCTTATCAACCACAACTGCACCTTCGCCACCAGCATTGGCAACAATCTGACGCAATGGCTCTTCAATAGCACGCTTTATTATCTCGATCCCAGTTGTTTCGTCCTCGTTCTCACCTTTAAGGTTTTCCAGAGCCGCAATTGCACGAATATATGCTACACCACCACCAGGAACAATTCCTTCTTCAACAGCCGCACGAGTAGCACTCAATGCATCGTCAACACGATCTTTTTTCTCTTTCATTTCAACTTCAGAAGCTGCTCCAACATAAAGTACAGCAACACCACCAGCTAATTTTGCTAATCTTTCCTGAAGTTTTTCTTTATCGTAATCAGAAGTTGAATTCTCAATTAAAGTTTTGATTTGAGCAACTCGGGCAACAATACCATCTTTTTCTCCACTTCCATTTACAATAGTTGTGTTTTCTTTATCAATGGTAATTTTTTCTGATTGACCAAGCATTTCCAAAGTTGCCTGCTCCAATTTCATTCCTTTTTCTTCAGAAATAACAAGCCCTCCGGTAAGAATAGCAATATCTTCCAACATTTCTTTTCTTCTGTCGCCAAATCCAGGAGCTTTAACAGCGGCAACTTTTAATGAACCTCTTAAACGATTCACAACCAAAGTGGCTAATGCTTCGCCTTCTACATCTTCAGCAATAATCATCAGCGGACGACCAGATTGAGCAACTGGTTCAAGAACCGGCATTAACTCTTTCATTGTAGAGATTTTCTTGTCGTACAATAAAATATATGGGTTCTCTAAATCAGCTTCCATTTTTTCAGGATCAGTAATGAAATACGGAGAGATGTACCCTCTGTCAAATTGCATTCCTTCAACCACTTTCACGTAAGTTTCAGTTCCTTTTGCTTCTTCAACAGTAATTACACCTTCTTTTTTCACTTTTTCCATTGCCTCAGCAATCAGTGCACCAATAGTCTCATCATTATTTGCAGAGATTTTAGCAACTTGCTTGATCTTATCGAAGTTATCCCCAACTTCCTGAGCTTGCTCTTTAATGTTCGCAACAACAGCCGCAACGGCAATATCAATACCGCGTTTTAAATCCATTGGGTTAGCTCCTGCAGTAACATTTTTCAAACCAACATTTACGATGGATTGTGCCAAAACAGTAGCAGTAGTAGTTCCATCACCAGCATCATCTCCTGTTTTCGAAGCTACTTCTTTAACCATCTGAGCACCCATATTAGAGGCAGGATCAGCTAGCTCAATTTCCTTTGCAACAGTAACACCATCTTTTGTGATCTGAGGAGCACCAAACTTGCGATCAATTACAACATTTCTACCCTTAGGGCCTAAGGTTACTTTTACTGCATTTGCCAACTCATCAACACCTTTTTTTAAAAGATCGCGAGCTTCTATATTAAATTTTATTTCTTTAGCCATTTTTTATTCAATTTTGAAAGTTTGTGAAGTTAATTACGCAATGTACAAAACGTCTGACTGAGACATTAACAGATAATCATCTCCATTAATTACCAACTCTGTTCCTGAATATTTGCCATAAAAAACCGTATCACCGATTTTTAATTCCATTGGTTCATCCTTCTTATCGGTACCAACCAATACTACTTTACCTTGCATTGGCTTTTCTTTTGCAGCATCCGGAATAATGATACCACTTGCAGTTTTTTCTTCAGCTTTAATAGCTTCAACCAAAATTTTGCCAGCAAGAATTCTACCTTTTAAGTCTGCCATTTTCAAAATATTTTAAGTTTTAAATTACATTTTATGACTCATTCTCTTTCACAATCCATGCCAAAAGAAATTCATTGACAATTTTGCCGCAATCCTGTACCTATTTCAAAACATCAATAACAAATGTGATCAAGACTTATCAATATTTCAATTGAGAATGAATAAATATACTGAAAAACAGAACGATAGCAAGACAAAAAAAATGTCAGTATGATATGACATACTGACATTTACTTATATCAACAATATTTTTCTTTTCTTATTTTGCTGTATCCTTTTCTGTAGAAGGAGCTTCAGTAGGGAAAGTAGGAACATCGGTAGCAGTTTCAGTTTCCTGCAATTGCTGCTCAATTTGTGATTTCTGACCTGCTACTTCACCACGATCAATAGTCATCGCAGCTAAAAGACAAAGAACTAATAAACTTCCGGCCAAACCCCAAGTTGCTTTCTCAAGGAAATCAGTTGTTTTCTTAACTCCCATAATTTGGTTTGAGGATGAAAAGTTTGAAGCTAATCCACCTCCTTTAGAGTTCTGTACTAATACGATTAACACCAAAAGTACACAAACAATAAAGATCAATACTAAAACAAAGGTATACATACTTATCTATTTACTATTTTTTAATTTTTCTATTCTCTCAATCTGACTCGCAAAGTAAGCGTTTTTTTCGGGATTTTTCAAAACTAATTTGTCATAAACAGCAACAGCCTTATCGAACAGCTTCTGTTTCACATAGATAGAGGCCAAAGTTTCACTAATAAAACCATCTTTATCTTCTAAACTTCCTAATGAAATATCCTCTTGTTTATCAACAACTTTAATGTTCCTGCTTATTCTTGGTTCATTTTGAATAAAACTATCAATCAGATCAATTCCTTTTTTCGATTTTTCCTTATCTGAATCCGAGCGAACTTCTTCACTATCCTTTTTATTAACAACTGTCATCCAATCAGTAAAGGTGTGATTTTCATCTTTATTCGATTCTGTTTTCTTGATCTTTGGTTCATCTGATAAAGTGTATAAATTGCCACCAAAACCAATATGATAAACCTCTGTTGCCGCCACCAATAATTCTGAGTCGCTCAACTGCTTTTCTATTGGCGACTTCTCAGCTTTCGCTGTAGATTCCTCTTTTTTATTTTCCGAATCATCAAACTCTAAAATATCCTCATTTGCAACTAACAAATTTTCAGATTCTACAGAATTATTCTGATCCTGCGAAACCTCCGGATCATTTACTTCCAACTCTTCTGATAATTGAAATAATCCATCCGCCTCCTCTGCTTCAATTTCAGATACAGGTGGCTTTTCATCGATCGGAAGATCAGTACTTTCTTTTCGTATATCAATTTGAACTTCTGATATAACAGGATCTGATGTTTCAGGAGCAACAAGTATATTTTCAGTGCTCTTAGAACGGGATTGTATCTTAATTTGATCTTGAATTAACAAAAACAACTGACGTCGGTCTGGAATGTACAAAGCTGAATTTCTCAACTCTTCTTTAAACCGAATGCTTTGGCTATCATACAAGTTTTTCAACAAGAGTAGATGAGCAGTCTGAAAATAAGGATATCGGTCAATCAGGCTTTTTAATTCCCGATGACTGTTCCGATCCATTTTCGCTGAATTTCTAATCCAATCTTGCAATAAACTTTGATCCATTTTTTTACCAGTTTACAACCGCTTCGTTGTATATATCATCAATAATATCTTCTAAAATCTCTACCACTAATCCTTCTTCCACATCACTTAACTGTTTAGTACTATCAAAATCCCGAAAGGCTGAAAAGCTCTTATCAAAATCATTATCAGGCTCTATTTCGTTTGTGAAACGAACTTTTACAGTAACTGTTAATCTATTGGTTGCAGAAATATCATCCGCAGTAACATCTAAAGCCTGAGTTCTGTATCCGGTTATTTCTCCCTCAAAATTCAACTGTCCTTCTCCATCTACAATTTCATCCAAACTAGTTTGTCCACGGAATTTTTCCTTAAGTGCCTCGGTAAACTGATTACTCAAATTTGGATTTACAAGAGGTGCTCTGTTGGGGAAAAACTGAACAGAAAAAGTTTTCACATCAGTCGATAGTGTTCCTCCTGTAAATGAATAAGAAACCTTACATGCTGTTACTACAAAAGCAACACAAAAACTTAAAAACAAGACTTTAATTAAATTCATATGATTATAATTTGTTTTTTAGTTTCCATATGGAACTTACCATGAACCAATAATCATGCCCCTGTGTGTCACAATTGCCTGTCATGGACGTTTCATATATTGGGAAATAAAAATAACAATAAATTGTGAATATTAGTTGATATCGTATTCTTTGATTTTACGATACAGTGTCCGCTCAGATATTCCTAAATCCTGCGCAGCGTACTTCCGTTTTCCGTTGTGCTTCTCCAAGGCTTTCCTGATCAATTCAACCTCTTTATCTTCAAGCGATAAAGATTCCTCAACAAATTCCTCTGTGTCCTGAATTACCGAATCTTTAGGAGATGAAACAGCAGTAGAAGTTTGCGCCGAAGATTGATGATGAAGAATATCAATCTCCTGATCTTCATACAGCTTCCGGATAAGCAAAGCGTTATCTTTTTGCAAAGATGAAGAATCTCCACTTGTTTGCATCAACTCAAACACTAACTTTTTCAAATCAGTCATGTCCTTTTTCATATCAAAAAGAACCTTGTAAAGTATTTCCCTTTCTGAAGAAAAGGCCTGATCTTTTTTAGACGCATCAGTATAAATAGCAGGTAACATATGCTCATCATTCCTTGGAAGATAGTTCCTCAGTATGTCAGCACTAATTTGCCTTTCCTTTTCAATAATTGAAACTTGTTCTGTAATATTTTTCAATTGTCGGATATTCCCAGGCCAACGATAAGATTTCAATAATTGTTGAGCTCCAGAATCGAGCCGCAAAGGCGGCATTCTATATTTTTCAGCAAAATCTTGTGCAAATTTTCGGAAAAGCAGATAAATATCCTCTTGTCTCTCCCGCAAAGGAGGCATGTTGATAGGTACAGTATTTAAACGGTAATACAAATCTTCTCTAAACTTACCATCTTTTACAGCTTTAGGAACATTAAGATTTGTCGCAGCAACAACTCTTACATCTGATTTTAAAACCTTTGACGAACCAACTTTAATGAACTCACCTGTTTCTAAAACACGTAACAAACGAACTTGCGTTGATAGCGGCAATTCACCAATCTCATCCAAGAAAATTGTCCCTTTATTGGCTACCTCAAAATATCCCTTCCGATCTGATAAGGCTCCCGTAAATGCCCCCTTTTCATGTCCAAATAATTCTGAATCAATAGTTCCTTCCGGAATAGCGCCACAATTCACAGCTATATACGGAGCATGTTTTCGTGAGCTGAATTGATGTATTATTTGAGGAAACACTTCTTTTCCCGTTCCGCTCTCCCCTGTAATTAATACCGATAAATCAGTAGGAGAAACCTGAATTGCAATGTCAAGCGATCTATTTAAAGAATATGTATTCCCGATAATTGAGAAACGATGTTTTATTGTTTGTATATCCATCAAAAAAATCTAATTTGATTGTTACCTAAGTAAAAGCATGAAATTTTATCATGCTACCTGACAAAATTACTACTTTTTAGACTCAGAAGGCTATTCTGCTTAATTAATATCTTTAAAGATTGTTAATTTTCAGTATCTTTTTCATTCAATCTCCGTAATAATTCATGTTACACATAGTAAAATCTAAGAGCCTATGTCAATCAGTCTAAAAAGTCTTAAAGAATCAAATGAATTTTTAAATATTTTATTCAACAATATAACATCGGCAATATTTATTCTTGATAAGCATACTCGCGTTAAAAGTGTAAACGAATCATTTACGCTCCTCTTTCAGAAAAGAGAAGAAAAGATACTTGGTAATTTATGTGGCAATTCCTTAGGATGTCAATATACCGTTGACGAAAATGCGTTATGCGGTGAAACCTCTCATTGTAAAAATTGTAAATTGAGAAGCGATCTTCTGCTTACCATGTGTCAAAAAGTTCCTGTAAATGGGAGAAAACTCACCAGAGGTTTTTACTCAAATAACCAAAAAGAGACCAAACACTTTTTGTATTCAACCCGACACATACAATATGATGGAGATGAATATATTTTGGTAATTGTTGATGACCATACAGAATTAGAGAATAACAGGAATAAACTTGAAGAACAGAACGAAACTCTTCGTGTTCTTAATGAGCAGAAATCAAAATTCATAGGTATAGCGGCTCACGACCTTCGTAATCCCATTGGTGCTATAAAATCCTTTTCCAATATACTATTAGATTCGTATCACGATTTTTCCGATGAAGATAAAATTGAATTCATGAGATTAATAAAAGACAGCAGTCAGTTTTCTCTTAACTTGATTAATGAGCTATTAGATATCTCCAAAATTGAACTGGGTAAACTGGAACTGGATAAGAAGGAACAGAATATTCAGGAAATAATTGAAAATACAATAAAAATCAATAGGATTTTCGCAAAAAAAAAGAACATCCAAATCAATTTTATTCCAACAATAAGTGTTAATTCAATTTGTATCGACAAAAATAAAATTGAGCAAGTACTACACAATCTATTAAGTAACGCTATTAAATACTCTAACCCAGATACAACAATATCTGTCATTCTTAAAAAGAACAATTCACATATTGAAATATCAGTTACTGATCAGGGAGTTGGTATTCCAGCTCAGGAGGTAAAAAATTTATTTACCGAGTTTGGTACAACAAGTGCAAAAACTACAGCAAACGAAAGTAGCACTGGTTTAGGTTTAGCTATTGCTAAAAAAATTGTGAACGGTCATGGTGGAGAAATAATGGCTCATAGCAAACTAGGAAAAGGTTCTGAATTTTTGTTTACTTTGCCATTAAATTAAAACCCGCAAAATAAAACAAGAATGAAATTCTTAGGAATTATACCTGCAAGATATGCATCTACTAGGTTTCCTGGTAAACCTTTGGCCGATATTAACGGCAAACCAATGATTCAAAAAGTATACGAACAAGCTCTTAAAGCTCTTGATCATGTATATGTTGCCACTGATGATAAAAGAATAGAGGAAGCTGTTACTAACTTTGGTGGAAAAGTAATTATAACCTCTCCAAATCATCAAAGCGGAACCGATCGGATTGCCGAAGCCGCTAACGATATCACGTCGAAACTGAACCTCAATTTCGACGTAGTTATCAATATTCAGGGCGATGAGCCTTTTATTCAGCCCGAACAAATTAATTCGCTAAAATCCTGTTTCAACAATCCAGCTACCGAGATTGCAACATTAATAAAAGCAATTACAAATACTGCTGAGATTTTTGATCCAAATAAAGTTAAGGTAGTAACTGCTAAGGATAATCGCGCCTTATATTTCAGCCGGTCACCAATCCCGTTTGTTCGCGGTGAAGATCAGGAAAAATGGCTGTCCAAAAATACTTTCTACAAACATATAGGGATGTATGCCTACCGATTTGATGCTTTAATGAAGGTTACAAAGCTGGAACAAAGTAAATTAGAACTATCTGAATCTTTAGAGCAATTACGTTGGCTTGAGAACGGTTATTGGATACAAACAGAAATAACAGAACATGAATCGATTGGGATAGATACTCCTGAAGATTTACTTAGAGTAAAGGAAATGGGGCTTTTATAGTCCTTTTTTTATGCTTTAACTTTTCTTTAAGACTTATAAATTGGCAGCCTAATCTTTTTGTACCATATTTTGTTGCAATTCCATATGAATCAAATTTTACCTCGAGAGAATGCCCTGCAATCCATTTGGGGCGATGATAACTTCTATACAACAAGAATTATGGATGTTTACATTACAAAACTCAGAAAGTATTTGAAGCCAGATTCCAATTTGTCAATAGAGAACATTCACGGGAGCGGCTTTCATTTACTTCAAATCAACACTCCATTTGATTCTGCAAAGTAAATTGATCCAGAATAATTC
>NZ_JAUCMW010000040.1 GCF_030372765.1 Labilibaculum sp. K2S | reverse complement strand
TTTGGCTATTGCGGCCGATGCGGTCACCTCTGCAAAAATTCTGGATGGAACGATTACCTATGCTGATATTGCCGACCAAACCATACAGGCAACCAAACTGAACAGCATTACTGTCAATGGAACCAGCGGTCAAATGCTGACCTCAAACGGATCTGGTGGTTTTAACTGGGTTGCTGCTCCTGCTGCTTTACCTACAGGTACAAGTAACTACACCATGTATTACAATGGCTCGAATTGGGTTGCTTCTTCTGCCTTGCAGAACAGTGGTGCTAATATTACAATGAGTGGAGACCTGGCTCTTAACGGTGGCGATTTAACCACAAACCAAACTACTGCAACATTGTTTAACACGACTGCCACTACGGTTAATATTGCAGGAGCTGGCACAAACATAAATATTGGGGCGACTACCGGAACAACCAATGTTAATAATGACCTTGCTGTAAAGGGTGGCGATTTAACCACAAACCAAACTACGGCAACTCTGTTTAACACAACTGCCACTACACTTAATATTGGTGGAGCTGCTACTACAACAAATATAGGTTCAGGTACTGGTACGTCCGTAGTTAAGGTAAATAATAATCTTCAGATTGGTGCGCCATCTGTTGGGCATATAGCCGTTAACGGAAGCGATTTAACCATGGCTGGCGATGCCGAGATTGATGGTAACCTTTGGGTTGATGGTAATTTTTATAACCCGTCAGACGAACGCCTGAAATCCCATATTGAAACCCTTACCGGGGTATTGGCACGCATCGACCAATTGCGCGGGGTGAGCTACGAGTTTAAAGATCAACAGAAATATGCCTCGGGCCCGCAAGTTGGGGTTATTGCCCAGGAGCTGCAAAAGGTTTTTCCTGAATTAGTAACCAAAGGTGCCGACGGCTACCTGGCAGTTAATTATTCGCAGCTTACTGCTGTACTCATCCAGGCTGTTAAGGAACAGCAACAACAAATTAACGACCTGAAACAGCAAATGGCTCACCAGCAACAGCAAATTAACGAAATCATGACACGATTAGATCATAAATAATTTTGTGGATGGTGAGGGTTTCGCTACAGGTGAAACCCTCGCTAATGCCAAACTCTAACTTCCCCACGTTTGTAACAAGTGGGGGGGCAGTTCTTTGTTTTTAGTTACAAACGAAGCAAAAAATAAAACTGTGTTTAGCACGCCGGACCTGTAAACACAAAGAATGAAACAGAAAACAAGAAAACAATAACGCTAATCAATCGGGTTGCCGACTTCCGTTCTCCCCTCTCCACCGGAGAGGGGACGGGGGGGAGGCTACAAATTCTGTTGGTTGATGAATTAATGATTGCAAAATAAATAATTAACGATAAATATTTCGACAGTGAAAAACAAAACTTTACCTTATCTGCTTACTACCCTCTCGCTTGTATTGCTGGTAAATACGGGCTTTTCACAAAAGAAAACCTTACTGGTAACCCCTGGTGGTAAAATGCTGGGTGGCCCGGGTGGAACGTTTATTTTGGCCGGACCTGAACCGGTAGCGCCGGGTAACCAGGCTCCTGTTGCTGGTAGTGTAGCGGTAACAGGTACTGCGCAGGTGGGGCAATTGCTTACAGTTGCGTTTAACTACTCTGATGCCGAAAACGATCCACAGGGAACCAGCCTTTACAAATGGTACCGTGCCGACAATGCCGCGGGCTTAAACAAAACCGCCATAAGTGGTGCAACGGCTGATACTTACACGCTCGATGCTGCCGACCAGGGCAAGTACATTACCGCAGGTGTTAAACCTGTGGCAACCACAGGTACCAGTACTGGAACAGAAGTGCTGGCTGCCTATACAGGGCAGGTAACAGGCGGCGCATTTGTATGCGGCGGTACCATTACCGTAAACCACAACACTACAGATGGGGTAAGCCCCGTAACTACAACCATTACTTACAACACGGTTCAAAGCAGCCTTACCGGAGGCTCCAAATGCTGGATTACTCAAAATTTAGGTGCGAGCCAACAGGCAGCATCGCCATTTGATATATCGAAGGAAGCTGCTGGTTGGTATTGGTTATTTGGATATAAACAAGGATATACTGGTGATGATGGGATGCCGGTTATGCCTGCATGGGTGTCTAATCTGCAGCTTCGAACCACTAACTGGGTTGGTAGCGACGATCCTTGTACCCTGCTTGGTGACGGCTGGAGGTTACCTACTTTTACGGAAATAAATAATTTTGCTAGAGGTTATGATTCTTGGGACTTTTCTGCTGGCGATGGTAATACACTGTATGATCCTTGGTTTGGATATCAGTATAGCCCATACCCAATCTTTGACAGTGAGCTTAAATTGCACTTTGCTGCCGGTTATGCAAATTGGGATGTTGTACGCGACGGTACTAGTGGTAATTCCAGTACTATAATAAGCAGTACTGTACTGGCGACACAAACTTCTGGTGGAACTGTTAATGTAACTTATGGATTCCTAAATTTGGATGGAGTACCTGCCGCAAAGTCAACAACTGCGGCCCGTGATTCTAATTTAAGGAGTGTGCGTTGCCTTCACGACTAGGATTGAAGTTTTTTTGATTTCTTGTCCTTTCACTCTCCTCCTCGTTTGTAACGATGGGTTTATGGTTGTTTGTTTTTAGCAACAAAACGACCCCTCTGGGAGTACGACGAGTATTGGGTCTTTGCCTGCCTGCCGCAGGCAGGGGGTGAGTAATTTAAACTGCGACATTATTTCATATGTCTATAATTTATTTTTCAGTTGCCAGATACCTGCCTTTTCGGCAGACAGGCGCTAGGCGCTAGGCGGAAAATTCTCCGTAGGTGGTTCCTGAGCCTGACGAATGAAGATTCAGTATTGTAGTAAAATCAAGCCACAGGCGTCTTTTACCTCGTAGAGGTTAAACCCAATAAGCGTTTCAACCAGATGGACAAAATTTTACAGGACAACAGTGTTAAATAATAGTAAATAAACAATATGGCCTTTATGGTTATGTGTTAAAAATATAAACAAATGACGAATACAATTGCACAACAATGGATCGGCGAAAACATGCAAAGTCAGGCCGGAAAAACAGTACTGATTACCGGCGCTAACTCGGGCATTGGGTATCACATGGCCGAAGAACTGGGCCGTTTGGGAGCCCGTGTGTGGGTTACCTGCCGGAGCGCTCAAAAACTGGAGCAAACCCTCCAGCGTTTACGGAGCGGTGTGCCAGCCGGTAATTTCGATGGCGGCGTACTCGATTTGGGTAGCCTGCAATCGGTAAATACATTTGCTGCTGAATTTCTGATGAAACACGATCATTTACATATCCTCATTAACAATGCAGGGGTAATGGTTCCACCCCCCGGAAGAACAGCCGAAGGCTTCGAAATGCAGTTTGGTGTTAACTTTTTAGGACATTACGCGCTTACCGGGTTTCTTTTCACGCTCCTGAAAAACACTTCTGGTTCGAGGGTAGTCACCTTAAGCAGTATTTCGCACAAAGGTGGGCGCATCGATTTTAATAATTTCCGGTTGGAAAAACCCTACGACCCCTGGCGTGAGTACGGGCAAAGTAAAATGGCCGACATCATGTTTGCCATCGAATTGCAACACCGTATTGTGTCCGGAGGGCTAA
This sequence comes from Labilibaculum sp. K2S, assembly GCF_030372765.1. Classification (GTDB taxonomy): domain Bacteria; phylum Bacteroidota; class Bacteroidia; order Bacteroidales; family Marinifilaceae; genus Labilibaculum. The sequence goes on along the minus strand of NZ_JAUCMW010000040.1, from coordinate 4,718 downwards.
ACATGTTATCGCTTACGGCTCACCCGGGGGTTAGCAAAACCGGCCTTCAACGCAACATCGATCCCCGGCTGATTGGTCAGTTCGATGCCATGGATGCTCTGCAGGGCGCCCTTCCGGCACTAATGGCTGCCACTTCCGATGCTGTTTTGGGTTTCGATTATTTTGGCCCGGTTGGCCCGGGCGAAATAAATGGCTTACCCGGGAAAGCCTATGTCGATCCGTATGCTTTTTCGGGCGATATTGGTATTCGGTTGTGGGAATTTGCCGCGAAAACAACCGGGGTTGAATTCCCCTGACCCAAAGATGATATATAAGTTGAATAAAAAATAAAATGAATGTCCGTCTTTGTACCTAAACAGTTAATTATTGAGCCTTTATCTTTTGCCGTTGACTTCAGTCAACGGACAAGATGGGAAAAAAGGATTTGGGCTTTAGCCCTATCTGCTGTGGCTAAAGCCATTCTTTGCTGTCAGCTGAAGCTAACGGCAAAGAATAATTAGGTACATAGCCGGATACTCCTAAAAAATAAAATGTTGTTTCGGGGTTTATTGTCTTGAAGATTAATAAATGTTACAGTTAAAATGTTCTGAAATATGGAGGCCGTATCAAAAATGGTTTTTTTTAACGTCCAATTAGAAAGTACAGACACTGTTAAAACCCCTAAATCCCCTGAAGGGGACTTCAAAGCCGTACCTTCACGGGAGGTTTGCCCGATAACACCAGGCATGGAGGGGGAATGAATTTAAATACGACATGATTTGCTTTTTAAAGCCTCTCCTAACCCCGTATGACAAGCCTGTGGGCGGGCAGTGGAGTAGGGGGTGGGTTTGGAGAGGGTTTTCTAAAATACAAACAGATGAAGCAGGTTTTTAAATTAGTTTTGATTGTAGCAGTTATAACGCTGTCTCATACAACTTTTGCCGAAGGGCGAAAAGTGACCATTTCGCTGCGTGGGGTGTACAATGCCACGGTTGCCGTTTCGCCTTTTGCCGGCATGCGTATTGGCGCACCGGTAGTTCAGGATGTACTGCTGGCCAACAAGGGTACGATGCAGGTTGATGTGCCCATGACCTTAATTCCGGGTGAGTTTCAGTTTAAGTTCAATTACCGGAAACAGGCATCCGATCGCCCTACTCCGGTAGAAATTAACCTGTTTCTGAACCACGAGGATATACACATCCACATTAATCCGCTTTATGCAACCGGTGATAGTTTAACCATCGATAATGATGTTGAAAATAAGGTATTTGGCCGGTTTATGGCTGAGGTTGGGCAGCGGCGCCAACAGATAGGCCTGCTGCAACAATTGCTGATGGGCTACACCGACCGGAAAGCTGCGGTAGTAAAAGAGGCTGAGGCCGAAATGAAAAAACTAAGCGGAAATTACAACAAGTGGGTAAAACAGCTGGAAGAGCAAAACAAGGCATTGTATGTTTCCCGTTTATTCCGCTTCCAGTACCTCACCGATTTAGGGCAGGATGGCTCTGGTAATACCGACGCGCTGACGGCCATGGCCAAAAAATACCTTTCGGTCATCGATTTTAACGATACGCTTGTGTTGCGTTCGCGGCAGTTAAACGAGTTTGTTGGCGGGTACATGGGCTTGTTTGGACAGTTGGCAACCACCGAAGCACTTCGCGATTCGCTCTTTACCCAGGCTGGCCGTATTGCTTGTGGTTTGGCTGCCAAAGGCGCCCCGAAAATGTATGGCTGGATGGTTGATTATTTTTATGCCGGTTACGAATCGTATGCTATTGACCCCGGGATGAAAATGCTGGAGCTGCATCTGAATAACCCTGATTGCCTGACTTCGAAACGACAAGCGATTGAAAAACGGCTCGAAGGCCTGAAGAAAATGGTAATAGGGGCTGAGGCGCCAGCCTTTGAGGCGCAAATGGCCGACAGCCTGTTATTCCGGTTCGACGGTGTTCCGAAGGAAAAAAACTACGGGTTGCTTGTGTTTTACGATACCACCTGCGGGCATTGCTCGCAACTGATGCAGGAACTGCGTAACTGGTATGCCAAACTCGAAAATGCAGTATGGTTTAACATCGTTTCTGTGGCTTTAAATGAAAACCGGCAGGTCTGGAAAAGTGCGCACCGCCTGGAACAGTTTGCCTGGAACGATGTATGGGCGCCCGGTGGCGTTAACAGCGAAGCCGCCGGAAAATATTTTGTACTGGGTACACCCATGCTGTATATTGTGGATCCCGACCTGAAAATTGTGGCTATGCCCAAAGATATGGCTGAAGTTGAAAAATTTCTGAACCAGGACTAGGACAAAAGCTCCTCATACTCCCTTAGTGGAATAATGAATGATAAATTTTGAATGATGAATGGAGGAGCGCGAGTCAGGGTTTCACTTGAATAGCACCTAAACAAAAAAATGTTACTGCCCTGTGGCAGAATACGAATAACGACGAAAAAAAATGGTCATTGATCTCAAAAACGGTTTAAATTTAATTTTATCGTTCCGTCAGGAACAAAATACTGGTAGAAAAAAAGAGTGACATAGATGTTCTCTTGTCCCATACGGGACAAAATGGACAAATAGATGACTGACTTTCTACCCATCTATTTTCCCTCCGGGAAATTTTAAACAGTCACTTAAAAGAATGAATACTTAACAGTTTGAAATGATGTGTAAAAAAAAAATCTTCCGTTTACCGGTACTCCTCATTCTGGTTTTGCTGGCAACTACTGGTTTCGCCCAAAAGAGAACCATATTGGTAACACCGGGAGGTAAAGTATTTGCCGGCTCCGGTGGCACGTTTATACTTGCCGGACCTGTAATTAATGATACCCCGCTGGCAAGCAGTGTTACAATTAGCGGAACCACCGAAATGGGACAAATACTTACGGCTAACTATAGCTATAGCGATGCCCAGAGCGATCAGCAAGGGACAAGTACCTACCAGTGGTACCGTGCCGACGATGCCTCTGGATCGAATCAGGCAGCCATTGCCGGCGCAACAGCCAGTACCTACATACTCGCTCCTTATGACTGGAACAAGTACATTACCGTAGGCGTAACTCCGGTGGCAGTATCGGGGCCAAGCCCTGGTGCCGAAGCCCTGGCCGGATATGTGGGGCCGGTCACTCTTTTTACTCCGCCGGCTCCTCTTATCGGAAGCTTTAGCGGAAAGCGAAGTTTCGACATTGCCATGAGTAACGACAATATAAACAACTGTGGAGCTGTGAGCGTCCGGGTTTCGCGCCAGGCCGACTTTACCAGCGCTGCCACCAATACACAAAGCTACACCTTTACACCAACAGGCACGGTAAGCAACGTGCGTTTTGGCTACGACAATACCAATGGCGCTCCCATAACTGCAATTAGCGGTGGTAACCCGGGAGTTAACATTACCGGCGATGTAGTGGCTACTGTAACTTACAGCCAAACACTAAATACCGACGCATTAGGCCTAACCAACACGAACGCTTTAACAGCTAGAATTTATGTGGTGTGCAACAACAGCTCCGACGGCACCGGCACCGACCAGTCACTGGAACTAACAGTAAGCATTAAAGACTGTGCGTCCTGTGGTGCAATGGTGTCGCCAACTGTTTACAAAGAATTTATGTGTCACAACCTGGGAGCCGACCAAAGCCTGGATCCTGATGTTCCTGTTGAAGGAATACACGGTAATTATTACCAGTGGGGTAAAAAAGATGCTTACGCTAATACATCTGCCATCTACGGTGCATGGAGCCGCACCCCTGCGGCCGACGGCACCTGGTCAGACGATAGTAAAACCTCCAGGGATCCTTGCCCGGCTGGCTATCGCGTACCTACTGAAAATCAATGGTATGGTGTAGCTAATTACAATACCGCATTTCGTACAGGATCATGGGCTGATGATGGGAATTTTACTACCGCTCTGCACTTTGGCCCCGATGCCGGTACTAAAACGCTAACTCTGCCGGCTACCGGCTTCCGCGATCACATCGATGCCGCTGTTTGGAATCGAGGTGCTGAAGGTTATTATTGGAGTAGCACCGTATCGTATACTGATGCATGGGCCTACAGGTGCCAAAGCAGTATTGCCAGTAGTGGTGCGACCACCAGTCGGGCAAGCGGGTCTTCGGTGCGATGCATTTCCGAATAACTAGCGGCACAAGTCAGGGCTTCACTTCGAGTGAAACCCTGACTAATAGCCGCTCCGGGTTCACCGGTTTGTAACCGCCGGCAAGGCCATCTGATCCGATGACTGGGGTTCATCGGATCAGTACAGAGGCCCCAGTAAACAAAACGTTCTTTAAAATACTGAAAAATACAGCAATGGATATCGGCGCAAGTCAGGGCTTCACTTCGGGTGAAACCCTGACTAAACGAACGGCCTGACTGCATACTCTTGGCTTTCGTCATTCCGAATTTATTTCGGGATCTGACATTCAGGAGTTTAACGGTCGGGGGCAGCAGCCCGGAGAGTAGCAGTGCTGACCGTTCCGTCACATAAATGTGACGGCAAAGGATATCATCCGGATCAGGGGAGACCATCATCCACTGCCGTTCCGCTTTTGGCGAATGGGCACGGAAATTTGGTTCTATACTATATTGAAAAGCAAACCGATGAAGTGGCGCAAGTCAGGGCTTCACTTAGAGTGAAACCCTGACTAAGCGAACGGACCGCCGGCAAGGTCGGCTGATCCGATGACTTAGGTTCATCGGATCAGTAAAACCGAGTTGTTTAACCCTTTGGGGGTATAAAACCGCC
>NZ_JAUCMW010000003.1 GCF_030372765.1 Labilibaculum sp. K2S | reverse complement strand
CTTTAGTCTGACCTGCATCAGCAGTAACCGTAATGGCTTTCTGGGTGATGCTAAATCCTTGCGAAACCTGGACTGCCGCGTCATATGAAGCGTTACCGGCTTGGTCGGCATAGATGGTGCATGATCCTGCACCAACAATATGTACTTTTCCGTCCACAATAGTGGCAACAGAAACATCTGAACTACTATATGAAACCGTTAGTTCACTACTTGCCGTAGCTGCGGGGTCAAAGTCACTGTCTCCGTATGTTTTATCTGCGAGTGCGTTAAAAGTAATGGTTTGATCATTATCGGTCAGCGTAATCGCTACGGTTTCGTTCTCCAGGGCATCAAAAGTATCATCGCTGGAAGCATCATTCACCGCAACAGTGATTGTTGCCATGTCGTTCCTGTCGATATTGTCATCCACACCAGTAACTGTCACCGTCTGCGGCGTGTCCCAATTAGCCGACGTAAAGGTCAGTGTTGATTTATCTAACGTGGCTTCATCCGTTTTATCGCTCGTAACATCAAAGACCACATCGTTAGATGGCTGAACATCTAAAACAACTGTGAACGTACCTGTTCCTGCATTTTCATCGATTGTTAAGGCTGTTTCGCTTACCGTAAAACCTGGTGTTGTTGATGCAAAAGCTAAATATGCTCCATCATCTGGATTTATCAAAGCCCAATAATAGGTTCCATCGTCAGTTAAATTGATAACATTATCAGTACTATTGAATGTTAGGTCGTTAGACACTACTAATACAGGTATTCCGGAAGGGAAAGTTATCGCTGTTTTTGGTATAGCAAAATATACATTATCCACCGTACCGGTCTCATCCACTTTCCATACACGGTCTGAACGATTATTGGTACCTCCGTCGAAACTTGAGGTAAATGAGTTTTCAGTTCCATTATTATGCCCCATCAGCATAAAGTTGCCATCATCAAGTGAGGTGGTTCTGCCCGCATCGGAATTTGATGAAGTGAAATCAGCGTTTGTTGCCAAAACAGGGCTGTTACCACTATTTACCGATCGTGATACTTTTTGATTCAACCCACTGGCATCGTCACGGCCAATACCAAAAATATCGGAGGTATAACCTGAATTGGCTGTTGCATCCCAAATTGCCGTACCATCTGAAGCTAAGTAGTTTGTTGCTGTGGTTTGGTCTAAAGTAGTACCATATTTAATGGCTAGGTAAGAATCTACTTGTTGTTGTTCGGTAGCAGTAAGTTCTCTGTTATATAAAATGACCTCTGAAACTTCGCCGTTATAGTAGGCGTCTACTGGATAATTTGATTTGCCAATATAATTTGACGTTCTGTTTATATTTTTTGGTACAGCAAAACCTCCAAGATTTGCGGTGTAGTCAAAAGGAAGCGCATTTCTACGTATTGTTGGTGCCACCTGTGCATACTCAACTCCACCTGGCGCCATTAAACTATAGGTAGCATTGGTGTTGTCGGTAATTATATTATCATTAGTATGAGCTATATTTTGTACTACAGGATTAGCACCATCGAGATGCAAACTTCCCACATAAATTTGTTGTCCGGTTTCGAACCTGCACATAATAATATTATCATCACTAGGGGCATTCCCCAAATCGATAAAACGTTCGTAAGAACCTGCATTGGTTGGCTTAGCAGTAGAATAAAATGATAACCCTGCCGTAAAATCTGAAAAACCTGCAGGTAATTGTATAAACTCAGAATTGCCTCTCTCAAAACTAATAGCTGGGTTAAAGTTGCTGGCATTTTCTAAATAATCAGGGTAGCTAGTTGAAGTTCCATCCATCCCTTTTGAGGATTGATCCTCCCAACCTGTAATGGCAGCATTATTTGTAGTTGTGCCTGTACCTGTATCCGCTTTTAGCCATAGGGCTAAGTTATTGGTTACACCTCCTGGTGCTTTTTGAAATTTGGCCAAAGTAAATACCATTCCATCTACCGGAGCAGTTGTCGTTGTAAATTCACCATTGGCATTTAAAGTTCCAATTGTAGTTACGTTAGATGAGAAATCACCATCTGTAGTTGCGATAATAGACCAATTCTCATCGTAGCCTTCAAACTTCATACTAATGTTTTGTGCGAAGTTGGTGGCATCTACTTTCCATTCCCGTGCCAAACGAACGTTAAATCCTGATGCCACAGCTAATTCGGTGGTCTGCGTCGTCAAAGCAGCCCCATTGTTAGCCACAGTCAGAAACTGCAGATCATAAGTGTGCTCAGTAGTTCTGCCTGCATCGTTGTTGGCCGTTGTAAAATCGGCATCCAGTGACATGGTCAAAATACTTCCGGCGTTGACCGATTTCGAAACTTTTTGATTCAGCCCACTGGCATCGTCACGACCTATTCCAAAAATATCGGTTGCATAACCGGTATTATTAGTCGCACTCCAGATGGTGCTGCCATCAGAGGCCAAATAATCATCGGCTTTTGATATGCCGTATTTAAGTGCCAGGTAAGATTCAACCTCTTTTATTTCAATAGCAGAAAGATCCGAAGCATAAATAATATATTCGGCGATATCTGCTGTAGATGGGTATGAAAAATCATACGGATTTGCACCGAAACCTAAATAACCATTAGAACTACTGGCCAATAAGTGAAATGAACTTGTTTGTTTCTCTAAAGTACCATCCAAATACAGGGACAGGTTGCCTGGCTGCACATCTTGCCGCGCAATAACATACTTATTAATTGTTGTCGTACTTCCAATGAGTAAAGGTATAGTTATACCTTCACCATAATCCATACGCTGATAATTGCCACTTCGTTGGAAATAAGCAGCTCGGTCAATAGTGCTAATATACCCGGCTTCAACATTTCCTGCCATAGATTTTTTTACTAAAAATATGGTATTTTCATTAGTCAAATTGAAATAGGTTGTAGAAGGAGCAGTAGAAGAGGTTCGTATCGCATCGTTACCATCAAAAGAAACAACAGAGTTGAAGTTTGCAATGTTGGGAACCACTGCAGGGTCTCCAACGACACCATCCACAGTAGTTACATTTACACCGTATGGCTTTTGTCCTTCCCAACTCTCAATATTTCCATTGGTTATTGTACTGCCTCCATTTGTAGTGCCGCTGTTGGCATTAAACCACACGCGCAGGTTGTCAAGTATTCCACCAGGGGCTTCTTGAAATTTTGCAAGTGTGAATACTGTCCCATCGGCTATTGCAGAAGAAGTGGTAAACTCTCCATTGGCATTTAATGCTCCAATAGTAATTACCCCTGTTGAAAAATCCCCATCAGTCGTGGCTATTATCGACCATGTTTCATCATAGCCTTCAAACTTCATACTAATGTTTTGTGCGAAGTTGGTGGCATCTACTTTCCATTCCCGTGCCAAACGAACGTTAAATCCTGATGCCACAGCTAATTCGGTGGTCTGCGTCGTCAAAGCAGCCCCATTGTTAGCCACAGTCATAAACTGCAGATCATAAGTGTGCTCAGTAGTTCTGCCTGCATCGTTGTTGGCCGTTGTAAAATCGGCATCCAGTGACATGGTCAAAATACTTCCGGCGTTGACCGATTTCGAAACTTTTTGATTCAGCCCGCTGGCATCGTCACGACCAATACCAAAAATATCTTGGGCATATCCATCGCCATCGTCGGTCCACATTTTCGTGGTTCCATCAGAGGCTACATAATTGCCGGGTAACGTTATGCCATATTTGAGAGACAGGTACGATTCTACTTTCTGTCGATCCAAATCAGACAGTTTTTTGCGAAACATCACCACTTCCCCGATATTACCTTTTAAATGGTTGCCGCCATCCTGAGCTTCTGCATTATCAGCATCGAGACCAATCATAAGCGCTCCATTGGCGGGCAATTGTGATTGACCTCCCACATTTAGTATGTCAACAGCATCCGCATAAATTTCGGAAGAAGAAGCATTGCTTGTAAACCCAACCAGATGTGAGACATCATCATTCAAAACGGGAACTGTAAGATCTCCTAGTGACGCGTTATTTACTGTTATGTTGAACTTGTAATCAGTGCCACCATTTATAAAAAAAGCAAGATCATTATCGCCATCATTGTCATAGTGCCAAACGGTATGAGAATAGGTACCGGAAGCCACCTGCTGTACCGAAAAAACCGACATTTCCGAAAAATCAAAATCGGCTGCATCAACTGCTGATGCCAATCCGGTGTGTGCTCCGTCAAAAGCAATAGTTGAGTTGAAATTATTCGAATTCTCAGCTAAAGTTGGAGCTACAGTACCAACGCTTTGGCTCTGTATTAAACCGACGTTCAATGGCATTCTGTTTTTCGACTGGTCTATCCATTCGGCATCATTTGCACTGGTATAGGTAAACCCTTTTTCTGCATTGAGCCATAGTTCAAGGTTATCGACAATACCTCCCGGTGATTTCGGACGAACAACATCAATATTCAGAGTTGTTGTGGTGGTCATCGTTAAAGCCGGGTCACCAGTCATTCCTCCATACTCAACGACATACCCATATGTTTTAGTCGGATAAATATCATTCCACTTACCGGGATTAGTGGCAGCATACATCATTATATAATCTTCCTCATCACTAGTACTATTGGGTTCTCCCGAGTTCCAGTTCACATAACTACCATTGTACGCATTTGCACCAGTTGAAAATTGGTTCCCACTCTCGGGTCCTGTTACCCATTTCCAGATTCCCTCAGTCTCACGGTCTGAGCCACCAAGCCAAATCATATCGGAAATCTTATTCTGAATAAATATATTTTCGTTAGCAGAAGTAACAGTAGCCAGATAACCTTGCAGTCCGTAATATGTTTTAGCACTGGCTACTGCCTCTGCCTGGGTCCATGTAATAGTAGCATTCACATATTCATAAAAGTGCCCATCGTCCAATTTCGAATCTTGCGAGAAATAGTTGGCATTAGCCAGCGAAATGGTGAATTGGCGTTGGCTGCCATCTATTGAACTAAATAATGGAGCATTGTTTACATAGGTAATGCTACGCACAGCAGCCTGGTATTCGGAGGGTGAGGCATCTCCTGATAAAACGAGCGCACCGTAAGTTTCATCGAATTGGCTGGTTATACCGCCCGTACTGGTATAAAGAAGGGTATCCTGATTACTCTGGTAACCAGAGCTAAAATGAATCGTTAAGCCTTTTATATCGCTACCTTCAGGATCGGTAACCGTAAAATTAGGAAATACAACTATCGGATCATATTCGCTGGTATTGTATGTTGGCGAATCATTTTTTCCATCTATTTCCGGAGGCTGAGGAGCGACTACATTTAAGGTTGTTGTCGTGGTCATATTTATTGTCGGGTCTCCGGCCATTCCACCATACTCAACAGTGTATCCTAAAGAAGTGTTGTTCCCTCCATCATTCCAGCTTCCGTCCGAATAATTCATTAACAGACAATGCTCAACACCACTACTATTACTTGGTTCTCCGGATTTCCAGTTTACATAGCTACCATTGTAAGCAGTTGCACCCGTTGAAAATTGGTTTCCTGTTTCAGGACCTGAAACCCACAACCAACTTCCTTCCGTTGCAGCATCAGAACCTCCAAGCCAAGTATTATAACTCGATATCTTGCTTTTTACAAAACTATTTTCTTCTGCAGAAGTAACAGTAGCCAAATATCCCTGTAATCCATAATATGTTTTAGCGCTGGCCGCTGTTTCTGCAGCATCCCAGTATAACGTACTATTTATAAACTCATAAAAATGTCCGGTAGATGGGGAATAGTCTGAATTAGCCAACGATATAGTTAACTCACGCTGGGCGTAGCTGACAGAACTTGCAGCAACCTCGTTCGTGTAAGTAATACTGCGAACAGCCGTCTGGTAGTTAGCCGGTGAAGCTGATCCGGATAGGATGAGTGCTCCTTTGGTTTTATCAAAATTTCCACTTATCCCATTCTGGGTGGTAAACGAAAGAATGTCCTCATTCTCAGAATATCCGGAAGTAAAGGCAATTACTAATCCTTTAATATCATCACCATCTGCATCGGTAATGGTAAAGTTTGGGAATACAGTTACCGGAGTATTTGTTTCGGTATAATACTTTGGAGAAATGTCGTTCCCATTCATCTCGGGTGGAGTATCAATGCATAATGAGCTCATCGCCGCAAACATCAAACCCCCTAGTAGTGTGGTAAATTTGTAAATCATGAGGAATTATAAAAAATTTATTAAATAGAATTGTTTTCAACTTTTCCTGTTTTCTCTTCAATCCAAAGAACCCAGTTTTTGTTTAAATTAATGTAAACTCAGGAATGTCAACTTTTTAACATGTAACTTTTGTCGAGGAAAAACATTATACTAACAGCATCGACAAATCACATAAGAGACTCTAAGACAACATCATAAGACTTACATCAAATGCCAGATTGCCTGGAGATTGATCCAACCATTCGGCATGGGTAAAGCTGTTGTAAATAAAACCGGCATCGGCTTTGAGCCAAAGGTTAAGACCTGATGAGATACCTCCGGGGGATTGTGCTAACAAACTTAAGTTACAAAACAAAATGATGTACAATAAGTAAATTTTCCTCATGTGTAGTATTTTTTAAGTTATATTTAGGTTTAATGGTTCTATTTTTTCGGTAAGAGAGCACCTCTCAGTAAATAAAAAACAAACAAATATTCAATAAGGCCCTGTAATTTTCTACACTTCAGTATATGATTTAGGAGTATTGAACAATTTGAATTGGTTTCAAATTCAATACAGCTTCGTATCGAAAATGGAAAATGAAATTCAATCTCTTTTAAAGCCGAACCTCTGTAACTCGCTACTGTTTCTTCACGAATTGCACCAACGGTTTTATTAGTATATTCCAAATTTGATGCAATTTCTTTTAAGCACTTTACGAAACACAACACCAATAGTTTCACATATCTCCCTTTTACGCATCGAAGTTTTAAAAATTCAATTTGTTCCATTTATGCAGCTTTTTGGTGCGAATAAATATTTAGTTGAACTTGATCGATTATTACTAAATATGAAGCAAAGTAAATCTGTAGAAAAAACGGCAATAACAATAACACATAGTATCGATCCTCTAACACTTTTTACTGATGAGTCTTGTTTTTTTGAGAATTTACTTGAGAATAGAAATAGATTCCAATCAGATTTACGCCAAGTTTTTGAACTCAACAATGAACACATAATCAAAAACAAAAAACTTCAAAACAATTAAGTAGTTACTTTGGATGTCACCAGACAAGTTACAGATAAACATAACATTAGTAAGGGGATCTTGTTTAAACTACTTCACACAAAAAAATTATTCATGCGCCTATTACAATAGAGGGACCGCAGTTTACACTTCCTTCTTTTCAGTAAGAAAGCTCAGTTGCAATAAAAATACAGGGGTAATCATAAGATTCTGCGCTCTTAGGCAAACGCATTGGGGCAAAAGAAGCTGAAGAAGTTACCAACTAATCTTTATGGATTCATTGTGAGTCAGTTAGATTCAGAAATATTGCAATTTCCACTTCTTTCAAACTGCTTATTTCAATTTATTAACTTTTTGGGAAACCATTCTCTTCTCAAATTAAGAAACATTTTCTTTCTTAATAATCCTCAATAAAATGGACTTGCTAAGGATTAACCAAACAGTAACTAGTTAACCCTTCTATATTCTGTTGGTGTTGTACCTGTTTTTGATTTAAAAAAGCGGGTAAAATAATGGGGATAATTAAAACCAAGTAAATAGGCTATTTCACTTACTGAATTAGTGCTACTTAATAACATTGCCTTTGCTTTCCTAATCATCAAATTGTTGATGTAATCTTTGGCAGAAATCCCTGCTTCTTTTCGAAGCACATCACTTAGATAATTAGGGGATAAGTTTATTTTTTCTGCAATGTCCTGCACTGTTGGAATTCCCTTTTCAGCAAGTAAATTTTCACCTATCCAACTATTTACTATTTTTTCAAACTTTACTACAATACCTTGGTGTACAATATTACGGGTTTTAAATTGACGTTCGTAAAAACGAAGAGAGTAATTGAGCATCAATTCTAAATTTGAAATAATCACCTTTTGGCTGTGACAATCAATATTTTCTGTATACTCTTTTTGGATGTTAGAAATAATATCATTTAATGTATTTCTTTCTAATGTGGATAGGTGCAAGGCCTCATTCGCATGATATTCAAAAAAATAGTATTGAGTCATTTTTTGACTCAAATGTGATTTCTTAAGAAAACTGGGATGAAAAAAAAGCATCCAGCCTTTATTTTCATTTTTTTCAACCGGTTTGGTAGCTGTAAATGCTTGCAGTGGTGCTGTAAAAATCAAAGCTCCATTTTCAAAATCGCAACTGTTTCTTCCATATTCCATACCACAATGCACATCTTTTAAGGCAATACAGTATAAATCTGTCACAACTTTTATGTCAACCATTTCTTGTGTTACTTCTACATCGGCAACATCAATTATTGTAATTAGAGGATGTTTGGGGGTATCCATATTTAACATCTCATGCAGTTGCGAAATAGAATTTACTTTGATGATTGTTTCCATTTATAAAAGATTTTTATTGCAGATTTTAAACAAATATGTGTAATTTTTTTTAAACATTTCGTGTGAAAACAGTATTTTTTTATTTATGCTAAGTCACCTTTTTCCCGTCAGACTACAAAAAACCATTTTAAAAAAAATAAGCGACTGTTCCCGGTCACATTATTCGCAAAATGAAATTAGATTCAGCCTTATTCAGCGCCTATTATTTCAAATAAAAACACGCACTACTTTACTGAAAAATAGTGCGTGTCAATTAACTAAAAAATATCTAAACTAAATAATTACTATTTATTTTTTTATTTCGTAACAATCAGGAGCATCTTTGTGCCACAAATTTTTCACGAAATAATCCCAGCGTTTCCTGATGAAATACTTATTGTAGTAAAGACTGCTGTGATCGCATTCAGGTACCAACAGCAATTCAAAATCTTTATTGGCTTTTATTAAAGCATCTGCCATTCGCATGGATGAAGCCGCATTTACATTATTGTCCATGTTTCCATGCGCCAACATTAACTTGCCCTGCAAATGATCTGCTAAAGACAAATTGGATTGCTCGTCGTAATGTTTCCCTGCGGGAAATCCCATGTACAATTCGGGCCACCATGCTTTGGCAATTCTGTGATCGTGATTGCCCGCCGAAGAAACGCCAACCTTATAAAAATCAGGATGAGTCAATAAAGCATGCGCTGCATCGTATCCTCCGGCCGAATGACCATAAATTCCAACATTTTCAATATCGATATAAGGATATTTGGCCGCCATTTCCCTGATTGCTTTGATATGATCGGGAGCACCTATATCACCAAGGTTTTTATAAGAAAAATCATGAAATTTTTTGGACCGATAAGCAGAACCCAAGCCATCAACAGTCATTACAATAAAACCTATTTGTGCCAATGACACATCCATACTGTACAATGCCGAAGTAAATGATTTAGGTGTACGAATTGTTTGCGGACCAGAATAAGTTCCATCTATTATCGGATACCTTTTTGTAGAATCCATTTTAAAAGGACGATAAATCACTCCATAGATATCTGTTTTGTTATCTCTCGCTTTTACTTTGTACATCTCCGGAGCTTTCCATCCCATTGCAACAATATCATCAATATCAAGCTGAGCAAGATCAAGAATCTTAGTTCCGTTTTTTACACTTCGAATTAGAAAATGGTTGGGCAAATCAACCCGCGAATAATCATCAAATACATATTTACCATTTGGACTGATATTACAAGTATGAGTTGCATTTTCAGGGCTCAGCAATTTAAGTCCCGAGCCATCAATGTTGATCGAATACAAATACGTGTAATATGGATCGCCTTTTTCGATACCACAAGCGGTGAAATATATTTTCCCCTTTTTATCATCCACCTTACAGATTTCGCGAACCACATATTCTCCCTTGGTGATTTTATTTATTTGCTTACCGGTTTCATAGTCGTACAGATACAACTGGTTCCATCCTTCTTTCTCCGATGACCAAATAATATTGTTACTGGTTTTATTTATCCGGTACAAAAGCATATTTACATCCACATAGGTGTCGGCGGTTTCAGAAATCACAGTTCTGGTTTTCCCTGTCTCAATATTTACATCGATTAATTCCCTTGTTTGATAACCTCTTTGGTAACGAATGATATACGCATGTTTGTTGGATTTCCATTCAAAGCCACCTTCTAAAAAGCTTGCATATTCCGGAAGATCGCATTCTATTTGCTTACCCGATTCGATATTAAAAATAACATACGAGGTTTTAGAAAGACATGTGTCACCTGCCAGGGCGCGTTCGTAAGAATATACTTCGGCCCGCAATCCTTTTTCAGGAGCACTGTGATACATGTATAAATTTTGAGCTTCCTTCCGGTTAAATTTGCTGCAAATAAGATATTTTGAGTCGGGAGACCAATACGCACTTATTCCGTATTCTACATCTTGCTTTTTACTTTCATTTCGCACAAATTCCCATGGAATGGAATTGCCATAACTAAGTTTTTCGCACCCATCCGTACTTAACGAAACAATATTACTGCCATCTTTATCTTTCAGATAGATATTATAATCCTTAATAAAAGCAATTTGTTTGTTGTTTGGAGCAGGCAACTCAGTTATATTTCTTTTTTCGGGATTAGCTGCCGATTTTAATTGATAGTTTCTCAAATTGATTGTAAAACAAGAAGTGTCTACAGTAAACTTTAATGTATCTCTCCCCTTTAAACTAAGTCCTGTTAATTTTAAATCATACGCTTTGTATTCTTTATGCAAAAACTCAGAAACTTTTTCTGCCAATTTCGCATGATCAAACAAAGGCATTTTTTGTTTCTTTTTTAAGTCTGCCAAAAAATACTCATTCCCTTTTCTTGTTTTGGTTGAATACCATAATGAATCTCCCTTACCAATCCAGTTGGGCTGAATTCCTGCATTATAAACTTTAGCCCGAGAATTATAGTAAAGCCATTTTTCAGCTTCCTGATAGTCTTTCAACTCTCCCTGCGCAAATATATTTCCTGCGCAAAGCAGTAAAAATATAATGATCGTTATTTTCTGAACTTTCATTTGTTTTCAATTAATAGTATGATGTACATTATTAAATTATTAAAGGCTTTCACTACCCTGTTCGGCAGCCATTTCTAATTCTTTACTATTCACGATATAAATTAGCTGTAGAATGGCGGGAGGGACTTTTTTCGAATTCAGGAAAATACTGCGCAACAATTTCATACAAATCAGAATCGTATTTTTTCATATCTTCCCGGGTATTCACCCAATTGTGTTTTCCATCTGGAACCTTAACTTCGGCATTCACATTAAACCAGTTCTGAACTCCTTCTGCCCAGTATTCATATATATCGGTAGCAGCATACATTTTTTTGTATTTACCATTGGCAATGGCGTTATCCAATTTTTCCTGCAGTAAATTGTTGAATGTAGAATCGATTGGTGCAATTCCAATCAAATGAATTGCATGTGCAAATTCATGAACCAAAATATCCTCAGCATGATATTTATCAATCTGATAAGCAAGCAGGTTCTCTTCAGCACAAGAGGTTAACGGCAATTCCATATCGCCACCAAGTCCCCGGGCTCTAAGATCCCAGTTCAAAGTAGTGTCCTGAGCCAAATGAGCATGTTCCGGAATATCTGTCGTTCCTTCGTAGCGAGCCATAATTGCAAGTCGGGCATTCTCTTTAACCATCTGATTCAAAACTTTACCAGGCAAACTTTTGGTCATAAAATCGACAATATTACAAGCCACATAAAAAGCTGAATCAGGAACCTTATTGGAGCTCATGATGTGAATTCCATTCACGTTAACATACTTTTTATAGAATGAATCGAATTTAAAATCGGAAGGTGGAGATGTAATTGTAAATACTTTTTGCTCTGACTGATCCGCTTCTTTAATTTTTGCAGATGCCACATACAAAGGCATCAAAACTGCGATTAGAATAAGAATTTTTTTCATTTATAATGTTTTTTATTGTTTATTTAACTTCAACAAGCGAACCAACAAGGTTCCATGAGGAGGAATTTCTTTAATAAGATTTTCATCAGTTTTCCCAATGATTTTATGTTCCCACAAATCTTTTACATTATATACATTTCGATGGATACTAATATCTTTTGCAAAATACATCGTCTGTTTTTTCCAGTCATAATTCAATTTCCAGGGTTCATTCGTACGGTTTAAAAAACATACAGCAACTTCTCCGTCAGCAAGAGGTTTTGCCCAGATTTCATATTCGCCCATGTCCATAAATTTTCTGGCCTGGTGCCCATCTGAATCCTGATCAATTGCAATTACGTCCTCATTCATGAGAATTTCAGCTGTTGCCTTATCCAAATTTCGCAGGTCGTTTCCTGCCATCAATGGTGCGGCCAACATGGCCCACATCGAAAAGTGGGTTTTATTTTCATCGGGTGTCATGCCTCCATTTCCCACTTCCAGCATATCAGGATCATTCCAATGTCCGGGACCTGCAAATTCATATAAATCAGCTTGTTTATCAATGATATCGAGAACACCAAGTCCGCCCCAATCAAAAGTACATTGGTAACAATCCCGAATATCGGCCGTTGTTCTCCACAAATGTCCGATTCCTTTCCCCCACTTCCAAGGCTCACTTTCGCCCCATTCACAAATCGAAAATACAATCGGTCTTCCGCTGGCTTTAAGAGCATCACTCATTGTTCTATATGCTGCTTCAGCTTTTTGTCCCTCATCGAAACACCAGTCGTATTTCAAGTAATCTACGCCCCACGATGCATAAGTACGGGCATCCTGAAACTGATATCCACGACTGCCCGGACGAGACTGACAGGTCATTGATCCGGCACAGGAGTAAATGCCAAATTTTAAATCTTTGCTATGCACATAATCAACAAGTACTTTCATTCCTGATGGGAACCTTTCCGGATCGGCAATAATATTTCCAAGACTATCGCGGCCCACCTGCCAGCAATCATCAATCACCAAATATTCGTAACCAGCATCACGCATTCCGCTTTCGGCCATTGCATCAGCCATTTCCATAATCAGACTTTCACTTACATTACAGCCAAATTTATTCCAGCTGTTCCATCCCATTGGAGGCGTAAGCGCTAAATCTTCAAAATTTTGACTGTATCCTTGAAATACCTGAAAAACAATCAAAATTAAAAAATACTTTCTTATCATTTTCAATATCTTTTCAGTCCGATGAAATTATTTATTTACAGATGAATCCCCTAAGTAAAAAAGATATATAAACCAACTTACAAGAAAATCGCAAAAACATTTTATGCTCGAAAGAACTTTAAAATGCTTTTGCGATATGTATTATTTTCTAAAAGTTATTAACCTCCGGTATACCCAGGATTTTGAACCAAATTTGAATTGGTATTCAGTTCTTCCAGTCCAATTGGAAAAAGGATCGTATGCGCCCCTTGAGGTTCATGATTGTACCAGCTTTTTGTTTGGTATACACCAAATCGAATCATATCTGTTCTACGTCTGAATTCAGCAGCAAACTCCCAACCCAATTCATCTAAAAACCGACCATACAATACAGCAGACTGATCTCCAGGAGAATCGATTGCTCCATCTTCGGCCAATGTTCCATATTGAATGGTTGTATTTCCCAACAATTCAGCTCCGGTTACCTTTGCATCGTTAATATCGTCAAAATCACGTGTTCTCACATCACTAACCAAAACTGCAGCTTCATCACTTTTTCCTGTGCGCAGCAGGCATTCAGCCTTCATAAGTAATACATCTGCATATCTAAAATAAGGCAAATCATTACTCATATTGCTCTTACATCCAGCTTCAATTTCATATTTGCAAACACGATAACCTTCCTCAAATTCGCAATCATAAATACTAGGCATTTTGTTGACTAAAGTCATTACAACACTTCCATCAGTAGCATTGAGCTGATCTCCATGTAACCATGTTGCATCAAATCGCTTATCCTGAGGATCATAACTATTGATAAACTGAGGATTTGCACTTGAGCCTCCCCATGGTTGCGCTGTCATATTAAAAACATCGCGATGTGCAGGCAACAATTGTTTCATGTGCGCGTTCCAACCAGTTCCATTCTTATTATCATAAGGAACAGCAAAAACAATTTCATTACAAGCTTCGTTATCTACCTTAAATATATCCTTATAATTTGATTCAAGATCATATTTTTCACAAGAAATCACTTTGTTACAAGCAAGAATACATTTCTCCCATTCTGCGGTACCACTATACACTTCCGCATTTAGATACATTCTGGCCAATAACTGGTAAGCAGCCCATTTTGTGATACGCCCGTATGTCGATGGATCAACAACTTCTGTTAAATTTTCAATAACATCAATATCTGTTAACTCATCAACAATAAATTTATAAACATCAGCTCTGCTTGATTGCACCGGCAACTCATCACTATATGCGATAACAAGCGGAACATTTCCATGAGTATCACAAAGAATTGAATACCACAATGCACGCAATGCACGCAACTCTGCTAATACTTTTACTGATTGTTCTTCTTCAATTGGAAGTGATCCACTTTGAATCTGCAACATCACCCTATTCACATTATTTATCGCCTCATAACAGGTCAACCAGGTATTTCGGCATTGCCATTGTTCGTTATCCCATGTATGAAAATGCATCCGCTTATAAGTTCCAGCATCATCCCATCCATTAGGTCGGGTTGGAGTTATCATTACATCTCCTGGTTCTTCTTGAAGATCGAATAAACCTTGCCATCCCATTATATAACGAAGCGGGGTATAACCCGAAGCGATTAATGCTGTTACATCAGCTTCCGTTGCCGTAAAGGTTTCTTCCAATACTTCAGAATAAACTTCCTCATCCAATTTAACACAGCCTCCAAACAAAATTGCAAGCAATAAAATAAAACCAGTAAATGCCGGCTTTACATATATACGTTCTTTTTTATATATTAATTTCATGATTCCAAGTTTAAAAGGTTACGTTAACACCAAATGTAAATGTTCTTGTAGTAGGATATTTGTCTCGTTCATCATTGCCCGGAGCTAAACCTGTTTGTTTCACCTCAGGATCAATCCCTTTATAACCAGTAAAAGTGTGTAAATTCAATCCTGATACGTAAACCCTTAGATTTTTGAAAACATCTTTATTTTTAAGATTTACAGTGTACCCCAAGGTTATGTTATCAATTTTCCAATAATCACCATCCTCAACATAATAACTCACATAACGCTGCTCATCGTTTAATACAGCTTTCCCATAAACTTTATCATAAGCAGAATTTAAGGTATTGTATGCAATCTTTGGATTTTCATAAAACATCCGAGAAAAATTTAAAATTTGATAAGAAAATGCTCCTCTCATGTTTATGTTCAAATCAAAGTTTTTATATCGAAAGCTATTGTTCCAGCTGGCATAGTATTTTGGAATTCCATTCCCTAATACCTGACGATCATCTGTTGACGATTCTGTTGCTGAAATTCTTTCTCCATTAGGTTTTTCTATTATCCAAATACCATCGTCTGAGATATCAACACTCTTTAATCCATAGAAATTTCCTATTTCACCTCCTATTTTCACAATATGAGTTGTTGTTTGAATAGGCTCGCCCGTATAACCATCTTCCGGATAGAAAAAATCATTTGTGGTTTTAAACTTGTCATTTGATAAAGAAACCAATTTATTTTTGTTGGTTGAAAAGGTCATATTAGCTTTCCACTCAAAGTTTGGTGTTTTAATAGGAGTAATATTAATCAAAGCTTCAAACCCCTGATTTTTAATCTCTCCTACATTTGTCATGATGCTGCCATAAAGGTATGGTGGTGTTGGAACGTCGTAATTCCATAACGCATCTTTGGTTCTTCTGTTATAAAAATCAAAAGCTCCGCTAACTCTACCATTTAATAATCCAAAATCAAGTCCTATATTAACTTCCTCTTTTTTCTCCCAACGCAAATCAGGATTCTCATTTCGGGCAGGAACTAACTTTCGAACCCATTCTTTATTAGAATAAAAATAATCGCTATAATTTAAACTACTTAAAGAATTGTAAGAATCTGCCACATTAGTACCGGTAACACCAAAACCAGCACGTAACTTTAAGTTATCAATCCAGTTAATTTCTTTAACAAAATCTTCTTCAGACATTCTCCATCCTACAGAAACTCCAGGGAAATTTCCCCATTTATGGTCTTTACCAAACCGAGAAGACCCTTCTCTACGAAGACTTGCCATGAATAAATACTTATTCGCAAAAGAATAACTTACTCTGGAAAAGAAAGCAATTAATTTATCAGAATATTTATAACTATCCATACCGGCTTCTCCTTTGGTTAAACCACTTCCAATTTTAAGATAATTATAAGTATACGCATCAGTTGGAAAGTATTTGTTGTTTGCCCAGAATCCTTCCGTCATGTTGTCTTCGTAATTATAACCAGCAAGAACAGATAAATTATGATCCCCGGCTATCACTTTCTTATAATTTACAGTTAACTCTGTATAGTTACCCAAATAATTTTCGGTACCACGCGAAGCAAAACCTTCTGAACCATACTTAGTAGTTGATACATGATTTTTAGTTTCATAATATCCACGAATGTTTGAATTGCTTTTTCTGGTGTACATTCCCTTTACGCTAAGCCCTTCAAATAGTTTATAAGTTAAACTGGCCTTAAATCTCACATTACGATACTTGTTCTCACCATCAGATTCTTTCAGGTATGCAACAGGATTATCGTAAAAATACACATCGCGCTCGTACCAACTACCGTCTTCATTTTTTATTGGTTCAGTCGGATTTCGGATTAATGCCTGCCTGTAAACGTATTTATTAAAACTATATCCATCTCCACCAGTCCAATAATTTTGTTCACTGATTATAGTCCCGATATCTGCAGTTAATTTACCATCAAACATGCTGTGACTAACATCAATACGACCGGTATATTTTTCATTATCTGTTTTAATAAAAACACCCTGATTCTTTTTGTAATTAATTGAGGCTGTTAAACTTGTATTTTTAGTTCCTCCTCTAAAAACAATATTATGAACATGGCTGACAGCTTTTCTTGTAATTTCATCCAGCCAATCTGTATTGGCTCCATAATCTTTCAAATTAGCTCCTGTGAACGAATAACCTTCATTCCACTTTGCTCTTAAGTCTTCAGCATTCATAAAATCGAGCTTTCGGCTGATAGATGCAATGGAGACATAACCATCATACGAAATGGTAGGCTCCATACCCTTAATGCTTCTTTTTGTTGTAATAATGATAACTCCATTTGTTCCACGAGTTCCATATATTGCCGAAGCCGATCCATCTTTTAATACATCGATAGATTCAATATCTTCCGGAGCAACAGATTCAAGACTTCCCGGAACACCATCAACTAATACCAAAGGAGCAGAACTTCCCAACAGTGATGAATTTCCACGCAACATGATTGCTGCACCTTCTGTTGGATCTCCTGAAGGTGTTGCAATGGTTAAACCCGCAACTTTTCCTTGAATCAATTGAGCCGCATCTTTTACAGCTCCCTTAATAAAATCATCAGACTTAACAGATGCAATAGCACTGGTAACATCACCTTTCTTAACACTACCATAACCGATTGCAACAACTTCATCCAGTCCAAAAACATCTGGACTCATAATAATATTGAATACCTGATCAGTATACTCAATCTTCTGATCTTTAAATCCAATAAATGAGAAATGAATTACATCTCCAACAGATGCTTGAATCATAAATTTACCATCGATATCAGACACTGTACCAACAGTTGTTCCATCAATAAATACAGAAACACCTGGTAATGGAACTCCAGAATCATCGACGACAGAACCTTGAGCAAGTTTTTGGGAAAAAACGTGCCCCGATAAACACAAAAAAATCACTAAAACAAGTAAAGACCTTAAACAGCTGTTTTTATTACCATGCTGTTGAGGGGGGATAACAATTTTTTTCATAAATGTAATTTTTGGGTTAAAAAATATTACTCAAATCTGTCTATTCTTTAGGCTTTGGACTATCACTATTGTTTAAAAAAGTAACATACATGTGTAATAAGTCTTATTATTAAAAAAAACTCCTTTCCCCAGACAAAAAAAACTGCAAATCTCCATTTTGAGATTTGCAGTTTTCAGAACTATCCACCATTAAAAACTAACTAAAATACTTTTCCTTATTTTATTGCTTAACAGTTCTTACACCAAATACTGGTCCTGCTCGATGCCCTTCGTGAGGTTTAAATGTAACCATCACTTTATCTTTAGTCATGCAAATATCATCAGGCAATTGGTATAAGATATCAATGAATTCTCCCGGCTTTTTATCCGCGATATTTTCTGTCGCAAGTAATTTTCCGTCAATCAAGATATCAAATGTTTTAGCGCCGGTATTCCCGCCCCAATATTCAACAGCCAAAGCCAATCGATTTCCTTTCATCAATCCCATTTCAAAAGACATTACACCACCTCTACCAACTACACGGGATCTTTTATTTTTTATCACATCAATGGATGAATTTTCACTTGTAAAATTATGATCCCGTTCGGGCTGCATTTCTCCTGGTTGAAAAAAGTCAACTGTCATTTCTTCCAATTTCTTTTTCTGTGCTTGTTTAGCTTGATATTCCTTTTGATATTTCGCCCATGATTCTTGGTTGAAAATATCAAAATATACAGAATACCTTACATCGTGTATTTTATAGAATGGTTTCAAGACAAAATCATGCAGGTATCCAACCGATTCGGTTTTGAATGTATTTACTTCTCCTTCAACAGAACTCAACCAATTCGAAGGATCTCTATCTTCTGTCATAATTACAGGCACATACATCGTGTCAGTTGCTTTTGGATCGTCTTCCGGGCCTAATTCACCAGCCATTACCATCGGACCATACATAACTGCAACACGGTTGCTGTCATCAGGCATGGTTTCCAAACGAAGTGTAAAAGGCATTTTATATTCCAATACATCTCCTTTTTTCCAGGTTCTTTCAATAGAAATAAAACTTTGCGGCTTTTGATCAACAGATATCTTTTCCTTATTGATATAAATCTCCACACCATTTTCAGCCCATTTTGGGTAGCGCAGCTTAAGCGTAAATTTGCTTGGCTTTTCACAGTTAAACTCCAATTTTGTCCCTTGTTCTTCCGGGTAAGCAGTTATCTGTTTTACGATCAAACCTTTGTTTTTCCAGTTCAATTCAGAACCAATAAATTGAGTCACATATAATTCATTATTGTTGTGAAAATAAATGTTTGCTCCATATTTTGAATGATTCTCCATTCCTGTTCCCACACAACATGTAAACCAATACGGATCCTGATATACTTTATAACCACCCATTTCCAATGACAAATTATAGATCACCCGCCCATCTACAGGGTGCTGAGAGGATAAAATGTGATTGAATAATGCTCTTTCATAGAAATCGGCAACTTCAGGAGTGGCATCCCACTCAAAAAGATGACGGGACAGCTTCAACATATTGTACACATTACATGTTTCAGTCGTATTTTGACTAAGGCGGTTGCGCAGATGATCCGACTCCCCAAAATATTCATGATTGCAATTACCTCCGGTAACATAGGAGTGGTGATTTACAACACGATCCCAGAAAAACTCAGCCGATTCTCTATCAGACAAATCCCCGGTAAGCTCATAACGACGGGCACACCCAACTAATTTTGGAATTTGTGTATTCGCGTGTATTCCTGGTAAAATATCAACATGATGAGCCAAAGAATCAAGCACCTTTTTGTGATGAAAAACCTTAGATAGCTCCAGATATTTCTCATTCTTCGTTAATCCGTAAAGATCAACCAACGACTCATTAATTCCTCCATGTTCACAATCCAGCATGTTCTGAATTTGATCATCGTTCAGGTCTTTTACAATAGTTGTTAACCAATCGGCAAATTTTATATTGATTTGTAAAGCCTTTTTATTCCCACATAAATTATAAGCATCAGTCAAACCAGCCATCACTTTATGCTCGGTGTAATAGGGTACCCATATTCCGTTCAAATCAAATCCTTTCGAACGTATATCTCCTTTTGCTACTTCCTCTTCCAAAATTCGTTTTCCGTCAGGGAAAGCACCTATGTATCCTTCACCGTCAGCATTCTGACAAGCTTCCAGTTCATCTACAATGTAGTTAACACGGTCAAGAAAACGCTTGTCGCCTGTTGAATTATACATTAAGGCACAAGCACTTAAATAATGTCCTAAGCTATGTCCGGCTATTGTATTTGCCTCCCAGCCATCATAATGCTCTGCTTTAGGCTGGAGACCAGCTTCTATCCGAAATTTTGCCAACAATCTGTCTGGTTCATAATTCAACAAGCTCTGCACATTTAATTCCATGGCCTTTTTGAAAGGGCCATCAAGCAATTTAACATCCTTTAAATCAAATGGCAGGACTTTAAATTCAACCACCTCAGGACCGTTCGTACTTATTCTATTATCTTCGATACCTGAACAGGAAGATAATCCAACTCCAATACAAATTGAAAAGAATAAGGCTCTACAAAAATCGAATCTCATATTTTAATAATTATATAGTTATCAGAAAATTACAGTCTTAATTATTTTACTTTCCATTCCAAAATACCACCCGACTCGTCTTTTTGCAGTTGAGCCATAATTCGAAGTGCTTTTGTTTTTACAGGCTTAAAGCTCACTGTATTGTATTTATCAAGTTCCACTGTAAAAGCATCGCTGGTTTCAACAGGAACCCATTTCCCCTTGCTGTCTTTGTATAATAACGACCATTTTTCGGGCACCTTATAATTGCCATCGTAGTGATCCATATTAAGCCAATAAACCGATGACTGAGACAATACAACAGGTTCTTTAAATTCATAATCAACAGTCTCTTCCGATCCTTCTTTCTGCCACCAGTAGAAATATGATTTATCAGTGTCACCCGAATTTTTAGGAGTAAAACCATCATTCAAACCAGGTGCCCAATTTGTTGATGAAAATGCCTTGGCCGAATCTGCAGGAGAATAGCTTGGTTTTACGGTAGCCGATTCTTCCCCGGAAGGCAGCCAAACCAACATATTTGCTGTTCCCCGATTGTTCCAGGCATAATACGGAATGGCTTTAAGACTTGCAGGTTCAATTGTTTTTGCATCTCCCGATTGACTTACCCGGCTTCCTTTCATTGTAAGTGTTACCACTCCACCTAAAAGGTTTTCTTCAAATTGAGAACTCACCTTTGCATCCGGCGATACAAACTCATCGAATAAATACGCATTATTGTTGTCTTTATCCTCGAAGCAATACACTATTGGACCACGTTGGTAAGCTAATTTACTATGATCATTGATTACCTTTTCGCTGGCTTTAATTTTGCGCACAGGCATTGGAAATTCAACTTCTATCTGATCACCAGCTTCCCACTTTTCTCTCAAAATGGCATAACCATTCACCACTTCAGGTGATTTTTCCTTCCTATTTACAGTAATGGTATAAGTATCATTGTTATTTTCAACAAAGTGATACAAATCAGATGGTACAGGTTGATTTTGTGCCCACCCCGGAATGCGGATTTTCAGACCAATACGTTCATTCGTTTTTTTGTCAACTGAAATTGTAAGCTTACCACTCCAAGGGTATTGTGTTTTTTGTGACAGACTTAGGGTATCCTTTCCTACAGCAATGTCGGCATGACCTTCAGAAAATAGATTTACATACACAGAATGTTCATCGGTTGTATAAACATAACCCGGTATTGAGGCCATAAACCGGGTAATATTGCCCGGACAACAGGCGCATCCAAACCAAGGGGCTCGATCGTGATTATGAACAGACTCCAGAGGATTATCGTAGAAAAATTTATCACCGCTTAAGGATACACCCGAAATAACCCCATTGTACAATACCCGTTCAAGTACATCGTAGTATTTTGAGTTTCCATCATTCAGAAACAAACGGTAGTTCCAGTAAACATTCGATATCGAAGCACACGTCTCACAATAATCAGTCATGTTAGGCAATTCGTAATTCGGACCAAAACCTTCACCTTGAGCACGGGAACCAATTCCACCAGTAATGTACAACTTTTTCGAAACCACATTTTCCCACACACGTTTGGTGGCTTCCATCAATTGCTTATCGTGCATCAAGGAAGCTACATCGGTTACACCTGAGTAGAGATATCCCAAACGAACAGCATGACCAACGGCTTCATCCTGCTCCACAATTGGTTTGTGGTCCTGACTGTATTCGCTCAATTTGTGACCGTCGGTACCCTTACCTGTTTCGTCGATAAAAAATCGTGCCAGTTGAAGGTATTTTTCATCATTTGTAACCCGATACAATTTTACCAAAGCCATCTCCACAATCGGATGACCTGACGGAACTTTCTTTTGTCCTTCGCCCGGACCGAAAACCTGATTCACCAAATCGGCATTTTTAATCGCAATATTAAGTAAGGAACGTTTACCTGTTGCCTGATAATGCGCAACGGCAGCTTCGTACAAGTGACCACAGTTATAAAGCTCGTGACTGTTCAAACGATCCCAGCGCCCTTTTCCGTACCAGCCCTTTAAACGCTCGCATTTGTTGGTTAAGCAAGTGTATAGGTAACCATCCTCTTCTTGTCCTGCGCCAATTAAAGTAATCAGGCTATCCAAATAATGGTCTAATTTTGCATCGTACTCTACAGCCAGCGTATATGAAGCTCCTTCCAGCACCTTATAAACATCAGTATCATCAAATGGGAAATCACCTTGGTGTTCTCCTTTGATCAAACCTCCGGCAAGAGCAAAATTATCCATTCGCCCGGTCTCTTCACACTTTTTAAATGCTGATGGAATTGACACAGTTCTGTTAATTTCAATTTTAGGAGCCCAAAACTGATCATTTAAATGAACAGATGTAAAGGGAACCGGATTTAAATGTCCTACAGTTTCATTCTCCTTTTTAGCACAGGAAAATGCAAGAAAACCAAACAATATCAGGAAACTATAATATCTTAATCTCATTATATATCTATATTAGTATGAAAATTCGGCATCGGAACTATTCCAATTCCCATTCGGTAATTCCTGAAGCATTTTTTTCAGGCAACTTCACTTCAAGTTTTATTGCTGTTGTATTAACAGTTTTGAATGAAACTTTGCTGGGCATTCCTTTGCTTACTGTGTAGGGTACAGTATTCTCAACAGGTATCCACTCACTGTCTTTATTTTTATAGTAGATTTTCCACTCCTTTGGAATACGGCAACCACCCCAAGGCGCATCATCATACCAATAAACTGTTGAACCGCTTACTTTTTTCTCACCGTCAAATTCATATGAAATCCATTCTGTGGTTCCTTCTTTAGGCCACCAATGATAGTAAGGTACAGCTTGATCTTTTTCATTTTTAGGGATGAGTTGGTCGTTAACTGCACTAATTGCTTTCACCAAATGCGAGGCATCAACTTTACTTTCGGAAGCAAGAGTTGGTTGTTTCATTGGGCGACTGGTACTTAAATCGTCAGAAAGCCAAACGGTCATTTCACCACTTCCACGATGAGCCCATGCATAGTAAGGAATCATGTTCAATTGAACGTCTTTCACTTCGATTTTACCTTGGGTATTGTAATTTAATACCTGAGCTTCGGTATGAATCATATTGATGCCATACAGCAAGTCTGGTTTGTTTTCAACAGTAAATACCGGTTTTTGTGGAATCACAGCACTCAATACACTATAATCATTATCGGGCCACTCGGCACAATAAACTACAGGACCGCACTCAATTGCAACTCTACCCTGATCTGCCTCAACCAATGGATGCGCTTTTACGGTACGTGGTTCCATATCGAAATGAACTTCAACCTTGTCACCCTTACGCCAAGTGCGGCTGATAGTGAAATAACCATTTTTAAGTTGACTTGTAACAGACTGCCCGTTTACTTTAACTGAGTATGATAATTTTTTACTGTCGGAGAATGCATACAAATCACTAGGTACTACTTGGCCTAACACCCATCCAGGAATACGGATTTTAAGACTCAAATCTTGTTTTTTCTTTGGATTTACATCCAGATTAATATCACCTACCCAAGGATAATTGGTTGTTTGTTTCAATACTACCGGTTTTCCATCCACCTTAATTTCCGAATTATTCGACATGAACAGATTTACATACAAATCACTTTTATGCACTGCATAAATATATCCGGGAACAGAAGGAATAAATCGGCAAATATTTGACGGGCAGCAGGCGCAACCAAACCAAGGCCGGCGTTGGTGCTGACCAATCGATTCAAGTGGATTTGGATAGAAAAAACCATCGCCTTCCAATGAAACGCCGCTAATCAGCCCATTGTAAAGAGTGCGTTCCAGTACATCGTAGTATTTTGATTCGCCATGAAGCAGAAATAGTCTGTAATTGAGATAAACATTTCCGATAGCAGCACAGGTTTCACAATAAGCCGACATATTAGGCAGCTGATAATTCTTACCAAAAGCCTCACCATGCCCTGTAGCACCGATACCTCCTGTGATGTATAATTTTTTGCCCACAATGTTTTCCCAAATTTTATCAATGGCGTTTACATAGGTAGTATCACCAGTAAGTGCAGCCACATCGGCCATGCCAGTATACATATAGGCAGCGCGAACAGCATGTCCGACAGCTTCGTCCTGTTCCAAAACCGGTTTATGCGACTGGCTGTATTCACTTTTTATTGTGGTATAACCGCGCTTATCGAGCAGGAACTTTGCAAAGTCAAGATATTTCTGTTCGCCCGTTGCAACATATAATTTCGACAAAGCCATTTCTGCAATCTGATGACCTGGAACTACTGTTACCTGTCCTGGTTGATCACCAACTTCCCTTACGGCACAATCGGCATACTTTTTTGCAATATCCAAAAAGTTTGTTTTCCCAGTTGCCTGATAATGTGCCAATGCACCCTCAACCATATGTCCTAAATTGTACAACTCATGACTTAGGTCTTCCTCTTTTTCCCAACGTTTGGTTCCAGCCCATTCGTGTGGGTGAGCAGGATTCATTGTACGGGCAGTGTATAAATAACCATCTGCCTCTTGCGCAGCCGCCACAATTGTTAAAACACTGTCAATATATTTGTCTAATTTTTTATCTGGAAAAGTCTGCATTGAATAGCTGGCTCCTTCAATGGTTTTATACACATCGGTATCATCAAATGAAAAGCCTTCCACCTTAATCGTATCACTTGGATGTGCTGCCTTAACAAAGTTTTCGTATCGACCGGTTTCTTCGCACTTACTAAAAGCCAACGGAATAGTAACTTCACGACTAGCTTTCAGTCTTTGTCCCCAAAACGAATCGGTAACTTTTACTGAAGTAAAAGGAACAGGAGAAATGGGATATCCACCTGTTTTATTTTTTTCCTGAGCATTTGCTGCAAAACACAAAATGCAAAGTGCAAGTGTTAAAACTCTTTTAATTGTTGTCATTATTATATCCTATTTTTTTAATATTACTATTTCAGAAATTAATTACTTTTCAAATGTAAAATTGTATCGAAATGCTCACATTAAGTTGTCGGTTTGTTCAAAATAATTGTACAAATGTTTTTAATTCTTTAATTACATCGATTTATCAAGGCTTTATTCACTCCATTCTCTAAATGAACTCAAATAGGAGTAAATATTTTCGCCTTTAATTTTACTAGATTTAACTAATTGCCGAAAAAATAAACTGATTAATGATTATTATTTATCCGGAGATGTAATCTTCTTTAATTCAATAATTTCCTGCTCGGCTAATGCTCTGTTAAAAAGCTGAGAATTTGAAATATAACCACTATAATTCTCTGCGTAGAAACCACTGGCGCCAATCAGAATATCACAGTTTTTAACAAATAGATTAATTGGTTGTTGAGTATTTAGAACACCATCAACATATACCGATTCAACCATTCCATCAAAGCTCAGTGCTATGTGATGCCATTTTGATGCTTCGGGGATTTCTTTATAGGCTAAATCAACAGATCCATCTCCATGAGCCACAGCTCCAAAATTACTTTTACCATACATTAATGCTGAATAGGAGCCTTGCAGCATATTTTCACGACTATTCCAGGTTATCAGACATTCTCCATCTCCAATTTCAGGATTAAATACCCACGAAGATACAGTATATGGTGAGTTCCAACTTAAACTGTTAGGAGCAGGTTCACTTAATCTAAAAAAGCTTTCTCCATCAAAAGAAATTGCTTTTACATTGTCGATATACTTTATTTCGGGAGAACCTTCTTTAATAAAGTATCCCCCTAAACTACCTGAATTTTTGAAGTAATAATCACGAGAATCCATTGCGAAATTTTCAACGTCAAAATTCATTAATAAATGATCATCCGTTAAAAGATTATCCTTAGAAGTTTTCGACAGCAAGGCCAATTCTGGAATCTCAAATAAATCAGGATAAACTTTTAAATTCCATATCGCCGGAAACAATCCTCCTTTTTCAGCCCCGGTTACCGTCAATTTAACATAGCGGGTTTTTGCATTGTTATCATCAATCATTGGTGACCCACTTTGCCTGTTATTTGTTCTGTCTGAAAATAAGAACCAATTAATGCTATCTGAAGAACATTCAATTCTATATTGATAGTAAAAAGTTGAATACTCAAACTGAGTCATTACTCTGGCAACTTTCACTTTTTTACCCAAATCAACAACCAATGATTGGGGGTATGTACTTGATGCAGCCTTCCACATCGTTCCGTTATTATTATCTGTAGCATATTCAGGCAGATATTTATAATCAATTGGACTATTTGTATATTTTGTTGCCGGTGATTCCAAATGATAATAAGACGTAGCTGTTACTTTGGCCTTAAAGGCCAAATCCTTTTCAGGGATTTGGTTTTTTCTCAAATAACCAATTCCTTTATGCGTCGGAATTACCGGAAGAATAGTACTGTCATTCAAAAAATCAAGTCTATCAGCGCAAACTTGTCTGAACTCACCACCAGTACTATGCGGATTATCATGACGATGATACAGGATATAATAATCGTCGCCATCTTTTAAAACCGAATGATGCCCGGGACTATCAATACTTCCGTCCTGATTTGTCTGCAGTATTGGAGAATTATCTCCGTAGTTAAAGGGACCTACCGGAGAATCAGAATAAGAGTAATGAACAGCATAGCTGCTCAACCTGCAATCACCTGACGAATACATCAGAATATACTTTCCATTGTGTTTTAATAAATAAGCAGCTTCAAATACTTCAGGAATTTGAGTGATTGGAATTGATCCGCTTTCCAATATTGTACAATGATCTTTGGGATCAATTTTAGCCCAGCCAAGTCCCCCGAAACTAGAACACCAAGTCCCGAAATAGGAGTAAATTGATCCATCATCATCCAAAAAATACTGGGCATCCAAAGCAGGTAATCCCTTAATCGCTGTCCCCACAGGAATAACGGCCTGTCCATTTTTCAGACTTTTCCATGGACCAATTGGTGAATCAGAAACATAAGCATAGATATTACAGCCATGTTCACAATTACCCATAAAATAGTAATACTTTCCATCCTTCCCTTTCATCACATCAGGAGCCCAACAATTGGTTAAACCATCAGGTAAGTCAATATCCATTTCGGTGTTGTACCAATTCACAAAATCTTTACTTACCCAAACCTGAGGTTCTCCCGAAGCCAATTTAATTCCATCGGT
Organism: Labilibaculum sp. K2S; assembly: GCF_030372765.1. Taxonomy (GTDB): domain Bacteria; phylum Bacteroidota; class Bacteroidia; order Bacteroidales; family Marinifilaceae; genus Labilibaculum. The sequence continues at coordinate 352,341 of NZ_JAUCMW010000003.1, read as the reverse complement.
AGTAGAATATAGATAGAAGGTTTCTCCAAATTTTTTAATGGTTGGATCGGCAAAGTAGCCTGGTAGTAATGGGTTATTCTCAATTGTTAAATCTCTATTTGTTTTTTGTGCCTTACCACAAAAAGCAAATAGGATTAACAATACGATACAAATAAATTTTTCCATGTAATATTATGAATTCATGTTTAACAATTTCTTCTTTAAATTCACCATCCCTACATTAAATTTAAATCACGCAGAGACGATTCCTATTGCCTTTTCAACACAGCTACTTCATTATCCCGCAATACACAGCCCCATATGTTACTTCAGGTGATTTCGGCGTGCTTTTTTAGGCTACGCCGAATAATAGGGTTTTCTAATTACTGTATTGCAATATTAAAAACAAACGTGGCTTGTACTTTTTTACCTGCTGCATATTGGTAAACTAAGGTCTGCTTAACTTTAAACTGATTACCAGAAGAACAATGCCCGGGATATTGACCAATTGAGAAAGTAAAGTTTGTTTTATCAAACTCCGAAAAAACTTTAGCATTGTCACCATAGGCACAAATATTACCATCGATATCAAACCAATGCCCTAATCCGGTAGCTGTGGTGGTTATATTCAGAGTTTCATTAGATTCTACTCCATAAAAGGTAATTTCATTTCCAATCTTATCACTAATTTCAGAACTTTGCAAAACAAGTGCCTTCACTAATTTTGTTAAATCTATACTTACAGTACTTCCTGTATATCCTGTAGAACTTGATGAAAATTTCACATCATAAGTTAAAGTTAAATCCTCAGGTACTTCCGTTCCATCGAATACAATATTTCCATAAAGATCAGTATTAGTAAATTTCACTTTATAAGGCCATTGATCGTCATTTGTATCATCATCATCCCAAGGATGAGCAGCATAAGTATTTGGAGCACCAGTTACAACCAACCATAATTTAGCACATCCAGAAGGTACTGTAAATACAGCGTTTCCATGCGACTCTTTATTTACAACACTATATACTCTCGACCCATTTTCCAAGAGTGCAACATATCCATAACGCCATCCTGCCCTGTTCTCATCGGCTACATGATTAAACCCTGAAGCATTAACAAGTCCTGTAAATTCAGTAGATATTTCAGTGCCTTCATCTGGAACATTTAAACGAATTGTATTGTATCCTGTGGTTCCCGGGCAACGATCATAACTTACCTGATAGCTCCCGTGGTCAACTATTGTTGATTTAAATGACTGTTGTCCAACATGGTTAACTCCATACTCTCTTAAAGAATCAAGATCCCATGTCACACATTTTGCAGCGGCATCATATATCTCATCATTCAATTGATCAAGCGTAATATTGGTGATACGCATATATGCTTCAATTGGATCTTCCGGCTCCTGAGCTTCTCTCCAAATTTTTCCAATAATATCAATTCCATGTTTTTCTGCCCAGTAATAATGTATAAAATAGCTGGCATACCTATAGTCCTCGTGACAAACATGTCGAAAACAATTCTCACAATAAACAGGGAAGTTATTATTCTCAAAGACTTGTTCTGGATAAGCTTGGAAAGATTGCCACTGCGCCGTTTGTTCCCAAAATGCATTTCCACCATTACCACCAAAACCATAACGAAATCCAACCTTGCCACCTAAATCACAAAATGTTTGGTACTGAAAACTATGCCCTATTTCATGAGCAATAACAGCACCAACCGGCTGAACCGTACCCGGATTAACCCATAAGGCACCAATAGTATCATCATATCCGGCTCCAAAAGCCATCCATTCTTCCTGATGAAACAGGTAAATTTGCATTTTATATTGATCCAAATTTGATTTACCAACACCTGTTTCAGCAAACTTCAGTGTATTTACATTTAGATCATAAAACACCTCCGCCTTTCCTAATAAATCATCAATATCAACACGCAGGTTATCTGGAACCTCTGTCGCCCCCGGATCGTTTTTTCCATATCCTGCAGCCCAAAATAATATAAAATGATCTGATTGCTTACTTCTTTCGTAACACCACGTACTGGATGTAGAAGTATAATCATTATCCTTAAACTCCAGAGGAACATAAAATTTACTCTTATCGAATGCTGTTGTATCTGCTTTTGGTGTTTCTGAATCTGGCTTATCTTTCTCATCCTCATCAGAAACCAGATTACTTCCACTGCAGGCCAAAAAGAATAGGGTAAAGATAATCAGTGTAAAAAGCATCCTATGATTTAATCGGGCTATCGGACGTTTATCCAGTATTTGATTCATTATTTTTAAATTTTAATTGACTTTTAATTCTTGTCTTCAACTGACTAAGAAAAATAAAACAGGCACAAATATTTTATAAATTGCGCCTGTATTCCATCATCACTTTTTTGTGGACTGATCTTCAATTAAAATATAATTGTGACCAGTTGTCTTCAGACATAAAGAGCACCTCGTTTATAAAACCAAACTTTTGAATAGAATGATTCTTCCTAGTACTAGATTGGCCGAAACTGTTGTGTTTCAGCCAATCATCAATACAATCAATAATTAAACGGAGTTTTTATTCTAAAGTGACAGAGATAATAAAACTGAAAAACTTCGTTTCATCCTCTATATCCTTATAACCTAAACCAATCGTAAAATTTGTTCCTGCACTAAGTGCCGGAGCTCTACCAATAAACAGAACCTGATCATCAGAATTGGTTTCAGCAAACATTGAAAAACCAGCATCATTCCAAGAACAAACAGCTCCTAAGTTATTAATCCAGTATCCAGGAGGATTAGCTGTATAATCACTTGTTACATCCCATTCTCCTGTTCCAATGTTAATAACAGACATATGAATACTGCCACCAGTTTCCGTATCTAACTTGGCTAAAAACTCTTCTACACTCAATCCTAAATTATAACTTATCGTCTCTGCATAATCATTGAAATCAATAGTAGTATTACTATAATCTCCTTCAGGAATACTTACACTCGCTATAATTAGTGACGGATCGGTTACAGACACATTGAATGCAAAACGAACATAACGATCATAATCCGGACCATCTATGGCAAAACCAACATTAAAATTAAGAATAGTTCCAGCCTTTGCCTGCTCGTTTACATTAACAATCAGGGTTTTTGCTTCAGTATCGATATCAAGACTTGCTGTTTGCGTTTCACTATCAGACATTACACCACCTGCAGTGTTGTAATACCAACCTGTAGTGCCTTTTGTCATCTCTGATTTATCCCAATTGCCTTTACTGGCATTAATATTATAGAATAGAATACTACCATTTTTCAAACCAGCAATAACCTGATCAACAGTCATATTCATTTCATTTTGAAACTTATCTGAATAATCATCTAACTTCACTATTTGAGCTTCGAAACGCCCAACCTCAAATTCCATATTTATCGCGGCTTTTGCTTCAGCATCTACTCTCAAATAAGGATTCTCAGTATCACCATACACATGTTTAGATGTGAAATCATTATAGTCGTCACAACCACATAACCCAACAGCTATACAAGACAATAGAATTAATATTTTAATTTTTTTCATACTTTTCATAGTTTATTCTAAAATAAATTAACCATTCTAATTTTCTATTAATTATATCCAGGGTTCTGAACTAATTTCGAATTTGATTCAAGAAAATCCTTGGGTATAGGAAAAATCTCTTTGGCAGCATCAAAATGAGCATCTCGACAAAAACAAGACTTACCAATATATACACTTGAACCACTAGTTAATTTAAAACGAATTAAATCCTGACGACGATGATGTTCTCCAACGAATTCCCAAGCTAAATCATCTAAAAAGCCTCCAAATTCAATATCAGCACCACCTTCATTAGTTACAATTAAGTTATCCACTTCACCTTCTTGAGCTGTATTCTCCTGATGACCATACTGATACACACTTGGACCTTTAAGGTCAGCAACTGTGCGTACCGCTTTGTCAGGATTTGCTTTGAAAGCTCTTCCCCGAATCATCGACACGATGTTAGCAGCAATCTGTTCTCCTTCACCATTATATGAACCCAAACGCAATAGACATTCTGCCTTAATCATATAAGCATCAGTCAATCTAAAGAAAGGAACATCATCACCAGCAGTACCTTCTTCCCCGGCAACAATTTCATATTTATGGAATCGCGCTCCTTCCATTTGATAAGCTCCGGGATTATCAATACTATGAACCGACTGTGTATAATTAAGGGGTACACCTTCAATAATAATATCAGAACCTGAAATGTCTTTCTGAATACCCATTAACCAAGTATCGTCAAATCTAGAATCATCTTGATCGTAAGTTTGAATAAACTGAGGAATAGCGCAGCTACCATTCCATGGTGCAGCTTTCAAATTAAATGTAGCTTTACTCCCACCATGTAAACATTTATTTGACAAATAATTACCTCCTGCATGTACAAAATCATATACAATAGCATAAATAGTCTCGGAACATACTGATCCATCCGCTTTAAAAGGATCTGTATAGGAAGAAGATAAAGTAAATGGTCCATTCTTGATAATATCATTTACTTCGTCATAAGCTTTTTGGTAATATGTATTATCATTAGTTCCAAACCAAGTATTATAGTTTAAATACATTTTAGCTAATACCATAGAGGCTGCATAATAATTAAACTGTCCATAAACCACTTCTTTTCCTTTTAAGACCTCTTTTATATCTTTCATTTCAGATTCGATAAACTCGAACATTTTTTGCGGGTCTTCTTGTACTGGTAAAAAACCAGGTTCATGTGTAAAAAGTGTATCCAATGGAACATTTCTAAAATTATCTAAAAGAAGATAATAAGACAACCCTCTAATTCCTTTTAACTCAGCTGATGAAAGTGGAGCTTTCTTAACTAAATCACGCTCTAACAATTGGTTGCAACTGGTAATTGTAGAATACGCTTGATTCCATATTGTCCAAAAATGTCCTGTCTGATTCGTATAGGTATGCTTATGCATTGTAACGTATAAATCACCCCATCCTACTCCAATTCTAAGTGGAGTCATAATTAAGTCAGAAGATTCTTCATAAATATCAAAGGTTCCATTCCAACCCCAATACAATAATCTTAGATTCTTATATGCAGGACCAAACATTGCCCGAATATCATTATCAGAAAAATCATAACCCTCTGAGGGTATTTCGCTATACAGCTCTTCTTTAAGATCGGTACATGAATTGAAACAAATCAACCCGACAAAAAGCAAAGCGATGAATTTATATGTGTTTTTGAAAAATTTCATAAGATATTTTTTTCTGTTTATATAAAAAACCTATTAACTCACAGTATAACAATACTTAACACCTAATAGGATTCATTCATCTAAAATAAATTAAAAGGTTAAGTTAACCCCAATAGTATAAGAACGAATGGATGGATATTTATCACGATCGTCCAAACCTGCAGCTTTAAAATCGGTTGCCAATTCAGGATCTAAACCAGAATAATCTGTAATCGTAAATAAATTTTCACCGGATACGTAAACACGAAGATTTTCGATGAACTTCACTTTTGAGAATGTATACCCCAAAGTAATATTATCCATTTTCACATAATCTCCATCTTCAAGATAATAACTAACAAATGTTTGAGTTAAGTTATTAGCTAAAGGTGCAACACCATATACATCATCGGCAGCAGACTTTAAACGATTATAGGAAATAGAGTTATTTTCGTAGAACATTCTCTGAGCATTTAAAATTTTATGTCCAAATTGCCCGCTCATTTGAAGTACTAAATCAAAATCTTTATACTTAAATGTATTGTTCCATCCAACATTTAACTTTGGAATACCTGATCCTAAATATTGGCGGTACTTATCATCAGCTTTTACATCATCGTTGAATTTTACAGCTTCGCCTGTTTCAGGATCTTCAATTAGCCAAAATCCATCCTCAGTTAAACCAACAGATTTCATTCCCCAGAATTGCCCCATTGATTTACCAATATCTACGCGATGCGTAGGTAAAGAAATAGGATCAGTAGCATAATTTGTATACCAATAATTTTCTGATTGATACAAATCATTCGATAAGCTTACCAATTTGTTTTCATTATGAGATAATGTGACATTTGTATGCCATGTAAAATCTTTTGATTTAACAGGTGTGGCATCTATAGAAATATCAAAACCAGTGTTTTTCATCTCTCCAACATTGGCAAGAGTTTGATTATATAAATTTGGAGGTACTGGAACATTAAACCAGTATAACATATCTGTTGTCTTTTTTTGATAATAGTTAGCTGAAGCACTCAGTCTGTTATCAAAGACAGAAATGTCAAGTCCAATATTGTATTCTGCAGATTTTTCCCATTTCAAATCAGGGTTTGGATTTGAAACTACTCCCAAACCTTTTTTCCAATCGCTGCCATCAAAGTAATTATCATCACCATATGAATATCTCGATATAGATAGGTAAGGATCTTTAGGAACCACACCAGTAACACCATAACCAGCTCTTAATTTAAAGTTATCCAACCATGAAAATGAATCCATAAATGATTCCTCACTAATTGTCCACCCCAGAGATACAGAAGGGAAATTACCCCATTCGTGGTTTTCTCCAAATTTAGAAGAACCTTCGCGTCTGATACTTGCTAAAATATTATACCTATTCTTAAAGCTGTAACTCACACGTCCAAAAAAACCAATCAATTTGTCCTCTTTTCTTTCACTCTCCATATTTGCTTTTCCATCAGTAAGAGCAGTACCGGCCTTAAGATTATCATATCCAAAATAATCTGTTGGAAATCCATAGTTAGAAGCCAAAAACGACTCAAAAAATGATTCTTGGTAACTATATCCGACTAATGCAGAAATACGGTGATCGGCAACTGTTTTTTCGTAACTGGAAGTTGCTTCCAAATAATCAGTTTGGTCATTATATGATTTTTGATAAGCTTCACCAATTCTATTATTAGTTGTTGCCTTATAAAATTTTGATGTTGTATAGGTTTTGTCATTTGAAAAACTACGCTTTGTAGCAACCATTACATTTGTTTTCCAACCTTTAATAGGCTCAACAGTTAAATTACCGGTAATACGAGTATACTCGCTTCTGTTTTCCCCATCCTTTTCCTGCAAAATAGCATCAGGATTATAATATTGAAGAACCGAAAAATCTTCCCTGTAGCTGCCATCTTCATTTCTTACCGGTAAAGTTGGGTTTCGGATTAATGCTTGTCGATAAGCATCTTTTGGATCAGCAATGTCATGCTTGTGAAGTCCTTTTACAATATTCAAATTAACTTTTACAATATCATTTAAAAAATACTGATTTACATCAAAGTTAAGTTTCAACTCATCATTTCCTGTTGATTTAATAATCCCCTCTTCCTGACGGTAAGTAATATTACCTGAGTAAGTTGCATTTTCAGTTCCCCCTGAAATACTTACACTATGATTATGAGTATAAGCCTTTTGTTTGATACTTTTCAACCAGTCAGTATCATAACCGGCATCTTTAAATACAGTTTTGCCAGCTCTTATATCTTCTGCATCCATAAAATCAGCTTCTTTATAAAATTCAGAAGTTGTATAATAGCCTGCATAAGAAACTTCAGGTTTCTGCATCCTCTTACCTGATTTTGTTGTAATAATAATAACACCACCAGCACCTCGGGTACCATAAATAGCTGCAGCAGATGCATCTTTTAACACATCAATGGAAGCAATATTTTCAGGAGCTACTGTATTTAAACCTCCCGGGATTCCATCTACTAAAATCAAAGGATCAGAACTCCCTTCTAAAGACACCATTCCTCTTAAGTTAATGCTTGAAGATGCATTTGGATCACCTGAGGCCTTGGTGATCACAAGTCCAGCAACCTTACCTTTAATAAGATCTGCAGCTCCCTGTGTATTACCTGAAAGAAAATCCTCCGATTTCACACTCGCAACAGCACTAGTTACATCCCCTTTTCGCTGGGTTCCATATCCAATTGCTACAACCTCTTCTAAGCCAACAAAATCAGCTTCCAAATGCACTTCTTGCTTTGGCATTTCTTTTACGACATTAATATCATAAGTCTTATATCCAATGAATGATATACTTACAATATCACCCACTTTTGCATCAAGATTAAAATATCCTTCAGAGTTAGTAATGGTACCAATTGTTGTGCTTTTAATAAGAACAGTAACTCCAGGTAAAGGAGAACCTATTTCATCCAAAACAATTCCTTCAACTTTTTCCTGGGCTAAGCCAATTGTTGAAGAACAAAACACAACACTTAGAAATAATAAAAACATCAACTGATAATGTTTTAAATTACTTCTACTCTTTTGTTCAAGTTTTTTTCTCATACGTTTTTAATTTTATAAATAGATTTAGGATCATTTTGATATTTCAAAAATGTATTTATAATGACAAAAGTGCATGTACGCATGTTGAAATAACATATACACATGTGTAATCGAAAGTGATGCAACAACAAACATGACTGAATATCAACATCTTGACTAATAAGACTATGGATTTTCGAGATATTATAAATGGAAAATAAATGTCTGACAAAGACAGAAGATGAAAATTCATTGAAATCGATTCCGGAAAAAATCGAAATTATGCAGTTCACGCATCAATTGAGAAAAAACAAATTGGTAATGCAGGTAATGAACGATTGATTAATCAAAAAACCAATACTATAAACTCAGAATTTAAATGATACAGGAAGTATCTTGTCAAAAAATAATGAAAATGAAAACTAAATTTCAAAATAATCGCGCGGAGATTTTCCGAAAAATTCTTTAAATCTTCGACTAAAATAGGCTGGATTGGAGAATCCTGTTCGATAAGCCGCCTCAGAGATATTACATTTTCCATCAGAAATTAATTTCACAGCCTCTCTTAACCGAACAGTCCGAACAAATTCAGTTGCCGAACAATCCGTTATTCTTTTCAGTTTAATATGCAACAGAGATCTGCTAATCCCCATTTCCTTTGTGATAAAAGAAACATCCATTGAAGATTGATCTAAATTTTCAATAATAAGAGATGTGAGACTCTGAACAAACTCACGATCCGATTCAGAATGTGTTATGTCAGCAGGTGCAATAAAAGCATCTTTCTTAAATCGCTCAATAATATTTCTTCTGGTATTTAGGATATTACAAATATTCTGACTTAATATCTGTGGGTAAAAAGGCTTCTCAATAAATAAATCAGCACCCGTTTTTAAGCCGATGTATTCATTATTCGTTCCTCCTTTTGCGGTTAATAAAATGACAGGAATATGTGATGTTTCAATATTGGTTTTTATCCTTTTCGTTAGCTCCAAACCGTCAATTCCAGGCATCATAACATCACTAATAATAAGTTCCGGAGTACATTCAGCAATTCGGGTCAGCCCCTCTTCACCACTTGAGGCCGTTGTTACTCTGTAATCTTCCTGAAGACTTTCACGAATAAATTCAAGCAGCTCCAGATTATCATCGATGACCAGAATGGATGGCAAATTTTTTATTTGTTCCGATTTGTCTGCCAATGCGTAACTCACCTGATCACCTTCAATTTCAATATTCTTAAGAATACTGCTTCTGCAGCAACAGTCCGTCAATTCATCATCAGAGTAATCCGACTCAGAGACCGGCAGTGAAATTGTAAATTTAGTACCCTCCTGAAGTTTACTTTCTACAGCTATACTTCCTTTATGAAGAGTAACCAATCCCTTTACAAATGCCAATCCAATTCCCGATCCCGAATAAACTTTGACCTTATCTTCGGCTTGAAAATACCTGTCAAAAATTTTATCAAGCTTATCGGATTCTATCCCATGTCCAGTATCCAACACCGACAACACAAGAGTCTGTTTCAATTCTTTATCTAAACAAACTTCATTTTGCACCTTTCCGGTCAGTCTGATTGAATCACCCCTGTCTGTAAAGTTGAAAGCATTAGATAATACATTAACAAGCACCTTTTCCATTTTAGAATAATCAAACCACACTTCAGAATCAGAACCTTCTGTCTCAAGGATAAGATCAACACCTTTCATTTCAGCTGTAGTCGAAAATGATTCCTTCAAGTCTTGTAAAAGAGTATTAATATTGTTTTTGCTGACCTGTAATGTTTCTTTTCCCCGCTCTACCTTTCTAAAATCAAGCAGTTCATTTACAAGCCGCAATAACCTTTTTACATTTTTTTCAATTCCTATAAATTTCTGTTTTACCGAAAAACTAATATTCTCATTTTCAATCATATTTGAAAGAGGACCAATAATTAGTGATAAAGGAGTTCTGAATTCATGTGAAATATTTGTAAAAAATTCAAGTTTTGCCTGATTCAACTCTACGGCATATTCTTTCTCGCGTCTTTCTAAATTAGCAATAGCCTTAGATTTTTGAATTCGCGAACCAACAAGATAAATACCTGTAAATATGAGACAAACAATAAAAAAGTAAATTAGATATCCCCAGATGGACAGATAAAATGGTGGTTTAACATGAATATTGATGGACCGTTGGTGATCGCTCCATTCCGATTTATCGGTAGAAGCCTTAACATGAAGAGTATAATTTCCCGGACTAAGATTGGTATAGGTAGCAAACCCTCTATTTCCCACATAATTCCAGGATTTATCGAAATTTTCAAGATAGTAAGCATACTGACACTTACCTTGATTTTCATAATTCAGAGCTGAATAACCAATCGTAAAAACATTTTCTTTATATTTTAAGTTGATTTCAGATGACCTGTTCAGTGATTTTTTAAGAGGTGAATTAACACCCGGAACTACAACCTTATTGAATAGCTGCATTTCGGTAAACACTACATCCAAAGGTTTAGATTTAACTTCTTCTCCCGATTCATAAAATGAAACCATTCCATTATTTCCACCAAAATATATATTCCCGCGACTATCCTTATACGAAGCTCTGTAATTAAATTGTTCAAAAGGAATGCCTGAATCAAGATCAAATAAAGTGTATTTCTTTGTTTCAGGATTAAATTTAACCAAGCCTTTATCACTACTGGCCCAAAAATCATCATTTTCTCCTTCTTCAAGACTGAAAATCCACGAAACAGGAAACCCGTTATCTTTATTGAACTGAACCACTTTATCATTCGCTTCATCGTAATAACAAAGTGCCTCATAAGAGTCACCAATCCAAACCCGTCTTTTCGAATCTATTTTTACAAAATTTATTCCTTTCATAAAAGGAATTTTATCAAACTTTGACAACGTTTGATCCTGCACCTTGTAACGATACACACCCGTAAATGATGAAAGCCAGATGTATTCACCGGCATCACACATATATTCGATTTGTACCCCTTCAAGTATGTCTTTAAAAAAAGGAGATATCGACTTGCTTATTGTATTATAAACTGCAACACCATTGCTTGTTGAGATATAGATCAGATTTCCCTTTTTCAAAAAATGATAAATATTATCGGAGGGTAACAAAGGATGATTTTTTGTTGTAATGTATTCAAACCGGCCTGTTTTAGTATTTAAAATATTAATACCATAAGTATAGGTTCCAATCCATAATCTTTCGGGGGATTCAAAAATAAGACAATGCAAATTATTAAAATTCAAGCCATTTCCCTCTGCGCAACTTTGGAATTTCGTTATCTCTCCAGTTGAGATATTCATTTTATTTAGCCCCATATCTTCAAGGCCAATCCATAGATCTCCTTTCTGATCTTCAATCAGACAACTAACTACATTACCCGATAAATCTCTTTTACCTGTTCCGGCCTTCCATTTCTTAAAAAACCTTGAATTAGAACACCATAAATTTATCCCTCCAAAATAGGATCCAAACCAAATGTTCCCGCTACTATCCTTAAAAGCATTGTATATCGGATTGGTATTGATTCCATCAGGATTGGTTAGATCAAACTGTTGACAGGTGAATTTTTCTGTTACTGGTGACCATACACACAGTCCGTTTTCAGTCCCCATCCAAACCCTTCCAATCGAATCTTCAGCCAAACAATGCACCATATTGTGCAATATATGGTGCGAGCCTTTTTGTTCTTCTGAAAAATGAATGTATTGCCCATCCTCTATATTAATTCGGCAAATACCGGTATTAGAGGTTGCCAGCCAGATCTTATTGTTGCTATCTAAAAAAAAACCCAAAAAAGATTCTCCTTTGGCTTCTGGGGGCAAGTCTATCCCCTTCACAAATCTCTTATCCCGATCGATAACATATATGATCGAATTCTCTGTTAAAGCAACAATTTTATTGTTTTTTTCCCTAACATCAACAATTTTCGTATTCTTAGGTAAAACAGCAAATTTAATTTCATCTTCCAGATTTACACATTGACCATTTTCTCCGTCAAAATATTTTAGGCGTTGCTCAGCACATAACCATGCACCTCCTTCAGTTGGAACAATATTAGTTAGTCCCTTTATTTCATTTAATGGTTCATAGGGTTTGAAATATTCATTGTTAAAGTCAAATTGATAGTACTTCCCTTTAATTGTTCTACACACTAAAATTGTATCACACAACATGAAGATTTTATCACTTTGTATATCTGAGCACTTACCATTCTCAACACATTGAAACCCCGCAAATTTCTTCCCATCAAACCGGCATACAGAACTTCTTGTTGCTGCCCAGATAAAACCATCCTGATCTTGAGTTATACTCTTCACATAGGATGATGGCAATCCATCCACATTTGTATAGTGAACAAATTTTAAGAAATCATTATCCGCTTGAGCTAAATTCCCAAAAGTTGAGCAAATGAAAGTAAAAACAATTAAAATCATTCTATTCATACAAATAAATATTATTTTAATAAAACCCCTGATTACCCCCATTAACAAAAGAACACAAGACCTTAAGTTAGATTTTAAATATACAAAACACTTTTAAAAATCTGAGTCATTTTCATGAATCTTTCACTCCCTATTTCTAATATGGATGTATTCTTTCTACAAACAGAAAATAAAACACTTATATAAGTTTGATACACATTTGTTGTAGTTGCGAATTTGAATTTTTGTTTCCTTTACATAGAATCTACATCAAGCTCATTTGAAAATATAAACATGGAAAGAATACAAAAAACACTTCAGCTATTAGAAAAACAAGATATTGATGCTTTACTGGTTACCTCCGAATCAAATGTTACCTATTTATCGGGTTTCTCTGGAGATTCATCACGCTTGCTCTTAGCAAATCAATCTTGCTATCTGATAACTGACCCAAGATATATTGAGCAGGCTAAAAATGAATGCCATAAGGATATAATTGTATTTGAATGGATTAACGACAAGAGATACAATTCTTTGACTTATGATTTTCTCATTAAATCCTTGCTCATTCAAAAAATTGGGTTTGAAAGCAATTATATCACATTTCAGGAATATTCTGAAATTAATGGAAATAAAGTTCCTACTCAAAATTTAGTAGAACAGATTCGGATTATAAAATCCAAAGATGAAATTGAAAATCTGAGAAAAGCCAGCCAAATTTCCGATGAGGCACTTAAAAATACACTCTCTTCAATAAAAGAAGGAGTTATGGAAATTGATATCGTTGCTGAACTTGAATACAACCTTAAAAAGTGCGGCGCTCATAATCTCTCTTTTGAAACGATGGTTTTATCGGGAAAAAGAACTTCACTATTACATGGAAAACCAGGTAAAAAACGTGTCGGAAATGGTGATTTAATCCTATTCGACTTTGGTGCGTTATACCATGGCTATCATGCAGATATAAGCCGAAGTTTTGTTCTTGGACAAGCAAACGATCAGCAAAGAGAAATTTACGATTGTATAAATAATGCCGGCAAACTAGCCATCAATTCAATAAAGGAGGGCGTTGAGGGTAAAGAAATTGCTGAGATGGTACGAAAACAAATACCTTCTAAATATTTAGAATATTATTATCCGGGAATTGGCCATGGAGTTGGCCTTGATATACATGAAAATCCTTTTATTAAGGACGATGCATCATTTACATTTCAATCTGGCATGGTTATCACAATGGAACCTGGAATCTATATCCCCGAATGGGGTGGTTTGCGTATCGAAGACTCTCTGTTGGTGACAAAGGATGGATGCGAACCTCTCAATTTATTCGAACGAAATTTAATTGAATTGTAAACTCTTTTACCCCCAATAGAAATAAAACAGGCTGAATCCATTACAGATTCAGCCTATTTCACTTACACTAACTAAAAAATTATTTGCTGGAAAATTTGTAAATACAAATTGAATAATACTCTTCTCCCGGCTTAACTGTCACATCAGGAAAGTTTGCCTGATTTGGGCTGTCTGGGAAATGTTGTGTTTCCAAACAAAATGCAGTTCGAAAATCATATTTCTTATTTCCTTTACCAACAACTCCATCTAAAAAATTACCACCATAAAACTGAATTCCAGGTTCATTGGTATAAACTTCAAGGATTCTTCCCGATGATGGCTCAACAACTTTTGCAGCTAAAGTCAGCTTTTCGTCTGATTTATTCAACACCCAATTGTGGTCGTAACCTTTACCATAGCTTAGCTGCGTTTCATCATTATCAACCCGTTCGCCAATAGCGGTTAAATTGTTAAAATCGAATGCCGTCCCTTTTACAGGTAAAATTTCACCAGTTGGAATTAAACCGGCATCCACTGGAGTGTAAGAATCAGCATTGATCATTAACTGATGATCGTTAATTGTTCCTTCACCTGCTCCTTTAAGATTAAAATAAGTATGATTGGTAAGATTTAGAACTGTAAGCTTATCAGTTGTTCCAAAATATTCGATTTTTAATTCGTTATCATCTGTAAGCTGATATTTTACTTTTACATCAACATTACCAGGGTATCCTCCGTCCATATCTGCTGAATGCAGGCTAAACTCCAAAGTTTGCTTATCAATTTGATTCACATCCCAAATTTGCCGGTAAAAGCCATTTGATCCACCATGCAAATGATTCTCTCCATTGTTTGCTTCAAGCTGATATTCTATTCCATCCAGAGTGAATTTAGCCTGACCAATTCGGTTTCCATAACGACCTATTGTTCCCCCAAAAAAATATTCTTTCTTGTCTATAAAATCCTTTCCTGTTCCATATCCAACAGCAACATCAGCAAACTTTCCATTTTTATCCGGCACCCATAAACTAACAACTCTTGCTCCAAAATTTGTTAACTGACAAACCAAATCGTTCTTATTGGTTAATGTAAAAAGCTCAACCTTTTTCCCATTGTAATCACTGGCAAAATCTGCCGGAGAAATCAATTCCTTTTTTTCCGGCTTCTGACAACTCATCAAAAGAGGAACCGCTACAACACATAACACATTTAATAGTTTCATAATATTTAGTTTAATGTTATCAATTTCTTCTAATTGCATAAATCCTGAAAAGACCAATATTAATCTATTTTAAATTCAATACTGATTTTTTAATGAAGCTTGCATACACTCCGAAATGTTACCAAAAAAAACCGAGGGTATGGAACTTAAGATTTCCCCCTCGGTTTCCCGCTAACTAATCTAACTAATTTGTCCTGTTGTTTCAACTATTTTATCTTTTCCAAACAATTCCTGCTCGG
Organism: Labilibaculum sp. K2S; assembly: GCF_030372765.1. GTDB lineage: Bacteria > Bacteroidota > Bacteroidia > Bacteroidales > Marinifilaceae > Labilibaculum. The sequence goes on along the minus strand of NZ_JAUCMW010000003.1, from coordinate 336,824 downwards.
TGAAAGTTCCTAATTTTACATACTTTTCGTAAATATCCAGATACTTTTTAGCACGATCCGGATTTGGTATGTATTCCATATCAAAACCTTGCCCCATTGCTTTTTGAGCTTCTCCTACTGTTTTATAAACTCCTGCAGCAACAGCAGCAAACATTGCAGCACCGCAAGCACATGTTTGCTCGGTACGCGCAATTTTTATCGGCATATTCAACACATCGGCTAAAGTCTGCATCACAAAAGGCGACTTCTTGGCTACTCCACCTAAACCAATTATTCCTTTAATCTCAACACCTTCACGAACAAAACGATCGACGATTGCTTTCGATCCAAAGGCTGTAGCCTCCACCAATGCTCTAAAAATACGAGGTGCCGAAGAGCCTAAAGTTAATCCTGTGATGGAACCTTTTACTTCCTGATTTGCATCTGGAGTACGTCGTCCGTTCATCCAATCAACAGCTACAATTGTAGATTCTTCAATTGAAATTTTTTCAGCTTCTTTACTCAACTCCGGAATAATCTGAGAAATTGCTTCATCGATCAATTTCTCACGGGTTTCCTCATCAATCAAAGTCGTTTTTGAAAGAATGTTTTCGATTGGCCAGGCAACAACATTTTTAAACCATGCATACAAATCGCCAAAAGCTGATTGTCCTGCTTCCAACCCAACATAACCTGGAATTACCGAACCATCTACTTGTCCGCAAATACCAGGAATTAATTTATCACCAATCTGATCGTAAGAAGCGATCATGATATCGCAGGTTGAAGTTCCTATGGCTCGTGCCAAAACGTTTGGAGTTACCTCACCCCCAACAGCCCCCATGTGGCAATCAAATGCTCCAACTCCAACAGCTACATCGGTGCTTATACCCAAACGTTCAGCCCATTCAGGAGAAATTTTCCCTACAGAAATATCACTCGTATAAGTTTCATCATATAACTGATCGCGGTAACCTTTTAACAAAGGATCGAGACTGGTCAAAAATTCCTCTGAAGGCAATCCATTCCATGACTCATGCCACATCGCTTTATGACCCGCAGAACAGCGGCTGCGCAACACTTCTGTTGGTTTCAGTTTTCCTGTTAATACCGCCGACATCCAATCGCAATGTTCTATCCAGGAAACTGCTTTATCCCGTATGGATTCATCTTCACGCAATACGTGCAGCATTTTTGCCCACACCCATTCCGAAGAATAAATTCCACCTTCATATTGAGAATAATCAATATCCCACTTTTTCACCAATTCGTTAATTTCGGCAGCTTCTTTAACCGCAGTGTGATCCTTCCACAATACAAACATTGCATTCGGATTTTCTGCATATTCAGGCAATAAAGCCAAAGGGGTGCCATTCTCATCCGTCAACACAGGAGTACTTCCTGTTGTATCAAATGAAAGCCCCACCAGACTTCCAGCAACCCCTTTTGGCGATTTTGCCAGAGCATCTTTAATCAGATACTCCATAACTTCTATATAATCCAATGGATGTTGACGGTATTGATTCTTTACAGGATCACAATACTTACCTTCCATCCATCGGGGATAATTCATAACTGACGATGCTATTTCTTCTCCGGTAGCAACATCTACTACAACAGCCCTTCCTGAATCTGAACCATAATCAAGACCTATTACATATTTCTTTGCACTCATAAACTGTATTTTTAATCATTAAATCAAAGCAGTTTTACCTACTGACCGTAATATGAATCTTTACCATGTTTGCGACTAAAATGCTTATCTGTCAGAAGAGAATTCATTGAGGCATTTGGCTGAATGGTTTTTGCTATGAAAGCCATTTTGGCCAACTCCTCTAAAACAACACTATTGTGAACAGCATCATTTGCATTTTTCCCCCAAGTAAACGGACCATGATTTTTAACAATCACACCAGGAACATGCATCGGATTCAATTCTTTAAATGCTTCAATTATTACGGTGCCTGTTTCTTTTTCATAAGCTCCCTTTACCTCGGCTTCATTCATATCCCGTGTACAAGGAATTTGTCCATTAAAATAATCAGCATGTGTCGTTCCAAGTATTGGAATTCCAATTCCTGCTTGTGACCATCCTGTTGCATAAGTTGAATGAGTATGAACAATTCCGCCAATCTCCTTAAAACTTTTATACAATTCAAGATGAGTAGGCGTATCTGATGAGGGACGTAATTTGCCTTCAACAACATTTCCGTCCAAATCAACCACAACCATATCTTCACTCTTCATTTCGGAATAGGAAACACCACTGGGTTTTATTACAACCAAACCATTTTCCCGGTCAATAGCACTTACATTTCCCCATGTAAAGAGTACCAATCCATATTGCACCAAATCAAGATTGGCTTTAAAAACCTCTTCTTTTAACTTATTTAAGTCCATTATTCGAATTTTAAAAATTGCCTGATAGTTTTTAACCTTACCATATTTAACTCAACTACCAGGCAATTTAATTCACACCTATTTATATTATTTTACCAGAAATAAGCATATAATGCAACAATAATCACAACAATACCCATTGCACTAATAAAGAATGTTTTATCTGTCTGGAAAAGCTCAGGATCGAAAGAGTACGCCTTGCCATCCTGTTTCTTGGAATTTGCATTCGTAAACATGATTACCGCTAAAAAGGCCATCATAAATGTCATCATGAAAATTGAATGAAAACCTAGATGAGCTAAACTAACACCAAACAAATCAGTACCCCAAACAATACCTGCTGCTAAAGTAATAATTGTTAATCCGGCAAATAGTTTACCACCCAAGAGTAACGTCTCACGATTCTTTCCTGAAATTTTTTCAGCTTCTATTTTATGACTATCAGTAAGAACCAGAATTACTGCCAAAGAAATTAAAGCCATACAGACATATCCCATACGAATAATAAATGGCAATTCAGGCAATAACATTTTCATAAAAATACCCATTGGCAAAGTGGCAATAGTAGTCCAAAGAGCTGCTCTGTTGGTTGCACGTTTCCAAAGAATTCCCATTCCAAATACAACAACTACCCCAGGATAAATAAATCCGGTGTATTCCTGAATGTACTGGAATGCCTGATCCAATCCTCCCAACAATGGTTTTGCTGCAATGATTGCGATTATTAAGGCAACAACAGCAGTAAGACGCCCCACCAGTACCAATTTCTTTTCGGTTGCATTTTTATTAATATGCTCTTTATAAATATCAAGAGTGAAGATTGTTGCTGTTGAGTTCAGCATCGAAGCTAAAGACGATACAACTGCAGCTGCAAGTGCTGCAAACCCTAAACCTCTAATCCCTTCAGGAGCAAAATTACGAAGCAGCCAAGGATACGCCTGATCTGGTCTGTCAATAGTACCTGACAATCCATCAATAGCACCTCTTAAATCAGGATGATTAAACATTACGTAAGCAGTAATACCTGGTACGATAACAATAATCGGAATTAGAATTTTTAAATATCCTGCAAAAAGAAGTCCTCTTTTGGCTTCTTTCAAATTTTTAGCCGCCAATCCTTTTTGAATAATGTACTGATTAAACCCCCAGTACCCAATATTGGTAAGCCACATAGCTCCAAAAATAACAGCAAGACCAGGTAAATCTTTGAAGACTGTCGCATCTATATTTTCATCAATAATCATATTGAAATGAACGTCTCCAGGAACTTCTCTAACTTTACTAAGAACCAGCAAAAAACCATCGATTGCAGAACCATCACCTGCTACTGCATCCAAAGCAAACCATGCAGTTATTAATCCTCCTCCAACTAGGAAAACAACCTGAACAACATCAGTCCATGCCACAGCTTTAAGACCACCATAAACAGAATATACACCCGCAAAAAGAAGTAAAGCCGGCACTCCATATTCCATTGGGAATCCAAGAATTTGATCCATTGCAATGGCTCCTAACCAAGCAACAGAAGTAAGATTTACAAAGACATAAACCAATAACCAGAAAAATGAGAAAAAGAAACTGACTCCACTCCCATATCTTTCCTTGGCAAACTGAGGCATTGTGTAAATTTTCTTATCAATCATTTGTGGCAATAGAAACTTTGCAACTAAAATAAGAGTAATCGCAGCAATCCACTCATAAGCTGCAATTCCCAAACCAACAACAAAGCCAGAACCAGACATACCAATAAATTGTTCAGCAGAAATATTTGCTGCAATTAAAGATGCTCCAATAGCCCACCAGGAAAGTGTTCCTCCAGCTAAAAAATAATCTTTTGAACTTTCCTCTACACCTTTTTTTCCTCGGGAAATCCATAAACCGAGACCTACAATTAATATTGCATAAGCAATAAAAACAGCATAATCTATGGCCGTAAAACCTGCATTCATAGTGATTAGTTTTATAAATACTCTCAGCAAAACGGCCGAGAGTATTTTGAATTAGTATTGTTTAGATGATATTTAATATACGCTACAACCCCTTCGCCAAATGGTAATATAAATCATTCCATTTTAGCTCTTTCTTAAAATCTGAAATTGTAGTTGAATTTTCAATTGCTACGAATTCAACGCCAACCATTTCGGCAAAGTCTTCAAGACATTCTTTGTTTAAAGCCATACTAAAACTAGTGTGATGAGCACCACCAGCAAGAATCCATGCAGCAGCACCAATTTCCAAATTTGGTTGTGGAACCCATAGGGCACGGGCAACAGGAAGTTTTGGCAATGCTTTAGGTGTAATAACTGTCACAGGATTAACAATCATTCGCATACGTCCTCCCATATCAACAAGAGTTGCATTTATTCCTTCCCCTTCAGGCACATCGAATACAAAACGGGCAGGAGCATCCTTTCCACCTATGCCAAGTGGATGAACTTCGATACTTGGAGTTTCTTTAGCAATTGAAGGACAAATCTCAAGCATGTGTGCACTTAATACCGAAGGACAAGCAGGATCAAGATGGTAAGTATAATCTTCCATAAAAGAACATCCACCTTTCATCCCTGCCGACATTACTTTCATGATTCTTACCAAAGCAGATTGTTTCCAGTCACCTTCAGCTCCAAAACCGTAACCTTGTTCCATTAATCGTTGAGAAGCCAATCCCGGAAGTTGTTTTAAACCATGCAAGTCTTCAAAATTGGTAGTAAAGGCCTTATATCCATTTTCATCCAGGAATTTTTTCAGTCCCAATTCTATCTTAGCCTGATAACGAATGTTTGAATTTGTTTTATCTGCTAATTTGTATTCGGCAGCATAAACATCCATTAAAGAATCAATTTCTTGCTCTGTTATCGAATCCATACTAACAACAAGATCACCAACCCCGTGATAATTTACTTGCCAACCCAATATTTTCTGAGCTTCAACCTTATCGCCTTCTGTTACGGCAACATGACGCATATTATCGCCAAAACGACAAATTTTTAAATTTTTGGATTCATTATATCCAACAGCAGATCTTGTCCAGCTTCCTAAGGTTTTGCGAACTTTTTCATCTTTCCAATGACCTACAATTACCTTGCGATTTAATCGCAATCGTGTGCATATAAATCCAAACTCACGACCACCATGTGCCGATTGATTTAAATTCATAAAATCCATATCAATCTCACCCCAAGGAATATCTCTGTTGTACTGAGTATGTAAATGTGCAAATGGCTTGCTCAATATACTTAAACCTTGTATCCACATTTTAGATGGCGAAAAAGTATGCATCCATGTAATCAATCCAATACAGTTGTTGTCTGTATTTGCCTCAAGACAACAATTATAAATCTCGTCAGGAGTTGTTAATACCGATTTAAAAACAATTTTTACAGGAATTGCATCTGATGCATTAAGCCCTTCAGCAATTTCTTCTGAATTTGTTTTTACTTGTTTTAATGTCTTAGGACCATACAAGTGTTGACTTCCGGTTACAAACCAAATTTCTTTTTCTTTTAGCTCTTTCATTTTATTCTTATAGTATTTTATACTTTTTTATTAAATACAATTAATCATCACATTAATAACAATAAGATTTACCAATCATTTCGAACAATTGTTTTATCAGTACTTTCTACTTTTATATTGAGTAAAAAAAGCAATTTTTGCTTTTTAAATTTATCTTTTCAAGCCTTAAAATTTAACGACTCTATCAAATGTTTTTTCAACATCTCCTTTAATCGCCCGATAATAAAATGCCCCTTTCTTGGATTCCGTAGTATTTTTAACATTCAATTTTTCCAGTCGTCCTAAGGATAAAACCTTTTTTCTAAAATTCCCAGGATCAAACTCCCTCTGAAAAATTGCCTGGTATAAATTTCGTAACTGCAAGAGTGTAAACATCTCTGAAAGCAGTTCTTCTCCTATTAAATCAAAACTTGCTTTTTTCTGAAGTCTGTCCAATGCTTCGTGAACCATATTTTCATGATCAAAAATCATAGTAGGAAGCTTACTTATTGGCCACCAATGCGCTCCATTTTCGCGAACCAAATCTGTATCGTACTTGTCAATTCGAATTAATGCATAGTATGCTAAAGAAATTACCCGTGTCCCCTCTTCTCTGGTTGGCTCAGAAAATGACTGCACCTGCTCCAAATAAATATCACTCAAGCCTGTCGTTTTCTTTAATACCCTACGAGCCGCCATATCAGCAGATTCATCTTCCTGAACAAATCCCCCTAGTAAGGACCAACTTCCCATCGCCGGTTCAAAACCTCTGGGATAAAGTAATAATCTAAGCTCCCCTTCATGGTATCCAAAGATTACACAATCGACAGCAACATGATATTTAGGGTGTTTATATTGTGGATTCATAATATCAATTTTCTCCTCAAATATATAAAGTATTTTTGACTTTTATTATTTTCCTGTAAAAAAAATTAATTTTCCGACGAAATTTACAAAAAAAATTAATATTAAACTCTTAAGCAATGATAAGCATTAATTTATTTTAAGGTTAACTTATTCCTTTCGGAATGAATAATAAATAGTACAAATTACGAATTCTTGGTTTTGCGCATTCAAAGAATGTAAGTATACTTGTACAAATACCACATTTTGATAGTTCGATACACTCTTAATTTAAAATTATAAAAATACAGTATATCATGCGGCGATGTATTTTTTCCAGTTTCTTTATCCTTCTTTGTTTTTGCAGCAATACTCTTATTGGAGAAACTCAAAAATCGCCAATTTCGCATATTCGTTTCCATTACTTAAATAACAACAACGGATTAGCGCAAAACACAGTAGATTGTATCTTACAAGACAGCCGGGGATTTATGTGGTTTGGCACGTGGAACGGACTGTGTCGTTACGATGGTTACTCTTTTACAACGTATAACAAAACTAAAGATCTTAACGGTGTGCCTGACAACTTTATTCAATCGATGAGTGAAGACAGCAAAGGAAATATCTGGATTGGAACAAAGAATGGGTTAACCAGATTCCTTTTTAATGAGAATCGCTTTTCACTGCCTGAGAATATCAAGTCGAATCTAAAAGGACACTCCATACCTCATATATCCATTGATAAACAAAATAAGATCTGGGTAGCGACAGAAGATGACGGAGTTTGGCTTATTGAGGAAGAGAAAACAAACTCATATTCAGCAAAGAAGATTACTGAAATTGTTTTGCCAAGCCAACACATCAATCACATCTTAATTCATGAAAAAAATATATTAATTGGAACAGAGAATGGTTTGGTCATTGTCGACAATACTAATTTTCAAAATGATACCACTTTAAACAAACTAATTAAATCTGCAGCAAACCTTGCTGTAAATTGCATTTTTATTGACACCAAAGAAAATATTTGGATCGGAACCTCTAATGGCTTATATCAATATGAACCATACAATAAACAAATCTATTTTTACACACATCAGCCAAAGAATTCATCTGGTTTAAACCACATAGCAATTACAGAAATTGTTGAAGACAATTCAGGCACAATTATCATTGGTACTTTGGCCGGACTAAATTTTTTTGATCCAAGTTCGCACTCTTTTTATCATTTGGGTGATGATTTCAAAGAAGATCAAAAATTAAACAACCCCTTCATAAACTCATTACTAACTGATAAACAGGGAAATGTATGGATAGGTACCGATAAAGGAGGTGTTAATTTTTACAACATTTATCAAAAACCTTTTTATTCTATCACTCACACTCCATTAAACCCTAAGAGCATAAGTCACAATACAATCAACTCTATTTTAAGTGAAAAAAACATTCTTTGGATAGGAACCGCTGGTGGTGGTTTAAACAGAATCGTTAATAATGGAGAAAATGTTGACCATTTTAATCTTAGCAATTCACCTCAAGAACAAATTGGCGCGAACTTTATAACTTCAATATATCGAAGCAGCAGTAAACAACTTTGGTTAGGTACATGGGGAGACGGTTTAAAAAGACTAAAATCAGTAATCACCAAAAACATTGATACCTATCGTAATAACTTTGAAGTTTCGAACAGTCTTTGTTCGAATTTCGTTTCCTCAATCACAGAATTGGATAAAGACCAATTGCTGATAGGAACATTAAAAGGACTCGATTTATTTAATATCAAGCTGAACACCTTTACCCATCTCGATGAGAAAATGAAACTGTCTGCCCATCTCGAAGTTGGATGTATTTTAAACGATCAGAAAAATCAGGTTTGGATTGGTACCCGTAATGGATTGTTCCGCATTCCAAAAGATGAATTAAATCAACTTGATCAAAAAACAAGCATTAAATATGATGCCTTTTTCAATCAGCAGGATAACGCATTCTCTCTTCCTGGAAATTACATCATTTCCTTGTTTGAATCGAAAGACAGTACCATATGGATTGGTACCTACGGAAGTGGAATCTGTAAATTCACTATTGATAATAACGGTAAGTTTCAATTTATAACTTATAATGACCAAAATGGTCTGTGCAACAATGTAGCCTATGCCATAGAAGAGGACAAACAAGGCAATTTATGGATCAGCACGGACAATGGTCTTTCGAAATTTAATCCGAAAACTGAATCTTTTCAAAATTACTTTGTAAAAGATGGACTTCTAAGTAACCAATTTTATTGGTCAGCATCAGACGTTGATGAAAATGGCAGACTTTATTTTGGGGGGATAGCTGGATTGAACTATTTTATGCCGGAAAATGTTGAATCCTACCAAGAGGCATCAAAACCGGTTTTTACTGAATTTTCAGTATTCAACAGGCCTGTTGAAATTGGACAAAAATATCATTCCAATGTAATTTTAAATAAATCCATATCTGAAACAAACTCAATTGAGCTCTCCTACAAGGACGCTGTTTTCTCAATAGAATTCTCGGCTCTTGATTATTTTCTACCTGAAAAAATAAAATATTCATACCAAATGGAAGGTGTTGATAAGGATTGGGTTAATGTTCCGTCGAGCAGAAGATTTGCCAATTACACAAATCTTTCGGGAGGAGAATATAAATTCATGGTTAAAGCCTCTAACAGCGATGGTGTGTGGTCAGACAAGATTGCAGAATTAAAAATAAAAGTTCATCCACCTTTTTGGCAAACAATGTGGTTTCAATTTACACTCCTGATTGCAATCGTTTTAATAATAATCAGCTACATTCAATACAGAATACGTTTTTTAAAAGAGCAAAAAAGGAAGTTAGAAAATCAGGTACTGGAACGAACTGAAAAAATCGAAGAACAAAAAGACAAACTAAGACATCAGGCTGAGCATTTGCAGCAAACAAATCAGGAATTAGCTGACAGGCAACTGTTAATTAGCGGGCAGAAACTTGAACTGGAAATTCAAAATAAAAAAATTGCCCAACAGCGCGACAAAATGATTGAATTAAACAAGGAAGTGAAGCAAATTAATCAACTTCGATTACGGTTTTTCACGAATATCTCTCACGAATTTAGAACTCCCCTTACCCTAATTATTGATCCTCTGGAACAATTAATGAAAAAATTAAGTGGTGATCAAAACACGATCAGCACTTTAAAAATTATTGACCGAAATGCCAAACGACTGCTTCATCTCATCAACCGTCTTATTTATTTCCGACAAATCGAAAACGAAAAAATGGATCTGGTTGTGAGTAAAGGCAATTTAAATGAGTTTTTACATGATATTTTTGAATCATTTAAAAATTTGGCTCAACACATGCAAATGAAGTACCATTTTGAAGCGCAGCAAACAAATTCAGAAACATGGTTTGATGCAGAAAAACTAGAAAATATTTTTTACAATTTGCTATCCAATGCTTTTAAATACACACCTGAAAATGGTGAAATTACAATGAAAGTTAAGTTTGTAGAGAAAGATACTGATAATATTTTCCCTGCACCTTATGCTTACATTGAAGTTACCGATAACGGAAAAGGCATTGCAAAGGAACATCTGCCATTTATTTTTGAACGGTTTTACCACGTTGAATCTGAAAGAGAATTAGACAAGAACAACTCTGGAATTGGCTTGGCTTTAACCTCTGAAATTATTAAAATATTACACGGTAAAATTCAAGTTCAAAGTGAAATCAAAAAAGGAAGTTGTTTTCAAGTCTATTTGCCATATACAACCGATCGTTATAACGAAAAAGATCTGGACCGAAAGAACGCTCAGGCTGAGGTGAAATTAAAAACCCGTGTTGATACATTAGTTCATAACATGGTTAATCCAGAATCAAATTTAGGATTTGAAAACACCGGAAAACAGGATAAATCAAAACCATTGGTACTGATTGTTGAAGACAATTTTGATTTGCGTACCTTTCTAATGCAAACCTTAAAAGAAGACTATAGAATACTGGGGGCGGAGAACGGTAATATTGGCTTTACAATGGCTAAAAAACATTCTCCTGATTTAGTTATCTCTGATGTAATGATGCCGGTACTTAGTGGCATTGAGCTGTGTAAATGTATGAAAAAGGAAATTCAGACAAGCCATATTCCGATTATTCTGTTAACAGCAAAAAACATGGTTGAAAACTGGGTTGAAGGCCTTGAAACCGGTGCTGACGATTACATCTCAAAACCTTTCAATCTGCAACTGTTACAGATTAGAATGAAAAATCTGATTGAAAGCAGAATGAAATTAAAACGAATGTTCAATTCGTCACAAAACATTTCTGCGGAAAACATTACATCAAACCCTGTTGATGAAGAATTCATCAATAAAATATATCGAATACTGGAAAAAAACTACACCAATCCCGACTTCACAATCAATCAATTTGCCAGTGAAATGTTTGTAAGCAGCAGTTTGTTATACAAAAAATTGAAAGTAATAACAGACTTAAACATTACAAATTTTATAAACACATTCAAATTAAAAAAAGCGATGGAGTTGATACAGGAAAACAAACTCCCAATTTCTGATATTGCATTTGCCGTTGGATTCAATGACCCCAAATATTTTAGCAGAGTATTCCGAAAACATTATGGAATGAGCCCCTCAGACTTTACAGCCAACTCACTGAACAACAATAACTAAACCACTTATTTCAATAAGCTTATTTCTTCATTTTCCGAAATCATCCACTCTAATTGTGTAATTGTCCACCTCGTTACAGAGCTATCGACTTACATTGCAAACGTTATAAACGATAAGTAACATTTAATTTCTATTCTATGAAAAAAATATTTTTAGGCGGATTTTTGTTCTGCTTCCTGATTCTTTCAGGAGTAAGTCAAGCTCAAATTACCGTTAAAGGTGTTGTTTATGAAACTACCGGCAATACCACACTCCCTGGAGTTAATGTTGTTCAAAAAGGAACAACAAATGGAACAATAACGGATATTGACGGAAACTATTCCCTAACGATTCAAGATCCAAATGCAAGTTTGATTTATTCCTTTGTAGGATATTTATCACAGGAAATTCCAATAAATAATCAAACTTCAATCAATGTTACACTAAAAGAAGATGTATCAAAGCTTGATGAAGTTGTGGTTATTGGATATGGCACACAAAAAAAATCGGATTTAACAGGTGCTGTTAGTGTTATTGATACCGATGATGCTAAAAAAACAGTGACTTATGATGTCGCAAAAATGCTGCAAGGTCAAGCTCCGGGAGTTACTGTTCAATCTTCCGGTGAACCTGGAGGATCGGTGAATATTAAAATCCGAGGCATTACTTCTTTTAATAATAACAACCCATTATTTGTAATTGATGGAATGATTGTTGATAATCCTAATGATTTCGCTCCCGGCGATATCGAATCAATGCAAGTACTAAAAGATGCTTCTTCCGCTGCCATTTATGGTGTGAGAGGTGCAAATGGTGTTGTAATCATCACCACAAAAAAAGGAGTTCAAAATGGAGATTTAAAAGTGAAATTCAAATCTCTTTTCGGTATACAGAATGTTGCCAAGAAAATTTCACTTACCGACAGAGAAGGATATCAAAAAATTACCAATGCTGCTTATTTGAATTCAGGACAAGCGATACTTCCAGGTAACGATCCTACCAGCGAGTATTATATTGACAACGTGAATACCGACTGGCAGGATGCAGCTTTCAAAACAGGTACCATCCAAAATCATACGGTATCATTCAACGGAGGTTCTGAAAATTTCGGTTACAATTTCAACACAGATTATTACAAAAACTCAAGTTATGTAGATACTCCTCAGGATTATGAACGAATCTCAACCAGCTTAAATTTGAATGGGAAAAAAGGCAAATTTAAATATGGTGCTAAACTGGGTTATACAAAATCAGATAAAGAAAGCTTTAACGAATACAATGTAGGCACCTCATCGGTAATAAACCTGCTTCAATCGATCCCAACAATGCCTGTTTATGACGAAAACAGACTAGGTGGTTACGGAGGTACTGATAATCTGACCCAAAAGGCAATCACTTTAAATGTGATTGGATTCAACAACCTGATTGATAATCAGGCTGAAAGAAACAGATTTATTGGTAATATCTGGGGTGAGCTTGAAATTGTAAAAGGCTTAAAATATAAAATTAGCGCCAGTGCTGATCAACTGGATACTCACACAAGATATTTTGTTCCTCCAAGTGATTTAGGATGGTATTATATTACTACAAATTCAGAATCTTCGCTTGACATTAACGACAGCCGCAAAACCTTTACTTCGCTGGATAACCTGCTTACGTACAATATTGAAATAAACAAACATAAGTTGGATGCACTTGTGGGATGGGTTCAGGAGAAAACAAATTATTACAATCACTGGTCAAGAGGAGTTGGATTTGATGACAATGAAATCAGTCATTTGGAATATGCTGACGACACCTCTACCGGTGAATACGAAAGTACAATAACCGGCATATCCTATTTAAGCAGAATTAACTACAATTTTGATAACAAATACTTTTTAACAGCAAATTACAGACAAGACAAAACATCTCTTTTTGCCAAGCAAAATAATACAGGAGATTACTTCTCTGTTTCCGGAGCCTGGAAATTGCACAACGAAAGTTTTATCACTCTTCCACAGTGGATGAATACTGCGAAGTTAAGAGGAGGTTATGGTACTTTGGGAAACAATACTGCAGGAGTATATGCCTACACTCCTACAACCAATAGTTTTGCAAGCTATCTTTTCGGAAACACATTAGCTCCAGGTACAATTGTTGTTGATGCAACGGATCCTAATCTTAAATGGGAAGATACAGAAACTGTAAACGCAGCAATAGAATTAGGAATGTTTGATAACAAACTACAGTTTACTGCTGAATATTACGAGAAAAAATCAACAGACCTGTTAGCCAGAGTTCCACTACCTCTTTCTACCGGAACAATTAGCAGCGATTGGTCATCATCGGTTATGACAAATGCAGCTGCAGTAAAAAACACAGGCTTTGAATTCTTATTGAGTTACAGCAACTCCTCAAAAGAGTTTAAGTACAATATTTCGGCAAATGTTGGAACACTAAAAAACAGAGTATTAAAAATAGGAACAGATGATACTCCAATTAATGGGACGAACTCAAGAACCGAAGTAGGACGGTCTATTGGTGAACTTTATGTGTACGAAACAGAAGGTCTTTTTCAGAGTCAGGCAGATGTTGATTCTCATGCCACTCAGCCTGGTGCTGTTGCAGGTGACGTTAAGTTTAAAGATGTAAATAAAGATGGTTTAATTACCGATGAAGACAGAACTTACCAAGGCGTTTCAATTCCTAAAGTAAGCTATGGTTTAAACTTAAACGGATCTTACAAAAACTGGGAATTCTCAATGTTCTGGCAAGGTAGTGCAGGTAATAAAATCTACAACGGAACTTACAATAGTTTGATGATTGGCGGACTTGTAAATCACCATACAGACATGTTGAATTACTGGACTCCAACCAATACAAATACAAACATACCACGTCCTGATCAATTGGAAACCAATCAAAATGCAAGAGCATCTGATCGATTTATCCAGAACGGAAACTATATCAAACTACAAAATGCCCAGTTGGCCTATAATATTCCTTTAAAAGCAAATAATATAGTGGAACATGCAAAAGTTTATGTTTCAGGACAAAATTTGTTGACCATTAGTAAATACAAAGGCTATGACCCTGACTTTATGAGTGATGGATTATTCTCCAGAGGTTTCGACTATGGGTCTTTTCCAAATCCAAGAACTTTTATTTTAGGTGTAGAGATTGACTTTTAAAATGCTTAAAACAGAAATAAAATGAGATATAAAAATATTTACAGTATAGCTATTTTGTTTGCGCTGACCAGTTTGGTTTCAAGCTGTGTTAGTGAGGACGATTTAGTGCAGATAGATCCAAATGTTGATACGGAAGAAGCATTTTGGAAGACAGATAACGATGCACTTAAAGGAATTAATTCGGTGTATGGCAGTATGCTAATAGATGGCAGTTACATGAGAAGCACGCCTATGATGCTCGATTTAAAGGATGATGCAACCAGAAGTAACAGCCCTTGGACCGCAATGTCCGTTATCGGCAAATTCAACTCGAGTATTGCAAATCCAGACATTTACAGTTGGGCGTATCGTGATTTCTATCAGGGAATTTACCGGGCAAATCAGGTATTGGATAATGTGCCGTCCATAGAAATGGAAGATAGCAATTTGAAAGACCGTGTTCTGGGACAGGCTTATTTTCTAAGAGGCTTGTATCTTTTCCACATGGTTAACATGTTTAAAAATGTTCCTTTGCCATTATCCAACAGTGAATTATACCACGAACAAAAAACAAATGAAGAAGGCTGGGCTCAGGTAATTTCTGATTTAGAAATGGCTGCCGATTTATTGCCTGTTTCCTACGATGATGTATCCGGGCTGGACGCAGGACAAATAGGAAGAGCAACAAAAGGTGCAGCTTTGGCCTATATCGGAAAAGCACAATTATTTACAAAAGACTTCGAATCTGCAAAAGTGACATTTAAGAAAGTTATCGATCTGAAAGTGTACTCTTTAGTTGCTGATTACCGTGATAATTTCACCGTAACAAACGAAAACAATTCAGAATCTGTATTTGAAGTACAATTTAGCAGAGAAGCTGGCGGTGTAGATCTAAGCTGGGGAGGAACGCCGGCACCTGGTTGGGGAAGAACTTCAGGCAGAGCAATTACATATGGTGCTGCGGGCTTTGGATATGCAGATTTACAACCTACCTGGGCATTGTTTAATGAATACAGAGAAGAATTAACTGTTGATGGAGAAGTAGATCCGCGATTAGACGCAACAATATTCTACAATAAAAATGCATACGACGGTGTTGGAATGTCATTATACGGTCAGGATTTCGCAACATTTTATGCAACTAACGAATCCAATCTAAATGATTTATACTGCAGAAAGTATGAAAATTCGGATGGCGATTTTGCAAACGAATATGATTGGAGATCTGGAATCAACGAACGCATCATGCGTTATGCAGATGTGCTGTTAATGTATGCAGAATGTTTAAACGAGACCGGAGCTACCAATGATGCTTATCAGTACATACAAATGGTGAGAGATCGTGTAAACCTGCCGGATTTAGCAACCGTTAAACCAAACATGACGCAAACCGCAATGAGAGAGCAAATTGCCCATGAACGGTTTTTAGAACTTTCTTTGGAAGGACACCGTTTTGATGACATCCGTCGATGGGGATGGTTAGAAGATTCATCTAAATTAGCTTGGCTAAAAACAAGAGATGCTGAATTCAACACCTACACTCCTGGCCGCGAATATTTCCCAATTCCTCAATCCGAAATGGATACAAACAAGGGAATGGTACAAAATGATGGCTACTAAGTCAACTCAGACCTAATTTTGAGGGTGTCCGCATACGTGGGCATCCTACTTTAATACCCCCTCGTAATTTCAATAATCCAACGAGATAAAAACCAACATCACTCTATTTTAATAATAAAATACATGATGAGATTTATTTCTTCAGTAGCATTCGTGATTTTTCTAATGGCTGCAAGCTGTTCCAGCAACGATAATATTATTGATCCCGAAGAACCGGATCCGATAGTAGAAAATCCTCCGGTGGATGATTATTCCGGTCCTGAATATGCTGATGATTATTCAGCCCTATCAAGTTGGGACAATCGGACTTCCTGGAATTTAGCCAATGTTCACGACCCTTCTGTAGTATATGATGGTGAGTATTATTATATATACGGAACAGATGCTTCCTATGGAAATGCACACGAAGGTCACGGACATTTTCTTTCTCGCAGATCAAAGGATTTGGTTGACTGGGAATTTCGTGGAATGGCAATGACCGAAACTCCTTCATGGGTAAAAGACACACTCAACAGCATGCGGGTTCGGGCAGGGCTTGATATTATAGACTCTCCTATTTATGGACACTGGGCTCCGGTTGTCCGGAAAGTTGGAGATAAATACCGAATGTATTACAGCATTGTAATTGACAATTACATCGAATCAGGAAAAGCCAATACTCCTGCAAACTTTGATGGTTCCTGGACAGAACGTGCTTTTATCGGTCTCATGGAATCGGATGACTTAAGCAGTAACACCTGGGTGGATAAAGGAATGGTAGTTAGTTCTGTTTCGGACAGAGAGACCAACTGGTCGCGTTCGAGTACAAGCGACTGGAACGCCTATTTTAAATGGAATGCGATAGATCCAACTTTTATAATTACCCCAGAGGGAAATCACTGGCTGATTTACGGTTCGTGGCATTCAGGCATTGTCGCATTACAGGTGAATCCTTCAACAGGAAAACCCGATAAACTATCATCAATTGAAGACTACGGAACTCTTATTGCACGCCGTCAAAACAGCGAGCTTAATCGTTGGCAGGCACAGGAAGGTCCTGAAATCATTTACAATGAAAAAACAGGATTCTATTATCTCTTCCTGGCTTACGATGAACTGTCAGTTGCCTACAATACCAGAGTATGCCGATCAACAAGTATCACAGGCCCTTATCTTGGTATTGATGGAACCAACATTACCGGGGGTGGCGAATGCTGGCCCATGTTAACACATCCGTACAAGTTCAACAATCATTCAGGCTGGGTAGGAATTTCGCACTGTGCTGTTTTCAAAAACGAAGAAACAAACGAATGGTTCTACAGTTCGCAAGCCCGTTTGCCTGCCAATACCAATGGAAATGCCTACAGCAATGCCATTATGATGGGGAATATTCGGAAAATTGCATGGACAGAAGACGGCTGGCCGGTTGTTATGCCTGAACGTTATGCAGGTGTGCCACAACCAAGCATCAGCGAAAGCGATTTAACAGGTACGTGGGAAAACATATCAATGAATTACGAATATAAGGTTCAACAAAAATCATCTCAGCTGATTCTTTCGTCCAACATGACAGCATCCGGGGCATTAAGTGGCACATGGTCTTACGATCAGGATAAAAAGATTCTTACCATTGGAGAGCAGCAGCTCAATCTGGAAAAAAGTTGGGACTGGGAAGCATCGCCCCGAACAACAACCTTTACCTACTCGGGTTTAACATCCGGAGGAAAACCAATTTGGGGTAAAAAAACAACCAAATAATAGTTACAAAATCTGTATTACAATGCAAAAATTATCTATAAAAATTAGTAAGACGTTTGTGAGATTGTTCATTTTTGCAAGTTTATTACTGTTTACTCAAATATCTGTTGGACAAAATAAAATTTCCGTTCACGATCCGGTAATGATCCGCGAGAATGATACGTTCTATTTGTTTAGTACTGGATGGGGAATCAATGTTTGGTCCTCAACGGATATGAAAAATTGGACAGTAGAGAAA
This sequence comes from Labilibaculum sp. K2S, assembly GCF_030372765.1. Lineage (GTDB taxonomy): Bacteria > Bacteroidota > Bacteroidia > Bacteroidales > Marinifilaceae > Labilibaculum. The sequence continues at coordinate 318,693 of NZ_JAUCMW010000003.1, read as the reverse complement.
CCTGTATTTGACAATGCTCCAAAATGGGCTGTTGAAGCTGTTGATGGTTTTAAAGGTCATATTTGGGCTCCTGACATTTCATTTTACAAAGGACAGTATTACTTATTCTATTCCGTTTCCGCATTTGGTAAAAACACCTCTTGCATTGGCTTGGCAACGAATAAAACATTAGATACAAGTGATCCTGATTTTAAATGGGTTGATCATGGCAAAATCATCCAGTCTTTTCCAAACAAAACAAATTGGAATGCCATTGATCCCAATTTAATTGTAGATGAACAAGGACAGGCATTCCTAAGTTTTGGTTCTTTTTGGGATGGAATCAAATTGGTAAAACTTTCCGATGATGCAATGTCGGTAGACGATGATTTAACGGAAATTCCAACCATAGCCTCTCGTAAAGAAGATTCTCGTTTACCCAATCCTCCGGCAATTGACAACAATCCTGTAGATGCAGGAGGAAATGCCATAGAAGCTCCGTTTATTTTTAAAAAAGACGGGTACTACTACCTTTTCGCATCTATTGATTACTGCTGTAAAGGTGTAAACAGCAACTATAAAATGATTGTTGGCCGATCAAAAATTATAACTGGTCCCTATCTGGATAAAGACAACAAACCAATGAATACAGGAGGTGGCACCATTCTTTTATCAGGAAATAAGGATTGGTACGGACTTGGACACAATGCAACTGTAAGTTTTGATGGAACCGACTATTTAGTTTTCCATGCTTATGATGCTTCTGATAATGGCAATCCAAAACTCTTAATCAAAGAAATTACCTGGGATAAAGATCAGTGGCCAAGCGTTAAATTATAAAACACAATACAAAATAAAGCTGTAAATATGAAGATTATAAAATCAAAAAGATATGTAATTGCTGTTCTAAGCTCGCTGACAATTCTGGTGGGTACGCAAACATTATCAGCACAAAATGCACGCATCAAAATAGATGTAGACCGAACCATTGGTGAAGTAGATAAAAATATCTACGGGAATTTCGTAGAACATTTGGGTCGTTGTGTATACGGAGGTATTTACGAAGAAAATTCTCCTCTTTCCGATGAAAACGGAATTCGTTTGGATGTACTGGATGCAGTAAAAGAGCTGAATGTATCGATTACCCGTTACCCGGGAGGAAACTTTGTTTCGAACTACAACTGGAAAGATGGTATCGGGCCAAAAGATGATCGTCCTGCCAGAATGGAATTGGCTTGGTCGCGTTTGGAAAGCAACCGCTTTGGAACAGATGAATTTATGGCTTATGCCAAAAGAATGGGTACAGAACCCTATTTTTCGGTAAATATGGGAACAGGAACAATAAAGGAAGCCCAGGAATGGGTAGAGTATTGTAACGTTAAAAGCGGTCCCTATTATGCTGAACTCCGGAAAAAGAATGGTCACGAAGAGCCATACAACATTAAATACTGGAGTCTGGGAAATGAAATGGATGGATTTTGGCAGATGGGTCATCTAAATGCTGAAGATTACAGTAAAAAAGCAAGAGAGGCAGCTAAATTGATGAAACTAACATCTCCGGAAATTAAGCTGATAGCAGCCGGTTCGTCAAACTACCGCCCCAACGCCGATCCCAACGAATGGAACGAAAAAGTACTTCACGAATTGCGTGATGTAATTGATTATTTAGCCTTGCATATGTATGTTGGTAATGTTGAAAACAATTATTACAATTTTGTTTCCTCTCCTTTAGTTCTGGAAGAACGAACCCGTGTTGTAAAAGGTTTGATTGACCGCGAAATGCAAAATGCAGACCGGGGAAACCGCCCGCCAATTTATATTGCCTGGGATGAATACAACATTTGGTATCGTGCCCGAGGAGAAGAAACCATGGCAGGTACCAAAGCGCTCGAAGAACGCTACAATTTAGAAGATGCACTGGTTATTTCAGGCTTTTTAAATGCATTTATCCGTAATGCAGATATCGTGAAAATGGCGAATATGGCACAATTGGTTAACGTTATTGCGCCTATATTCACATCCGAAAAAGGAATGTTTAAGCAAACCATCTTCTATCCTATTCAATTATTTGCCAACAATGTAAAAGGAACCTCTCTGGATGTTCATGTTGATTGTGAGACATATGACACGGGCAAATTTTTCATAGGATTGGGCGAATCAACAACCATTCAAAAAGACGTTCCATTTTTGGATGTTTCGGCTACCTATAACAACGGCGAAGTAATTGTTTGCGTAATGAACCGGAATAAAGACAAGGCAATTACAACAGATTTACTTTGTCAGGAAGGAATTTTTGACGGCGAATTTGAGGTGTACGAAATAAATGGTCCTGACATTAAATCTGAAAATGACTTCGGGAAAACAAGCGTAGAGACAAAGAAAAAGTCTTCTTTAAAAGTGAAGAAAACCGATAAAATCACTTACGATTTTCCGGCACATTCTTTTACCATGATTAAAGGCTCGATAGTGAAGTAATACATTTGTTCAAAGTTTATAGTTAGAGATGAGAATTAGAATTAATTCTCATCTCTTTTTTTATAATACCCGTAACTAATTTGAATCCCTTACTCCTTTCAGGAATTGGAATACCCTCCTTTCAAAAGAATACAGAAATGATTTCCTCAGCTTCGTTCAGAATCAAAATCACCTAATCTTTCAGACGCACACTTTTATACACAGGAACAGCGATTCAACAAAAAAGGGTGCTGTCACAATTGTAACAGCACCCTTTTGGTATATTGAATTAATTCTATTTTAATTGTATCAAAACAACTGATTTAGCAGGCAAATCAATACTAAGTTTTCCATTTTTTGGTTTTTTTACCTCAAACGAATTAATCTTCACTATTTCATCTTTCCCAAAATCATTACAATCATTCATATTTTTGCTGGTAATAATCTGTCCTGTTGCACTTTTAAATTCTTGTCCGGCCAGTGTCAGATCGATACTTTCCTTCTTGTTTGGATTTAAATTACAAAAAGTAACAGACACAACACCATCTTTAGTCGAAGCCGAAGCATTTACTGCAGGAATTGACTTCCCGTTAAACTCATAATTTTCACATTTCAAATCTGTAGGAATCAAAGTAGCATCCTGATGTACACTGTACATTTTAAACACATAATAAGTAGGTGTTAATACCATTTCATCCTCTTTGGTTAAAATAACCGATTGCAGCACATTAACAGCCTGCGCAATATTAGCCATAGCAACACGATCGGCATGATTATTAAAAAGATTCAGATTAATCCCCGCAACCAATGCATCACGAAGTGTGTTTTGCTGATAAAGGAATCCTGGATTTGTACCAGGTTCAACATCAAACCAGTTTCCCCACTCATCTACAATCAAACCAATTTTTTTCTCAGGATCGTATTTGTCCATGATTTTTGAATGCTCCTGAATCAGCGTTTCCATCTTCAGGGTATTTTTCAAATCAGCAAACCAACCGCTTTCATCAAATTCTGTAGCCGATCCTTTATCTTCCCAGCTTGTTGTAAATGTATAACTATGAAGCGAAACACCTTGAACCAAATGACGGTGGCGGGTTGTTTTCTTCATCAATACATCCATCCAATTGTAATCATCAACATTAGGTCCGCCGGCAATACGATACAAATTACCACCACAATACGAAGCAAATCGATTGTACAAATCAGCATAGTATTCCGGAGTCATATTGCCGCCGCAACCCCAATTTTCGTTGCCTATTCCCCAAAACTTAACATTCCAAGGCTCTTCCTGTCCGTTTTTCTTTCGTAGATCGGTCATCGGACTAATATTTTTCGAAGTAACATATTCAACCCACTCCGAAGCCTCCTGAACCGTTCCCGATCCAACATTCAAATTAATATATGGTTCCGCTTTAATCAATTTACAAAAATCAAGAAATTCATGAGTCCCAAAACTATTATCCTCGGTAACTCCTCCCCAATGAATATTCACCATAGAAGGTCTTTGCTGCCTGGGGCCGATACCGTCTTTCCAGTGATATGTATCAGCAAAACAACCACCGGGCCAACGCAGCAAAGGAATCTTCATATCCAGAAGTGCACCCACTACATCTTCCCGAAATCCTTTTACATTCGGAATTTGAGAATCTTCACCAACATAAATTCCACCATAAATGCAATGCCCCAAATGTTCAGCAAAATGCCCGTAGATTTCTTTGTTAATTTTTGTTTTTGCAAGATCGGTATGAACCGTCATTGTATTTTGCCCAATCGCACTAAAGCTGATTAAGGAAAAAAGTAGAATTGAATAAATTGTATTTTTTTTCATACGAAAAATATTTAATTAGATATTGGTTTTCAATTAAATAATGAGACCCCATGCATGAGATAAATTAGTTGACAAATATTTCACTTACCACCTCATTTTCATTGGTCATAAAACGCTCATAAATATAATAAAAGTATTTTAGACTTTTTAATTAAAAACTGTAAAAAAGCATGTATTATAACTCATTAATAACGCAGGTTATAAACTCTTTAAAAAAATCTCTTTGCCTTCGTCCGGCATAGTGATAATTTTTATTTTTTAGGAAATTATTACGTGTCTATAAATCGATTCATTCCACTGAAAATTCGCAATAAGTATCCAATTTAAAACTCCTTAAAATCTGAAATTGGCAACAATGCAAGCATGAATTAAAATACGAACTAAAAAAATGAGAAGAGACAAACCAATGACTCCGATTGCCCCCTCTTCTATTTCTTTCTGCAAATAAAAAACACCTAAATTACAGGATTATATTAAACCGGCACAAAGCCCCTCTTCTCCCCCGCATCAAGCACAATAAAACATAAACGACAACAAACAGCAACTCTTTTTCAATAACATCATCAACAGCATATTAAAAAAAAATGAATATCTTAGGTAGAATAATCAACAGCTGTATTAACACAAAACAAATAATATGGACTATTTTTTTAAATTTGCTACACCAATTACCTATTGGCTATTGGTACTAATCTGGTCTTACATCCTTATATTTTATGTCCGAAAAATAAGATTACTTGGTAAGTCAGACAAATTATTGAAATTACTTCTTATTGTTTTATCGATTGATGCTTTCCGTACTCTTTTCGAAAGCATCTATTTTGGCGCCTGGTATACATCGCTTTCCGAAATAATTCCGATTGAAATATTCCAATATTTAGCCCAGGCTAAAATTGTGTTTATTCCAAAAATGATCACCCTTATTGCAGCCATTGTAATTTTAACGATTCTAATCAAAAAATGGCTGTCAGCAGAAATTGCTTCAAAACAAAAAAATCAAGAAATAATAGTAGCTCAATCAAAAGAATTACACCAAAAACACCAAGAAATTTTACGTACGAAAGAGCAGGCCATCCAAAGCGAAAAATTCACTCAAATGCTTTTCCTTGAGTCTCCAATTGGTTTGGTTCTAACCAAACTTAACGGCGAATTGGTAGAGGCTAACGAAGTATATGCAAATATCATTGGCTACTCAATCGAAGAAACGCTGAAATTAACGTATTGGGATATTACTCCTGAGAAATATACCAAGCTGGAAAAACTTCAATTAGTTTCGCTAAGAAAAACCGGAGCTTATGGTCCTTACGAAAAAGAATACATTCACAAATCGGGAAAACTAATCCCAATTCGATTGCATGGGAAAATGATTAAAAAAGATGATCAGGAACTTATATGGTCGAGTGTTGAAGATATTACCGATAAAAAAATTGCAGAGACTCTTCTTCAGGAACAAAATGAAGAATACCTAGTTCTTAACGAAGAATATCAAGTCCAAAATGAAGAATTATTATCAGCTATAGAAACAGCAGAAAAAAGTGAAAAACGGTTTAAAACGCTCCATAATGCTTCCTTTGGGGGAATTGCCATACACGACAAGGGAATGATTTTAGACTGCAATCAGGGACTTGTTGCCATAACCGGCTATTCTACTGAAGAGCTAATTGGAATGAATGGATTGTTGCTGATCGCTGAGCAGGAACGTGAGCTTGTTATGGAAAATATCTTAAGCGAATACGAAAACCCGTATTATAGTATTGGCTTGCGGAAAAATGGAGATGAATACCCGATAAGATTAGAAGCCCGCCAAATTCCATATGGAGGAAAAAATATTCGGGTTGTAGAATTTAGGGACATTACAGATCAGAAAAAAACCGAATACGAACTTAAAACAGCAAAAGAAAAAGCTGAAGAAAGTGACCGTCTAAAAACTGAATTCATTAATAATATGTCGCATGAAATCCGAACACCGATGAATGGAATTCTCGGATTTTCAGATTTATTAAATGAACAGAATATTACAAATGCGAAAAGACAATACTACATCCAAATCATTCAAAGCAGCGGAAATCAGTTACTTCACATTATCGATGATATTCTTGAAATTTCTGCACTTGGAACAAAACAAGTAAAACCTCAAATAGAGGAATTGTGTCTAAATGAATTCTTATCGGAATTATTCACAATATTCGAAAAAAAGGCAAAAAAAAACCATACGCCCTTATCTCTAAAAATGGGTCTTCCCAACAGCAAAAGTACCCTGCTCACCGATCCCTATAAGCTGAACCGGATCGTTAGTAATTTATTGGAGAATGCATTAAAATTTACGCAAGACGGATTCATAGAACTGGGATATACTTTGCAGGATGATAAGATCGTAATATATTTGAAAGATACAGGCATTGGAATACATCCCGAAAAGCAAGAACTTGTTTTTGAACGATTTTCACAGGAAGATAAAGAAGTCTCTCAAAATGTTGGAGGTTTAGGCTTAGGTTTATCAATAGCCAAAGAAAACGCAGAACTTCTGGGTGGAAAAATCACTTTGGAATCGGAAAAAGGGAAAGGGACAACATTTTATGTGAGCCTGCCTTATAAGGCAATAGAACAAACCATAAACCATACACCAAGCAGTCCCATTCCAAATTCAAACAAAACAAGGAATTATACTATTTTGGTTGCCGAAGACGAAGACGTTAATTTCCTGTTTTTAGAAATTCTTCTTTCTGAGTTTGATGACAAATTAACAATCCTTCACGCAAAAAATGGAAAAGAAGCCATAGAGATTTGTAAAACCAATAATCAAATTGACTTAATTCTTATGGACATTAAAATGCCGGTAATGAACGGTATCGATGCCACAAAAAAAATCAGACAATTGAAGTACAGCCTACCCATTATTGCACAGACAGCATACACAACATCTCAGGAGAAAGAAGAAGCGATAGCTGCTGGCTGCAACGATTTTATTTCAAAACCAATAAAAAAAGAAAAATTACTTGCTTTAACAAGTAGCTACTTAATGCAATAAAGACTGTTACCCGGCGAAAATAAAGATGAATACCGTGCTTTTCTTAAAAAATGCAAGGCCGGTTATAACGAGAGATACGTATCGTATGGGATTAATATGCCCCCTTTTTGGGGCATAACAATAAATCAATTGAGGCACCAATGATGCAAATGCCATCGATTATCAATTAAAAACCTCCAAACGAAGCTTTTTATCTCCACTCCTCCCCTTATCAAAAACATTTAAAAAATGTTAAATTCTGCAATTTAAATAACTTGGCACATTTGACAGGCTGTAAAATAATATATTTTACTTAAGTTCGGTCGCATTTAGTTATTTGAAACATTTCCACATCGGCTTATAACTGTGATAAAACCACTTACAATGGCAAAAAACACAGAAGATACAACAAACCAACAAGAAGATTGGCAATGCTTACAACTAGTAAACATTGCAATTTTAACTGATAGAGGTGTTTTAAAATTACAAATGGATTCTTTGACATTTTAATCAGGATAAATACAAATGCAAAAAGAGCCTTTAGTTAAGGCAAAGAGCAAAACAATCGGGAATGCCTTTGCAATTTTGTCGGGACTGTCCGCCCGATTTGCTGAGAGTCATTCCGAGATGGGGCACTGTCCGCCCGATTTGCGGAGAGTCATTCCGAAGTGGGGCATTGTCCGCCCGATTTGTGGAGAGCCATTCCGAGATGGGGCATTGTCCGCCCGATTTGTGGAGAATCATTTCAAAATGAGGCATTGCCCGCCCAAATTCGGGTAAGATTCGCCCAAAATGCGGATACTTCTCCGCTCAATAAATACAGCTAATCCCGATTAAAACCGAACCAAATTAGGATTCTGGTTCGTTTTTTTTCATCCTCTCATAACCGGACAATTAATCCGGATATATAAGCATTCACATTTTTAAAAACACTAAAAAACAATTTAAATATGTCTTTAAACGATAGATTATTTAAAATTCCGGAAGCAAGCCTTCTTGAATATGCAGGGGTAGTTGCTGAAATGTACCTCAACGATTCGGATGCATTTATTGCATTCGACTCCACTTTTACTCCGGAATACGGAACAAAAATTAAAGATTCACTGGCCGCGGTAATGGCACAAAAATCGGATCAGGTAATTATTGATGAAATGGCCGAGCACACCCAAATGGTACTCGATGCCATGGCAGACTGCAACCATTCCTACAAAACCATAGCTTATTTTGTTCGCAAAGCCTTTAAAGGCAATACCGCGGTTCAAAATCAATTTGGTTTTAATGACATTAGTAATGTAAGAGATTCGCAAGCCAAAATGGTTCTGTTTATGGAACAACATGCGAAAACCTCCGAAAGTTATCAAGCCAATTTGGTGGCTGCCGGATGTTCGCAGGAATTAATCAGCCAGCTAATGAGCAAGGCCGAACAATTGAAAAAAGCCAATATTGAACAGGAAATATTTAAAAAAAAGCGTGGCGTTATTACTCAACAACGCACTCAAATACTTAACGAAGTGTATCAGTTGGTTAAACCAATAAACGATATTGCGCAAATCATTTTTAGCGATGATGCTGCCCGCATGGCAAAATATACATTGCCAAAACCAAAATCGTCGCAAAACGCACCCGATGATTTAATCGAATCCTAAACAGAGAACACAAATTATATTTAAAAGGAAAACTCCCCTTCAGCTTGAATGCACTGAAGGGGAGTTTTTTAGGAAAGGTATTCGTTCCCGCAGTTGTTTAGTCTTCTTCCATTCCCTGCATCATTTGCTGCATTTGGGTCATCATGTCTTTAAAAGAACTTCTCTCGAAACCAACAGCCTCGGCAGGCAAAATGAATTTTTCGACAGGAGGATTAACTTGATTGATTCGGGTAATTGCCTGGATCTCCATTTGGGCTCCATCCATTGCATCGAGGCGAAAGGTTCGTACTTCAACGGGTATTTTCCCTGCCACAAAATCCCATTCGTCCTGCTCCTCCTCATCCATCGAAGGAAAAATTTCAGCCATTTTCTCTGACATACTTTTTGCTTTTTTGGCCAAACCCATACTATCGTCCGCAGCCCAAATTACCAACAGCTCCTGCTCGTCTTCCAATAAATATTCGCTGCATCGCTGTCCGTATTTAACCATCTCGCGTCCGGTTGCTGTAATTTGTTTCGCGGTTTGCGGCTGTCCTTCTTCCATTTTTGCCTGCTCCTGCATTTCGGGCGGCAAGTGTGCCATCATCTTTTGCATGGCTGCACCGGCACCTTTCTGAATTTCTGCCATGTCCTCAGCCGACATCTCGTAGATCTTCTTCTGCGACCATAAAACGTAGTAAATTAAGCCTTTGTTATGGTTCAAAATCACGGTAGTTCTGCCATCCTCTTTCGACAGGCTTTCCACGGCAAAGTTATCGCCGTCGATATAAATTGTTGATTTAATGATCTCGATATCCCCATACTCTTTTTGAGCCGCATCTTTTAATTTACTTTCAGGAAGCTGAAGAAAAAACCGGGCCTCATCGGCAGCATCTTCAAACTCCTTATCCGCCGGAACTAATTCATAGTTAATGGGAATTTCATAAGCAATTTGTTCAATAATGTACTGTGCCTGCAATTTAATGCCAAACACGCACACAAAACCCATCAGCAAAATCATTTTTAACTTACTCATACAAACCTCCTATGTATTTAATGATACAATGTTTTTCTTTTCTGATGACGGCAAGAATTCATGCCACTGTTACAATCAGTAATCCCGCTAAATTAAATCTAATTTACTGGCAAAACAAAAAAATAAATTGGTCAGGAAAACTGATTAATAGTAGCGTGAAAGTAAGCAGTACGGTACTCCTAAAAAATAATATTGCTTCTGTTCGGATGTTTTTTACAAGGAAATATTACAAAGCTTACCTCTCTTAAGTCAGGATGACATTGATACATAATCTGAAACGTCAAAATGACATTTATTTCGAATCCGACGCGTCAAAATGTCAAACAAAAAAGCTTTAAAAGTCTACCGATGCCATCAAAAAAAAAACTTAAAACACCTGTCTTTATTGCCTTTTAGGAACCAACACACGCTCAACATTTTCTATTTTGGCATCTGTTTTGATCGAATGATAATGAATCGCGATTCGAATATTTTTACAAGTACGTACTTATTTATTTTTGAATTAATAACTGTAAAATTTAGGAGGATTTATCATGACACTAGTAAAACGAAATTCAGACAATTTCTTTCCATCCTTATTGGACAATTTCTTCTCAAGAGACTGGGTGGATTGGAACAATTCGAACTTTTCGAATACCAACACCACATTGCCCGCAGTAAATGTTCGCGAAAACGAAAATGAATACCTGATTGAAGTTGCTGCTCCGGGAATGAAAAAGAGTGATTTTAAGATCAATGTAGAGAACAATCTGCTTACTATTTCTTCGGAACTAAAAGAAGAAAAGGAAAGCAAGGATGGAAAATTCTCACGAAGGGAGTTTTGTTATCAGTCGTTTCACAGATCATTCCAATTACCGATCGATCTGGTAAACGGCGATAAAATTTCTGCCAAGTACAATGATGGAATTCTTACCATTCATCTACCCAAAAAGGAAGAAGCAAAACCAAAACCTTCAAGAAGTATTTCTATCACCTAAAGTAAGAAAAGGGAAGGACTAGTTTGCTTCCCTAATGGAACTAAACTTGAAGAAAGTTACTGAAATCAAAAACATTACCGCTATGCTGGAACATCAGAAATTTGTTTTACAATCGGTTTCAGATCAGAAACATTTGTTTCGAAAAGAACTTCTGAAATCATTCGAATGGTTAAACGAAAAAGAACTATTTGAGTTGTTTACCTGGTTAAAAAGTAATTTCTATTTTTCTCACAAAGATTGTGTTGAGCAGGCATTTAGACATTCGTTGATTCAGGAAGGAGCCTAATGACATAAATGATTTCTTAAATTTAAAAAGTAAACAGAGAAACTAGTTTAAAAAAGGATGCTTACAGCATCCTTTTTTTATGCCTTCTGTTTTTTTTGAAAAAAAAAGTTTAACAATACAATTTGTGTTTAATTTCACAACTCATAGCAGATACACAGGAATATTAATTATTATATTAGACGAAAATTATATCGAACCCAATATTTTTTAACTATTTACCCAAAACAATAAAATGTATAAACTATCTGTAATCTGTGCATTCTTACTGCTTGTAAGCTCCTGCACACCAAAAGAACAAGCTAAATTTGCAACAGTCAACGGCAAAATACTCTCCTCGGATGCGGAGAAAATAGAGTTTATGTGGTTTAAAGAAAACCCTGCTGAACCTTTAGGCAAAACACAAACAGCCAAGGTAGACAGTGCCGGACATTTTAGCATTGATATACCTATTCAGAGTATCAGCAAAGGAATGATGACCTGCAACAATAACCGAAACTCATTGGTTCTTAGCCCCGGCGATAAATTGGAAATAACTGTTGATGGCGACTCTCTTCGGTTTGAAGGAACCGGGGCTGCTGAAAACAGTTTTCTATATCAGCTCGAAAAAGTAAAAAAATGCGATCGAAATGAACTGGTGCGATCATGGTACACCGAAGATCACACACTCGAAGACATGTTTAAAATGATTACTGACTACGTAAACATCAGACAAAGTGAATTGGCCGTTTTCAAACAGAAACATGAATTGCAAAAAGAATTCCTTCACTTTTTCGAAATAGAAACGAAAATTGACAACATCAATTTATTGCAGAATGCACCATTAGTTTATTCCAGAAAAAACAGAAAAAACATAGACTCCTTGCAATTACCCAAAGGAGCCGACAAGTACAAAACGTTTGCTTCCGTTCAAAACGATGAATATCTAATTTGCAGTGATTACATTAACCTTTTTAACTCTTTAATTCGAAAGGAAGCTCTAAAAAGGATGGCTTCCGACACTACTCTTAGCAAAGAGGATGCAAAACTTTCGGTTATTATGGATTCGCTTAGCGGCAAAACGAGGGAATATACAATGCTTCTTGAAATCTATTTTAACGTGACGTATAGAAATACAGATGACCCAAAATTAATAGAAACCTTCTACAAGATTAACACCGACGACAACTGCAGGAAAATTGCTGACAGAGAACTTAGCAAATACGAGGCTAAAAAAGCAATGATTGGTGCACCACTTCAGCAGGATATTCTTGAAACAACACTATTCGACAGCAACGAAAACGAATTAACCGTAAGAGGAATGCTGGACAAATACAAAGGCAAAGTAGTTTATTTAGATATTTGGAGCTTGGGCTGCGGTCCCTGCCGTATGGCAATGCCTGCTTCCAAAAAATTAAAAGAAGATCTAAGCGATCAGGCTATCGAATTTGTCTACATGACTGTTGATAAAAAATCGGACAATCTGTGGCCCGAAGTATACAAAGTATCTCAATCGGAAAAGAATCAGTATCGATTTGCAAATGGCTTTAATTCTAAGCTACACCAGTTGCTTTCAATTAATGCAGTACCAACCTATATCATCATTGATAAGGATGGCAGATTAATATCATACAATGCTGACAGACCAAACAATCCAAAACTAAAAGAACAACTATTACAATTGGCCGGCAGGTAACCCCAAATAATACGAAAGATAAAGGACGCTTAGGCGTCCTTTTTTTATGCTTTTACCGATACTTATTGAAAGAAAAACCGAATCGACCAGAAACAATAATGCCGCAAGCAAAGAATTTTATCATCCAATAATTGCGGCATTACACCCTAACATTTATAAAACCCGGGTACCCTGTTAAGCCACCCTTCTCATGATTCTCATCAATTTACTTTTGCCATAATTTTACAGTTGCTTCCACATCCAATGCTTCGGCAAGAATAGAAATAGGATGTTCTACCTTTTTTGCGGTCGACATCTCAATTTGCCACTTGCAGGTTTCACAATCGGTAGCTACAAAATCGACATCTGAGCTCTCTATCTGATCGAAGAGCGGTTTCCCTACTCCCTGCGACGTTTTGTAATTTTCTTTTTTGAAACCATAAGTCCCCGCAATACCGCAGCATCGCGATTCAAGCGATACAAAATCAATTCCCGGAATCATTTTCAGTAAGGCGGTGGAATAAATAGACCAGCCAAGCTTCTCCATGTGACAAGGAGTATGGTAAGCAATTCGTTTTCTGTAATCCTTCTTAAAAACCAATTTAAGCTTACCTGAATCGATTAAACGGAACAGGAAGCGGGTAGCCAGTTCGCTTTTGTCGCGAATTTCGTCGTTCTTCACCCCCAATAAATGCGGATACTCATCGCGAATGGTGAATATACAGGTTGAGGAGGTGGATATTACAGGCATATTCTTGTCTACGATCGATTTTTTAAAGGCTTCCACATTGTGACGTGCTTGTTTTGTGGCTTGTTTGATAAGATTATTAGAAATTAAAGCTACTCCACAACATTTTTCCTTTTCGAGAAGATGAACACCATAACCTGCCGCATTCATAATTTTAATCAGGTCTTTGCCTTGCTTAGGAAAATTATAATTTACATAACAGCCATGAAAGTAGCTGACATGTTTCTTGAAATCGTTCTGCTTTGATGCAGCATATCTGCGGTACCAGGTCTCGAACCTCATCCCTGCATATTTAGGGAATATACGGTGATGATCTATTTTCAGCACACCATCCATTATGAGCCGAACAGGCTTTAGAGCAACAATAGGATTCACAATAGGTGCAAATGTGCTTGCCATAGTACCTACAATATCCGTATTTGCAAGAATCATATCCCTAACTTTTGGCTTTTTCTTACTGTATTTGATACGCGCCAGCTGAATAATATCTCCAATTTTCACTCCGTGCGGACAAGCAACTTCACAGCGTTTGCAGTTAAGACACAACTTTAATGATTCATCGAAAAAGTTTGGATCCTTCAAACGCAACCGTTCTCCATCAGGCCCCGACTGTTTTGGTCCCGGATAATCTGGATTCACTTCCAGAACGGGACAATAAACAGTACAAATCGTACACTTCACACACTGTTCAAAATTATTATCGCTGCTATTGAATGGTTCAAATATTTCCTTTTTCATGATCCTGTTATTTTAAAATTTGCTCAGCTACATGCAACGAAGTCAATAAACTGATGCCGGCTCCACTGCCTTCTTTAAGGGCATTAGCCCCTCCAAGCACAGAACCTGCTGCAAATAAATTCTCAATTGGCTTCCCGTTCTTCAATGCACGAAAGCCACTGTCGGTTTTAACCCCATAATGCATATATGGCTGGTCGTTAAAGAACTTCTCATCGAGCCATTTTTCACTATCGATATCTCCATCAATATCAAGCCCCAAAATAGGCTCGTATAACTTATCGCGTGTAGCCACAATACCTTTACTATAGAAGCTTCCGCTGGCCAAAACAAATTGATCAGCTTCCAGTTTAATGTTGCCATGATTATTGGTCTGAACAGCAACCAGTCGGTTGTTTTTGAAAGTGCCTTCTTCTACAATATCACCCAAGAAATAAGTCCCTCCTAATTCTTCGAATCGTTTACGCAACAATATCTGACTTCGGATACCAGGAACTGATGGTGGTATGGCCGGAATCAATACCAATGGTTTGTTTATCATGGATTTTAGATCCGTAACAACGTTTTTAGTAAACAAACCAAATACTGCCGGCAGAATTACTACTTCAAAACCTTCACTCAGCTGATTTACTTTTTGGGCAAATTCATTAAGAACATCTTCTCCCTGATCGAATACCTTCGCAATATTTGTAGAACGCATTTCACTCGGATTGCGGCGAATTGCTTCAAACTCCTTCATCGCAAAGTTTTTGATTTGCACATCCACGTCGTATTTCTTCAGTCCATCCTGAACAAATAAGGTGTGGAAATCGAGGAATCCGCTAAAATTTAAGATGACTGCTTTTTTCCAGGGAAATACATCATTTTGTTCGAAACGGGTGAAATCATCAATAGTCAACCACGTCGGTTTCATAATTCCCATTGGGGTTAATACAAAATGGTTTTGGTCTGATTTTCCAGAGAACTGTAAGCCGGCACGATCCAACAACTGCGGAGCTTCAACAGCCAAACGGGCGATATTTTTAATCCCAACACGTTGGTAAGGATGTGCATCGGGCAATGTTTTTATCGCTTCCAGCGGATTTTTCACTTCTTGTCCATTTAGCTTTCCAAGCAAATCGAACGAACCGGAAAAAAAATGGATTGCACTCTGTCCCGATGAAACTATCGCACATTTTTTTCCTTGTTCTGCCAGTTTAATTCCACAGGTGAGTCCACTCAACCCACCTCCTATAATAATGTTATCGAATTTCATAGTAATCCTTGCTTAATTGTTATCCGGTTTCAAACCATATATGCCTTCGTAAATCCAGGAAGTAAACTGAATCTCATTGATTCCCTCACCCCAGGTGATAGGCAACATTCCCTTCCATCGTTCCTGAAGAAAATTAGCCAGATCATCTTTTGCCTTACCTGGTTTTTCGAAAGATTCGCAAAGGAGACCGGCCGCACGGCAAGCACACAATTCCCCCTGACATGTGCCCATACCTACACGGGTACGACGACGTAAATCGATCAGATTATTTACATGCAATTCATTAATCGCATATTTTACTTCGGCAATCGACACTCCCTCGCACTCACAAACCAATGAATCTTCGTAGTCGTCTCCGTTCAAAATGTTTTTTGCAAGCGTACCATGACGATCCTTCGCCGATTTTTGAGAGATATTAGCCCCTGTATAAACTTTTTCGGTAGCAATACTCAGCGGATGCTCACTCTTTTCGGCTCCCGGCAATGATTTTTCGGCTGTTTCGCATTGCTTATCAACAGCCAGTTTTTTGCAGATTAAATCGGTAGCTTCTTCAGCCATCAATCGGTAGGTCATCAGCTTGCCGCCAGTAATCGTAATAAAACCGGATAGTCCGTCCCGCTCCTGATGATCGAGAAGTACAATTCCGCGGCTAATGCTTCGTCCACTTGGATCATTGTCTGCAGCAACCAAAGGACGTACACCTGCATAGGCACGTAAAATACGGGTAGTAGCCAATGTCGGAGAGAGCTTTACTCCCTCACGAATAAGCACATCCACATCCTGTCTGGATACAAACATATTATCAATTTGGTCGTATGGAATACGTTCCGATGTAGTACCAATCAAACAGATAGTATCTCCCGGCACTAAAATATCTGCATTAGATGGCTTTCTGCATCTGTTAATTACCATTTTATTCACGCGGTGACCAAAAATAAGTAAGGAACCTTTTGCAGGAAACATATTGATATTGACACCAGCAAGCTTCGCAATGTGGTGGCCCCAAATACCTCCGGCATTCACAATTATTTTGCCGTAATAGTTAACGTTTTGTTTTGTTTCATGATTGAACAACTCCACACCAATAGCCCGGTCCTGCTCTTTCACAATACCTTTTACCTCATGCTGTGTTAAAAGAACAGCTCCATGAATTCTGGCATCCAAGGCATTCGACATCGTAAGGCGGAATGGATCCACAGAACCATCGGGAACTTTTACGGCACCAATCAAATCCGGATTGACCGAAGGTTCAATACGTCGGGCAAAATCAGGATCAAGAATTTCAGTTCCGATACCGGCAGTTTTACAGGCATCCACAAACTGAGACTGAAAAGCGATATCATCTTCCGGCAGTGTAATAAATAATCCATCATTTTCTTCCACGCAATGGTTCGCAATACGACGCAGAATCATATTCTCCTTAATACATTCTGCCGCTGACTCATGATCGGTCACAGCATATCGTGCACCGCTATGCAGCAAACCATGATTCCGTCCGGTAGCCCCGGTAGCAAAATCATGACGTTCAACAAGTAAAACACTTAGCCCACGCATCGCACAATCCCGAGCTGTACCAGCACCAGTAACTCCACCTCCAATGATTATTACATCGTACTCTTTGGATATATTCTTGTTCATGATGAGTTCTATTTTTTTGACATCTTCCTATTTTCAATTGTATTGCTCAATAAAATCTATTACTCCAGACCTTTTATAAGACTCCTTCTGTTTTTATTTCAGCCGAACAACAATTACTGATTTCCACAGGACAAATATAAAAAAATTACCTAGCATTACAAAGTACATACCTTTTAGATGTATTCTATATTGTAAGAGCCTAATTCTAAACACATAATAACATTACAAGAACAAGTGCTAAAAACAACACCAATCTCCAACTAAAAATAGCTTATGGATATTCGCAAAAAAAAAGGCTTTATCAAATCTGATAAAGCCTCTTCTAAATTTACAGCTTCTTATACTTTCTCTACCTTTTTTATCCCTCGTCGGTTAAAAATAATTCGGTAACGACGGTAACTGGTTTCATTATCGAGTTTAAAACGAAATACCATATTTACGAAGTAAACTTTTTCTCCATATATTTTCTCAAACTCATCGTCCTTTAAATAGTAAAGCGGTATTTCCGGATTATCCATTTTCTGGATAAATCTCGAGACATTAAATCGAATGATATCTACAACTCCGGTGATGTTGTAATCACCGTAAGAATTATCCAATGCCACCTTATCCAAACGAAGAAGTTTTCGATAAAATATAATTTTCTCGCCCACCCCACGGCTTTCTACATCAACAATTCGCGATCGGTCACGATGTTTCATCACTCGCTTAGGTACGCTGTCTTCACGAACAAAATCAAAACTCTCTTTACACCAACCAATTTCCTCGTCTTGTTTTACACGAATAACGGTTTTATGATCGAAAAAACGTTTGTTAATTTTTCCAACCAGATAAAGCCGACTCAAATCCTTAATTCGATCTTTAAGCATATAAATAATTACCAAAGCAATAAACAAAGGCATGGTAAAAGTGCCTAAACTTTTTTGGAAGATAAAGGTAAGAGCAGCTCCAAAAATCATAGCCAAACCAGCAGCTAAACTGTACAATATCTGCATGGCCAACACGCCCTCCTTCTTCTTTCGGGAATTGAGCAGCAACTGACCTTCGAAATATTTCTTGAAAGCACCTCTGCGGTGAACCAACCATCGATTTTTATCCTGAGCATTCTCCTCAACTACCAGATAACCTTTACTTCTTTTATAAGCAATTTCTTCCTGAATGAGCTTTATAATCTCTTCTTTACTAAGCTCAAAATCGGAATGATACATTTTTTTCAATCCTCGGTGCAAATAGTAAGAATGCTGCTCGAACTGATTGCTCATAAACTCATCGCCAAACAAATAGTAATCGAACATTTCCTTTTTAATGGTTGGCACATTTACAATTCTGCGCAAATCGCGATAGTGTCGCCCAATTTTTCGAACATTCGAAATGTATTCATCAATAAGATACTGACGATCACCGGCTAATTCATTGGTTAGAATATGTTGAATTTCCCTGCGAAGTGCTGATCGGATAATGATATGAAACATTCGAATGTGGTACTCATAGTTTGCCTCATTTTTAGTATTGGGCTGGTTGGCTACCTTATGAAACGCTTCCTCAAGATGATTGAAAACAGAATGATCTCCTACAGCAATATCCCTCAACAAATAGGTAGGCGTAATCAATCGAATGTTCGAATTAAAATCGTTGTAAAAGTCCTCTTTCGTATAGGTCCACGAATTAATATCCAAACCACTTGGTATAAAAAACCAGGTTTTAATGGAAAATTCACTCACCTTCCGATCTTTACGAGGTTCGTACCCCATTTTAATCTCTACAGAAAATTTATCATGAACTTTTACAGTTTCATTTATCATACGCTATATCAATTTATGTCCGGGAATGTTCCCAATACAAAAATACAGAATTCCAATCAATCACAACCCGTCCAAATCCCTCTAATTTAATGTCTGGAATACTTATATCGTTTGCATCTACTCAATCACACAATTAATTATTACATTAAACACAAACTCACCAATCCAATTTATATTGATTATTAACACTAAAAGATCGATTTTTAATACTGTTTTATAAAACTCTTCATTTATTTTTTCCAGTCGTACTAGTGATACAAAAAACGAGATGCAATTTCAAATTTAATTGACTATATTCATGAAAATTTGGGTAAAATAAATGCTTCCAAATTAATTGATTTTCAATAAGGTAATCAGAATAAATCACTTTCATAAAATAACAAAAAAGCAAGCGGAAATGCCAACTAGTTCCTCAAAAGATATTACAAATAAAGGGATTCATGAAATACTGAATCTTCTCTTCCTTTCGAAAAAACTTAATCTGAATGGCAGTAATCTGGATTTTTTGCATCGACGTATCTCAAGAAGAATGGGCATAACGCAAACAGAAAACCATCAGGAATATCTGGAATATTTACAAAATAATCCAAATGAAATTGACAATCTACAAGATGTTCTAACCATAAATGTGAGTCATTTTTTTAGGAACTCATTTACATTTGAGTATCTAAACAAAATTATAATACCCAAAATTATAAATGCCAAGTTAAAAACCCCAAAACCAGTATTTCGAATTTGGTCTGCCGGATGCTCTACGGGAGAAGAAGCTTATTCGACAGGCATCCTAATCGATGAGTATTTACGTAAAACTGGTTTAAAAATGGACGTAAACATTTTTGCAACCGACATTCATCAAAAATCATTAGAAAATGCAAAAAAAGGAGAATATACAACAGAATCGCTGAAAGAAACAAAATTGGAAATTATCACGAATTATTTTTCATATGATAAGGGAAAGTACACCATTCTGCCACAAATTAAAAAAATGGTTCATTTTTCAACTTTCGATCTTTTAAACAATCAGCAATACGCTCCTGAAGAAAGTATTTACGGCGACTTCGATTTAATATTTTGCAGAAATGTTCTAATCTATTTTAATAAAGAATATCAGGAAATTATTTTTAACAAATTATACAAATCCCTGAATACTTCAGGCTTTCTAATTTTGGGAGAAGTTGAAGAGCCTACTGGGATATATAAAAAAAAGTTCCATAAAGAATCGATGCTTTTCAAAATTTATCAAAAATCATAACCCAAGATCAAAGAATTTCAACATTACTCAATATTATTTTTATGCTGAAAACAAGAGATTTATCCATCGGATTTCGTCTGTTTATGGGATTCCTGTCTATCACATTATTCTCAATTAGTATTGGGGTAATTGCTTTATTAAATTCCGACAAATACCTAAATACAATTGATGATCTATACAATCATCCATACACGATAAGCAATTCTGTTCAAGAAATAGAAACTCATATCGTATCCATTCATCTCGCGATGAAAGATATTGCTCTTACTGATGATAATAACAAAATTGATTTTGAAACAAAATCGGTTGCAGAACTTGATGAGGAAATAACAAGATTATTCGCAATCGTATCAAAAGAGTTTTTAGGAAATCAGCAGGATGTAACAACAGCATGGAATTCTTTTAAAGCATGGAAACCAATTCGTTCTGAAATAATTGAATTGGCAAAAAACGGAAAGAAAGATCAAGCCGAAGAAATCACCATCGGGAAAGAAACTCTGATCATCTTGGATCTAAACAAAAAAATGAAGAAGATGAAAGAATTTGCTCATCAAAAAGCAAATTCGTTTTGGAATTCTTCGCTGGAGCAAGGCAAATTGCTATTTCGAACCATTTTATTCATATTACTCATTAGCATATTTTTAAGTATTTACATTTCTCATAAAATCACAAAAAGCATAAAACATCCCATCAAAAAAATGAATGCCATCTCTGAAGCTATTCAGCAAGGTGATTTGAACATTCGAAATGAAATTACGACCAAGGATGAACTTGATTCTCTTGCTCAAGGAATTAATAACATGACTGATTCACTTCGAATGCGAGTAGATATCCAGAATGGTATTTCATCCATCAATAAATCATTAATTGGATCTGTTAAAGTGAAAGATTTCGCTAAAAAGCTTCTCGAATGTTTGTTAGAGGTCACCAATTCGAATAGTGCTAATTTTTACCTGCTTAAAGAAAACAAGAAAAGCTATGTGAGTCTTGCATCGATCGCAACGAATAAAAATTCATTACGGAATTTTCCGATGAATAATCCTCCGGGAGAATTTGGCATAGCAATCATGAAAAAGAGAATGCAAATTGTGGATGGTTTGCAAAATCATCCGGGTTTTGAATTTACAACTAGTGTTGGGAATTATGCTCCAAAAGAGATACTTACCTTTCCCATCCTGCGAAAAAATAAAGTAAAAGCAATTATATCGCTTAGTAATTTGAAAAAATACACCCCTGAAAATACAGAAATTCTTACTTTATCCAGTCCTGCCATTAATATTGCTTTTGAAAAATTGCTTTCTGTAAGAAAAACGAAGTCACTGGCTGAAAATTTAATGATCATCAATCAGAAGCTTGAAGTTCAGTCGGAAGAACTAAGAGAACAAACCAACGAATTACAAGAACAATCGCATGAACTGCAAAATCAGGCAACGGAACTATACGAAAAAAATAAAAGTCTGGAAGTAAAAACGCTGGAAGTTGAGCAGGCAAATCGCCTTAAAAGTGAATTTCTGTCCAATATGAGCCATGAATTAAGAACTCCTTTAAATTCAATTATGGCACTCTCGAGAACACTTATTATGCAGACTAAAGACAAACTTAGTGAAGAAGAAAATTCGTACCTCGAAATTGTAGAAAGAAATGGAACGAATCTCCTGCAATTAATAAATGACATTTTAGATCTATCGAAAATTGAAGCAGGGAAAATGGATGTATATCCAAGTCAAATTAAACTCCATCCCATCCTTAAACTACTGCAAGAAAACATAGAACCAATAGCCAATCAAAAAGGAATAAAATTAGAGATCAGGTGTTCTGACAATTTACCTAATTTTGATTCTGATGAGGTTCGTTTGAGCCAGATTCTAACCAATTTAATCAGCAATGCGATAAAATTCACAGAAAAAGGATACGTTGTTGTTTCGGCATTTCAAGACAAGGAACAAATTAAAATTGAAGTTAAGGATACGGGCATAGGGATACCTCAGAAAAATCTTGAAAGTATCTTTGATGAGTTCACACAAATTGATGGAAGTTCCTCTCGCCAATATCAAGGTACAGGACTTGGATTAGCCATTGTTAACAAATTGGTTAAAATGCTTGGAGGTAAAATTAATGTGAGCAGTCAAATAGATAAAGGCTCCTGCTTTACCCTTACTCTTCCTCTTGAATGGTACTTAGAAAAAGATAATTCACCTTTCGTTCTAAATTTTGATTCTCATTTTGAAAACGGTTCTTCTTCGGTGAAAGACAAACTAAATCTAACATCAGGTCTTCATGCGAAATCTCTCAATGATACCCGAATTTTAATGATTGAAGACAATGAAACAGCCATTATTCAAATGAAACATGTTCTTGAAATGAAAGGCTATATCGTGGATGTGGCACATGGAGGAAAAGAAGCTTTTGAATACATTAATCATACAATTCCTGACGGCATTATCCTTGACCTTATGATGCCCGAAATAGATGGTTTTGAAGTTCTGGAACAAATCCGAAGTAAAGAAAATACTGCAAATATTCCTGTTGTTATTTTAACTGCTAAAGATCTAACAAGAGAAGATTTAAGCAGGTTAAGTGCCAATAATGTGCAACAGTTAATTCAAAAAGGAGATGTAAACATAGAAGCACTGCTTAGTAAAATACATAAGATGTTTGGTCAGAGTGAGCAATTGGGAACATCCGAAAACGTATCCACACCAAAAACAGCTTTAAAGATTAAACTTAAAAAGGATACAAAAGCCAAAGTTCTGATTATTGAAGACAATCCAGATAATATGGTGACAATCAAATCCATACTGGGAAGCAAGTATGAAATTCACGAAGCTGTTGATGGCGAAAAAGGTCTTGAAATGATCAATACTCTACTTCCCCACTTAGTTTTGCTGGATATGGCTCTACCAAAAATAGATGGTTTGGAAGTTTTAAGGAGAGTTAAATCTGACAAAAGAACTCAGCACATTCCTGTTATTGCATTGACTGCGATGGCAATGATCGAAGACAAAAAAGCAATGCTGCAAGCAGGTTGCGACGCCTATGTAACAAAGCCGGTTGGGCATTTGGAGATTCTATCAAAAATTGAAAACTTCTTTATCTAATACTATGAGAAAAATTCTAGCAATTGACGACAATAACGATAATTTGGTGGTTTATCGGGCAATACTTAAAAGGTACTATCCGAACTGTACAATTATAACTTGCCTATCGGGTTCAGAAGGAATAGAAATGGCAATAAAAGAACAACCCGACACCATTCTTTTAGATATTATTATGCCTGGAATGGATGGGTTTGAAACCTGTGAGAAATTAAAACAAGAAGCAAAAACCAAACACATTCCCATAATTCTGATTACAGCCATGCGCGGCGATAAAAAAAGCAGGATTAAAGGATTAGAAATAGGAGCAGATGCATTCCTTTCCAAACCAATTGAGGAAGAAGAGTTAATAGCACAATTGAATGTTATGCTACGAATAAAAAATGCGGAAGATAAACTAAGAAAGGAAAACGCGGAGTTAGGTCTCGACATAAAACAAAAAATAGAAGAATTAGAAGAAAGCAAACGCAAGATGATTACGTTGCTTGATAACCTGCCAGGTTTTGTATATCGTTGCACCAACGACAGAGACCGGGAAATGGAATACCTTAGTGAAGGTTGTAAAGAAATAACTGGTTACACTCCTAAAGATTTTCTCGAAAAAAAGAAAATCAACTTCAACCAAATCATTCTTCCTGAGTATCGTGAGTCTTTGTGGAACAAATGGCAGGAAACTCTGGGGCGTAAAGAAGCATTTTTAGCAGAATATCCCATTCGAAATAAAAATGGTGAAATTCACTGGATTTGGGAGCGTGGCCGTGGTGTATTTGATGGAGATCATCTGGTATCGCTGGAAGGCTTTATTACGGATATCACCAAACGAAAAAACGCCGAAAAATCAAATGAAATAAATGAAGAAAAGTTTCAAAAGATCTTTGAAGGAGCTCCACTTGGCATAGCTTTAGTAAATTCTAATGACGGAACATTTTTTCGTGTGAACCCCAAATATTGTGAGATTACCGGGTACTCAAAAAAACAATTATCTAAAATCGATTGGAAGTCAATAACACATCCTGATGACATAGAGCAAGATTTGCATCAGATGAAATCGCTAATGACAGGCGAAATTACAAATTACACCATTGAAAAAAGGTTAATACAACCCAACGGTTCCTACTGTTGGATTACGTTAACAGTAGCAAAAGTTGATTTTGAGACAGAAGGAAAATCTTGTCATTTGGCCATGATTGAAGACATTACACAAAGAAAAAATCTTACCGAAGCTTTAATTACAGCCAAGGAAAATGCTGAAAAAAGTGACCGGATAAAATCGACCTTTTTAGCAAGTATGTCGCATGAATTAAGAACTCCCTTGAATGCTGTAATCGGATTTTCGGAACTTATTAATGAAAATTCAAACATGGAAGATATTCTCAATTTTAATGACATAATAAACAAGAGTGGTAATAATTTATTAGCTCTTATTGAAGATCTTTTTGATATCTCTTTAATAGAAACAGGCGATATCAGAATTGAGAATGAACCATTTTCAATCCAATCCATGTTAGATGAAGTGCAGTTCATCATTAAAAATGAGCAACTAATTTTGGGTAAAGAAGAGATAGAACTAAAAATGCATGCTGACTTTGGAAACATAGATCCGATTTTAAATTCAGATCAAAATAGAATCAAACAGGTTTTACTTAACCTGTTAAAAAATGCATTAAAATTTACACATTCGGGAAGCGTTGAATTTGGCTGCCATGAATCTATTCAAAATCAAATTCCAATGCTGAAATTTTATGTTACTGATTCTGGAATTGGTATTCCACCTGATAAACAAGAATTAATTTTCGAAGTATTTAGACAGGTCGATGAATCTAAAACCAGAATATATGGCGGAACCGGCTTGGGATTAACCATATGCAAACGTTTAATCAATTTATTGGGTGGTGAAATATGGGTTGAATCTGAAATAGAGAAAGGTGCTTCCTTCTTTTTTACGATTCCCGATTATGTGGACGATGCAAAACAAATCCATACCAATGGCACTAATCAGCAAAAACTTAGTCTGAAAGGAAAAACGATTCTTATTGCCGAAGATGACGCTTCAAGTTATTCATACTTAATAGAAATACTTGGCAGAGAAGGTGCCAAATGTATTCGGGCTAAAAATGGCAGGGAGGCAGTCGATTATTGCAAAACGATTGAAAAAGTTGATTTGCTGTTAATGGATATCAATATGCCTGTAATGAATGGATATGAGGCGACAAAACAAATAAAAAATATAAAACCGGAACTTCCGGTTATTGCACAAACAGCATATGCAATGTCTGGCGATCGGGAGAAAATATTATCAATTGGTTGTGATCTCTACCTTTCAAAACCGGTAGGAAAAAAAACACTGTTGGATGCAATCAATAAATGTTTCAACAAAATTAACCAGCTAACTTCAGCCAAATAATGTATCCCTATCATAACAAGATTAAACAACGGATTAATAACAATGAATTGATACGTTACGAATACGTTGAGAAATACAAAAACATTACTCCTTGTTTATTACTTTATTTTTCAACAGAACCAAAAATAAGACCTGTTCGCGAACATCGATTCAAAGAATATGAAGATATTCTCAATAAAATTTCAAAAAAAAGATAGTACATCTCAGCAAAGGCTTTTCAAATGAATAGCCTTTGCTGCTTTTACATGGCAGACTAAAAACACATCGAAAATCTACTTTGAAAAAAGGTTTTATTAAATGGAAAATTTAATCATGAATTTTCCATTTACGGTTCTACTACACCTTATCAACTTCATCCTAATGCATAGTAATTGAATATGCATGATCCTCCGTTTCGATTCCTTCCTCCACAATTTTAAATCGAATTTATTTATAATCATTACAAATAACATTTTCTAATAAAAGAGAATCAACATCCCAAAAGGCCGAAAAACAGACCAACTTAGTGTACTTTATACAACCTGTCCCGCATACGATTTCGAAAAAGGTATAAATCATTTTTTGATTTTTCTAAAAAAGGATTTACATTAGCGTCAAACATAGTTAGTGTTGATTTTACACTTAATTAAAAAAGAAAGATATAAACCCCAACCAGAAAGATGCTAAGAAGACCACTTAACAATTATATATCTGTCGATTGCGTAATATTCGGATACAATGGACAAGAACTACAGGTACTACTTGTAGATAGAACACTTATTGATAATTCTACCGGCCAGCCTGAGTTTACAGATTTAACCTTAACAGGAAATCACATCTATGAAGACGAAACCATTGAGCAGGCAGCTTATCGTGTTTTATTTGACTTAACAGGTCTGAAAAATGTATTCCTTGATCAATTCAAAACATTTGCACATCCCGACAGATTAAAAAAAGAGAACGACAGAAAATGGCTGCTTCATGATGGCAGAGATCCTGATAAAAGAATTGTATCAATCGGATATTTTGCTCTTCTGGCAACACAAAATATCACTTTAGAGTGGAAAGGCAGAAACGTAAAATGGGTTTCGGTATCAGAGGTAGGAGAACTAGCATTCGATCACAATCAAATTCTGGAGGAAGCTTTAATTGCATTACGAAATAAAATTAAACAAGAACCAATAGGCTTTGAATTACTTCCTGAAAAATTTAGTCTGACACAACTGCAAAACATATACGAGGTGATATTAAGCACTGAGTTGGATAAGAGAAATTTCAGAAAAAAAATTGCTCGCATGAAATATCTAATTCCTACAGATGAAAAACAAACAGGAGTTTCTCATAAACCTGCCCGTCTGTATGTTTTCAGCAGAGAAGTTTATGAAAAAACGAAAAAAGAATTGTTTGATTTCACAGTCTAAAAAAGAAAAATGTCAGATTCAACTAAAATATCCTTTAAAGAAAAATTGGGTTACGCTCTTGGTGATGGTGCTGCAAATATAGCATGGAGAGGTGTTGCTACTTTTCTATTCATATTCTACACTGATGTTTTTGGTATAGATCCTGCGGCTGTTGGTTTGCTAATGCTGATTGCCCGTTTTTCTGATGGAATTAGTGATGTATTAATGGGAGTTGCCGGTGACCGCACAAATACCAAGTATGGCAAATTCCGACCTTGGATTCTGTTTACCGCTATTCCTCTAGGTGTAATTCTATCCCTTCTTTTCACAGCGCCAAATCTTGGTTCTACAGGTAAGATAATATATGCCTATACAACGTACATCATTTTCACATTGGTTTATACCGCCAACAACATTCCTTACGGCGCATTAATGGCGGTAATGACAGGTGACGACAAAGAGAGAACAAGTATTGGATCGTACAGAATGGTGGGTGCTTTTGCCGGCGGAATGCTCGTACAAGGAGCTTTACTCTATTTGGTTGCACATTTTGGAAATATCAATCCAACGATTAGCGTAAACGAGTTGGCTTCCGATAGATTTCAGGTAACTGTCTCGGCTCCTTCCGATGTAGAAAATGTAAATATTAAGACAAAAGATGGTATTGCCAACTTCATTTGGGAAGATGATAGAACAGCTTCAGATACTCCTACAACAGGAAAGAGTTTTTCTATGAAAGCAAACAAAGCTTATTCATTTATTGTTTCAGGGGAACAAAATCTAAGCAATAAAAAAATAGTTGTAATCGATCAGAAAAGTGGATATAGTTATTCCATTTATGTAATGTCAGCTTTTTTAGTCCTTTTCATGTTTATCACTTTCTGGACTACGAAAGAAAGAGTTCAACCCCCCAAAGAACAGCAAAGCGATCTTTGGAGAGATTTAAAAGATTTGATCCGCAACAAACCTTGGGTAGTCCTATTAACAATCGGATTACTATTCAGCATCTACAATTCAATTAAGCAGGGAATCGTAGTAATTTATTTCACTCATTATTTACACAATCAGATTTTAGCTGCTTCTTTTATGGTAGCCCTCATGTTTGCGTCAATTGGCGGAGCTATGATTACAGCTCCTTTAAGCAAAAAGTTAGGCAAGAAAAAGCTATTCATCTACGCCTTTATTTTCTCGGGTGTAGTAAATGCATCCATTATATTTTGTGGTCCAGGCGATATAAGCGCAATTTTTGCCTTAGGTATTATTTCTGAATTTGCCGCTGCGATATTCCCAACTTTATTCTTTGCCATGCTTGGGGATGCTGCCGATTATTCCGAATTTAAAAATGGCCGACGCGCTACCGGATTAATTTATTCCGCAGGTTCGTTTGCTACCAAATTTGGTGGTGGTATAGCGGGTGCAATAATCGGTTTTATTTTGGCTGCTTTTCATTACAACGGACAAGATTATTCTGCCATTCAGGGAGCAATTCCAGGAATTACAATGTTGATGAGTTGGGTACCCGCGATCATTGCCATTTTAGGTGCAATTTTCATGACAATATATCCATTGAATCAAACCAAAATGAACGAAATAACTCTTGAACTTACAGACAGAAGAACAAGAGAAAAAAATTAGAATATATAAGTATAATTAGGTGACAACAAAACCTAAAAGAGTAAACAATTTAATATTAGTATTATGAAGTACGGTTTCTTTGATGATGCCAACAAGGAGTATGTTATTACCTCACCGAAAACTCCGTTCCCTTGGATTAATTACCTTGGAAATAAAGATTTTTTTGGGTTAATATCAAACACAGCGGGAGGATATACTTTTTATAAAGACGCGAAATTTCGAAGATTAACGAGATATCGTTACAATAACGTACCTGTAGACATGGGCGGGCGTTATTACTATATAAAAGATGAGGAGTGCACATGGAACCCAGGCTTTAAACCAACTCAAACAGAGCTGGACCAATATGAGTGCCGTCACGGTCTTAGTTATACCCGTTTTTTAAGTAGTAAAAATGGACTTACTTCAAATTTACTTTGCTTCATCCCACTTGACTACATGGGAGAAGTGCACCTTTTGAAACTTAAAAATGAAACAAACAAAACAAAAAAAGTAAAACTATTCTCGTTTGCTGAATGGTGTTTGTGGAATGCTGAAGATGACATGACCAACTTTCAACGCAACCTGTCAACAGGTGAAGTGGAAGTAGAAGGTTCTGCTCTTTATCACAAAACAGAATACAAGGAACGTAGAAATCATTACGCATTCTTTTCAGTAAATTCTGAAATTAACGGTTTTGATACCGATCGCGAAAGCTTTATTGGTATGCACAATGGATTCGACAAACCACAGGCAATTGAAAATGGCAAGGCTGGAAACAGCGTTGCTCACGGATGGTCGCCAGTTGCATCGCATTACATCGAAGTTGAATTACAGCCAGGCGAAGAAAAAGAATTTGTTTTCATTTTAGGATACGTAGAGAACAAAGATGAAGAAAAATGGAGCTCGAAAGGAATCATCAATAAGGCGAAAGCCAAAGCAATGATGGCTCAATTTGATACTACAGAGAAAGTAAATGCTGCTTTCGCAGATTTAGAAAGCTATTGGTCGAAACTACTGGATAAATTCAATTTGGAAAGTAAAGAAACCGAGCTGAACAGAATGGTTAGCATCTGGAATCAATACCAATGCATGGTCACCTTTAACATGTCGAGAAGCGCAAGTTTCTTCGAAAGTGGAATTGGTCGTGGCATGGGATTCCGTGATTCCAATCAGGACATCATTGGTTTCGTTCACCAGATACCTGCCGAAGCAAGACAACGAATTTTAGATATAGCAGCCACTCAATTTGAGGATGGCGGATGTTATCACCAATACCAACCATTAACAAAAATGGGGAATCATGCCTTAGGCGGCGATTTTAATGATGATCCGCTATGGTTAATCTTATCTGTAACCTGTTACATCAAAGAAACAGGTGATTTCAGTATTCTGGATGAAATGGTTCCTTTCGATAATGATGAGTCGAAAGCACAGTCCTTATTCCATCACTTAAAAGTATCATTCAATCACGTTATCAATAATTTAGGGCCTCATCAACTGCCTTTAATCGGTCGTGCCGATTGGAATGATTGTCTGAATTTGAACTGTTTCTCAACAAATCCGAACGAGTCGTTCCAAACAACAGGAAATAAAAAAGGACGAACTGCCGAATCGGTTATGATTGCTGGATTATTCGTAGTGTATGGAAAAGAATTCATTAAACTATGCGATCGAATTGGCAATACCGAAGAGGCCGACAAAGCCACCAAGTATGTTGAGGCAATGACTCAAACAATTAAGGATCATGCCTGGGATGGTGAATGGTTCTTGAGAGCATATGATTACTACGGTAAAAAAGTGGGATCAGAAGAAAACGAAGAAGGCAAAATTTTCATTGAATCGCAAGGTTGGTGCACCATGGCTGAAATTGGCCGGGAAGAAGGCTTAATGGAAAAAGCACTTAACAGTGTTAAGGAACGTTTGGATACTCCTTTTGGAATTGTCTTGAACAATCCGGCCTTCACCGAATATAAAATTGAATATGGTGAAATATCAACTTATCCTGCCGGATATAAAGAAAACGCAGGTATTTTCTGCCACAATAATCCATGGATAATTATTGGAGAAGCAATATTAGGAAGAGGAGATCAGGCTTGGGACTATTTTCGTAAAATCTGTCCGTCGTACCTAGAAGAAATCAGTGAATTACACAAAGTTGAACCTTACGTGTACTGCCAAATGGTAGCCGGAAAAGATGCATTTAAACCAGGCGAAGGAAAAAACAGCTGGCTGACTGGAACTGCATCGTGGAATTTCTACGCCATCTCTCAATACATTTTAGGTATTCAACCAGATTACGATGGATTACGGATTGATCCTTGTATTCCTAAAGAATGGAAAGAATACACCATAACCCGTCAATTTCGTGGAGTAAGTTATGAAATTAAGATCTTGAATCCTGATGGGAAAAACAAAGGAGTAAAATCAATGGAAATTGATGGAGCATCAGTGAATGGCAACATGATTCCAATTTTAAAATCAGGAGCTCACAAAGTAACGGTTATTATCGGATAACAATACATAGAGATGAAGATCAAGAACTATAAAATATACGCATACCTGCTTTCTGTTCTGTTTACAGCATTCGCTTGTGCCCAAAAATTGGATGAGCCTGTTCCGGCAAACGAACAGCTCATACTTACCAATCAAGTTGGATATGAGAACAATGCTCCTAAAAAAGCAATGATCAGAACAAGTGCCGATCTGTTTCAAATTAAAAACAGTAATGGTAAAACCATATTTGAAAAAACGAATGGTTCGAAACAATATTGCTCATTTTCTGGCGATACGGTTCAAACTATTGACTTTTCAGACTTAACAGATAAGGGTGAGTATTATATTGTAGTAAATGACAGCATCATCTCAAATAAAATCATCATAACAGAAAGACCTTATGCGAAACTTGCAAAAGCTTCGCTTAAGTCTTTCTATATGAATCGTTCAGGAATGAAAATTGACAGTTTGTATGGAGGGATTTGGGCTCGCGCGGAAGGTCATCCCGATACAATTGTATATTATCACTCTTCTGCTGCAGATAAAAATCATCCTGAAAATAGTATTACATCATCACCAAAAGGATGGTACGATGCCGGGGATTACAACAAATACATCGTTAACAGCAGTATTTCAACCTACACCTTACTATTTGCTTATAATTCCTTTGCGGATTATTTCAATAAAGTAAACCTGAACATCCCGGAATCAAATAACGAAATTCCTGATATTTTGGACGAAGCATTGTACAATTTACGATGGATGATGACAATGCAGGATACTTTTGATGGTGGCGTTTATCACAAGCTAACCACTAAAAATTTTGAAGATTTTGTAATGCCACATGAAGCTACCAATAAAAGATATTTGGTTCAAAAAAGTACGGCTGCAACATTGGATTTTGCTGCAACAATGGCTTATGCTTCCCGGCTTTTTGCTGATTTTAGTTCGAGCTTGCCTGGTTTGGCTGATTCTTGTTTAATTCAGTCAGAAAAAGCATGGACATGGGCCATTAAAAATCCAAATACCCTATATGAACAGGCATCCGATATTAACACCGGAGCTTATGATGATACTAATTTAAGCGATGAATGGTACTGGGCATCTGCCGAATTATATCTGGCAACATCCAACAATAAGTATAATAAACATCATAAAAAAAATAATATTACAACTCCAGGATGGAGGGATGTAAATACCTTAGGCATAATTTCATTACTAACTTCTGATATGAAGGGTGAATACACCGAATTGAAAGATGTTTTTTTAAAGAATATCGATCAACTAATTGAGATTGAAAACAATTCACCATATAGAATCGCCATTGAGAAATATGAATGGGGAAGTAATTCAGAATTTGCCAATCAGGGAATGATGAAATTACTTGCATACCAAATAACAAAGAATTCCAAATACCTGAACTCAGCAAGAGAGAGTTTAGACTATTTGCTTGGCCGAAATGCAACTGCTTATTGCTTTGTAACAGGGTTTGGTTCTTTGAGCCCAATGAATATTCACCACCGACCTTCAGCTGCCGATTCTGTTCTAGAACCTGTGCCTGGCTTTTTGGTTGGCGGTCCCAATTTAATTGTTCCCAACGATTGTGGTTCTGATGTTATCAGATCCAAATACCCTGCTAAATCCTATACTGATGAGCAATGCAGTTATTCGACTAATGAAATTGCCATTAACTGGAATGCTCCTCTTGTTTATTTAACCTCAGGAATCGATGCTTATGGAAAAGGCACTAATGAAGAATAAAAAAATGCCGGAAAGATTAGTTGGTCCTCTCCTTCCGACAAATAATTCATTTTATTAATACGCTAATGAATCGGCGCAAATTTATGAAAAAAATGGGAACTAGAAGAGCACTAATTCTCTGATAAACAATAATAAAATAACTATTCACAAAAGACAATACTCTTATTTTCTCTTTGGGAATATCGAAAACGATGTAAATCTTATTTTCAATAGCTATATAAATTTAAACTCTAAAAAACACACATATGAAAAAAAACAAAGATTAAAAAAAATTTATATCAAAAACCCATTAGGATGTGTTGGTCCTCTCCTTTTGGGAAATAAATTATAACCATAATACGCTAATGAATCAATTTAATTTTATGAAAAAATCTGAGAATTTTAATGCTCCCACACATTGCCTTAAAACAGGGAAGCTAAACAACCTTAGATGGCTTTTAAAGTCATCCATGTTACTACTGATGGTATTTTGCAATGTAGCCATCATATTTGGTCAAAGTTCTAACACAGAAATTACCGGTAAAATAACTGACTCCTCCGGTTTTGGTATACCTGGTGTTAATATTTCCTTAAAGGCAACAACTATCGGAACAGTTTCCGATATCGACGGAAGTTATTCTATTTCTGCAAGTTCCGAAAACGTTATTGTATACAGTTTCATTGGATACACAACACAGGAAGTTTTGGTTGGCGATCAAACAACAATTAATGTTGTTCTGGCTGTAGATGCATTAAGTGTAGACGAAGTTGTAGTCATTGGCTATGGTGTTCAAAAAAAGAGTGTTGTTACAGCAGCAATATCTTCTATTAAAGGTGAAGATATTGAAAAAACATCAACAGGACTATTGGAACAAGCACTTCAGGGGAAATCAGCAGGAGTATCAATTTTACCAACTTCCGGAGCTCCAGGTGCTGGTGTTAAAATTCGTATTCGTGGTGTTGGTTCAAATGGAAACTCATCTCCATTATACATCGTTGACGGCATGAAAACAGGTGCTATTGACAATATTGAACCCGCTGATATAGCATCAGTTGAAATCCTTAAAGATGCAGCATCAGCAGCAATTTACGGAAACGAAGGAGCCAATGGAGTACTAATTATTACTACCAAATCTGGTAAAGGAAAAAAGAATGAAATTAACTACAATTTTTCCTATGGAATTCAGTCGATTTCAACCAAAGCTGAAATGATGAATGCTCAGGAATACATGCAATTCCAAACAGAGGCCGGAAATTCAATTAACGATGACTCAGGAGTTGATACAAACTGGATTGATGAAGTTTCAGAAAATGCTTCCATTCAGAAGCATTATTTAAGTTTTGCAGGTGGATCGGATAAAACATCTTACATGCTTTCCGGATCTTATATTGATCAAGACGGAGCTATAGGAGGCAGCAATGCAAATTTTGAACGATTCACAACTCGTATCAACTTAAAAAGTGAAATGAAAGAATGGTTGGATGTTGGTGTAAATATGAGTTATTCACATCAAACCAGAAGAACCATTTCAGAAGATGATGAGTACAGAGGAATTATGAACAACGTTCTTTTGGCTGATCCTTTATCTCCTGTTTTTGACTCGAACAATGCCGGTTGGGTTTCTCCAAGTGGAAAAGCTTACGGAAAATCAAAATATGTAACTGGTGAAATTCAGAATCCTGCTGCATTTATTGAAATGAGTAACAATAAATTTACTGTCGACAAAGTTTTAGGAATGGCTTTTGCAAGCTTAAAACCTGTAAAAGGTTTGACCATTACCTCTCGTATTGGTTTAGACTTAGCCTACAACACTCAAAACAGATGGGCTCCTATTTATAATTTCTCAACCGAGCAAAAAAATGAAACAACCAATGTAGAAGATAATATTGACAAATATTATACTTGGTTGTGGGAGAATTTTGCTTCATACAACACTACTTTTGGAGATCATGATTTTACTTTTCTTGCAGGTACAGCGGCTGAAAAATACGTTCACCCTAACTATTATTTAAAATCAGGACCAATGGTAAAAGAAGGCTCTAATTATGCCTATCATGATTATACCTTAGACGATACCCAAGACAGAACTGGAGGAAAAATTGAAGAAAATACTAAAAACTCTTATTTCGGGAGAGTATCATATAACTATGCTGGGAAGTACATGGCTGAAGCTACTTTAAGATATGATGGTCATTCCAACTTGGCTGAAGGTAATAAATGGGATACGTTCCCTTCCATTTCAATAGGATGGTTAGCATCTGAGGAAGATTTTTGGAAATCAGATGTTATCAATTATTTAAAATTAAGAGCCAGTTGGGGACAAAATGGTAGTGTTGCAAACACCCCTGGTTTCGAAGACCGAGAGTTTTGGCAATCAGGCCTGAGATATCCTAATCCTACAGGAGGACTCTTTACTGGAGGTACTCGCGTAGAAAAAGCGGTAAACACAGATCTTCGATGGGAAAAATCAGAACAAACAAATATTGGTGCAGAAGTGAGAGCTTTCAATAGTAAACTGACTTTCGCCGCTGACTATTACGAAAAAACAACTAAAGATCTGATTGTTACCGGTGAAACTGCTCCTTCTGTTGGAAACAACGCAAATCCGATGATAAACGGAGGTAATGTTTCTAACAAAGGATTCGATTTTGAATTGGGCTACAAAGATAATTTTGATGGACTGGAATTCAGTATCAACTTAAATTTAGCAACAGTTAAAAATGAAGTTACCAGCTTAACTCGCAACACCCCAGTTCCCGGAGCTGAAGTTAGAAGTACAAAATTAACATGGTTTGAGCAAGGAGAACCAATCTGGTACTACAAAGGATATAAAACCAATGGTATAAATCCTACTAACGGTTCAATAAACATTGTTGATGTAAATGGTGATGGAGAAATAACTTCTGATGACATGACTAATATTGGCAGTCCCCATCCGGATTTAATCTTTGGTGCAAATCTTAATTTAGCCTATAAAGGATTCGATTTTGCTGTATTCATGCAAGGTACATCCGGAAATGAAAACTACATGGCTTGGTTCAGAAATGACCGTCCCTATTCTAACAAACCGGCGTATTTCTTTACTGATAGGTGGACACAAGCCGGCGACATTGCCTCTATGCCTAAACCAGACAACAGCAGCGATGATTTATACCGTAGCGATTTAATGGTAAAAGATGCTTCTTATATAAGAATAAAACAGATTCAATTAGGCTATAACATTCCAAAAAAATACCTAAATAAACTCCACCTGTCGAAGTTAAGAACATTCGTATCATTAGACGACTTCTTTACATTTACGAAGTATCCGGGATTAGATCCTGAAGCAGGTACAGATCGTAATGACTCACAAGGAATTGACAGAGGAGTATATCCTTCTATCAAGAAAGTAATGTTTGGATTTTCTGTAGGCCTTTAATCTATTAAAAAAAATAAAATGAAAAATAGAATATATAAAATAGCAATCGTTCTGTTTAGCCTTTTTACCTATTGGGGGTGCAGTTCCGATTTTTTAGAACTAGAGCCAACGGGTAAATTGGCAAGTGAAGAATATTTAACTACCGAAAAAGAAGCATTTGATGCATTAATCGGTCTTTACGATCGCATGCAGGTGAATAACAACAACCAGGAAGATTGGTGTAGTGTTTTTCTTACACGTGTTCTTTTATCAGATGATTCCAATGCCGGAGGTGGTAGCGCTACCGATCAGCAAAAATTCCAGGAAATTGATGATTACAATCAGAGAGCAGACAATGCTGTTGTAAAAAACGTATGGAAGGGGTATTACAAGGCTATTAACATGGCCAATAACATTATTGATAATGTACCTACAGAACTAGCAAGTGCAGAAACTATAATTGCCGAAGCAAAATTTGTTAGAGCATACAACTACTTCGAATTAGTAACCCTATTTGGTTCAATACCATTACGATTAGAAAATCCAAAAACAGAAGCAGACAATCATGTAGCTAAAAGTTCAGTTGAAGCGATTTATGCACAAATTGAATTAGATCTTACTGCTGCTGTAGCCTCACTCCCACTAAAAAGTACTTATAGTGATGCGTACAAATTTAGAGCTTCGAAAGGTGCTGCCCAGGCTCTTTTAGGCAAAGCACAGCTATTCCAGAAAAAATATGCTGAAGCAGCAACTAATTTTGCTGCCGTAATCTCAAGCGAAGAATACGATTTGGAAGATAATTATGGAGAAATATATGACG
Source organism: Labilibaculum sp. K2S (assembly GCF_030372765.1). GTDB lineage: Bacteria > Bacteroidota > Bacteroidia > Bacteroidales > Marinifilaceae > Labilibaculum. Next base: position 281,474 of record NZ_JAUCMW010000003.1, on the reverse strand, counting down.
GAGTTGCTAAAGCCGGTAAGGAAGTTGTGTTTGAAATTCTTTATTCTAGTGAATCAGGTAACAATTGGGATACTTGGGATGGTACAGGTGAATCTAATTATATGACTATTTTAATGGGAATTAGGGGAGATTGGTCGTTCAATAATCTTGACATAGCACTTGGAAAAGAGTATATTAACGGATGGGGTATGAATGTTCCTACTAAAGAAATTGGTGAACTATTCGATGCATCTGCCGCGAATGGTGATGTTAGAAGCGCAGCGTCTGTAATGTCTGGAGCAGATTTCAGTGCCGCAGGTGGATATATTAACTCCCCCGAAGCTGCAGCCATTTATACAGACGACAACGACGACTATAAGAGTCCTGGAACTTTCAACTGGGATGATTATGAAGGATATCTTCGCTTGAAATATACCTGTGACACTCTCGAAACCGGTAAGCCAGCTTTTGAAACAAACTGGCAATTTCCAGTTAAGGTAATCCGTTATGCTGATGTATTATTGATGGCTGCTGAAGCTTACCTTGAAAGCAGTCAAGCTGGTAAAGCCTTAATAGAAATTAATAAAGTTAGAACCAGAGCAAACTTACCTAACTTATCTTCTGTTAGTTTGCAAAATATTAAAGACGAAAGAAGACTTGAACTAGCTTTTGAAGGACATCGTTTTTTCGACTGTGTTCGATGGGGTGACACTTCCGAATTAGGTCCAAAATTTACAGCTGGAAAGAACGAAGTACTTCCAATCCCACAAATCGAAATAGATCTTAACAATAAACTAAGTCAGGCTGATCAAAACCCTGGATATTAATATATTATTATATCAAATTTGAATCATAGAAAAGACTACCCTTATTTTTAGGGTAGTCTTTTACTAATTCATAAGAATATAGAAAAAAGACTATGAAAAGATTTATCCCCGTTATAGCAATTGCCTTAACTGCATGCTCGCAGCCAAATAAGAACGAGAAAAACAACTTTACTAAAGGGTTTATTGCTGAAGGAAAAACGGCAACTGTAATTACAACAGCCAAGGATACAGATCTTAAATTAAGCCAAACCGGACAATTTAAATTTGAACGAACAGAACAAGCAAAAGAAACTGAAAACTCAATTTTTGTAAACCCAAACAATACATTTCAAACATTTATCGGAATAGGTGGAGCTATTACCGATGCATCTGCAGAAGTATTTGCAAAACTTTCAGAAGAAAAACAAAAAAAACTGATTACTGCCTACTATGGCAAAGAAGGAAATGCTTATTCCTTAATTCGTACGTCTATTCACAGCTGCGATTTTAGTAGTGGCAGCTTCACATATATTGAAGAAGGAGACAAAAACTTAGAAACCTTCTCAATTGAACACGACAGACAATATCGTTTGCCAATGATTAAACAAGCAATTGCAAAAGCCGGAGGTTCCATTTTATTTTATGCGAGTCCCTGGAGTCCTCCCGCATTCATGAAAGACAATAAAAACATGCTTCAGGGTGGTAAATTACTTCCTGAATATTACGATACCTGGGCCAGATACTACGCAAAATTCATAAAAACATACGAGAAGGAAGGAATTCCGGTATGGGGAATAACAATCCAAAATGAGCCCATGGCAGTTCAACGTTGGGAATCTTGCATTTACACTGCAGAAGAAGAAAGAGATTTCCTGAAAAACCATTTAGGTCCAATATTAGAACAAGAAGGACTTGGTAATAAAAATATTGTAGTTTGGGATCACAACAGAGATTTAATCACACACAGGGCAAATACCATTTTCGATGATCCTGAAGCAGCAAAATATGCATGGGGAACCGGTTTTCATTGGTATGAAACCTGGAGAGGCGGAGAACCAATGTTCGACAACTTACAGAAAATACAAGAAGCCTATCCGGATAAAAAATTACTATTTACCGAAGGTTGCAACGAAGCATTCGATTCTTTAAAATATCAGTATTGGCCAAATGCAGAGCGATATGGTCGTTCAATGATTAATGACTTTAATCGTGGAACCGTTGGCTGGACGGACTGGAATATTCTATTGGATGAAACAGGAGGCCCAAATCATGTTGGGAATTTATGTTTCTCCCCTATTCATGCAGATACTAGAACAGACAGCTTAATTTACACCCCATCGTATTACTATTTGGGACATTTCTCAAAATATATCCGCCCGGGAGCAAAAAGGGTAAGTACTGTCACAAGTACCAGCTTTCTTCAAAGTACGTCATTTATTAACGAAGATGGTAAAATGGCAACAATTGTGATGAACAGTACAGAAAAGACTATGAGCTACAAATTATATATTGGAGCCAATATTGCAACATCAATTAAAATTCCGGCAAGAGCCATACAAACCATTATATTTTAATAAAATACTACAATAATGATTAAAAAAGTAAATCTAATCATCATCTCATTACTTGTACTTTCATCCTGTAATCAAGAGAAATACACACTATCTAAAGAAGATGAATTTGTATCTGAACTTCTCGGCAAAATGACTCTTTCTGAGAAAATAGGACAATTAAACCAACATACAAGCCGATGGGAAATGACAGGACCTGCTCCAAAAAATAATGACTCTCAGGATCAACTGGAACAAATAAAGAATGGTGAAGTTGGATCCATGCTAAATGTTACAGGAGCAGATGCAACTCGTAAAGCTCAAAAATTAGCCGTTGAAAACAGCCGTTTAGGCATTCCTATGATTTTTGGTTACGATGTAATTCACGGTTATCAAACCATGTTTCCAATTCCTTTAGCTGAAGCCTCATCCTGGGATTCTGAAATTGTTAAACTATCAGCACAAGTTGCTGCGAAAGAAGCTTCTGCTGCCGGCTTACAGTGGACCTTTGCTCCCATGATGGATGTGGGTAGAGATGCACGTTGGGGAAGAATAATGGAAGGTTGCGGAGAAGATCCTTATTTAGCAAGTGTTTTATCTGTAGCTCGTATTAACGGATTTCAAGGAGATGATTTATCGGCAAACAATACCATTGCCGCTTGTGCAAAACACTTTGCAGGCTATGCATTTTCAGAATCCGGAAGAGACTACAATACTGTTGATATTGGATCCTATACACTTCACAATATTGTTTTACCACCCTTTAAAGCGGTAGCTGAAGCTGGTGTTTCTACGTTCATGAATTCATTCAATATTATAAATGGAACGCCCTCTACAGCAAACCCATATCTGCAACGCAACTTACTAAAAAACAAATGGAATTTTAAAGGATTTGTTGTTTCCGACTGGGGAAGCATTGAAGAAATCTCGAATCACGGAGCTGCCGAAAATCTAAAAGAGGCTGGCCTGCTTGCAATTAAAGCAGGTTCGGATATGGATATGGAATCCAATGCCTACAGCAAATATCTTAAAGAATTGGTAGATGAAGGCAAAGTAGATGAAAAATTGATTGATGATGCAGTTAAACGCATTTTAAAAATTAAGTACAAACTAGGCTTGTTCAATGATCCATATCAATACTCTAATATTGAACGTGAGAAAAAAGAAATCTACAGCATAGAAAATAGGGCTGCTGCCCGAAAAGTAGCCCGTCACTCAATGGTACTTCTTAAAAACAAGGCTCAGTTACTTCCTTTATCCAAAAAAATAAAGTCGATTGCCCTTATTGGCTCGTTGGCCGACAGTAAGGATATCCCTCTGGGAAGTTGGAGAGCAAAAGCTATTAAAAACTCGGCTGTATCCCTACTGGAAGGAATTCAATCAGCCGTGTCTGCAAAAACGAAAATAAACTACAGTAAAGGCTGTAATCTGACCATTGGAGATAGAAGTTTTCTTCAGGAACTCTCTTATGAGAAAAATGACAAATCGGGATTTCAGGATGCAATAAAAGCGGCGCAGAATTCAGAAGTCGTGATTATGGCTCTTGGAGAGGACTGTTGGCAATCCGGTGAAGGCAGAAGTCAAACAGACATTCGTTTAAAAGGACAGCAACAGGATTTATTTAATGCCGTTAAAAAAGTAAACAAGAACATTGTTGTCGTATTAATGAATGGCCGGCCTCTTGCCATTCCCGAAATAGCTGAAAATGCAAATGCTATTCTGGAAACATGGTTTAGTGGTTCCGAAGCAGGAAATGCAATTGCAGATGTTCTTTTTGGAGATTACAATCCATCAGGTAAATTAACCATGTCTTTCCCAAGAAATGTAGGTCAATGTCCGATTTACTACAATCACATGAACACAGGCAGACCCACTTCAACGAATAATGTGTTTTGGTCACACTATACCGATGCACCAAATACACCATTATATCCATTCGGATATGGTTTAAGCTACACATCTTTTGCCTATGGGGAAGCAACAATAAATTCAAATGAGATAAAAAAGAATGAATCCATTAAGATAAAAATCTCACTTGCTAATACAGGAAAATATGAAGGTGAAGAAATTGTTCAACTATACATTCAAGATCCTAAAGCAACCTATGCCCGTCCGGTTAAAGAATTAAAACGATTCAAAAAAATCAATCTAAAACCAGACGAAAACATACAGGTATCATTCACATTAAAATCTGAAGACTTGGGATACTATTCCCCAGAAGGAGAATTCCTGATAGAATCAGGAGAGTATCACATTTATGTTGGAGGAAATTCTCAGGAAGTTCGTCAAGTTAATTTTACACTTATAGATTAGTTGATTTTTTAAAAGGCAGAAAACAATCTTGTTTTTTGCCTTTTTCTGTAAAAAACAACCCCCTTTTGGTAAATTGAAACAATCAAATTTTAAAAGTTTAATTTTCAATAAAAATTATACACCTTATCCTTAAGCTATTGTGAAATTAAAATTGTTAAAGACATTTAAATTCAGCTTTTGCATTTCTTTTCTTTAGTTTTTTTGCGTATTTTCAATCTAGAAAGATTAATCATTTATGGCTTTAAAAGCCATTAACGCGCGAATAACAAAAACCGGTTTATATTTAACAGAATATTAACTTGTGCAATAAAGTTGCATATTAAAATATAGGAGGAATTGTGATGAACATGAAAATGCAATCCGTAGGTTTTAAGGCAGATAGCAAACTAGAAGCTTTCATTAACCAAAAATTTAAGAAACTTGAAAAGTTGGAAAGTACAATTACTGGTTACGATATAATACTTAATGTTGACAAATCAAGTACAAAAGACAATAAAGTAGTTGAAGTGAAGATTAAAGTTCCGGGAAGTGAGCTTTTTGCAAAAAAGAAAAGCACCTCGTTTGAAGAAGCTGCCGACTTGGTTTCAGAAGCATTACGAACCCAAATATTAAAATACAAAGAAGTAAAATCCAGCAAATAAAATACCAACCCTCTGCTAATGCAGAGGGTTTTCTTTTTCCTCTTCCCCAGACTCATCCCCTCATCAAAAGCCCATCCCAAAAACATAAAAAATCTTTAATACAGAATTATTTTTCTATTTTTGATTTTTAAAACGGAGATATTATGCTTGCGCTTTCTAAAACAAAAACGAATCTTGATTTTGAAAAAACATTCAAAGAGTTTTATTCTCCATTGTGCAATTTTGCATACTCCTTACTTCCTGACCATGATTTATGTGAAGACCTTGTACAAGATGTTTTCCTGAAAATATGGGATAAATCTCCAGATATTAACACTTCCATATCGTCTTACCTATACCAAGCTGTTAAAAATTCCTGCTTTGACCATATGAGAAAAAGTTACAAGCAGTCGATTATTCCAATTGAAGAAATTGAAGATCCTATTGACTCCCCTTATGAATTAAACCGCGAAAAAGACTTGACAGCTTTAAACAAAAAAATTGAAAAAGCGATCAATTCACTCCCTCCCAAATGCAAAGAGATTTTCTTACTTCGTCGTAATTTTCAAATGTCTTATAATGAAATATCAATTGAACTGAATATCTCGAAAAAGACCATTGAAAACCATATGAATTCCGCAATTAAAAAATTGAGAACTCAATTAAGCAAGTCCGATTTCCTAATCTATTTTTTCTTTCTCGAAAAAAAATAAAAAAAAATCACTTTTCAACTAGGGGTAAAATGCATAATCATTGTCTTACCAATAGAGTTTAAACAAAACACCCTACATTTTGTAGAAACTCAGACAATTGAAATTGCAATTTTTTTGTTTCGAATGCCAATAATATCATGCGCCATGAAGGTAAACACCGAAGTATTAACCGATTATTTAAATGAAAAATATGACGAAAAAACAAAGCAAAAACTAGAAATTTGGCTGGATAAAAATCCTGATAATCAGAAGTATCTTAATGAGCTAAAGATATATTGGGATGCGAAAAAATCCAGATCTGCAAAAATCGAATTCGATTCAGAAGCAGGATTTCAAAATTTATTAGCAAAAAAATCAAAAAGGAAATCACAATATCTAAAAAGAACACTTCGGTATGCTGCTCTTATAGCCACTTTTATTTCAACCAGTTTGTTCGGATATCTTTTTATTGCTCCTGAAAATTCAAACTTAATTGTTTCGAACATGGAACAAACTGAAAAAACTTTGGTACTTCCTGATGGTACATCCATTATTCTTGCAGAAGGATCCAGAATTGAATATCCAGATCATTTTTCGAAGAGTGAAAGACTGATTACCTTAAGGGGAGAAGCTTTTTTTAATGTTGCCAAAAACAAAGAAAAACCTTTTGTTATCTTATCTGGGCAAACCCGAACAATGGTTGTTGGTACATCATTTAGAATAAAAGAAGAAATTGACAGAACAACGATAAAAGTTCGGACTGGAATTGTGGAGTTTATGGAAAAAGGAAATCCGAAAAATAAAACCAGATTACTGAAAGGTGATTGTGCGCAATTTGTAAACAATCAAAAAGTGGTTCTCAAAAGTGATTCTGAATCTAATGAAATTGATTTTACTGTAAAACTATTAAAATATAATAACGAGAGGTTAGAAGTAATATGCAAAGATTTAAGCGAACTCTTTAACACCACTATTCAGATCCAAAATGTATCAAAATCTCAACTTTCGCTTTCTGCGGTATTTGAGGATCAAAATCTGGAAAACATAATAAAATCTCTTTGCTTCACTCTTAATCTCGAACCCGAACAAAAAGAAAATATAATCCTACTAAAGTAAATTAATAAATGAAGCACATCATTCTTACCCTTAGCTGCATAATAATGTTGCTGGGGAGTACAAATCTATTGTCACAAAATAGAATCAATAATATTATAAAAACAGAAAAGAATTCCTATACATTTAATGAATTGATGAACGTGATAAAGACTCAATCCGGATACAATTACACGTATCCAACAGATAGTGATCTCAGTCAAAAAACAGTTAATCTGGGTAAAAAGGAATATGCACTGGATCTTCTGTTAGACAAAATATCTCTTCAATTGCAACTTAAATACAGGATAACTGAGAAGCAAATATCATTTAAAACTATACAAAAAAAAACAGTAACCATTAGTGGATATATTCGTGATAAGAAAACGGGTGAAGACTTAATTGGAGCCGCATGTTACATTAAGGAATTAGCAAGTGGAACAGTTAGTAATGTGTATGGGTTTTATTCGCTCAGTATCCCTTCCGGGAAATACACGGTTAGCTATTCCTTTTTAGGCAACAAAACAGAAGAATCGATTATCGAAATTGAAGAAGATAAAGTTTTAACTGTTGAATTAGATAATGAAAGTCAGCAAATAAATGAAGTTGTGATAACCGGAGAAGGTGCTGCCAAAAACATCAAGCGCAATGAAATGAGTGTTATAAAACTTCCTGTTTCAACTGTAAAAAAACTTCCTGCACTAATGGGTGAAGTTGATTTAATCAAAGCCATTCAAATGCTTCCCGGCGTAAAACCTGCTGCCGAAGGAGGAACTGGATTTAGCGTTCGTGGAGGAAATCCAGATCAAAATTTAATTCTTTTGGATGAAGCTCCCGTTTACAATGCTTCTCATCTTTTAGGTTTCTTTTCCATTTTTAATAACGATGCCATAAGCGATTTAAAACTCTACAAGGGAGATATTCCTGCAAGCATAGGAGGCCGGTTATCCTCTTTTTTAGATATCAGAATGAAAAATGGAAATTCTAAAAAATTCTCTGGAAGCGGTGGAATAGGAACCATTTCATCACGCTTAACTTTAGAAGGACCAATTGGAAAAAATGATAAAACCTCATTCATTTTAAGTGGTCGAAGAAGTTATTTGGATCTATTTCTTGGTCTTTCATCAAATGAAGATGTAAACGACAATATTATTTATTTTTACGATTTAAATGCTAAAATTAATCATCGAATTAATAGTAAGAATAGAATATTTATTTCGACCTATTTTGGGAAAGACAAGTTTAAAAACAACGACAGCCAACTTTCGTTTGGAAATCAAACCTTAACTCTTAGGTGGAATCATTTATTTTCAAACAAACTATTCTCAAACACGTCTCTACTTTGGAGCAAATACAATTATGAATTGTCTAATAGCAGTGGAGCTAATGCCTTTAAGTGGGATTCTAAACTTGAAGATTTGTCCGTAAAACAAGACTTTAATTACTTTTTAAATTCAAACAACACAATTAAATTCGGAGGAATATTCACCTACCATAAATTTGAACCTGGTTATGCGCACGGAATTGGTGAGGAATCCTTTATATCAGAATACAAGGTTAATAATTCAAATGCGTTGGAAGAAGCCCTGTTTGTTTCTAACGAACAAAAAATAGGAGAACGATTGACATTAAAATATGGAATACGTTTTTCAATGTTTAACAATATTGGAAAAGGTACCGTTTATGATTTTAATAACAATTATGAAGTTACTGATTCTTCAATTTACAAATCAGGAAATATATATAACACATATACTAACTGGGAACCACGACTTGGAGCAAAATATTCTTTAAATGAGGTTTCTTCTATTAAAATGAGCTATTCCAGAACCTCACAATACATGCAGCTTGCTCAGAATTCGTCAGGAGGAATGCCTTTGGATGTTTGGTTTCCCTCTTCACCTAATGTTAAACCGCAAAAATCAGATCAATATGCCATAGGATATTTCCGTAACTTCAAAGACAACGCAATAGAAACATCAGTGGAGCTGTACTATAAGAAAATGAAAAACACTGTTGATTTTAAGGATTTTGCCAATCTTCTTTTAAACAAAGAATTGGAAGGCGAATTACGATTTGGTTCCTCTGAAGCTTACGGTTTAGAATTTATGGCACAGCTTAATTTAAATCGCCTGGAAGGATGGTTTGGGTATACCTATGCAAGTACTAAACGAACTGTTACAGGTATTAATAAAGGCAACACCTATCGTTCACCTTACGACGTACCTCATGATATTAAAGCTGCCCTAAGTTATCAATTAACAAAAAGAACAAGCATTTCTGCTAATTTCACCTATTCTACAGGGAAACCAATAACCTTCCCGACAGGGCGGGCAGAATATCAAGGTGCATTTATAAAAATATATTCGGATAGAAATTCCTACCGTTTGCCGGATTATCATCGAATGGATTTGGCTTTAACCGTTAAGAATAAGAAAAAACCAAATCAAAAATGGGAAGGTGAATGGAACTTTTCCTTATACAATGCCTACGGCAGAAAAAATCCTTGGATCGTAAATTTCGTTCAGGATGAAAATGATCCTAAAAAGATTTATGCAGAAAAAACGTATCTGTTCACTTTTGTTCCTTCAGTGACCTATAATTTTAAATTCTAAAATAATGAAACGAGTAATATATCTTATCACATCTATATTAATACTAAGCTCTTGCACCGAGAAAATGGATGTAAAATTGGACAGCACTTCTACCCGCCTATGTGTTGAAGCCAAAATCACAAATGATTTGAAAAGGCATTTCGTGAAGTTAAGTGAATCGAGCGATGTATTCTTTAACAAAGAAGCAATACCTGTGACTAAAGCGAATATAAAAGTCAGCGATGGCATATCCGATTATCTTTATGATGAAACAAGCCAGGGATATTACGAAAGCGTTAGCAAATTTTCGGGAATCCCAGGCATAACATACTATTTATCAATCTCTAATGTCGATATTGATCAGAATGGAGAAAAGGAAATATACCAAGCTCAATCTGTGATGCCATTCCCTTATGATGTTGATTCAATTAAGATGAATTACGACAAAAGACACATGAATGACGATGGTGACAGAAAAGCATATTGGCTTCTTTCCTTGTATTTACAAGATGATATCGAAACGGAAAATTATTATGGTTTTGCCTGCCAAATTAATAATATACTGGTACACGATACCATAACTGAAGTTGTAATAGCCGAAGATACTTTCTTTAATGGAGGAGATTCAAAAGGTGTTGACGTTGGATTTTTCGACCAGGAAAAACCAGATGAAATAATTTATACTAATGACAAAATTACTTTAGAAACATACGCTATGACTGAAGACTATTTTGACTTTGTTAATGAATTTCAAACAATGGACCAAACACAATCACCCATGTTTTCAGGTCCGCCTGCCAACATAAGAAGCAATATTTCGAATGATGCAATTGGCTTTTTTGCAGTTTATTCCATCACACGCAATTCCATTACAGTTAACATTGAACAATAAATTTAAAGAGCACCTTTGGTGCTCTTTCTTTTTTTATCCTTTAAACCCGATGTCCTTATGGGAACCATCGCAAAATGGTTTACTCTTAGATGCTCCGCAACGACAAAAGTAGCAAGCGTTCGCAACGACTTTCCTCTGTCCATCTGAACCAACAAGTGTTATTGGTCCTTCCATCATAATAGGACCATCTTTAAATACTTCTACTTTGTGCCCGGCTTCAATCGCTTTAACCGGACCTTTTTCACCGTCTTCACGATCGGGACTATTCATATAAAAAGATAGCGCTCTGGACGGACATTTTTGCACCTGCTTAATGATCTCTTCAGTACTAGCTCCTTTTGCTTTAACCCAAGGTCTTGTTCCCGGCTGAAAAACATCTGGCAATCCTTTAGAACAAACACCGGAATGAATACATAAGTCAGATTCGTACACTACTGTAACCACTCCATTGGAATATTCCTTTTTCGATTTTATCATAGCTCATTATTTTTGGTGTTTTCTACTTCACCTATTAATTTACTACATTTTCGTGAATATTATTAAATTATTTTTCGACAAATTAAATCGCTCCTTCAACAGCAATCATCTCATTCTGAAATCCCTGCAAAACCAAAGGAAAGTTTCATATGTGAAAAAATAAATCAAGACTAAAAAAGGACTTGCACATCAAAAAAAATATCCTACTTTTGTCGCAGACTTTTCGGAAAAATATTTTTGGAAAGGCTGATTACAGACGGGTGTAGCTCAGTTGGTAGAGCACTGGTCTCCAAAACCAGGTGTCGGGAGTTCGAGTCTCTCCACCCGTGCAAAAACTTTCTTAAGTAATTAGGAAGGTTTTTTTGTTTTATAAAAAAAGCGACCATTTCTGATCGCTTTTTGCATTTTTATAAATTATCCTTTAAGTAATACTTTTCATTTGCATCCATCTCTACAATTCCTTCTCTCAATTTATAGTTTGGAATCTCTCTTTTTGATTTTTCTGAATGAAATCTTTTTTTCTTCTCCTTTTGGGGCTGAATTGATCTAATAGTTTTCGACATAACTTTAAATTTTAAAAAAACTAAGTGTACACTATTATTTATTTTCTACGCAAGTAATAAAAAAAAGTGACAAAAAAAAAGATGAACCAATTAATTGACTCATCTTTCTTACTGTATCATCTTAAGAATTTTATAACAATTGCATGTCGTATAATTTCTTGTATGCTCCGCCTTTTTGAATTAGCTCATCATGCTGTCCTCTTTCAATAATTTCTCCCTCATGAAAAACACAAATTAAATCGGCATTTTTAACTGTCGACAAGCGGTGTGCAATAACAACTGAAGTACGATTCTGCATTAACTTATCCAAAGCATCCTGCACCAATCGTTCCGATTCCGTATCCAAAGCAGAAGTAGCTTCATCTAAAATCATTATAGGAGGATTTTTAAGAACCGCTCTGGCAATACTCAACCTCTGGCGCTGTCCTCCGGAAAGTTTGCCTCCACGATCTCCGATATTGGTATAATAACCATCTTCTGTTGCCGTAATAAAATCATGAGCATTGGCAATTTTAGCTGCCGCCTCAACTTCTTCCAATGTGGCATTTTCTACACCAAAAGCAATATTATTGAAAATCGTATCATTAAACAGAATGGATTCCTGATTCACATTTCCCATCAAGTTTCTCAAATCCTTCATTTTATAATCCCGAATATCGGCACCATCCACAAAAATACCACCTTCGTTTACATCGTAAAACCGCGGTAATAAATCCGCAAATGTAGTTTTACCTGACCCCGATTGACCAACCAATGCAACAGTTTTCCCTTTTGGTATAGTAACACTAACCTTTTTCAAAACATCACGTTCTCCATTGTAAGAAAAAGTCACATCCCTGTATTCAATTGATTTTTCGAAAACCTCAACACTTTTTGCGTCCTCTTTTTCTGTGATTGTCGATTTTGCATCCAATAATTGATCGATACGATCCATTGCAGCCAATCCTTTTTGAATACTATAAGTGGCTTTTGAAAATTGCTTTGCAGGGTTAATCACAGAATAAAACATAGCCAAATAGGCAATAAAGGCAGAAGCATTCAAATTACCTGTACCATTAAGAATTAATCGTCCTCCATACCATAAAACAATTACAATCACCATCGTTCCCAAAAGTTCACTTAAGGGATGAGCCAGAACGTAACGTCTCATCATGCTATTCATGATCTTTCGGTAATCATTACTCTCAACCATAAACCGATCGTTCATTTTATCCTCAGCATTAAATGCTTTAATGATCCGAAGGCCTGATAAAGTCTCTTCAATAGTAGAAAGAATATCGCCCATTTTATCCTGTCCCGACCGTGAACTTTTCTTCAAATTCCGGCCAACTCTGCCTATTATAAACCCAGCTATTGGTAGTAATATAAAAACAAAAAGAGTAAGCTGAGGGCTCATAATAATCATTCCCACAAGGTAGACCATGATAATAACCGGGTTCTTGAAAAACATGTCTATTGAACTCATAATCGAGTTTTCAACCTCAGCTACATCACCTGTTGAACGGGACATAATATCACCTTTCTTTTCATCTGTAAAATAAGGCAATGGCAAATTCACAATCTTACTATAGATAATCTGACGCATATCACGCACTACGCCATTTCGAATGCTTACACTATGATAAGATCCTAAAAATGCAAAAGCAACCTTAAACAAAACAATAACCAAGAGAACAAGCCCAACAAACATCAAGGAAGCATCGGCACCATAATTCTGAGTCAGTAAATAAGTATAATAGTAGAAATTATTGGTTAAAGCATCTGTAGTAAACTCCCATGCAACTTTTTCAGTTACAGGGTCTCCTGAAATACCAAATATGATATTCAGTACCGGAATCATTACTCCAAATGAAAATACACCAAACAAAGCAGATAGCAAGTTATAAAAAAACATCATTCCCAAATCCAATCGATAAGGAGGCAAGAATCGATTAAGAACCTTAATAAAATTTTTCATCAAGTAATTAGTGTGTAAAAATTATCAATAAGCTGTAAAAAAATAAGGCTGTAAAAGTACAACTCTTACAGCCTATTTACAAAGTATTAACAAGATTTAATATTTTAGATTCCTGTATAATTAGCAGGGCTAATTGCCTTTAATTCAGACTTTAAATGATCATCAACATCTAAAGTATCAATGAATTCAGCAATACTTTCTTTTGTTATATGACTATTGGTTCGGGTTAAAGCTTTTAATGCTTCATAAGGATTTGGATATCCTTCGCGACGAAGAATGGTTTGAACTGCTTCGGCAACAACCGCCCAGTTCGCATCCAAATCGGCCTGAAAAGCTTCTTTCGAAATAATCAATTTATCCAAACCTTTTAATAAAGACTTAAAGGCAATAATTGTATGAGCAAAAGGAACTCCAATGTTTCTTAAAACAGTAGAATCGGTTAAATCGCGTTGCAATCTGGATATAGGCAATTTTGCCGACAAATGCTCAAAAACAGCATTCGCCAATCCAAGATTTCCTTCCGAATTTTCAAAATCGATTGGGTTAACCTTATGAGGCATGGCTGATGATCCAACTTCGCCCTCTTTGATTTTTTGTTTGAAATAATTCATGGATACATAGGTCCAGAAATCACGATTCAAATCAATCAAAACAGTATTGATACGTTTTAGATTATCAAAAATAGCTCCCATATTGTCGTAATTGGAAATCTGCGTGGTGAATTCCTCACGTTCCAATTTCAAAATATCATTTACAAAATGGTTCCCAAATTCTTTCCAGTCGGTTTTAGGATATGCTACATGATGAGCATTAAAATTACCTGTAGCACCACCAAATTTTGCTGAACATGGAACACTTTTCAAAAGATCCAACTGCTTCTTTAAACGATATACGTATACCTGAATTTCTTTTCCCAAACGAGTTGGAGATGCTGGCTGACCATGAGTACGGGCCAACATTGAAATTTCTTTCCAATCTTCGGAAAGACTGCCCAGTTTATTAATCAATTCGTCTAAAAGTGGGTAATATACATCATGCACCGCATCGCGCAATGAATAAGGTGTTGCAGTATTATTAATATCCTGAGAAGTTAATCCGAAGTGAATAAACTCTTTGTATTTATGAAGACTTAAAGCATCAAATTTTTCCTTAATAAAGTACTCAACAGCTTTAACATCATGATTTGTTACGCTTTCAATATCTTTAACTTTTTGCGCATCTTCAACTGTAAAATCGATATATAAACTACGCAAATCTGCAAATAAATCCTTATCGAAATCTTTTAATTGCGGAAGAGGAACCTCGCATAAGGCAATAAAATATTCTACTTCTACCAAAACTCTGTATCGCACCAAAGCATATTCCGAAAAATACTCTCCTAAAACGTCTACCTTATCACGGTAACGTCCGTCAATCGGCGAAATTGCTGTCAAACTCTGCATTTCAAAAAAATTAAATGTCAATAATGGTTATTTAGAAGCCCAAAGGTAATTAAAAGCGATGAGTCCCGAAAGCTTTCGGAGAATGATCTGCAATAAGAAAGCATTATCTAATCAAACATTGAATCTTCTATTTCGCATTTTATCGATAAATGTTATTTTTGTTAAGTCACTTAACTTAAGAAAGAATCGATGAAATTTATTAAAGATTTTAGCTTTGGCTTACGAACTTACACTGAAGCCATTCAATATATTTTCAGAAAACGATTGGCCTGGTTTTTCATATTCCCGATTCTTCTCAATATCATTTTATTTTGGGTTGGCTGGGATTATATTGGCGATTTGGCTCAGCAATCGAAAACCTACCTTGATGGATGGTTGGATTTAGAAAATGCTGAATTTTGGGGTTCCGGTTTCTTAAAAGCGACTCTTGGCGGATTTATTTGGGTGTTGTTCAAAATACTGTTCTTTCTGATATTCGCTTATTTTGGTGGTTACATCATCCTCATCATTATGTCACCTGTATTCTCCTATTTATCAGAACGAACAGAAAAAATAAAAACAGGAAACAACTATCCATTTGAAATAAAACAGTTTCTAAAGGACATTGTACGCGGAGTTTTTATTGCTGTTCGAAACTTATTAATTGAACTGGCTTTAACGATACTCATGTTTATTTTAAGTTTTATTCCGATAATAGGTTGGATTACGGCCATATTCTTATTTTTCATTTCGGCGTATTTCTACGGATTTTCGTTTCTGGATTATGCAATTGAACGCAAAAAAATGAGCATTACACAAAGTGTTCGGTTCATGAGAGAAAACAAAGGGATTGTTATCGCTAATGGTTTTATTTTTTCACTCTGCCTGATCGTTCCTTTTTGCGGTGTTTCTTTTTCAAGTTTTGCGGCTATTATTTCAGTTGTTGCAGGAACTTTAGCAGTAAATGAAATATGGGATGATGACAAATACCCAAACAGAAAACCAAACGAAATTTAAACTTAATTGCTATCTTACATATAAGTTCAAATTCCTCCTGTGAATTATCGGACTTAGGTTTTGAATACAATCAAACACAGCAAAACAAATACAAACATGAATAACATTCGTCACTTTCTCTTTACCATTTTTTCTATATCGCTAACTTTCCAGTTGATAGCAAATCAGCCTGCTGACAGTATTCCTGAAATTAATAAGACTCTGGTTTACAAGTTTGATATTAAACAGGAAATTGGACCTGCCGCCTGGAGACAAACAAAGTACGCACTTCAGGAAGCTGTTGAATCGAATGCTGATATCATTCTTATTCACATGAATACCTACGGCGGTACAGTAATTCATGCAGATTCAATTCGAACAGCCATCTTAAATAGTAAAATTCCCGTTTATGTTTTTATTGATAACAATGCAGCATCTGCCGGAGCTCTTATTTCCATCGCCTGCGATAGTATTTACATGAGAACCGGAGCCAATATTGGAGCTGCAACTGTTGTAAATCAAACAGGTGCGGCAATGCCCGATAAATATCAATCGTACATGCGATCGACAATGCGTGCAACAGCTGAATCGCATGGAAAAGACACATTGATTCAAAAAGGTGACACGATTTACAAATGGCGAAGAGATCCTTTAATTGCTGAAGCGATGGTTGATCCCCGAACTTATATTGAAAATGTAATTGACACAGGAAAAGTTCTAACCTTCACACCTGCTGAAGCAATTAAAAACGGATACTGCGAAGGAATTGCAAATAGTGTGGAGGAAGTCCTAGCTAAGGCTGGGATAAAAGAATATACGATTAAAAAATATGAGCCGACGGGAATTGAAAAAATGATTGATTTAATGATTAATCCCATTTTACAAGGGATTTTAATCATGATTATTATTGGAGGAATTTATTTTGAGTTACAAACTCCGGGAATCGGATTTCCGATACTGGCATCTGCGATTGCTGCAGTTCTCTACTTTTCTCCCCTTTATTTGGAAGGAATGGCCGAAAACTGGGAAATCCTTTTATTTGTTGCTGGTGTCATTCTCCTCGCCCTGGAAATATTTGTTATTCCAGGCTTTGGAGTTGCTGGTATTTCAGGAATTATTCTCATTATTACCGGTCTCTCTTTAAGTTTGGTTGACAATGTTGCTTTTGATTTTCAACCTCGTCACATAAGAGCTTTGCTTGGTGCAATTATGCTGGTTGTCTTTTCAATGTTTACCTCAATACTGGGATCAATTTATGCAAGCAAAAGACTATTCGCATCAAATTCATTTTTAGGACATTTAACTCTGGGCACAGTAGAAAAACCAGAAGATGGTTACGTTAGTGTAGATATGAAAACCAAATCACTAATAGGAAAAACAGGAACCGTTCTTAGTGTTCTTCGTCCGTCGGGCAAGGTATTTATCGAAAACCAAATTTACGATGCTAAATCGGAGGATGGTTTTATAGATAAAGACACACTTATAGAAGTAATCCGTTTTGAAACCGGTCAGGTATATGTTATAAAAAAAGAAGATGATGAGCTCAATCAAGCTTAGAAGCTACAAATCAAACGATTATCAATCAGTTCTTAAATTATGGGAAATAACCAAATTGGGAAGTGAAGAGCGTGGCGACAATTCAGATACAATTGAAATAGGCTTACTGCATGGAGGCAAATTCTGGGTTCTTGAAGACACCACAAACGCGCAAATAATTGGCTGTTGCTGGATCACCAATGATTCCAGACGACTGTATCTGCATCATTTGGGAATTCATCCTGAATATCAGCACCAAGGATACGGGAAATTTCTTACAGAAACAGCATTGGCACATGTTAAGAGCTTAAACATGCAAATTAAACTGGAGGTTCATCATTCAAACAAAACAGCGCTAAATATTTATGAAAAACTGGGATTTAAATTCCTTGAAGGATACGAAGTAATGATTAAACGAGGGCATTAAAAAAAATCACACATTCAACACTCCGTAAAATAAACTGATTTGGCTTCTATTTTTAGTATTTCAGGAATTAAAAGAGTAAAATTACAATAAAATCAGTAATATATTTTTTAGAAAACTATGACTTTAATTTCACCTAAGGGATTACTCGATTTCTCCCTTCTTGAAAAGATTACCAAGAAACCTAAATTGTTTGCAAAAGACGATGGAAATTTTTGGCAAGACCCGTACGTTTCAGAGCATTTACTAAATGCTCATCTTGACGATGAATCGGATCAAGGTTCCAGAAAATATCAGGACATACTGCAATCTGTACTTTGGTTGAGCGAATATCTGAAACTTCCGGAAGACAGTAAATTACTTGATTTGGGCTGCGGTCCCGGTTTGTACAGCGAAAACTTCTATGGTCAGGGTTTTGCTGTAACTGGAATTGATTTCTCGCAAAGTTCTATTGATTATGCCAAAGAGCAAGCTGAAGAATTTAATTATCGTATTAAATACATCTGCAAGGACTACATGGAAATGGATTACAAAGAAGAATTCGATGTAATCACTCTCATTTACGGCGATTTATGCGTGTTATCTCATGATGACAGAAGCTTACTTCTGCAAAAAGTAAAAAAAGCGTTAAAACCAAGAGGTTACTTAATTTTCGATGTGTTCACAAAGCATTATTTCGAGAATGAAGAACCAGACCAATCGTGGTACATCAGCAAAGAAGACGGATTTTGGAGTGAGGAAGAACATCTTTTGTTACAATCTCATTACAAATACAAGAAAGATAAGGTTAGATTGGATAAATACACGCTGATTTTAAAAAATGGCGAAATCCGGACTCATAACATATGGAAACATTATTTTTCGCTGGAACGCGCTATCTCCATGATGAAAGAAAGTGGTTTTAGTGTGAAAGACTACTGGTCGGATCTGCAAGGAAAACCTTTCGAGGAAAACAGTCCTTGGATTGGATTTGTTGCACAAAAAACGTGATGAACAAAATAAAAAAACTCCGTCAGAAAATTAATTCTGTCGGAGTTTACTAAATAAACTGGTGGGTTTATTATTCTTTATACATCTTATCAATAAGATGCTTGTATTTTTCCTGAATTACTTTTCGTTTCAGCTTCAATGTTGAAGTTATCTCACCAGCCTCGATCGAAAACTCTTTCGGTAATAAAGTAAATTTTTTAATCTTCTCGAAACGCGAAAATTCTTTTTGCATTTCCTCAAAACGTTTTTCAAAAAACTCTATTATTTGAGAATTACCCAATAACTCTTCAATGGTTTCAAAACCAATATTATTCTGTATTGCATATTTTTGGAGAGGTTCCATTGCCGGAACTGCCAAAGCTGTTACATATTGTCTGCAATCACCAATTACAGCTATCTGCTCAATAAACTGATCATTGACCAAGGTTTTTTCCAACTTTTGAGGAGCAACATATTTTCCTCCCGAAGTTTTCATCAAATCTTTAATACGATCGGTGATGGTTACAGCACCATTTTCATCAATTCTACCTGCATCACCAGTACAAAACCAACCATCCTTTATTACTTCAGCAGTAGCTTCAGGTTTCTTGTAATATCCCCGCATAACACCAGGTCCTTTCACTAAAATTTCATCCTTATCACCAATTTTAATATCAGTTCCAACAATTATACGACCCGTTGTGTTAAAATCTATATGCTTATCACCATACAAACATACTGTTGCCATGGTTTCGGTTAAGCCATATCCCATTTTTACATTTAAACCAGTGGCATGAAAATATTCAATAATGTTCGAATCTAATGGAGCTCCGCCACAAGGCATAAAATTTATTCTGCCACCAAATATATCGCGAAGTTTACTCAGCACTAATTTATCAGCAAGCTTATGCTTGAAATTCAACCCAACAGGAACTTTCTTCTCAAACAGGAGGTATTCATTATTGTACTTACCGCCAATTTTAATCGCCCAATTCATTAAAGATCTCTTTACAGCTGAAGCACCTTTACTTTTCTCCTGAATGGCCGCATAAATTTTCTCGTAAATTCGGGGAACCGTGCACATTAGAGTGGGTTTTACCTCTTTCATAGCATCCCCAATCTTTTTAGGATCCAAATTGAAATAAATCTCTATTCCACGATGAAAACAGTAGAAACACCAAATTCGCTCATAAACATGGCTTAAAGGCAAAAAACTCAACGAAATATCTTTATCAGATACATTCAGCTCCGCATCATGTGAAACCAATACACTTGAAATGTTATTGTGATCAATCATCACTCCTTTTGGCTCACCTGTAGTTCCCGAAGTATATATCAGAGTTGCAAGATCATCAATTTCAGCTCTTTGAAAACGCTCTTCAAACTCAGCACCAAGCATAGAATTCTTTCCAAAAATCAAGAATTCATCCCAATGCATTGATCTTTCAAAATCAGACAAAACAATGTTCTTATTAAAAGCAACCACCATTTTCACATGAGGAACCGTCTTAATTAATTCCATGGCACGATCGTATTGCTCTTGTTCTCCTACAAAAATAACCTGCGATTCGGAATCTTCAATGATATATTTTGCTTCTGCTGTTGAATTTGTTGGATAGATTGGAACCGTTACACCCCGCACACACATAATCGCCAAATCGGCAGTAATCCACTCCGGCATATTTTGCGAGAAGATAGCAACCATTTGCTTTTCCTCAATACCAATTTTTATCAGAGCTTTTGATATTTGTCGAATATCTAAACCAAATTTAGTCCAACTTACACCAACCCATTCCCCACTTTTTTCATCCTTATAGTGCATAGCAATTCGATCTGAATATTTTTCAATACGATCCCGAATTAATTTGCCCCAATGTTGATATTCCATAAAAGTTATTTAGTTGTGATATTAGCGCAAAGATAGTGATGTTTCCCAACTATTAAAAGGTTTTCGAAAGCAAAGCTCATAAGCTAAAGTGTTAAATATCATATAAATAGGGCGACATAAAAAAACAAGACAGCTCCAAAGTAATTACCTCTCAACAAGTTATAAAAAAACGACCATAAACATAAGTGTTCCGGTCGTTCCATATATTTAATAAAGAAATAATACAGTATTTTACTTAGCGAATGCTAAAATCCATCATTCTTTCCCCTTCAAGCTCAGCAATCAGATGATCGCCAATTGCAACAGGCCCCACACCTTCCGGTGTTCCTGTATAAATCAGATCTCCGATTTTCAGCGTAAAATATTGCGACAAATACGAGATCAGATAATCAATTGAAAAAATCATATTTGAAGTATTCCCTGTCTGCACACGATTTCCATTTATATCCAAATGGAAATTCAATTGATTAATATCCTTGAACTTATCTTTCGATATAAATTTACTGATTGGCGCAGCACCATCAAATGCCTTTGCTTTTTCCCATGGCAAGCCTTTCTTTTTACATTCAGCTTGAATATCCCGGGCGGTAAAATCAATACCCAAACCGATTTCATCATAGTATCGATGAGCAAATTCCAAAGGAATGTTCTTTCCTACTCTGCAAATTTTCACCACTACTTCCACCTCATGGTGAATATCTTTGGAAAAGTCAGGATAGTAAAAATCATTATTGTTTTTTAAAAGTGCAGAGTCGGGCATTGAAAATACCACAGGCTCTTCAGGAACCGGATTATTAAGCTCCTTTGCATGATTCTCGTAATTTCTTCCTATTGCTAAAATTTTCATCAATAATCTATTACTTATTAAACCCTCTCAATTTAATCTCTGTAAGCACTTTTTTGGTGTACAATGGAAAATCACTATTCATCACCCAACCGTAATAACCAGGTTGATCAGCCAATACTTTTTCTACAGCCACACCTTTATTTTTTCCAAAATTAAACGTTTCAATCCCATTTTCATCCTTGATAATAAAACCGGCAAAATCAACATTATTATTTTGAGATGAGTATTTAGACAAATAATCGATATCATTTTCCAAGTTATCGTATCTATCCAACTGTGATTTTAAAACTTCATACGTTGCTTTTGTATCTGCCTCGGCACCGTGAGCACCTTCTAGTTCTTTATTGCAATAAAACCTATAGGCAGCAACAAGTGTGCGCTGTTCCATTTTATGAAAAATAGTCTGTACATCCACAAACTTTCTTTTTTTCATGTCAAAATCAATATCAGCACGCAAGAACTCCTCTGCTAACAAAGGAAAATCAAATCGGTTGGAATTGTATCCAGCCAAATCGCACCCTTCCAAATATTTTGCAATAGTTTTACCTATTTCTTTAAACAATGGTTCGTTTTTCACATCCTCATCAGTAATACCATGAATAGCACTTGATTGTGCCGGAATTGGCATTCCCGGATTTACCCGAAAGGTTTTCACCTCCTCATCACCATTGGGATTCACTTTTACAATACACATTTCTACAATACGATCTTTCGCAACATTAATTCCTGTTGTTTCAAGATCGATAAAAGCAATTGGATTCTTTAAATTCAGATTCATGGGATTCTTATGAAATTTAGCTTGTGCAACAAAAATATAAAACCCAACAGAACTTTACGTTCTGTTGGGCTATTTTATTTCGTAATCATATAAGTCTTTGCTTACGCATTAATCATCATTGGCATTAACAACATCAACACATCCTCATCAGCATTATCATTGTCGTAAGGCAGGAAGATACCTGCTCTTGTTGGATCAGATAATTCGACCATAACATTTGAGGAAGAAATATTAGACAAAATCTCTAACAAAAATACTGATTTAAATCCAATTTCCAGATCCTGCCCTTCATACTGGCATTGTAATCTTTCTCTTGCTGATATTGAAAAATCTATATCCTGAGCAGAAACAACCAATTCATTTGCTTTCAATTCAAATTTAATTAGGTTACTTGCCGGATTTGAAAATACAGAGACTCTTCTTAATGTATTATATAGTTCAACCCTATCGATCGTTAATTTATTAGGATTCGTTTTAGGAATCACCGAGTTGTAACTTGGATAGTTCCCTTCAACCAAACGACAAATCAACTTGTAATTAGACAAAGTAAAAAATGCATTCTTCTCATCAAACTCTACGCGAACAGGATTCGTTTCTTTCGGAAGAATATTTCGCAATAGCGACGCTGGTTTCTTTGGCAAAATAAATGATGATTCAACTTCTGATCTTCCGTCCAGTCTTTTGTAACGAACTAATTTATGAGCATCAGAAGCTACAAAAGTTAGATCGTTATTTCCCAATTCTACAAAAATCCCGTTCATCACCGGACGAAGTTCATCATCAGCAGTTGCAAACAATGTTTTATTGATACCAGTTAATAAAACGGAACCTTCAACCGAAATATTCACCAAATTAGTTTCCTGTTTTACAGGAAGTTTTGGAAAATCTTCTCCGTTCTGTCCAACAATACTAAACACCCCGTTTTCGGAAGTAATTTTTACTGCCAAAGAAGTCAGATCAATATCGAATGTAAGGGGCTGTTCTGGAAATTCTTTTAAAGTATCAGTCAAAATTTTAGCTGGAAAAGCAATTACCCCTTCGCCAACCGAAGTCTCTAATGGAATTGTAGTAATTAAGGTAGATTCTAAATCCGAAGCAGTAGCTACCAATTGTTCATTTTTTAATTCAAACAAAAAATTGTCGAGAATAGGTAAGGTATTCTTACTACTAATAACACGACTAATTGCCTGTAAATGACTTAACAATTCTGTACTTGATACTACAAATTTCATTTGCATAATATTTAAAAATTAACCAAAAATTCAAAATCCGGAACCCTTACACAAGAAACATTCAATTGTGGCATAGGGCACATAATAAGTGGTGAATATACAAATTTATTAAGGAAACCTGACAATCTTCATTCAAAAAACAAAGCTGATTTCAACAAATAAAACCACTATTTAATTGAATGGTTGTAATTTACTATCAAAACACATTATTGCACCACAATAAAAATCATAAAATAAAACTCAGAATAAAATTAAGACCTTCTTAAACTTTATTTTAGTGGCAACAAAAATAGTATTTCTAAGCAATATTTGAATCACCCAAAGATGCAAATTTTCGTTTTCTGAAATAGAAACGAACAAGCCCAAAAATAAGTAGTAGAATTAGAGGCAGTAACACATTCACAACCTGCCAAAACAATCTTTCCGATCGGATTTTGGTTTTGTTCAGCATTCTTAATTTCACCTCGCGTGACCGCAATTCCATCCATCCACTATCATCACACAAATAATCAACACAGTTAAGCAGAAAATTTCTATTGCCATATGTTGATTTACTATATCTATCGTATCCCAGAGCTTCAATTTGACGATTATTCCCCACTCCTCTTACCCTGTTCTTAATTACATCACCATCTGATATTACAATCATTTTAGTTGGAACACTTTCCGGTTTAAAATCGTTCTTATTGATTCCTTTCCAGATTCTATTCTGAAAAACAGATGGAAATACCCCCTCTAATAAAACAGCAATATTTTTTGGTCCGGCAGGAAAGTCGGACGCCTCCATTTTTTGATTTACAATATTCAGACTAATTGGTTTAGGAACTTTTTCCAGTCTTGTATACTCCGAGCTAGCCAATAAAACCTGCTTTTTTATCTGTTTGTTATCACCCACAAAATCTATCGAGTTTGCAAACTCAGCTTTTATCACATTTAATTTTCGTGTGATTGGATGAGAATCGGGAGCGGCTAAAAGCGGCGAATAATACCAAGGTGCCGGTGTAAACCTGGCCGGCTGCCCAGGCAAAGCTGTCTGCACAGGAATCAACTGACTCTGAACATCCAACACCAAATCCGGATTAATTCTCACACCATATCTAAACAATTGGTCTTCCATATTTAATGGCTGAAAAAAGGCCATTGTACTCTCCTTAGTCACCAAACTATCCATCGAAGCAATCACCTCATCAACCAACCACATCACACGTCCGCCATTCATCACGTACTGATCGATCTGATATTTATCTTCTTCGGAAAACTCCTTACGCGGTTGTGCAATTACTAAGGCAGAATATCTGTTTTGCTGAATATTTAAAGCCTGAGCATTAATTCTTTTCACTTCATATCGCTGCAGAAGAGAAGCTGTAAAATCAGCCACATCATACTCTCCCAATTCACCATGTCCGGTAAGAAATGCTATTTCTTTTGGCGTATTATTCTGAAGCATCCTAATGGCCGAGGTCAGTTCAAACTCCAGCTCCTCAATGGAATGATTTAAATTTTGTTCGGATGATAAACCAGCCACACTTTTTAATAAATGAACACTAGTCTCCTTCTCTCTGTCATGAACAATAATTCCAGGAACCACCAACTTCTGATTTAAGCTGCCATCAGTGGTTTTCTCCTGCAAATTAATTGGTTTCAAACCCCGACTCACCAATTGATCAAAAAATTCTTTTCGCTTTTGCGGATTAGAAACATCATTAGGATTAATCAAAGAATACGATATATTAACATTGGAGTAAGACGAAAACTCATCAATCATTTCCAGGCAGGCCTTTTGCAGTTTTGTGAATCCATAAGGTAAATCTCCGGAAAGATACACTTCAAAATATAAGTCTTTCTCTAAATGAGACACTAATTCCTTAGTATTATCCGATAAAGAATATCGTTTTTCAGCAGTCAAATCCAAACGAAAAAAATACACTTGTAAAACTTGAATAACAATTACTAAAGCCAATAACGATATCAGCAATTGAAAAAGGTCTTTTAATTTTCTATTTCGTACCATATCTAAATTCAATTACCATTTTCTACTCTTAAGAACTGTCCGTGTCAACAAAAGAAAAGCCGTTATAATTCCTATAAAATACAGCAAGTCCCGGGAATCAACAATGCCTCTTGATATGGATCGGTAATGCTCATTAATTCCCATCGAAACAATCATGTTTTGCAAATATTGCATATTGCTGATCTCTCCTAAATAATCGAAACCAATAAAAAACACAAAACAAAACACCAAAGCCAATAAGAAAGCAACAATCTGATTATCTGTTAAAGAGCTGGCAAACACACCTATTGAAACATAAACTCCTGCCAATAAAAACAGCCCAATAAAAGAACCCCAAAATGCTCCGGAATCAATACTCCCAACAGGGCTGCCCAAATAATAAATGGAATAATAGTAAACCAGACAGAACAGTAATGAAAATGCAACAACAGTAAGACCTGCAAGATACTTTGCCAGCACAACTCCCATGTCGGATATTGGACGAGTCATTAAAAGTTCAATTGTTCCCTGCTTTTTCTCCTCGGCAAAAAACCGCATGCATACTGCCGGTATCAAAAACAAATAAATCCAGGGTGCCATTTCAAAAAGAACATCCAAATTCGCATATCCTGTGTCCAAAGGATTTGAATTGCCCGGAAAAACCCAAACAAACAATCCTGTTGCAATTAAAAATATGGAAAGAATTAAGTACCCGGAAATTGAACTGAAAAAAGTCCTGATTTCCTTACTAAGCAGTGGCAACATATAGTTAGGTTCTGGTTAAAAATTCTTATTCTACAAATTTGCAAAATTATTCCAGTTGAAAAAACTCTTTGGGAAATCAATTTACTTACATAAATTTGATCCGTGATTACAAAATTCAATTGGAAACTATACTTTTCGGATAAATTCTAAGTTAACATTTTAACAAAGACCTTTGATGAAATCAACATTATAAAATGAAAAACTACTTTCTCCTTTTTATATTTTTTCTTTTCTGTAATAGTACATTTGCCCAGGAAAAAAACAATAAGGACATATTCACTACTACTATTCGATATCATTACGGAGTGGTTATGCCTCATCATAAATCCATTAGCTATTTAATAAATGATCAAATTTCTGCCATAGAATTAAATATGGGTTACATTCCATCGAATGAAAAGAACTGGGCCAAGTTGTACAAACAACCGGAAATTGGCCTTGGTCTTTATCACGGCAGTTTGGGTAACGATAAGGTTTTAGGCAATGTTACCGCCATTTTCCCTTACATTAACTTCCCCCTATCACGAGGGAATAAATGGGAAGTGAACACACAATTGGGAATTGGGCTTGGGTATACAAAAAAACACTTCGACCCGGTTGAGAATTACACGAACTTAGCATTAGGAACAAAATACAATGCTTTTTTTAAACTGATGGCAAATGGAGCTTATGCTTTTTGCTCCAATTGGAATGTTAATGCCGGTGTCGGATTCAATCATTTATCAAATGGCTCTTTCAGTTCGCCAAACAAAGGACTGAATTTATTGACAGGAAGCCTCGGACTAACCTATTTTTGGAATGGAAAAAGCCGGAAATCATTTACATCGGTGCCAAGAGAAGAGAAATTGTCCAATGAATTTTTATTGATTTGGGGAAATGGAATAAAACAAACTTCGGAGAAAGACCATCATAAATACTACACCTCCAGTTTAACAGGAAACTATTCAATAGGAATTAATTCAAAACAAAAAATAGGATTTGGAATTGATTTATTTTACAATAAAGCAGCCAATAGAGGAAAATGGGATTTTGAGCCTGAAACGAGCTTTAAAAATCGTTTTAGTCAAGCCATTTTTATTTCTCATGATCTTGTTCTAGAGAAATTTAGTATCATTGCCAATATCGGCGCTTACACCTATTACAGAACTGAGCCTGAGAAACCTGTTTATACGAGACTTGGCATTCGCTACAGACTTAACACACATTTAATAACCAGTTTGAGTTTAAAAGCACATATGGGAAAAGCCGATTATATAGAATGGGGAATTGGATATCGAATCAAAAAAAATAAAAGTGAAAAATAAGATTTACATATTCGTTTTATTACTACTCACACTAACATCTTGTGAAACTCTAAATCCTTTTGAGAATGATGGAGAGTACATGGAAAAAAGAATCGATCTGCCTGATATTTCCAGTATTAAAAATCTCAATACATTCAAAATAACATTAGTAAAAGATGATGAAGAATTTCTTCTGTTAAAAGGCGGTGAGAACATCATATCAAAAGTATCTGTTATTATAAATGATCAAAACCTTACTATTGATCACTCTCATAAAAACAAGCTGAAAAATTTCAATTTAATCGAAGCTGAGATTCATTTAAAAGAATTCAAACTAATTACTGCAGATGCTCCGGCTTATTATACAAGTAAAGGAGTATTAAGCGGAAATCGAATGGATATTGATATCACCTCAGAAAGTGAATTGGTCGAAATGAAACTTGATTTAGAATACAACACTCTTGATTTTCACACTTATGGTAGTGCTGCTGGTGGTTATGAATTTACTGGTGTATGTCCATCTGTAAATTACATTTTAAATGGCATCATCAACATTAAGGCATCAGAATTACAAAGCGAGAAAATAAATTTAGCACAAAATGGAATTGGAGAAGCTCATGTTTGGGCCGAAAACGAACTAAAAGTAACCATCTACAGTAGCGGAAACATGTATTACAAAGGAAATCCTGTTGTTACCATCAATCGGATACAAGTAAACAACCAAAGCCCGACAGCAAAAGTATTACCAGAATAAACACTAAAAAAAACCTACTTCTGCAAATCTTCATAAATCATTTTAGCAAAACGGGCAGATGCTCCTGCTCCACCTAATTTTTCGTTTAACAACTGATAATTGTAAAGCATTTGAATACGGTACTCTTTATCGAAAAGAATTTGATTTAGTTCTTGGGTAATCATCTCTTTATTGCAGGTGTGTTGAATTAGTTCCTTTACAATCAACTGATCCATAATTAAATTAACGAGCGAAATGTACTTCACCTTTAAAAGCCGTTTCCCTATTGTAAACAACAACTTCCCTCCTCCAGTTAAATAACAGACTACCTGAGGAATACGAAGCAATGCCGTTTCCAGAGTTGCAGTGCCCGAAGTAACAACAGCAGCTTTCGCTTGCTGCAGTAAATCATAGGTTTGCCCATAAACAAATTGCACATTTTGATCGCCTACCACAGAAGCATAAAATTCCGCATCAATTGATGGAGCTGCGGCAACTACAAACTGATGATCAGGAAAAGAATCTACACATTCCAACATTACAGGCAACACCCGCTCAATTTCCTGCTTACGCGATCCGGCAAGTAAAGCAATGATTGGTTTTTCACTCAGTTTGTTTCTTTTAATAAAATCAGGGAAACCTTCCTCTTTATTCGGACGATTCTCAATGGCGTCTAAAAGAGGATTTCCACCAAAACTTACCTCAAAGTTGTGTTTCTGATAAAATTCAGTCTCGAAAGGAAAAATGGTAAACATCCGATCTACATAGGCTTTAATCTTCTTCACCCGGGACTCTTTCCAAGCCCAGATTTTAGGCGAAATGTAGTAATGAACACGAATCCCATGCTTTTTGGCAAATTTTGCCATACGCAAATTAAATCCTGGGTAATCAACCAAAATCAAAACATCTGGATTAAATTTCAGCAAATCTTTTTCACAAAGAGAAAAATTAGCTTTTATCTTGCCCAAATTCTTCACCACAGTCAAAAAACCCATAAAAGCAGTTTCGCGATAATGCTTCACCAATTCACCTCCTTGTGCAAGCATTAAATCACCTCCCCAAAATCGAAATTCAGATTCCGGATCCTGAATTTTCAATTCTTTCATTAAATTCGATGCGTGAAGGTCTCCTGATGCTTCCCCTGTGATGATATAGTATTTCATTTTTTTCAGCAATTAGTACAGAGTAAATAGTACTTAGATAAAGTACATACTAAAAAGATCATTTTATTCATCTGTTTATAATTTTATTTTATGGTCAGATGGAACTTACCATGCTGGAATAATCATCTTCCTGTGTGTCAAAATCGTTTTGGCATGGACATTTCACAGTACTAAATATACCAGTTACTTATTGACTGGTTACTAATTACCTGAATCTACATTCCAAAACGGAAAACCATGATTGCCAGAGAATATAATATTGTTGCCAACAGCACTCCTCTTGCAGCTTTCAACAAATCTGTTTTTATAAAAAGGAAAAAGAAAACAATGTTCCCAAAATACACTCCAAGAGCCATTACCTTTGTATAAATTTTATGAACCAACAAGCTATCGATAAACGTTTCCAAGCTCATCTCGGCTTTGAATCTGACAGCAAAGACAAGAAAAATTGAAAGAATAGGAACCAAAATCCCAATAATCAATCCCAAAGTGGTTGAATTAATCCTGGACTTCATAATTCCATTTTTTTAAATCCTCTAATAAAGCGTGTGCTGTCATATCTATTTGAGTAGGAACCACAGATGCGAATCCATTTTTAATGGCCCACTCATCGGTTTCCTCATTATGCGGTTCTGCGTTCTTAAAATGCCCGGTCAACCAGTAATAGTCTCCTCCAAAAGGATCTTGTCTGTGGTCAAATTCCTCATTCCACCTGCCGGCAGCCTGTCGACACACACGAATGCCTTTGATCTCGTCTTTAGGGAAATTCACATTCAAACAAACACCGGTTGATAACCCATTTTGCAACAAATTAGCAAATATTTTACGGCCATACTTTACTGATTGTGTAAAATCAGCATCAGCATCAAATACATTCAATGAAAATCCGATGGATGGAATTCCATTGATGCAACCTTCGATGGCAGCGCCCATTGTGCCGGAATATAAAACACTTACCGATGTATTTGCACCATGATTAATCCCGGAAACCAGAAAATCAGGTATTCTTGGCAAAATCTTATTCAATGCGAGCTTAACACAATCAACAGGAGTTCCTTTACAACTATAAATATGAAGATTCTCCTCATCCCGAACTTTTTTAATTCGAATAGGAACCTCAACAGTTATGGAATTCGATTTGCCGGAATTTGTTCGGTTTGGCGCTACCACATAAATATCTCCAAAATCTTTAACCATAGCAACCAAAGCCTTTATCCCTTTAGCATTAAGGCCATCGTCATTCGTTACAAGTATGATTGGTTTCTCTTTCAGTTCGCTCATAGTTTTGTTTTGATAATTCTACAAATATATTCGAATTCGGGGCAATAATCAATTTCCTGGAACGATAAATCCATTTAACAACAAAGGAAACCCTAAGGATTTCACGAAGGAACACAAAGGAGATCTCTTAATGTCTTTCTGTTCCTTCGTTCATTACTTTGAGAATAATGAGTAAAACGAATGCCTTCGTGCTTAATTCATTTTCTAAAAACTTACCAATTTTAAGCCTCTATCCTACTTGTTACTTGAAGGTAAAATTTCTACTTTTGTAAGCTTGTAGAATAAGGTGAAGTAAATGCATCACTTTATCCATAATTTTGAAAACTATCTGATAAAATACACATACAATGAAGGTATCGTACAAATGGCTTAAAGATTACATTGATATTGATCTTACGCCTGCTGAAATGGATGACATTCTAACTCAAATTGGTTTGGAAGTTGGTGGAATCGAAAAAATCCAATCCATTAAAGGTGGCTTGGAAGGTTTGGTTATTGGTGAAGTGAAAACTTGTATTCCCCATCCAAATTCGGATCATTTGAGCATAACAAGTGTTGATGTAAATGGCGAAGAATTATTACCAATTGTTTGTGGTGCATCCAACGTGGCCGCCGGACAAAAAGTGGTGGTAGCTACTGTTGGTACTGTTTTGTACGATGGAGACGAAAGCTTTACCATTAAAAAATCGAAAATTAGAGGCGAGGTTTCATTGGGGATGATTTGTGCCGAAGATGAAATTGGTGTTGGTACCGGTCACGAGGGAATTATGGTTCTTCCTGCCGAAGCTGTTGCAGGAACTCCTGCTGCAAAATACTTCAATATTGAAGACGATATTGCCATAGAAATTGACTTGACTCCTAATCGTATTGATGGTGCATCACACATTGGTGTTGCCAGAGATTTGGCGGCTTACTTAAAACAACAAAAAGCTATAGAATATAAAATGCCTTCGGTTGAAGCTTTTACAATTGAAAACAACAGTACTCCAATTGAGGTTGTTGTTGAAAACCCCGAAGCTTGTCACCGTTACTCGGGTGTTTGTGTAAGTGGTATTACCATAGCAGAATCGCCGGAATGGCTGCAAAACCGTTTGAAGGCAATTGGCTTAAAGCCGATTAACAACGTAGTGGATATCACCAACTTCGTATTGTTTGAAACCGGTCAGCCATTGCATGCTTTCGACTACTCGAAAATAGCAGGCAATAAAGTAATTGTAAAAACACTTGCCGGTGGCGCTCAATTCATAACTCTTGACGAAACAAAAAGGGAATTGAACGAAAACGATCTGATGATTTGTAACGCTGAAGAACCAATGTGTATTGCAGGTGTATTCGGAGGATTAGAATCAGGTGTTAGTGCATCAACTACTTCTGTATTTCTTGAAAGTGCTTATTTCGATTCAGTATCTGTTCGTAAAACGGCTCGTCGCCATGGTTTAAATACCGATGCATCTTTCCGTTTTGAGCGTGGAACTGATCCTAACAATACCATTTATGCGATGAAACGTGCAGCTCTTTTAATTAAGGAGATTGCAGGTGGAAGCATTTCATCCGAAGTGATTGATATTTATCCGAACCCGGTTGCCGATTTTAAAGTTGAGGTAAGCGTTGATCGTATCGAGCGCTTAATCGGTAAGGAAATTGGTAAGGAAACTATCAAAAACATTTTAACAGCTCTTGAAATCGGTATCGAAAAAGAAGATGGTGATACATTGAACCTGTTGGTTCCTCCGTACCGTGTGGATGTAAAACGTGAAGCCGATATTGTGGAAGAAGTATTGCGTATTTATGGTTTCAACAATGTTGAAGTTCCCGGTAAGGTAAATGCATCATTAAGCTATGCTCCAAAACCAGACGAGCACAAACTAAGAAATACCATTGCAGATCTGTTATCGTATTCTGGTTTCAACGAAATCATGAACAATTCGCTGACCAAAGCCTCTTACTACGAAGGATTGGAAAGCTTGAAGATAGAGAATACCGTTCGTATTTTCAACCCACTTAGCTCCGATTTAAATGCAATGCGTCAGAGTCTCCTTTTTGGTGGACTGGAATGTATTGCTTACAATATCAACCGCAGAAATATGGATTTAAAATTCTATGAGTTTGGTAAATCGTACCAGCACTTTAAGAATGAAGAAAACGAGAATCCGGTTGACAACTATTTCGAAAAAGAACACCTGAGTGTTTTCATGTGTGGTAACAAAACTGCTGCAAACTGGAATTTAAAAGAAGAACCTGCAAACTTCTTCCACATAAAGGCATTTACTGAAAATGTACTGAAACGTTTGGGATTTCAAATCGATAAGTTAAGAATTAACGAAAACGAAAACGACCAGTTTACCGAAGGTTTAAGCTACGGCGTTAAAAAAAAGGTATTGGTTGAAGTTGGAATGGTAAGCGGTAAAATTTTAAAAGCAATGGACATTGATGTTCCTGTTTACTATGCTGATTTCGATTGGGAAACCTTAATTGGAGAAGCTACTAAAAACAAAGTTGCTTACACCGAGATTCCTAAATACCCTGCTGTTAAAAGAGATTTGGCTTTACTGATTGACAAGGCAACCAGCTTTGCTGAAATTAAAACCATCGCTTTCAACTGTGAAAAGAGCATGCTGAAATCTGTTTCTCTGTTTGATATTTACGAAGGTGAAAAACTGGGTGCAGATAAAAAATCATACGCAGTAAGTTTCATTCTTCAGGACACTGAAAAAACATTGGAAGACAAGCAAATTGATAAGATTATGCAGAAACTGATTAAGAGCTACGAAAAACAATTGGGAGCTCAGATTAGATAAGCTACAAATAATTCTATAGAGCCGGTTTCCTTTAGGGAGCCGGCTTTTTTTTATTCCCAAAATAAATAATAATCCTGAATCATTCTTATTCCTATGATAAATCCCGCGACAATTGAAAAACCTACTTTAACATTTGCTTAACTATTTACATTTAATACCTGCAGGTATTTTTATTACTTTGCACTCCGAATATTAATAAAAATACCAGAAGATGTCAATAGTGTGTTTTGGAGAATATGTAGATGGAATTGGCTA
This sequence comes from Labilibaculum sp. K2S, assembly GCF_030372765.1. Taxonomy (GTDB): domain Bacteria; phylum Bacteroidota; class Bacteroidia; order Bacteroidales; family Marinifilaceae; genus Labilibaculum. The sequence continues at coordinate 247,580 of NZ_JAUCMW010000003.1, read as the reverse complement.
CAAGGTTTTAAACGAAAGAGAAGTTCGTGCGACTGCAGGCTTGTTGTTCTTTATGATTTTAGTAACCTTAATTGCAGCCGTATTTTTCAAAAATTACGCTCCTATTCCTTATGTTTCAGGATTTATCGTACTCAACTTTGGCATTAGTGTTTTTATCAATCCCAAATATGCTCCAGCCAATGCCCTTGCCCGTTTAATCGTTATTAAACAAGAGCCTATATACATTGGTGCCGTGCAAAAAAGATTCGCCTGGAGTTTAGGTTTAATTCTTTCAGCTATCGTATTCTTTCTATCGATTCCTTTACAAAGTGATCCGGCTATTTTTGAATCGGTGTGTATGCTTTGCCTAATTTGCTCGCTACTCATGTTTATCGAGACAGCATTTGGCATTTGCGTTGGTTGTCAGCTTTATTTCTTGGCAATTAAATTAAAATTGATGAAACAACCAGAAGTAAAACCGAACTGTATGGGCAATTCATGCGAAATACAGACTGCAGAAATAAATACAAATTAACGATGACAAAAAGCCGGTTTCCTTTTAGGGGAAACCGGCTTTGTCTATTGTGAGAAAATTTACTTTAATTAAATTTTAGCAAGATCGAGACCGAAAAGTAAAACAGAACCACTTAGCTCGCATCTTTTTCAACCATGATATCACAGAATAAAAACATTTTAAAAAGCTTATTTCTACATTAATTCTGCCTTACTCCTCTATTACTACTAATTATTTAGGGGCGTGTCCCTCAATTCTTCGGGTCAGGCTTTCCGTTGCAACTCCTCGTTCCAACCCACCAGGCCAACTCAAACTGCGGGGTTTTCACTTCAATCCTTCACGCAAATCCGTCTCAAAATTTAAGTTTGTGCAAAAAACACTCATAACAAGGCAAATATGATACGCATAGTGGTTCTATCAACCCAGTAGAAAGTAAGACTTGTAAGCATTTCAATAATTTTAACAAAACACTGGCAATAGAACATCAAAAGAAGAACAACAGACACAAGTATTACCCCTAATTTTCCACTCCGGTTCCCTCCTGCAAACACCAAAGCCCCAGAGTCTGATCACAAAAAAAATAATTTATTGGCACAAGCTTTTGTTTTTAACATATCTTTTCTAATTTCAGAATCCAAAATCTTTTATTTACCAAACCTGTTGATCATTAAACCCTGAAAAATTGTAATCAATGACAGATGTAACAGCGGCAAAAACAATTAAAGAATTAGTTCTTGAAATTCCTAAAAACAAGATTGTTTCACCTACTATTCCGGTAGATATTACCATTGGCGAAGCTGGAGTACTTCACCAAAATGCAATGGAAGACAAAAAAGAACTTTTGGCAAAAGGAGTAAGCGAAGATTCAATTAATGAGCTTACGGCAAGAGCTGCTTTTTTACAAGAACAACAATCAATATGGACTGCAGTTTATCAATCAGCTTTAACCAGCACCAAAGAATGGGAAGCAAAAATTACTGAAGCCAGCCAATTGCAAAGGGAATTAAAGTGCGATTTTAAATTTGCCTACAGAAACAATCCGGATATTCTAAAAAAACTGCAAAACATATTGAAAGGCAGTGGCCATATGAATTTAATTCAGGACATGAGCGACTACCCTGCCTTTGCCAAACAATATCCGGAACCTTTGGCCGCGATTCTATTTGATACAACTAAAATTGACCGCTCGAAACAACTGTCGCATGAGCTGCACGAACTGATGAACCGGGTTGATGGAGTAAAAAACAGCAAAAACAGACCCGAAAAGCAGCTCCGCGACAGAGCCTACACCTATCTGAAACAATTGGTTGACGAAATTCGTGCCTACGGAAAATATGCTTTCTGGAACAACAAAGAAAAACAGAAGAGATATTCGAGTGAGTATATAAGAAATAAAAACAAAAAAAACAGCAAGTTAAATGAAATGAAGAACTAGCTGAAAAGCTTGAATCTGTTCACCTATTTTGCATCAGAGGTGTAATTTATACATCCGAAACATATTTTCATGAATCAGGAGTCAATTTTAACCATCAGATAAACCAATTCAGGAATCAGGAGTATAAAAAAGTCCGATAGGCATTTAAAATTTACATCAGGAATACAAAAACCTCCAATAGGAATATGGATTCGACCAATGGGAATCCTTTTTAATAATCACTATATACAAAAAAGTACAATTACGAACATCTCAGGCAGAAATTTGGGATGTTTTTTTTAGTAGTAGAATAATCCTGCATGGATGTTAGGTATTATTCTTAAATTCGATTTTTATTTTTTAATAACCAACTATAAAGAATAAAACCCGACAGGCTAATTATAAAAGATGCAAATAAACCTGTCGGGTTGTAATGTTGAAATTCCTGTCAAATAAAATATTTCGCCCCGTTGGGGCTTCACTATATACTAATCATTTTTCATAGGGCGTTGCCCTATGCTGCGTTATTATCGCCCCCTTGGGGCTTACGTGCATATCACACAATACTCGTAGGGTTACAAACCCTGCGCTGTATTATTATCGCCCCTTTGGGGCTAACATATACATTGTTTCAATTAACAATGGAAACAAGCTCCAAAGGAGCGTAACACAATAACACAGGGTGCAGCCCTGTGATAACACAAAATAAAAAGGTAAGCCCCAAAGGGACGCAATAAATTACAATCAAAAACAACACTATGCCACAATCTTTAGTAAAAAACTATGTCCATATTTGTTTTAGTACGAAAGAAAGATTTCCATTTATTGATCATCAGATCAAACAGGAATTGTTTGCTTATTTAGGTGGTATTTGCAAAAAGTTGGAATCTCCTGCTATTGAGATTGGAGGTGTTGAAGATCATGTTCACATTCTATGCAAGCTCTCAAGAAAAATTGCATTGATGAAACTTATCGAAGAAGTAAAATCTCACTCTTCGAAATGGATAAAAACAAAAGGAGGTAAATATTCAAAATTTTACTGGCAAAATGGATATGGTGGTTTTTCAGTCAATCCCACAGATGTGGAAATTGTTCAACGCTACATTCAAAATCAAGAAAATCATCATAGAAACAAGACTTTTCAAGATGAATATCGAAGCCTTTTGAAAAAATACCATATCGAATTCGATGAATGCTATGTTTGGGATTAAATGAAATCCTCAAAATATTTCGCCCCGTTGGGGCTTCACTATATACTAATCATTTTTCATAGGGCGTTGCCCTATGCTACCATATTACCGCCCCTTTGGGGCTAACATATACATTGTATTCAATTAACAATGGAAACAAGCTCCAAAGGAGCGTAACACAATAACACAGGGTGCAGCCCTGTGATAACACAAAATAAAAAGGTAAGCCCCAAAGGGGCGCAATAAGTATTAAAATATATTCTCTTGAAAAAAATACTCCAAATTCTCCTTCTCATTCTTCTCCCTACTACTCTTGTTTTCTCACAGGAGTGGAAAAGTTTACATGCATACAAAAAAGAAACTGAAAATACTGTTTTACAAGATGGTTGCTGGTTAAAAAAAGACCGCAAAAAAAACACCGAAGTGTGGCAACAAGCCAACATCTACAATTTGGGTATCGACAAAGGGAATGAGAAATACAAAAGCATTCGCCAAATAAGAGATTTTTATACCTTTTTCAACAAAGTCTGTATAGAGAAAGGTCACGATATAAAATGGCTGGGAATTGCTTCGGTTGCCGCTAATCAACTGGCTAAAATGGAGAATGATTTTCTTCGTATTTTCATCATCCGCAATAAAGAATTGGTAACATTTGCACATGAAGGATCAGAAAAAGTATTTGCCTTTGCATTTCCTCAAATACGGGATGTTTATTTTTCCAATGAAATCATTAAAGGAAAAAAAGCATTAAAATGGGATGAGAAATATGGCAACATTGAACAATGTAAAATTCTTCAGCCTCTGTATCATCAGTTATCCGAAAAGGCCATTTGTAAACTTGAACGAATGGCTAAAGGGAAAGGGATATTTAGATTGGGGGTTCCGAAAAAACTTAGGTTCAAGGGAGACATCAGAAATTGTAAAGACCGCTATAAACACGGTAAGACCAAATTGATTCCCTATAGCAACAAGCATTCACTTTAAAGGGAAATAAAAAACAGACCCACCATATCAATATCGATTTTTTGTGTGAATATTTTGCCTTTTAAAAATTTCCCACTACCTTCGTTTCGTAGTTTTACGAAATACGAAACAAATGGAAGTAAAAGAGTTCTATTCCACTGAAGAAAAACAATTGGCTCGATTTGCCAAAGCCTTGTCGCATCCTGTGCGTATTTATATCTGCGATTTACTTTCGAAACAAACCTGTTGCTACAGCGGCGATTTGGCAGAGGAAGTTCCTATTGCCAGATCTACCCTATCTCAGCATTTAAAAGAACTAAAAAATGCAGGTTTAATTCAGGGCGAAATTACCGCTCCTAAAATTAAATACTGCCTAAACAAAGAAAATTGGGCTATGGCTCAAAAATTATTTAAAGAATTTTTCAAATAAATAACAAACACATAAAATGGAAATAAAAGTATTAGGCCCGGGTTGTAAAAAATGCGGCACTTTAGCCGAAGCAACAAAAAAAGCAGTAGAAGAACTTGCAATTGATGCAAACATCACGAAAGTGGATGATATGGTAAAGATTCTATCTTATGGTGTGATGTCAACTCCGGCTCTTGTTATCAACGAAAAAGTGGTAGTGAGCGGGAAAGTGCCTTCAGTATCTGAAATCAAAGAATTTATTCAAAACGCATAAATATTTATAAAATGAAAAATCTAGCATTCTACAGTCTACTGGCAATTGGTATTAGCTTTGCTTCTTGTCAATCGAATACAAAAAAAGAAACTGCAAAAGCAGAAACCAAAGTTGCCTGCACTAATGATTGCAGTAAATGTGAAAAATCAGTGGAAACCAAATTAAGCACGCAAAACGTTGAAAACGCAGGTATCTATTATTTTCATGGCGACAGAAAATGCAAAACATGTAAAGCTGTAGGCGAAAAGGCAAAGGAGATTGCAGAAAAAATGAATGCAAAATTCTTCGATATTAATTTGGATGAAGAAGGAAATGAGGCTGTGGCTAAAGAATTTCAGGCATCGGGCTCTTCCCTTTTCATTAAGCACAGCAAATCAGGTGAAATTGAAAACTTAACCAATTTTGCATTCCGCACTGCTATTAACGACACCAAAGCTTACATCGAAAAACTGGAATCCACCTTAAAAGCCGATATGTAATTTCCATTTCATTATTGACTTGATGAAAGAAATATTGATGACACACGGCAATATAAATTATGATGTAATTAAGATATATTGCCGTTATTATTTTCAGAAACAATTGCAAAATGGAATATTTAGATCAACTTTTAGCCCAAAGTAACTGGCCTTTTCTTTCAGCATTCCTGCTGGGCCTAATGACTGCAATTAGTCCATGTCCTTTAGCAACAAATATTACTGCAACTGCATACATCAGTAAGGATTTGGGGAACAGGAAAAAGATTTTTATCAGCGGACTTATTTACACACTTGGCAGAGCTGTTAGCTATACCGTTTTGGGTATCATTTTGTATTTTGGAGCCAGCAAATTCGACGTTTCATCCTTTTTCAATACCTATGGTGAACGATTATTAGGTCCTCTTTTAATTCTTGTTGGAATATTTATGCTCGATATAATTTCGATCAATTTTCCGGGAGTAGGAAGACTAACGAATAAAATTAATGGCGAAAAGATCAAAGGAAGCTACTGGGGAGCATTGCTCTTAGGTATTGTTTTTGCTCTTGCTTTTTGCCCGTATAGCGGTATTTTGTACTTCGGAATGTTAATTCCGCTGAGTATTTCGCAACCCGATGGATTGTTTCTCCCAATAGTTTATGCCATTGCAACTGGTCTTCCGGTTATAATCATTGCCTACCTGCTTGCATTCACTTTATCGGGTGTAGGTAGTTTTTACAATAAGGTTAAAAGCTTCGAGTATTGGTTTAGAAAAGTGGCTGCTGTCATTTTTATTCTATCCGGTCTCTATTTCACTTACATCTTTTTTATTGCTTAAAGGCTATCAATCATTATGATTAAATCAATACAAATCACAAATAGAAAGCAACTCCTTCTGGCTTTGCTTTTACTTCCCGTATGGTATTTGTTGTATGCCAATCTGCAAAATATATCCGATTTTTTAATCGATACCGTTTTTCAGATGCAAAAAGGCACGCACCTTACTGAAACCTTGCGCTTCTTTATTTTCGAAGTCCCTAAAGTTCTGCTGTTATTAGTCCTCATTATTTTTGGTGTAGGTATTATCAGGAGTTATTTCTCACCTGAAAAAACCCGAAATGCTTTGGCTGGAAAATCCACTTTCATGGGAAATATTCTGGCAGCACTACTCGGTGTTCTGACTCCCTTCTGTTCTTGTTCTGCAATTCCTTTATTTTTAGGATTTGTTGAAGCCGGTGTACCCTTAGGAGTTACTTTCAGTTTTTTGATTGCAGCTCCGATGGTAAATGAAATAGCACTCATTATGCTGGTTGGTTTATTTGGATGGAAAACTGCAATAATCTATACCTTAACAGGTTTACTCATTGCAATTTTTGCAGGTTACCTAATAGGTGTTTTAAAACTTGAAAAATATGTACAAGCCTGGGTTTTTGATGTGAAAACCGGACAAGCCGGCGAAGACGAAACTAAAATGTCCTTTTCCGGTAGAATTAAAGTTGGTTATGATACCGTAAAAGAAATTGTTGGCAAAATATGGTTCTACATTGTTATTGGTGTTGCAATTGGCGCTGCGGCACACGGTTACGTTCCTGAAGATTACATGGCTGCATTAATGGGAAAATCAGCATGGTACTCTGTCCCCTTATCAATCCTTATCGGGATTCCCATGTATTCAAATGCAGCAGGTATCATTCCAATTGTGAGCGTTTTAATCGAAAAAGGAGCTTCGCTGGGAACTTCACTTGCCTTTATGATGTCGGTAATCGGTTTGTCCTTACCCGAAATTATTATCCTTAAAAAGGTATTAAAAATGCCTTTAATATTGGCATTTGTTGGAATAGTAGCTGCAGGAATTCTTTGTGTCGGATTTATTTTTAATTTTATCTATTAAGGGATGAACAATTTGTCCTGCAACCCGTTTTAAGTATAATTCTATGCTACAGATCAAATCAGATCAAAATTATTCAAACCCTATCGTACTTTTCGATGGGGTTTGCAATTTATGCACTACTTCCGTTCAATTTTTACTTGCCTATAACAGAAAAGAAAATCTTCATTTTGCATCCCTTCAGTCTGATTTTGCCCAAGAATTACTTATTCAATACAAACTTACCAATGAAGAACTTAGCACCATTATATTCATCGAAAACGAGCGAATTTACACAAAAAGCACTGCTGTTTTAGAACTAACAAAACACTTAATTTATCCTTGGAGAGCATTGTACTTCTTTAAGTTCGTACCAAGAATGATTACCGATTGGGTATACAATCTAATTTCAAAAAACAGATACAATTGGTTTGGTAAAAAAAACCAATGTATGATTCCAAAACCTGAGTGGAAACATCGGTTTTCTGAATAATTAAAACTATTAAAGCATAAAAAAACCGGAATCCATAAGGACTCCGGCTATATATCTCAGCAAAAGAATTAGTCTCCAAATGCGATACCAACACCTTTAGCTGTTTTAACCAAATTAGCTTTAGGATTAACAAGATTTTGTTTTCCAATAGCTTCAGGAAGAGGAACTCCAACAACCTCAGGATGACGATACGCCACCATTTGACCGAATTTTCCTTCCAACACCATCTCGAATGCTTTAACACCAAATTGAGTTGCCAAAACACGATCGTAAGCCAAAGGAATACCCCCACGTTGCAAGTGACCCAATACAGTTGTACGAATATCAGCCTCAACACCTGCTTCTTTCAATTCAACTAACAAACGATCGGCAGCACCGCTTAATTTCAAGTTAGGATTACCTACTTCAGTACTTTGTGCAGCCAAAGCAACACCACCTATTGGCATAGCACCCTCAGCAACAACTATAATACCAAAACCTTTTCCTTTTAGGAAACGAGTATCTAACTTTTCCTTAATTTTTTTAATATCATAAGGAATCTCTGGAATCAAACAAGCTTCTGCACCACCGGCAATAGCCGCACTTAAAGCAATCCATCCCGCATCACGCCCCATAGCTTCCAAAATAAAAACACGGTTATGAGATGCTGCAGTAGTTTTTAACTTATCAACAGCTTCAGTACAAATCTGTACTGCAGTTTGGTAACCGAATGTAAAATCTGTTGCAGAAAGGTCATTATCAATGGTTTTAGGCACCCCAATAATGTTCAACCCTTTTTCGTAAAGAGCTTGTGAAATTTTCTGAGAACCATCACCACCAATACTAATTACAGCATCGATTCCCAAGTATTGTAATTTGCGAATCATTTCGTCTGAACGATCGGCAGAACCCCAAGAACCATCTTTATTTTTAACCGGCCAAGCAAATGGGCCACCCTTTGTGGTAGTTCCAATTATTGTACCACCTTGGTAGTGGATTCCTTTTACGGCAGCATCATCTAATATTTTTATCTCAGTTGGTTCTTTCAATATTCCATCAAACGACTGAATACTTCCTACTACTTCCCAATCTTTTTCCTGAGCTGCACGTTTCACAACGGCGCGAATTACAGCATTCAACCCTGGGCAATCACCACCACCGGTTGCAACTAATACTCTTTTCATAATTGTCAATTTAATATATTTCAATCAATTTGCTTGGCTAGCTCGGCTAAAGTAAAAATATTTTTTCAATCTCGAACAAACAATTTCACAATCAATGAATTGCAATCGATTTCGGGGGCATTTTTTATAATGAATTTGAATTATTAATTTTAAGCTAATCTATAAATTTAGAAATTGAAAGTCAGTTTTGGAAATTATACACTGAAAAACAATGATTTAAACTATCATCCGCTCCAACAATGGAAATTTTAATTGAAAAATCGGATCTGACCAAATTACTAGTTGATGCAATTGTAAATGCGGCTAATGAAAGCCTGCTTGGCGGAGGTGGTGTTGATGGAGCCATTCATCGAGCAGCAGGATCTGAATTGTTACAAGAATGTAAAAAATTAAATGGTTGTCTTACTGGTGAAGCAAAGGTGACCAAGGCTTACCATCTTCCGGCAAAGCATGTCATTCATACCGTTGGTCCAATTTGGAAAGGAGGAAATCACAATGAAAAACAGCTCCTCCAAAATTGCTACAAAAACAGCATCCGATTGGCTGAAAATCTAAATTTAGAAAGCATTGCATTTCCAAATATCAGCACAGGAGTTTATGGTTTCCCAAAAAAAGACGCCGCTGAGATAGCCATTAAAACAATTCAAGAAGAAGCGAAACAGCTAAAATCCATTCGCAAAATTATTTTTTGCATTTTCGATGATGAAAACCTTAACCTCTATCAAAATTTACTTTAAATAGATATATCTTCCTCTACAATTTCAGGATAAGTCCAGTATTTGTATTTGCCCCAATTCAGCATTTGGGTATGGCCTTCTTCCTCTAAAAAATTGATGACATTTTGAGATTTTAATGTTAAATCGCAATAAAAAATCAGTTTGGTTCCCAATGATATTTCGGAATATCTATTTTCAATTTCATCAAAAGGATAATTAACAGCAGTTGGAATGTGTCCCAATAGAAAATATTCTTCCTCCCGGGTATCTACTATCCAAATATTATCAACAGGACTTTGAGTTAAAGTAAATAGTTCTTCTACTTTGCTGTATTTTTTTAATTCACCCCCATCAACCGAGATATATCCGGTATAATCAGGAGTATGAATAAAATACCAATAAATTCCAAAACCTATCGCAACAACTGAAATAATTAGTAAAAGCATATCCATATAAATATCATTTTCTTAAAAAGTACCCATTAGTTTACAGCAAAGCAAAAAAAAATCTCCAATAAGGAGATTCTATGTGTTTTAGTAAAACACAATTAACGTTTCATTGTTGCTATAAATGTATTTTCATCCAAAAAGAAATCTAAAGCATCATTTATAGATGGAACAATTACATCCACATGATCAATCACATCTTTATGAATTCCTTCGCCTTGCAATGTAGCAATAGAAACAACCGACTGCACAAACAGCCCAATATCAATACGGGCATTACCAATTGCAGCAACCTTGTTACTTCCTAATGAAAGCAATATATCTTCTTTTTCTCTCGAGTTATTAGCTTCGTAATAGGTAATTCCCGTAGATTCAGACAATTCACGTGCGTTTCCTCTTTGATCAGAAGAAATCATCACAACATTTACTCCAAAGGACTGTAACCGCTGTATTCTTTCAATCACACCAGAAACAATTTCCCCCTTAACCGTTAATGTTCCATTCGAATCAACAACTAAAGTGTCAATTTCAATCCTTCCAACACCAGGTACTCTATAAATTAAACTCATCGATTTATACTTTAAATTTAGATCAGAAAAATAGTGTTTTTTATAGTAAGTTAAAAAGGTTTTAAAACATCTTTTATATTGATACAAAAAGACAATTGCAAATAATTACATACCTAAAACCGATAGCTGATTCCCACCTCAAGGTTTTCTCTAAACTGCACTTTTGAACCTGTATCATCATCTGATATCAAATGAGTTGATAATTTTGTAGATATGTATTGATTAATTGGCATTACCAGAATCATCTCCCAGTCCACATCAATATTTTTAGGTTTCATTGCGTAATTGGAATATAAGGTCAGTTTATTTTCAAGACTCATTTCATCCCAAAATACAAACTTGTGATAAACGTTAACATATGATCCGATTTCTTTTTTAACTTTTTTATCAGCATCTACTCCGTAGGCTGTTTGATCAATACTACTAGTATCTCTTACAATTGTATATTTGGCTGCTATTGGAGACAACAAGACTGACAAGTTTTTACTTGGTTTATAGTCCATACCAATCGATGCAATAATATAAGCAGGTGCAAAAAAATCAGATTTAAGCTTTCGGCTTTGTTCAGAAGGATAATCATATCCCTTTACTGCCTGAGTTTTTAAGTTGAATAATGCCGAATAATACCATTTTCTAACAGCCTTTTGACCATACTTCGTCTCAAATTCTATACGATCCTCATTTTTTCGAAACTCATTATCTCCCGACTTTAAAAGACCATACTTAACAGCTAATTTATTATCCCATGCTTGGTTCCCATTTTTGTAGTTTGCGAATGCACCTATGGTTGATATGGTAGCAATTGAACTTTCGCCTCCTCCGGCCCAACTATCACTTACATGACCTTGATTAAAAGAGAATCCAATAGTAGCGCCCAATTTCCATTTTTGAGAATAGCGTTTATACTTACCTAGTTTCGCTAAACTATACTGATCGCTTGAAATTTTCTCTTCCAGTTTCACTCGTGTCCCTCTCATTTTTGATTTCTGAACTGACTGCTGGTATACATCGTCATCAACAAGAATACGAACCGATCGATCTTTGGTATTCTGAACCCATATCCCGATAGAATCCCTTTTGTTTTTCTTCAACCAAAATCGTTTGAAATCCTGTTTCCCATTATTAATCCAGAATTTAATTGAATCGTTCTGATAATTTTTCACCCCTAAAAGAACCGAGTCTCTGCTGATTTCCCGGATCCACTGATGAACCGGATCATTTTCAACATACTCAAACAACTCCTCCATTGCATGAACCTTCCAAGCATCATCTGTATCCATCTCTTCAGGTTTTAGTAATTCCGGCTGGTAACTCAACACTTTCTCCAACTCCATTTGTTTTTTCACTTTTCGGAGTGCTTCTTCAGTCTTTCGTGTTTCAATGTATTTCTTAAGGTAGTAAACCATATCCCGAATACTATCATTTTTTACGTATTGCAATAAAGTATTTACTGCATCCTGCACAGAATCGGTCTGATGTTTCTTTTTTGAATAATTCATCTCCAATTCACGAACAATGAATCTAAAACCCACATTATCTATATGGTGCAAAGGATCAACAAGTAAGTTTAAAACAGTATCATTGGAACAATACTTGATTGAATCAGCCTTATTTTGCTTCAATCGATAAGCAGATTTATCCAATTTTATTTTGTCAGGAAAAACAAAATCCTTCTTAACATTTCGTTGTGAAAAAGAAATTAATGATTGAAGCAGAATCAGCAAAACACAAAAAACTCGAATCATAGGGCAATGATCTTTACTTCTTTAAATAGTTAAATGGCTAATGGAAAATCTTATTAATAAGAAAAATGCCAACTAAAAATATGGCACATGCAAATTTGTTGAAATTATTTCTTTATAAAAAGAATAATCCTGGTCATTTAGGTTAAAAAATGTGAGTTTTTGAAACTCTTACAAACAGATTTCAAAAACAAACGTTTGCATAAAATATCCTGTTCCTCTTTTTATTCAGCAGAATTTATTCTATTTTTGGCAGAAGTAGAAAATCAGAAACTATGGAAACAAAATATCAACTTCCAAAACTGACACACAAAGTCTACCTTAACATTAAAAACAGAGACGAGTTTCACTTCTAGATTCGCCTGAGGCATTCTGCCTCAAATTTTTACGTATACATTTACAAAAAGCGCATAATTGATATGGGAAAATTATATCCTATAGATAATTACACGGCTATATACCACAATAATATAAACAACGAAACATTATGAAATTACCATTCGCAGAATCATATAAAATCAAGATGGTTGAAACCATCAAGAGAAGTACTCGTGAAGAAAGGGAACAATGGCTTAAAGATGCTAATTACAACCTTTTTAATCTAAAAAGTGATCAGGTATTTATCGACTTGCTTACCGATTCCGGTACAGGTGCAATGAGTGATAAACAATGGTCGGCAATGATGTTGGGAGATGAGAGTTATGCTGGTGCACGCTCCTACTACAACATGAAAGAAGCTATAAAAAACATCATGGGATTCGATCATTTCTTACCTACTCACCAAGGCCGGGCTGCTGAAAATGTATTGTTCTCGGTATTGGTTAAAGAAGGCAATATTGTTCCGGGAAACTCACATTTTGACACAACAAAAGGACACATTGAATTTAGAAAAGCAAAAGCTGTTGACTGCACAATTGATGAAGCTTTTGATACAGTAATCGATCATCCTTTTAAAGGTAACCTTGATCTTGTTAAGCTTGAATCGGTTCTTTCTACTTATCCCAAAGAACAAGTACCAATGATTATTGTGACTGTTACCTGTAATACTTCGGGTGGTCAGCCTGTTTCCATGGCTAATATAAAAGCCGTTAAAGAATTGGCCGACAAATATGAAATTCCTGTGTGTTTCGATTCTGCGCGTTTTGCCGAAAACGCTTACTTCATTAAAACTCGTGAAGAAGGATATCAGAATAAAACAATTAAAGAGATTGTTAAAGAAATGTATACTTATGCTGATATGGCAACAATGAGTTCCAAAAAAGATGCAATTGTAAACATGGGCGGATTCATCGGGATGAAAGATGCAAATCTTTGGAAACAAGCATCTACCTACAATATCATGTTTGAAGGATATATTACCTACGGAGGTATGTCGGGACGTGATATGAATGCATTGGCGCAAGGCCTTGATGAAGGAACTGAATTTGAATATCTTGAAACCCGTATTAAGCAAGTAGAATATTTAGGTGGCAGACTAAAGGAATTTGGTGTTCCGTTCCAAAAGCCAATAGGAGGCCATGCAATTTTTGTTGACGCCAAAAAGATTTTAGCTCACATTCCTAAAGAAGAGTATCAGGCACAAACTTTAGGTTGTGAATTGTACTTAGAAGCAGGAATTCGTGGAGTTGAAATCGGTGCAATTTTAGCGGATAGAGATCCTGAAACCAGAAAAAACCGTTATCCTGCCTTAGAGTTGCTGCGTTTGGCAATACCTAGAAGAACCTATACCAACAACCATATGGATGTTGTTGCAGTAGCGCTGAAAAATGTTTATGATCGAAGGAATGAAATTAAACATGGGTTTAAAATTATTGACGAAGCTCCAATTATGAGACATTTCACTGTTCAACTTCAAAAAATTGACTAATAAAAACATCAGATAATAAAGCTTCCTTAGGGGAGCTTTTTTTTGATCTAAATAAAGAATTCTATCCTTAATGATTTTTTATTTTTTCGGGACTTTAAAATTGCGTATTTTTAATTATGCATTAGAATCAGCAGATTATCAGACAATAAAAGAAAAACCATAAATATTTAAATAGAGAAAAAAAGAAGCAAACCCTAATCTCCAAACCTATGACTACAATTGATTTAAAATTAACTCTTCAATTAAAAGAGAATGAATTTTTTAAGGTAGGCGAGCACATTTTTACAAAAAATGAAAATCTTAAACCGCTTGAAGATCAATTACATTTTTGTGGTTCATGTGCTATCGAAGTATTCAAAGAGTACGAAAATTTTCTAACCATGGAAATCATGGATCGCTGGTCAAAATTGACTAAGGCCCTAAATCAATCAACCTCTTGTTGTGCTGTTTGGGATGATCGAAAAATTATAAAAGAATTGGTTGACAACAATGAGCATTCTGTTTCCTGGTATGTTAAAAACTGCAGAATTTGTTAGCAACGGAAATAAAATTATCCTGAGGCTGTCTCAGACACAAACCATTTTTTTGATTCAATATAGAGAAACATCAGTATATCAAAGAATCGACCCTCCCTATTTTGAGTCAGCCTCTACTATATAATGCAATAATACACGGCAATAAAGTGAGAAATGCTACCTGCAAAAACAAATAAATGCCATATAAAATGATTGAATGGCAACTTTCTCCACATGTAAAAAACCACACCCAACATATAAAAGATACCACCTGCAATTATCCACTGCAAACACAAAGCAGGCAGAGATGAACTAAATGCAGAGAAATTAAAAAACAGAATCCAGCCCATAAATATGTATAACATAAGAGAGATCCAACGATATCTGCCTAATAAAAATATTTTATAAAATATTCCAACAACTACCAATCCCCACAAAATCATCAAATAGAGTCTGCCAACCTGATTATTCAAATAAATAACAAGAAACGGTGTATAAGTTCCTGCAATCATGAAGAAAATGCTGATATGATCGAACTTTCTAAATAATTTACGATTTGGACTTCCGACCATATAATGGTAAACAGTTGATGAAGCATAGAGTAAATTAAATGCGATAACAAAGAGCATGCATGCTGCAAATCCATAAATATTCTGCGTTTCGTAGGCTATACCTAGCAACCACACGCCTGCCGGAATACCAAACATCAAGCCAAGTCCATGAGAAAGCCAGTTTGCAAATTCATGAATTGCGTCCTTATCAGATGAGAATCTTTTCTTCTCCTCTTTGGACCAACTTACAAGCAACAAAATCCATTTCATCTGTTTATATTTTTTATTTTATGGTCAGATGGAACTTACCATGAACCAATAATCATCCCCCTGTGTGTAACACTTTTTACATGGTCGTTTCATAGTATCCAGTTTAAATACCTGATTCTTACATCCTTTTGGAAGGGAAATCAAATTTCAGGAAAAGATTCGACGCCACAAAATTAATAATACCTCAATTTACAATCATTTAAAATAGAATGAAAAGTGCTGTATTGATTGAAGTTTCGGATAATAAACACCTTTAGTCCAAAAAATTTAAACAGAAAACAATTCCCATAACACAGTCTATCTATTTTCATATTTATATATTAGGAGTTATAAACATCTTAATAACTACAAACTAATATTACTATGAAGAAAATAATCCTAATTCTGATTTGCTTTGCCTGGGTCCAGATTAGCAATGCTCAAGAAAATAAAATGTCTCCTTTCTTTAAAGTCGGAACATCACAAACGGATATCAGTTCACTGATTTCAAGCATAAAACAAAATCTTGAAACAAATCAATTTTCAATAATAGGAGAATACCAGCCTGAAGCCAGCCAAGAACTCTACGTAATTTGTTTCACGCGAAATGATCTTAGTGAATTATGCCTAAAATCAGCAGACAGAGGTGCTTTGGCCAGTGTGCTTAAAATAGGTTTGGTTAAAAAAGGAGAAAGCACTATAGTAAGTATGCTTAACCCAGACTATGTTTTTTGCGCCTATTTAAGTAACTACGAAACCGACAAATCTTTGCTTTCAAAGATCACCTCTGATGTAAAAAAATCCTTATCCGCAATAGGTGATAAATTCGCTCCATTTGGCGGGGAAATAAAAGAAAGCTCACTAAAAAAGTATCATTACAAAATGATGATGCCATATTTTAGTGATCCTGTGGATTTAAATGAGTTTGAATCATTCGAAGCAGGACTAACAACTATCCGTAAAAATTTAAAAACAAAAAAAGGAAATACCAGTTTAGTTTACGAACAAGTATTTGAAGACAAAAACATAGCCGTATTTGGAATTGGTTTATTAGACTCAGAAGATGGGGAAAAACAATTTCTTCCAATAATTGGAGAAGATCATATTGCGGCCATGCCTTATGAGATTATTTTGGAAGGAAAAGAGGCAAGTATGCTACATGGTAAATATCGTTTTGCCTTGTATTGGCCAGAACTAACTATGGGAACATTTATGAGAATAATGAGCACCCCTGGAGATGTAGAAGATTTTATGAAAGCAATAACTGAGTAAATACAACTATCGATTGTAAAGCCTGCATAATTTTCTGCAGGCTTTTCTTATTGAATTTCCTGTCATTTTTTGATACCTTGTTGCGTTTAAAAACAAACAGCTTCATTAAAGCAACAATTATGAATAAGACGACCTCAATCCTATTAATTTGTTTCCTATTTGCTTCTTGCGCTGAGCTACAGCCTTTCATGGATCAGTATGCACTCTCTCAACCAAAACCTTTATCCAGCGCTGAAGTAAGTTCCGGATTAAAAGAGGCATTAAAAATTGGCAGTAAGAATGCGTCAAGCCTGCTATCCAAGAAGGATGGTTTCTACAAAGACGAGTTGATTAAAATACTGCTGCCTCCGGAGGCACAAAGCATTACAAAAAATATCAATCTGCTACCAGGAGGCTCAGAATTAGTAGATAAAGTTGTTCTTAGACTTAACCGTGCTGCAGAAGATGCGGTTTCTGAAGCAACACCAATATTTGTTTCGGCTATTACTGAAATGACAATTGCAGATGCATTTGGCATTCTTAAAGGAGGAAACAATGCAGCAACCATATATCTTCAAAACAAAACTCAAAATAAATTACAAGATCTGTTTATGCCCAAAGTAAAGGCCTCCTTAGATAAAAAGCTGGTTGCAAATTTATCCACGAATGAATCGTGGAGTTTATTAACCAAAAATTACAATGCTGTGGCAGGAAGTTTTGCCGGAAAATTAGCCAGTTTAGAGCCAATAAATACCAAGCTCGATGCATATGTTACCGAAAAAGCACTAAGTGCTTTATTTCTTAAAGTTGCAGATGAAGAGAAACTGATCAGAAAAGACCCTTTAAAGAGGGTTAATGATCTCTTAAGAAGAGTATTTGGTGAACTGGATAAGTAAAATGATCTATTTTTAGTACTCAACCACAACTAAGTTCACAATAGAGGGCTTCACAACCTAAATTGCAACCGCCTATATATAAGGACAATACAAAAATAAGCCGTAATATTATTAGATATATTCTTTAATTTCTATGCTGGAAACAAAAACTATACTGCACTTAGTTAGGATAGAGTAAAAGTTTTATATATCTTTGCAATAGTTTAAAAGTCTTAAGGGAGATTTATCTCCACCAATAATTTCAATATCATTCGTTACTATTTGTTTCTTTTAGAATAAAAATAATAGGTTTGTTACTGCTAATTACTAAATTAAAGTCTTTAAACGTTTAATTTATTATTTTTAAAAAACATTACAATGGAAGGAACAGTAAAATTCTTTAACGAATCTAAAGGTTTTGGATTCATTAAACCAGACGATTCAAGTGAAGACATCTTTGTACATTCAACAGGTCTTATTGACGAAATTCGTGAAAACGATAAAGTTGAGTACGATTCAGAACGTGGAAAAAAAGGTATGAATGCCGTTAACGTAAGAGTTATCGACTAATTCGTATTACTTTTATACAAAATAAAAAACCATCCAACAGGGTGGTTTTTTTTTATATCTATAAATCGGTAAATACATCCCCAATAGCTCTTCTTTACAAATGTCAGCCTTGCATTTCTATGCTAGAAAATTAACTCAGCAAGAATAAATACCATCTCTTTTCCAAATCTAATCACTCCTTCTCGCAAGTAATCTCCATAGACCAAACAGTGAAAATCCAACCAAACTAAATCCATAATCACCTCACAACAAGTATCATTACAGAACTCAAAACTTTGACGGTTATTTTTGGATTGAAAAATTGTTTTTTTTATATTTGTTTTGTTCGAAAGTCTTATTAAATAATAATTTCAATACCATTCATTACTATTCATTCCGTTTAGGAATAAAAATAATAGAACTGTTACTGGCAATTAAATAAGAATACAGACTTTAAACAAACATCTTATTATTTTAAAAAACATTACAATGGAAGGAACAGTAAAATTCTTTAACGAATCTAAAGGTTTTGGATTCATTAAACCAGCAGATTCAAGTGAAGACATCTTCGTACACTCATCGGGTCTTATCGACGAAATTCGTGAAAACGATAAAGTTGAGTACGATATGGAAAAAGGAAGAAAAGGTATGAACGCAGTAAATGTAAGAGTAATCGACTAGTTCATATTACTTTCATACAAAATAAAAAACCACCCCAAAAGGGTGGTTTTTTATTTCTTAAAATTGTAACAACCAAAACAGCTGTTTATTTTTTAACTAAAGTAACATTTACAGCATTCATCCCTTTAGGACCACGCTCAGTTTCAAAGTTAACTTTATCATTCTCACTTACTGAATCTACAAGACCATTGATATGCACAAAAATACTCTCCTTGGTTTCTAAATCCTTGATAAATCCATATCCTTTACTTGTATTGAAAAAAGATACAACACCCTCTCTTAAAGGTTGTTCAAAGTTACCGTCATCACTATTTCGTGCACCAAGAACAATGTCTTCTTCGTTAATCTCTTTCTTCTTTTTAGTTGGATCTGGTGGCGTATCACTCAAATTGCCAAACTCATCGGTATAGGCAAGCATTTCTTCGAAAGTACGACCTGGACTGGATTTTCGTTCTTCTTTACGCGCTTCTTTTTCTTTTCTTTTCTGGAGTTTTTGCTTCTCTTTCTCTTTTTTGTTGTAAGTTTCTTTTGGTCTTGCCATAGCTTTTTTAAGATTCGAAATTCATTATAATCCCTCAAAAATTAAATCCGATAATTAATACTTCTATCTGTTCATTTCTTAAAGGTTCTGCAATGTACGGAAATATTCTCAACAAATTGCTAATTATTTATCCTTAAGGGTATAATATGCACCTGAATATGACAAATTTAAGCTGTCATTCCACTCCCCTATCTTTATAAAAAAAATCCATTTCAGGTGATTTAAACTCATATTTGCAAAATCCACTTCAGAAAATTATCTTTCCTGTCTTTGAAACAAATAGATTTATTATGGAATTACAGTCAGAAAGATTATGCTTACAAACAATCCAAAATAAACATGCTAAAGAAGTATTCGATTATCGTTCAGATGCTAAGACCAACCAATACCAAGGCTGGATCCCGAAAAACATTGATGATGTTTATGATTTCATCAGCAATAAAGTTTCCAAAAGCATCGATCAGATTGACACATGGTATCAATTCGTAATTATCTGCAGAGAAGATCAGAAAGTGATTGGTGATATTGGAATTCATTTTTTAGACGAAAACGAAGAACAGGTCGAATTGGGTTGTACTCTGGCAAAAACTCATCATGGAAAAGGCTTTGCAAACGAAGCACTATCAGAAGTAATTCGATTCCTTTTTACTGATTTAAGCAAACATCGTATTACTGCTTCGGTCGATCCGGCAAATATAAAATCGATAGCAATGCTTGAGCGTTTAGGTTTTCGAAAAGAAGCTCATTTTATAAAAAGTATCCTCATAGATGGAATATGGGTTGACGATGTAATTTATGCAATTCTTAAAGACGAGTGGACAAATAAAACCAAGAAAGATTGACTTTCTCTCCTTATTCCCCTAAACTTTTAGCTTTTTATAGAACAACCAATTTTCGTATTTATTTTCACCCATTTCGAAAAAACACTTGCCAGCAACCAAATAATTCCGGCAATGATAAAAATCAAGAGCATTTTGGTTTTGGTAATAAGCTGTGAGCCATAAACCTGAACCCTTATTTTTTATCACCTCATTTTCAGCATGCAGCAAAAGTTTTTACCCAATTCCCTGTCTATGAAAATGTCTTGATACATATAGTACGGATAGCTCCGGATCTGTAATATCTTTTACCGGACAAGAAGTATCGTAATCCAGTTGAGAGCACGCAATTAAACACATATCCTTCTCAACTAAAAATATTTTTTTATTCGGATTCCGAAGTATGGCTTCCGTTTTTTCTTTGGTGATTTCAGAAGCCAAATATTCCGCGTATTCATCATTTAATCCTTCCGTAGCATAGGTATCAAGCCAAACTTGAATTTTAAACATCGCAATACAAAGAGCATCTGAAGTTTCGGCTTTACGAATAATAAAATCGGTAATCATATCGCTGCACTGATATTTTAATGAGACTCTTCAATGACAAAATCACATAAATCAGAAACTAATATCTCTTCAATTTCATGGAATTCATCTCTTGGAGTTTTGGTAAACAACATCCCAAAAATAGAGTACATTTTGTAATCAATCTTTCGCAATTCCAATGGATTACAGAAATGATTCAATAATTTTTCGTAATCAAAATGTGTAATTTTACCGGATGGTATTTTAGTGGAATTGTCCAAAATAATCAAAGAATAGATCTCATCATCCATTTCATTTAAGATCTGATCCCAATCGGGTTTAATATTGCTTAAAAAACAATGATACGGATTCAATTTAGTGGCCAAATAAGTTAAATCTGCCGTAGTACACCAACCGCCAAACCTCATTGGATTCACTTCAATCGGAACTAATTTACCCGCTTCATCCACGCGAACTTCGACGTGAACAGGAAAATTTTTCAATTCGACCCGCTCTCCAAGATTCTGTACAAACTGCTTAAATTGTGGAAGATATGCCTTAATCAATTCTTTTGAAGTGTAATAAACACGATCGCTTACATCCTTATCAGAAGAAAATAGGTGCTTTAGAATTCCCAATACAACCGCCTCTCCATTTTCATCAAAATAAACATCGAAAGCAAACTCCTCTCCTGCAATTACTTCTTCAATTAAAAAGGAAGATGCATTTACTACCTCGATCGGAAATAAAGCCTGAGCATCTGTAAATTCCTTACGAATTAATTGCTTCACTCTTAACCAATCACTTTCATCTACAACCTTATGAACTCCCAGACTTAAAAAACCTACTGCTGGCTTAATTATAAACGGTATTGGTAATTCTGCCAGTTGAATTTCATCCAAATCCTTAAAGAGCACTTCCCTAAAAAAGAAATCAGGATACATTCCCTGAATCAATTTTCGAAACTCAATTTTATTTTTAAATACATTAATGTACTGCGGTAGTTTAGTGAAACTTAAATGGTTCACAACCTAATTGATTGAATTCTCGGAATTAGTATAAATACGACTATTCGTATTATCACGAAAATGTTGAATAAACTGTTCTGAACCAATCAATGAAAGCTCCCCCGTCTCGGTAACATTACCTGTGTCCAAAACCGGGAAGTTATATTTTACAATTGTATCCTTTAAGAACTTCGAAACGTAAGGTTTATCTAATAAAATCATGCAATAGTAATGTTAGTTGTGTTGTTAGGAGTCAAATCTTACACAAAGCTACAAAATATGTTTATGGTAATCTATTCATAAAAAGGATGGATCAAACTCAATACATCAAATAAGCAATCAAGAGGCAAATAAAAAAGTTTGCTAAATTCCAAAGCTTTAAATAATGCTCATTTTTATTAAATCCCTACCTTTTAGGCTCTAAATACTACTAATGTTAATTCTGTGAAAAATAAAATACTTATTACCTATTCAATTCCCAAAGAGGGACTTACCGAATTGGAAACTCATTTTGATTTGATTTATCCCGAAAAGGAATTCTTCACAAAAGAAGAATTAATTGAACTAATTCCGGACTGTATTGGTTTGTTATCTATTTTTAACCGAGAAGTATCTGCCGATATAATAAATGCCGGAAAGAATCTGAAAATCATCAGTAATTACGGAGTTGGCTTTAATAATATCAATTTAGATGCTGCAAATGAGCAAAAAATTATTGTTTGCAATACTCCTGAGGCTGTATGTGAACCAACTGCAGAATTGTGTATGGGACTTTTATTATCCCTGAGCAGACAAATTTCGTTATGCAATTATGGGTTAAAAACAAATCCGGAATTTGAATGGGGAGTGATGAAAAATTTAGGAAGCACACTGCGAGGAAAAACCTTAGGGATTGTTGGGATGGGCAATATTGGTAAATCGGTTGCCGAAAAGGCAATGGTTTTTGGTATGAGTATCGCTTATCACAATAGGAAGCCCATTTCTGAGATTAAATGGAAGGATGCTGTTTATATGAATTTGGTAGATCTACTTGAAAAATCGGATGTGATTTCCCTGCACTGCCCCTTAACTCCTGAAACGCATCATTTATTCAGAGAAAAGGAGTTCCTGAGAATGAAAAAAACGGCCTTTTTAATTAATACGTCCCGAGGTGCAGTTGTTAATGAAGCTGATTTGGCCTTAGCTTTGGAACAAGGAGAAATTGCCGGTGCCGCACTGGATGTTTTTGAGAACGAACCCATTATTCATCCAAAATTATTAAAGCGGAAAACAGCTCTTGTAGTACCGCATATTGGCACTGCAACAAGCGAAACCAGAATTGAAATGAGCCGGGAAGCCAGTCAGAATATTATTGAATATTTAAAAAATGGAATTACAAAAAACAGGGTTAATTAGGCTTTTCTTTTAAAGCTTTTGCCGACCTTTATCTGCAGTTAGCAATAAATACAATCCAACATATGCTTTTAGCCATCGACATAGGAAATTCAAATGTAGTTTGCGGTTTATCCAGCAATAATCATTGGACAGAACAATTTAGAATTCATACTGTTGCCAACAAAACATCCGATGAATATGAAGTCATTTACAGAACCTTACTTGCGAGTCGGAATATCGATTTAAAAGAGATTGACCGGGTAGTTGTGAGTAGCGTAGTTCCCTCGCTGATACTTCCTATTCGTGAGATGATTCGAAAACTGTTCAACCAGGAAGCTTTAGTTCTCGGTCCGGAATTGTATCCGCGTTTAGATATTGGAATCAGTAATCCTTATGAAATAGGAACGGATTTAGTTGCCAATGCCGTTGCTGCTCACAACAAGTATTCGGGCAATTGCATCGTTGTAGATTTTGGAACTGCTCTTACTTTTACTGTAATAAAAGCAGATGGGAATTTGTTGGGTGTGACAATTGCTCCCGGGCTTAAAACTGCCATGGCATCGCTTTCTCAAAAGACAGCTCAATTACCAAATGTCGATCTGGTTGTGCCGCCTTCCTGCATTGGGAAAAATACGGTTCATGCAATGCAAGCTGGTATTATACTAGGCTACAAAGGCTTAATAGAATCGCTCTTGACAAGTATGAAAAAGGAAATGGAAGGCAAAACTACGGTAATTGTCACTGGTGGCTTAGCCACTGTGATGCTTCCTATTCTTAACAGTTTAGATCATCATGAGCCAATGTTAACCCTCGACGGACTTAAAATCGTTGGAAATCAATTTTACAAATAAAACAAGCCCCAGCAGCATATGCCTATAGAAATAGAACGAAAGTTCCTCATAAAATCAAACTTACCAGATCTTCCTCAAGAGGGAAAGAAACTTATTCAAGGATATATTTGGAGTGATCCGGATAAAAGTTTGCGAATTAGAATTGCAGGAGATCAATCTTTTTTAACCATCAAAACCGGAAGTGATCCGTTGAGCAGATCTGAATTTGAATATGAGATTCCGATGAAAGATGCTCAAGATCTTTTAGTTCTTTGTGATTCGAAGATCGAAAAAACACGATTCGTGATTCCTCAAGATAATTTATTCTGGGAAATAGACGTATTTGAAGGCGACAACAAGGGTTTAATTGTAGCTGAAATTGAACTCAATTCTGAAAACGAGAAATTTGAGTTGCCACAATGGATTGATCGGGAAGTCACAAATGAAAGTAAATATTTAAATGTAGAACTAATAAAACATCCCTTTTCCAAATGGTGAAAAGGGTAATGTTCTGAATTCCGGGTCGACTTTCTCCTCTTCAATCATTGACTTATATATCTGTTCCTGAATTTTAGTCCGCACATCCATCTCCATCAGTTTAGTATTTGATTCATCAGGACAAATTCGGTTCGACAGAAAAATATACAACAAATCATATTTGGGATCAATCCAAATCATAGTGCCGGTAAAACCGGTATGTCCGTAACTTAATTCGGAAGCCTCACTGCATGTTGGACCACCTTTTTCTTCGGGATCGTAAAAAGGTTTATCGAAACCAATTCCTCTTCTGTTTTCTGAATTTGGGTAGGCACGTGCAGTAAATCGATTCATCGTTTCAGCACTTATATAGGTTTCACCGCCATAAGTTCCTTCCTGAAGATACATTTGTGCCAGTTTTGCCAGATCGCCAGCATTACCAAACATTCCTGCATGCCCGGAAACACCACCAAGCATTGCAGCTGTTGGATCGTGCACATAAGCTCTAACCCACTGCTTTCTAAAGAACTTATCATCTTGTGTTGGTACAATTCGATCGATACTGAAGCGCTTTAAAGGATAATAACCCAAACTTGAGGCTCCCAGCATGTCGTATAAATGTCTTTTCACATAGCCATCCAAACTTTCACCGGAAATATCCTTAATCATCTCTCCCATCATAATAAAACCAAGGTCACTGTATTTGTATCCATTTGATTCTCTCAATTCTGATGCAAGTACCTGATTGATTATCGTATCATGATATCCTTTATTAACAAACATATTATTAGCAACTTGAACCGGGTATTCCTCTGAAACCTGATGGGAAAAGATTCCCTCTCTAAATTTATAATTTTTATCTAAATACAAATTATCAGCCACTTTGAGACTATAACGTTTCGAATAGTTCCGACTAAATAAATCTCCATCGAAGCTTGAAGAATCAACAGCCTCCCATTGAAATGGCTTATAACTCAACAATCTAGCTTCATGAGCTAATATTTTCTTTAAAATCAAAGTATCCTTATTGGTTCCTTTGGCTTTTGAAAAATACTCACCCAATGTATGATCCACATTAATCCAACCTTCATCACTTAACTGCATTAGTGCCGGAAGTGTAGCTGTAATCTTTGTTAGTGACGCTAAATCATAAATATCAGGATTACGAACTTCAACTTTTCCTTTGTAGGTATAATGACCGTATGATTTATGAAATACAACCTTTCCTTTTCTAGCTATCAGGATCTGACAGCCTGGGGTTGCTTTTTTTTTAATGGCATCATTTACTATCGAATCAATAACATTCAATTTAAGTGTATTTAATTCAACTTGTTCGGGCAAAGAGAAACCCAGACGGTTGTGTTTGGTTTCAAAACCAGTGCCAACCGGAAAGCGTTCATTAACTGTAACCGGCAAGTGTCCCTGAGAAGCCAAGCCACCAAAAATAATTTGCGATGAAGCCATTTGAGTTTCTATGTTATCTTCATACGAAACCAAAATTCCTTTTAACCGATCAGTCCCTTCGTATAAATCCAAACCATAAGGGTTTGCAAACAGATCAAAAATCACCTTCTTGTTTTTTGAAAGCTCAGAAAGAAATTCAATGGTTTGATTCGTAATTCCAAAATTTTTTGATGCCCGCATATCGCTGTCGTGCTTACTTACAATCACCAAATTGTATTTATCAAGCTTTTTCAATAATTGATAATAACTTTCAATCGAAACGCTTTTCCCAATCTGAAAAAAATCTATATCTGCATACCTGCCAAGATATTCCTGAAATCTGTTTCGGATAGGGACACCCATAGCAACAGAAGCAATCTTCAGGGTATCCAATCGTTTTAATGGCAACAACTGATCATCATTTTTCACTAATGTAATTGCCTTCTCGGTCAACTTTCGTCTTAAAATAAATCCTTGCTGTGTATTTAATCCTGACCATAGTCTATTTTGATCAATTGGCTTGTACTCATTCAAATTGAGCCAATACTTTGCTTTCAAAATTTTCAAACACTTCTCGTTGATATCATCCCAGGAAAGCTCACCGCTTTTAAGTGCCAATTTAATCTCTTTAATTGCTATTGCAACGTCTTCAGTAAAAAGAAGAACATCATTACCCGCAACCAAAGCCTTAGCATCAACCACACCCTTCGGATAAAATTTACGAACGCCTTCCATATTTAAAGCATCCGTAAATACCAAACCTTTAAAACCCATTTCCTCTTTCAGCAATTGTGAAACGATAGGGAGGGAAAGTGTCGCTACTTTTTGCAAAGGATCAAGCGCCGGTACATTTAAATGAGAAACCATAATCCCCCCCAAACCATTATTTATTAAACGACGGAATGGAAATAGTTCAATAGAATCAAGTCTTTCAATAGGATGATCTACCAAAGGAAGATCAAAATGCGAATCGGTTTCGGTATCTCCGTGGCCTGGGAAATGTTTGCCTACAGCAATAATTCCTGATTTCTGCATTCCTGAAGCAAAAGCATACGATTTGTTGGTTACATTGTAACGATCCTCGCCAAAGGAACGGCTATTAATTACCGGATTTCGCGGATTATTATTCACATCCATTACGGGTGAGAAATTCACATGAACACCAAGCCTGTTGCACTCTTTACCGATCTGTTTTCCCAACTGGAAAATCAATTCATTATCCTGAATTGCACCCAGCATAATTTGCCTTGGGTAACTTATTGTTTGTTTTAATCTCGATCCAAGTCCAATCTCTGCATCCATTCCAATCCAAAGAGGAACCTTTGCCAAATCTTGATACCTATTTGTCAACTCGGCTTGCTTTCCCGGTTCTCCTTGAAAAAATATAATTCCTCCAATTTGATATTTACTCACTAAGCCGGCAATTCTCTCAGATTCATCATTTCCTTTATTTGAGTATGCTGCAAGCATAAACAATTGAGCGATTCTCTCGTCATCACTTAAAGTCGAGAAAATGGAATCTGCCCAGATATTGGGTTGAGACAATCTATCAACCAACCTATCTTCTTCCAAAGAAATATTTTGTGCCGAGACAAAAAAATTACTTCCGAGGAGAATAAGAATAATAAACAATCTGTTCAGAGAATATATATGTGTCATGAAAATCTTTCTTTGGCTATAAAAACAGTGAAGAGTAACAAAATTAGACATACCCTGTCAATAAACAGAATGATTCATCACTTAAAATGAAAGATTTATAAATTATTTAGAGGAGAATAAATATCGTAAAATAAAAAAGGGGCAAAGCCCCTCTTTTAATTACTAACAACTAAACCATACTTGCAACTTAAAAAGAGCTGAAACTTATCAAGCCAAATATGAAAATTGAAGGAATTTAAACCTTCACTACACAAGTAAAAATATTGTAATAGGTATAATAAAACAAGTGTCAAATGTGCCATTTTCTTTACATTGAACATAACAACAAGCCCTTATTTATCTGATTACCCTCAAACAAGGGCTTACAACTTAATTGTAAGGAAAACTATTCCTTTTGAAAAATCAATAAAAAGGATTAAATTAAAAAATGAGACGAACTCAAATAGTATGTTCAATTCTTAAACTACACATTATGAAAAAAATCTTCCTTCTTATACTGTCCTTTGCTTTTAGCTCATTCATAATTGCCCAACAAAAAAAGAACATCGACTTATTTTTAGATGATGATGGAAATATAAGTTTGGAAACAAAATATCTGCAAACAGCAATAACAGATCAGCAAATTCGAGAATGGATTTCCTCATTTCCTGATCACGTAAATGGTAAGATCGAATATATTAATTCACATTCAGGCGAATTTCGATACAAAGGCTGGGTTCCTATTTCTTTAAGCGAAAGACCTTCCGTTTTCCAGATTGAAATGCATTTTACACTTTCAATTCACAGTGCGGAAGACCAATTAATTGTTGGCATTAGTGATATCTACTATAAATCCTATCCGGAATATGGGAAGCAAGGAACTCCATCCATAATTTCCTATCCTAAAGATTGGTACTCCAAAGCAAAATTGCGCAAAAAAAAAGGCAATCTGCCTTGGCTAAACAGCTTGGTTAAAAAAAACACCATTTCCAAAGCTGAAGAATTATTAGCCAGTGGAAATGCGTTTTTTATCTGTTTATAATTTTTATTTTATGATTAGATGGTCGTGAAAGCTTTCGGGATTACCATGAACCAATAATCTTGTCCTTGTGCATCAAAATACCTTTGACATGGACGTTTCAAATAATTAAATTGTTTTACATTGGGTTGCTTTTCTTTTGATTGGCATCTCTGCGTAAACTTTTAATCACCTCAATTATTTCATTTGAAGCCAAATCGATTTCTGTTTTAGTGGTATATCTGCCCACAGAAAAGCGAATTGTACCCATTGCATATTCCAAAGGAACTTTCATAGCATCCAGTGTTGCGGAAACATTCACACAATCAGTATGACATGCAGCACCCGCTGATGCAGCCACATTTTTCAACCGACTTAAAATCTCGTTTACCTGAATTTTTTTAAAGGAAACACTTAAGGTATTTGGCAAACAAAAATCGTTATTCCCATTAAACTGAACATCTGAAAGTTTAGATAAGTTCCTGCGCAAAATCCGAATCAAATTCTTTTCATGTCTCATTCGTTTGTCTTCCTCCTCCATGGCCAATTCGGCGGCTTTTCCCAAACCAATAATTTCCAATACATTTTCGGTTCCTGCCCGTAAATTCCTTTCATGATCTGCACCGTGAATCAATTTCTGCAATTTGATTCCCTCGCGAATGTACAAGGCTCCAATTCCCTTCGGACCATAGAATTTATGACCTGCAAGAGTCAGCAAATCAACACCCAGTTCCTGAATATTAACAGGCACTTTACCAACTGCCTGAGCACAATCGGAGTGGACAATGATATTATTTTGCTTCGCCAATTTCGAAATTTCAGAAACAGGCTGTAAAGTTCCCACCTCGTTATTAGCATACATAATCGAAATTAAAATAGTATCTGATCGAATGGCCTTTTTCACATCAGGCAATTGTACCCGTCCTGTTTCATCAACCGGCAGATAGGTAACGTCGAACCCTTGTGTCTCCAGGAATTTACATACCTCTGTAACTGCCGGATGCTCGATAGAAGATGTGATAATATGTTTGCCTTTATCCTGATTTGCAAAAGCATAGCCTTTTAATGCATAATTATTCGACTCAGAACCACCACTGGTAAATATCAATTCTTCAGCATCACAATTCAGCAATGCTGCTACTTGTTTTCTTGCCTTATCTACAGCCTCTTTGCATTGCCGTCCATAAAAATGTGAGCTTGACGGATTGCCAAAAAAACCTTTTAAATACGGAATCATTGCATCAGCAACTTCAGGTGCGATAGGTGTAGTCGCATTGTAATCAAGATATATCGGTTTCATTTTATTGGTTATTATTGATTTTCAATAACTTTGAATTCTGTTCTTCGATTTAAACTTCGTCCCTCTTCCGTTTCATTGTCCGCAATAGGATGTGAAGCACCGTATCCTTTAAAGCTTAATCGTGCTGCGTCTATTCCTTTTGAAATTAAATAATCGCAAACCGCCTTTGCCCGGTTATTGGAAAGGTTCAGATTGTAATCTTCAGTTCCGGTATTATCGGTATGACCGGCAATTTCAATTTTTAATTTAGGATAAGCTGCCAACAGATCATACAAGCGGGTCAATTCAATTTCAGATTTCGATAAAATATCCCAGGAGTCGATATCAAAAAACACATTCCGAAGTACGATTTCTTTTCCTTTTTCAATCTTATCTAAAAAGATATCTAATTGTTGTGGAGTCGATTTCCCCTGATCATTCAACATCTCAAAATGTTTGGAATAAAAAAGATAATCATCGGCCTCAGCAGAAAAAATATATTCTCTATCCGAAGGCAAACAAACCAAATAGCTTCCGTCCTTACGATCCGATTTGATTTGGGTAATTGTATCTTTCGTCATTAAATCTATTAACAGCACAGATGCTGACACCGGTTTGTGCGAACTGGCATCAAGCACAATTCCTTTTAACCATGATGCCGATGGCGGCTGTAATTCTGCAGGCATATCAAAACTAAAAATATCCTTCCCTTTGCCTTTCATCCTGTCTGAAGAAAAATAGGCCTTGTCCCCCTTGGCATTAATCACCAATCCAATTTCATCAGTATACGTATTAATTGGGTATCCTAAATTTTCGGGCTTGCTCCATTTCCCATCTTTATCCCGTTCTGTCTTAAACAAGTCATAAGCTCCCATTCCGGTCATCCCATCCGAAGAAAAAACCAGATACTGGTTTCCAGCATGAATAAAGGGTGACATTTCATTGTCTGCAGTATTAACAGCAAGATTAGCCGGCTGTGTCCATCGTTGCTTTCCATCTTCCAGAGTTTCAATCAATCTGGAATGCCAAATATCCATTTTCCCTTTTCCTGATTTTCGGTTGCTCACAAAATACAATTCCCGTCCGTCAGCAGATATGCTAGGTTGAGCTTCCCAATCTTTTGAATTAATCGGTTTGCCAACATTTATTGGTGCCGACCAAACATCTCCTTCCCGAACTGAATAGTAAATATCGCACCGGCCATATCCGTTGGCACGATCACAGGCCGTAAAATACATGTATTTTCCATCTGCTGTAATGCTTTGAGCTCCTTCGTTCTTATCCGTATTGATAACTAAGGATAATGGTTCAGCAGGCATCCATAAACTATCGTTTTGGCGGGATACATAAAAATCTTCCTGTCTCTTAATTTTCACCTCCGCACCCTCTTTTTTCCCTGACAGCAATCGCGTAAATACCAGCAATTTCTCATCTGCCGTAAGGCTGGGCCAATACTCATCAAATTCGGAATTCACATTATCACCAAGGTTTACCGGTTTAAAATCGACAGGATTTGCTATCGACTTGATCGCAAACCGGCAACTTTCCAGTCTTTTTTCTGCCAACCTTCTATTTCTGTCGGAACTGTTTGAAAGTGACAGAAACTCTTCGTATTTCGTTAATGCCTTTTGATATTCTCCGATTTTCAGATAGGCATTCCCCAAATTAAAATGCACATTCGGAAAAAAACCGGCATCAATATTTATTGCCCCCAGATAGGCCTCAATTTCGGATTCTGTATTGCCAGTTTCGTGCAAAACATCAGCTTTAAAAAGCCATGCTTCAATAAATTTTGGGTTCTGCTTTATTGCCTCATCCAAATGATTCAAAGCTTCAGCATTATCCATCTGCCGATAAGCCTCTGCTGCCAACTCGTAGCTTTTAATCGCTCTCTTTGAAGTGATACTGTATTTTTTTTGTGCATTGGAAGTAAAACCAACGAACAGGAAAAATAATAGTAAAATAACTGATCGACACATTGTATTGATATTTTGCATTCGTAACAAGAACAAAAGAAGCCGCAACTTATCGATGGCAAATTTCGGCATACACACAAGTTCGGCAAATATCTTTATTTTCTACCTGATAAAAAGGAATATCCTGATTAAAAATCTCTTCCAGCAATTTTTTTAAGCCTTCAACAAATTCAGCTTTAAACATTCTGTAATCATCAACACGAACGGCGTTTCCACGCCCTTCTTTCTGAGCTAAGGTACAATCAAACCCATCGTTAAAAAACTCTTTCAGACTGTATATTCCAGGAGAAATTGCTACACTTGGATTGTAATTTTCATCGTAAAACAAGCAATAGAGCAAAGTTTGAAATGCCGCTTTATTTTTATTTTTTCCTTCTTTCTCGAAAAGAGAAGCGATGTCTTTAAAAATAAGATCAGCCTTACCGGTTTTGTAATCCAAAATGCGAATGGTATCATTCAATTTGTCTACTCTGTCAATCAATCCGCTAATGTTTACCTTTCGATCGGCATTCTCCCCTATTGGCATTTGAATCTTATATTTTCCCTCCAAAGAAACAATTTCAAAGGGTGCAAATTTCTGATCCAAAATCAATATCCGATCAATAAACTTCTTTAAGATATCGAAAACAAGAAGGTTTCTGCCGCCAATTTCCATTGGCTGCTCCTTTTTTAGCTGAAAGTAGATGCTTCGAAAAGCATCTTTCAAAACCTGATCCAGCAAAACTTTGTTTTTCCGCAATCCTTCCAAATCTTCTTTCCGAATTGTTTTGCCACTAAAAGGCTTGTACAATTCTTCCAAAACCGAGTGAAATAAATTCCCGAAAGTTGGCGGATCGATCTCTTCCAAAACCACATCGGGCTCTTTTAAACCAGCCAAATATTTAAAATAAAAGCTTAGGCTGCAATTCATATAAGTATTTAAGGCAGACGGCGAAAAACTCTTTATTCCATCACCACAATACTTGCTTAGGTAGGTTTGAATTCGTTCGTTTTTAACCACGCTAATCGGCTTGGTTTCCTGCAAAGAAATATTGTAGGACGGACTGTTCTCAACAATCTCAAAATCTGATTCGTATTTCAGCTGATACAAAAAGCGACTCATTTCACCAGTGCGAATCCCATCACTTTGAGTGCTGTACAGCAATTTAAGATCTTCAACACGTTGAATTAACCGGTAAAAATAGTAGGCAAAAATAGCATCCTGATGGTCGATTGTCGGCATTCCAAAGCCTTTACGTAAATGGTAGGGAACAAAAGAATTTGCAGCTCCTGTTTTGGGCAATTTCCCTTCGTTCATCGAAAGCACGACAATCTTTTTGAAATCGAGCAATCGTGTTTCCAAAATTCCCATTACCTGCAAACCAGCCAAGGGTTCTCCTTCAAATGGAATGCTCAGACTTTGTATCATTTTATCCAGAATCTTATAAAAAGTATCCTGCTTTAGTTCTATTTTGTGCTGATTTAATAAAGAATTGAGACGTTTTATTGCCAAAAACAAATGATAGATGTATTCCTGTTCAATTTTATCTACCAAGGTTTTTTCCTCGTTAGTCGTTTCTAATTTCTGATAAATTCCCTGAAGCAATTCGAGCAGATATATTGAAAATTGCTCTACACTACTCACCGGAGAAAAAAGCTTTTCCAAAACGGAATCACCCTTAATTAAACGTTGCGGAACTTCAATTCTATTGGTTGTTAGAATATCCTGTGTTATGGAATGCGCCAATTCAGGATTAACAGAATTCAAATATTGGTGATTCAGAAGAGACAATACCTGTTTGTGATGAAACGATACCTCTCCATTGGATTTTTTCACACTTTTTTGAAGATCGATCACCAAACGCAGCAAACTTGCCACAGGCGTGTTTTTGGCAGGATATCCCATGGTTACATTCACATTCTTTGCAATTTTAGGAATGGAATGCAATACCGGAAGCAACAACTCCTCATCGGCCAAAACAATAGCCGTTTCCTCTAAAGCATCCTCCGAATTCCTACAGAATTCCTCAACCACAGCGTGGGCATACTTCGCCTGTCCCACTTCCGACGAGAGCGAAACAAATTCAACTTTTGTTTGATTGTTCTTTATATTATCGAAGCGGATATTGGATTTTGGTGCCGGAAACCGTTTGATATTTTCGCGCAGGAACAATCCGGCTTCATGATAAGGATTCTGAAGATATGATTCGTCGTAATCCCAATAAAAATCAGCCTTATCCTGCTTTTTCAATTCATCAAACAAATTTTCTTCGCAACGGTTTAGGGCATTAAAACCAATGAAAATAATTCGTTCCTCTTTGATCGTAATCTTTCCTGATTCCAGCTCATCAACCAATTTTCGGGAAGCCATTCCTTCATAAGCCAATCCCTCTGCTTCCAGCTGATTTCTAAAATCAGAATAAATAGGATACAGATTTTCCCATAGCTTCACAAACTCTTTTTGATGCTCTGAATATTTCTCGGGACGGAATGAACTCCAAAATGATTGAATGGCAACAATCTGTTCTTCCGTTAAGTAATCGAACAGATTATCAATCTCTTTTTCCTCCGCTAAATTCTGAAACAAATGTTTTGCATTCACACGATATTTATCCAAATCGTCGAAATCGCCCAAAAGCATTTCTCCCCAATGGTAAAACTCATCGAAACTTTCCGACACATCCATTTTTTGAATGTAGATTTTATACAAGCGAAAAAGCAAACCCAGATTATCCTCGGTCTGCAACTGAGAATGAGTTTTAAAAAAATCATTAATGGTTAAAATCCTGGGGGCCCAAACTGGTTTTTCAATCAATTCATTTAAATATTTTGAAAAGAATAAACCTGCACGGCGATTTGGAAACACCAACATGCAATTGGATAAATTACTGC
The DNA here is from genome assembly GCF_030372765.1 of Labilibaculum sp. K2S. Taxonomy (GTDB): domain Bacteria; phylum Bacteroidota; class Bacteroidia; order Bacteroidales; family Marinifilaceae; genus Labilibaculum. The sequence goes on along the minus strand of NZ_JAUCMW010000003.1, from coordinate 213,050 downwards.
CGTATTTTTCGTACAGCTCGCTGGTTAATTCGCGTAAAAATGAGTTCATTGTTTAAGTAAGATTTGAATGAAAGATGTGAGATTATTGTCGCAAGTAGGAAAATACAATCTCGATATTCGGAGACTCGTGCATCCCATTGGGATTCAAACCCGGTTTTCCTTCCGGGATATCTACCCCTAAGTTTTTGTAATATTCAATCCAAAAAGGAAGAAAATCACCGGTTTTAGCATCTTTAAAAGTCATCGGGTTTAACTGGAAGATTTCAATAGAATCTCCGGCATTTACAAATAGGTCATAAATCAGCTCAGAGCAATAGTAGGTTGAGTCTCCCATGATGTAAATATCATCGTATGGTTTTCCAATCAGCTTCCCTCCCGACTCCAGAGATTTATCAATAAAAGCAGTAAATTCAGGCTTTAGCCTTCCCACCTCAACTTTTGGTTTTTGGTCAGCAGTTGTACTTCGCTGTAAAAAATCAGTGAGTTTGGTGTAGGTAACTCCTTTTGAGATGGCCTCTAAAACCACAGTATCCCCGTTTGAATGAATATCAACAATCCCAACATGCGAAAAGCTCAGATTCTTATCTCCTCCTGTTACTGATTCTATCGCATCTGAAATAGAATCAGCATCCAGATCCTGAAAAAGAAGATCTCCTTTTTCGAGAGCAAAGCGAGGTTTTTTTTGTAAATTATGACAGGCCGTGAATGGAGCACCAAGTGCCAAAACAATCAAAATACGGAGAAAATACATCTGTGAGGTTTTACATGTTTGTCTTAAAAAATCTAAAGTAATTCGAACAGGCATCAAATAAAAGAATTGTGCTGTTTATTTTTAGTAATGTTAAATCAAAACATCTTATAGAAAAACTCTATATGGATATCTGTAAAAAAAATGATCTTTTTATCTTTTATTCGTTTTTGATATCACCATAAGGCTTAAAAATTAATACATTTGTTTAAGTAACAACGATAATCAGACTAAGTACAACGAACAATTATATGGATAAATTTAGCTTTTTGGGTAACAGTGAAATCGAATCTATCGACCAACTTTACCAATCCTATAAGAATGATCCTGAATCTATTGAAGAAAGCTGGAGGCAATTTTTTCAGGGATTTGATTTTGCAACAGCCAAATTTCCAATTAAGGAACAAACGGCCAACGAAAATATTCCTGCCGCAAATCCGACGAGTAAGGAATTCAATGTTATGAATCTGATTCATGCCTATCGTCAGCGCGGACATCTTTTTACCAAGACAAATCCGGTTCGGACCCGACGGAAATATTTCCCAACACTCGACATCGAAAACTTTGATCTGTCAGAATCAGATTTGGAAACTGTTTTCCATGCGGGTACTGAAATAGGATTGGGAGCTTCCAAATTAAAAGATATTGTCTCCCATTTGCAAGAAACCTACTGCAAATCGATAGGTGCAGAATATGTTTTTGTACGTCATCCTCAAATGATGCGATGGCTGCAAAGCAAGATGGAAGGTACTAAAAACACCCCGAATTTTAACGATGAGCAACGCAAACACATCTACTATCATTTAAAACTTGCCGTTGGTTTCGAAAACTATATTCACAAAAAATTTGTCGGTCAGAAACGCTTTTCCCTCGAAGGAACAGAAACCTTAATTCCTGCTTTGGATGCCATGATTGAACGTGGTGCTGAGCTTGGTGTTCAGGAATTTATCTTCGGGATGGCTCACCGGGGAAGATTAAATGTACTGGCCAATATTTTAGAGAAACCTTACGCCAATATTTTCAAAGAATTTATGGGCGAAGAGTTCGAAGAAGACATTGCTTTGGGGGATGTAAAATACCACCTGGGATATGGAAATACGGTAAAAACAGATGATGGAAGTAAAGTAAAACTTCATTTGGCACCCAACCCTTCGCATTTGGAAACTGTTGGTGCTGTTGTTGAAGGAATTTCACGCTCGAAAATTGATAACGACTACACCGGCGATCAGGACAAACTGGTCCCTGTTATCATTCATGGTGATGCGGCTATTGCAGGTCAGGGAATTGTGTACGAAACAATCCAGATGTCGCAGCTAACCGGATATAAAACCGGAGGAACCATCCATTTGATCATCAATAATCAGGTAGGTTTCACAACCAATTATCTGGATGCCCGGTCGAGCACTTATTGTACCGATGTTGCAAAGGTAACCCGTTCTCCTGTGTTTCATGTAAATGGTGATGATGTGGAAGCTTTAATTTTCACAATCAAACTGGCTATGGAATACCGTCAGGAATTTAACTCTGATGTTTTTATAGATATTCTTTCGTACCGAAAATTTGGTCATAACGAAGGGGATGAACCCCGTTTTACCCAACCAATTTTGTACAAAGAAATCGCAAAGCATAAAAATCCACGAGATATTTATGCCGATTTCCTGATTGAAAAAGGAATTTATACCAAAGAAGAGATTAAAAACAGCAACGATGATTACAACAAGCTTTTGGACAAAGATTTTGAACTGTCTAAAACATTTAAGAAGGTAATTATACAGCCTTTTCTGGAGGATTACTATAAAGACATACGATACTCAACCCAGGAAGATTTTGAATCTTCTCCTAAAACAGGAGTTGCGAAAAAGACTTTGCTTGAGTTGGCCGGGAACATTACCAATTTGCCCGATGATTTTACTTTCTTCAAAAAGATTGGGAAGTTAATGACCGATCGCAAAAATATGGTTGAGAATGATGAATTGGATTGGGCCATGGGAGAATTGTTAGCCTACTCAAGCCTGCTGGCAGAAGGAAAAAGTGTTCGTGTCAGCGGACAGGATACGGAAAGAGGTACATTTTCGCACCGGCATGCCGCTTTGGTGATTGAGAACTCAGACGAGAAATATTTCCCGCTGAAAAATATCAGCCCCGAGCAAGCACCTTTCCACATCTACAATTCATTGCTTAGTGAATATGGTGTACTTGCATTTGAATACGGATATGCCTTGGCGCATCCTTCCGGACTGACCATTTGGGAGGCTCAGTTTGGTGATTTCCATAATGTGGCTCAGGCGGTTATCGACCAATACATCAGTGCTGCCGAAGACAAGTGGGGCATAAAAAATGGTTTGGTGATGTATTTGCCACATGGATACGAAGGACAAGGCGCAGAACATTCGAGCGCAAGAATGGAGCGCTTCCTTACTCTATGTGCCAACAACAACATGCAGATGATAAACCCAACTACACCTGCAAACCTGTTTCACATGTTACGAAGACAAGTGAAACGTGACATACGGGTTCCGTTAATTTGCTTTACGCCAAAAAGTCTGCTTCGTCATGCAAAATGTGTTTCGAAAATGGATGACATGGCCAAAGGTCAGTTTCAGGAAGTAATTGACGATAACAATATTATTGCTGAGGAAGTTCGCCGTGTTGTATTCTGTTCCGGAAAGATCTATTACGATTTACTGGCCCGAAAAGAGGAATTGTTTGCTCAGGATATTGCCTTGGTTCGCGTGGAACAGTTGTATCCGTTTCCTGATAAACAGGTTGATCAGATTTTGAGTCGATATCCAAATGCCCTTCTTCATTTGTGGGTTCAGGAAGAACCGGAAAACATGGGAGCCTGGCAGTTTATCAACTACAAGTTTAAAAACAAAGATGTTAAATTGGTGCCTGTAGCACGCCAGGCCAGTGGCAGTCCGGCAACCGGATTGAATAAAATTCACCTGGCAGGGCAAAACGAAATCATAAACAAGGTATTTCGAAAATGCAATTGCGATCGAAAACTGAAATATTGCGGGTTGCAATGTGTAGAAGGCAGTTCTCATGCAGACATCCTTCTTCAGCACGAATATTTCGAAGAAAAGAAAAGTAAGTTGCTAATGTAAATCAAAATACCCAAGTAAAAAGTACAAAGTATCAAGACATGCAACTGGTTTAGTTGCTTTTACCCGATGATAAAACAATAATACAATAAAGATGATCGAAATAAAAATACCTAGTCCCGGAGAATCCATTTCCGAAGTAGAAATAGCCAACTGGTTTGTAGCAGATGGTGACATTGTTGAAAAGGATCAGGAAATTGCAGAAATTGAATCGGATAAAGCCACTCTGACTCTTATTGCTGATGAAGGTGGTAAAATTCAGATTATGGCGCAGGAAGGCGATACGGTTGCTGTTGGATCTGTTGCCTGCAGCATAGACACAAGTTTTGCAGGAGAAGCATCTGCTTCCTCTGCTCCTAAAGAAGCTAAAAAAGAAGAAGTTCCTGCTGAGAAAACGGCTCCTGCAGTTGTTGCAGCATCTAAGCCAACAAATTCTGAAACGTACAAGGATGTTAAGATTTCGCCCGTTGCAAAAAAGTTAATGGAAGAAAATCACCTTTCGGTTGATGATGTAATTGCAGGCATTCAACGTTTGTCGAAAAAAGACATTCAGGCAGTAGTCAGTAATCCTGGCAATCAGGCAGCAATTCCAGCGCAAAGCAAAGGCATTTCGAGAGAAGTGAAACGCACAAAAATGTCGAATCTTCGGAAGAAGCTGGCCACCCGTTTGGTTTCCGTAAAAAATGAAACGGCCATGCTGACTACTTTTAATGAAGTTGACATGAGTGCGGTAATGGCATTGCGCAGCAAGTATCAAAAGAAATTTGTAGAAACCCACGATATTAAGCTGGGCTTTATGTCCTTCTTTACCAAAGCGGCTTCGGAGGCTTTACAACTTCACCCTGCAGTAAATTCGATGATGGATGGTGAGGAAATTGTAAGTCCTGAATACACCGATATTGCTATTGCAGTGCAAACACCAAAAGGGTTGATGGTTCCGGTAATCCGAAACATCGAAACTTTGAGTTTGGCAGATATTGAAAAGGAATTGATGAGTTTGGCCAACAAAGCCCGTTCGGGTAAAATTAGTCTGGACGAAATGACCGGCGGCACTTTTACCATTACCAATGGTGGTGTATTCGGATCTTTGTTGAGTACTCCAATTATCAATCCGCCGCAATCGGGTATTTTGGGCATGCACAATATTGTGGAACGACCGGTTGCTGTCAACGGCAAGGTAGAAATCCGCCCGATGATGTACATCGCCCTGTCCTACGATCACCGGGTAATTGATGGCAAGGATTCGGTTGGTTTCTTGGTAAAGATTAAAGAAATGATTGAGAATCCTCAGAAAATGCTGTTCGGAGGCAAAGATCCGGATTCATTGTTATTGGAAATATAATCTCCCGATTATCACCTTTCAATGAAAAGAAAAATTTATAAACCGGAGGTCAATACAGCTTCCGGTTTGCATTTAGAAAAAAACGCTGCCCCTATCAGGAATTGAACATACTCTCTAAAATAGCTTTCGACCTCTGGGATAACTGTATCAACTTCCTTTTATTAACACAACAAATAGCATGTTTAAACGACTAAAGAATATTGACAAAAAAGGTTACAAGCCACAATACGGTGGATTGGACATATTCAAATACATTGGGCCCGGACTATTGGTAACTGTCGGCTTCATCGATCCGGGCAACTGGGCTTCTAATCTTGCTGCAGGAGCAGACTATGGTTATGCGCTGTTGTGGATGGTGAGTCTTTCTACCATCATGCTGATATTTTTGCAGCACAATGTAGCGCATTTGGGCATTGCAACCGGATTGTGTCTTTCGGAGGCTGCAATGATACATACCAAACCTTTCTATTCAAAATTCATTCTTTCATCAGCTATGCTTGCCTCTATTTCAACCTCCCTGGCCGAAATACTAGGCGGAGCCATTGCTCTAAATATGCTTTTTGATTTGCCCATGCGGGCCGGAGCTTTTCTGGTTACCGTATTCGTACTAATTATGCTGTATACCAATGCATACCGGATGATTGAAAAATGGATCATCGCATTTGTATCGGTGATTGGTCTGTCGTTTTTTTATGAACTTTCGTTGGTAGATATTGATTGGAACAGTGCCATGACAGGATGGGTAACCCCCAGCTTTCCTGAAGGTTCGATGATTGTAATTATGAGTGTATTGGGAGCCGTTGTAATGCCTCACAACTTATTCCTGCATTCCGAAATTATTCAAAGCCGTCAATGGAACCGGGAAGATGAAAAAGTGATAAAAAAGCAATTGAAATATGAGTTTATGGACACATTTGTGTCGATGATAATAGGCTGGGCAATAAACAGTGCCATGATTTTATTGGCGGCCGCCACCTTCTTTAAAACAAAAACTCCGGTTACCGAATTGGAACAAGCCAATCATTTACTGGCACCTCTTTTGGGTGAGCATGCCGCATTTGTATTTGCCATAGCTCTTTTGTTCGCCGGACTGGCATCTACCATTACCTCGGGAATGGCTGCCGGATCGATATTTGCAGGAATGTTTAAAGAACCCTACGATATTAAAGACAATCATTCCCGATTGGGGGTCGCCATTTCGCTGATAGTTGCATTGGTAATTATCTTTTTTATCTCCAATCCTTTTCAGGGATTGATTATTTCGCAAATGATATTGAGTATTCAGTTACCATTCACCATTTTTTTACAAGTATACCTAACCTCATCACCAAAAGTAATGGGCAAATACAAAAACTCGCCCCTATCGAAGTACACACTTTATGCCATGGGAGGAATAATCACCCTGCTTAATATTGCCCTTTTCGTTAGCTTTTTCTAAACACAAAACAACGAGCGATAATTGTAATGATCATCGCTCGTTTTTTTATGCTAAAACATTGCCCTTTTGGGTCTGATTCACTCTTCCAAACAAAACGCTGACGGGGATTAAAACCGCCCTTAGGTTTCCACCATAAAAAAGCCCCGGTAATTGTCATTCTGAGCGAAGCCGAAGAATCCGTTTGATTAATAAGGAGATGTTTCACCCCACCCAGCATGACATCTAAACATTGTGTTCCCTCTGATCAGGATCACAAACCAGCATTTCCTTTTTTCCATATCCTTTACAGCAAAATCAGTCAAATTAATCTTCCAAACCCACAGGAACCTGATCAATTAAAAAACGACCTACTCTCCTGCTTTTATCATCGGCTGGTCATCAACCGGACGACTTTAGTGAGGCAACTGGAAGAAGAGGCCGGAAGCTGCAAAAGGAAACTCGGTTTCAATTAAAAAAGCAGGTGTTAATTACCATACTTGCAGTCGCATTATACAATCCAATAAAAGACGCTGAATTTAACAAAATCTGATATTTTCAGAAAACCACGTGTGGTTTCGATGCAAACCACACGTGGTTTCATCCAAAAGCACGTGTGGTTTTGAGTAAAACCACAGCAGGTTTCGGGTAAAACCACAGCAGGTTTTTATAAAACCCGAGGACGAAGAATGAGGACATGGCAATCTCATGATAAATGGACGGAACATGCAGATAACATATCTGCGAAAGCAGGAATTTCAGGCTGAAGGCCTGACAGAACCCAGCCACCAGGAAATGGAGACATGATGATTAATCGGGAGGGATTCGACCGCATTATGACAAAAAAAAGCATGGCAAGGGCAAGTGCTGATGTGGGCTTACTAATGACCGCCTATAACCTACGTCGTTTAATCAATATAATTGGCATTAAAACCCTCATAAAATGGGCTCTACAACAATTATCTTATTTTCTTGAAATTATGTTGCTGTTAGAGATAAATGTGACCCAAATAAGAACCTTAATTCTATTTCCAAATAAAATGATTTTCAATTTTTATGTATGCTTAAAACCGCTATATTTAAGACTTAATTGAGCAGTTTTATAAGTTTTTAGACAGACTGCCGTTGTAGCCAATTATACAGACTGAGCACACAAAGATTAAATATTGACATGAAACCTAAAGAAGTATTTATAGAAGCTGTAAATAAATTTCTGAAAGAAAAGCTCAAAGAGAAGGGATTTATGTTCTCCGACTCATAATTGAAATTTACGAAAAAGTTAAAGGACGGACTTATTGGTGAAATTGGGCTTTTGGGCAATGTCATATAGTCTATCTTCGAGAAAAAATATAATCTTCCATCAAGATAAAAACGCAAACGAGCATGAAAAATATAGTTGGTTTATTTATCACTTTGACAAGTTTTACAATCTCAGCACAGCAATCGAAATTTACAGATGTTTATCCGTTCATCGAAAATACAGCGGTATTTGAAATCAACCAAACTGAAGGTCACACGGTTTGTATTCCTTTTAAATCGGTTGGTGAAGCATTAAATCTTCAGAAATCGAAGTCAGAAAATGTGCTTTCGTTGAATGGAAGGTGGAAATTCCATTTTGCCAATACTCCGGAAGGTACACCTAACGACTTTTTTACATCAAATTTTAATGATCAGAAATGGTCTGAAATTACAGTTCCGTCGAACTGGGAAATGCAGGGTTTTGGCGATCCTTTGTTTCGAAATGTTGCACAACCGTTTCACGCCAATCCGCCTTTTGTTCCGCGTGAATACAACCCGACTGGCTCGTATCGCAAAACATTTACCATACCGGCAAATTGGAAAAGCAAACGCATTTTTTTGCGCATGGAGAAAACCGCTTCGGCATCGTTTGTCTGGATCAATGGACAGGAAGTTGGCTACAACGAAGGTGCGCACGAGTCTGCTGAATATGATGTTACCAGTTTCCTGAAACCAGGAAAAAATACCATTGCCGTCAACGTAATTAAATATTCAGATGGTGTGTATCTCGAAAGTCAGGACTATTGGCGCCTGGCTGGTATTTTCGACGATGTTTGGTTGTACGCAAAATCGGATGTGCATCTCTTCGACTGGTATGCCACTACCGACCTGGACGAAAACTATGAGAACGCAAAACTGAATTTGCAGATTACGGTAAATAACCAATCGAAAACCGATAAACAGAACTACAAGGTTCGAGCTTCGCTGTATAATTCAGACAATGTGTTGGTTCAGAATTTTACTTCTGATGCAGTTCAAATAACTGCTGATAATAAGCAAATTATTACTATTTCATCAGAAGTATTAAATCCTAAAAAGTGGACCGCAGAAACGCCCAATCTTTACCGGTTAACCCTGGAATTAATCAATGGCGAAGGTAAAACCGAAGAGATAATTGCCGGTCGCATTGGCTTTAAAGAGACTGAAATTCGCCATCAGGTTTTTTATTTGAACGGAAAAGCAATCAAACTGAATGGTATAAACTCGCACATGCAACATCCCGATTTGGGGCACACCATGGACGAAACGACCATCCGGAAAGACTTTGAAATACTAAAGCAATTCAATATCAATTGTGTGCGAACTTCACACTATCCTCCGGTTTCAAGATATCTGGAGTTGGCCGACGAATATGGATTGTATATTATTGATGAAGCAGGAGATGAAGCTCATGCAACTGAATATTTAAGCGATAAAACTGAATGGGAGCCCATGTACCGCGAGCGGGTGCGCAAAATGGTGTTGCGCGACCGGAATCATGCCAGTATTCTGTTTTGGAGCGCCGGAAATGAAAGTGGCGAAGGGAAAAACATTTGTGCAGTGATTGAAGAAGGAAAAAAATACGATACTACCCGTTCTTGGATGTATGGCGGAAATGCTTTTTCACACCCTTGCGAAGAGATTATCGGCCCACGTTACCCATCACCTTTTGAACTCAAAAACCAAGTGGGGATGGTACCTGAAAGTGTGGATTCGCGACCATCGTTTATGGACGAATACCTTTCCGTTGCCGGAAATGCCGGTGGTGGACTGGACGAATATTGGGATGTGATTTACGAATATCCACGCATCATGGGCGGAGCAATCTGGGATTTTGTGAGTCCAGGCTTGCGCGAGCCAGTTCGCAAATTGACAGATTCTTCACCCAACAAGGTAGCAACTCACATCATGGGAAGAGCCAAACTGGTTGCCGGGCACGAAGGAAAAGGCATAGATCTTAACGGTCACGATCAGTGGGTGGAAGTTTATCAGGATAAAAATATTGAAATCTCTGGTGATGAACTAACAGTTTCGCTTTGGATTTTTCCACGCGATTTAATGAAAATGGGTGGAACACTGCTCACCAAAGGAAACTATCAATTTGGGTTGCAGCAAAATGGTGACAAATCACTTGATTTCTACATCAATACTTCAAGAATCTACAATTCGAAAAAAACAGTCATCAGTGCTGAATTACCCCGTGATTGGACACAAAACTGGCATCATGTGGCAGGTATTTATAACGGGAAATCGATGTCACTATTTATTGACAATAAAAAGGTGGCTGAAGAACCGGTCACCGGGAACATTACCAATTTTCCTTTTCCTCTTAATGTGGGCAAGAATGCAGAGACACATGGTCAGCATACCTCCGGTTATTTGTGCGATGCCATTATCGATCAGGTGGGTATTTTCCCAAAAGCGATTGAAATCAATGATTTATTTGCAGCAAAACCAGACTTGAAAAATCGTGCAGCTTTGTGGCTCGATTTTGAACAGGAGCAAAACGAAGGCGAGTTTTTCAGCTATGGAATTGGTGCGCGTACCTATGGAAGTATTTTTCCTGATCGTATTCCGCAACCTGAGATGTGGCAAATGAAAAAGTCGGCTCAACCCATTTCTGTAAAATGGAGCAATGCCGAAAAAATGGAAATTGAAGTGCACAACCGAAACTTTTTTACCAATGCGAATGCCTTTGAAGCACGATGGAATCTGGAGGAAAACGGACTATCAATAGCTTCCGGAAAATTGGAGGTGGATGTGGAACCGGAAGCAAAAAAAATCTACGTGCTACCTATCTCAAAGCCTCAGCTAAAAGCTGGTGCAAGCTATTTGGCAACAGTTAGTTTTCATTCGAAAGAAGCTACACAATGGGCGCCGAAGGGTTTTGAACTGTATTGGGATCAATTGGAATTGCCATGGTTTGTTCCCGCCGATAAAAAATTGGTACAGCAGCAGACCAATCCTTTAAAAGTGACAGAAAATGAGCAACATTTGATTGTATCCGGAGTAAATTTCGATTATGCCTTTAATAAAGCCGATGGACAATTGTACTCCATGAAATACATGGGTACAGAATTGCTGAAACAGGGAGCGCAACTCAATGTTTGGCGTGCACCTCTGGCAAACGAACTGGACGACTGGACCGCTGGTTCAGGCAGAGCCGAGGGCTACGGAAGGATGGTTGCTAATTCATGGTATGCCATCGGTTTGGATAAGATGAAGTCAAAACTTGAATCATTTCGGATTGAAAATAAGGCTGAAAATGTAATTGTCAATATTCGTGAAATTGCTCTTTTTGGAAATGCCGGCAATGCAGGCTTCGAAAATGAAATGATTTATACAATTTCGCCCGACGGTGAAATTAGTTTACAGCACACGATTAATCCGAAAGGAAAAATGCCCATGTCGTTGCCACGCATCGGGACAAAATGGGTTTTCGATGACCAAATGCAAAATGTTGAATGGTTTGGACGTGGGTCGCAGGAGAATTATCCCGACCGCAAAACCGGCTACCGTATTGGGCTTTATCAGTCGACCGTTGATGAGATGTTTGTACCGTATTTGATTCCTCAGGATTGTGGCTTACGCACCGACAACCGCTATGTGCGACTGACAAATGCTGAAGGAATAGGAATTGAGTTTTCGGCAGCAGAACCATTCAATTTCAATTGCTATAATTACAGCACCGAAAATTTGTCAAAGGCAAAATACACCTATCAATTGATCAAATCGGATGGTGTAACATTCAATTTCGACTATCAAACTACCGGGGTAGGATGTACGGCAATAGGGGTGATTAATAAATATCAAACCGTTCCTCAAACCATACAGTTCACAAGTTCGATAAAACCATTTAAAATCAATAAGTAAGCCAGATAATATTTAAAATAATAAGAGCTATATAATGCTTAACTATATGACATTGGGCTTTAGGTGTTCAAAAAATAACTGGCTACAGTCGAATAGCCCGCCCCGCTAGTAATCACTAGCAGGGAGAGGCTTTCACACCACCTTTATATTTACATTATTAAATTAGATAAGAATTTAAGTTATCCGAAAGAGTAAAGGTGAACTAGTCACACCACTTAGCTATGGGCTAATATTAAGGGAACCGAACCCTTTCTTTAAATATAATGTAATAACACCATGCCCGCATCCGCGGGTTAAGATTCCGATAGCTATCGGGAGCAGTGGAAACCCCACAAATAATTAAAAATTGGTAATTAATAATGGGTAATGAAATGTAAGAGCATGCTATGGCGTTCATGAAAACACTGACGGGGATTAAAAACCGCCGTCAGGTTTCTGCAATAAAAAAGACCTGTCAGGTTTTGGAAGCCTGACAGGTCTAAATAAAATATCATTAATACGAATTAAATTTTAGCGTTTACCATGGCTACAATCTCGTTTTCAAGAGCAATGGCTTTGTCAACAATTGCCTGTCCTTTGGCGATGATATCGGCAGCCCAGGCTTTATCCTGCAAATCGGCCGCGTTAATTTTCACATTCATGAAAGCACCCAAAACTCCCGAACGGGCCGCCAATGCGCCAACACCAGCATCGGTTACCGAATTAGGATTTCCAATTTCGGCCATTGCTTTGGCAACATCCATCGATCCCAAACACAGCTCCATGGTTTGAAAAGGAACCATAGTCGCGAATTTTGTGGCCTCTTCCATAGCCTCGGTGCGGGCAGTTTTCTCGGTATCAGTGCCTTTTGGCAAACGAATGGCATCCATAATTTTATTAAAGGCATTGGTGTCCTCATCAACCAAATGAACCAGCTTTCTGTGGTACGATTTGCCTTGCTCGGCCCAATCGGAGAACTCTTCCCAACGATCGTCCCATCCTGGCTTGTGAGCCGACAGGTTGGCAACCATTGAACCCAAAGCAGCACCCATAGCTCCCATGTAGGCAGAAATTGATCCGCCACCCGGAGCCATCGATTCTGAAGCTGTTTCCTCAACAAACTGAGTCAGATTCAGGTCAACCAGTTTCTTCTGCTCTTTATCTTCGAGAATGTATTCGATAATTTTTTTGTCGGCATCGAATGGATACAACTCATCCAATCCAAGTGATTTAACGGCTATCTTAATAATTTCGCGGTCGGCAATACCGGTTGAACGTTCCTGCATACGAAGGTAATGCTTACCGGCATCCAACATTGCTTTTAAGGGCACAACACCTACCAGCTCCGATCCGGTAACACGGATACCACGAGCCTGAGCTTTGGCGCAAACCTCGTCGAATGCTTTGTGAATAGAGGTTACCGTAAGGTCGGTCATGTTCATAGAAATCTGGGCAACGCCAAATTCTTCTATGAACCATCCGATTGCCTTAGTGGCTTTAAGGGTTCCGGGAATCATTACAGGATTTCCTTTTTCGTCGGTCACTATTTTTCCCGTTGCCGGATTTCCTTCGCGCAAGGTACGTCCACGCTCGCGCACATCGAATGCGATGGCATTGGCACGACGGGTTGATGTTGTATTTAAGTTGAAATTGTAGGCAATTAAGAAGTTACGTGCTCCTACTGCTGTCACCCCGCTTTTTGCAACGGCTGACGTAAAGGCTGATGGTCCGAAATCGGGTTTCCACTGCTCGGTACCGATTCTGTCTTTAACGGCTTCGTACTCGCCTGCACGACAAACAGCCAGATTTTTACGCTCTGGTATTTGCGCTGCACTTTCGTAGCAATAAACAGGAACACCTGCTTCTTCGCCAATGCGTTTCGCTAATTTGTGTGCGTAGGCTACAGTCTCTTCCATAGTGATGTTGGCAACCGGTACCAAGGGACAAACATCGGTAGCTCCAAAACGCGGATGCGCACCCGAGTGCTTACTCATATCGATTAACTCGGCTGCCTTTTTTACAGCACGAAAGGCTGCTTCGCAAACCTCATCGGGCGTACCCACCATAGTTACTACGGTACGGTTGGTTGCTTTTCCTGGATCAACGTCGATTAAACGTACGCCTTCAACAGATTCAATTTCGTTGGTAATCTGCTTAATGATATTCATGTCGTTCCCTTCAGAAAAATTAGGAACGCATTCTATTAGTTTTTTCATTATAGTGTAATTGTTAAATCAAGTTGTTAGCTACCTGATCGTATTTTAAGTATTTGTTTGAATTCTGTTTAATTATTTAACCACAAAGAGCACAAAGTACTTCACAAAGGGCTCAAAGTTTTTTCGATAATTTATTGAAAAGAAATTTAAAATCCCCGAATTCTATCCTCTTTCACCTCATCCTCCAGCCCCTTCTACTAAAGGCAAAGGGGAATTTTACTTCATTTATCTATTACACCTCCACCCAATCAAAGAATCTTTCCCTTGTAAGGGAAAGTGCCGATCCCAACATTCGGGAAAAGGGTGCTTTATTAGTTATAAATAATCACCCCTCTGTCCTTCGGACATCTCCCCTTAAAAAGGGAGAACTTAACTTGCAACTTCACTTCTGTTCCCTCTCCTTCAGGAGAAGCTTAGGTGAGGTGTTTTTAATTATTCGCTCCTCTAAACTTGAGAGATAGCCTTACAACACTTTTCCGCGTAAAATCACTACGTCAATCAGGTTGCTCCCGTAGGCATACGGCATGTACTCCACCGAAGGAATTTCTTTGGTGATGTAAACATTGGCAATTTTCCCTTTGGCAATGCTTCCCAATTCATCCTCAACACCCATGGCATAAGCCGAATTTAAGGTGGTTGCATTAATTGCTTCCTGTGGCAGCATTTTATAATTGATACAGGCCAGCGACATAATAAATTTCATATTTCCCGATGGCGACGATCCCGGATTAAAATCGGATGCCAAAGCAACCGGTAATCCTGCATCCATCATTTTACGCACCGGCGAACAAACCATGTTTAGGAAAAATGCCGCTCCGGGCAATACCGTAGGCATGGTTTCCGATCCTTTTAAAGCTTCAATTTCGGCATCGCCAACAAACTCTAAATGATCAACCGAAAGTGCATTGTACTTCACTCCTACCTGAATTCCGCCTGAATAATCCAGCTCATTGGCATGAATTTTAGCTCGCATGCCATGTTTCATTCCTGCATTTAAAATCCGGTCGGTTTCCTCAACCGTAAAAAATCCCTTGTCGCAGAAAACATCAATATAGTCTGCCAAATCTTCCGCGGCAACCATCGGTATCATTTCATTAATTACCATATCAACATACTCAGCTTGTCTGCCAATGTATTCAGCAGGCACAGCATGTGCTCCCAAAAAGCTCGATTTAATGGTCAAAGGTGTTGATTTCTTTATGCGCTTAATCACACGGAGCATTTTCAACTCATCGGCAACCGTTAAACCATAACCACTTTTAATTTCGACAGCTCCGGTTCCCGATCCAATAATCTCATGAATGCGCTCCATGGCTGATTCGAACAACTCTTCTTCCGTTGCTTCGTGCATCAATTTGGCCGAATTCAAAATTCCACCACCGCGTTTGGCAATCTCTTCGTACGATAAACCTTTAATTTTATCGGAATATTCAATTTCACGACTTCCTGCATACACCAAATGAGTATGCGAATCGCAGAAACTAGGAAAAACCATTCGCCCGGTAGCATCATACTCCTCAATACAATCAAAACCTTCCTTATCATCAAAGTCAGGAATGTCTTCCATCTTACCAAAATCAGTAATTTTATCGCCTTCAATCAGTAAGTAGGCATCATCAATGCAATTCAAATTGGCCATATCGGTTCCGGCAACCCACTTACGAGCTTCCGTATCAACCTGAACTAATGTTTTTATATTACTTATCAGCAACTTCATGTTATAGATATTTGATATTAGATGTGAGACATGAGAAATTCCCATTCTCTGTTTTTTCTTAACTCAATATTTCTTTCCGGGCGTTTCCCTCCTTGGGTCGGGTCAGGCTTTTCACTTCTACTCCTCGTCCTTCCCCGCAAAATCCAACACAACCCGGGGTATCCGTTTCAATCCTTAACGCACTGTATCATTGATCAGCCCACCAACTTTCAGCTACTGCTTTTCACAATCTAAAAAGTTGGGAAATCACAATGCAAATATTAGGGAAAAATGGGCAATTTACAAACCTTTTCGGTATGCTTTTAAAATAAATTCAAAGCTTCCATTCTCTTCATATTTTTCTATTTTTACACATTCAATTTTACAACAACAAACAAAACTTACAACAAACCTACAAATCATGTTTAAAAAGATACCTCATACTTATGTTATTGTATTCGCTATAGTCGTTCTATCAGCCATTCTCACCTGGCTGATTCCGGGGGGCGAATTCGAACGAACTACCGTAAATGTTAATGGAACCAACCGCGAGGTTATTGTACAGGATTCCTACCAACAAATCGAGAGCCAGGGGCAGTCATGGGAGATTTTCTCTTCTTTTTTTAAGGGATTTGTTGATAAAGCAGACATCATCATGTTCATTCTGGTAATTGGTGGTGCCTTCTGGATCATGAATGCGAGCAAGTCAATCGATATTGGAATTTACTCCTTTCTCGAATTCACCAAGAAACTGGAGAAGAACAAACTGATCCGGAAAATTGGAGTCAACAACATTATTCTCACTCTAATCATGCTCATATTTAGCATTTTTGGTGCCACCTTCGGCATGAGTGAGGAAACCATAGCCTTCACAATTATATTTGTACCCATGGCCATTAAAATGGGATACGATTCAATTGTTGGTGTAGCCATTTGCTTTGTTGCTGCCGGATTAGGTTTTGCCGGAGCACTTTTAAATCCATTCACCATTGGCATTGCACAAGGATTATCAAACCTGCCATTGTTCTCAGGTATCGAATACCGATTATTCTGCTGGCTAGTCATTAATGTGATCGGTTTTGCCTTCATCTTACGATATGCGGCCAAAGTTCGCAAAAATCCTGCAAAATCGTTGGTTTACACCGATGATGAATACTGGAGAAAGCATCATAATACCGATATGGAGACTATTGAATATTACACGCCAAAATCAGCATGGCTAACCTACATCGTTCTGCTGGTTTCCATGATTGGCTTTTCCTACTACTATCCTGTTAGTACCCTGAAAATCGGAAACTCTGAAAGTACTTTTATGGTGTTGCCAATTATCACGGCTCTATTTGCCATTTCAGGGATAATGTCATTGCGTAAATCGGTTCATTTTTATATCCTAAACCTACTTCTGTTCACAATTATCTTCCTGATTGTCGGCGTAATGGGCTACGGCTGGTACATCATGGAAATTGCCACCCTTTTCTTTGCCATGGGAATCTTTTCAGGAATTGCCTTTAACAACACAGCCAACGAAATCACTCAACTTTTTCTTGACGGTGCCCGCGATATTCTTTCTGCAGCCATGATTGTTGGATTGGCGGGCGGCATCCTAATCGTTCTGGAAGAAGGTCACATTATCGATTCCATCCTTTACTACATCTCTCAATCGATGAACGATTTTGGAAAAATGGCTTCAGTAAGCATGATGTATCTGATTCAAAACATCATCAACATTATCATTCCATCCGGTTCGGCAAAAGCAGCTCTTACCATGCCTATGATGTCGCAGTTCTCCGATTTAATAGGTGTATCACGCCAGGCAACCGTAATGGCTTTCCAATTTGGTGACGGTTTCACCAATATGATTACGCCAACCTCCGGTGTTCTTATCGGCGTACTGGGTGTTGCCAAAATTCCTTATGACAAATGGGTAAAATGGATCGGCGGTTTTATGGCTATCCTGATTTTATTGGGATTATTACTATTAATCCCGACCGTTACTATGGAGTTGAATGGGTTTTAATGCTATCTTAATTCAAACACAAAATAAGGGCCTCAATTCGAATTGGAGCCCTTATTTTAACTTTAATCCGATAATTTTAATCCGCCTCTGAAATTGCTTCAACCGGACAAACTTCGGCACAGGCAGCACAATCAATACAAGCCTCTGCATCTATCACATAAATATCTCCTTCCGAAATTGCATCTACCGGACATTCATTTATACAAGAACCACAAGCAGTGCAGTCATCTGAAATAATATAAGCCATAATTTTATTATTTAAATTAAAAAGTTATTGAATCAACTCAATCTGATTTAAATCAATTTACCACTTGCCTTTTTTGAAAACAAGATGTAAATATCTCAGTGCATTATTTAGATTAATTCTAAATATTCACAAGGAGGATAAACTATATTTGGAATTTGAATTGAATACCCTTGCTATAGCATTTGGAATGATCTTGCTTGCCGGGCTACGAGAATGGAAAATGCAATTGACTTCATCACCAAACGTACAAACACTAAATTTCCGGCACTTTCCCCAAGATTCTCTGCTATAGTAATGATTTACGTATCACTAGCAGAAATATTTCAAAAAGCAAAAAAAATGCATTAATTCTTGATCATGGTGAAGTTACCGATATCTGGCATAGGGTTATCTCATTTTTTGTGGAATATTGTTTATTGCTATTTACGGCTTAATGGCTGTTATGGCATTTCACTTACTCCGATTTCTTATAACAAGAGAGTAAGAGTCTCAATCGGACGCTTTTTCTTTTTTCTTTTCTTCCTTCTCAAAATATTTACAATACTCTTTAATTCCGCACGCTTTACATTTCGGTTTTCGTGCCACACACACATACCTACCGTGCAGTATTAACCAATGATGAGCTGTTGCAATATATTCCTCAGGAATAAACTTCACCAATTGTTTTTCTGTTTCCAAAGGTGTTTTCGAATTTGTAGTTAACCCTATTCTTTCAGAAACCCTAAAAACATGTGTATCTACAGCCATAGCAGGCTTATCGTAAACCACCGAAGCAATTACATTTGCCGTTTTCCTGCCAACCCCTGGTAATTTCTGCAGTTCTTTAATATCATCGGGAACAATCTCTTTATAATCCGCCACCAGCATTTTCGCCATCCCCAGCAAATGTTTCGCTTTGTTATTTGGATAAGAGCAAGAACGTATTAAATTGAAAACATCATCTTGAGTTGCATGAGATAATTCAAAAGCAGTAGGATACTTTTCAAATAAAAACGGAGTCATCATATTAACTCTTTTATCCGTGCATTGAGCAGACAAAATAACAGCAACTAATAATTCATATGGATTGGAATAATGCAACTCTGTTTCTGCAACAGGCATATTTTCTTTAAACCATGATATTATATTCTCAAATCTATCTTTCTTTCGCATAGTCAATTTATCCTTTCTGATTAATATTCAATTTGTAAATCCATCATGTCTATTTTCAAATTAAGGTTCTCAAATAAAAATAGCCCTCATCTATCTTTGGATCATACGAATTTAATAAAGTCAAAGAATTATACCCCTTCGTAATTGTAAATTCTGAGATTATACGAAATTTAATAGATCTTCCTGCGAAACAAAAAGACAATAAATAAATTCAAATCACCCATCATCAATAAGACCTAACAACACCTTTCCCACATGCTTAAACAACACCATTAATACACAAAAATTCAAAAAACTTACACTAATGTGAAATAATTCACATTTCAACACCCACAATTAATTTTACACATAACAAATTTATTGTAAATTCACGTCAACTGAAACCATAACAAGGTATTAGACTGATACTCTTGATATTTTTACTGTTTCAATAAAACTACAAAACCATTATTACAAACTTTTAACAATTTACTTATGAAAAAGAATTTAATCAGAATCACCTTACTCTCTGTATTCACATTGAGTTTCCTGTTTTTAACACCTTCATGTACTAGCAATGACGATTCTATTGCAAATCAAGAGCAAATCCAGGATGAAAATATCATCATAAACTCGGGTTATTTGCCACTTCCAATTGAGCAATACAATAAAATTCCCAGTGCTAAACAAATCAGCACAACTAAATCTTACCCTCTTTCAGTAAACCTTTCCTGTCCTCCAATTCTTAATCAAGGCGGAGAAGGATCCTGCGTTTCGTGGGGAGTTGGATACGCTGGGAGAAGTATTAGCTGGCAAGCTTTATATGGTGGTTCATACAACTATAGCGCAAATATTTTCAGCCCTGAATACATCTACAATCAAATTAAAATTACCGACTGTGCCAGTGGCTCCTACGTAACTGATGGTTTAGATTTGGTTGTAGACCAAGGAGTTTGTGTTTGGAATGATATGCCATACACTGATATTTCCTGCGATGTATATCCGGACAATTACCAAGTATTGCAAGCAGCAAATTACAAAGCAGCAAGCTATAATACAGTGCCAAAAACAGTCGATGCATTCAAAGACCAACTTGCTGCAGGCAAACCAATTGTTGTTGGCGGACCTGTTTATCGTCAGTTTTACTATTTGGGTTATAATGAAATCCAAACCAAAACAGTTAGAAATTACGGCGGACATTGTTATTGTGTTGTGGGTTACGACGACAGTAAAGGTGCTTTTCTTGTAATGAACTCATGGGGAACAAACTGGGGAACCAATGGATTTGGATGGGTTTCCTACAGCATCATGACCAAAGTATGGTCGGAAGCATATGTACTAAACGAATTATAAAATTGAAATTGTAGTCATTGAAACAAAGTCAGTTATATCCTGCTATTTATATAATAGCAGGATTTTTTTATGCCCAATAAGGTTCTCTCTGCGAGTGTAATTCACCCCCACCTCTACAAGTTAATTCTAATTCAAGAACAGATTAGTATTGTATCAGTACTTATTCGTAAATTTGAGCTCCTATAATTTTAAGAACAGATTACATGATATCATATTTACAGGTTGAAAACCTTACCAAGAGTTACGGAGAGCTTACACTATTCGAAAACATTAGTTTTGGCGTTGGACAAGGACAAAAAATTGCATTAATTGCAAAAAATGGTACCGGAAAAACTACACTTTTAAATATTATCTCAGGACTAGACAGTCAGGATAGTGGAGATATCAGCTTTCGCAGTGATTTAAAGATAGCATATCTGGAACAAAACCCTGACCTCAACAACAGCAATACAATTCTTAATGAAGTCTTTAACTCTTCAGATCCTGTTCTTTCAGTAATTCGCGACTACGAAAGGATAATCAATGAAAATGATCAGGAGGCAATGACAGATATCCTTGAAAAAATGGATCAATTCAAGGCCTGGGATTACGAAAACAAGGTCAAACAAATCTTATCCAAGCTAAAAATCACCAATTTCGATCAAATTATTGGCGAGCTTTCCGGAGGTCAGAAAAAAAGGGTTGGATTGGCTAAAGTTTTAATCACTGATGCTGACTTCTTAATTCTTGATGAGCCTACCAACCACTTGGATCTGGAAATGATAGAATGGCTTGAGGAATACCTAAACAAATCGAAAGGTACATTATTGATGGTTACTCACGATAGATATTTTCTGGATCGGGTTTGTAATGAAATCATCGAAATGGAGTCCAATACCATATTCACTTACAAAGGCAACTATTCCTACTATTTAGAAAAGAGAGCTGAGAGAATTGAAAATCTAAATGCTGAAGTTGGTAAGGCTCAAAAACTAATGAAAACTGAGCAGGAATGGATACGGAGAATGCCACAAGCCCGAGGAACAAAAGCCAAGTACAGAGTTGATGCCTTTGAGGATATCAAGAAAAAAGCAAGCTCTGGATTTAAAGAAACAAAAATGGATTTAGATATTAAATCCGCAAGGTTGGGAAATAAAATTCTGGAACTGGATCGTCTGTATAAAAGCTATGGCAATTTAAAAATACTAGAAGATTTCAGCTATAAATTTCAAAGGGGAGAAAAAATAGGAATTGTAGGTAAAAATGGCACCGGAAAATCAACCTTTTTAAACATGATTACCCGGAATATTGAAGCCGATTCAGGTTCAATTGAAATTGGAGAAACTGTAGTTTACGGCTACTACAAGCAGGATGGCATTACAATTAATGAGAATGAAAGAATCATTGACGTAATTAAAGAAATTGCAGAATCTATTGATTTAGGCAATGGAAAAGTGATGTCGGCCTCTCAATTTCTGGAATACTTTCTTTTTCCAACTAAAACTCAGTACAATCAGGTTGCTAAATTAAGTGGCGGTGAAAAACGACGATTGTATTTGATGACTGTCTTGATGAAAAACCCGAATTTCTTAATTCTGGATGAGCCAACCAATGATCTGGACATTATGACTTTGAATGTTCTGGAAGATTATTTACTTAGCTTTTCAGGATGTCTGATCATTGTATCTCACGACAGATACTTTATGGATAAAGTTGTGGATCAATTATTTGTATTTGAAGGCAATGGAATCATCAGAAATTTCCCCGGAAATTACACCATTTATCGTGATTCTTTAGATCAGCAGGAAAAGGAAATCAAAAAAACAGAAAAATTAGCAACACCTAAAAAAGCAAAACCAAAATCGGAACCGACAAAAAAATTATCTTTTAATGAAAAAAGAGAATTTGAGCAGTTGGAAGTAGATATTGAAACCTTAACATCAGAAAAAGAAGAGATCGAAATTGCAATGAGTTCAGGGAACTTATCAAACGATGAATTAATGGAAAAAGCGAGTCGTATTGAAAAAGTAATTGAATTAATTGACGAGAAAGAATTCCGATGGCTGGAATTGAGCGAGCGCGCTTAATTCTCCGAACTTCATAAAATAAGCAGAGCTCTATAGCTCCAACATGGAACTTAATGAAAGATTTTACCACAGGAAATATTACCAAACTAATCTTTAATTTCACATTACCGATGTTGTTGGGGAATGTGTTCCAACAACTCTATAACATTGTAGACAGCATTATTGTTGGGAAGTTTTTGGGGAAAGAAGCTCTGGCATCTGTTGGAGCATCATTTCCGATTATTTTCACCCTAATAGCTTTACTTATTGGAATCGGCTCCGGGTTTTCCATTGTAATATCCCAATTTTACGGTGCAAAAGATATCAATAAAGTAAAAAGAACCATTGATACCATGTACCTGTTTTTATTCGGTGCCGGTATTTTAGTTTCCGTGCTCGGAATCTATTTTAGTAAAGATCTTTTTCTTTTACTACAACTGCCAATTGAACTAATACCTCAGGCAACAAGCTATTTGAATGTCTACATGGCCGGAATGATCATGTTTTTTGGTTTTAGCGGAACAAGTTCAATCCTTCGGGGACTGGGAGATTCCAAAACGCCGCTTTACTTTTTAATACTGGCTTCTATCTTCAATATCATATTCGATTTGTTATTTGTAATGGTATTTAAATGGGGAATTGCAGGAGCTGCATGGGCTACAGTATTGGCTCAAAGTGGTGCATTTATTTCTGGTATAATTTATTTAAACCGAAATCATAACATCATTAACTTTTCATTTTTTAAACTAGTGTTTGATAAGGAGCTCTTTATTAAAAGTTTAAAGATTGGAATCCCTTCGGGGCTTCAACATACTTTTGTTGCACTTGGAATGATGGCCTTACTCGGAATTGTAAATACGTTTGGAACCGATGTAATTGCAGCCTATACAGCCGCTGGAAGAATTGACTCCTTGGCTATAATGCCGGCAATGAACTTTTCACAGGCAGTAGCTGCATTTGTAGGTCAGAATTTAGGAGCCAATAAAATTGACCGGGTGCGACAAGGATTTAAGGTTACATTCATTATGTCGAATGTATTTTGCCTGATGATGACAGCTATAATAATCCTATTTGGCAGTCACTTAATGAAACTATTTACCACAGATGCAAACGTAATTGCTATTGGTGAAAAGTACCTTATTATAGTGAGCTCATTCTATCTTCTATTCTCTACAATGTTTACAACAAATGGAGTTTTAAGAGGTGCCGGCGACACATTAATACCAATGTTTATCACGCTCTTTTCCCTTTGGCTTATTCGTATTCCCTGCGCCTATTTTCTTTCATCCCACATTGGGGAAACCGGAATTTGGTGGTCAATACCTATTGGCTGGTCAATGGGAACAATATTCTCATATCTTTACTACCGCACTGGTCGATGGAAAAAAAAATCCATTGTATCGCATCAGGAATACTCATAAACAGAACCTTATCTACTAATAATTACTTAAGAAATTAAATAGAATTAATAATTAATCAACTTCGAGCTTCTAAAGAATTTGATTGGTAAATCCACTTCAAACTCTTACCTTTGCCGAAATAAATAGCCCAAATATGTTAATATCGATGACAGGCTTTGGTAAAGCCATTCTTGAACTGGAAAACAAAAAGGTTTCAATCGAAATCAAATCCCTAAACAGTAAACAACTAGATATCAATACCCGAATACCAAACCTTTACAAAGAAAAGGATTTGGTGATAAGGAATGAGATTAAAAATAAGCTGGAACGAGGAAAAGTAGAACTTTCCATTTTCATTGAAAGTGTTGGTACTGACAAGGAAACTAAAATCAACAAACCTATTGTTGAAGCGTACTACAAGCAATTAAATGAGCTGGCTCAGGATCTTGGAATCGCCATTGATAAAGAACCTATTCTTCAAACCATTGTAAAGTTGCCGGATGCTCTTAAAGTAGAATATCAAGAACTTGACGAAGAAGAATGGAATCTTATTTTTGAAGGATTTAAAACTGCCCTCGCAGGAATTATGGATTTCCGTAATCAAGAAGGAAATGCACTTCAGGAAGATATTTTTGCCAGAATAGCAAATATCGAGAATCTATTGGCCGAGGTTCCTCAATACGAAAATGACCGAATTGAAACAGTTCGCACCCGAATTAATGATAATCTTAGAGATTTTGTTGAAAAACAGAATGTAGATAAAAACCGTTTCGAACAGGAAATTATCTACTATCTTGAAAAATTAGATATTACAGAAGAAAAAGTTCGTTTGGCTAACCATTGCAAATATTTCATAGAAACATCGAATGCAGGCAACTCTGAGGGTAAAAAACTAGGTTTTATTGCTCAGGAAATTGGACGTGAAATCAACACACTGGGTTCAAAAGCCAATGATTCCAACATCCAAAAAATTGTAATTGACATGAAAGATGAATTGGAAAAAATAAAGGAACAACTTTTAAACGTCTTGTAATTATTACAATAAATCATATTTTAGCGTAGGGTTAGTCACTCTGCGCTTTTTTATAATACTAATCTCTCTAACGCAATATCAAATGTCTGGTAAATTATTCATATTTTCCGCTCCAAGTGGATCTGGAAAAACCACAATAGTTCAACATCTGTTAAAACAGAATTTCAAGTTGGAATTCTCAATATCGGCCACCAGCAGAGCCAAAAGAGCCAATGAAACAGACGGTAAAGACTATCACTTTTTATCTGTTGAAGAATTCAAAACAAGAATCGAAAACGATGAATTTCTTGAATGGGAAGAAGTTTATGAAGGTTGCTTTTACGGAACTCTTAAAAGTGAGGTTGACAAGATTAGAAAAAAAGGTAAAAACGTAATATTTGATGTTGATGTTGTGGGTGGAACAAATATCAAGAAATTTTACAAACATGAAGCATTAGCTATTTTTATTCAGCCTCCGTCAATTACTGAATTGGAAAACAGATTGCGTAACAGAAATACTGATTCAGATGAAGTAATTGCCAAACGAGTTGAAAAGTTTAAATTTGAATTAGCTTTCTCCAATCAGTTTGATAAAGTAATTGTTAACGATAAACTGGAAGATGCTTTCGCTGAAGCTGAAACAGCTTTGCACGATTTTCTTAGTAAATAAGCGCATTACACAAAAAGGATGAAGATAGGATTGTTTTTCGGATCATTTAATCCAATACATATTGGACATCTTGCTATTGCTAATTACATGGCAGAATATACCGATATGGAACAAATTTGGTTTGTGGTTAGTCCTCACAATCCCTTTAAGAGTAAAAACAGTCTTTTAGCCGATTACCATCGTCTTGAATTGGTAAACAGAGCTATTGAACGATATCCTAATTTTAAAGCCTCAAATATTGAATTCGGGATGCCTAAGCCTTCTTTTACCATCGACACTCTTGCTTATTTAAAAGAAAAGAATCCTTCTCATCAATTTTGTCTGATTATTGGTTCTGATAATTTGAAAAACTTCACAAAATGGAAGAATCATGAATTAATTCTAAAAAACCATGATTTATTTGTCTATCCTCGTCCCAATTTCAAGAGCGAAGACATTACTTTAAAAGGCAACATTCACACTGCAGATGCCCCTTTAATAGAAATCTCTTCAAGTTTCATCCGTAAAGCTGTAAAAGAGAAGAAAGAAGTTCCTTATTTCATGCCCGAGAAGGCTTACAATTACCTGAAGGAGATGCACTTTTACGAAAAGTGATGAAATGAAAAAAGGCTGGTCCCCACCAGCCTTTTATCTAACCCAAAATGATTTCCAATACGAAGTTTTAACCCTAAAACCATATACTATTCATAAGGAAATTCCGATACGATCATCATGCCTAACCACTACACTCCCGAATCGGAGTGCAAAGGTAAACATTAATTCAAAACCTCAAAACGATTTCAAATTAAAATTTCAGTTATTTTCATCACATTTTATAAAAAGAAAATAACGCTTCCAAACTCCCCTTCATCAAATAGTATTTCAACTAAAACAAAGGTTTTTGTATTTAATCAGAGACTTATTCCAGCAGATACAAACCACCTTCACACAACAACTAACAAAATCTAAATCAATCATATAACAATAGATATTCTCATTTTACAATTCGAAACAAAAAAGGAGAATCCCACATAGAATTCTCCTTTTGACTATCCT
The DNA here is from genome assembly GCF_030372765.1 of Labilibaculum sp. K2S. Taxonomy (GTDB): domain Bacteria; phylum Bacteroidota; class Bacteroidia; order Bacteroidales; family Marinifilaceae; genus Labilibaculum. The sequence continues at coordinate 186,490 of NZ_JAUCMW010000003.1, read as the reverse complement.
TATGTTAGTATAGTTGTGCTATTTCTTATATGGTGTGAACCGTCTCTACAGAATCACTACCTTTTTGAATTGCTTCAATATTTAAAGGTATTAATTTATGATGGCGCTCTGGCAAAGACTTCTCCAAACCTTTTTTAACATTTTCCAATAATACGATTGGCTTCACTTTAAGGAAACCTCCCATAATAATCATGTTAAAAGTTTGAGGATTTCCTAATTCAGCAGCAAGAGCAGCTCCAGGAATTCTATAAATATTAATATCTTTTCTTTCCGGATGATGCGTAATACCATTTGGATCATACAATAAAGTACCACCTGGTTTAACCTCATCCACAAACTTATCCATTGATTGCTGGTTAAGAATGATCGCAGTATCAAACTTTTTCAAAACAGGTGAACTAATTCTATCATCACTTAAGATTACTGTTACATTTGCAGTTCCTCCACGCATTTCAGGTCCGTAAGAAGGCATCCATGATACTTCCTGATTTTGCATGATTCCAGAATAAGCGAGAATTTTACCCATTGAAAGTACACCTTGACCACCAAATCCTGCAATTATTATTTCTTCTGTCATTTTTTTTACAGTTTAATTGATTAAAATGGATTTTTATTCATCCTTTAATGTACCCAACGGATAGTAAGCAAACATGTTTTCTTTCATCCACTCGTTAGATTTAACTGGTGAAAGTTTCCATCCGGAACTACAGGTACCAACAATCTCGATAAAAGATAATCCTTTGTTTTCTCGTGTATTTTCAAAAGCTTTCTGAGCTGCTTTCTTTAATTTTCTTACTGCTCCAGGAGTTTCTGCTGATTGACGGGTTACAAAGCGTGTACCTGGCAACATGGCAATCATTTCAGTAATTTTCATTGGAAATCCTGTGACTTTACAATCACGTCCGTAAGGAGTAGTGGCAGTAACCTGACCTTCCAATGTAGTTGGAGCCATTTGACCACCTGTCATACCATAAATCGCATTATTCACGAAAAACACGACGATATTTTCACCTCGGTTACAAGCGTGAATAATCTCAGCACAACCAATTGATGCTAAATCACCGTCACCTTGATAAGTGAAAACATATTTCCCTGGCATCAAACGGGAAGTTGCCGTTGCCAATGCAGGAGCACGGCCATGAGCGGCTTGCTGCCAATCGATATCAATATAGTTGTAGGCTAAAACAGAACATCCAACTGGTGAAACACCAATTGTTTTATCCTGAATCCCCATCTCGTCAATAACCTCTGCAATTACTTTATGAATTACTCCGTGAGTACATCCAGGACAGTAGTGCATTTCATTATCCAAAAGAACACTGGTTTTACCATAAACCAGATTCTCTTTGCTAATTATTTTGTTGATTTCAGTCGTTGCTGTCATAACTTATTTTCCTAAAATTTTTTGTTCCAATGCTTCAACTACTTCCTCAGGCGTAGGAATGATTCCACCATAACGTCCAAAATGCTCAACAGGCACTTTACCGTTAACGGCAAGACGAACATCCTCAACCATTTGACCTGCGCTCATCTCAACGGATAAAATTCCTTTCACATCCTTCAACATTTCCTGAATCGCTTTAGTAGGATATGGGAAAAGGGTAATCGGACGTAACAATCCAACCTTAATTCCTTTTTCACGAGCTTGCTCTACTGCTTTTTGGCAGATACGGGCACTAGATCCATAAGCAACAAAAAGATATTCTGCATCATCACATGCAATCTTTTCGAATCTCACTTCATTCTCTTCCATTGCGCGATATTTCGCCTGCAATTTATGATTGAATATTTCTTGTTTAGCAGAATCCAAGTCTAGAGAAGTCGAGATATTACGCTCGCGATCCGCCGTTTTACCTATGGTAGCCCAAGATCCCGAAATTTTCTTTATTTCCTCAGCAGTCCATCGTGGTTTGAAATCTGACAATTCAACTTTTTCCATCATCTGACCAATAACACCATCAGATAAAATCATTGCCGGATTTAAATATTTAAAGGCCAATTTAAATGAAAGATCTACAAAATCGTTCATTTCCTGCACAGATGCGGGAGCCAATACAATTAATTTATAATCACCATGACCTCCACCTTTAACAGCCTGAAAATAATCTGACTGAGCTGGCTGAATAGTACCTAAACCTGGTCCGCCCCGAACGATATTAACAATCAAAGCAGGCAATTCGGCACCCGCTAAATAGGTAATCCCTTCTGCTTTTAAACTAATACCAGGACTTGATGAAGAAGTCATTACTTTTTTTCCGCATGAAGCTCCACCATAAACCATATTGATGGCCGCAACTTCACTTTCAGCTTGTAGAACCACCATCCCTGTTTCTTCCTGAGGTCTGCGGATCATTAGGGTTTCCATTATTTCGGATTGAGGAGTAATCGGGTAACCAAAATACCCATCACATCCGCAGCGAATGGCTGCTTCAGCAATAACCTCATTTCCTTTCATTAAACGAACGTCTCCCATTACAAATATTTTTATAAATTTTTCAGATTTAGAATAAGGTAGCTTAATCTAGCTTGCTTTTACTCTGTAAACGGTAATTACAGTGTCCGGACAAACTAAACCACAACTTGAACAACCAATACATGCATCTGCATTGGCCATATGTGCATAATGATAACCTTTGCCATTCACGTCGCGCGCAAGTTCAATAACCTTTGTAGGGCAGGCTACAACACATAAGCCACAACCTTTACATTTTTCGGTATCAACAACAATAGCGCCTTTGAATTTTGCCATAGCGTATTTAGAATTAAGAATTATATTTTATTTTACCTGATAAAGGTAACAAATCAAAAGCACTTTCCATTATTTTGCTTTCGATTCATTATGATTTTGCGAAATTTACAATCAGTCTAAATAAATATCCCAACTTAAAGTAACAATTTATTTGTTTTATCCTCTTGTAGCTTACAAATTGAAACTTGATATAAATAATATTATTTATACAAGAATCAATTCTCTAACATATAAATATACATCAAAAAAAAAGTTTCATGAATACAAATCCATGAAACTTTAAGTGTTGTTATTTTGAAGTTTCAATCTGTATTTCGCACAAATCACTATCTATCAAACAAATACATTTTCTTTATCACCATCATTAGCAACAATCTGTTAAGCCAATACCTGATGATGTTTATGAAATTCTTTTAACCGAAACTCCAATACATTAAACTGCTTTCGGGAAACTTGCGAAACGCAAGCTCTAAGTCCTTCTTTTAAACTACCGGTTTCATTCAAACAAATTGCTGAGATTCCATAATACAATAGCTTTTTATTTAAATCCGACCCGGTTAAACCAGGATATGTAACCGTAAAATAAAACCCATCAGCCAAAGGCAAATCAATATCACTCTCATACACCAACTCAAAGCCATTTTCTAAAAATAGTTTTTTCATGATTTTGGCTCTCTCTCCATACTCTTTTACCTCTTCAATAAAATTAAATTCACCTTCATTGGCAGCCTTCAACATTGCACGTAAAGCATATTGAGCAGAATGAGAAGTCCCGGATGATAAGGTGTAAATAATTCTATAAATAAGAGTATAACCAAATTCATCGGCTCCAAATCGTGATTTTAAATGTTCGAAACGCTTGTGAAATAATTTATTTGAAATGCATAGCAATCCAATACGCTGACCGGCATAACTAAATGCTTTTGAACTGGAAATCATCAACACATAATTGTCGGTATAATTAGCAACACTTGGCTGATAAGGAGCAACACCAGGCTGACTAAGGTCAGTTCGGAAATCCATAGCGAAGTAGGCTAAATCTTCCATAACAATTGTGTCATACTTATTCGCCAACTCTCCTATTATTTTCAACTCATCCTCATTAAAACAAATCCATGCAGGATTGTTTGGGTTCGAATAAATGATACCCGCGATATTTCCTTTTACCAAAAACTCTTCCAGTTTTGCTTTCAACTTATCTCCCCGATAATTGAATACATCGAAAGATTCATATTTCTGATTCATTACCTCTAACTGAGTTTTTTGAACCGGAAATCCTGGATCAATAAATAATATGGTGTCTTTTTTAGCATCACAATTACCTATGGCCATAAATGCAGCATAACCACCTTGCATTGAACCTACTGTGGGAACAATACCTTCAGGGGCAATGTCTACATTCATAAAATTCTTCACGAACTTTGATGCTTCCTCTTTTAATGCTCTTACTCCTTCCAACATAGGGTAAGCAGAAGCAACGCCATCTTCCAAAGCTTGTTTTTCTGCTTCTATTCCTACTTTTGCCGGTTTTAGTCCCGGAACTCCCATCTCCATACGAATGAACTTCTCGCCACTTTCTTCTTCAATCATATTAACAACACGAACCACATCTCGAATTGTGGCATCCTCCATCTTATGAATCTCGCACAAAGCAAGTTTTTGATCAACAATTTGAGAGTTTATTGGGGTTTTCATCATTTTTGGTTTACGTATTTTATTAAAAACTGGTGTAATTTTAGATCATTGCAATTTTACGAAAATTCATTACAATTTAAAACTAATCATCCTGATATAATTGAAATACAATCAAAGTAATCGTTGTCGAAATATCAAATCAACACAATCGGCACAAAAAAAAGGCTGATCGGTAAACCGTCAGCCTAAATATTTATATTCCTCTAATTATTCAAATTCAGGAAGAATTAATTTCACCCAATTCTCCACTCTTTCTTCAGTTAAATCATCTTCAAAATCTTCATCTAAAGGTAAACCAACAAATTTACCCTCTCTAAAAGCTCTCGACTCACTATATTCATACCCTTCATCACTTACCTGTCCTACAATTTCGGCACCAGTTAATTTAATACTATCAGCCAAATCGCCCATTGAATCAACAAAGAAATCTGCGTAAGCAATATGATCACCTAAACCAAAAAGAGCTACTTTTTTTCCTTTTAAATCTACCCCATTCAATTTTGGCAAGAAAATATCCCAATCATTTCCGGAATTATCTGAAGACCAAGTGTGTTTACCTAGAGTCGAAATCCCCATAATAATATTGGAATACTGAGCTACATCTTTAGCCTCACAATCCTTAACCTTATGAACTACAATTCGATCAGAATCTACTTTTTCAGCAAGTAGCTTAGCTACTCTTTCTACATTTCCACCTTCCGGGCCATAAAACAATCCAATTTTACTCATAGGATACAGTGTTTAGTGATATCAATTTTGTTTGTGTGTTTAACGTTCTTACAAAGTTAAAATTATTTGGAACTTTTCAAACTTGCAATTGCAAGTAAAACCCCTAAAACGATCCCCAATAAGGCCGCAAACAAAACCTGAAAATCGGGAGGTAATAAAAAGGTAATTGTATGGGCAGGAATCCAGAAAAAAGGAATGGTTTTTTTAAAGACAAAATTCCACTGAACATCCCAATTAAGATTGATGAAAATTCTGGAAATCTGAATTGGTCTCATAAATCCTGACAATGTACCTCCATTATCAAGAATATGCGTGTCGGTAATTTTATGAAGTGTCATCATAACCGGAGCATAAATTAAATTAAGACAGGCAGAGGTGACAAATGCAACCAATAATTTCACAAGAGAAAAATCTCCTTTCATTGCGTCAACAGCTCCTTCAACACCCAAATAGGATAAGAAAACAGGTGTTCCTGTTGCAAAAATCACAAAAGCCAATTTAATGGTCATCCCTAAAAATCCCCAAACGATTGCCCGTGGAACTATTCCAAATCCGGTTTGACAATAGTTTCCTGTTCTTAATCTAAGTCCTATAAGCTCACCTATAGTTGCCAACACTGCAAATTTCGCAAAACTGGTAATCATTCCGTGCGCCTTGTTAAAGTCAACATAGAAATCAAAAACTGTTTGAGAAATAAAAAATGGCAAAAACAAAAGAAGGAAGCTAAAGGCAAAAATAAAATCTTGTTTTTTCATCTGTTTATAATTTTAAGTTCTTGTCAGATGGAACTTGCCATATAATCATCTCCCTGTGTGCAGAAAGCTTTATACATGGACGTTTCATGTATAGTTTTATTCTAAATCAATAGCATGAGAAATTCCCATGCTATCAATACTATTATTTATCTGTTTGTTCTGTGTATTTATTCCACCCATTGAAAAAACCTTCTTTAACTCCTTTCCATTTCACGGCAATTCCTAACAATAAAATCACCACAAAACTAATCATCAACTTCTCATTTAAACTTAGATCTTTCAACTTTCTCATCACAAAATTATAAATTTTAATTCCGAATAAATTCGGGATTATTTTTCAATTCGAATACGTGCATCAACAGCAACTACAGCATTTTTATTTCCTAAAAGAGGGTTTAAATCCATTTCGAAAATTTCAGGAGCAACTTTCATTAAAGCCGCAACTCTTGTAATTGCATCAGCAAATTTATCTTCATTAACAGGTTCCTGTCCTCTTACACCTTTAATAATTCCATAAGATTTTAATCCTTGAATCATTTCGTGTGCTTCTTGCCTGGCAATTGGTGCCAATGATGCTTTCACATCTTTTAAAATTTCGATAAAAATACCTCCTAAACCACACAACACCATGTGCCCGAACTTATCTTCGCGTTTTGCTCCGATAAACACTTCGGTACCTTTTAGCATCTGTGCCAGCATAACGGCATAGGTATCTTTAATCTGCATCATTCTTCTGAATTCAGAACGAACAGTTTCCTCGTCTTTCACATTTAAAGTAACTCCGCCAACATCCGATTTATGAACCGGTCCAACAACCTTCATCACTAAAGGAAAACCGATTTCTTTTGCCATAGCTGCAATTTCATCTTCAGTATCGGCAACACCTTCTTTGGCTCTTGCAATTCCTGCTGCATCCAATAAATTATGCAGTTGTTCCGGACTCAAGTAACCATTTTCAGCCTCATCAATAATTTTACGAATTGCTTCTTTATCAACTTCAGGCATTTCAATTTCCTCAGCTTGAGGTTTTGATGTATTATAAACCTTTGCCAATGCATCACCAAACACAACTTCATCTGGGAAATTAATTCTTCCTTTAGCCAAAAAATGCTCAATTTCATCTTTAACATTAACTATCGATGGCAGAATTGGGTAGATTGGTTTTTTACATTGCTTCATTTTCTCATGCAGAAGATCATAAACATCGTACACAGGAAATAATCCCGGACTACCAAATATTACAGCCATTGCATCAATATTATCAAAGTCATTTTCACAAGCATCAATAATATCTCCTAATTGCTGTGCAGTACCTGTTGCTAAAAAATCAATAGGATTAGAAACCGATGATCCGCCATATAGTTTCTCTAACAACGCATCTGCTTTGAGTCCTTCGATATGAGGAACATCCAATCCATTGTTAGAAAGAGAATCTGTTAACATTACCGCAGGTCCTCCAGCGTGAGTAATTATAGCAATATTTTTTCCTTTTAACTCCGGATGCATGAAAATTGAGGCAACCGTAGCCAATTCATCTCTCCCCTTGCAACGAACAATACCTGCTTTTTCAAACAAGGCAGCAACAGCCGCATCAGGACTGGCAAGAGCTCCTGTATGCGAAGATGCAGCTCGACTTCCAGCTTCGGAACTACCCGATTTGATAGCTGCAATTTTACACCCTTTACGGATTAAAGAGGAAGCATGCTTTAAAAGCATGGCTGGCTTATCGATGTTCTCGATATATAATAACTTAACCTTACTGCTTGTTTCAGGATTAAAACTCTCATCCATGTATTTAAGAATCTCTTCAACACCCATTTGTGCGGAGTTTCCTACAGAATATACACTTGAGAAAGATAATCCTTTTGGAACACCAGATTCCATAATAAACACTGCCGTTGCTCCCGAACCTGAAATAAAGTCACATCCTTTGGAATCTAAACTTGGAATAGGTGTTGTAAAAACACCATTATAATTGGAATTTAATACACCAACACAGTTTGGCCCAATTAAAGAACCTCCCACTGAATTAACAATCTCCACAATCTCTTTTTCAAGTTTCTCACCTTCTTCATTTTCTTCACTAAATCCGGCAGAAAGAATGATAAAAGCTCTCGTATTTTTTTCTTCAGCAAGAAATTTAATGGTTGAAGGACAAAATTTAGCGGCAATGGCTATAATTGCTAAATCTACTTGTGGTAAATCCTTCAGATCTTTGTATGATTCAACCCCCTGAACTTTGTCCATTTTAGGATTTGAAACATAAAGATCTCCTTTAAAATTACCATCAATTAAGTTTTTTAAGACCTTACCTCCTGGTTTTTGCACATCATCGGAACCTCCGACAACTACAATACTCTTAGGGTTAAGTAACTGTTCGTTTATCATTTTTTGTTGTTTAGTGTTTTGCTATTTTGCGACAAATATAATAATATTCTATTCCCAAAAGAGTGATTTACCCAACAAACTGTAAGCAAAAACAAACGTTAACGTAAAAACTGACAATTCTCAAATTTGAGATAAGCATTTTTTTATCAATGCATTACAAAATAATTAAATTCGGAGTTTACAATGCAAATATCCATTTTGTATCGCATGGTACAAAAAGCTAAAATTTTATCTGTAATTTTGCTGTCAAGTTAAAAGCAACTAATTCCAGATGACTAAAACAATTGAGCAGATCTTGCAACAAGATCAATTCACCAAAGGTGATATTATTCGATTATTACAATCGAAAGATGAAGATGAAAAAGCATTATTTGGGAAATCATCAAAAATAAAACTAAAATATGTTGGGAAAAATGTGCACTTCCGTGGATTGGTTGAATTCTCAAACATTTGTAAAAAAGATTGTCTTTATTGTGGAATTCGTGCAAGCAACAGCACCGTAAACAGATACGATATTGCAGATGAAGAAATACTGAAAGCGGCAAAATTTGCTTACGAAAACAAGTATGGTTCTTTAGTATTGCAATCGGGAGAAAGATCGGACCAAAAATTTATTGATCGAATTGAGAACTTACTGAAAGAGATTAAAAAAGTCAGTAATAATGAACTCGGAATTACCATTTCGATAGGAGAACAAACAAAAGAAACCTATCAAAAATGGTTTGATGCAGGTGCTCACCGTTATTTATTGCGCATTGAATCGAGCAACAAAGATCTCTACAATAGAATCCACCCTAACAACGAAGAACATTCGCACGAAACAAGGTTGAAATGCCTAAAATATCTTCAGGAAATTGGCTATCAAACCGGAACCGGAGTCATGATTGGAATTCCTTTTCAGACTTACGATGATTTGGCCAACGACCTGCTTTTTATGCAAAAGTTTGATATCGACATGGTTGGCATGGGACCATTTATTGAACACGATCAAACTCCAATGTATCAATTCAAAGATCAATTAATGAGTTTGAATGATCGATTCCGCCTCACTTTAAAAATGATTGCTGTACTTAGAATCATGATGAAGGATATTAATATTGCTTCGGCCACTGCCCTTCAAGCAATCGATCCGCTGGGAAGAGAAAAAGCACTGCGAATTGGAGCCAATATTATTATGCCCAACATTACGCCAACCACCGAAAGAGCAAATTATCTACTTTACCAAAACAAACCATGCATTGATGAAGGTGCTGATGATTGCACCAACTGCATGGAAGCCAGAATTAATATGGCAGATGGAGTTATAGGCTACGGAGAATGGGGAGATTCTCAACACTATCAAAAACGTAAAAACAAATATAAAGCGTCTTCAGTCGCTCCAATAGAAGATCAGAAAAAGCTCTTGGGTAAATTTCAAATTTTAAGAACCAAACCATCTGCAGGTGAAAAATAAACAAGCCTGAGATTATCCATTATTAAAAAATACATAGAGGCAATGAAAGATAAAGTATGGTGCGAAAGTGAACCCGGAAAAGACTCCCATTTTGTTATAGAACTAAAAAAAGCGATGTAAAAAAAGTTCGGCAATACCGAACTTTTTTAGTCGCTACGATTCAAACATCATATGTTGAATTTCAACTCCTTCAATCATATAAATTTCTTTTTCGAATTGTTCCATTTCTTTTTTTGATCCAATCACCTGAATCAAAAGCAACCCCTGAGGATGACTCTTCCGATGTTCAACATCATATAAACCCAAGCGGGTTTTAATAGAATCTGCATATTGAACTAGAATTTTCTGTACACAACCATCTTCTTTTTCTTTGTCGCGGATAAGGATACCAAATATCCAAATAGCTGATGTTTCCATAAAAGCAAATTTAGAGTCGTCAGACGGATCAGTAACAAGTTACAAAAAACATCTCATCTCCAAAAATAAAAATTCGCTTTAAATTGCTAATAATAAAGATCACGTTCCCCTTGTTTCACCATCTCCAAACGTTTAAGCAAATCTTCAGTTTTCTGAAAATCTTTCAATTCATCAATCTTCACTTCGATTAAATCATATCCCTTCTTTTTCATCTCTGGTGTGGCGTAATCCTCCAAATACTCAGCTAAAGTTAGAATCGCATTTTGAGAACAAAACCGTTTTATAAAACCAGGAACAGAAAACTCCATAAAATGCTCTCCCGTTCTACCTTTCCGATAACAGGCAGTACAGAATGAAGGCAAATACTTCTTATCCAAAAGCTCATCAATCACTTCCGATAAACTACGGGGATCTCCAATTTCAAATTGTTCCTGCTCCAGTTTTTGCTCTTTAGCATTATCTTCTGAATATCCTCCTAATTGGATGTTCGTACCAGCATCAATCTGAGAAACCCCCAACTTAATAACCTCTTCTCTTATTTCCTTTGACTCTCTGGCTGTAAGAATCATTCCCGTATAAGGAACTGCCAGTCTAAGAATCGCAACAAGTCTAACAAAATCCTTGTCGCTAACTTCAAATTCCGGATCAATATTAGAATCGGAAGCCGCTTTAATTCGCGGGAAAGAAATTGTGTGTGGTCCAACATTGTAACAGGCTTCGAAATGATTCACATGACGAAGCAAACCTAACACTTCATATTTCCAATCATACAAACCAAACAATGCACCAATACCAACATCATCAATTAACGCCTCCTGTGCTCTGTCAAGACCAGTTATCCGCCACTCAAAATCTCTCTTTTTACCACTTAAGTGATATTTAGCATATGCCTCACGGTGGTAGGTTTCCTGAAAAATCTGATAGGTTCCAATTCCCGATTCCTTAACTATTTTAAATCCTTCAATATCAAGAGGTGCCGCATTGATGTTAACTCTTCTGATCTCGCCATTACCCGATTTCACATCATATACTGTCTTTACAGAATCAGCAATAAAATCAGCATCGTACATTGGGTGTTCTCCATAAACCAGTATCAGTCTTTTTTGACCGGAATCCTCTAAGGCCTTAACTTCCGCTCTAATTTGCTCGTGTGCAAGTGTTGTCCTTTTTTGTTTGATATTTGAGGCTCTAAAACCACAATAGGTACAATTATTTACACACTTATTCCCAATATACAAAGGAGCAAAAATAACGATACGGTCACCATATATCTTTTCTTTAAGCTCTCTTGCCCCAGCTTTAATTTCTTCAATTAATTTTTCATCTTCAACCTTTAATAAAACGGCAGTCTCCTGCAAGCTTAACCGATTCTTATTCAATGATTTTTGAATAATTCGACGAACATTTTCTTCAGTTGGTTGGGCTTCTTCCAAAATCTCCCAAATTTCAGATTCATCAATAAAAGGTTTCATCCTTTCATCTTTAATCCGATACTCCTGAGGTTTGTAGATCATTTTCATGTTTTGCGCTGTATTGTTACAAAAAAATGGATAGCACATACGCCCCCATATTTTCATGTACTTTGTTAGTTTTCAGATCAAAATTAAACATTATTATTTTGATTCAAGAATAATTTAGAGTTTAAGAGTTATTATATTTTTATTTGTATTCCATAAAAAAACCCAAGGCTAAAACTGCCTTGGGTTATACATAAATTAATGAGATCTATTATTGATACTTACGTTTTACAAACCAAGTTTCAAACAGATTAAAATCAATTGTTATTCGAGTGAAATCTTCACGCACCATATTATTACTTAAGGTTCCGGTACTCCCGAATTCTAATGCTATATTCAACATTCCTTTCTGTTGTGCCATCGGAATTCCAAGTCCCAAACTAAGCCCATAAGAATCGATATTATTACCTCCTACTTTTATATAACCAGTATCATAAAATCCGCCCATACGATAAGTCATTTTCTTTAAGAATTTCCTTGCATAACCATCATTGGCATTATACTCCATTCCAAGACTAAACTTATCACGGTTAACCAGATCAGTAACTTCATCAAAAATTCTTGTTCCTTTCCATTTTTCATGAGTATAATCGCCGCCAAACCAAAAGTGTTTTCCCTTATTTAATCCAAAACCCGCACCAAAACTTTCCGGAACATCAAAGGTGCCACGATCCTCATCCTCAAATTTAATTGCCGCACTATTTGAAACACTAACACTTGTAATCCTCTTCGCATCCACACCAATGTTCGGCTGATACATACCGCCAAAATTAATTTTATAATCTCCAAAGGTTCTTTCGTATTGCAGAGCCAAATTAAAATATAACCCCTTAGATATTAATTCTGTTTTACCACGATAAACTGTAGAAGCCCCACCTTCAATTACGACATCTTCGCTTCGGGTATTGTTTCCAAATAAATAAATACCATTTACCCCTAAAGATAAATCTTTGCTTAACTGAACTCCATTTGACCAGACAAACTGATTTAGCCCTCCCGATCCTAACAGCGATCTAATCACACTTCTTGAATCTCCAAGTATTTCATCACGTTTGTTGATCTCATAACCTAAACTGGAATAAGGTGAAATAGATAAAGCTGTTCCATATCTAGGAGAAACTTTAAAGCCAAATGCAATTCTCGACAAATTAAAATCATTAAAGTGATCACTCTTATCTCCTTGATTTAATTTGCTAAACTTAAAAGTCGTACCAATATTAAAATGGAATTTTAAGCTGTCAATACTACTTAAGGATGCCGGATTACTTAAGTTGAGAACATCGCCTCTCTTGTAACCGTAGCTAACACCACCCATTGCAGCACTATTTCCATTTATATTTTGCATGCGCTCACCCAATCCAAAATAAGAATAAGGAGAACTTGTATTATTTTGAGAAAAAACATTCGAAGTAATAAGTAACAAACCTAAAACAAACAGTGCTGTAATTTTTCCGGTAGAATTAAAAAAGTTAATATTCATTCTTACGTTCCACATATAATTGCAATTAATATTATTCAACGTTTAGTAATTAATTTTGTACAACGTAAGTTGTTTTTAGGCGAATTCTAAAATCAGAACCAGGATCATTTTCAATAATCATCCGATCAAATGTATTTCCAATATTTTCATAAGAGAAACCAATTAATAATCCATCTTCAAAATCCTGACCATTAGTAAGAATACCATTAACATAGCTTGTTAGATCTATAGAATAGTACCCTTCATTTTTATGCTCTGTGTAATTGTTATATACAGCTGATAAAGCAGAGCCTCTTGAGTCTGTTAACGCCGCCACTCTATTATTATCCCTGTTTGTAACATATACACTAATCGCAGAAGATGGCAACCTGAAAATTGAGTTATCAAAACTTCCCTCTAAAGGATAAAAAATCAACTCAGATTTCAATACACCACCTGTTACACCCAAATTATTTAAATTTTCAACGTAAGGGATTTTCACTTTTGCATAAAATCCAATCCCTCCCTGAATAAATGCGAGGTTATCGGTCTCTTCCGATTTCAGTTCTTCTGTTTCTTCAACAATCCGACCCAAATCCTGAGGTGTTGAAGTTTTGTCTGAAATAAAATTGGAAAAATTGTAGTAGGGCAAAGTACTCTCAGAACTTCTATTCCTCGAGATTACAACAGGAAAATCATGATAGCCTTTTTTGCTCCCGGAATAGGTAAAATAAAGACGCAGTTTCATTCCCGGATCTCCTAATTTAAACGAAAACATCACAGAATTTCCCGAACCGGGCTTCAAAACCATTCCATTAAAAAACTTTCTCCATTTAAAAATATTATGCAACGTATCATCATTCGAATTAACCCGGTTCACAATATCCTGTCCAAAAGCATCTGCTATTCTCAAACGTAAACCGTCCCTTTTTCTCTCTATTTCAGGTATCGCTTTATCGCCGATTGTCTTAATTTCTACCGATTGCTTTCTAGGTTTAAGATAAAATGCCGAACTTCCAAATGCAACATCATCATTGGCGATAGTATGATGTCCATAAAATCCTTTTTGTCCATTTGGCAAATAAATCTCTTTATTTAATTTATGAAAACTAATTGTTTGCTCTTGTAAGGTATCCCCGTAATAACGTGTATCTGGAAAACCTATAAAAACCAAAGAATCAAATTGCAATGGTATATTTTTCTTATTATTTATATCAGCCACCATTTCAAAAGCACCACCCAAACTTAAAGTAGTATAAAACTCAGATGTAACATCACCAAAGTGATCATCATGGTAGCCCCCAAACAAAATATTAGTATAAGGTCGTGAAATATCTGGATAACCTGAAGTTAATACCGAATCCAATTTTACAGTTGCACTTTGCACAGTAAATGTGTCTATTAAATGTACTTCAGTCGATTTATCGATTAAATTGTCACCGATCTCGTGTTCCTGAAAAGTATCTGAATTGCAACTGGTAAAAAAACCAAGAACAGAAACAAATAGTATAGTAATAAGTTTTCTCATTTTTAATAAATACGGTTTACTAATCATATAAGGAAAAAGATAAATCATGAACAAAAAACTATGCCAACAATTAACTAAAATCATCAAACACCCCGCAAATGTATATAAAATATCGTTATTCTAAATGTTAAATTTTCTAAACAACCCATTATTTTCAGGAACAGAAAAACAATCCTATTGAATTTTATTTATATTTGTCCTCAATATGGACGGGAATACTTTTTTCTCTTCATTTTTAAAGTTTAATAATTACAATATTTATTGATAAACTCATAACAAATGAAACTAAGATTACTATTTGCATTTTTCGCATTATCTCTATTTATAACCAGCTGTGGCAGTAGCGACAACCTAGATGGTAACTGGATTAAAAGCTCAACTTTTCCGGGTATTGAGCGTAGTGGAGCTGTTAGCTTTGTTATTGATGATGCTGTTTATGTTGGAACAGGTTTTAATGGCAAAGATGCATTAACTTCATTCTACAAATATACAATTACCCGAGATTGGGAGAAAATTGCTGATTTCCCTGGTACAGCAAGATTAAAAGCTGTTGCATTTACTGCAAACTCTAAAGGATACGTAGGTACAGGAGTAGATGACGAAGACAATCGTTTATCTGATTTTTATGAATATACTCCGGCTGTTGATGCTGATGGCAAGGAAATTGGAACCTGGACTTTAGTAGCAGGTGAATTTCCTGGCAGTAAAAGACAAGATGCGGTTGCTTTCTCAATCAACAACATTGGATATGTTGGTACAGGATACGGTTTCCTTGAGGGAGAAGACAGAAGCCTTCTTAAAGATTTTTACAAATTTGAAAATGGAGTTTGGTCTAAAATTAATTTTAACGGAGAAAAATGTAGAAACACAACCAGCTTTGTTATTGGTGGAAAAGCCTATATTATTTCAGGCGAAGGTAGTGCCAATGATGTATGGGAATTTGATCCGGCAGTAGGTTTCACAGCCAAAAAAAGTTTGAATAAGGATAACAAATGGGAAGATGTACAACGTTCTGAGGCAGTTTCTTTTGTGATTAACAACAAAGGTTATGTGGCTACAGGAAAAACTGGATCTTACACAAATGAGGTATGGGAATATAATCCAACAATAGATGATTGGAGCGAAAAAACGTCTTTAGAATATGAAGTTGGCGTAAGAGAAGGTGCTGTTGGTTTCTCTTTAAACAACAAAGGATTTATTGCAACTGGATACGGTAATGGTTACCTTAGTAACATGTGGGAATTTAATCCAACGATGAAAGAAACTGATGATGATAATTTCTAAATTATCTCCAAATATTTAATTCAAAACACTGCATAATTGCAGTGTTTTTTTTTGCTTCAAAATCAGATATTATTTAAACTGACAACAAAAATCTGTAATAATAAAAAACCTCCGACTCAAGAGCCGGAGGTTTCAAATACAAAATAGCACTTCATTTTTGATATTCTTTAATAATATCAGCTACGTCACCTGCAGAAACGCGTCCGTAAACACGTTCTCCAATAGTAACAACCGGAGCTAATCCGCAAGCCCCCACGCAACGCAAACAGCTTATTGAGAACTTACCATCTTCAGTAGTTTCGCCAACAGGAACACTCAACTGACGTTTGAATTCTTCCAACACCTTCTCTGCACCTCTAACATAACAGGCAGTTCCCATACAAACAGAAATTGGAAATTCTCCTTTTGGTACCATCGAGAAAAATGAATAGAATGTTACTACACCATAAACATGAGCAACAGAAACGTTCAATTCGCGGGCTATAATTTCCTGAACTTCAGCTGGAAGATACCCAAAGGTCTCCTGAGCTTTATGAAGCACATTAATCAACTCGCTTCCTTCATTATCAAATGATTTGCAAATCTCCACAAGTTTATCCACTTTGGATTTTGCTAATTTAATTTTTGCCATAATATAAACTCTTTATATTAATTGGATTTTATCAATCCTAATGGTTCAAAATAATTTATTCAATCTCAATATCTTTACTCTTATCGAAATAATGAGTATGCAATAATTTGTGAGATAATTCACCGCATGGCTTACCTAAGAACTCTTCATACAATTTAATAATGTATGGGTTCTCGTGAGACTTACGAATCGCTTTTCCTGCATCTTCGCGATAAAGAGCCGCTGCACGTTTTTTCAGGATTGAAGAATCGCCATGATGCAATGGCTGACCTCCACCCCCAATACAACCTCCAGGACAAGCCATAATCTCAATTGCATGATATTTTGATTTACCATCACGAATATCTTCGAGAAGTTTACGGGCATTTCCCAATCCGTGAGCAATACCAATATTAACATCTAACCCATCAAAATCTACCGTTGCACTTCGAATGCCTTCCATGCCACGTAAAGCCTCAAAATTCACATTCTCTAATGTTTTTCCAGTATAAATTTCATAAGCAGTACGGGCAGCAGCCTCGATAACACCACCTGTTGCACCAAAAATAACACTCGCACCAGTAGATTCACCAAGTGGATGATCAAATTCTTCATCCGGAAGAGTTTTTAAATCCATATTAGCCTGCTTAATCAAGTTTGCCAATTCACGGGTTGAAATCGAATAATTTACATCAGGATCGCCGTCAACTTTAAACTCATCGCGTTGACATTCGTATTTCTTAGCCAAACATGGCATAATAGAAACAACAATCATGTCTTCACGTTCGATTCCCATTTTCTTTGCCAAATAATTTTTAGCAATAGGGCCAAACATTTGCTGAGGAGAACGAGCTGTAGAAGGAATATCCTTCATTTCAGGAAAATGGTGTTCAAAGAAATTCACCCATCCCGGACAACAAGAGGTTAAAATTGGTAATTTAACATCTTTATCACCGTCCAAATGTCTTTTTAAACGACCCAATAATTCTGTTCCCTCTTCCATAATGGTAAGATCAGCAGCAAAATCAGTATCAAATACATTATCAAATCCTAACTGACGCAGAGCTGAAACCATTTTTCCGGTCACCAAAGTTCCTGGTTCCATACCAAACTCCTCACCCAAAGCAGCACGTACAGCAGGAGCAGTTTGAACCACAACAGTCTTCTTAGGATCTGCAAGATCTCTAATCAGCTGATTCGTATGATCTTTCTCGGTTAATGCTCCTGTAGGACAAACTGCAACACACTGTCCGCAATAAGTACATGTTGATTTTTCTAAATCCATTTCGAAAGCTGTTGCAACAACAGATTGGAAACCTCTGTTTATTGCAGATAGAGCTCCAACAGTCTGCACATCGTTACACATTGTTTCACATCTGCGACACATGATACATTTGTCCATGTCGCGAATAATCGACGGAGAATAATCTACTTTATAGGTTGATTGTTCACCTTTATAGTGCAGTTCACGAACACCTAATTGTTGAGCCGTTGACTGCAAATCACAGTTTCCTGATTTCGCACACACCAAACAATCGAATGGATGATCTGAAAGCATCAGTTCCATTACAGTTTTACGTGCATTTAACACTCTCATGTTATGAGTATGAATTACCATACCCTGCTCACACTTCGAGTTACAGGATGGTGCCAAATTACGACGACCTTCCACCTCAACAACACAAATTCGGCATCCGCCGGGCTTGTGTTCAATTCCCATATCGCCAAGATGCATATAGCAAAGAGTTGGAATATCAACACCGATTCCTTTGGCGGCTTCCAAAATAGTAGTTCCCTGAGGTACTTCTACTTGTTTTTTATCAATGGTTAATTTGATCATTTTTTCCATATTAAGATCCTCCTTACTGTATGCTTATTGCATTAAACTTACACTTCTCCATACACGCACCACACTTAATACATTTCGATGCATCAATGATATGAGCTTCCTTACGTTCTCCTGAAATACAATCAACAGGACAATTACGTGAGCATAGAGTACAACCAACACACAATTCAGGATCAATGACATACTGCATTAAAGCTTTACACTGCCCCGCAGCACATTTATGATCTTCTACATGAGCAATATACTCATCGTAGAAATTCTCTAGTGTCGAAAGAACAGGATTCGGAGATGTTTGCCCCAATCCGCAAAGAGAGGTATCTTTAATTACAGTACTCAAATTTCTTAATAAATCCAGATCTTCTTTTGTTCCGTTGCCCAAAGTAATTTTATGGAGTATTTCGTGAAGACGCTTGTTACCAATGCGACAAGGTGTACATTTACCGCAGGATTCTTCAACAGTAAATTCTAAATAAAATTTAGCCATTGACACCATACAGTCATCCTCATCCATAACAATCATACCACCCGATCCCATCATGGAACCTGCAGCAATCAAATTATCAAAATCGATAGGAGTATCTAAATGCTTTTCTGTTAAACATCCTCCTGACGGACCACCGGTCTGAACAGCTTTGAATTTTTTACCATCTTTAATACCACCGCCAATTTCGTAAATTACTTCACGAAGAGTAGTTCCCATTGGCACTTCAATTAAACCAACATTGTTGATTTTTCCGGCCAATGCAAATACTTTGGTACCTTTTGATTTTTCACTTCCAATTTTATTGAACCAACTTGCTCCTTTGTTAATGATAACAGGAATATTTGCAAATGTTTCAACATTATTTACGTTCGTTGGCTTTCCGTTGTATCCCGATTCGGCAGGAAACGGAGGCTTAACTGTAGGTTCTCCACGAAGACCTTCCATGGAGTGAATCAGAGCCGTTTCTTCACCACAAACAAATGCTCCGGCTCCGTAACGCATTTCAACATCGAAATTAAATCCGGAACCTAAAATATCGTTGCCCAACAAACCGTATTCACGAGCTTGCTTAATCGCAACTTTTAATCGGGTAATCGCCAAAGGATACTCAGCACGAATATAAATCACACCTTTATCAGCTCCCATGGTGTATCCGCAAATAGCCATAGCCTCTAAAACCGAGTGTGGATCACCTTCCAGAATAGAACGATCCATAAATGCTCCGGGATCTCCCTCATCAGCATTACAAACCACATATTTTTGATCGGCTTCATTTTTTGCTGCAAATTCCCATTTTAAACCAGTTGGAAATCCTCCTCCTCCTCGTCCGCGTAATCCAGATTCCTTAATTTCGTCAATTACCGTCTGCGGAGTCATTTCAGCCAAACACTTACCCAAGGCTGCATAACCATCTCTTGCAATGTATTCATCTACATTTTCAGGATTAATAAAACCGCAATTTCGAAGCGCAATTCGAATTTGCTTTTTATAAAATCCCATATGTTTCGAATCACTAATCATTTCTTTATTTTCAGGATCCACATAAAGCAATCTCATTACTTTACGACCTTTAATAATATGCTCTTCGATTAATTCTTCTGCATCTTCAGGTTTCACTTCCACATAGAAAGTATTATCCGGAAGAATTTTAACAATAGGACCTTTTTCACAAAATCCGAAGCAACCGGTCATTACAACCTGTACTTCATCTTCAAGTCCTTTGGCTTTAATTGCTTCCTGCAAATTACTTTGAATAGCCTCACTGGCAGAAGCCCGGCAACCGGTACCTCCACAAATAAGAATATGCATTTTATACTTTTCCATAATTGTTGTTTCGTTTAGATTTAGTCTAGAGTTTTGTAGTTTACAGGTATTATTCCGTCGACCAATTCACCATTTTTAATGTATTTTTCAACAATTTGGTCAGCTTTTTTAATATCTACATCGCCAAAAACGATGGGTTCTTTCCCTGGAATTTGAACCTCAATTGTAGGTTCTGCATAACAATATCCCATACATCCGGTTTGGGTAACTACAGTTCGAATTCCTCTTTTTGCTGTTTCTTCAATAAGGAATTCCATTACCTCTTTAGCTCCTGAGGCAATTCCGCATGTAGCCATTGCAACTTTAATCTGCACAAGGCCTTCCGGATCGTTGCTTTTCTCCCTAAGATCCATCTTCGACTGAAGCTCTTCTTTCATTCTCTTCAGATCTGCAAGGGATTTAACTTTTGCCATAATCTCAAATTATTAAAGGTTAAAATT
Organism: Labilibaculum sp. K2S; assembly: GCF_030372765.1. Taxonomy (GTDB): domain Bacteria; phylum Bacteroidota; class Bacteroidia; order Bacteroidales; family Marinifilaceae; genus Labilibaculum. The sequence goes on along the minus strand of NZ_JAUCMW010000003.1, from coordinate 165,810 downwards.
TATATTATTGTGTTTAGGTTCTCGTTTATTAATTCCTTCAAATACTGCATAATATTTGGATCTGTTACCGAAACATCTTCCAGCACTTCTTTTATTTCTTTTGTATCAAAAATATACTCCCCCTTCGCTGTATGGTGCTTATATACAAAATCCATATTTGGATTTGCACTCACCAACAACACCATAACCCCGGCAATATCTCCAATTACCGGTCTGTCTATATTTTTATGAGAAAACAAAACCTGAAGTTCTGTTCCCACTCCCTCTTTAGAATAAATTTCCAATTTACCTCCTGTCTGCTCTGCACTTTGCTTTAACAGCGATAAACCCAGTCCAACTTTACGTGTGGTTCTCGTGGTGAAAAAAGGATCCAATACTCTGCTCAGAACTTCTTCCGACATTCCACATCCATCATCTTTAATAGAAATTGAATAGATATCTTTTTCCAAATCCTCCCTTATTTCCAATTCAACATTAGAAGCTTCAGCTCTCACTGAATTTTGGATAATATCCATTATATGTAAAGACAGGTCTTTCATATTCGCTTTAGGTTAAAGCTTAAAGGTATTAGCTAAAAGCATTATTTGCATTTCACTTTATAAATTTCAGATTTAAGCATATTAACAAACCCACTAATCATTTTTTCTTCTTCCAAAACAATAGATAATAATAACTTAACACTCTCCTGATTCGAGTAGTTCAATTCTTGAACTAATAATAATTGTGTCTCCAATTCGAATAATGATCCCAATGCTATTTCTAAAAATCTGACAAAATCTTTATCACTTCCTCTGCTACACCCCTCCGCTATATTTGAAGGAACCGAAACTGCGGCTCTACACATCTGACTCTTCAGACCGTATTTTTCCTCATTGGGAAACATTGCAGTTAAATCATATGTCTTCGTTACAATCGACATACCTTTCTGCCATACAACTAAAGATCTAAAATTTCTCATCCATCAAACCTTCCTCTTTTACCTTTTACCTTTTTTCCAACTCAACACTTCTTCCATCTTCTCCTTTTAAAGCCATTCTGATCTCAGAAAAACTGGCTTCTTTCATTGTTAACCTGCTGCATACATTACCTATATTATCGACATAATGTGCATCCGAACTTTGGATAAAAGTATAGCCTTTCAGATACTTATTCTTACTTAAAAACTCATCTTTCGTGGTATGCATTGAAATTTCCAAAGCATCCACTTTTAAATCTGGCGGTAAAAAACCCAGTTGACTAATAATACTATTTTGTGTCTTATTAATATGTGCTGGAATAAACAAACCTTGAAGTTTATGAACTTTCTGTTCAACCTCATTGATTCCTTGATTCAAGCCTGATATCAACAAATTATCTATTTCCTGCACAATCTCCTCCTCTTCATTCACCACAACCTGATATCCAAAGTATTTTGTATCATTTGGAATATTAGGCAAATGTTGATCGAGGTAAATTTGAAAATCAGAAAGCAAGTGTTCAGTTTCAAAAAAGCACAAACAATGAACTTCTTCTTTGGAGGTAACCTCTGCTCCCATCATCACCATAATTCCTTCTTTTTCTGCCAACTGCCTGATTAATGGAGCATGCAAGGTTGAATTATGATCTGTTATTCCCAAAATGTCAACGCCACGCTCTTTTGCAATCCGAACGATATTCACAGGACTCATTTCCAAATCTCCACATGGAGACAGGACAGTATGAGTATGCAAATCAGCTCGAAAAACTTTCATTTCAATTCGTTTACTTCTTCAATAACTCGAACAATTTTCCTGTTAATTCAAAAGTCTCCTCCTCTGAGGACAGAATAGGGATTCCCTCTAAATTACTTTGCTCAGTGGCATCAGCTTCCGGTTCGTATCCTTTCACAAGAATTATTGCCGCCAACTCCTTTAAAGATGCAATTGCCATGATGTTTTTATGAGTTTGCAAAGTAACCCAAACCTGATTCTCATCTGCGTTTCCCATCACATCACTTAAAAGATCAGAAGTATATCCTCCTTCAATTTTGCGATTTAATCCAGTGGCTCCACTGCACACTTTTAATCCCAACTTATCAACTATGTCTTGTACTTTCATTATCTAATGATCGTTTATATTTTTCTTTTCGAATCTTTTTACCCCCCAGGTATTTTCAGATATATCAAAAGACTCCTGAGGAGTAATCAAACCTTCTTTTGTCAGCATCTTCTGTAAAAAAACACATTGTGTCATCTTGGCTTTTCCTTGTACCACATCCTCTGCTAAAGCCTGACAACGCGGAGCACCGCAAGCGCCACAATCGATACTTGGTAAAACTTTTAGAATGCGATTGATTTTCTCCATCTTTTTCATCGCCTCCATCATGTCAGTATCCAAACTTAAGATTGAGCGGGGTTCAATACTCTTAATGGAAATGTTCTCCAACAAATATGGTCTATACTCTTCAATTTCCTTCTTCTCAAGTATAATCGGTTTATTTCGATGATACCAATCTGCTCTTTTCCGTAATCTCTCTATGGCTAAAAATCTATTTTCTGTAGTTAAAACACCACCTGCACAAGAATGGTCGCAAGCCCGTAGTTCTATAAAATCAACATCAGTAATCTCCTCATTTTCCAGCTTCTCCAACACCTCAATCACATTATGAATTTCATCTATAGCCAAGCATCTGCCAGAATATTGTGATGCTTCTCCATTGGTTAATGTCCAGCCAATGCTTCTTCTGGATATGTGTTTGTTCAATTCATATTTTAGCTCTTTCGATTTGTTCTGCTTAATACTTAGCAATACTTTATTGTATATGAAATCCATGTTGATAACACCATCAATAAAAGATTTATCTTCACCAACGGGACTTTTCACTGCAGCAATTTTTGCTGCACATGGAGTCACGTAGAAAATCCCGACTTCATCATCACTAAACCCTTCATTTTTTAGTTTTTCACGATAAAATATAGCTGAAATATCAATAACCGGCTTTAAGTGAATAATATGCTCAACCAAGGCAGGAAACTTAACCTGAATTAAGCGAACGATTGCAGGACAAAAGCTGGAAATAAACGGACGTTCCTGATGATGCTTCTGCATGTAAGTTTTAGTAACTTCCGTAAGAATATCAGCAGTTTCGTCCACTTCATATACATGAGTAAAACCTAACTCAAGGATAACAGAATAGATTTGTTTTTCGGATATATCATCCGGGAATTGCCCTAAAAGAACGGTTGGAAGAAGAGCAACCCGTTGCTTATAATGGAAAATTTGAGAAAAGTCATCCTGCTCAACAATAATCGCATTAACCGGACATGAATTTAAACACTCGCCACAATCAACACAAGCATTTTTATTAATATCAGCAATTCCATTTTTCACACGAATTGCCGAAGTTGGACACACGTTCATACAATGTGTGCAACCAATGCAAACCTCCTCAACCACTTTAAGAGCATGATAAAAATGAGCCTTCTCCATCTTCTTTTTATTTCAGATAGTTAACGATTTCTAATTTTGTTCCAACATTAACTTTACTACTAATATTCATCTCATCTGAATTCTTCTTTATATTCGGCAATCCCATTCCAGCTCCAAAACCCATTTCCCGAACTTTAGGTGTTGCTGTAGAAAAGCCTTTTTCCATTGCCTTATCGATATCAGGAATTCCAGGTCCTTTATCTTCGATCCTGACTACTATCTTATCCGGAAAAATTTCAACATTCATATTCCCTTCAAAAGCGTGTGCGACCACGTTCACTTCAGCCTCATACAATGACACAACAGTCCGCTTTATGATTTTCGGGTCAACATTCAACTGCTTCAATATTTTTTTAACTTCACTAGAGGCCGTTCCTGCTTTTGAAAAATTCTCCCCTTCAATAAAAAATGTAAACTTCATCCCTTTAATATACTGGTTCTAACCCCATTTCACACAATATAGAACATGCTTTAAACATTGAATAACCACATTCAATTAATGTAATATTATTCTCACAAGCCAAGTCTTTCATCTCCTGTGACACCTTCTTATCCCGCACAAATAAAATGAAAGAGATGTCTGACATTTCAGATGTTCTAATTGTCTGAAGATTATTTAACCCAGTAATTAACAATAGGTTATCTGTATCTAATGTTAGTACATCACTCATCAAGTCCGATGCAAAACCAAAATTTATACCCTGATTCAGATCATCTTTTCCACAAATAACACTTGCATTAAGTTTATCAACTAGATCAGCCACTTTCACCATATCGCAGTACTAACTTATGTTTATCATTTATTCTATTCCGATTGCGCTAAGATAAGTATTTGAGCAGGATTAATAAATGATATATAACGGAATAGATACAAAAAAAGAAAATACATATTAAATCTAAATAACTCAATAAAGACAAAACAGATCATGACAAATTACAATTTTATCACTTCAACACGATCATAAATCCGCAGGCATTTTATGTCAATACAATTGTTCTAAATTCTTGCAGGTTTAGAATAAAACAGACAAGTTTATTTTGATTATATTCGCATACAAGTGCAGAATACCAGAACTCTATTACTTATTTTTTTCTTTATTTAATGAACATTAAGAAGCAACACATACTCGTTTTAATTCAAGATCCTGAATGTTCTAACGCAGCGATTAAACATGCTTTTACATTAGCTAAATTTTTCAAATCGGAAGCAGCCTTTGCAAATTTCCCTTCGCTAAAGGGGAAAACTCATCCCTCCATAAGTCATAATCAGATTGAAAAATTTAATCTGCAGTCAATCCCTTACAAAATAATAGAACTAAAAAATAACAAACGGGAACCTAATCTCAGTATACAAGAATTGGATGCAATTTTTATTGTAACACAATTTCCTAAAGAATCACTAAATCATTTTCTAAAACGAAATGCCATTTTCAAATGGATACTGGAAGCAAAAATTCCTTCTATACTTGTAACAGAACAAACGAATCCAGATTGTGAATACAAGAATATAATCGTTCCAATAGATTACAGGAGAGAGAGTAAAGAGAAGATGATTTGGGCTAGTTATTTTGGAAGATTCAACAATGCAGTCATTCATCTGATTGCTCCCAATGAAAAATCAGAAGGATATCTTCGTACCATAAAAGCAACCCTTTTATTCACTAAAAAAATGTTTGAACAGTTTAAGTTCGAATACAAAATTGTTAAAACAGAATGCCAAAGCAAAAGCATCAACAGGGAAGCAATTCAATTTTCGAAAAATTATAATTCCGATTTAATCGTACTCATGTCGAATCGTAATCCTGGCTGGATCGCCTCCTGGTCCGGTCCCAGTCAACTAAAAAGCATTCTTAAAAAAGAAGACAATCCGATTCTATTTATTAATCCATTAAAAGACTACTACTTACCTTGCAATTAGTAAAATATATTGCAAATGCGCCCCATTAATTCATTTCCGAAACTTGAATTCACTCCAATAAAAAAGAGCCCATTTCAAAAGTACAGAATCACAATAAAATAGAACTTTTTTTTAGAGCAGTCTCTTTCATTTTGTTTGTTATATTCCTGGCATTGCCGCAATTATTTTTCTGGTACTACGTTTCTTCTTTTTTCTTGCATTACACACAAGATTTCCCTTGTACAATACAAAGGGGTTTCCTAGTACAAGGGAAAGGGGCTCCCTAATGCTAGGAAACCCCTTTGTATTGTACAAGGAAATTCTTATAAAATAACAAGAGTAATTCATTACTCTTGCACTCATCAGGAAATAATTACTGAACGATATTCATCTCATCCAACAAATAGCCTGCCCCGGCAAATTTATCAACAAGAAATAATACGTAGCGAATATCCAGTGATACGTTTCGGCAAATTTCAGGATCGTACATTAAATCAGACATTACGCCTTCCCAAGCGCGGTCAAAATTCAAACCGATTAACTCACCATTGGCATTTAAAACCGGACTGCCCGAATTTCCTCCGGTAGTGTGGTTGGTTGCAGCAAAACAAACCGGCATTTCACCTTTAGTATTTGCATAGTTCCCAAAGTCCTTAGATTGATAAAGATCTCTTAGTTTCTGAGGAACATCATAATCAAAAATCTCAGGATTGTCTTTCTCGATAATTCCCTCTAATGTGGTATAATAATCGTAAGTTACAGCGTTTCGAGCTTTGTAACCAGCTACCTTCCCATAATGAACTCTGAACGTTGAATTGGCATCAGGATAAAAGGTTTTGTCTTTTTGCATTTCCATTAAACCGGCCATATAAGCACGTTGCAACTTTGCCGTTTTTGTGAGAATTTTGCTGTAAACCGGAGAAATTTCCGATTCGTAAAAGAAGTATATGCTGTTTGCCAAAACAAAAATAGGATCTTTAGTCAAACGCTTACCCAATGACAACTTATAATTATTCAGCAGATTATTCAATTTATTCTCGTCAGCAAATACCGATTTAGACATTGCCTTCTCTGCATAAGCTTCGAAATCGCCATTATATTTCTCCCGGATATTTACAATCTCTTTCGGCAAATACTCATCTGTCAGATTCTCACTATACATTTTCAACAAAGCAGCCAAAAGCTTTTTATCTGTTGGATTATTATAATTCTTGAAAAACTCTTCACTCGACTTCTTCAACTCAGCAACAAGACCAGCAAGCTGATCCTGATCTTTTTTGGCCAGGCTTGCCAGTTTCTTAAATTTAACAGCAAAAGTTACAGCTTCTGAGCCACGCATACCAGCCTCAATGGCATAATCGCGGGCCAAACTAATTGGAGTCAGCTCTTTGTACAAAGCTCCCAGTTCTGCTACAATTCCAGCATATTTTTCCTTCAAATCGTCACTGCTATTTGCCCAGATTTCAAATTTTTCTTCCAATTCTTTTTTCTTGGAAATTGCATTCAATCGCTTTAGACCTGCGATTTCTCCCTGCCATCTTTTCCATGAATTTGCAACACCTGCATATTTTGCAGAATACTGAATTCGAACCATTGGTGAAGCATCCATATCTGCTCTCATTAAATCCAATTTCTTTGTTCTGATTTTGATTTTATGTGGGTTATCAACCTTTGTCATTAAATCCAATGCATCAGATGTTAAATATTCAGTGGTCGTTCCCGGATATCCAAAAACCATCGTAAAATCACCTTCATTTACACCTTTAAGTGAAATTTTAAATGACTGCTTTGGTTTCATTGGAACATTCTCCTTAGAATAAGAAGCAGGTTTATTGTTTTTGTCGGCATAAATCCGAAACATCGAGAAATCTCCTGTATGACGAGGCCACATCCAATTGTCTGTATCTCCGCCAAATTTCCCAATTGCTGATGGAGGAGCACCTACCAAACGTACATCTTTATATATTTCATACACCGATAGAAAATATTGATTCCCATTAAAAAAAGCTTTTACACTTGCGCGGTAATCCGAATCCTTTTCTGTTGCATTCTGAATCTTCTTGATGCGCTTTTGAATCATTTTCTGACGAACTTCCTCCTTTGTTTCATCAGTAATACTATCCAAAACCTGCGCAGTTACATCTTCCATACGAATTAAAAATGAAGCAGTTATTCCTTCATTAACTAATTCCTCATCCTGACTCATCGCCCAAAAACCATCTTTTAAATAGTCGTGCTCTAAAGTTGAGTGATTCTGAATGGCTCCGTATCCACAGTGATGATTTGTTACAATCAGACCTTTATCTGAAATTAGCTCTCCTGTGCAAAAATGATGAAACGGACTTCCTTCACGTCCCAAACCAATAACAGCATCCTTCAAACATGCCTTATTGATATCATAAATATCAGCAGCAGAAAGCTTAAATCCTGCCTTTTGCATGTCTTCAATATTGTATTTTTCCAAGAGCATGGGAATCCACATTCCCTCATCAGCTTTTACCTGAGTTCCCATAAACAGTAGAACTGCCATGAGAAGTAGACTTAATTTTTTAATCATGATAATATATTTGTGTTGTTGTTTAAAAAGTTGACAATTCCTGATACAGGCGTTGAATAGGTAAACCCACTACATTAAAATAAGATCCCTCAATGCCATCAATCCCGATAAAGCCAATCCATTCCTGAATTCCGTAGGCTCCCGCTTTATCGAAAGGTTTGTAATTATCTATGTAATACTCAATCTCTTCTTCGGACAAGGCTTTAAAATGAACGTTGGCAGTTGTAGAAAAACTTATTTTCTTGTCCTTACTCATTAGGCAAACACCACTTATTACCTGGTGAGATCTATCGGACAATGCATTAAGCATTTTAACAGCATCTTCTCTGTCTTTTGGTTTTCCAAGAATCCAATGATCAACACAAACAATTGTGTCTGCAGTAATCACCAACTCATTGGAGTTAAGATCCTGCTCGAATGCTTTTGCTTTTAATTCGGCCAGGTAAACCGGAATTTGATCTGGTGTTAATCCTTCAGGATAAATCTCCTCTACTTCTTTTGTTCTTATTTCAAAAATCAAACCCAATTCCTTCAGCATTTGATGTCTTCGAGGCGATTGAGAGGCTAATATTAATTGATAATCTTTGAGATTATTCAGCATGCTTAAAAATTTGTGTGATTTACAATATAATTGACCACAAAGGCATAGGAAATACCTGCAAGAATGGCAAATCGTATTAGAAAAATTCCAGTCTTAAATTTGTCTCCTTCCGAAAACTGATATACCCGATAAGCCAATAAAAATAATGGTAAAATGATTAAAATACCAAAATACCATGGCGTAATTTGATCCATTGGGGCATTTAGAAATTGATACCAAACTCCAAAAACCGATACAGATAAAAACAAAATAAGCAGTATGATTACAAGCTTAGCCCATTTTAAACCAATTACAATCGGTAAACTTTGACGATTAATTTCCCGGTCTCCTTTAATGGAAAGTAAATCTCTGATAAATTGTGCAATGAGCACACCAACAAAGGAGAAAAAAGAAAAGGCTCCTACCCAATACAACAAGTAATTAAAATTGGTTTTTGAAGCAATTAATATTTCCGAATAAGTTATAGTAAGCGGTGGAATTTCGTAAATAACTACCACAAAAGGAATAGTGGCAACAATAAAAGCGATTAAAAAACTACCCAATAAAAAGTAATATTTGTAAGACGTTGAATAAAACCAAAGCAAGCCTCCTCCCATAAAAAAGATGAACACAAATTGCCAGTGACCAATTTTATAAGACACATACCCTCCAAGTAAAACAGATATTGCCGCAATTATTTGCTGCAGAAACAAGGCAATTCTTCGCGTAACCTTCCTACCTACAATAACATCCTTTTTATTGATTCGATCTGCTTTTGTATCAAAATAATCATTAATAACATAACCTGCCGCAGCCATACAAACGGTAGCTAAAACCAATATTGCAAAATCCAAATCGGCTAATTGAAGCTTAATTTTATTAATTCCCAAAATAGGTTGAATAATGAAATACCGCATCACATATTGAGTCAGTGCAATAATAATCAGATTGGGTAATCGGATCAATTTCAGATAACTGTTCATTGGGCTGTTCGGGTTAAGGTTGTTTTTATATACTTTGGATATTTGTATCTGCTTCGAGCCATTTACTGTGTGCGCGCAATACTTGTTCAATTACATCACGAACACAACCGTAACCGCCCTCTTTATCGGATATATAATTGGAAATAGCCTTTATTTGCTCCACAGCATTACATGGGCAAGTCGGCACTCCGATTCGTTTCATCACCTCATAATCAGGCAAATCATCGCCCATATACATAATATGATCAGGATTTAAATCGTATTTCGCAATAAAATCTTCAAAATCTTTACTCTTATTTTTCGATCCCATGTAAATATCGGTAACACCAAGACCTCGGTAACGCTTTTCGACTGCATCTGAAACTCCACCGGTTATTATTGCGATCGGATAGCCCTTTTTAACAGCATACTGAATGGCATAACCATCTTTTGTATTTGCGGTCCGCAACATTTCGCCTGACGAATCAATAACGATACACTCATTGGAAAGAACTCCATCCACATCGAAAATGAATGCAGAAACTTTCATTAAATCTTCCTTAAAAAACGCCATTTTATTTAGAATTGAGAAACAAGATATGAGATGTGAGAAAGATATTTAATTCTACCTCCCATTTTCTTCTTCGAAATACAACAAATTTACTTATTTACTTTTATGCATCTTATAGATGCTTTCGCTCACAAATCTATACAATTTTTGAAAAACAGGAGTGTTTTTTAGTGCCTTCTCGTGCGAACTCATAATTTCTTCGTCGAAACGAACAGCCGGACCCGTTTGAGCCGACATAGGATCCAATTGCAATACTTTTTGTGCTGTTTCTGCAATCAGAGGTTTTAACAATTCAAAATCAACATCCTTTTCCTGCAGCAATTTTTGCCCAATGCAATACATATGATTGGTAAAATTACAAGTAAAAACAGCCGCCAAATGGAGTTGCTTCCTTTGTTCCGAATTAATTAGATGAACGCTGTTTGATATTTTTGCTGCCAACTCAATCAAATCTGTTCGCAATTCCAAACTATTTGATTCTATACAAATAGGTATGTTTGAAAAATCGACCTTACGCTCCTTCGAGAAAGTTTGCAAAGGATAAAAAACACCATAATTTTCCGTATAATTCTCAAAAATATCCACAGGAATACTACCGGCAGTATGAACAGAATTTCCTATTGGAACCGACCATTTATCAAGAATTGGTTGCAATGCCTTATCGCTTACAGCAAAAATGTACAAGTCAGCATTCTTTTCTATTTTCTTTACTGATATAGTAAACGAACAGTCCAATTTCCCGGCCAATGCTTTCGCAGATTCAACAGTTTTGCTGTACACCTGCAAAATATCAATTCCATTTTCATGAAGAGCCAAAGATAGCTGAGTCGCTAAATTACCGGCACCAATCATTACTACTTTTTGAATCATTTTCCTGATTTTATATTATGCCTAACTCCAATGGCGATGCGGCTATTTGCTTCAAGGGTACTTTTCCCCTATCAATCATTCCAAACAGTTTTTCACAAGCTTTTACCAAATCCTCATACATATCTTCAGCAACCAAAACCAATCTATCGTTTAATTGCTCTAAATGTTCAGCTCCTTCGGGCTGATTTTTACGGGAACAAAGCAGTAAGGATTTACTGGGCACGAATGAATGAGTCAGCTGATTACGCAACTTATCATACAGCCAATGATCATTATTTACAACACGATAATCGTTCCCCATTAGTATATTTAATGATTTTGAAAAACGCTTGGAGGATTGAGCTTTGGCTTTTAATGGCTTATTATCCAGGAAACATCCCAATGCCTCTATTGCCTGCCCCATCATGATAAAAGAGAAGAAATAGAATCCTTCTTTTTGCAAGCGACCTATTTCCTCAATGAAAATCTTTCGTATAAACTGTTTCTCCTGTTCAGCTTTTTCTTTGTCCATGCTACAAATATAAACAGATAATATCGATTACCATTTCACAATCTTATCGGAAATAGTGAGTCTTGCAGAAATTAAGGATAAGCTATGCAGCTATTTTAGGAGAAGACAGCTGAAAGGCCTAATTCTACTATCCCGCGGAAGATTTGCCCCCTTCTCCGCTGTTATTTTGTATCCCTCTGGCAATATATTGTAGTCCTCCACCAATATTGAGCACTTCTCCGGCATTTATTATGAGTTCTCCGGCGTTTTAACGGCTCCCTCCAGTACTATTTTGTCCCATTCTTCAGGATCGTGAAAAGTGGTGGGTAATTGGAACCTTTGCCATTCAAAAACATGTTACTCACAACATTTTAACCTGTAAAAAATGCTGCCCTTTACAGACAGCATCCTTATTTCCTATTTATTCTGATGTTTCTTAAAACGAAAACTGCAAACGGGTTTGAATCATGTTAAAATTCTCTTCTCCATTTAATGCATTTTCATCCAAATCAACATTCGTAAAATTCAATTTCATCAATACATTGTGATTTACATACCAAGTGCATCCTAAACTTATGTCCTTTTGTTTCCCTCCCATAATTTCAGTATCATCATCATTCAAGTCTGTCTCATTATATCTTGCCAAAAGTTCAATGGAACCAGGACTTGGTTTGGCCAAACGAGCAGATTTCATATTGTACTTATAACTTCCACCTTTAAGTAAAAAACCCATCTGAACATACAAACCATTTGTCATATATTCATCAGAATAATAACTGGAACCCGAATCATAATTTACTTTTGCTTTAATTACCTCTCCCTGAATTGAAACAGGTCCTGTTGCTGCAATCATTTCGATTCCATATTTGAATTGAGACTCAGCATTATCAACTGTAGCATCTATAAATCGACGGCCTTCAATATGTGTTGCTGCTCTTGAACGATATCTTACCGATCCCTTTTCTGTAGATGTATTATAATACCTATTCTCTACACTTGTAGTAATTGGATTTACAGACCTATAGGTTCCGGACAAACCAAAATGCATTATATTTTCCTTGTGAAATGGAGAAACAACTAATCTTGATGTCATGCCAAAATCCTCATCTTGATTGCTTACAGTATTATTTACATCACTACCAAACAAACCCAGAGCCCAATAATAATTATTGCCCCATCGGTCATAAGAAACCCCTAAATTACGACCTGGCCTGAATGCTTCTACTGTACTCGAAACATGCATAAACTTAATTGTTTTAGAACTCTCCGTTTGCTCGATTCCAAATGGTTCCAAAAAATGACCTGCTCTAAAAAAACTATTCTTGTTGATATTGTATTGCAGGAATACATCCTTAAGGGATACTGCACCCCCATCAAAACCAATGTTTATTTTTGCATCCCATTTTCCCCAAAGGCTAGCCGTCATCAATAATCTAACATCCCGAATTTCACTGCCACTTCCCAAATCTGTTTTATCGTCAAAATAACCAGCAGCATCCATAAACACACGTCCGCCCATACCAAATTTAAACTGACTATCATCAGTGGCCATTTGTATTGATCCTTTTTCGACTCTTAATTTCAATTCATTAGAGTCTTGTGAAAACAAACGCCCTGCAACAAGCAGCAGGCAAAAAGTTAATAAATAGTGTTTTTTCATTTTGGGTATTGGTAAAGATTAGTACAGTGTTTTTTCAAAATGTAAATTTAACAAATAGATTTTTTAGATCAACAATAAATTATTTATTTGACAAAGCAAGCTCATGCTCTTGTTTTTCCTCAAGAATAAAACAATTTAAAATTTTGATCATATCAAATACAAAAAGAGTGAGGCAAAATAAATTACCTCACTCTAAATTATAGATAAATAGTATTCTTATTACTAGAAGTTCACTTGAACTCTGGCTTTAACCATACCAATTTTTTCATCCAATGGATACACTTGGTTTTGAACATCCATGTAGCTGTAGTTTAAACGAAACATTACATTATCGTTTAAGTAATAGTTAACAGCTACACTATAGCTCTCTGATTTTCCACCCTGAATACTCATGTTTCCAGCTCCGCCTAAAGCAGCACCTAAATCAGCAGGACCATAGGCTCCGTTAAAATAAGTACCATCGATATCATTCAAATCAGTATTATCGTAACGTATAAGAAATTCGTAAGAACCTGCCTTTGGACGCTTGATATAAGCTGATGCCGAATCGTAAGCATAGTTATCTCCTAAAAGGAAACCTGCCTGAGCATAGTAAGCTTTTGTTTCGATATCACGTAACTCACCATACCATCCTGGGTAATCACCTGGAACAGTTGGCCATGCATATCCTCCAGTAGCAGTATGAGTCCAATAAGGATTATCCTTCATTAGTCTTGAAACATAGTCATCGTCACGAGTAACTTTTGTTTTAGTATATTCAGCCTGCAACATAAAAGGACCGCTAAGTACCATTGATTGGAAATTATAACGCATATCTGTTCTTGCATGCTGAATATCTGCATTTAAAAATTTATGCTCAGGACCTGCAGCTAAAACAACTTCTCTGTTATAATCATCATCATTTAAAGACTCATCGAAACCATTTGCTTCTGGAATACGATAAGTAAATGATCCTCCCAATTGGAAAGTTACTTTCTCGTTTACAATCGGAGTATAAACCAACTTTGTTGTTGTTGAAAATCCCTGATCACCTTTATTGTGGTTATCTACCGAACCTGCAAAAACACCAGTTGATCCGTAAAATTTATCGGTATAGTAAGTGTAGCCTAAACCAATGCTACGACCAATTCCCATTGCTTCAGTCATATTTGAAGCTCCGATAAAACGAAGATCTTTACTTGACGCAGATCCTTCAATACCAAAAGGCTCGAAGAAATTACCAACTGTGAAAATGCTGTTTGTTGCATAATTATATCGTAAAAATGCATCTTTGATTTTCACTTCATCATTACCAAAACTAACATTCACTTTAGCACTCCATTGTCCCCATTTTACGCTTGTTCCTAATCGGATATCACTGATAGAAGCATCCGAACTTAAGTCGGTTGCATCATCGAAATAATGTACTCCGTCCATGTAAATTCTACCGTTAAGACTAATTTGATAATCTTTATCAGCAGAGGTTAAAACGATTCCTCCTTTATTTGATTCTGCAGTCAATTGTTTTTCCTGCCCTATTGCACTTGTCGCCACCATTCCTAAAGCTAGTGTAGCGATATATAATTTTCTTAACATATCTTTATCGTTTATAGATTTTACAAATTGTAACCTAATGTTTCAAATACATCTTGAGCAGTTTCATCAACACTACGTTTTTGATACTTCATTGACAAGTCTGTCAAGTTCGTAAAACCACCATCAATAAACATATTAGGGTTTACGTCATATTGAAAATCACCACTAATTGCACGAGCAGGATCGTCAAAACGAGATACTCCAGCATAAAAATAATCGCCATTGTATTTTCTCAACTGATCTTCAGTATCGAAAGAATACGCATGAACAATCATACCGGCACGGTGATACATTTCACACATCCAAGGCTCTGTTAATTCCGGATATTTATTTGGATTTCCAGCGATAGAAGGACCTGCAATATGACAGTTGTATTCAACTGAAAAGTTGATAAATTCCGCTATAGATTCAATGGAATTTGAAGGACGAACATAACCAGCACTTTCGTCCTCCCAAAGTAACATACACTTAGGTACACCGGGAAGTACTTTCTCTAATTTCACAACAGACTCACGTGAGAAAGTTTGTAAAATAAAACGACCTTTTGTGTTCGCTACATCAACTTTACCAACAGTTGTAGGAATTACTTTTGGAGAATCAGTCACATTCCATCCTACTTCTGATAAGAATACTGCTAAATCAGCTTCCATGTTAGGAAATAAATATGGTTCTTTTGTCTCAGCATAAATACCAGGACGGTTACCATTATCTTTATCATCAACAACAAAAACAAATACACCTGTAGAAGCTTTTAAATCTATAGTTTCAGAACCATCCTCAACCTTATAGTATGGTTGATTTAAAGAATTTCTCTTAACTTTCATTCCTTCGGCAATTAACAAAACGTCTTCTAGAGTACAGATCTGTAGTCCTTTGAATGAGGAACGAGCATTTTCAGGCTTATCAATATTAAACCAAGAACCTGCATCTAATTCTCGTAATTGTTTCAAAGTAAAACGACTTACTGGATAATCATCTTGTCCTGGAAAAACAGACTCAATATTAGAAGTACGTTGAAGATTACCATCGTGTAATGCTAATAGAACACCATCACTAGTTCTTTGAAGATCAAGTTCCAAATAATCAGCACCCATATTACGAGCCCAACGGAAAGCTGCTTCAGTCTCTTCTGGAGCCCAAAATGTAGAACCACGGTGAGCAATAACTGCATCGGCCTTCACATAATCGCGAACTGCTTTTGCTTCAGCGCTTAGCTCTTTAAGAGGATAAGTTTTATAATTATTATAAGGATTATAATCAGGGGTATCATCTTCACAACCTGCAAATCCGATACCAGACAGGATAAGAACACCAGCCAGCAAATTTTTCACATTAAAGTTTTTCATATGTATTAAAATTTAGGTTTGTAATTATTTTTATTTAAATTATTTACTACTCCAAACGAGCAATATATCTTAACTGTTTTCTAGTCGATCTGATAGGAATTCAAACATTTAAGCATGTAAACCATTGTGTCCGTTACGCTCTTGGATCCAAGAAACCCCAATCAAGATGATAGCAGCAACACATGCTCCAAGGAGAACAACAAAACCACCGTCCCATCCCCAAGCGTCAACAACAGCACCCATCGCGATATTAGCAAATAAGGCACCTCCCATATAACCAAATAGTCCTGTTAATCCTGCCGCAGTTCCAGCTGCTTTTTTAGGAACCAAATCCAGTGCATGAACACCAATTAACATCACAGGACCATAGATTAAGAAACCAATACAAATAAGAGCTATTGAATTCATCAAAATCGACTCACTGAACCAATACATTAGTACAGAAACGAAAACCAATACCATATAAATAATACTCACAGGAGCACGTTTTCCTTTAAACACCTTATCGCTTAAGTAGCCACATAATATAGTACCAGGAATACCTGCCCACTCATAAGCAAAATACGCCCAACCTGTTTCTTTAATTGAGAATCCCTTGGCTTCTTCCAGATATAACGGAGCCCAATCAAGCACACCATATCTAACCAAATACACAAACGCGTTGGCAAAGGCAATCGACCACAGCAACCTATTTTTCAAGATGTATTTCATAAAGATTTCCTTAGCTGTCATCTCCTCTTCATACTTCTCCGAATAAGAATCAGGGTAATCATTTTTATATTTTTCAATGTTTGGAAGACCACAAGACTGAGGTGTATCACGAATTAGTAACCAAGCAATAAATGCAACACCTAATGCTACAAGGCCAGGGAAATATAATTTCGAATGCCAATCAGTAAAAATAGCAACACCTAAAATTGCCAACGGACCAATAATTCCGCCTCCAACATTGTGAGCTACATTCCATATAGACATTTTGGTTCCACGTTCCTGAACAGAAAACCAGTGAACCATAACACGACCACATGGAGGCCAACCCATTCCCTGAAACCATCCATTTAACAGAAGTAATACAAACATGATTACAATCGATGACGTTGCAACAGGCAATAAACCCATTATTATCATGGTAATTGCAGAAAGAACAAGACCAAAAGTTAAAAACCGTCGGGCATTACTTCGATCCGAAACATTACCCATTATAAACTTGCTTAGTCCATATGCAACTGACACCCCAGACAATGCAAAACCCAACTCCGTTTTAGAATATCCTAAAGCAATTAAATCCGGCATCGCCAAAGAGAACACTTTTCGAACAAGGTAGTAACCTGCATAGCCAAGGAATATACCTACGAATACCTGAAACCGTAATCGTTTGTAAGCTGAGTCAATTTTATTTTCGGGCAACATTTCCTGGTGTGCTGCCGGTTTCAAAAAACTAATCATATAAAAAGATTTAGAGTGATTATATTAATCTAACACATTCTGATTTGTGTTTTTTCAATTTGTTTTTTATCCAAGCCGAATCAAATCATTCAACTTATTCAATTCAATGCAGTTACTATTGATAACTTTTCTTGATTTTTAAAATATATCTCATTAAAAAATACATCCTATAGTTACATACATGACTCTACCTTATATATTGCATTGCTATGTATTTGAATAAAAAAAAAACGACATTAGTATTTCGTTTTAATTTTAACTGGCAACAAACATATGAATAAAATAATTCCTCAACAAAAATAATTATAAATACCTCATTATTTATAATTATTCTACAATACAAATATCTAAAATGCTACTGGTCAATGTATTATAAAAATTAACAGACCATGCTTCAACTTTATGATTATAATAAACGGCTAAATTCAAAATAAACAACACTCATAATAATAACCTGAAAACGTATTTATACTAAAGTTTTTGTGATATTCCTTCAATATAGAGAGCTAATACTAAAAACTTTCAAATCAACTCCATATTTTAATTAAGATCAGAAAACACAATGTTAAGCTTAGTAAATAATCAAAAAAGAAAACAAAAAAAAGACCACCCAAGGGCAGTCTTTCAATATCATAATATCTATCTATTCTCTTAGAATTTGAACTCCAAATTTACGTATACCATTGAGTTGTCTTCCGATGCAGAATCCTTTTTCATAAATCCCTGATAGTTTAGAGCCATTTTAACACCTTTTACCGGCGCATACTGAACACCCCCAGTGATTGCACTACCATTTTTTGATAAATTCCATTTATCTGTCTCTCCTTGTAAAGTGTTTGAAGTTAAGTAATCATATCTTCCAAATACTTCCCATTTCTTATCAAATGTATAAGTTGAATAAATCGACATTCCCTCCAAATCGTGATTGTCTGAAGCACTTGAATACTTAGTAGCATTAATCAATTGATTATATTCTGCAGCCAACCTGAATTTCTCAGAAAATTTATAGCCAACAAAAGTAGCTAAAGCTGTTACAGTTACATCTTCTTCACTTCCTCCTTCGCCAACAATTGTTGTTGTATTCGCATCAGCATATACTTTTGCTATTAAGCCCTTGTTCTGATAAATCAGACTTGCTCCCACTTTTTGTTTTCCATCTTCATCCTGTACTTTCTTATATCCTTCACCATTAATAACAAATGCGTTTGCAGAAAAAGAATCGCTTAACTTAAAATTAGCTTTAATCCCCAAATCAGCACTTGATCCGAAACCATATTCATCGTTAAATGATTTCATGATGTAACGATATCCCCAAAAACTTTCCTGATCTGAAAACTGAACAGTACCAATCATACCTAAAGAAACTTTTACCACAGAAGAAGCTTTCCACTCCAATTGAGCTTTCTTAAGGAATGCAGTATAATCACTACCTCCGTCATTTTTATCAACATCAAGTGTAATACTTGCCTTCAATCCTTTTGCAATATTGTAATCGTATCCAAAGTAAGCTCTTTTAATTTCGAAGCTGCTTTCTTTTTCTGTTCCTTTGGTCATATCGTAATGATAGTTAAAGAACACTTTAGCATTCGCTTCTCCTGATGGAGTGAAATCTGCTTTATCCTGTGCAGCAGCAGTAAAACCTAAAAATAACGCTATAGCACCAATTAATAATTTTTTCCCTTTCATTTGGTTTGTTTTAGTAGTATGTAATTTTTTTGCAATTAAGTCGACACATTTTCTTAATAACTGACGACAAAACTAATTCGTTTCTTAAAAGTCTCACTCTTAACTGTTTTAAATAAACGTTAATTCGACTTAACGAAAAATTAACATGACTATACTACTTTTTCAAATACGGGTAATTCTTCACTTCACAAAGTTAAATACAAAAAAAACGGAAGCTCCCACTTAAGGAACTTCCGCTATCTATAATTTGTTTAGTTTTTATTTTTTGAAAATACCTAAGTCTTTCAAATCTGAGTTTTGAATGTAATCAAGATGACAAGCGCAAACTGATTTACCCATTTTCACATAAACTTCACATGACTCATGGTATTTATCATTACGGGTTGTATCCAATAAAGTAAGATATCCCATTATAATATAACCAGCCATTTCAACCAAACGACGAGCATGGAAATCCATAAAGTCGTTATGATCTGCTGTTGCATTAATCTCACTAACTTTGGCGATTGCCTTTTCGTACTGCTCAGTCATTCCTTTAAGCGTGGTTCTGATATATTCCAATTGTGGGTTTAAATCAGAAGCCTCATAATCTTTAATATAAGCTAAATACTGACCTGTTGTAACCCCACGAACAGCTGCAACAACTTGTAATTGAGATGTTCCTTCGTAAATATTCGTAATACGGGCATCACGCACCAATCGCTCAATTGGGTAATCTTTCATATAACCCGAACCAGCATGAATCTGCAATGAATCGTAGGCAATCTGATTACAATACTCTGATGCAAATAATTTCAACATTGGAGTCAGTACATCAGCAATTTTTTGGTACTTCTTCATCTCATTTCTCTCATCCTTATCCAAAGAACGATCCTGAGAAATATGGTAATAGCATTTGTAAACATCAACCATACGACAAGTTTCATACAACATGGAACGGGAAGCATTCAACTTCGCCTCCATATTGGTCAACATTTCGTAAACAGCTGGAAATTTAATAATTGCCTTACCAAACTGACGACGTTCCTTAGCATATGCTAAACCTTCACGATATGCAGCTTCTGCAATACCTACCGATTGAGCACCAACACCTAAACGCGCGCCATTCATCAATGACATTACATATTTGATCAATCCCATTTTACGGTCTCCCACCAATTCGGCAGGAGCATGAGTAAATACCAACTCACAAGTAGGAGATCCGATAATACCCATTTTGTGCTCGATACGACGAACTTTAACAGCCATGTGCTTTTTGTCGTAAATAAACATAGACAAACCACGACCATCATTGGTTCCTTCTTCAGAACGAGCCAAAACCAATGCAACCTCACCATCACCATTGGTAATAAAACGTTTCACACCGTCTAAATACCACTGATCTTCTTTGGCATTATAAGTAGCTTTTAATTGAACAGCCTGCAAGTCAGAACCTGCATCCGGCTCAGTTAAATCCATAGCAGCAGTTGCTCCTTTGGCAAAACGTGGCAGGTAATCCATTTTTTGCTCTTTCGAAGCAAACTCATGAATTGTTTCAGCACAATCCTGAAGACCCCAAATATTAGCAAAACCCGCATCTGCACGAGATACTAATTCTGCAGCCATTACGTAAGGTACCAATGGGAAATTCAACCCATCGTACTCACGAGGCAAACTCATTCCAATCAAACCCGCTTTTGTTAAAGCATCATGATTCTCTTGAGTTCCTCTTGCATAAATTACACGATCATTTTCAACTCTTGGGCCTTCCTGATCAACGCTCTCCGCATTAGGATCGATGATATCTCCACAAATCTCACCTACAATTTCCAGTGTGCGATCGTAAGAATCCATTGCATCCTCAAAATCAAGAGGAGCATAATCATATGTTTCTTTATCTTCGAAGTTGCGCTCTTTAAGAGCAACAATTTTTTTCATTAACGGATGATCCAAGTGGAACTTCAAATCATCATTATCATTATAGAAATTAGCCATTTCTTTGGATGTTTTTTGTTAAAAATTAAAGCGATTAGCGAACACCATTACCATAAATAGGTTTTTACTTAGTGTTTTCTTTGTACTGCTTAATCATTTTTGGAATCACATCAGCAATATCACCAGTAATAATATAGTCGGCAAAATTGTTTATTGGTGCATTCTTATCGGTATTAATTGCAATAACCATTGAGGATTCCTCCATACCTGCAGTATGCTGAATTTGCCCCGAAATACCGCAGGCAATATATAGTTTAGGACGAACAGTAACACCTGTTTGTCCAATTTGGCGCTCATGAGATGCATAACCAGCATCAACAGCAGCGCGGGAAGCACCAACTTCTGCACCAATAACATCAGCTAATTCATACAATTTATCGAAGTTATCTTTAGAACCTACACCGTAGCCACCTGCGATAATAATACCCGCATTTTTAATGTTTACTTTTGAAGCTTCCATGTGACGCTCAATAACTTTCACTACAAAATCTTCAGCATTTACATACTTCTCAACATCGAGCTGTTTCACTTTTCCTTTGTAAGCATCCGAAAGAATCTCTTTCTTCATTACTCCTTCACGAACAGTAGCCATTTGCGGACGACAGTCAGGATTGACAATTGTAGCTACAATATTTCCCCCAAAAGCAGGACGAATCTGATACAATAAATCCTTATATACTTTGTTGTTCTTCTTGTCTTCATGATCACCAATAATCAAACTGGTACAATCAGCAGTTAAACCTGAATGAAGAGCTGAAGATACACGAGGTCCCAAATCACGACCAATACTTGTAGCACCCATCAAAGCAATCTGCGGTTTTTCTTCCCCGAATAATTTCACAATAATTGATGTGTGAGGCAATGTAGTGTAAGGGTACAAACGCTTATCACTGGCAATCCAAACGGTATCCACACCATAAGGCATAATCTGCTTCTCAACACCTTTAAGGTCGGCTCCAATTACAATAGCTTCCAACTCACATTTTAAATCGTCAGCTAGTTTTCGACCTTTGGTTAAAAGTTCAAGGCTTACATCTGCAACCTGTCCCTCTTCTATTTCACAATATACAAATACGTTGTTCACGGTTTTAAATTTTTAAATTCCACTTTTACAGAGAACAGTAATCAGTAAACAGTGAACAGTGTAAAAACAACTGACAACCGGGAACTGGGAACTGTAACCTGGTTAACTGCTATCCGATGGTATGGTTAGCGATTAATTCTTTCATTAATTCACCCATATCAGCATCAGTTGGCTCAAGAACTTTAGCCTCTTTAGCTTGAAAAACTACATTTTCGATAGCTTTTACCTTTGTAGGAGATCCAGTTAAACCAAGCTCTTCTGCTTTAGTTTCGATATCATTTACACTCCATTCGCCAATATTCAAATAAGGACGGTTGTTGTGCAACAAGATGTAATCTTCATCAGCATTCTGCATTTCAGAAACAGCTCTGGCATGCTTGTATTTCATTACATATTTAGCATTGCGCGGACGACACTCAGGAGCTGAAGCATTTACTGTTACCACCATAGGTAAAGTTCCTTCTACAGTCTCAACACCACGCTCTAAACGGCGTTTAATTACAATTTTCCCTTTTTCTGCTGAAACCACTTCTTCAGCATATGTAATTTGAGGAAATCCCAGTTTCTCGGCTACCTGAGGTCCAACCTGAGCAGTATCTCCATCGATTGCCTGACGACCTGCAATAATAATATCAATTTTACCCATTTTTTTAAGGGTACAAGAAAGAGCATAAGAAGTTGCCAATGTATCAGAACCCGCAAAAGCACGATCCGATAAAAGTATTCCATTATCAGCACCACGATAAAGACCTTCACGAATAATTTCAGCGGCTCTGCCAGGTCCCATAGTTAAAAGTGTAATTTCTGTTCCAGGGTACTTATCTTTCAAACGCAACGCTTGCTCAAGTGCATTTAAATCTTCAGGATTGAAGATCGCTGGTAATACAGCTCTATTCACGGTTCCATCAGCTTTCATCGCATCCTTCCCAACATTTCTGGTATCGGGAACCTGCTTAGCAAGAACAACAATTTTTAATCCTTTCATTGTAATATCTATTTTAACATCTGTAACTAATTCAGATTTATACAAAAACTTATTTTCAAACTACCTATGTGTAATTCTCCAAGTTAAATAAATCATCAAATCACTAATTAATATTTCCTTATTCAGGTTTGCTCCAAAATGATTGAATTTCTCAAAATCAGAGATTAGCAAATATAAAGATTAGAGTACTTAAAACAAATCTAGATTGCGAGTTACACAACAGGTGATATTAGTAAAAAATAATTAAGTTTTAGAATCAATTATCGCAATAACAATACGCTAATAATCACACTATTGACAATATTACAAAACCATTTTGCTTACAAATAATTCGACATATTTGCATATTTTCCCTATCAACACTCCAAATTCCTTTACCAACTTGAACCAAAACTCTTCTGGTTTAAATTTTTTTTTGTCATTCCTCCATTCGGATATCCGAAAAAAACTTTCACAACTTATGCCTCTTTACTATCGATGAAATAGTATTTCAATTAAAATTTTAAATTTGTTTAAATAAATAAGATTAAAAAACATGATTACATTTTTTAGCGCAATTTTGGCATTAGTACTTGGATACATTTTCTATGGTAGATTTATCGAACGATTTTTCGGTGCTGATGACACGATTAAAACTCCAGCTGTTAGACTGGAAGACGGTGTTGATTTTATACCCATGCCAACTTGGAAAATGTTTACCATTCAATTTCTAAACATTGCAGGTTTGGGCCCCATATTCGGAGCAATTTTAGGAGCCATGTATGGACCCATTGCATATATTTGGATTGTTTTAGGGTGTATATTTATAGGAGCCAGCCATGATTATTTTTCAGGTATGCTTTCCATTAGGAGCGAAGGAGCCAGTCTTCCTGAGATCGTTGGCAAATATTTAGGCACTGGCATTCAGAATTTTATAAGGATTTTCACAATCTTATTACTCTTATTTGTTGGTGTTGCTTTCGTGACCGGTCCTGCAGGATTACTTACTGATTTTACAGGAGGTGGTCTAAACTGGTGGCTTTATGGAATATTCGCATATTATCTTCTTGCAACTCTACTACCTATTAATAAAATTATCGGTAAAATTTATCCTCTTTTTGGATTCGCATTATTGCTCATGGCAGTAAGTATAGCCGGTATAATGATTTTCAAAAGTGCAACAGGAGCTTTAATTTTGAATGAAATATCATTTGGAGAACTAAAAAACCTTCATGTAAATCCCACACAGAATATTATATATCCAATGATGTTTATTGTAATTTCCTGTGGCGCCATTTCAGGATTTCATTCCACCCAATCGCCAATGATGGCCCGCTGTATGAAAAAAGAAAGTTTTGGGCGACCTGTATTTTATGGAGCGATGATTGCTGAGGGAATCGTAGCTATTATTTGGGCTACTGCCGCCATGAACTTCTTCGGTAATACCAGCGATTTAAATTCCACAATCTCTTCCGGCCACAACCCTGCTTGGATTGTTAATGAAATATGCAATACCTGGCTGGGAAAAACCGGAGCTATATTCGCAATTATTGGAGTAATTGCCTGCCCTATTACAACGGGTGACACTGCATTTCGAAGTGCCCGACTTACAATAGCTGATATCTTTAACTACAATCAAAAATCGATAAAAAACAGATTATTAGTATCGATACCGTTATTCGCTCTTGGGTTTATACTATCTCAACTTGAGTTTTCTACCATTTGGAAATATTTGGGTTTATCCAACCAAATTCTTTCTATGGTTATGTTATGGACAGCGGCTGTATATTTGGCTAAAAAAGGCAAAAATCATTTACCTCTAAGCATTCCTGCTCTATTTATGACTGCAATATGCTTTACTTATTTATTAGTTGCACCCAACAAAAATGGAGGACTTGCAATAGACTCACAATTGGGTATTCTATTAGGAATACTTATAGCAAGTGCAACATTTATTTGGTTCCTGATAAGTAACAAAAAAACATTCAAAAACCACAAGTAATATGATCGCATACCATAAATAATAACAAAACCGGAAAATAATAACTATTTCCCGATTCATATTTATATGCTTGATATTACGCTTGCCCCGTAGGGCCAAAACCCATAGGCATTACAGTACCTTGTGGTCCGTGGTTTTCTTCAATTTTTATCGCTCCATGAAGCGATTCAAATTTTCGAATGTTATCTTGTAAAGCAAGCATCAGTCTCTTTGCATGCTCTGGTGTAAGTATAATTCGAGATTTAACATCAGCTTTTGGAATTCCAGGCATGATTCTCACAAAATCCACAACAAATTCTGAACTGGAATGAGTTATTACAGCAAGGTTTGAATAAGTTCCCTGAGCAACATCTTCCTTCAATTGAATATCTATTTGGTTAGATTGTTTTTTATCGTTCATGATTGTTTTTTATAATTAAAAAATTTGTCTTCCTGCTAAATTATGAAAATATTCCCTATTCCGATTAAATAGCTAATAAAAAAGGGTGTTTTCAATTTGAAAACACCCTTTATATAACTTAGAGTAACTCTTAATATTCTCTTGACTTAGAATCTAACAGTTTTTCGTATTCAGCTTTTGCACCGACAACTATATCCCTGTACTCGCGTAAACCAGTACCAGCAGGAATAAGGTGACCACAAATAACATTCTCTTTCAAACCTTCAAGATTATCAATTTTACCGCTAATTGCAGCTTCATTAAGAACCTTAGTTGTTTCCTGGAAAGAAGCAGCTGAGATAAAACTCTTAGTCTGAAGAGCAGCTCGGGTAATACCTTGAAGAATTTGAGTAGAGGTTGCAGGAATTGCATCACGAGCGTCAACCAGTTTCAAGTCTCTTCTTCTCAATACTGAGTTTACATCTCTCAGTTTTCTAGAAGTAACAATCATTCCAGGTTTCAATTCTTCTGAATCACCCCCATCAACAACAACTTTCTTACCGAAAATTTCATCATTTTCTGCCATGATAGCCATCTTATCGATAATTTGTTTTTCCAGGAATCTTGTATCCCCTTGGTCATCGATAATTACCTTACGCATCATCTGACGAACGATAATTTCAAAGTGCTTGTCGTTAATCTTCACACCCTGCATACGGTATACATCCTGAACTTCATTCACGATATATTCCTGTACTTTGGTTGGTCCTTTAATCGCAAGAATATCAGCAGGAGTTGTTGCACCATCAGATAATGGAGTTCCAGCTCTTACATAATCGTTCTCCTGTACAAGAATTTGTCTTGAAAGTGGTACTAAATACTTTCTAACATCTTCTCCTTTAGTTGTAACGATAACTTCACGATTACCACGCTTAATTTTTCCGAAGCTAATCTCCCCGTCTACCTCTGAAACTACAGCAGGATTAGAAGGATTACGTGCCTCGAACAACTCAGTCACCCTTGGAAGTCCACCGGTGATATCACCAGCTTTACCAACAGCTCTTGGAATTTTCACCAATGACTGACCTGCCAAAACCATTTCACCTTCAGCTACAGAAACGTGAGCACCTACTGGTAAATTGTAAGATTTTAAAACATCACCTTTGGAATTTAAAATCTTAACCCCGGCATTTTTAGATTTATCTTTAGATTCTATTACCACTTTTTCAGCAAAACCTGTTGCCTCATCAGACTCCTGACTGAAAGTAATTCCTTCAATCAAATTATCAAATGAAACCTTTCCTGAAAATTCAGTAATGATCATTGCATTGTATGGATCCCATTCACAAAGAAGATCGTCTATCTTAACATCCTGACCATCTTTAATGTACAATTTAGACCCGTATGGTATTGCATGTGTTGTTAATGTAATATTGGTATTTCTATCAACAATACGTAATTCAGCCAAACGACCGATAACAACATCGTACTTTTTATTATCCTCAGTTTTGTGCTCAACGGTACGTAACTCATCAAACACAGCATAACCATTGTATTTAGATACAACAGAATTCTCTGCAGAAGTGTTACCTGCTGTACCCCCTACGTGGAAAGTACGAAGCGTAAGCTGTGTTCCCGGCTCTCCAATAGACTGAGCTGCAATAACACCAACAGCTTCTCCTTTTTGAACAGCTATACCAGTTGCCAGATTACGTCCATAACATTTTGCACATACTCCTCGTTTCGACTCACAAGTCAATACAGAACGAATCTCCACTTTTTCAATCGGAGAATTCTCAATTTGCTGGGCAATCTCTTCTGTTATTTCCTCACCTGCTTCAACAATCAATTGACCTGAAATAGGATGGAAAATATCATGTACAGTAGTTCTACCAAGCAATCTCTCAAACAATGAAGCTACAACCTCTTCCTGATTTTTAATTGCCGCAGTCGTAAGTCCACGTAAAGTACCACAATCCTGTTCGTTGATAATAACATCTTGTGCTACATCAACCAAACGACGGGTTAAGTATCCTGCATCAGCCGTTTTAAGAGCCGTATCCGCCAAACCTTTACGAGCACCGTGAGTTGAAATAAAGTACTCGAGAACTGACAAACCTTCCTTAAAGTTAGAAAGAATTGGATTTTCAATAATCTGACCTCCTGTAGCACCTGATTTTTGTGGTTTAGCCATCAATCCCCTCATACCACCAAGCTGACGAATCTGTTCTCTGGATCCACGAGCTCCTGAGTCAAGCATCATATAAACAGAGTTGAATCCCTGATTATCTTCAGCCAACTGAGTCATTAAAGTTTGAGTAAGGTTCGCATTAACATGCGTCCAAATATCAATAATCTGATTGTAACGCTCATTATTCGTAATGAAACCCATGTTGTAGTTACTCAACACCTCTTCCACCTGAGCATAACCATCAGCTACTAAAGCCTCTTTTTCTTCAGGTACCGTAACATCAGAAAGGTTAAACGATAATCCACCTTCAAAAGCTTTAAGATATCCCAGATCTTTAATATCATCAAGGAAGTTGGCACAAGCATGTACACCACATTTCTTGAAAATAAATCCAATAATATCTCTAAGTGCCTTTTTAGTAATCAATTGATTAATAAAACCTGCTCCAAGAGGAGTTGCTTCATTCAAAATGATTCTACCGATGGTTGTTTCAACTGTTGTATCAACCAATTCATCGTTCTCATTTAGATCTTTAACTTTTACTTTAATCTGACTGTGAAGATCAACTGCTTTCTCATTGTAAGCAATCATCGCTTCCTCTGCTGAGTAAAAACTTAAACCTTCTCCTTTACCACCTTTTCGGGCCTTGGTAATGTAATACAATCCAAGTACCATATCCTGAGAAGGAACGGTTACCGGAGCACCATTAGCAGGATTCAAAATATTGTGAGAACACAACATCAACATTTGGGCTTCCAAAATGGCTTCATTACCTAAAGGTAAATGTACCGCCATCTGGTCACCATCAAAATCCGCATTAAAACCAGTACATGCTAAAGGATGCAAACGAATTGCTTTTCCTTCAATCAACTTAGGTTGGAATGATTGAATACCCAAACGGTGAAGAGTAGGAGCACGGTTAAGAAGAACCGGATGTCCTTTTAGTACATTCTCAAGAATGTCCCAAACAACAGGATCTTTACGATCAACAATCTTCTTCGCCGACTTTACTGTTTTTACGATACCGCGTTCGATCAATTTTCGAATAACAAATGGCTTATAAAGCTCAGCCGCCATATCTTTAGGCAAACCACATTCGTGCATTTTCAAATCAGGTCCAACAACAATTACCGAACGTGCAGAGTAATCAACACGCTTACCCAACAAGTTTTGACGGAAACGACCTTGCTTACCTTTCAATGAATCTGAAAGTGATTTAAGCGGACGGTTGTTTTCTGTCTTAACTGCATTCGATTTACGGGAATTATCAAATAATGAATCAACAGCTTCCTGAAGCATACGCTTCTCATTTCGAAGAATTACTTCGGGTGCTTTGATTTCGATAAGTCTTTTTAAACGATTGTTACGGATGATAACTCTTCTGTACAAATCATTCAAATCGGAAGTTGCAAAACGTCCACCATCCAATGGAACCAAAGGACGTAATTCCGGTGGAATTACAGGAACAACCTTAACAATCATCCATTCAGGACGGTTTACTCCTTGTGATTCACGGAAAGACTCAGTAACCTGAAGTCTTTTTAAAGCTTCATTTTTACGCTGCTGAGAAGTTTCAGTATTTGCTTTATGACGCAAATCATATGATAGAGCGTCAAGATCCAAACGGGCTAAAAGGCTGAATAAAGCATTAGCACCCATTTGAGCGATGAATTTATTTGGATCATCATCATCAAGATGCTGCTGATCTGCAGGAAGTTCATCTATAATATCAAGATACTCCTCTTCTGTAAGGAAATCAAGGTATTTTATTCCGTCAGCCGCTTTAATTCCGGCATTAATTACTACATATCTTTCGTAGTAAATAATAGAATCAAGCTTTTTAGTAGGTAAACCTAAAAGGTAACCTATTTTATTTGGCAACGATTTAAAATACCAAATGTGGGCAACAGGTACGACTAATTGAATGTGTCCCATTCGTTCACGTCTAACCTTTTTCTCGGTTACCTCAACACCACATCGGTCACAAACAATTCCTCTGTATCGGATTCGTTTGTATTTACCACAATGGCACTCATAATCTTTTACAGGACCGAAAATTCTTTCACAGAATAATCCGTCGCGTTCTGGCTTATAAGTACGATAGTTGATGGTTTCAGGCTTTAAAACTTCACCACTGGATCTTTCTAAGATCTCTTCCGGTGAAGCGAGACTGATAGAGATTTTTGTAAAACTACTCTTTACTTTGTTATCTCTTCTGAATGCCATATGTTGAAAATTAGGAAATTAACAATTTTGTTTCAAGCAAGGCGAATGCCGGGAAACCCAACATTCGCTTTATAATAAGGCTTATACTAATTTAACGCTCAACCCTAAACCTCTTAGTTCATGTAATAATACATTAAGAGATTCCGGTATTCCAGGACTAGGCATTGGATCACCCTTAACAATAGCTTCGTAAGCTTTCGCTCTACCCACTACATCATCCGATTTAACGGTAAGGATTTCCTGTAAGATATGAGCCGCACCAAAGGCCTCAAGAGCCCAAACCTCCATCTCTCCAAAACGCTGACCACCAAACTGTGCCTTACCTCCTAGAGGTTGCTGAGTAATCAGTGAATAAGGTCCGATAGAACGTGCATGCATTTTATCATCAACCATGTGACCCAGTTTCAGCATGTAAATAACACCTACTGTTGCTGGCTGATCAAATCGAAGTCCGGTACCACCATCGTGTAAATAAGCTTTACCAAAGGCTGGAACTCCAGCTCTATCAGTATATTCAGTTATCTCATCCAGAGTTGCACCGTCAAAGATAGGAGTAGCAAATTTCAATCCCAGTTCTTTGCCAGCCCAACCAAGTACAGTTTCAAACACCTGACCAAGGTTCATACGAGATGGCACACCAAGTGGATTCAAACAAATATCTACCGTAGTTCCGTCTTCAAGGAAAGGCATATCTTCTTCACGCACTACACGTGATACGATACCTTTGTTACCATGTCGACCTGCCATTTTATCACCAATTTGGAGTTTACGCTTCTTAGCCACATAAACTTTAGCCATCTGAATAATGCCTGCTGGCATCTCATCTCCAATGGTAACATTATATTTCTTACGCTTATTAGCACCCTGAAGTTCTTTGTACTTAATGATGTAATTGTGCAGTAATTTTTTAATGGTATCGTTTTTATCTTTATCGGTAGTCCACTTACTAGGATTAATTTCCAAGTAGTTAATATCCGCTAAAAGCTTCTGAGTAAACTTAACTCCCTTAGTGATTACATCAACATTTAAGTAATCCTTAACCCCTTGAGATGTTTTTCCATTTACCAGAATAAACAATTTATCTACCAATCGAATCTTTAACTCGTGAATCTGATTAGCAAGTTCTTCATCCAATTTTGCAATTAAAGGCTTATCTGATTGCTTCGACTTGCGATCGCGCATTGAACGGGAGAACAACTTCTTGTTGATAATTACACCTCGCAATGAAGGTGAAGCTTTCAATGAAGCATCTTTTACATCACCAGCCTTATCACCAAAAATAGCACGAAGTAATTTTTCTTCCGGAGAAGGGTCAGACTCACCTTTTGGAGTAATCTTACCAATTAAGATATCTCCAGGCTCAACTGTGGCACCAATCCGAATTAGTCCATTCTCATCAAGATTTCGTGTTGCTTCTTCACTAACATTAGGAATATCAGAGGTTAACTCTTCCATACCACGTTTAGTATCACGAACTTCCAATGTGTATTCATCAACGTGAACCGAAGTAAATACATCATCCTTAACAATCCGTTCCGAAATAACAATCGCATCCTCATAGTTGTAACCTTTCCAAGGCATAAATGCCACTTTAAGATTACGCCCTAAAGCAAGTTCACCTAATTGAGTCGCATAGCCCTGAGTCAGAATCTGACCTGCAACAACTCTATCACCCTTAGCTACAATCGGCTTAAGATCCATTGTTGTACCCTGGTTAGTTTTGCCATATTTTGGAAGTAAATAAGTTTTACTATTTCCTTCAAAACTCACAAAAACCTCTTCTTCTGAACGCTCGTAATCAATTACAATTTTTGTTGCATCAACAAATTCAATTACTCCATCCCCTTCTGCACAGATCTGAGTTCTTGAATCTCTTACAAGATTCGCCTCCAAACCCGTTCCAACAATAGGTGATTCAGGACTAATAACCGGTACAGCCTGACGCATCATATTAGATCCCATCAAAGCACGGTTAGCATCATCATGCTCAAGGAATGGAATTAAAGAAGCCGCGATAGATGCAATTTGATTAGGAGCAACGTCCATCAAATTTAACTTATGAACTTCCTCAAAAGGGAAATCACCATCCATACGAGATTTTGCTTTTGCATTAACAAAAGATCCATCATCATTTATAGGTGCATTTGCCTGAGCAATTATTAACCCTTCTTCTTCTTCAGCCGATAAATAATTTATTCCCTCAAGAGATAAATCAACCTTTCCATCTACAACCTTACGGTATGGAGTTTCAATAAATCCAAGATTATTAATCTTTGCGTAAACACACAAAGACGAAATCAGACCAATATTTGGTCCCTCAGGAGTTTCAATAGGACATAAGCGCCCATAATGAGTATAGTGTACATCTCGAACCTCAAAACCTGCTCTTTCCCGGGAAAGACCACCTGGTCCAAGTGCTGACATTCTTCTTTTATGTGTTATCTCAGCCAAAGGATTCGTTTGATCCATGAATTGAGATAAAGCATTTGTTCCAAAAAAGGAATTAATTACAGAAGATAATGTTTTTGAATTAATCAAATCGATTGGAGTAAACACCTCATTGTCACGAACATTCATTCTTTCACGAATAGTACGGGCCATACGGGCTAAACCAACACCGAATTGAGTGTGGAGTTGTTCTCCAACAGTACGAACGCGACGATTACTAAGGTGATCAATATCATCAACATCAGTACGTGCATTCAATAGTTTTATCAAATACTTGATAATTTCAATAATATCCTCCTTGGTTAATACTTTAGTATCATTGGCCGTATTTAGGCCTAACTTTTTATTGATACGGTATCTACCAACGTCACCTAAATCATAACGCTTGTCAGAGAAAAATAATTTATCAATTACGTCTCGGGCTGTAGCCTCATCTGGTGGCTCAGAATTTCTTAACTGACGATAAATATGAAGAACTGCTTCTTTTTCAGAGTTACAAGGATCTTTCTGCAAAGTATTATAGATAATTGCATAATCAGCAAGATTTTGCTCCTCTTTATGCAATAAAATAGTCTTTGCTCCTGACTCAAGAATTTCTTCTATATGTTCTGGTTCAAGTATGGTCTCACGATCTATAATTACCTCGTTACGTTCAATAGATACAACCTCTCCAGTATCTTCATCCACAAAGTCTTCAATCCACGACTTAAGAACACGGGCGGCAAGTTTACGACCTACAATTTTTTTGAGTCCGCTTTTAGAAACTTTAATTTCATCAGCCAGATCAAAAATTTCTAAAATTTCTTTATCACTTTCATAACCAATTGCACGTAATAATGTAGTTACAGGAAGTTTTTTCTTACGATCTATGTAAGCAAACATCACATTATTAATGTCTGTTGCAAACTCAATCCAAGAACCTTTAAATGGAATAATTCTGGCAGAATATAACTTGGTTCCGTTAGCGTGTACACTTTGTCCAAAGAACACACCAGGTGAACGATGAAGTTGAGAGACAACAACACGTTCTGCTCCGTTTACTACGAAAGTACCTTTTTCCGTCATATAAGGAACTGTTCCAAGATATACATCCTGAATCACAGTATCAAAATCCTCATGTTCTGGATCGGTACAGTAAAGTTTTAGCTTTGCTTTAAGTGGAACACTATAAGTTAAGCCTCTTTCGATACATTCTTCGATTGCGTAGCGGGGTGGATCAACAAAATAGTCGAGAAACTCCAATACGAAATTATTTCTAGTATCAGTAATTGGGAAATTCTCACTAAATACCTTAAATAATCCTTCGTTCTTTCTTTTCTCCGGGGTAGTTTCCAGCTGAAAAAAGTCTTGAAAAGATTTTAATTGAACCTCTAAAAAATCAGGATATGCAAGCTGATTTTTATTTGAAGTAAAACTAATTCTTTGACTAATTGTATTTGAAGACATTTACTTAAAATTAATTGAACCTAAACGATAATAAACAACAAAAAGGCTTAGAGTCCCGGTTAGGAACTCTAAACCAAAATAACCCTATATATAGGTTTTAGCGCTTCTATTTAAGTTCAACTTCAGCTCCAGCTTCTTCTAATTGTGCTTTTAGTGCTTCAGCTTCTTCCTTAGAAACTTTTTCTTTCAATGGAGCTGGTGCAGCATCAACTGCAGCCTTAGCTTCTTTCAATCCAAGACCAGTTAATTCCTTAACCAATTTCACAACAGCTAGTTTAGAACCACCTGCTGATTTAAGAATTACATCGAATTCAGTTTGTTCAGCAGCAGCCTCAGCACCACCTGCAGCAGGACCTGCAACAACAGCAGCAGCAGCAGCTGGCTCAATTCCGTACTCATCTTTCAAAATAGTAGCTAACTCACTTACTTCCTTAACAGTCAAATTAACTAATTCTTCTGCAAACTTTTTTAAATCTGCCATTTTCCTTCAGTTTTTAAAATTTAATTTACTAAATATATTACTCTTTTTCTGAAAGTGTTTTCACAACACCAGCTAGGATATTCTTTCCTGATTCCAAGGAAGAAATAACATTCTTGATTGGGGATTGAAGCAATGCAACGATATCACCAATAAGTTCTTCTTTAGATTTGATTGAACAAAGAGCATTCAACTCATTGTCTCCAATATAAAGCGATTCTTCAACAAATGCCGCTTTCAGGATAGGTTTATCATGTCCCTTACGGAACTCTTTGATAAGCTTTGCAGGTAAATTTCCAGTTTCCGCCAACATAAGAGAAGTAGATCCCTTAAGTGCAACATTTAAACCTTCAAAATCACCTTCTGCTTTTTCCAAAGCAATTCGAAGAAGTGTATTCTTCACTACAACCAATTTTACTTCTTTTTCAAAACAAATTCTACGAAGAGAAGATGTTTTTTCTGCACTCATTCCTGAGATGTCAGTAAGATAAAAATGGTTTGAAGCGTTGATTTCCTCCGTCAAGCTATCAATAATCTGAATTTTTTGTTCCCTTTTCATGATTACTAAGGTCTTGATTAAAAATTAAAATTAGTCAAGAATAGACTTGACATCCACCTGAATACCAAGGCTCATTGTACTTGACAGGTATACACTCTTGATATAAGTTCCTTTAGCTGCAGAAGGCTTCAATTTATTGATCATGCCAACAAATTCTTTAGCATTCTCATGAATTCTGTCTACATCGAAAGATACTTTACCAATGGATGAGTGAATAATACCATATTTATCGACCTTAAAATCAATCTTTCCAGCTTTCACTTCGGTAACTGCCTTAGCAATATCCATTGTTACAGTACCAGATTTAGGATTTGGCATTAAACCACGTGGTCCTAAAACTCGTCCTAAAGCACCAACTTTTGCCATAACAGTTGGCATGGTGATGATAACATCTATGTCAGTCCATCCTCCTTTGATCTTGGCAACATAATCGTCAAGGCCAACATGGTCAGCACCTGCAGCTCTCGCTTCTTCTTCCTTATCAGGAGTACAAAGAACCAGAACACGAACATTTTTACCAGTACCATGAGGAAGGGTAACAACACCACGAACCATTTGGTTAGCTTTTCTTGGGTCAACTCCTAAGCGAACATCCATATCCATTGAGGCGTCAAATTTGGTGAAAGTAATCTCCTTAACCAACTTTGCTGCTTCGTCGATAGAATATAGCTTACCAGTCTCCACTTTCTCTGAAGCTAACTTACTATTTTTTGTTAGTTTACCCATTTTACTTGCAGTATTTATAATTATTGATTAAGAGGATTATCACCACTAATAGTGACACCCATACTTCTTGCTGTTCCAGCAACCATACTCATGGCGCTTTCTAATTTAAAAGCATTCAAATCTTTCATCTTTCCTTCTGCAATCTCGCGAACTTGATCCCAGGAAATAGAACCAACCTTAATACGGTTTGATTCAGCAGAACCAGATTTTAATTTAGCAGCTTCTAGAATTTGAACAGCAACGGGAGGAGTTTTCGTAATAAATTCGAAAGAACTATCAGAATAAACTGTAATCACAACTGGAATTACTTTCCCTGCCTGATCTTGAGTTCTTGCATTGAATTGTTTACAAAAATCCATAATATTAACCCCTTTAGACCCTAATGCCGGTCCAACTGGGGGTGAAGGATTTGCAGCACCACCTTTGATCTGCAATTTTATTAATCCTGCAACTTCTTTAGCCATAGCTTTCTTTTCTAAGGATTTAATTATTCTTTTTCTACTTGCATGAAACTTAATTCAAGAGGGGTCTTTCTTCCGAAGATCTTAACCATAACTTTTAGTTTCTTCTTCTCAGCATTCACCTCTTCAATCACACCAGTAAAACCATTAAACGGTCCATCCGTTACCTTAATCATTTCTCCAACAAAATAAGGAATATTAATCTCCTCATGTTTACCGGATAATTCATCAACCTTTCCAAGAATGCGGTTCACTTCTGACATTCGCATTGGTGTTGGGTCGCCGCCTTTAGTATCCCCCAGGAAGCCAATCACATTCGTGATACCACGAAGAATGTGGGGAATTTCGCCAACGAGTGCTACTTCAATAAGAATATAACCAGGTAAGAATATTCTTTCCTTGCTAATTTTCTTACCGTTGCGCACTTGAAATACTCTTTCGGTAGGAATTAGAACCTGTGATACATACTCCTGCAGACCTAGATTAGAAATTTCACTATCAATATATTCTTTGACTTTCTTCTCTTTTCCTCCGACAGTCCTAAGAACATACCATTTTCTATCAATTTCAACCATGTTTTCTTTCAGGAATTAGTAAAACATACTGTATATAATATCCATCAAATTTTTGAACCCAAAGTCCATAGCGAAAATCGCTGTTGCAATAATAGCGGAAGCAACCATTACAACGATCGCACTACTTTGAAGTTCAGACCATGATGGCCAAGATACTTTCTGAACCAGTTCTTTATAAACTTCTTCAAAATAAATTTTTAGTCTCATAAGGCTTGTTTGTCTTTGCACGGGTGGAGAGACTCGAACTCCCGACACCTGGTTTTGGAGACCAGTGCTCTACCAACTGAGCTACACCCGTCTATATTAAGATTGATCCGGAAAAACCAGACCAATCTCTATATATTTAATTACTCAACAATTTCAGTAATCTGACCAGCACCTACAGTTCTACCACCTTCACGCATAGCAAAACGTAAACCTATAGAACAAGCAACTGGAGTGATTAATTCAACATTAATAGTAACGTTATCACCTGGCATTACCATTTCAACTCCTTCTGGAAGAGTGATCTCACCAGTTACATCAAGAGTTCTGATATAGAACTGAGGACGATATTTATTATGGAATGGAGTGTGACGACCACCTTCTTCTTTCTTCAACACATAAATCTCAGCTTTGATTTTTGTATGAGGAGTAATAGTTTTAGGATGACAAATAACCATACCACGTTTGATAGCAGACTTTTCAATACCTCTCAACAACAATCCTACATTATCTCCAGCTTGACCTTCATCCAAAATCTTACGGAACATCTCAACCCCAGTACAAACTGTTTTCATACCTTCAGCACCTAAACCAATAATCTGAAGTTCTTCACCAGTTTTAACAATACCAGTTTCGATACGTCCTGTAGCAACAGTACCACGACCTGTGATAGAGAACACATCCTCGATAGGCATCAAGAAAGGCTTATCTACATCACGAGGAGGAAGTGGAATCCATGAATCAACGGCAGCCATAAGCTCAAGAATTTTTTCTTCCCATTCTGGCTCACCATTCAATCCACCTAAAGCAGATCCAGCAATGATAGGAGTATTATCTCCATCAAACTCGTAAAAATCCAAAAGTTCACGAACTTCCATCTCTACTAACTCTAGCATCTCTTCATCGTCAACCATGTCAACTTTGTTCAAGAAAACAACCATTTTAGGTACATTTACCTGACGAGCCAACAAGATATGCTCACGAGTTTGAGGCATAGGACCATCAGTTGCAGCACAAACCAAAATAGCACCATCCATCTGAGCAGCACCAGTTACCATATTCTTTACGTAATCCGCGTGACCAGGACAGTCAACGTGAGCGTAATGACGATTCTCAGTTGAATATTCAACGTGAGCAGTATTAATAGTAATACCTCTTTCTTTTTCTTCAGGTGCGTTATCGATAGAATCGAAAGACTTTATTTCGCAATATCCTTTTTTTGCTAACACAGTTGTGATCGCTGCAGTCAAGGTTGTTTTACCGTGATCTACGTGACCAATGGTACCGATATTTACGTGTGGTTTTGACCTGTCAAAATGTTCTTTAGCCATAACTCAAAAAGTTAATTAAAATTAGACAACAATTAAAAACAATACAATATATTTCTGAGCCATTGATGAGAATTGAACTCATGACCTCTTCCTTACCAAGGAAGCGCTCTACCCCTGAGCTACAACGGCAATCACAAAAATGTGAGCGGGAAACGAGACTCAAACTCGCGACCCTCAGCTTGGAAGGCTGATGCTCTATCAACTGAGCTATTCCCGCAAAAAAGAAACATTTCTGTTTCTCCTATAATTTTGTGGGGAGAGCAGGATTCGAACCTACGAAGACGATGTCAGCGGAGTTACAGTCCGCCCCAGTTGGCCACTTTGGTATCTCCCCAAAAAAAATTACCGAGCCGATAGAGGGATTCGAACCCACGACCTGCTGATTACAAATCAGCTGCTCTGACCAACTGAGCTACATCGGCAACTTACAAACCACCTATTTAACAGGCATACTTTTCCCTGAAAATGGTTTGCAAATGTAAAAATATTTTAAATTTATCACAAGCTAATCGAACATTTTTTACGATTATTTTGCGCGAAGTTTTTCTTTGTGTTTCACAAGCTGACGACGAAGAGCTTCAACCACCATATCTGTAGACTCTTCAAAGCTTTGACTTTGCTTTTTGGCAAACAAATCAACACCTTTCAAATCCAAAATAATTTCCACTACTTTATTTTCTGCAGTATCGGACTTCTCCAAACGAAGAAAAACCTCACCCCCTACAACATCATCATCAAGTTTCAACAATTTATCCAATTTACTCTGAATAAAAGTTTCAAGCTTATTGTCAGCAACAAAACCAATTGATTGAATATTTATCATGCTAATACCTCCACATTTATTATGCTCTTGGATGAGCTTGTTTATATACTTTATTTAAACGCTCGAATGTAGTATGAGTATAAATTTGGGTTGCAGAAAGATTGGAATGACCAAGCAATTCTTTAACCGCATTCAATTCAGCTCCGTTATTTAGCAAATGTGTAGCGAACGTATGCCGCAACACATGAGGACTTCGCTTGGCAAGCGTTGTAATCTTTGACAAATGTTTTGTCACAATTCGATACAACAACTTTTCATATACAGGCACCCCCTTTTTAGTTACAAAAAGAAAATCACTCCTCTCTTCAAAAGTTCTGTTTCTTTCTTCAAGATATTCATCAAGAAGTTTTTCCAGACCTTTGCTTACCGGAATGATCCTTTCCTTATTTCGTTTACCTAAGACCTTCACCAAAGAGGTTTTACGATCAAAACTCGTCATTTTAAGATTCATCAACTCAGACAATCGCATGCCTGTCTGATAAAACATTTCAACAACTAATCTATCCCTAACCCCTTCAAACCCTTCACCAAATTCAACTTCTCGCAACAACTGCATTGCATGTTCAGCAACAAAACCAGGAAGTTTTTTTCCTTGCCGTGGCCCAACAACCCGATCCATAGGATTGGTGTCAACAACAGATTCCCGCAATAAGAATTTAAAAAAGGATTTCAAAGAAGACAATTTCCTATTTACTGTTCGTGAAGAGTTACCTTCATTCATTAAAAAAACGATCCATTTCCGCACACTTTTAAAATCCACATCTTTAACTTCCTCAACTTCATTTTTCGACATAAAATCAAAAAACTGAGTCAAATCGCAGTCGTAAGATAGAATAGTATGTACCGAATATCGTTTTTCGAATTGTAAATAAGACAGAAAAGATTCCTTATAACTCATACATCCAGGATATTTACCCAACAGGATAATCCAAGATACAAAAAATTAAGATATCAAGGAATAAAAAGAAATTAATCTTCGTTCTGCTGCATGTTCTGAACGTAGATAGCATGTAGCTTTTCTACTCTTTTTTTCACAGAAGGTTTTGTATAAACCTGTCTTCCTCTTAGTTCTTTGATTACTCCAGTCTTTTCGAATTTTCTTTTGAATTTTTTCAAGGCTCTTTCAATATTTTCGCCTTCTTTCATAGGAATAATAATCATAATTTTCTCCTTTAAATATTAATTTTTCTTACTGAGCCGCAAATTTATCAATTCATTCACTATAATTCAAATATATTCGAAGAAAAGTACACAAATTTACTTCAAATAAAGAAATTACAGTCCTAAGCGGGAGCACAAAGATAGCAAATAACCAATGCTTCCTCCACTTACAGGCAATTTTCTAGTTTAATTCCAAATAAGGAACCAATTTTAAAAATATTGAATCAGGGACTAATTTATGAGTTTGTAATTGACTAACAGAGGTGAAATTGCCATTTCGCTCCCGATAACGGATAATATCTTTTGCAATTCGTTGATTGATATAAGGATGTTTTCTTAATCGCAGTGCATCAAAAGAATTTATTATTAGCTTTCTGATAGAAATGGAATCGACACAAATACTGGATTCGATTCGAATCAATTTTTCTTCTGAAATACCATAAACCTCGAGCAATTGATCTTTCGAAGCAAATCCTCCCAACAAATCCCGATACTTAACAATTCGTGCCGAAAGTACCGATCCAATTCCCGGCAGTTGCTTTAGCTGGGTCGTATCAGAGCTATTTAGTTGGACAAGTATTTTTTGCAAAGACATTTCGCTATTAGCTTTAACAACGATCTTCACATAAGGCAGAAGCTCCGCAAGTTTAACAGAATCAAAATCATAAATCTTTTTTAAATCTGTCGCCTGCCTAAAACACCCTCCGGCAGCAAGATAATTTTTAATCCGAATGCTTGTCCTTTTATCAACACCTAAGCGATTCCATTCCTTCAAGGATATTACATTTGGATCAAAAGAAAATAGGTGGTATTCTTTCTTTGTTCTTACCCGACTCTCTTTTTTACTATTTTCATCAACAGAAATACGAATGTAATCGTTTACTATCTCAAGGTCGGATTGAGTGATGCCATAGATTTTAAGAAGATCGGTTTTCGCCTTAAACCTTCCACCTTTGTTTCTAAACTTTATTAAGTTATTGGTTTGAAAAGGGGTAAAACCAAGATTGATCAGTTCTTCTTTACTCGTTTTATTGGGATCAAAGAAATCTAAATTCGTAAAAAGAGTTTGCTCCTTCTTATGGATCTCTTTATTTTCGATCGAAGAAATGAGACTGTCAATTTGAATCTGTTTTTTTTGATCAATTACAAATTCAGATACTTCCCCAGGCTGAAAAACCAAGGGTAAAAAATACATTATAACCAACAAAACCACCAGAACCAATAAACCATTTTTCTCTGATGTTGAATAGGAAAAATACTCTCTAACTATGTGCTTAAAATTCATTCTTATTGAAATGTGCAATGATCAACTCAACTAACACTTAACAATATTAATAAATTATGACAATTATCCAAAATTAAATACTCCTAATCCATGCAGGAAAACAATTGCGATAGCACCAGGAGCTATAAACTTCACCAAAAATATAAATGCCGCAACTAACCAATTTACAGTACGTGCCCCTTTCGCGAACTCTTTTTCCATTTTCTTTCTTCCCAAATACCATCCTACAAACAAGGAGATAAATAAGCCTTCAAGCGGAAGAAGTATATTCGCAGAAATCCAATCCAACAAATCAAAAAAGTTCAAGCCAAACATTGTGTACTCTTTTAACATCCCCATCGACAAGGAGCAAAACACTCCAATAAAGGAGATCATTACGGTTGCCAAAATGGTTGAGAAGTTCCGTTTCAAATTTAATTCTTCCCGAAAATACGCTACCACAACTTCGAGTATAGATATTGACGATGTTAAGGCCGCAACCGTTAAGAGTAAAAAGAATAAAATTGAAAAGAAAAAACCACCTGGCATTTGTTGAAAAACATTGGGTAGGGTAATAAACACAAGGCCTGGACCACTGTTAGGCTCAATTCCAAATGCAAAAACTGCAGGGAAAATAGCTATTCCTGCCAATATTGCAATCACAGTATCAGCAATAGTGACCTGAAGAGCTGTAACAGCAATATTATTCTTATTATCAATGTAGGAGCCATAAGTTACCAGCGTTCCCATCCCCAAACTCAAAGAAAAAAAAGCATGTCCTAAAGCACTCAATATTCCATCAGCTGTTAATTTTGAGAAATCAGGGTTAAAAAGAAACTTTAACCCTTCTGAAGCCCCCTCAAGGGTCACTGACCTAACACATAGCACAATGATTATTACAACGAGTAAGGGCATTAAAAACTTTGCGTATTTTTCTATTCCATCTTTTACCCCAATAATAACAATCGCCATTGTCATTACCATAAATAAAAGCTGATATAAAATTGGCGATACAGGGCTCTCAATAAAATTCACAAACATCGACTCCATCTCATCCGGACTCTTAGCCACAAAACTACCCGCAAATGCTTTAACAATATAATCAATGCTCCAACCTGCAACAACACCATAAAACGCTAAAATCATGACCGCCGCAGCAACACCAAGCATTCCTACAAATTTCCATGGAGAATTTGGAGCTAAATACTTAAAGGCTCCAAAAACATTCCGTCTGGATTTTCGTCCAATTGCCAACTCTGAAAGCATTACAGGCAATCCAATAAGAGCTATAAATCCTAAATACACAAATAAAAATGCAGCTCCGCCATACACTCCCGTGATATATGGAAACTTCCAGATATTTCCCAAACCGACAGCAGAACCTGCAGCGGCTGCAATTACACCAAACTTGCTTGAAAACACATCGCGTGAAGAGAGCTTATCTTTATTCATTTGTTCTTTTTAGTTGCCTGTATTCAAATTCGAGGAATTCCAAATTTGCTAAAATTAACTTCAAATTCAAAAACACGATTGAAGTTTAGAATCATTGAAAACAAAAAACCCGGAATAAATCCGGGTTTTATATATTTCGATAGAAGGTAATTTAGTTACGTCCTACTCCATTTAAATCTTCGAAAGCTTTAACTAATCGATCTTTCATAGAAACCTCGCCTGCACGCAACCATACACGGGGATCGTAATATTTCTTATTTGGCTTGTCACCCCCTTCAGGGTTTCCAATTTGACCTTGCAGGTAGTCATGGTTTTTAGCTTCGAAAGTACGGATACCATCCCAACATGCCCACTGAGTATCAGTATCGATATTCATTTTAACAACTCCGTAAGAGATTGCTTCACGAATTTCTTCAACACTTGAACCTGATCCACCATGGAAAACAAAATCAACTGTATTTTTCGCAACTCCATATTTCTCAGAAATAAAAGTCTGAGAATTTAATAGGATTTTTGGAGTCAAGACAACATTACCTGGCTTATACACACCATGAACATTACCAAAAGAAGCAGCAATTGTAAAACTAGAAGAAACTTTTAATAAAGTTTCATAAGCCAAGGCAACATCTGCAGGTTGTGTATACAATAATGAGTTGTCCATATCTGAATTATCAACACCATCTTCTTCTCCACCAGTACAACCTAATTCAATTTCGATAGTCATACCCATTTTATCCATACGCTCTAAATACTTAGCGCAAGTATCAATATTTTCCTCCAATGGCTCTTCAGATAAATCTAACATGTGTGAGCTAAATAATGGTTTTCCTGTTTCTGCGAAAAAGGCTTCACCTGCATCCAATAAACCATCGATCCAAGGAAGTAGTTTTTTAGCCGCATGATCGGTATGCAAGATAACTGGAATACCATAATGTTCTGCTACAGCATGAACATATTTAGCACCTGCAACAGCACCAATAATAGCGGCACCTTGTCCTTCAGCAACAATTCCTTTTCCAGCGAAAAATGAAGCACCACCATTTGAGAACTGAATAATGATTGGAGAATTAACTTCACGCGCAGCCTCAAGAGCAGCATTGATTGAGTTAGTACCAATAACATTTACAGCAGGAATAGCAAATCCTTCTTCTTTAGCTATTTGAAATAATTTTTGAACATCGTTACCAGTTACAACACCTGGCTTAACTACATCTAATACTCGTTTCATAATAATATTTTTTATCGGATAGTTCTAAATAAAATCGGCTGGGAAGTCAATTTGGCACGAAGTTAAAAAGAAATTATAGATTTTGCACTGTTTTGGATATAAGAAAATTACGCAAACGAATGCGATTTAAAAAGGATATCCAATTCCAATATTAAAGGTAAGTTGATTAAGTTTAAATGGACGATGAGCAATAATCCACCTTTCCCCAGATACTAAAGAAGGATCGTGCAATTTTAAACCTAAATCAATACGGAAAAGGATGAAATTCAAATCAACACGAGTTCCAAAACCAGTTCCTAAAGCAATTTCTTTATAAAACCTGTCAAATTTAAAATCAGCTCCAACACGATTATCTCTCTTCGAAATTGCCCAAATATTACCGGCATCTACAAATAAAGCACCTTCCAGAACCCAGAATAATTTGAAACGATATTCCAAATTGGCTTCAAGTTTTAAATCTGCCGAATTGTTTGGATAAATTGCTGCATCATCGGAAAAATACGATCCCGGACCTAATGAACGCACTTGCCATGCTCTAATACCATTAGCTCCACCGGAAAAATAACTTTTCTCAAATGGTAATACCTC
The DNA here is from genome assembly GCF_030372765.1 of Labilibaculum sp. K2S. Classification (GTDB taxonomy): domain Bacteria; phylum Bacteroidota; class Bacteroidia; order Bacteroidales; family Marinifilaceae; genus Labilibaculum. The sequence goes on along the minus strand of NZ_JAUCMW010000003.1, from coordinate 121,159 downwards.
TAAGTTTCCATAAGGCAAACCCGCCCCAACAAAAGCCCTGTAAACCATTGTATTAGCTTTGTTTATATGATGGCTAAACCGATATTCAATATCACTCTTTAAGTATTGGGCAAATCGAATTCCAATAAAATTGGAATAAGTTCCTTCAATATTTCCCTCATCGTTAAGGTCATTTTTTTCAGTCTTCCCAATCAACTTATTTATTGCTTTAAGGCTATTTCCTGCTGACTCAAAATTAAATCTGAGGTAATTATAATCCCCAGGCCTATTAATATTCTGATCATTATATGTCAATGAATACCTGCTGGTTGTAATTACGTGATCGGTAAATGAATTTTTAATGTATAAATTGCTTATTGATCCCAGAAAATCTTCACTTAAGTTTTTAACATCAACAAAATTCAATTCTATCAGATTAAGTGTGTGTCGTAAATACTTTGAAGATTTCCAAACATAACCAAAACTGGCATCGGCAATCGTTCTGGTGTAATCAGGTCGTTTTTGAAAATTATACGACAAAGAAAATACTGTTTTAGGATTGTAAGATTTCCTGAATTTCTCGGCAGTTAACAAAGGCAATAAAAATTTCGGAATGCTCAATTTTGATTCAACTCCGTATTCCGACGAACTAAAATTTGTTTGCTCATTAGATTTTAAGGTTTCCTTTGCTGTCGAAAATTGCAGATCAAAAATTTCTGCTCCACCAAATAAATTTTTGTGCTGATAATTTAAATTTCCTGCAAATCCAATATTCCCAGATGAATTAGTTCCTTCAAATTCGACGGAATATGACTGCTGATCGTGAGGAGTTAATTGAATAACGCAATCTAAGCTACCGAACTCCTCTTCATCAGAATCTGTATTCTCTTCAAATTTTACATTTAGAAACTTAAACTGACCTAAAGATTGAAGGTGGCTATATGTCTGTTCGACTGATTTTAAATTGTAAAGTTCATTTTTACGAATCAATATCGAAGATAAAATCACGTCTGGCTTAATTTTAATCCTTTTCCTGTAAATAAAATCAACACCCTCATACTGGATGGTATCCAAATCCATTAAATACTTCTCATCATTCATCAACATCAACTTAGGATCGTACTCGGTAAATATTGAAACTTTGTTGATTTTGTATTTTTTAACGGCCTTACTATCTTCAGGTGTTTTAACTCCAACAAAAACATCCATTTTGTTGGCTTTATTGGTACTATCCATAATAAAATGAATGTACTCTCTGGAAAAATTAAAGTACCCTTGATTCTTTAACAATTTTGAAATCCTGATCCTCTCCTTATTCAAAACGTCGGAATCCACTTTATCTCCTAACTGAACATCCGAATTACTTTTATCGGAAACAATATATTTACGAATTAGAGTGGAATCAGACATCTCTCCTTTCTCCTGAAAAGGGGAAAGAAAATTATAAGGAAGTTCGTTTATTTCCCGATAAACATTCCGATAACGATAAGGCTCTTTGGATTTTATAAAGTAATATACTTTGGCTTTTTTTCTTTTAAAACTTACCGAATCCCGAACTTCGGCATTGAAATAGCCTTTTTTCTGCAAATAAATCTCCAATTGTCGTAAGGAACGCTTCGTTTGAAAATCCTCATAAATAACCGGTTCCTCACCAATTCTTCTTAGCCATTTATTAAATCCTTTCTCTTTATCCTTACCGGATAAATTATATAAACCCAAGTGGAATTTCCAAACCCCTAAAATCTTTAAATTAGGGGTTTGCTTTACATTGCGCTTTAATTCACTTTTTGGAATGGACTTGTCGTCAGAATTAACAACAACCTTATTCAATAGATATTCACCTTCACCAACATATTTTGTAGTAGAACAAGCACCTAAAACTAAAAGCAGGCCTGTCAAAAAAAATAAAATAGGGAAATTATAACTACTTTTGTATTTCTCGTATGATTTCAAATATAATAAAAGTATTATTCGGTTTAAAATACGACAAAGATACTTAACTTCAATGATATATTCTTGGCTTTAACAGCCTTTAAATGATAATTTTTCAAAATAAAAACCGTGCTATCCAAAAATCAAATCAAACTGATAACCAGCCTTCAACAGAAAAAATACAGGGATCAGCATCAGCTTTTCGTAGCAGAAGGAAATAAATTAGTATCAGATCTTATTGAGGCAAAAACCGAAGTAGAATTTCTTATTTACACCAAAGAATGGAAAGAATGTAATTCTGTTTCCAACAAAGCAAAAATTACTAATCGTATTGAAACAGATGCGACTCAGATAAAAAAAATCAGCTCTTTAAAAACTCCATCAACGGTAGTCGCTGTTTTTAGAATCCCATCTCGAATTATAAATGAAACAATCATTCAGGATTCACTATCTCTGGTTCTTGATGATGTTCAGGATCCCGGAAATTTGGGTACTATAATAAGAATAGCCGACTGGTTTGGGATAAAACATCTGTTTTGCTCTCCTAACACGGTTGATCTTTACAACCCCAAAGTAATTCAAGCCACCATGGGTGCTATCTCCAGTATTACTGTCATTTACACCTCCCTTGAAGAATTAATTTTGAAATATAAAACACCTGATTTTCCTATTTACGGCACCTTTCTCGAAGGGGAAATCATCTACAATTGTCAACTTCAAAAAAAGGGGTTCATCATAATGGGAAATGAAGGAAAAGGTGTTTCTGAAACAATTCAAAAATTAGTGACCAACAAGCTCTACATTCCTGATTTTCCAAGTGGAAAAGCTGTTTCCGAATCTCTTAATGTTTCGGTTGCAACCTCTATAATTTGCTCAGAATTCAGGAGACCCGAATTCTAGTTATTTATTGGGATTTTGATATCTGTCAAATGCATCAGCACATTGCTCTCCATCCATTGCTGCAGATACAATTCCTCCAGCATAACCGGCACCTTCGCCACAAGGAAATAACCCTTCAATTCGGATGTGCTGAAAACTTTCCCGTTCTCTCGGAATTCTCACAGGTGATGACGTTCTTGACTCTACGCCCAAAATAACTGCCTCATTCGTAAGGAAACCTTTGGATTTCTGCCCAAACACTTTAAATCCTTCCTGCAAACGGAGTCGAATATGCTCCGGCAGCCACTCATGCATAGGAGACGATACAATTCCAGGTTGATAAGATGTTTTAGGCAAAGAACTACTCCTTTTCCCATTCACAAAATCATTCATTCTTTGTGCAGGAGCCGTTAAATTTTCGCCACCTTCAACAAATGCTCTTTCTTCCAATTCTTCCTGAAAATACAAGCCCGCCAAAGCACCGTGTTGCTGATATTCCTTCAAATCCTGAGTGCGGATTTCAACTGCCATACCCGAATTTGCAAAAGCTGTATTTCTATTCGAGGAAGACATTCCATTAACAACCTGCTGTCTGTCTCCTGTTGATGCAGGAACAATTACTCCTCCCGGACACATACAAAATGAGTACACACCCCGGTCTTCCACCTGATGAACAAAACTGTAACTTGCTGCCGGCAAATAATCACCTCGCCCGGCAGGATTGTGATACTGAATTTGATCAATTAACTCTTGTGAATGCTCAATTCGAACACCCATTGCAAATGACTTAGCCTCTAACTCAATTCCCTGTTTGTGAAGCTTACGATATACATCACGAGCAGAATGACCTGTTGCCAGTATTACTCCCTCTCCAATAATTTCCTCACCACTTTCAGTAACAACACCACAAATTCGATCACCGTCTAAAATATAATCAACCACCTTTGTTGAGAAATGAACCTGTCCACCAGCTTTTAAAATATTTTCACGTATCCGAACAATTACCTTTGGCAGAACATCAGTACCAATATGTGGATGCGCATCAAATAAAATGTCATCCTGAGCACCATGAAAATGCAACACCTTCAAAATTTTCTTCAAATCTCCGCGCTTCTTGGAACGAGTGTACAATTTTCCATCAGAGAATGTTCCGGCTCCGCCTTCACCAAAACTATAATTAGAGTCCGGATTTACATTTCTTGTCCGATGCAGTTCTCCCAAATCTTTCTTTCTGTCCTCAACGCTTTTGCCCCTTTCCAAAACAACAGGCTGATATCCCAGTTCAATTAATCGAAGAGCTGCAAACAAACCTGCAGGTCCTGCTCCAACCACAATCACTTTCTTTTTCCCTGCAACATTAGAATAATCGAATGCAAATTCTTTGGATTGAGGGAATTCTTCCCCGCAGGCAACACGAAACCGAAGATTAACTAAAATGTTTCTTCGACGTGCATCAATCGATTTTCTCAGAATTTTTATTTCATGAATCTGCGAAACATTAACACCTAATTTTTTAGCTAAGATTGGTTGGTAATATTTTTTATCTGAAGCATCCTTCGGACTTAATACTATATCTAATTCGGTAATCATTCTAAGAAAATATTATGAGATGAAAATCCCTATTCGAAATGAAAGGAAAGAGTGATAATTTTGGAATTCACTTTCCTAAAAACATCGGTGTAAGCTTCATATCCCGGATTATCAATATCATATTCATGATTCATAACATCCTTTAATCCGATAGCAAATTTCAATTCTGTTGCGAGCTTAAAATAGGGTAAATAAAAATCGATACCCGCTCCCAACTCCAAATACAGATCTGTATTTTTTAGTCGCACCAGCATATCGTTTTCCGGATCTAAAGCATCCTGCGATTGCACATCAATTTTAAAACTTGCTCCACCAATTAAGTATGGACGATAATTATTCAATCGTCGGGCTCTATATTTAAGCAGTAAAGGAAGATTTACCAATACCGATTCAACATTAACCTCTTCCACATCCAGATTAGAATATCTTATGGTTCGCTGTCCAAATTCCAAACCAGGCAGAAATCGCAGAGACCAATCTTCATGCAAACGCAAATCAGAAACAATTCCAACCGTAAAGCCCGGAGAAAAAACAACCTGTTCTGCGCGGGCATCACCTTTCCCGGAATTATATATCGCAAAATCCATGCTGTTCACGCCCAAAGTAAACCCAAAATGCAACCATTTCTGATCAATTTTTTGATAATTTAAAATGCTCTCAGCTTTATATCCTCTCTGTGAAAAACAGGATGAAAAGCTAAGCAATGACAACAGTATAAATAGTATTCTTTTCAAATTTTGGAATTCTTTTAAGTATAAACCTACAAAATACTCTTTTATTGTACTGGTTTGGTTCCGATGTAAATGGAGGCAATTCCAAAACTCAACTTTATTTGCTCAGCATCTACAAAACCACAGGATTTATATATTTCCAGAAAATTCTCTCCATCAGGAAAAGCTCCTACAGATTCTGGTAAGTAGGTATATGCTGAACTGTCCTTAGAAACCATTTTACCCCAGAAAGGAAGTATATTAAAAAAGTAAAAATTGTAAAATTGTTTTACCGGAAACTTTTTTGGTTTTGAAAATTCCAGAACAACCACTTTTCCTCCCGGACGAACAACACGATTCATTTCTTGTAATCCTTTTTCTAAATTCTCAAAATTGCGAACACCAAAAGCTACAGTTATTGCATCGAATGAGTTATCATCAAACTGAATATTTTCCGAATCTCCTTCAAATAATTCTATTTTATCCTGAAGATTTTTCTTAGCAATCTTCTCTCGGCCTACCGCAAGCATTTCAGTTGAAATATCAATTCCTGTAACTTTATCAGGATTTAATTTTAAACAAGCCAAGGCAAAATCACCCGTTCCTGTTGCAATATCCAAAAGTTGTCTGGGCTGAATCGATTGTAATAATTTAACAGCTTTCCTTCTCCAAAGCTTATCAATTCCCATGGATAAAAAATGATTTAAAAAATCATATTTCCTTGCAATATTATTAAACATCAGGGCAACCTGATCTTTTTTGCTCTTATCTAAATCTTTATAGGGATTTACCACGAATAAAAAGTCTAATGATTAAAATGTATAGCCCGCGGACCAATTTAATTGTAAAAGCACAAATATAGTGAATGAAAAACAAAGAACCATTACATGATTCTTTGTTAAAAAGTTAAACATTCATCTTGTTGTGAAAACTCACTTAATTGCTTTTTGTTGATATCCTTTTTTATACTCATCAATGGAACCATATGAAATATCATCAATTCTTAATTCCCCCTTGGTAACATGACCTAAAGTTGAAAACCGAACTCCACTTTCCATCATCATGTCCACAAAACGATCTTCGTTTTCCATGGAGACAGAAACGACCACTCGTCCTTGAGCTTCCCCAAATAAGAATGCATCCTGACGGATTTCAGCAGGAGAGGTAATATCAAAACCAAATCCTAATGGCATAGATGATTCTATTAAATTAAAGAAAAGGCCACCTCTTTCAACAGAATGAGCAGAGCTAATCAATTTCTTCTCAATCAAATTGGCAACAACACTATTTATTGCTTTCTCTTCATCGAGATTGAAGTAAGGAACACCAACATCACACTTTTTATGAACTGAACACAAGTACTCGGAACCCGAAATATCATTTCTGGATTTGCCAATCAGAAAAATTACATCACCCTTATTTCTGTATATATACGACATGTGATTTGTCTTCGGGCTAATAACTCCAAGCATGCCAATTATTGGCGTGGGATTTATAGCAACTCGTTTACCAAGCACAGAGCTTTCATTATAAAAACTCACATTCCCCCCAACAACCGGAGTATCGAAAAATTCGCTGGCATTGGAAATTCCTTTAATAGTTTCTACAAATTGTGAAAAAACATTTTCTTCTAAAGGGCTGCCAAAATTCAAACAATCATTAAATGCCAAAGGTTTTCCTCCCGAACAAACAATACGTCGAACTGCTCTGGCAATATTAATCTGCGCACCTAAATTTGGATCGTTGAATGAATAAACAGAATTACCTGATACAGTAAAACAAAGAGCTTTACCATTTAAATTCTCCATTGATATTTGAGCATCAGAAGGCGACTTGTTTGTTTCCTCTTCAAAATCAAGTTGTAAAGACTCCTTAATTATCAAATTTGGATTATTAACCATTTCACTAATCACTTTCCAGTAATTATCAGGTTCAGGAATAATCTCTAAAAAATCAACGTCTTTTTCTTTGAGGATAGGATGATGCTTTCTATTTGATTGTGGAGCACCATATCCCATCACTAAATCATGTGCATTTAATTCTGCCACTACATTTGACGCCTCAGTAAACCGAATTGTTTTATCATCAGTTATCTCTCCAATTTTACTACATGGAATCTTGGCTTTCTCAAATACACTAAAAACTAAATCCTGCTTTTCTTTATCGATAACCAGCATCATTCTTTCTTGTGTTCTTGATAAAAGAACTTGTTCCAAACCTAATCCAGACTGATTAAGAGGTATTTGATTTAGATCGATATCAACACCATGTTTTGCATGTACACTTATAGAGGCCACAGCATTAACGATACCAGCCATATCTAGATTCTCGATACGAACGATTGCATTTTCATCATTCAGTTTAAGAATACTGTCAATTAATACACTTCCAATATCCGGATTTCCTTTTGGGATTGTGAAATTTTCATCCTGACCGAAAACACCTTCTGCCCCTGTCGAATTACCAACAATTAGAATCAATTGTCTGGGAATCATTTTCCTGTTAAGCAGTAATTTTTCCTTTGGAACAATTCCTGCAATCATAACATTAACAAGAGGATTCGTATCATAGCAAGAATTAAAACAAACCTCTCCGCCCATGTTTTCCATGTAAAGAACAGAAGAATAATCACGAATACCCTTCACCACCTCATCCATTAACCATTTGGTCCGATCCAAAAAAGCTTCGCCAAAACGCAATGAATTTAAAATAAGTACTGGTTTTGCTCCAACAGATACAACATCGCGACAAACATCACCTACACAGGTTGCAGCTCCTTGATAAGGATCTATTCCACTGGGATGATTGTGAGTTCCCATTTTAAACACACAATATTCCCCATTTCCAATATCAACAACTCCGGCATTGGACTGATGAGCACCGGAAATAATATTCTCACCTGTATTTGGCAATGAATTTATCCAATTAAAAGAACTCTTGTAAGATACATTTTCGGACCACATTACAGAATAAATCTGCAATTCCAATAAATTAGGTAGTCGTCCAAGATTTTTAGAAATCCTTTCAAATCCATCTTGGTGAATTCCCAAATCTTCTGCTAATTGTATCGAAACTTCCTGATTTATCATGATGAAAGAATTTAGGTGATAATATTTAAAATTAAAAAAAATAAGATAGTAACACGAATAATCCCGGTAGTTTTTAACTTTACTTCCTCTATAGAAATCATAAAATATTCTGACGTGAAATTTGAATAAATTTTCAATTACAATGAACAAAATTGCATTTATAACAGGAGCGACTGCAGGCATTGGCGAAGCTTGTGCTAAAAAATTAGCCAAAATAGGATTTGATTTAATTATTTCGGGACGACGAAAAGAAAATCTGGAAAAATTAAAACAAGAGTTAATTGCAAATTACCACGTGAAGGTTTTAGCAATTGAATTGGATGTAAGAATTCAAAAAGAAGTTGAATCAAAGATAAACTCTCTACCTGAGGAATGGACTAAGATTGACTTGTTGCTAAACAATGCAGGATTAGCGGTTGGAGTATCTCCAGTTCAGGAAGGAATGATTGACGATTGGGAAAGAATGATTGATACGAATTTAAAAGGCCTTCTGTACGTAACAAGAACAATTAGCCCTTTAATGATAGCTAGAAAAACAGGCCAAATCATTAATATCTCGTCGATAGCAGGAAAAGAAGTTTACCCAGGTGGAAATGTGTATTGCGCAACAAAACATGCGGTTGATGCCATCACAAAAGGAATGAGAATTGATTTGCTGCCTCACAATATTAAGGTTTCTTCTATTGCTCCTGGAATGGTTGAAACAGAGTTTTCTCTGGTGCGATTCAAAGGTGATGCCGAAAAAGCGGAACAAGTATATAATGGGTTTACACCTCTTTATGCCGAAGACATTGCAGAAACCGTTGAGTTTATCGCCACCAGACCTGCTCATGTAAACATCAATGATATTTTGATAATGCCTGCCAACCAAGCCTCAGCAAGAGATGTCAACAGAGTTTAGATGACTGGTTATTGGGTTTTGGATATTTCTTCAGATTCAATAATCCATCTGCCTAAAATATTTTTATTGGAATTTTGATGAATCGTCTTCGCCAACTGATCTCCGGTTACGGCTGTAATTCTTTTCAATTTACCTACAAAAAGAAAATTCATATTTCGGCTGATCCAGGCAGCAAATGCTTCGAAAGGCCGAAATTCTTTCCTATTTCCATAAATCACTGATGGACGATAAACAACTACTGTTTCGAAATTCAGTGAATTAATAAAACATTCAAGCTCGCCCTTCACCTTTTGATAAAAAAAAATGGATTGAGGACTTGCCCATATCGCACTTATTAAATGAAATTCTTTTATGCAATGCATCTCACAAAGTTTCGCAAAATACGCAATGTACTCAAAGTCTACTTTTCGAAAATTATTCTTCGTTTGAGCCTTCCGAATGGTTGCTCCCAGACAACAAAAAGCAATATCGCAACACTCCGGAATATTTTCAGATGAAAGTGCTTCAAAATCTACCTTGATTTGGATGAATTTTTCATCAACCAGGTCAATTTCATTTCGAACCAATGCACAAACCTTAGTATACTCCTTGTCCTTTAAAAGAAGTTCAATTAATTTTCTTCCTGTAAAACCAGATCCTCCAACGACAAGTGCTTTCATCTGTTTATATTTTTATTATTTACTGACATATAGAACTTACCATGCTGGAATAATCATCCCCCTATGTGTCAAAATATCCCTGTCATGGACGTTTCATAAAATGAGTTTTAAGCAACTACAATTTCAATAATCCGTTCTGTTTCAACTCCCATAATGGAATTTTAATCTCTGCCGTTCCACAAACATAATCTCCTAATGTGTTGTCAGAAAAGGAAAATATAAAACTATTATTCTGATATGAGAAAAATTCAAAGTCAGACGTAACAGAAGGAATTTCACTAAAACACCGATCGGGGTTCTTAAAATATTTTACCAACAGTTTATTTAATACTTGTAATTCCTTCTTCTCTTTTAAATACAACAAATCGTTTAATTTTAATTGTTCTGCTCGTTGCGCACTAAAATTAAAACATTTGTAATAAGTTCGACCATGAGCTCCACCTTGGTAGGAGTAAATTGTAAATCGGGCACTTACATAGTCTTTTTCAAAAATATCCAGATTGTAGTCAATTTTTAATTCCCTGCTACAAGATTTTCTCTCTAACTTAAACTCATAATTCTCATTGCAATCCATTTCTTTCATAAGTGAATTTACAAAGCTCTTGATATTTGAATTAATTGAATCGCATACATTTCGGGAATTATTGCCACTGTATTTTAATTCAGGGTATTTCACATTAAATAGTCCGTCTTTTATTCTCTTGGAGATTTCCCTTTCATGCACAATAAGACTAAGATCATTTCTACAGGAATGAATCTCAATGACACATATAAGTATCAACAATGCAAATAATAGGTTCCCTCTTTTTCTCAAATCCCAACTATTCAATTCGTAAAATTAAGGTACACCTTTTATCCTAAAAACAAAAACACAGCTCAATTCCATCACCTTACACAATATGAATAATTATTCCAAAAAGGTATTAAAAAAAGAAAAACCGTCAAGAGAGACGGTTTTTCAATTCAAAGCAACTCTAAAGAACTAGATCAATGCTTTTATTTTTTCCAGCAAAAGCTCTTTTCTTATTGGCTTTGAAATATAATCATCACAACCTTCCTCAATTGCTTTATTTTCGTCACCATCCATAGCATAAGCTGTTTGTGCAATTATTGGCAGATTAGGACTAAACCCCTTAATTTTTTTGGTGGCAATTAGTCCATCCATTACAGGCATTCGTATATCCATTAACACCAAACAGATATTAGGATTTTGCTTACACATTTCAACCGCTTCTTCTCCATTCTCGGCTCTTACAACCTCATAACTGTTTCGTTTTAATATAGCTTCTATTAGTTTGAAATTCGAAATTTCATCTTCGGCAACTAATATTAATGGTGAATTTGATGTTTGCATACCATTTGTATTATTAGATTCTCTCTTATTATCAGTTTTAGAAATTACACAATTTAATCTTAAAGTAAAAATTGATCCAACATTAGGCTCCGATTCGACTTCTATTGTACCTCCTAACATATCCATTATTTTTTTGGAAATAGCCAATCCCAACCCAGTTCCTCCAAAAGTTCTGGTGATGGAATCATCAGCTTGCCTGAACCGATCAAAAATTATATTTTTCTTGTCTTCATTAATTCCAACACCACTATCCTTTACATATATACATAACTCTCCACCATCAACCTTGTATCCAAACTCAACTTGTCCTTCATTTGTGAATTTAAAGGCATTCTTTATTAAGTTAGTTACAACCTGCAATAATCTCTGATAATCCGATTTAACCAATACTCTGGAAAAATTCTCATCCTTTTTAAATTGTAATCCTAAACGCTCTTTATTCTCCTGAACTCGTTTTTCCTTAGAAATTTTCTTAACATCCTCAATAAAATTGAACATGAAAAATTCTTCCTCATTAATCTGAAAAACTTCACTTTCTATAGATGTAAAACTTAAAATATCTTCTATAATGCCTAAAAGTTGATTTCCACTCTTGTTTATTAAGCCAACAAATTCAAGAATTTCAGTCATTGATAATGAATCATCACATAAATTAGAAAATCCGATCACTGCATTTAGCGGTGTTCTTAATTCGTGAGACATATTTGCTAAAAAAGCAGATTTTAACCGATCCGATTCTTCAGCTCGGTTTTTTGATTCAAGCAATTCCTTCTCAAAATATTTTGCTTCCGTAATATCCTCTTTAATTGCAACAATATGAGTGATTTTACCGAATTCATCCTTCATGGCTGAAAGATTGACCCTTTCCCAATACAATTCTTTATTTTTCTTTAGATTCAAGAGTTCGCCCTGCCACTCTCCACCAGATAAAACAGTATCCCACATTTCCCTATACGTTTCATCCGGGGTAGCACCTGACTTAAGAATTCTGGGATTTTTCCCTATTGCTTCTTCTAAACTATAACCAGTTACCTCACAAAACTTTGGATTAACATATTCAATATTCCCATTTAAATCAGTAATAACAATAGATGCAGGACTCTGCTCCATGGAGCGTTGCAGCATTCTTAATTCATTATCCTTTGCTTTCTTCACAACACCAGCGGCTAATTGAACTGAAAGAAGTTCAAGCAACTTAATACTCTCCAAATTCATTTCTGAACCTTCAACAAAACCAGCGACTCCAAAAACACCTAATACTCTCTCCTCAGCAATAAGAGGAATACCTAACCAACTCTTTGGAGTTATCACTAAAGATAATTTATTTGAAAGAATCATATCATTTATCTGATTATCATCCAAATAAAACATTCTTTTTTCTCGAATTACCGCACTGCTTAACGACTCCGAATAACGAATAGCTTTAAAAGCTTCATTATTTTCAGTAAAAGAGTTCAAGGATTGCCCGTCAGGAGCAATCAGTTCCAGAAATAATCTTCCTGCGCCAACAATTTGCACTAATTCTTCTCCTATTTTATTGATCATCTCTACAGAATTTATGGAAGAATTCAGAATTTCTGAGATGCGATGTATTATTTGTTCCCTTTTCTGATTCCAAACCTGTTGAGTCAGATTTCGGTAAATTCCATAAACAGCAAGCTGATCATTATCCAAAACAATGGGTTTTCCAAGTACCTGTACATGAATCTGCTTTCCTGTTTTAGTCTGACGAATTGTTGTCATGTCAATCAGTTGTCCAACAGAAGCATCTTTTGTAGCACTGGCACCTTCGTCTTTAAACCTTTCCGGAACAATTAGATCATTTATTTTTTTTAATGTAATTTCTTCCTGTGTATATTCAAACAAACGAAGAAATTCCTGATTTGCCTGAATTACTTTATCTTCATTATCTAAAATAACTATTGCCTCCGGAGAGTTCTCAAATAAATTTTCAAAGAAAGTTTTTTGAACCCGAAGTTGATTTGCCGTTTCCTGATTCTTTCTGATTTCATTCTTTAAATCATAATTCATCTCGAATTGCGACGAAATTCCTTTTACAAAACGAATTGATTTGTAAATATTCGCTTCAATTTCTTCTCTTGATAATATTTTTAGAAGCTTCGCGTCTTCTTTTTCTTCATTTGTGAGCCGAATTCCTTGTTCTATTTTTAAGGCCAAAGGATCTGTTTTTTCAATAAACTGACCATAAACAAAATACCCTAAAACCACCTCTTTAATTTTAACAGGCATAAAAACGCCTCTGGCATGCTTTCCATAAACTAGTTCAACACTCTCGTCTTCTCTTACTGATTTTATTTTGAGTATATCAGCGAAAAGATTGTTACTGCTCCGAGCCAGTTCACTATCCAAAAGTGCGATTGCCTTACAGTCGTTGCCATGAACATATCGATTCTTAAAATCCATAAACAAACAGGGGCATCCACTTAAGGACGAAAAATCATCCAAAAGAGAATCTAGATTTTTCAGAACAGGAACCTCCAAAAAACAATCCAAAACGCTATTTACCAATGGATTTGCAGTATAATTAAGAGAATTAACATTAATTAGCATAGGAAAAATTTACATTAGTAATGTAGCAGAATACAATGCTTATACTCTGGTTTTGAAGTTTGAGTTATAAAAAACACAACTTTTTTTCACACATTCACAGGACTCCATCAATTATTGCACAACACTCCTATCCAATTATTCAAAACAGTAACTAATTAATTCTTCAATTACAGCATAAAAACGACACAAAAACGTTATTCTACTAGATAACAATATGTTGTCACAACACCTATTTAACCTGGTAAAATTGGCGTATCTCTTTTTTTTTAATACATTTGAAATACCTAATTTTTTTTCATGAAAAAGCTAATTGGCTTCAATATAAAACGAAATAAAAAACTATTAGTTTCAGATATCATAAAATTCTATGAAGTCCGGGGCTATACGCTTACAGATGCCAATGCGAAAGGAATGACTTTTCACAGAGGAAGTATTGCTGGCAATCTTCTATCTCTTAATCCTATTAAATGGAAAACTATCGTTGAAATTGAGATTGTAAAAAAGGAACGTTTGGATTACAATGTTTATGCAAATTATCGTTTCATTTCTTTTTTATTTTTTATTTCCCAAGAGGAAAATGATTTTTTCAATGAAGAAATCAATGCATTTTCGAAGGCGATTGAACAATTTGAAGTTGACGTTGAGCAACTTGAAAATTTAGCGAATAAAACTTCAAAATCGAACTTTAAATACATCGTTACCTCCTTTCCTATTGGAATAACAACTGCGTTAATTGTTATTTTCACAACTAACCTTTTACTGGAAGGTCAACTGCCAAACATTGCTGCCTCCTGTATTACCGGAATTTCAATTTTAATTAGTTACTATTTATTGGTTAAAATAAACAGCAAAGCTTAAACACATACCAATTAAAAACGACTTACAAATCCAAAATGGATTTTGGCTTCCTGAAAATCAATCTTTGCATTACGTTGTTTTCCTACAGCATAATTTAAGGTAAAAATCCCCGATTTTGAAGCAAAATTTAAACCAAAGCCAATTCCCCAAGGATAATCATCAATTCTATCCTTCAAGTAATTATTACTGTAATATCCGCCATCCCAAAACAAGTAAAAACTTGAGTTTTGTTGAGGAATAAACCTCAATTCTGTAGTCATAACAGAATATTTTGAAGCTCTAAATGAATCTTCATTAAACCCCCTTAAAGAGTTTAAACCTCCCAGCTTAAAAAGATCATTTTGAAACAAATTCTTTGAATCTTTAAGCCCGCTCTTATTTCTAAGGCTGAAACTAATTTTTTCCTGAATTGGAATGTTATACTCCAAGCTCCATTCTGTATCAATTAAGTTCTCCGATAAATGGATATTATCGTATAGCTCACTGGGAATGCCGGAATTCTTATTTGTTTTATGTGTTCCTGTGGCAATAGAAAAATTAAGATTCCATCCTTTTTTAGGATTAAAAGAATAATCCAAATTTTCAAAATGGTAAGCAAATCCGTACAAACAGGACTTTACATCCGCATAATCTGGAAGCACTGAAGCACCGGCCAAATGGTTCGTAGTTAGTAATGATGATGAATTTCTTTTAAAAAACAGCTTGCTGAAATTTTTACCCGACTGAGTAAACCGAAAACCCAAATCAATTGCAGTACTTAAATAAGCTGAATCTTTCTTTTCAATATCAAAACCAAAATCAACCCCAAAACCAGAAGAAAACAAGTAAGGATAAACCATTCCTAAGGACAAGTTCTGACTGCTTTCTGCATATTTCTGCCAATTGAAGCGAATACTCTCTCCTGCTGAAAATATATTTTCCAAAGCCAACTTTACCTCCCCGGTTAACTCCAGTTTATTATTATCCTTATTTGTCTGAAAACCGACTATTCCATCAAACTGATTGGCCTGTTCCTTTTCAAGATAAGTATACAGTCTTGCTTTCCCTCTCTCAAATTCAATCTCTGAAGCTTTAATTTCCTTCACAAACCCAAGATTACCTATCTTTTCAGAAATCAATTTACTGCTGCCCTCCTTGTATGTTTTATTTGGATGAATACCCAAATATTTTTGTAAAAACTTAGGTTTAAGTTTAGACGTTCCCTTTATTACAATGCTGTCCCATCGAATAAAATCATAAGGTTCAATCTCCCATTCTCCACTTACTTTTTTATTTACAATACTGATTTCTGATAACCTTAATTGAGCAAAAGGATATCCGTTATCGCCTAAATGATTTAAAATTTCAGTCTGCAAAATTTCCAGATCAGAGAAACTGATAAATTTTCTTCTTTTATTCACCGACCGTATACCCAATGCAGATAAGTCCAAATTATGGTTTCCACAAAAATTTATTTCCGCCCATTCATATTTACCTCCCTGATGAATCATTGCAATAATAGTATCGCTACTGAAAAAAATTGAATCAACACTGGCTTCCAAATACCCTTTTTGTTTCAATTTCGAAATTTTATTTCCGAGTCGTTTAAATGCCATTTCCTCAACAATAAACTTCTCATAATCCTCACGCAAACTCTCTTGCACCCCACCATTATTAACGGATGTAACAACTTTCAATACAAAAGATTTTTCTTGAGAAAAACCAAAAGAAAGAAAACATGATGTGATAAATAAGCTTAGAAATAGTTTTTTCATTAAATAATTTCGATATTTCCCAAACAAAAATAATACAGAGAAGGTATAAAAGACAGTATAAATTTAACAAAACACAAATATTTACAATTTATAGTTTCACAACATTTTTTTATATCTTTTCGCGAATTTAGAAACGAATATACTTGACCTTTAATTCTATTACCTATGAAGAAAACACTTTACGCATTAGCAATATTATTCTTTCTTGGAATAATCTCAACATCATGCGCAGTTGATAAAAGATGTCCTGCTTATACAAAAACAAATACAAGCTGTACAAGCAAAACTGTTTAAATCAAAAAAAATCTCACAAAATGAGATTTTTTTTTGTCCTAAACTTTCTAATCGCAATCGTTACAATACCACATAAAACCCTCATCAACAGACACTAAGTCTTATTTAGGTGAAAAATAAATAAATTATTTTTTTTCACTTTTTCGATACAAAATATTTTTAAAATACATACTTTTGCCGTTGAGAAACAAAGGGTTTATAAATTAAAATTTATACACAATGTCAAAGATTAAAATTGGTATCAACGGATTTGGACGTATCGGACGTTTCGTATTCCGTCAGGCAGTTGCACAAGGCAATATCGAAGTTGTTGCAATTAACGACCTTATTGATGTAGATTACATGGCTTACATGTTAAAATATGATTCTACTCATGGAAAATTCAACGGTGATGTTGAAGTAAAAAATGGTATGTTAGTCGTAAACGGAACAACTGTTCGTGTATCTGCTGAAAGAAATCCTGCTGATATTAACTGGGGTGCCGTAGGTGCTGAGTATGTAGTTGAGTCAACTGGTCTTTTCCTAACAAAAGAATCAGCTCAAGGTCACATCGATGCAGGTGCTAAGAAAGTTGTGATGTCTGCTCCTTCTAAGGATGATACTCCAATGTTCGTTATGGGTGTAAACAACAAAGAATACACTAACGATATGGCTTTCGTTTCTAATGCTTCTTGTACAACTAACTGTTTAGCTCCTGTAGCTAAAGTGTTGAATGACAATTTTGGTATTATCGAAGGTTTAATGACAACTGTTCACGCTACTACTGCAACTCAAAAAACTGTTGATGGTCCTTCTGCAAAAGACTGGAGAGGTGGACGTGGAGCCGGACAAAATATTATCCCTTCATCTACTGGAGCTGCTAAAGCTGTAGGTGTAGTAATTCCTGCTTTGAATGGTAAATTAACTGGTATGTCTTTCCGTGTTCCTACACCAGATGTATCTGTAGTTGATTTAACTGTTCGTTTGGAAAAAGAAACTACTTACGCTGCTATCTGTGCTGCAATGAAAAAAGCTTCTGAAGGCGAATTAGCTGGTGTTCTTGGTTATACTGAAGATGCAGTTGTTTCTAATGACTTCATTGGTGATACAAGAACTTCTATCTTTGATGCAACAGCAGGTATTCAATTATCTCCAACATTCGTAAAAGTTGTTTCATGGTATGACAATGAAATGGGATATTCTACTAAAGTATGTGAATTAATTCAATACATGGATTCTGTAAAGTAATCCTTATATAGATATACAATTTAAAGCTCTCCTTTTTGGGGAGCTTTTTTTATGCCGTAATATGATATAAAACACATTTTTTTTAGGAACAACCTAATAATAAAAACCATATGTTTGCTTTGCCAATAGGGAATTAATTCTCTATTTTTTTATATCACTTTTACACTTAAACTACAATTTCCAAAGACAAGATGTTAGAGAAATATCTAAAACACGAACAAGCAAGGAATGCGAAAGGAATCCCTGCTTTACCTTTAAACTCAGAACAGACGGTTGAATTGTGCAAACTGTTAGAAACTCCTCCAAAAGGAAACGAAGAGCTTCTATTACATTTATTTACTGAAAGAATAGCTCCTGGAGTTGATGATTCAACAAAAGTAAAAGCAGAGTTTCTTGGACAACTTTTAAAAGGCGAATTGAGTTCTCCAATCATCACAAAATCTGAAGCAATTCAAATTTTAGGAACCATGATGGGTGGTTACAATGTAACCGTATTGGTTGAGGCATTAAAAGATGAATCGTTAGCTGAAGAAGCCGCCCAAGCTCTTAAAGGCATAATTCTGGTATATGATTCGTTTCAAACGATAGCCGATCTTGCAAAGAACAACACAGCAGCTAAAAGTGTACTTGAATCCTGGGCAAACGCAGAGTGGTTTACTAAGCGTGCTGAACTGCCTGAAGAAATTAAATTAAAAGTTTACAAGGTAGAAGGTGAGATCAATACTGATGATTTTTCTCCTGCATCTCAGGCGTTTACCCGTCCAGATATTCCTTTGCACGCTTTAGCTATGGGAGCAGGACGTTTCGAAGATGGTATTGAAATTATTGCCGGCTGGAGAAAAGAAGGTCACAAAGTTGCTTTCGTTGGAGATGTTGTGGGTACAGGTTCATCGCGTAAATCTGCGGCAAACTCATTACTATGGCATATTGGAGAAGACATTCCTGCTGTGCCAAACAAGCGTACTGCCGGTGTGGTAATTGGTGGTGCTATTGCTCCTATTTTCTACAATACAACTCAAGACTCCGGAGGATTACCTATTATCACTGATGTTTCAGTTCTTAACACCGGTGACGAAATCATTATCAATAATAAAAAAGGTGAAATTACCCGCAATGGTGAAGTCGTTAGCACTTACTCCTTAGCCCCTGATACTTTATCTGATGAGTACCGGGCAGGTGGCCGAATTCCTTTGATTATTGGTAAAGCATTAACTGAGAAATCGCGTGAGTTATTAGGAATGCCTGCCACAGATATTTTTGCAGTTGCCAATAACCCAGAGCCAAAGGCTAATCAGGGGTATACAATGGCTCAAAAAATAGTTGGAAAAGCATGTGGCGTTGAGGGCGTGTTGCCTGGAGCTTCCTGCGCACCAAAAATGACAACCGTTGGTTCTCAGGATACAACCGGTCCTATGACCAGAGATGAGATCAAAGAATTAGCCTGTTTGAGTTTTGAAGCGCCAATGTTTATGCAGTCTTTCTGTCATACAGCAGCTTATCCTAAAGCAACAGACGTTACAATGCACAAAAGCTTACCTAAATTCATTTCTGAGCGTAAAGGTGTACCTTTAAAACAAGGTGATGGTGTTATTCACTCATGGTTAAACCGTTTGTTGATTCCTGATACTGTTGGTACCGGTGGTGATTCGCACACACGTTTTCCCTTGGGAATTTCGTTCCCAGCTGGTTCCGGTTTAGTTGCTTTTGCAGGAGCTTTGGGTTTTATGCCTTTGGATATGCCGGAATCTGTTTTAATCAAATTTAAAGGAAAACTAAACCCAGGTATCACTTTGCGTGATGTGGTAAATTCTATTCCTTATTTTGCAATTCAAAACGGACAATTAACTGTACCTAAAAAGAACAAAATCAATATCTTCAACGGTAAAATCATCGAGATGGAAGGTCTTGAGGATATCACTGTTGAGCAAGCTTTCGAACTGACTGATGCAACTGCTGAACGTTCTGCTGCAGCTGGATGTATCAAGTTATCCGAAGCTCGTGTTATCGAGTACGTGAAGTCAAATATAGCCTTGATGAAATCAATGATCAAGATGGGTTACGAAGATGCAGCAACTATTCAGAACCGTATTGATGCTTGCAACGAGTGGTTGGCAAATCCAGTATTGATCGCAAGAGATGAAAATGCTGAATATGCTGCTACTATCGAGATTGATCTTTCAGAAATTCATGAACCGATTCTTTGTTGTCCTAACGATCCTGATGATGTAAAATTACTTTCTGATGTTCAGAACACTGAAATTCAGGATGTATTCATTGGTTCTTGTATGACAAACATTGGTCACTTCCGCGCTTGTGAAAGAGTTTGGAAAGGCCATACACCAAGCGATAAGGTGAGAACATATATTGCTCCTCCTACCCGCATGGATCAGGCTGTATTGAAAGAAGAAGCAACTTTTGCAACCTTCTCTCAATTGGGTGTTCGTATTGAAACTCCAGGATGTTCACTATGTATGGGTAACCAGCTTCGTGTCCCTGATCATGCAAATGTTTATTCAACTTCGACCCGTAACTTCAATAATCGTATGGGAACAGGTGCGCAGGTTTATTTGGGTTCTGCCGAACTTGGTGCTGTTGTTTCTGTTTTGGGTAAATTACCTACTCCTGCTGAGTACATGGAAATTTACAAAGAAAAGATTCAAGCGGACGAAAAGGAAATTTACAAATACATGCAGTTCGACGAAATGGATATGGAGGATGCTCTTTATCAAAGAAGAGATCTGTAATCATATTTTCACATATTTAATTCTAAAGCCGATGTTTTTGCATCGGCTTTTTTTTTTGCGCCATTGTTTTTATAAATTAGACCATATCTTTAATCGAATGTGGCAAAACATCATCAATTGGCTCGAAAACAATCTGGTGACTTGTACTTTTCATAAACACTTTGGAATTGCATGTCCTGGTTGTGGCTTGCAAACTTCTTTGCTTGCTCTACTCAAAGGTGATATCTGGGAATCAATACACTTGTATCCTGCACTTATTCCTATGTTGAGTATGCTCTCTCTTTTACTTCTGCATTTAAAATTCAAATTTTCATGGGGCGCAATAATTTTGAAATATCTTTTCTTTCTATCAGTACTGTTAATACTCTTCTCATACATTTATAAAATCAGTTCCCATTACTAAAAATCAGTATGGAAAATAGTAATCAAACCTCAGACAATAAACAAGAAGTACTACCTAACTCATCAACCATTTTAGTTCTTGGGATCCTCTCCATCTTTTTATTCTGCTTTGCCGGAATTATCACTTTAACAATGGCGATAATTGCCTTAATTTTATCAAAGCAAGCTGCTAAATTGTATCAGGAAACACCTCATTTGTATACCTCAACCTCATGGAATAATGTTACTACTGGTAAAACATGTGCATTCATCGGACTTCTGCTTGTTGCTATTTCCTTTTTACTATTTGTAATTATTATTCTCATAGGAGCAGGATTTGCATTAAGTTTCTTTTCCAACTTTCTATAAGAATTAAAATAGTTAAGATACTTTGATAACAATTTTTATCTTTGCGGAATAATAAATAAATCAAATTCTCCAGATATAACTTTAGAGTAAAGTTAATTGGAGATTTTTTTGAATTATACCATGAACAAAACGGAAAGAATAAGGGCATTTGTTGAGTTAGGTAATTTTCTATCTCAGTTTTCATCAAAAGATGCAAAACGTGCTGAACACAGACTAAATTCAACATATTATGACGAATTTGAAGCCTTGCTTGACAGAGTCTCAAATGAGAATTTGTGGTTCACCCCACTCCATGTTCATGCATCCATAAATGGCATTTGCACTTTTTTAAAAGAACAAAAACTGACCGAATGGTTAAGCCGCTACTCTGTTTCCGATAAGAATACGCAAATTAAAGTTGCGGTAATCATGGCAGGAAACATACCTATGGTTGGATTTCACGACATGTTATCGGTATTAATATCAGGTCATTCTTTTATTGGAAAATTATCTTCAAAAGATAATCAACTACTCAATTTTATCTCAAAACTACTGATTGAAATCAATTCTGAATTCGAAGAACTAATTTCATTTCAATCAGAAAGATTAAGCGGAGAAAATAAATTTGATGCAATTATAGCTACCGGAAGCAATAATTCAGCCAGATATTTCGAAGCCTATTTCAAAAAATATAATCATATCATTCGTCGGAACAGAAATTCGGTTGCAGTATTATCTGGCAACGAAACCGATGAAGAACTGGAAGCACTTGGGAGAGATGTATTTTTATATTTTGGATTAGGATGCCGAAATGTTTCTAAAATATATGTCCCTGACGGATATAATTTGGTGCACCTTCTTGACTGCTGGAAAAATTATTCTTTTGTAAATGATCACAATAAATACGCAAACAACTACGATTATCAACGCTCAATGTTCTTAATGAATAGAATAGAACACCTTGATACCGGTTTCGTTCTTCTAAGTGAAAATACTGCAATTACCTCTCCGATAGGAGTTGTAAACTATGAATATTATTCCGAAATTAATGATCTAAAAATCAATTTAAACACGAATTCAGAACTTATCCAATGCATTGTAGGGAATGAAATCCCTAATGCAATTCCATTTGGGAAAGCGCAAGAGCCAGAACTATGGGATTATGCTGATAATGTGGACACAATGGAGTTTCTATCACAATTAAAATCAAAATAAAACCATGATATATATATTTAAAATAACCTCCCCAGAGGTCAAAAATTTTGTTCTTGAAATCGAAATTGATCATGAACAAACTTATTTAGAGTTTCACAATACCATTCAGGAAACAATTGGATATGATAATTCGCAAATGGCTTCTTTTTATCAGATTGGAGCCGATGAAGAAAGAGGATTGGAAATAGCTCTTTTCGAAATGAATACCGAAGATGATGACAATTTTAATGTTGTTGCAATGGATGTTGCAATGATACGTGAATTTGTTTCCTCTGAAAGACCTGAGTTAATTTATGTTTTTGATTTCTTCTCTGATCGTTTTTTCAATGTTCAATTAATCGAAAAAGGAATTTCAAAATCCAAAACAAAATATCCTAAATGCACTCTATCTAAAGGCGATGCTCCCGAACAAATTAAGATGGATGCAGAAGATTTTGAAGGTCTTGGATTCGGCGAATTTGAATCTCAATCTGAAAAAACAAAAACTGCCGACGATTATTTGGCCGATTTCGATGACGAATTTAACGAAGGCCCTGAATTTGAAAGTCTGGATGACTACGAAGACATTCTTTAGTAGTTAGTACAAACTTAAATTCTGCATTCAGCATATGCATAAATCGCAATTCATAACTCGTAATTCAAAATTCATAATTAACCCTAGATGTCTAAAACCCTGATTGTTTTACTGGGTCCTACAGGTGTTGGAAAAACCAATTTAAGCATTAAAATTGCGCAACATTTCAATACAGTAATCTCTTCTTCGGATAGCCGACAGGTCTATCGGGAAATGAGCATTGGAACTGCTGTGCCTGAAAAAGAACAGTTGGAGACAGTAGAACATCATTTTATTCATACCCATTCGATTCACGACTATTTTAGTTCCTGGGAATGCGAACAACAGACCTTAGACTTACTCGATCATCTTTTTAAAACAAAAAATGAAGTATTACTAGTTGGTGGCAGTATGATGTATATCGATGCGATTTGCAACGGTAGTGATGAAATACCGACTATTGATCCGGATTTGCGCAATGAAATTGCTGAGCGTGCCCAAAAAGAGGGAGTTGAATCATTGCGCATGCAGTTAAAACAACTCGATCCGGTGTTTTACAATCAAGTTGATTTGAAAAATGTAAAAAGAGTGATTCATGCGCTTGAGGTTTGTTTAATGACTGGTAAACCCTATTCCGAACTAAGAACAAACACTCGAAAAAAGAGAGATTTCAATATTGTTAAAATCGGTTTAAACCGAGACAGAGCAGAATTGTATGCAAGAATCAACTTACGGGTTGATTTAATGATGAAAGAAGGTTTGCTTGAAGAAGCACAAACCTTATTTGAATACCGTCATTACAACTCACTAAACACGGTAGGCTACAAAGAACTATTTGAATATTTAGCAGGAAATATTTCTCTTGATGAAGCCATTGAGTTGATCAAAAGAAATTCCAGAAGATATGCCAAACGTCAACTATCCTGGTTCAACAGAGACAAAGAGATTGAATGGTTTCATCCTGATCAGGAAGAAGAGATACTGCAATATTTAAAAAGACAAATTTCGTAATACCGATTATCTATTTAAATGGTATAAGAATCAATAGAAAACTAAACACACAAATTGAGAAGCCATATTCGTTCACCCTACATGAGTATTCAATACATACCCAACTCCTCTTACGGTATCAATTTGTAAAACCTTCTGATCTTTAAATAAATCTCTTAGCTTAGATAGCGTATTATGTAGGCTGGCATTGTTTTCCGGCACTAAAGAATGTTCCCATAGCTTTTCAAATAATTGATCTTTACTCACTATTTTGTTGGGATTTTCCATCAATAATTCCAATGCATTTTTTTCAAAAGGACTTAATTTCTTCAATAAATTATTTTCATGAAACAAATCATTCGTTTGCAAATCGAGTTGATAACCAGACACACTTAAGAATTGTCCTTGTTTATTAGTAGTAAAACGTTGAATGTAAGAAACAAGAACAGGAATTGATAATGGTTTTGGTATGTATGCATTTCCTCCAATATTTATCCCCCGGATTATAAAATCATCTTCGGTATGTGAGGAGACAAACAACAGAGGGATATGTGGGTGTTTTGCGATAATATCCTGAGCTTTATCCATTCCGTTCTCTTTACCTATTTCCACATCGAAAATAATAATATTCGGCGCAAGAGTCTGTACAATCGAATCAATTCCCAGCAGTGTGTTTTGAAAATGCACTTTATAATTGTAATCGGTCTCTAGTATGGTCGTAACAAAACTTCCTAAATTGAGATCATCATCCACAAATAGTACTTTTAACTGTTCCATTTACACTTCTTTTCAATTGCTTAAATAATAACTTTTTCAGGAAGAACAATGCAAAATGTACTGCCTTTTCCAAGCTTACTTTCTAATCTGATGCGCCCTTTGTGGGCTTTTACTATTTGTTGGGTAAAAGCCAAACCAATACCATGTCCCTTGCTGTTGTTATCTGCACGGTAAAATTCCTGAAAAATTTTCCTTTGCTCTTTTTGAGGAATCCCTTTGCCCGAATCTGCAATACAGATGTGTAACTGTTTTTGTTCCCGAATCGCTTTAATTTCCAGTTTTGCACATGCATCCGAATATTTAAAGGCATTATCCAACAAATTTCGTAAGGTTGCTTCGAAATAAAGTGGATCTACATGAATATCTAAATTTTCAGAAATGGACAGCTTGCATTCAGCTTGTTTATCTTGATAGACAAGCTCCAATTCCGAAAGTAAATCTCTACACATTTGCGCCAAATTACAGGGCACACACTCCAATATAATTTTCTTTTTCTTCGCACGAAATAGGGTTAATAAAATCTCCATTTTATGGATCAGTTTAGAGACATTGTTACTTGCATTCCTGAGCTGTTGCTGCATGGCTGGTTGTTGTTCTTTGCCTGCCAGGTAATCAATTAAAGTATAAACATAGGATAAAGGCGATTTTAAATCATGCACAATACCACTCACGGCTCGTTCGCGCCACTGCAAATGTGCCACTTGTTGTTGAAATGCCCACAACAGCCACAGCATAAAAATTGCGACTAAAATAACAGCTAATGCTGATATGCCTATGGAATATACCATTTCCCGTAAAAAAGGAAAGGTTTTCAACTGAAAACAGGCCGTAAAAACATAGGTTCCTTTTGTACCTAAGGGAAGACGAACATGTAATGTTGAGGGGGAGTTTATCCATGCCTTACCCATTTCTTTTCCAATATACAAACTATCGATGGCCAGATCTTTTTCCTGGAGTTGCATACGATAAGCTCGTATCTTTTCGATTTCAAAAAAATTATGTTGAAACAGTGAATCAACAACTTTTAGTTGAAAATTTTCGTTTGATAAGCTGATATCTGTAAATGAAGCTTCTATCAATTTTCCCAAAGCAAAACTAGGAATGTATTTTTTTGTGCTAATATCAAATTTTCCTAATACCTCTGAAGTATCTTTGTTTATTTCTTTATTTGGTGTTTCCTTCAATGAAACAGTAGCCACATCTGGTTTAGTCGGATTTGGAGTACTATATCCTTGCAAGGCATGAAAATTTATTATCCCATATAAAGAACTCTCAACCTTCGATGTAAACCCCTGTTTTTCTTGCTCCAATTGCTGCCGTAACCACAAAACCTGCGAAAAAACAAGCATTGCAAGCACCAATACTGCCATTATACTGAGTCGTTTGAACAATTTGCTTTTCATAACATAAAGATATCTTTCTTTTCATAAAAGAGTAATGCATTCTTTGTTAGAACAATTCTAAATTGTGTTTTTATCACAAAAAACACTTCAAATTTCTAATCAGAACAGACTGACTATCCTAATCAAATTATAATCGAAACCTAACAATCAGATTAGAAAGAAGATAAACTCAGCCATATCCTATTAATACAAGGCTTATTTCTTTTTTGCATCAAATTTAAACTGTATTCTATTTATTTAAGGATAATTATATGTTTGTTTTTGATTAGAAAACTACCTGCCCCTCAATTAGATTCCTAATTACAAGCAGTTAGAAAACTAATTGTTTATTTCGGTTTTTGACTTTAGATTTAAGAGAGTTTTAAATGAATGGTTCACTTAAAAAAAGTAAAAATCATGAAAACAAAAAAAGAAAGCAAAGTGATTAAGGAACTAAATCGAAACGAATTAGCTTTAACGAAAGGGGGAAATGAAAGAGCATATATTATCGTAATTATTGATGGAAAGGAAGTGAGAATATATGTGTGATAGAATGAAACTAAACAGAAAAAATAACCCAATTGATATGACAATCTACTTTTTAGGGAAAAATAATTTAGGAAAGTAGCCGCCCCGGATTACGCATGAATATAAATCCATCCTCTACCGGAGGCGGCTATAGTAGTAATAGTTATCATAAGCAAGGACAAAGCTACTTCATGGAGGTGAATTTTGCAATTGTAAAAGGAATGGACATTTAGAAAAAAAATACCAACATTATGAAATTTAAAATTTTAAACCAGCCTGAAACTCTTGATAATGAAACCCTAAGCCAAATAAAAGGAGGTGGTTGTGGATGTCAATCATGTAATCATTGTAACTGCAAAAAAAATAAAGGCGACTTAGAACCGGGAAAAGATAGTTACTCTATCTCGCTATCCTAAACAATTAAGGCTGTCAAGTTAAAAAAAAGAATCTTGGCAGCCTTACAAATCGCAAATTCTATATAAATTCACACATCTCATGATCTGGTCAAAATACAATTTTTCTTTTGAAAAAGAACAAATTACCTATTTGTACAATTCAAGGACAAATGCACTGATTTCAACAACAGAAGACGAAACTAAAATAGCTTTAGATCAAGCAAAAGACGGAAATTTATCAATGCTAGATCCCGACTCCTTAGCTTTGCTAAAAAATGGTAAATTTATTTCATCTCAAGAAGATGAGGACTCCTTTTTTTACGAAAAAAAACATAACTACTATACTTCCGTTTTCTCTAAAGAAATACTAAATTTAACAATATTAACAACCCTTAACTGCAATTTTAAATGCCCTTATTGTTACGAAAAAGATACTTTAAACACCCAAAATCTATCTCCTGAAATTGAAAAAGCAATAATCTATTTAGCGAAGAAATTCCCAAACATTAATAAAATCAAAATAACATGGTATGGAGGAGAACCCCTTTTAAATTTTGATTCAATAAAGAGACTTACGTTAGAACTTGAAAAACTAAAAAAACCTATTGAACACAACATTGTGACCAATGGTTATCTATTAGATGACAGAATGTCTTTTTTTAACACACGAAACTTAGAAAGTATTCAAATAACAATAGATGGTTTAGCAGAAACTCATAATAAAAAACGAATTCTAAAAAATAATAACGGAACATTTGATAGAATACTTGCAAACATAGAAAACTTCATTAAATTAAATTCTGCATGCAAAGTATATATCCGATGCAACATTGATGAATCAAACGAAAATGAATTTAGCCAACTGTATCATTTTTTAAACAAAAAATTTAATTTTGAAAAAAGATTAATTATATACACTGCTTTCGTCCGAAATGACAACGGAAGATGCAATAATGTTTTTATTGACAGTGATAAAGAAGCTGAATTTTTCATTCAAAATTTTGAAAAAGAGAACATTAAAAATTTAAGCTTTAAACCAAGATTAACATTAGGTGGTTGCGGAGCTAATAATCTTCTTTTCTTTGTTATCACTCCTAATGGAGATATGTATAAATGCTGGAATGACATTGGGAGATCTGATTATCAAATAGGAAATATACTTGATAATGGGATCTATCTTAACGAAATTACAGATAAATACCTTTTAGGTCCAAGTATATATACAGATCCAGAATGTAAAAACTGCTCTTTTTTTCCAATATGTAGTGGTGGTTGCTCCCATAAACGAATTCAAAACCTACTTCATAATGAGAAATACAATTTATGTACATACGCAAAAAATCATCTCGAAAAGTTTCTTGAATTAAATTACTTAAAATAATAGTTAATGCATCGGTATTTACTCACCTTATTATTTATAGTTCAAACTTTTGCCTCCTACCCCTCAAATCTGAGAGGTAGGGTTATCGATGATCAAGCTATTTCTCTCGAATACTTTACTGCAGCTATTCTATCACCACAAGATTCCAGTATTTTAACAGGAGGTGCATTTATCGATGGAAATTTTGAGTTTTTAAATATAAAGGCCAACCAATGTCTCCTGCAATTATCGTGCGTTGGCTACCAATCAGTAACTTTCCCCGTCGATTTCTCTCAAAATTCTTCTGTTGACCTGGACACGATTTCAATGAAAAGTTTGGAATTGAATGAAGTTACGGTTTTAGCAAAGCGACCAACTTTTAAACAGGTTGAAGGAAGGTTGATTATCGACATAAAAGGAACTTCGCTCAGCCAGGCAGGCGATCTTTTTGATGCTTTAAAACGAAGTCCGGGTTTAATTGTTGATAATGACAACAATATTTCAGTACTGGGAAAAGGAAGCCCCATTGTATTCATAAACAACCGTGAAGTTCAAAATAAAGCAGAAATTGAAAGCCTTCAGTCCGATGATATTGCCAACATAGAAATTGACCGGAACCCTTCGGCAAAGTACAGTGCATCCGGAAAGGCTGTAGTCCAAATTAAAACAAAGAAAATCACAAAAGACAAAGTTAATCTTCAATTGCACCATCGCTCCTATTTTGCCAGAAGATACCGGAACTCGAATGGCATTCAGCTTAGCAGTAAAATTGGTAAAACAACAAGTTCTATCAATTACTCTTACAGCGATTACAAATACAAAAACTACGAAGATGCTTATGAAATTAACCATCAGGAAAACTATACAATTAAAAATCAAAATTATTCTGCAAGAAAAGCCAGATCATTAAATAACAATCTGTTTGCAAGTATAAACCAAGAGATTAACACCAGACACAATATTGGGTTTCAATATTCATACATTTCGAACGAAAGGAATCAGAAATACAAAGCAGATCAGCTCATTGACAAAACGAATGAAGAAGAAATCGTGCGGAACATCCTTAAAAATGCAGATGAGAAGAATGATTTACAGACCTACAATCTTAACTATGAGTTCAAGATCGACAGTCTGAGATCCTTATCGGTGATTGGTGATTATACAAGATCTAAGGATGAATCAATCGAAGACATCAACGAACAAAATATCACCAGTGCTTCGAATTTGAAAACCTTACTCAACAACCGAAACGATTACGATATTTCCAGTGCTAAAATAGATTACCAAACACCCATTTTTAAGTCTTTTAAGCTGCAGTCCGGAGTAAAACTATCCAAAGTGAAAAATGATGGGAAATCCAATTCGATAAATCAAAACTCAAATCAGGAAAACTACAAAACACAAGATCAAATTAAGGATGGTACAGTGGCAAGCTATTTTACGGTAGAAAAAGACTTTAACCAATTCAAACTGCAAGGAGGTTTGCGTTTTGAATACACCAATACAGACATTCGTTCGGATGAAAAAACCGTATTGGATTCGACTTATGGCAATTGGTTTCCTACGTTATTGGTGAATCGAAAATTCTCTGAGAAACTGGATGTGACATTGAGCTACGCTAAAAAAATTGATCGCCCCAATTTTAATGAATTGAGTACTGATATTACCTATTTCGATTCTCTCTCCTATAGTGTTGGAAATCCTGAGATAAAACCTAGCCTCAGTCACAATATCGATTTCACTTTGGGTCTATTTCGGGTTATTTCAGTAAATATAGGATACAGATATGAGAAAAACGCTCGAATACTAAGCGCACTTACTTCCGAATCAAATCCAGACATCGTAAAATATACACCTGTAAACATTAATAAGGCTCAATATTTTTCGGCAAACATAGATTACAATTACTCCCTAAAAAAATTCACCAGCACCATTAGTTTAGGTGGAGAAAAACCAATGATGGAAATTCCATATTTAAACACAGCTCGAAAAATAAGAAAAGCATCGTGGTATTTTCAAACGAATAACGACTACTCCATTACTGATAAAACCAGTGTTTTCGCCAACTTTTCATTCAGCAGCAACAGTGAAGAGTTAATGACTTATTATGACAGAACATATAAATTATCTCTGGGGTTTAACACTTCGTTTTTTGAGAAAAAACTACAATTATCACTCTTGGCTAATGATATTTTAAACTCATCGGACAATGCGTGGGAAGACAGATACGATAATATTATAGCAGGATCAATTCCTGACCATGACAACACGTGGGCGCGGATTTCAATCAAATACAATTTCAATCATTTTAGAGGAGGCCTCAAGAAGAAATCTGCCAGCGAAAGTGAATTAAACAGACTGTAAAAGATACGATGCTACTCTTGTTCAAATTCCTATTCGTAAAACCCTTTTCCAAACACCCCAAATTCATCTTTCCTCAGTACTTTGTGTTTCCAAACGGCATCCATAAATCCGATTCCATATGCGAACATCTGTACAAAACTTGCGGCAAGCGCTTTTATTGCAATGGCAAACGATTTGCTTTTTGTGAGTGCATCAGTAAACACAAGAAAAGCGTATAAAAGCACTGGGAAAGCAAAAATTCGGTGGAAAGCTATCCCTAAAACGAATGCTCCAATTGTTGCCACAACCACAATACCTGCGAAAAAATGATCATTGTCTTGTATACGAAAGGCTTTACACACGAACTTTTCGCAGAATAAAAGAATATTACTTTTCATAAAAAAAACAATTATTTCATCATTAGAACAATTCTAAATTGAATTTTCAATCCAAAAAATACATTTTTTTTTCTAATCAAAACAGACCCTTTTCCTAATCAAATTGCAATAGGAATCTTATCCGATGATTAGAAAAGAACCAACACTTGCTATTTGCTATTTTCAACAGCTCCCCTGTCTCTCTTCACTATTTTGTTCGACATATATTTTGTTTTAACTAATCATTTCACCTGCTTTTGATTAGAAAACAGCTTCCAATTTGCTGAGATTTCTAATCACAAGCAATTAGTAAGTTAATCGTATTTGTTGAATTTAGGTTTTAGTTTTAAAAGAAGTTTACAACGAATATTTCATCAAAAAAAGCAAAGCATTTAAGACTCTAAATCAAAATGAATTGGCACAACTTAAAGGTAGACAGGAATATTATGTTGTTATAGATGGAAAAGCGGTTAGGATATATGTATAATAGAAAAGAATCTAACTAAACAGAGAAATTAACCCAGTATAATATGACAATCTACTTTTTAGGATAAAATAAATATGGAAAGAAGCCCCTGTAGGCTAACAATAAGACAAACAAAACCTCTTCAGAAAGTGACAACGGTAGTCAAAGCTATCTGAAAATAAGGGCTAAGCTACTATACAGATTTTAACCTTACATAACTAAAAAGTATTAAAATGAAAAACAAGAATAGAGATTTAAATGCTAAACGAATGCTTTCACCATTGTGCCTTGTCTTCGCCTTTATTGCAATTCTCGTCACAACAGGATGTAATAACAATAATAATTCAAACGAAAAAACGACAATAATTAATATTGAGCCTGAAACAATATTAAATGGCACCATCCCTGACTCACCTGATTTGGTAGAGTGCATGGAAGCAACCGACGAAAATACCAATGAAAAATATTATCTGGCATTACATCATATTAAAGGATTTGAGTATGAAAAAGGATATAGATATCGACTCAAAGTCATAATAACCCAAGGAGACTCAAGACTGGATATACCAACAGAAAATTTTAAACTTATAGAAATACTATCAAAAATAAAGATTCAAACTGACGAATAACAACAATCCCTTTCCCCATTAATAAATTCATATTATGAAAAGAAACATTTTAAATTCAACTTTAATAGTAAGCTTATGCTTAGTATTATTTTCGTGTTCTCAGGAAGAAATAGATGAAACGACAAGTAAAGTAACTTATTCCCCGGAACTAATAACCCTTGAATCAGGAGTTGTCGTAGAAAAGCAAGGAGATAATTATCTTTGGGAAGGAGATATCCTATTATCTCCCACCCAATTAAAAGCATTGAATGACAGTGGAACAATATTTATTGAAGCAACAAAAAATCCGACACCAATAACTTCATTAAATCCTGTTACAAACCTACCAGGAAATTTATCTTCTGAAAATGGAGAACAGACAAAAGCTTTAGGTATATATCCTACGGCATATAATCTTTGGGCTATGGTACGTTTTACATACAATGCTAATTTAACCCCCACCCAGAAGTCTCGTATTAAAACAGCTCTTTTGGACATTGAATCAAGAACTAATATTAGATTTTACAACGCAACCGGGCAACCAATCGTTGATCCTACATATGGTTTTGCTTATCCATATGTAGACTTCAAAGCCATAGGAAATGAAGATACAAGTCAGTCATATATTGGCCGAATTGGAGGAAGACAAGAGATTAGTCTTGCTGATTTTGCTTTCTATTATTACAGTACTGGAGTTATAGAACATGAAATATTACATGCATGTGGTATGTTACACGAACAATGCCGCAAAGACAGAGACAATTATGTGACTATTAACTCATCAAATTTAACCTCAAAAGGTAAAAGTCAATTCACTAAAAGAACTACTAATTATCATATGATTGGAAGTTATGACTTTAATTCAATCATGGGTTATTCTTCAATGACATCCAGTCGGAGTGTAGTTGTAAGTACAAGTGAACCAATGTACACAAAAAAAGATGGTAGTCATATCCATCAAGGAAGTATTCCGTCTGATTTAGACAGACGTTGGGTTAATTCCTTATACTTACCCTATATTGCCCGGTCTGATGTGTACCGTGAATTAGATGCTGTTGTATATAAATCTGACAATACCGTTATGACAGCATCAGAAAGACTATCCTTGCAAGCTCAGTTAAATAATGGGGTTTCAACCCCTCCAGCGGGTGGCCGAATATCTAATGAATTTTAAGCAGGCATAATTTATTAATTTTACATATTGCCGGGAACGTTTTTGGGGGAAATGGATTTACTCCCGGCAATTTTTTTTCATCCAAATATTCCTAAAATATACAAGAAAAAACAATCTACAAAAAATCAATTTTCTGGCGAGAAGTTTGATCGGGTTCAAGACCATTTTACAGATAAAAAAAGATTTCTGCAATTCGATTCCTGCTACAAAATTGCAGATTAATTGCTAATTTTCACTCTATACGATACTTCGGACATGAATTAATGAATAAACACGCAACCAATTCAATAAAATAACGTCTTAAAAAAATAAGACAAATTCTAAATTCAAAAAAAATGAAAACTTATTTGACAATTATTCTATCGCTTTTATTCCTTTCTGGATGCCTAAAAGATGATGACAACACTCCCGAAATAACTATCGATTGGGATAATTATGCGTATGCAATGAAGTGGACTGAAATTGGGAGCAAGACTGGAGAATCTGATTGGCAAAATATATCTGAGGGACAAAATTTGACCTTTTTTACTAATTCTATTGATGATGAACTTGGATTGCCCAACCATGGAATCATTCAATATAAACCAAGCGTCAATATAAATATAAAGGACAAAACGATCTATTCAAGAACAGATAGTACATTCGTACTTTATTTGTATCCAGATACAACAGAGGCCGATACAATATATCTGGCTTATGAGCTTTCGGATAGTTCGACCTTAGTGATATCAGACACAACAGTAAGCCCTACTACCCAAATTAAATACAGAAGAGACAATTAAAATGTACTGTCTCAATTTTTATCTCAGTGCATAATTCTGACACAAGCTACTGAATGTCCGTAAAATAAACGCAGTGAATTTATATCAATATTGAAATGATATTTTTAAACCCATCGGACAATGCGTGGGAAGACAGATACGGTAATATTATAGCCGGATCAATTCCTGACCATGACAACACGTGGGTGCGGATTTCAATCAAATACAATTTCAATCATTTTAGAGGAGGCCTCAAGAAAAAATCTGCCAGCGAAAGTGAGTTAAACAGACTGTAAAAGATAAGATGCTGCTCTTGTTCAAATTCCTATTCGTAAAACCCTTTTCCAAACACCCCAAATTCATCTTTCCCCAGTACTTTGTGTTTCCAAACGGCATCCATAAATCCGATACCATAAGCGAACAGCTGCACAAAACTTGCGGCAAGCGCTTTTATTGCAATGGCAAACGATTTGCTCTTTGTGAGTGCATCCGCAAACACAAGAATAGCGTACAAAAACACTGGGAAAGCAAAAATTCGGTGAACAGCAATCCCTAAAACGAATGCTCCAATTGTTCCCAAGGCAAATAAAGATGGGAACAGAAAGAAAATCTTGAAGGTTTCCGGATAATGTTTAGAGATGATGTATCGGGTTTTTCCAAATCCGAAAACCTGCTTGTAGAATTTTTTAAAGGAGATTCTCCGCTTATGAAACACATATGCTTCGTGAATCAAACGAGTCTCAAAACCACGCTTAATTACCTCGATAGCAAAAACCATATCTTCGCCCGGATGCATAGTAGTTACCGGAAATCCACCGGTATCTTCATAAACTGCTTTCGAAAAGCCCAGATTAAAACTGCGGGGATGAAATTTGTGAACCTGCTTCTTCCCTCCCCGGATTCCACCGGTGGTGAAAAAAGAAGTCATGGCATAGGAAACTGCTTTCTGGAAATCCGAGAAATCGTCCATAGCACCATCGGGGCCACCATAACAATCCACAAAATTCTCGCTTAGCTCCTTACGAATGGTCTGCATGTATTGAGGAGGAAGAATACAATCGGAATCGAAAAACAGGTAATAATTCCCTTTTGCTCTGGCCAATCCGTAGTTACGCCCAATACTGGGGCCTTCGTTTTGTTTGAAGAAATAGGATATATTTATTCGGTCGCGGTACGTATCACAAAGCTCTTCACTTTTTATCGATGAACCATCTTCTACAACAACCAATTCAAAATCTTTAAAAGTTTGCTCGGATAAACTATCAAGCAGTTCTTTCATCTCATCCGGACGATTGTACACCGGAATAATAATCGAAAATTTAATTTCTTCGGTCATCTTATCGTTTTTGATTGAAATAGAAAATTTCATTCATTGGCAAGCGATACTTTTCAGCCAAATCAGAAGAAATTTCTTTTGCATATTGAGATTGGGAAACAGAAAATCCCAATTTTGACAACTTATCGGCATAATCCAAACCATACAAGCGAACATGATCTTTTTGACGGTACAGTCTTTCCCTCTCCTTGGGATCCGTAACCGTTGGATCTTCCATCGTTACCGGATTTTTGGTATCCATGGGAACTTGTAAAATGGCAAATCCATCTGATTTTAAAACCCGGTAAATCTCACTCATGGCTTTTGCATCGTCGGTAACATGTTCCAACACATGATTACAGATCACCACATCGTATGATGCTTCGGGAAAGGGAATTTCCTGCACATCGAAATGCACATCAGCAATGGGAGATTCCAAATCGGCCGTGGTATAATCAAGATTAGCCAGCTTTCTAAAGCGTTTGTAAAAGCATTGTTCGGGAGCTATGTGCAGAACCTTAAGTTCCTTCGTGAAAAACTCTGTCTTTTCATTTAGATACAACCACATCAACCTGTGGCGTTCCAACGAAAGACATTTCGGACACAAAACATTATCACGTCCGGAAGCTTTTGTATATCCGTAAGGAAGGAATTTTCTGAACCGTCCTCCACATACCGGACATTCAACTTTATTTCCAATAAGAAATACAGCAAGTATACGATTCATTATCAGACTCATTCGAATCAAAATCGGACGAGGAAATATTTGCAGTAAAATTCGAATGATTCTCTTTATCATTTGGGCTTCGTAAGTTTTTCAAAAAACTATAAATATCAGTTAGAATTAATTCATAATTCCTCACTCATAATTTATACTTCGACTTAGATTTCTTTTTCGATTTGGTAGGTGTTGCGCTCTGATGAGCTGCGACTCACCAATTCTGCAACAAATCCAGTAAGGAATAGTTGAGTACCAATAATCATTGTTGTTAATGCAATAAAAAAGTACGGACTATTGGTTACGCGGGGGGCTATTTCTCCTAAACTCATGCTGTACAGTTTCTGAGCGCCAATCCACGCAGAAGCAAAAAAGCCGACCAAAAACATGAATGTTCCCAGTAATCCAAAAAAGTGCATTGGCTTTTTACCGAACTTGCTAATAAATGTAATGGAAAGGAGATCAAGGAAACCATTGATAAAGCGACTCAAACCAAACTTGGTTACGCCATATTTTCGTTCCTGATGCTGAACCACTTTTTCTGTGATTTTAACAAAACCTGCTTCTTTAGCCAAAATCGGAATGTATCTGTGCATTTCGCCATACACCTCAACACTTTTCACAACCTTTTTCTGATACGCTTTTAAACCGCAATTAAAATCGTGCAGTTTAATACCAGACATGGCTCTTGCTGTTCTATTAAAAAATTTACTTGGAATTGTCTTGGAAATTGGATCGTAACGCTTCTGCTTCCATCCTGAAACCAAATCAAAACCATCTTCTTTTATCATACGATACAACTCAGGAATCTCATCCGGAGAATCCTGAAGATCTGCATCCATGGTAATAACAACATCACCTTTAACAATTTCGAATCCCCTATAAAGAGCGGCCGATTTCCCGTAATTCCGTCTGAATTTAATTCCCCGAACAGAAGAATACTTAGTTTGTAAATCCTCTATCACAGTCCAAGAGGTATCATTACTACCGTCATCAACTAAAACAACCTCATAGCTAAAACTATTTGCCTGCATCACCCGATCAATCCAGGCCAGTAATTCAGGAAGCGATTCTTCCTCATTATACAAAGGAACTACAACAGAGATATCCATATTTAAATTTTACTGATTATTCGATTCGTTAAATTTATCAATAGAGTTCTTACTAAACAAATTTCTGTTCTGACGAAAGAAAAAAGCCAAGATAAGAGAAAAAAACAGTCCTGACAGAGCTTTACTGAACCACTGTCCAACGGCAAATAATCCAGGTGTGATATTTTTATAGATCCCCATCAGTAAATCGATATCTTTTTGCTGATATCCCATTTCATGCAAGCCCTTCTCGAGAAAAATTATGGCTTCTTTAATAATAGACGTATCAAAAAAACTTGTTAAAACATAAATGAAAATGGAATAAAATAGGGATGCAAATCCTATAATAAGGACTCCGGTTGCTAATGCTTTACCATAGCTAATTGCACCCCCCAATTCATCGTCCCTATATTTTTTCACACCAAAAAATATACCGCTAACGATTAAAAATAGATTTATGGATCGAAGATTCGGATCAAAATTAACAGATAAATCTTTTAGGTAAATCACAAAGGCTGCTAAAATTAGTGCTCCTCCAACCAATGCTCCAAAAAGAAAAGTATGTCTAAGTAACGAATTTTTAAAAATCTGCATGAATATTAAATTTGTTTTTCGAGCACAAAGATATCCGTTTTTACTAGAAAGCCGTACTCAAAAAAGCATAATTCTGATTTCAATTGCTCATTGTTTAGATCCAAAATGAATGATTCCTAAAAAAAAACATCGTTTCAAAAAAAAATTATTTCTCTGAGAATAAAACCATTGGCTATTCACCACTGAAAATTTAGATAAGAAGTTGCATAATTTGTTTGCGAGGAATCAAGATTTTTCTACTTTTGTCGTCGGGTAAGCACTATGCGACTAGCTCCTACTGAATCCCCCCAGGGTCGGAAGGCAGCAAGGGTAGGTGGTCGAAGCAGTGCGACGTAGCTGTTTACCCACTTTTTATACTCCATCATTTGTATAAAAATGCCGATATAGCTCAGTTGGTCAGAGCAGCTGATTTGTAATCAGCAGGTCGCGGGTTCGAATCCCCCTATCGGCTCCAATAAAATTAAAAGAAAGCTTTCGGGCTTTCTTTCGTTCTTTACAAGATTATTTGAAGGGTCGTTTAACCTTCAAAAAAGTAACAAAACGCCGATGTAGCTCAGTTGGTCAGAGCAGCTGATTTGTAATCAGCAGGTCGTGGGTTCGAATCCCTCTATCGGCTCAATTAAAGGAGAATATCTCATTTGTTACTGCCGTTGTAGCTCAGGGGTAGAGCGCTTCCTTGGTAAGGAAGAGGTCATGAGTTCAATTCTCATCAATGGCTCAGAATATTTTGCCGATGTAGCTCAGTTGGTCAGAGCAGCTGATTTGTAATCAGCAGGTCGTGGGTTCGAATCCCTCCATCGGCTCTTTTTTTTACCCCCACCAACTTCATATTTTTCGAATCTCTATGATGCGAGAGTAGTTTCGCGTCTCTATGTTTTATTTCATGAGTTCAAAACATTTACTGTTCTTTGTATGTAAAAGAAATTAGTGTATTTTCGTTTTGAACAAATAACAAACTAAAAATCGTAAAATGAAGTTTTTTATCGACACAGCAAATCTTGATCAGATTAAAGAAGCGCAGGATTTAGGAATCCTTGACGGCGTTACCACTAACCCATCTCTTATGGCTAAGGAGGGTATCAAAGGGGAAGTAAACATCAAAAAGCACTATGTTGATATTTGCGAAATTGTAGATGGTGATGTAAGTGCTGAGGTTATTGCAACCGATTTTGAAGGAATGATTTCTGAGGGCTTGGAATTAGCCGCTCTTCATCCACAAATTGTTGTGAAGGTTCCTTGTACCAAAAATGGTATTAAAGCAGTAAAATACCTAAGCTCACAGGATATCAGAACTAACTGTACTTTGATATTCTCAGTAGGTCAGGCATTGTTAGCGGCTAAAGCGGGTGCAACATATGTATCTCCTTTTGTTGGCCGTTTAGATGATATTTGTACTGATGGTATTGACTTAATTCGTCAAATTGTTGACATGAACAGCTACTATGGTTTCGAAACTCAGGTTTTGGCCGCTTCCGTTCGTCACACCATGCACATGGTGCAATGTATCGAAGCTGGTGCTGATGTTACAACCAGTCCTCTTAGTGCCATTACAGGCCTGTTAAATCACCCTTTAACCGATAAAGGTTTGGAGCAATTCCTTGCTGATTACAACAAACTAAATGGTTAAACATTACATGATATTATAAAAGGAGTGCTTAAGCACTCCTTTTTTTTGTTTGTACTAAATTTCCAATCCATCCAGTACTCCCAACTCTTTCCTTTTCAAACAACAAAATAAATAAGCATCACGACATTAGCTATTTCAAAGAATCTTTTATCTTTATCCTTCATAACACCCAAAACCACTACAAATGCTTTTAAAATTGTATCCTGACAACCCCAATCATAGGGAATTCAGGAAAATTGCTGACATCTTAAAGGATGGCGGAATTATCATCTACCCAACTGATACCGTCTATGCTATTGGTTGTGACATAAACAATAATAAAGCCATACAAAAGATTGCTAATTTAAAAGGAATTAATGCTGAACAAGCAAATTTCTCCTTAATATGCAGTAGCTTGAGTAATTTGTCTGAGTA
This sequence comes from Labilibaculum sp. K2S, assembly GCF_030372765.1. Taxonomy (GTDB): domain Bacteria; phylum Bacteroidota; class Bacteroidia; order Bacteroidales; family Marinifilaceae; genus Labilibaculum. The sequence continues at coordinate 81,201 of NZ_JAUCMW010000003.1, read as the reverse complement.
CGCCAAGGTCAACAATACAACCTTTAAAATGATGAAGAAAAATTTACCTGGAGCCTTCACATTTATACTTCAGGCAAGTAGTAATGTTCCTAAATTGTTCAAGAGTAAAAAGAAAACTGTTGGTATTCGCGTACCTGATCATTACATTCCAATAAGTATTGTTGAGGAATTAGGAAATCCGATACTTACTACCTCAATTCATGATCCGGATGAAGTTGTTGAATACACCACCGATCCTGAATTAATTCATGAGAAATACAACAAACAAGTTGATCTTATTATTGATGGAGGTTACGGCAGAAACACTGCTTCTACAATTGTTGACTGCACGACTGATTCATTTGAAATTATCCGACCAGGAATTGGTGAGTTGATACTATAAAACCAAACTTAAAAAGCAATGCCATCAACTGAATATTGACGGCATTGTTTTTAGTAATTATCTGGAAGCCGCAATCTCTGATGATCTCAGCAAACTAACACGAAGAGCTACATGACCATCCGGCTTATTGCCTATCAATTCGGGTCTGAATCCTGCTTCTTCAAGCTCTGACTTTACCAAGCCGATTAACTCCGGACTTGCATTGTTAAAATGATGAGTTGCAACAATACTTCCCTTATTAAATTTATTCTCAAATTCGTCAATAATTTTCCGCGTATCCTGCTTGTATTTTGCCATCTCTTTCTCAATTAGATGATTGTACTCTGTAATTTTTTTCATGAATTTTAATTATAATGTTATCCAAAATGAACAAGACGCAATATTAATTAAAATAAAACAAAATAATTACAAACAACATGCTAAAACCATTAAATTCTTACACGAACAAATCGTTTTTAAACACAAAAATCACATTAACACACTTACCAAAACAGACCACAACAAACATAACATATTAAGAATTGAGAATTGTCTAACCGAAATAATCCTGTTGCTCTAACGCTTAATGTTTCCAAAAAGAAGGGGAAAATAATATTAGCACTGTAAATAATTCCAATCGGCCAAGCAGCATTAAAAAGGATAAAAACCATTTTGCCAATGCAGGCAGGTGAAAGAAATTTTCCATTGGCCCAACCTCGCCAAATCCAGGACCAATATTACCAAGCGTTGTTGCTACAGCACTAAATGCTGAATAAATATCAGGAGTCCATAAAGACATTAATATTGAGGATATCATGAAAATGATAATATAGAAAACAAAGAATGCCAGAATGTTGGTAACTGTTTTTTGATCTACGACATGTCCGTTGTAACGAATTGGAATTACTGCATTCGGATGTACCAAACGTTTGAGCTCGTAAAAACTATTTTTGAAAAGCAATAAAATCCGCACTACTTTTACTCCTCCTCCTGTTGATCCAGCTGACCCTCCAACAAAAAATAATACAAAAACAAGCATTCCTAAAAATGGTGTCCAAAGCAGATAATCGGCAGTTGCATAACCTGTGGTGGTTATAATTGAAACTACTGTAAACAAACTGTCGCGAAAAGCCCGTTCGAGTCCAAAATTATCTCCAACAACCAAAACAGCTGTAATAATACCAGTAAACATTACAACTACCAATGCATAAAAACGAAACTCCTCATCCTTAAACATCTTTGAAGCTTTTCCTGTTACCATCGCATAAGCAAGGGTAAAATTGGTTCCGGCCACAAACATGAAAAAGATAATAACATATTGCAAATAAGGGGATGTAAAGAAACCCGCACTGGCTTGCTTGGTTGAATAACCACCTGTAGCCATAGTTGTTAACGAATGATTAATTGCATCGAAAAAATTCATTCCACCAATAAAAAGCAGAATAGTTTCAGCGAAAGTAAACAAAATGTATAATCCCCATAAATGACGAGCGGTCTCTTTAATTCTAGGAGTTAATTTATCGGGTGCTGGACCGGGAACTTCAGCAATAAACAACTCTCGTCCTCCAATGCCTAAGGTTGGAAGTATTGCAAGAAACATCACAATAATCCCCATTCCACCCATCCATTGAGTGAGTGATCGCCAAAAAAGAATTCCGTGAGGCAGTTCTTCAATATTATTAAGTATAGAAGAACCAGTAGTTGTGAAACCAGACATCGTCTCAAAAAAGGCATCGGTAACCGATGAAATAGCTCCGCTAAAAAGGTATGGCAGACAACCAAATATTGAAAAAACCACCCAAACGATGCTTACAATAATATAGCCTTCTCGTTTCCCAAGGTCTTTTCCGACGCCCCTTGAAAGCATATAACTCATTCCTCCAACAGTAAAAGTAATCAGAATAGACTTCACGAAAGCCAAACTATCAGGTTCTTGATACAACAGCGAAACCAATAGTGACAAAAACAAGAAAAAGCTTTCCCCAATCAGGAGTTTACCTAGAATATTTAGAATTATTTTGTGCTTTACCACTTTAATTACCTTAATTTTTAACCAAAGATATAATTCTAAGGTTTTTTTTAATAATGTCTATTGATTCTTCCAGAAAGAAGGAATAAAAATAATTAAAAAGGTGAATAACTCTAATCTACCTAGTATCATTAAAAATGAAAGTATCCATTTACCGGCTTCCGGTACAGACGCAAAATTATTCATGGGACCAACAACTCCTAATCCCGGGCCAATTCCTCCCATAGTTGTTGCAACTGCACCCATAGCCGAAATTAGATCCAACCCAATTAGAGTCATAGCAAAACAACCAATAAAAAAAACCATAATGTACAAAATAACAAAAGCCAGAATTTTAGAAATCACATCCTGTCCCACCATCTCCTTATTATAACGAACCGGTAATACTGCCGAAGGATGAATCATTCGCTTAAATTCCAGTATACTGTTTTTGAAGAGAAGTAAATGTCGAAGAATTTTAACTCCTCCCGATGTAGAACCAACACAAGCACCTGTAAACATCAAACCAAAAATGAGGAATACTAAATATGGATGCCACAACGAATAATCTGCACTCACAAAACCTGTACTTGTAATTATTGAAGTAACTTGAAATAAAGCATCACGAAATGATTTCTCGAAAGGCCCGTGGTCCAAATAAACTAAGGTCAAAGTAATTATACTTGTTACCAATATAATTAAACCGGTATACACTCTAAATTCCTGATTCTTCCAAACCTTATTCAACTTTCCTTTTATTGCAAAGTAATGAAGAGTAAAATTTACCCCGGCTAAAAACATAAAAACAATAAGCACATACTGGATGTAAGGAGAATAATTAACAATACTCGAATTTTTCGTAGAAAACCCACCCGAAGCTAATGTCCCGAATGAATGACAAACAGCATCAAACAAATCCATTTCTCCAAATACCAAAAATAAGGTTTCCACTGCAACCAAAAGCATGTATATACCCCAAAGACGTTGTGCTGTTTCTTTAATACGCGGGTGTAATTTATCAGTAGTAATCCCTGCGGCCTCAGCATTAAACATAGCCATTCCTCCAATTCCAAAAACGGGTAAAACAGCAACAGTTAACACCAAAATCCCCATTCCACCCAATAAATGAGTTAAAGATCTCCAAAATAAGATGCCATGAGGTAAAGCTTCTATATCATTCACAATTGAAGCGCCGGTAGTAGTAAAGCCTGATATGGTTTCAAAAAACGCATCGGTGAAATTTGGGATGTATCCACCCAAAAGGAATGGAAATGCTCCAAAGATAGAGAAGACAACCCAAACCAAGCTTACAACCAAAAATGCTTCCCGTTTACCAATATCTCTGCTGCAACCCCGGGTATACAGATATACAATACCCCCAAGTAAAAAGCAAATACCCGCAGATTGTACAAAGTATATAAAATCACCCTCTCCATATAAAAGGGCTACAGCGGAACTAATAATCAGGAAAAAACTTTCCACGATCATTAAAACCGACATCACATAAAAAACAAATTTCCAGTTGAGCATTGAGAACCAGTTTATTTTACAATTTCCAAAAAGGAAAAATATCGTTTAAAATTCGTTCTGTAAAAAGGCAAAAAAGAGCCGGAATCTAATAAATTCGGCTCTTAGTACTATTATTTGAAGAACTTCTCAACTTTTTTAATTGCAGACGGAAGAGTAAACACAACAACCTTATCATTAGCCTGAATTTGAGTTTCACCTGTTGCAATAATACCTTCATCTTCCCTTATAATTCCACCAATATTGGCATCTTCCGGAAAATCCATATCCATTAACATGCCCTTGGTAATTTTGGATCCAGGTTTAGCCACCAATTCAATAACCTCAGCCTCCGAAACAGTCAGCCATTTACAATGTTGAACATCCGCATCCATTGTAAATCGATAGATGTAACTAGCCGCCAATAATTTTTTATTAATCATGGTACCCACACCAATATTATCGGCTAAATCAATATAATCGATATTTTCTACCTCAGCAATAGTTCGCTTCACGCCCATTTTTTTTGCCAACAAACAAGCTAAAATATTCGTTTCCGAATTTCCTGTAACAGCTACGAAAGCATCCATTTTGTGAATTCCTTCTTCTTTCAGTAATTCCTTATCACGACCATCTCCGTTAATAACCAAGGTATCTTGAAGTAAATCAGCAAGTTTTAAGCTTTTATCCTTGTCAATTTCAATCAATTTAAGATTCATCTTTTTGCCCAGTTCAATCGCTGTTTTCTGACCAATACGACTTCCACCCAAAATCATCGCATTTTTGATTTCATACTTCTCTTTTCCTGCAAGATTCATCACCCTTTCCATTGCATCGGGTTTACTTACCACAAAAACTAAATCGCCACGGGAAAAACGATTGTGCCCCCTTGGGATGATCGTTGCATCTTCACGTTTTATGGCAACAGCTCTAAAATCCAAATCAGCAGTCATTTCAGCAACTTCAGCCATAGTTTTATCCATAAATACTGACTTGCTGCTTATTTTTATTCCATAAAGGAGAAGTTTACCTCCAGAGAACTCATACAACTGTCGGGTTCCAGATCGGGACAAGTAACTAATCACCTCTTTCGAGGCCAATCTCTCCGGATAAATCAATTCATCAATTCCCAAACTTTTAAGGTATTCTTTATTTTCAGGAATCAAATATTCTTGATTATCAATACGGGCAATTGTTCGAATGGCTCCCAACTTTTTTGCAAGAATAGATGACGTTATATTGGTCTCCTCCGATTGAGTTACAGCAATAAAAAGATCTGCTTTTTTGACCCGAGCTTCTTTAAGATCATTTAGTGATGAACTTGACCCTACAATGGTTAATAAATCCAAGTGAGAATCAATCTCCCTTAATTTATCTTCATCACTATCCAATAAGATAATATCATGATCCTCATTACTTAGCATTTTCGCCAAGTGTATTCCTACTGCCCCTGCGCCAGCAATTACAATCTTCATAACTTTGTTCCGTTAAATAAATGGAATTCGAAGCGGCAAATTAACACATAATCAAGCAAAATCTAAAGCTATTTGTTAAAAAATATTAATAAGCCAAGCTCTCTAAATTACCAAAAGACTTTATGAAATCAAAGAGAGAATCCGAAAGCTTTTCATTCAATGATGAAAGTTAATTCACAGTTGACAAAGCACAAAAATAAGCTCCATCCTCTTGTACATCAAAAAGATTTGTTTCACCCTCATTTTCCTTTGAAAAATATTTTTTCCGGTCGCCCCGATAAATTGAGGCATCAAGTATCATCTTACAATTTGGAAATTCTTTTGTTATCATTTTTTTAGATTGCAAACCTCCCAAACGCAAAACAATATAGTCTGGCTGAATAAATTTTAATATTTTCTCCAAATCATTATCCCTTTTTCCGATTATGGCAACAACATCTTTACCCATCAACTTAATATCGATAGGTCTTAGTGTATCAAAGTTTATTTCACTAATATTTTCCTTCAAAACAAATGGTTGAATGATTCTATCGCTTATTTCTGGTGTGATTCGTTTATCAACTAAGAACAATCCTTGATTTCCTTTAACAAAACCAACAACACTATGTCCACTGGAATTAAAAACCAGTATTTCCTTTTTAGGAACCTGAAAAATTCGAATTGTATTTGGTAATTGAATGCCAATTAAAATTATTACGAATGCATAAACAGCTTTTTTTCGTTTAAATGAAAGAAGTGAAATCATTGAAAAAAGAAGAAAATAAGTAAATATTAACTGATACTGACTTAAGGACAATTCTCTAATAACCGAACCTGGCAGAGCTTGAATTTTTACAATCAGAAAATTCATTCCTTCAACAAGATTTCGCAGTATCCACCCTAAACTTTCTGAAAGAATTTTTATTGGAGACAAAAGAAGCAGTAATGCAGAGAGATAAATAAGTATTCCTGCCATAATTATAACGACATATCCGGAAAGTAAAAAGTAAGATGGAAACTGATGGAAGTAATAAATAGCCAAGGGAAATGTTCCTATTTGTGCAGCCAACGAAACCGTCGTAAGTTGCCACAACTTTTTCAAAATTGGATTTCCTATATAAAGAAGTTTATCGAACTGAGGTTGAAAAAACACAATACTTACAACTGCTAAATAGGAAAACTGAAAACCCACTGTAAAGAGTAAAAAAGGATCAATTAATAACAGAAAAAATGCCGATATAGCTAAGGAATTATAAATACTTCCGCTTCTTTTTAGCATCTCACCCAACACAATAAAACTAAACATAGTTGCTGATCTCATTACCGATGGAGACATTCCAGTTAAAAGTGCATAAGTCCAAAGCGTTAGCAAAAGAAGAATACCTCGTAAGTAGCCTCCATATTTAAAACGAGCCAAAAAACGGAGCAAATAACTCATGATCATATAAATAATACCTACATGTAAGCCGGAAACCGCCAAAACATGCATCGCACCAGCATCTGCCCATGTTCTTTTTATTTCCGGATCCATTCCGGTTTTATATCCAAGTGTTAAGGCTGCCAGAATATCAAAACTCTCATTTTGTATTCCATTTTTTCGGTAAATCGATAATAAATGATCCCTCCACTTTGAAGCCAATACTTTAATTGAAAAATCTGCACCCCTTCCTATCTGTTTCCATGATAAAGAGTCGGTATACGCAGCATACAAAATGTGTTGAGTTTTTAGATAAGAAGCGTAATCAAATTCATGTGGATTACCGGCATTTTTCACTCTTTGAAGTTCAGTCTTCATCACAAGCAAATCACCAACACCAAGTTCCTTGACCTTCGTGTCCTTTTGTAGATAAATCATTGTTTTACCCGATACTTTTTGCCACTTATCTGAAACTTTTATATTTTGAACATCAAATACAAAAGCATAACTCCTGCCCTTCTCTGTAGGTGTGTCCAACACTCTACCTTTTAGAATAATTTTAGATTTAGAAATAGGAAGATACATCCGGGACTGAATGTCATTGTACCGGATATTTCCAAATCCAAAACACAGAGCAAATACAAAAAAACCAAATAAACTGCGTAATGAATATGATTTACGGAGCTTCGGGATTACCACAAAGAGAACGACTCCAAACATTCCAAAAAGAACCAGAAACCATCCTGTAACTTGAGGTATATTGATAATATCAGATAAGGAAATTCCAATTATCACCGGCAACAGAAGCCGAAGAAAAGGATTTTGACGAAGTAGTTCTCTGAAAGTCATCAATTATTCAATTTATGGTAAATTGAATTTAACACTAATCTTCTTAAAAAACAAAGAGGATGTCCTTGATTTAGGACATCCTCTTTAAAATTATTTTGCGAGTGTAAATCGATATTTAGCTTTAAATATTCCTTTCGATATACTTGTTAATTTTCCTTTTAAGAGTCTCTTTTTTAAAGGTGCACAATGATCAGTAAACATGATTCCGTCCAAGTGATCGTATTCATGTTGAATGACCCGTGCTGCATATCCCGAATACTCCTCTTCATGAAATTCCCAATTCTCATCGTAATACTCAATGTTAATGGTTTCAGGACGAATAACATCTTCGTTTATGCCAGGAATACTCAAACATCCTTCAGACATAGCCCATTCCTCGCCGGTGCGTTGGGTAATTTTCGCATTAATGAACATTTTCTTAAAACCTTCCAGTTCAGGTTCATCCTCAGCAAAAGAAGAGCAGTCGAGCACAAACATTCTTATTGATCGTCCTACTTGCGGAGCCGCTAACCCAACTCCGTCGGCAAAATACATGGTTTGCCACATGTCATCCATAAATTTCTGCAATTCAGGATAATCCTTATCAATATCTTTGGCGACCTTCCTTAAAACCGGATGGCCGTAAATGGTAATCGGTAAAATCATTCTTTTCTCTCTCTAATTATCTAAATCCAAATAAATCCTAAAACAGATTCCTTTTGGTTTCCATATACGATTGCAATATAATAACAGCACTCACTTTATCAATCATCGCTTTATCTCTTCTCGCCTTTTTTCCTAAGCCACCATCAATCATAGTTTGAAAAGCAATTTTCGAAGTGAATCTTTCATCTACCAATTCGATTGGCAGATCAGGAAACTTCTTTTTCAATTGCCCTAAAAAAGGTTTTAGATATTTTACAGATTCACTATCCTCATTATTCATTTGTTTAGGATAGCCCACAACAATGCATTCAACCTCTTCTGTCTGAAAATATTTTTCCAAATAAGTCAATACATCTTTTGCTGCAACAGTATCCAAACCGTTTGCAATAATCTGAAATGGGTCTGTAACAGCCAGCCCTACCCGTTTTCTTCCGTAATCAATCGCTACAATTCGTGCCAAATCTCTTATTTAAACTAATTTTGAATTGCAAAGATATAAGAAACTGTTTAAATTTTATCTATTTCCACAAAAATGAGGAGATGAGAAGCTTATATAGAGAAAGATTTTACCATGCATAGAACCAAATAAAAAAATCAGGACTCATCCTGATTTTTTTTGAAAGCAAATACATTCTCCGAAACAATTCAAACCAAAGTTCTTTTTTAGAAAATTATACCAACGTGAATTGACAGACGATTAATTTCCTGTTTTAAATATTCGGTATCACCCGAATAAGTATTGTGCCACTTATGCTCCATTTTTTGATAGCGATAACCAATATTTAAAGTGAAATTAGTTTTAGAGCTATTCCCTAACACAAAACCAATTCCGGGATTAATCAACCAACCGCCTTTTGAATCGATATCTTCATTGGTAATGTAATAATAGCTTTGACCATCAATATCATCTAACGAAAAAGAATATCCCGACTGACAAAACAAAAAGGCTTTAACTCCTTTAATTTTGGAATGGTATTTAACCTCTCCAAACAAAGGCATTTGTGCCTCATCATACGCCTCATAGCCCCCACCTATTCCAAAAGACACTCCATTCTTTAGCAAGTAACTACCAGCTAGCAACATACTAAAAGGAGCATTGTTTTTATTATCGTTATTTCCAACCAGTGCCCCCATGCGAACCTCATAAAACATTCCCTCATTCTTCATGGGAAGACTATCCTTAACCATTTTCTTCATTCTTTTAGCCTCAAAGCGTATATCCGAAATATCTTCCATATCGAATTTCCAAAAATTCTTATCTTTTGTTTCCAGTTCAATAAATTGACCAGGAACTTGTCTGACTATTTTCCCTTTCAGAACATTACCATTTTTTAAGGTTACTACATCTACATTTCTCTGTGCCATTGTTCCGGCAACAGATAATATAACAAGAGCTATTATTAAAATTGGCTTAATTAATACGATAAAAGTCTTCATAATCATGGTTTTGTTTTTCTTATTGATGATGCATCATGGTAATGGTTGCGTTGAATAAAACAATAAAAATGAAATAGAAGAACGCAACCCTATGAATCTATTTGCATCATGAAATAAAACAAACCATTAAATCGGTTTTAAATAAATACACATGAAACGTCCTTGCCAAAGTGATTTTGACACACAGGGGATGATTATTCCAGCATGGTAAGTTCCATATGGCAAATCAAAAACAAATTATAATCATATGAAAACTATAAAACATTTCACCTTCCTATCCGTGCTTATTTTATTATGTGCAGGAATTTGGTCTTGCGAAGATAAATTAGAGCATGAATACACAATAAATGAACCGGTTTATATGCCAACTGAGGAATTTAAGAATGCTGTTAAAACAGAAAGTGCCAAGGAAATGTTGGTTACCGGAAAAATATATTTTTATCAGAACTATATTTTTGTAAACGAAAAATTCGTAGGAATACATGTCATAGACAATTCAGATCCTACAAAACCAATCAACTCAAAATTCATTTCTATTCCCGGAAACATCGACATGGCTATAAAAGATGATATTCTTTATGCTGACTCCTACACTGATTTAATAGCAATAGATATCAGCGATATCAATACCATTTCCATAGAAAAACGATTCGCCGATATTTTCCCATTTTCTCTGCCTCCAACGGATAATAATTACCAAATTGGGCAAATCGATCCCGAAAAAGGTGTAGTCGTTGGCTGGAAAGTGAAAAGAATTAGTGAAAAATACAAGGAGCCTAAATACTATCCTTACTATGATGATGTCATGTTTTCAGAAGCATCAAACTCTACAGGTGTTAAAGCTACCGGTGGTGGAACAGGAAAAGCCGGCTCTATGGCTAAATTCATGATAAATTCGAACACTCTTTATACGCTTGACTCCAATTCATCACTTCGATTGTTTGATATCTCCAATCCGGATCAAATATCAAAAAATGGGCAATTAAATGTAGGTTGGGGAATGGAAACCTTATTTGTTTACGAAAACAATCTATTTATTGGAGCAAGAAATGGAATGTATATTTTCGATATCACAAACCCTTTTTCCCCCCAATTCGTTTCTCAATATTCTCATTTTATGAGTTGCGACCCAGTAGTGGTGCACAATGATTTGGCATACATCACACTTCGTGCAGGTAATTTTTGCGGACAAAATACCAGCCAACTTGACGTTGTCGACTTAAGTAATATAACAACTCCAACATTATTAAAATCATACAGCATGGAAAATCCATACGGATTGGGAATTGATGATGACGTACTGTTTGTTTGTGATGGAACTGCCGGATTGAAGATTTACGATGCCTCGGATCCCTTAAACTTAGGTTCTAATTTAGTGAAAGTGTACTCTGACATGACTCCTTATGACGTTATTCCTTTGGGTTCGATTTTAGTATTAATATCTCCTGAAGGCTTGTATCAATACGATTACTCGGATATCAATAACATTCAATTACTTAGTTCGATTGCAATTCCTGCACAGGAAGATTAAACTATTAATTTCAACAAACAACAAAGCTTGCTCCATTCGAAGCAAGCTTTACTTTTTATGAATGAACTTTAGCATTTTGTTTACTAATACCCAATCAACATCAAACTTATAAAACAGTTCTTTCAGAATCAAGTCATAGGTTGACAAGGGCGACTTGTTATAGTCAGAGCATGACTGACTTGGCTTGTAAATAAATCAACATTATAAGAATTACTAAAACACGAAAGGCTGTCCCTCGGGACAGCCTTCTATATATTGAGAATATAATTCTCTTAGTTTTGCTTCAAGTTTGCTTGAGCTGCTGCTAAACGTGCAATAGGCACACGGAAAGGAGAACAAGAAACGTAATCCATACCTACTGAGTTACAGAACTCAACTGAAGATGGCTCACCACCATGCTCACCACAAATACCTAATTTGATATCAGGACGAGTAGATTTTCCTTTTTCACAACCCATACGTACCAATTGTCCGATACCTTCTTGATCTAATACTTGGAAAGGATCATTTTTCAAGATTCCTTTTTCAATATAGATAGGTAAGAATTTACCAGCATCATCACGAGAATAACCGAATCCCATTTGAGTCAGGTCATTGGTTCCGAAAGAGAAGAATTCAGCATATTCAGCAATTGCATCGGCAGTAAGAGCAGCACGAGGAATCTCAATCATAGTACCTACTAAGAAATCCACTTTCACACCTTTCTCAGCGAAAACAGCAGCAGCAGTTTCTCTGATGATTGCTTCCTGCATTTGGAATTCTTTTAAAGTTCCAATTAATGGAACCATAATCTCAGGCTTAGGGTTACATCCTTTAGCTTTCAAATCACAAGCAGCTTCGATAATAGCACGAGCCTGCATTTCTGTGATTTCAGGATAAGTATTTCCTAAACGACAACCTCTGTGACCTAACATTGGGTTGAATTCGTGTAAAGACTCAACTTTTGCTTTTACGATAGATACATCGATACCTAATTTTTCAGCCATTTCGATTTGAGAAGCTTCATCGTTAGGAGTAAACTCGTGCAATGGTGGATCCAGTAAACGGATAGTTACACCAAAACCGTCCATAGCTTCCAAAATTCCAGAGAAATCTTCACGTTGAACAGGAAGTAATTTAGCCAAAGCAGCTTTTCTTCCTTCCACATTTTCAGCAAGAATCATCTCACGCATTTTCCAGATCTTATCGCCTTCGAAGAACATGTGCTCTGTACGACAAAGTCCAATACCTTTAGCTCCGAATTCACGAGCTGCTTTAGCATCAGCAGGAGTATCAGCGTTAGTACGAACGTACATACGAGTGTTGTTCTCTGCAACTTCCATCAATTTACCAAAATCACCATCTAATGAAGGAGTGATGGTAGCAACTTTACCTTCGTAAACTTTACCTGTAGTACCGTTCAATGAGATAAAATCACCTTCTTTAAATGCAACACCATTGATTGTCATTGATTTTCCTGTTACCAAAACACCAGCAGCAGAAGAAATACAACATTTACCCATACCACGAGCAACAACAGCAGCGTGAGAAGTCATACCACCACGTTCAGTCAAAATACCTTCAGCAGCGTACATACCTTTCAAATCTTCTGGAGAAGTTTCGCGACGTACTAAAATTACTTTTTTACCTGCTGCAGCCCACTCTTCAGCAACTTCAGCAGAGAATACGATTTGACCAGTAGCAGCACCTGGAGAAGCTGGAAGACCTTTAGAAAGTTCTTTTGCAGCATCAATAGCTGATTGCTCAAATACAGGGTGAAGTAATTCATCCAATTTGTTAGGCTCCTGACGTAAAATTGCAGTTTTCTCATCAATCATACCTTGAGCTAACATATCAACAGCCATTTTTACCATAGCTGCTCCAGTACGCTTACCATTACGGGTTTGCAACATCCAAAGTTTACCATCCTGAATGGTGAACTCCATATCCTGCATATCTGAATAGTGATCTTCTAATTTTTGCTGAATTGTATTCAATTCATTATATAGTTTAGGCATAGCTTCTTCCATAGAAAGGAATTCAGCTTGACGAACTTCTTCAGAAGTACCGTTACGCTCAGCCCAACGCAATGAACCAATTTTAGTGATTTCAAGAGGAGTACGAACACCAGACACAACATCTTCACCCTGTGCATTGATCAAATACTCACCATTGAATTGGTCTTCACCAGTAGCAGCATCACGAGAGAAACAAACTCCTGTAGCAGAAGTATCACCCATGTTACCATATACCATAGCCTGTACGTTTACAGCTGTACCCCACTCAGAAGGAATATTTTCCATTTTACGGTAAAGAATAGCTCTTTCAGTATTCCAGGAATCGAATACAGCACAAACAGCACCCCAAAGCTGATCCCAAGGATTTGTTGGAAAATCAACACCAGCGTGCTTACGAATAACAGCTTTATATCCTTCAACAAGACCTTTAAGGTCTTCAACAGTTAATTCAGTATCAACTTTGTAACCTTTAGCGGCTTTTACTTCATCCAAAACTACTTCGAATGGGTTGTGATGACCTTCTTCAGCCTCAACACCCATAACTACATCACCGTACATGTGAATGAAACGACGATATGAATCGTAAGCAAATTTTTCGTTACCCGATTTCTCAGCAACAATTTTCACGGTATCATCATTCATACCAAGATTTAGAACAGTGTTCATCATACCCGGCATAGAAGCACGAGCACCGGAACGAACTGATACCAACAATGGAAACGAACCATCTTTAGCATCGAATTTAGCGTTCATTGCAACTTCTGTATCTTTCACAGCAGCTTCAACTTGTTCTTTAATCATTGCTACAACAGCATCTTTTCCAAGATTGTTGTAATCAGTACAAACTTCAGTAGTGATAGTGAAACCTGCGGGTACAGGAACACCAATTAGGTTCATTTCAGCAAGGTTAGCGCCCTTACCTCCAAGCAAATTCTTCATGTCTGCTTTACCTTCGGCCTTACCGTCACCAAAAGTATAAACGTACTTAGTACTCATAATTATCGCTTTTTAGTTTTAATGTTATTTTCATGCAATAAATTAAAGCATTCAATAACAATTATATATTAACTTATAATCTTCAAAAACATAAATTTTCAAGACATTATTCAATAATACGCCTTGAAAATTGTACACAAAAGTAGTGTTCTTTTTTTTAAAAAGGAAGTAAAGGACTGACAATCTAACTGTCTTTTTCCAAATGATTTAGACTTTTATTTTTCAAACGTTTGCAGTATGTTTACACTCTCTTTTCCGGAAGGTTATTCCATAAAAACAGCCGATCAAAAGATCGGCTGTTTCATCAAATTATCAAACCTTTATCTCATTGGATACTTATTAATTATTTCTTCAGGATGAAGAATAAAATCCAAATATTGTGCTCTGTAATAAATATCAGAAGCTTTTAATTCATTATCGGATAATTTACCCCTGAATTCGTCAATGCTTTTGTATCCTTTTTTATCCATCCACTGCTCCAGTTCCGAAAGAACCTGTGCAATGTATGAAGGGTCATTTTTGTACAGTGCACTCACCATCTGAACAATACCGGCACCACTCAACAGCATTTGCAATACATCTTCGTAAGTGTAAATTCCATTAGCACCACACAATCCTCCGGCAATCTTCTTATACAGCAAACCAACATAACGCAATCCCAATTTATAATCCCCCTGATGGCTCAAATTAAAATTAGTGACATGACGCTCAGCGTGAATATCAATTTCCGGTTGAAATAATCGATTAAACAACACAAAAGCAGCAGCTCCAGCCTGATCTAAACGATTCACAAAATTTAATGTATTTGTATAGTATGGACTTAGTTTGATACAAAAGGGAATCGACAATCTCTTTTTAAGAGTTTTAACGATTTCCACTTTTTCATCTTCCAATTGAGCTGCTGTTTTATCAACATCTCCAGGCATTTGATAAAAATTCAATTCCAAAGCATCCACCCCGGCATCTTCCAATTGCTTGGCGTAATCGAACCAGGTTACATCATAAATACAATTTAAGCTGGCAATTACAGGAATACTAACAGCATTCTTTACTTCAGACAATTTCATGATATGAGCCTTGGCACCAGCATGCTCAATTGCAGGAAAAATGGAAGTCATTTCTGCATTTCTATCTGTATACTCATCAAGTTCGTCGGCTAATTGCGCTCGTTCCATTTGGATTTGCTCTTCGAAAAGAGATTTGTAAACAATTGCTGCTGCTCCCGCTCTTTCCAATTCCTGAGCTCCTTCTACGCTAGCTGAAAGGGTACAAGCTCCTACAATTATGGGATTTTTAAGATGCAACCCCATGAATTCTACGTTTAAATTTGCCATATGATTTTCGATTTTAAATTTCTGTTCTTACTAAATTTAATAAATGGACTTGATATATTCAACCAAAAATCAAATTTAATAAAATCAACACAAAACCACAAAAAGCCCGCAAATAAAGGACTTGCGAGTCTTATTTTTAATAAAAAATACAACTAAAAAAATTCCCCTCCTATTATCCTCCCATTTCAATCCCTACAAATTATATCAGATGGATCGTTCCAATTATAGTCTGATAACATTACACTTCTCTTTATGTAGCATAAGTTCATCAAGCAAATATTTCCATTTGTCATGCGCCCTACAAATACGCATAAAAAAAAGGGGTTCCAATTTGGAACCCCTTCACTATATATTCAGAATAATGCTTACTCTTCATTATAATCCAAAGCAGCTTGACGCTTGTATGTCTTATATCTCCACTTAGCATTTTCTTCAGCAGCAACAAACAATTCTTTAGCTTGCTCTGGGAATGATTTTTGCAAAGAAGTATAACGAACTTCTCCTAACAAGAAACCTTGGAAATTTTCCCATACCGGCTCTTTCGAATCAAGAACAAATGGGTTTTTACCTTCATTTTCCAATGCTGGGTTGTTGCGATACAAGTGCCAGTATCCTGCTTCAACCGCTTTTTTCTCTTCTGCTTGTGATTTACCCATCGATGCTTTCAATCCATGAGAAATACAAGGTGAATAAGCGATAATCAAAGAAGGTCCTGGATAAGCCTCAGCTTCTTTAACAGCTTTCATGTATTGAGCTTGGTTTGCTCCCATAGCCACCTGAGCTACGTAAACATATCCGTAAGACATTGCTATCATACCAAGGTCTTTCTTTCTGATACGCTTACCTGCCGCAGCAAATTTAGCAACAGCACCAACTGGAGTTGCTTTAGAAGCCTGTCCACCAGTATTCGAGTAAATCTCAGTATCCATTACCAAAACATTTACATCTTCACCAGAAGCCAATACATGATCCAATCCACCAAAACCGATGTCATAAGCCCAACCGTCACCACCAAAAATCCACTGAGATTTCTTGATTAAGTAATTCTTAATATTTAGGATTTCTTTTGCAACTTCATGAGTTTCATTTGCAAGAGCTTCTTCAACTTTAGCAGAAGCAGTAATAGAAGCTTCACCATTGTTTTTATTCTCTAACCACTCAGTAAATGCTGCTTTTGTATCAGCATTTACGGCATCCATAGCACCTTTCATACGAAGTTCAATACGATTACGCATTTTACGTACACCTTCGTTCATACCAAATCCAAACTCAGCATTGTCTTCGAATAATGAGTTAGCCCAAGCTGGACCTTTACCGCTCTTATCGTTTTTACAATATGGTGTTGCAGGAGCAGAACCACCATAAATAGAAGAACAGCCAGTAGCATTAGCCACCATCATTCTCTCGCCAAACAATTGAGTAATTAATTTGATGTATGGAGTTTCACCACAACCAGCACAAGCTCCGGAGAACTCGAATAATGGCTGAGCAAATTGTGAGTTTTTCACATTATTTTTAGGTAACAAATCTTTATACCCTACTTTTTCATCCATATAATGCCATCTGTCCTTCTCAATCATTTGAGACTCCAATGGTTTCAACTCTAAAGCTTTTGCCTTAGGAGCAGGACAAACATCAACACAGTTACCACAACCTGTACAATCTTCAACAGCTACTTGAATTCTAAAGTGTAAACCTTTTAATTCTTTACCTGTAGCAGGCTTAACAGCAGTTCCAGCAGGAGCTGCCACCAATTCTTCTTCCGTTAAAATAAAAGGACGAATTGCAGCGTGAGGACAAACGTAAGCACATTGGTTACACTGGATACAAGTTTCTTCGTTCCATTCAGGAACATGAGAAGCAACACCACGTTTCTCAAACTTAGTTGTTCCAGCAGGAAAAGTACCATCTTCACGACCAGTAAATGCAGAAACAGGAAGATCATCTCCTTTTTGAGCATTCATTGGATCACAAACCTCAGCGATAAACTTAGGACGATTATTTGTAGTTGCAGCTTCTTTCTCTTCAGGTAAATTTTTCCAATCAGCAGAAACGTTAACTTCAACAACATTTTCCCCTCCTGCATCAACTGCCGAGAAGTTCATGTTTACAACTTTTTCACCTTTGTTGCCATAAGACTTAACAATTGCTTTCTTCATTTCTTCAGCAGCCTTTTCAAAAGGAATCACATTAGTGATTTTGAAGAATGCAGCTTGCATTATAGTATTGGTACGATTACCAAGACCAAGCTCTTCACCCAATTTAGTACCGTTGATAATGTAGAATTTAATCTCATTCTCAGCCAAGTACTTTTTCATATGATTTGGAAGATTCTTAACAGTTTCTTTTGCATCATAAATTGAGTTCAACAAGAAAGAACCACCTTTTTTCAATCCTTTTAATACATCATAAAGATATACGTAAGCTGGAACGTGGCATGCAACGAAGTCAGGAGTAGTTACAAGGTATGTTGAGCGGATTGGTTCATCACCAAAACGAAGGTGAGAAGCAGTAAATCCACCTGATTTTTTAGAATCGTAAGCAAAGTAAGCCTGACAATATTTATCAGTTGAACCACCAATAATTTTAATTGAGTTTTTGTTAGCACCTACAGTACCATCAGAACCTAGACCATAGAATTTAGCTTCATAAAGAGACTCAGAGTTCATTTTAACTTCCGGCAACATTGGAAGTGAAGTGAAAGTCACATCATCAACAATACCTAAAGTGAATTGATTTTTAGGCTCGTTCATTGCAAGATTTTTGTAAACTGCAACGATTTGAGATGGAGTCACCTCTTTTGAACCTAAACCATAACGTCCGCCAATCACCATTGGAGCATTCTCTCTTCCGTAGAAAACTTCTCTTACATCAAGATACAATGGTTCTCCGTTAGCACCAGTTTCTTTTGTTCTATCAAGAACACAAATGCGTTTTACTGATTCAGGAATAATGCTTAAGAAATGCTTAGCTGAAAATGGACGATAAAGGTGAACACAAACAAGACCAACTTTTTCGCCGTTTGCCATTTTATAGTCGACCGCTTCTTTAATGGTTTCGTTTACAGATCCCATTGCAATAATGATATTTTCAGCATCTGCAGCACCATAATACATGAAAGGCTTGTATTCTCTTCCTGTAATTTTGGTCATTTCCTTCATGTAATCAGCTACGATATCCGGAACGGCATTGTAAAATGGGTTTGCAGCTTCACGAGACTGGAAGTACACATCAGGATTCTGAGCAGTACCTCTGGTTACAGGAGATTCTGGATTTAAAGCACGATCACGGAAAGCCTGAAGAGCTTCCTGGTCAACAAGATCTCTCATATCTTCCATATCAACTGCTTCGATTTTCTGAATTTCGTGAGATGTACGGAATCCGTCGAAGAAGTTCATGAAAGGAACTCTTGATTTAATTGCAGTTAGATGAGATACAGCAGAAAGATCCATTACTTCCTGAACCGAACCTGAAGCCAACATTGCGAAACCTGTCTGACGTGCAGAATATACATCAGAGTGATCACCAAAAATACTCAATGCCTGCGCTGCAAGAGCACGGGCACTAATATGAAATACACATGGCAATAACTCACCAGCGATTTTATACATGTTAGGAATCATTAACAATAATCCCTGAGATGCAGTGTAAGTAGTTGTTAATGCACCAGCTTGTAATGCGCCGTGAACAGCACCTGCAGCACCAGCTTCAGATTGCATTTCTACTAATTGTACTGTTTCTCCAAATAGATTTTTACGTCCTTGTGCAGCCCACTCATCAACATTCTCAGCCATTGGCGAAGATGGAGTGATTGGGTAAATACAAGAAACCTCACTAAACATATATGCTACGTGAGCGGCAGCGGCATTACCATCACAGGTAATGAATTTTTTTTCTCTTGCCATTTTACTCCTCCGATTAAATTTTATTATTTGGTATTTTATTTTTCAATCTAATTCTCTAATACAAAAAGCCGAACAACCAAAGAGGTACTTTATTTCCCTCTCCACGTTCTATCATATCGGCAGCAATAAAAAAGTCTTCTGTTCTAAATTTCGATTCAGACGTATCATCGCTACCCGTAATTTCAAAATTATACTTGTCATTCACTAAAAAATGACCTCTGTCGGTGCTCGTAATATTTCTATTAGGCCCCACCTGATTGTAAAAGAAAGTTTCACGAAGATTACTTTCATTTACATTTTCCGGTGCAATAGCGTATAATAAATTCGTATTGTGCAGATAAACTTTATTTGGTTTCTTCGACGCATCGTTAAAACTCCCCTGAGAATTCAACAAACGAATTAATCTGGCATTCTTTAAATACTTCAAATAATTCATAATCGTAGCTCTGGATGTTTCTACATCGTTTGCCAGCTTACTTACATTTGGTTGAAAAGGAACATTACAGGAAATAATATATAGAAGTTTCTTTAACTTGGACAGGTACTTTAGCTCAATTTGGTTTAAGTAAGTAATATCAAATTCCAAAATCAAATTGATCATCTTCAAAAGATTATCCATAAAACTTTTCTCCTCCTGATAACAAGGATAATATCCAAATCTTAGGTAATCATTAAAATAAGCTAACGGACGAACTTTACAAAGAATTTCTTCAACAATGTCCTCGTGATTCTCTAACAATTCTTCCAATGTGTATCGGGGAAATTGATTTCCCGACTCATAATTTAAAAATTCTCTAAAAGACAATCCATTTAGATAGTAGACACTCACACAATCTTTCAAATCTTCATTTGTCTTAATGCGAAGAATTGATGAACCGGTAAAAATAATCTTCAAATCGGGGTATTGCTCGTAACAAGTTCGCAGCCCCTTTGCCCATTCAGGATATTTATGAATCTGATCGAGTAGTAATATCTTACCTCCTCTTTTATAAAATTCATCGATAAAGGGAACTAATCCTTTCTCAGTAAAGAATAAATTGTTTAAGTTGATGTATAAGCAACTCTTATCGTTGGCATGGTGCTCACGAATATAATCCAGTAAAAAAGTTGTTTTCCCAACTCCTCTGGATCCTTTAATGGCTATCAAGCGTTGTGACCAATCAATTTCATCAGCCAACTCACGTCTAATGGTGCCTTTCTTATGCTTCAACAAACTATTATGAGTCTGTACTAAAGTATTCATTTTCTGTCGAATTTACTTCGCAAATTTATAGAATAAAAGCGGCATTTTGCAATCTAGAGATTACAAAAAGCTTTTCTTTTTGCTATTTATACTTATTTAAAATAAGACGCCTCACATCCGTAATCTTCTAGGGATAAGAGATATAGACTTAAACACATCTTTCACACAAGTATTATTCCTTTATGAAATTTCATTGTAAATTAACACTTTAAGTTTAACACAAAAAGAAAGGGTAATGACTGAAATCATTACCCTTTTATATCTTTTTAAAACAAAAAGTAATTTACTTATCGTTCATTGAGATTAAGAATTCTTCGTTCGATTTTGTTTTTCTTAAACGATCTTGCAAAAATTGCATTGCCTCAACAGAGTTCATATCTGTCAGATAATTTCTAAGAATCCAGATTCGATTCAATTGATTCGGATCAAGAAGCAGATCATCACGACGAGTACTTGATGCTGTAATATCAATTGCCGGGAAGATTCGTTTGTTAGATAACTTACGATCTAACTGAAGCTCCATATTACCGGTTCCTTTAAATTCTTCAAAGATAACATCATCCATTTTAGAGCCTGTATCAGTTAATGCTGTTGCTAAAATTGTAAGCGATCCACCATTCTCTATATTTCTTGCCGCACCAAAGAAACGCTTTGGTTTGTGCAATGCATTTGCGTCAACACCACCCGAAAGAACTTTACCTGAAGCAGGAGAAACAGTATTGTAAGCACGAGCTAACCGGGTTATTGAATCCAATAGAATTACAACATCATGACCACACTCAACCATTCGTTTTGCTTTCTCCAAAACGATATTAGCAACACGAACATGGCGCTCAGCCGGCTCATCAAAAGTAGATGAAATAACCTCTGCATTTACGCTTCGGGCCATATCTGTAACCTCTTCAGGACGCTCATCAATCAATAAAATAATCATATAAGCTTCTGGATTGTTTGCTGCAATCGCATTGGCTATTTCTTTCAAAAGAACAGTCTTACCTGTTTTCGGCTGTGCAACAATAAGTCCTCTTTGTCCTTTACCAATTGGAGCAAACATGTCAACAAGACGTGTTGACATTGAGTTCATTCCTTTTCCTGTCAAATTAAATTTCTCATCCGGGAATAACGGAGTCAAATGATCGAAAGGTACACGATCCCGAATTACCTCAGGTAATCTGCCGTTAATCTTTGCAACTTTAATTAATGGAAAATATTTCTCACCTTCTTTTGGCGGACGAATTGTTCCATTAACAGTATCTCCGGTTTTTAAACCAAATAATTTGATCTGCGACTGCGACACATATATATCATCAGGAGAATTTAAGTAATTGTAATCCGACGAACGTAGGAAACCATAACCATCAGGCATAATTTCCAAAACACCCGAATTGTCAATTATTCCATCAAACTCAAACAGTTTCTCTTTCTCACGTTTTTCAAAACGCTTTCTATTTGGATTCTCTTGTCTTTCCGTCTTCTCTGGCTTATCAGACACATCCCGGCCTTCTGTTTTTACCTGTTCTTCAGCAACATCCGCCCCTTCAGGCTTATCTTGACGCTCTGGTTTATCCTGACGTTCCGGTCTTGGTCTTGGTGATCTTGCAGGTCTCGGTGGTCTTGCAGGTCTTTCGCTCCTCTGTGCATTTTCATTTGCAACAGGAGGCTCTGAAGCTGAGGGTTTTGATTGCTCTTCGATTTTCTCCTCAACAGGAGTACTTTCAGCTTTCTCAACAACCGGTCGTGTTTCTCGTATGGGTTTTCTTGGGGCGTCTTTTGGTGCTGTATCTTCTTCTAGAGTAGTCTCATTACTTACAGCATCCCTAACTGGTTGTTCCGGCTTTTTTCTTTTATGCAGAAGCGATCTGGATCGCCCTTCATCGGCCTTACTATCTCCCATTGGACTCTTAGGTCTTTTTAGGGGAGTCTTTTTTTCTGGTGTTTTTCTTTCAGAAGCTACAATTGCCTGTTGATCAAGGATTCTGTAAATTAAATCCTGTTTCTTAAAAGACTCAATTTTTTTAACATTGAGTTCTTTAGCGATTTCTCGTAATTCAGGCACAAGCTTCTTGTTTAATTCAAGAATATCGTACATAAATGATATATTAATATTTTTCGGGTGATTTTTTTTAGATAGAAATTGTTTTGAACAATTGGGAACCTGATCTTTCGACCTCTAAATGAGAAGAATTAATCTGAATTCAATTGCAATATTACGGAATTAGTTATAAATCACAAAAAATAAATGATTTTATTATTCAAATTGATGCCTGATATCGCTATATAAGTTTATTAATCTCAAAATAAACCTCTTGAAAGTGCCACAAATTTCTTTTTCAAAATGATTTTGCTATATTTAAATATAAACGAGAATAAGCAACTCGTATATAAATTCCATTAAAATCCACTATGAGACAACTAAAGATCACTAAACAGGTAACCAACAGAGAAACTCCGTCTCTTGACAAGTATCTTCATGAAATTGGGAAAGTCGATCTTATTTCTGCAGAAGAAGAGGTTCAGCTTGCCAGGGAGATAAAAAAGGGTAATAAAAAAGCTCTTGATCGACTTATTAAATGCAATCTGCGTTTTGTTGTTTCCGTATCAAAGCAATATCAAAACCAAGGTCTTAGCCTGCCGGATTTGATTAATGAGGGAAACTTAGGACTAATTAAAGCTGCTCAGCGATTTGATGAAACCAGAGGTTTTAAGTTTATATCTTATGCTGTTTGGTGGATTAGACAATCCATTTTACAAGCATTGGCCGAACAAGCCCGAATTGTGCGCCTGCCGTTAAACAAAATTGGTTCTATTAATAAAATCAACAAAACATTCGCTCAATTGGAGCAGGAATATCAGCGTGAACCTTCTCCCGAAGAAATCGCCATCATATTGGAAATGAGTCCGAAAGATGTAAAAGAAGCACTTAAGGCTTCTGGAAGACACATCTCTATGGATGCTCCAATTAACCCTGACGAAGAGAATACTCTTTACGATATATTGCTTAGCAATGATGAGATTAGTCCGGATAAAAAGCTAATTCGAGATTCACTTCGCAAAGAAATTGATCGGTCCTTATCAACGCTTTCAAAAAGGGAGGCTGCTATTATTAGATTGTATTTTGGATTAAATGAAAAGCCACCGTACTCTCTCGAAGAAATTGGAAAAGAATTTGGCTTAACACGAGAACGGGTTCGTCAAATTAAAGAGAAGGCAATCAAGCGAATGAAGACAACATTTAGAAGCAAAATACTAAAAACTTATTTAGGAGAATAATATTTATTTTAGGGTGAAAAAAAGGATAAGAATAGATGGTGAATTTTCATTTGTCTCCTCTTATCCTTTTTTACTTATATTTGCGTCATATTTAAACAAAACGTAAACAACCAAATGCAAACATTAATTTCACCTTCGTTGCTAGCCGCCGATTTCACAAATCTAAAGGCCGATATCGAAATGGTAAACAACAGTCAAGCCGATTGGTTTCACTTAGACATTATGGATGGGGTCTTTGTACCTAACATATCATATGGTCTTCCTGTTGTAGAGCAAATAAACAAAATTGCTAAAAAACCATTAGATGTTCATCTGATGATTATTGATCCGGATAGATATGTTGAAGCTTTTAAAAAGGCCGGTGCTGACATTTTAACAGTTCATTACGAAGCTTGCACTCATCTTCACCGTACAATTCAGAACATTCACAGTCACGGTATGAAAGCTGGCGTATCGCTAAACCCTCATACCCCGGTTTCTGTTTTAGAAGAAATTATTACTGATATTGATTTGGTTCTTTTAATGAGCGTAAATCCTGGTTTTGGCGGACAGAGTTTTATTGAGAACACTTATGCTAAAGTTGAAAAACTAGCTGAATTAATCAAAGAAAAAAATGCTTCTGTCGTAATTGAAATTGATGGAGGTGTAAATTTGGGAACAGGAAAAAAATTAATTGAAGCGGGCGCCAATGCTTTGGTTGCAGGAAGCTTTGTTTTTGGAGCTAATGATCCGGATCAAACAATATCCGACTTAAAAAATCTATAAAATACAGAAGACCAAATGCACATTTGGTCTTTCTTTTTATCCCGTAACGGTATCCTTTCCTTCCAAATAATCCTGAAGATAAGCAAATTGAGGAGTCAGCCTGCCATCTTTTGCAATTGTTGCCCTTTCAATTATTCCATCCGGATCATCAGCTAAAAGGGCTTCATACACATTCTGATACAAAGCCTCTCCAAAATCAATTGATGAATCACGAGGTAACTCTCCCGGTAAATTATCCACAGCCATAACTGTTACGTTTTTTTTATCCACAAAAGGGATGGCTTCTTCTTCATTAAACCGATCGTATCCATAAAATGACGATGCAATTGTTGAAGCCCTCAATGTTGATGCTATTGGTCCCTTTAAATCACAGCTTACATCTGCAATTACCGAGATACTAAAGTCCTCTTCTTTATAGTCTTCCCCAATTAGAAATTTAGGCGATTTTGGATCCCAATAATGGCAGGCAATAAATAAATCTGTCACTTTAGTAAAAGGCTTGAATGTTGATCGGTACTGTTCCGGATTCTCGTAAAAATCCTGAAGATTAAAATCACCTCTGTCTTTACGTTCCACATAATATTCAGGATCAATCCGACAAACAACTGGTTCGCTAAAACTTTCATGTAAAAATTGTTCCGGTGTAACCTCTTTCAAATTTAAAACACGCAGGGTCTGCATTGCTCCCATTGCAACACGACCTCCTCCGGTAATTAATATTTTTATGGGTTTTAAACTAACTTTTTTCAGATGTAAATACATCTCCTCCATATCCTTGCAATAACTAGCTGGTGGTAAATCGAAAAAATCGGTACGCACACCGCGGGCTCTAAGTGCTTTATACGCCCCCACAACGCCAGCCCAATGACCAAATGCCACAAGCCTTCGATGTTTGTTATCCGTTAAATATTCATAATCAATAAGAGTTATATTTCTTTTAATTATTTGCTGCAGCAATTCACGATTGTAAGGCTGTTGTTTTGCTGTATGAGAAAAAAACAAATAGGTTTTATTTGGGATCAGAGTTGGAATAGAAACTTCCTTCACTCCAATCAAAATATCACAATCACGCAAATCATCCGTTAAAAAATATCCCTGCTCACGGTATTCCGAGTCAGTAAAACAACGAATATCACTCGGCTGAATGAATATACTAACATCAGGATATTTATTAAGAATCTGCAAGCCTGTTACCGGCGGTATTGCAACTCTTCTATCCGGTGGATTTTTAGTTTCCCGAAGGACTCCAATTCTAATTCTTTTGTTCATACGATTCCTTAATTTATATGCAAGTGTGTGATTTTATGCAGGTAATGAGTATTAAGATAATAATAAAAAGAACGATTATCCACATTCCAGATATTAAACTCGTTGTTTAACAATTCCAGAACCTGTTGTTTCCCACTATAGATTATAAAGGATCATTAAATAGACTTTGTTTGTAATTGATCCTTAAAGATCTATCGATACGAACTTAAATTTAATACATATCCTGAAAGGTTTCTATGAAAAAATCATGTGAAATGTGTGAATTTTACTAATTTTACATCGATTCTGGGGCTGACGTGGATTTTGACAGCATGATGAATTAGTATGTAAGCATGTCGAGCGTTGTTATTCCAGCTCGTAAATATCGGATATCAAACTTTTTAATTGGCGAAAATAACTACGCTCTTGCTGCTTAATCGAATAAAGTAGATTAATGCTTCATCACCACTCTAGGAGTGGAGACGAGACATCCAACTTATGGTTCCACCTTGTTCCGGTAAGTAATTGGATGCTATCAATTCAGGGTTAGTCTGCTTCACGCTTTGGGGAGCAGGCGAAATTAAGAAGATAAGATAAAGTATCGGGTGTGCTTTCCCTAACTTTATACGAAAATTAATAAATCACTACACATGTAGAAAGCTTATTGATCGCGTGTTTGGACCAGGGTTCGATTCCCTGCAGCTCCACTAGAACAAAAATATCCCGACTTTATTGAGGTCGGGATTCTCTTTTTAGCATATTTCTATTTTTGCCGCGAAACATTTCATTATCAGCTCCTGCTTAAATTTTCTGATTATAGTAATTCTACTCACACGCAAATTTAGAAATCGGTTCTATAAAAAACCACATAAATACTTTACGTGGTTAAAATTTCAATCTATTCTATCATTATAGGGTAATGATGACATCTCATAAAAACATTCAATATCTATTTTTCAATCCGCCACACGGCAACATCTGCTGGTTTTAGCACTTTATCTCCGATCAGGTAATCTCCATTATAATTTAAAATATACTCATCGGAAGAATAATTAACAGCCACCATAAAACCATCGCGGTACTGAACAAAAACACCTTCAGGATAATTCTCTACCACAATATTATTTTGCTGATATATATTTTTCAGGATATTTCGTTCCAAATCCCCATCAACAGATTCTGTTCCAATATACCAAACTTGCCCTTTATCAATTTTATTTTTTAAAACGCAGGCTGTTTCTTTATAAAATTGGTCGGCATAACTTGCCACAACTTCCACATTATTATTTGGTGTAATTAAATCGCCCCAAGAACTCCATTTGTAATTTTTCCCATCCATTAAAATAGTACCTTGTTTTCCGGATGGAAGCATATCAAATGAATGAATCTTTCCTCCAATTAGGTCATTCATAATGCCAGATAAATTATTTTCCCATAAATGAGCATTTTTATCTTTAGCTCCGGTTCTTGGTGAAACAATAAGCTTACCTCCTTTTGAAACGAACTTTTTCCATTTCTGAACCAACGCCTCATCAACCATCTCATAAGCAGGAACAATAATAAATTCAAAATCATCAAAATCATCTTCTTCTGAAATAAAACTAACAGGTGCGCCAAACGAATGGAGAATTTCCTGATAACGCTGCATGTGTTTCCAAGTATCCCATTGATAGGTTTGTTTCTGTCTTTCCAAATTCCAAAGGTTATCAAACGACCACATGATAGCTGTTTTTCTCTTTTTAATAGCTTCAGGTATTTTGGATTTTTCACTGTACTCTTTCCTCAATTCCTTCATTTCATTCATAACCTGAACATACTCCACTCCTCCCTGACTCAAAGTAACACCATCGGTTCGAACCACACCGTGATGATATTGCTCGGCACCGAAAAGTACTTGCCTGTATCGGTAGGTACATGCAAAAGAACTCCCTCCTGCAAAACAATGCCACAACCACATACGAACGGTTCCTGGCTGCAACAATGAATTGTAATTCGCCCAATTTACCTGTCCGGGCTGCAGTTCCATAACTCCTGTAATACCATTTACCGACTTATAATAATCATTGGCATACATTAAAACGGTGTGATCCCCTAAACGAAAACCTAACTCACCCAAATTATCACTTCCATAATTGGGATAAGCTGTAAATGAAGCAAAATCAAGTTTTTTACTTCTTTTCGGATCCGTCTGACTGCCTTTTGCTACATAGTTTGTGGTTATAAACTGTGACTCATCTATATATTTCCGCAATTCTTCTGCCTGAAAATCTAAAAAAAACGCTTGCGTATCAGCTGTAAAACGTTTAAAATCCAATAAAGCAATAGGATTTGCACCCCACCAACCAACATTTTGAGCATTATGAATTCTAACTTCCTCAAAAGATGAATACAATTGACTCCAAAATGCCGTTCCCCATGCCTTATTCAATTCAGTAATATCTGCATATTTATTTTGTAACCATTCCCGAAATGCCAATTGTGCAGACGGACTGTAATCTTCCTTAGCCTCTGGCTCATTGTCAATTTGCCATCCCATTACAGCTTTATTGTGTGCATAATGTTTGGCTATTTCCGCCACAATCTTCTGTGTATACTCCAAAACAACCGGGTTGGATAATGACATATTTGCACGGGTGCCATGTTCTTTAGATTGATAATTACCATCTTGAATATAGATTTCGGGATACTTAATTCCAAGCCATACCGGAGGACAAGGCGTAGGTGTTCCCAAAATCACTTTCAACTTATTTTTATCTGCCAACTCAACTACTTTATCTAGCCATGCGAAATCATACTTGCCTTCAGATGGTTCCATCTGAGCCCAGACAAATTCTGCCATATGAATAAATTCGAATCCATGCCCGGCAATATTTTTGATATCTCTTTCCCATTGTTCAGGTGACCATTGCTCTGGATAATAATACACACCAACAGACATCAAATCCTTCTTTGGGAAATATTCCTGTGCAGATACAACACCAATCCAACTGCTGATTAATAATGCCAGTAAGCTAATTTTATTTGCCATATTTTATCTTTATTAGATCTTCTCAATTTTGGTGTCCTGCCTAAACCGTAAGCTAAACTTTTTCAATGC
Source organism: Labilibaculum sp. K2S (assembly GCF_030372765.1). Classification (GTDB taxonomy): domain Bacteria; phylum Bacteroidota; class Bacteroidia; order Bacteroidales; family Marinifilaceae; genus Labilibaculum. The sequence goes on along the minus strand of NZ_JAUCMW010000003.1, from coordinate 52,138 downwards.
CTTCTGATTAGACCAAAGATCGATTATTAACAGAATAACTTTTGTAAAGAGAGGTAGTACTAGTTTCCTAACACTACCTCTCAACTGCATTTGGTCCTTAATAATACGCTAATGATATCAATTTAAGTGCAGTTTTTATATTAGGCTCTAAATCACCATTCAATATTTTCTTCAATAAACCCGATTAATTGGTCAGACATTGCATGATGTTCCTTAACGTTTGGATGTCCGCCTGAATTTTTAAACGGGAAAAAACAAGAGAATATCTTATCATCCTCTAATTGACTTACTGCCGTTTGTACATATCCAGGCCACTTAGATCCTTCTTGGGTTGCATCCATACTACCAAGGGTACAGATAATAGACGAATGTGGATACTTACCGCGAATGGAACTTACGAAATCTTTGTAGGCTGCAATAATAGTTGTTGAATCGGGTGCCTCCTTACCAAATCTATTTTTAAACTGCTCATTTTGGGGGATATTTACGATCCATGAATCGTTCTGAAAAAGATTAATTACTACTACATCAGGTGTATATTTGGAAAAATCCCATTTTAAAACTGAGTCATCTGGATCGATTCGATCATACATTTCGGACATAATCAATGGAAACCAACTAACCAATACTCCGATACCACTTTTAGAAATACAATGATATTGAGCATTAAAATATCTTGCTGTAATAGCTGCGTATGATTCATAGTTATTTTGAAAATAACCATACGGACGATCTTTTCCACTAGTATCTTCATTTCCATACGCAGAGGTAATGGAGTTTCCGTAGAACTCTATTTTTCTCTTTTTTGGCGTTTCCGCCGGCAGAAGTTTTGCATCCACGGGTAATTCAAAACCATAAAACAATGTTTTCCCTTTATCCCATTCGGTGCGTTTATACAATTGTACTTGATGTGTTCCTTCAGACAAGCCTGAGGCCAGTATGTATTTTGTTTTCAAAGTATCGGTATGCAATTTCGAAATCACCTTACGATCCACAATTACATTGTAATAATTTGCCGTATCCAAATCCTGCAGAGTAGCTGAAATACTGCTTCCCTCAAATTGAATACTTACCGAAGAACCCGACCATGAAAGCTCCGCAGCATCGGGTCGAAACAGGATTCGACCTTCGTAAGTTAAATTTGGCTGATCGAATGCAATATCCTGATTTTGAACATTACAAAATCCAAAAACAAACACGCAGGACAATAAAATAAAATTCTTTACTATAGTTCTCATTTATAAAAATTATATGGTTTTCAAAAATCAATAGTAGTAAAACAGGAAGCCGGTAAGTTATCCTTGCTAAAAAGTTTTGGTGTGGCTGAATTGGTCCAAGCAAATCTCACATTTACAGGATTCCTAACTTCCTCTGATCTCACAAGTACTTTATCATTTTTAATAAAAGCCTGAGCTGAAAACCAGATTCCATCCTCTCCTGATAATTCAAAATAGGGCAAATCAGCTTTCTCACAATGCAATCCTTCTGCACAATCAAAAATTACTTCTACTTCTGATCCTTTAATCAAAAAAGTCTTAAAAAGCGGTCCTGATGCTGGAAAATCACTCAACTTATAGGTTTTATTAAGTGCCAGATGTGCAAATCGCTTCCCTGCATCAATTTTATTACGTGGATGGATATCAAGAGTATCACCAATATCACTCATTACAACCATTCCCGAATTTGGAATAGATTCTAAAGCACGGCGTTGCGCTTCACGGATTTTTACTCCTGCATCTTTAGCATAGTGAGTAAAAGGAGCTATTTGCGCATAATAAAAAGCAAGATCAGTTTTAAAACCTTTCCTCCAACTTCTTACTAATGTCTCAAGGGTTTTGGTATATGTTGCTGAATTATCAACATTCGCTTCTCCCTGATACCACAAAACTCCTTTCATTGGGAAAGGCATAATTGGTGCTATCATTGCATTGTAAACACAACCAGGCATATTGGGTGCCCAAGGAAAATAAGGCACCTTTTGAGCAGATTCTGTCAACTCATTCGAAGCCAATATCTCTTGCTCCGGAACCCATGTTTCAATTGGCGTTCCACCCCAATTGGAGCTGATTAACCCAACAGGAATCTTAAGTTCCTTATTCAGTTCCTTTCCGAAAAAGTAACCAATAGCACTAAAATCATTCATGCTCCCGGGCGTACACTTCATCCACTGACCTGAAACATCAATACACTTTGTTGGTGATGTTTTAAGTGTTACTGAAAAAAAACGGATTTCATTATCGTCCGCATTTTCAACCTCTTTTCCTATATTATTAATTCCAAAGCTGGTTTTCCATTCCATATTCGACTGCCCCGAAAGTAACCACACCTCACCTATTAATATGTCATCGATAACTACAGTATTGTATCCCTCTATTTTTATTGAATAAGAACCTCCTGCTTCAGGAGTTTTTAAAGTTACCGACCATTTTGCATTGTTACTGGTCACAGTATTTAGTGTATCATTGTCCCAAGAGGCCGTTACTCTAATTTTTTCCATCGGCTTGCCCCAACCCCATAGTTTCACCTCAGAATTCTGCTGCATCACCATATGGTTGCCAAAAATAGCCGGCAATGAAACATTGGAATAAGCAGTATTAGGAAATAAATAAAAAAACATAAGCACAAGGCTTACTTTAACTAAAGATTTTGAACTCATAACTCCATTTCAATTTAAAGGCTAAATTAATTACAAACTCAATATTTTCACATATCAAATGTTTCCAAAAGGGTAACTAAATGTTTTAATTCCACATCAAATGCAGCTATTCTCCATCTTCCTTATGCCTTTTCACATAAGCCGTTGGTAAAATACCATACTCTTCTTTAAAATACTTACTAAAATAACGCGGACTATTAAATCCTACTTCGTAGGCAATTTCTGCAATATTCATCTGGCTTTTTTCCAAAAGCTGCATTCCTCTTTTTAATCTGATAATTCTAATAAACTCAATAGGAGATTTACCCGTTATCGAAATTAATTTTTTATAAAGATAAACACGACTCATACCTAGCTCACGGCTTAAATCTTCAACCGAAAATTTAGATTCTGAAATATTTTTTTCAACTGTTGCAACGGCTTTTTTAATTAATTTTTCATCCATAGAAGTAATCTGAACTTCGCTTGGACTTATATCAACCGTTTTTTGAAATTGCTTTTGGAACTGACTTCTTTTTTCCAATAATTTACGAACCCGCAAAAGGAGTAAATCCATATTAAAGGGTTTTGTTATGTAATCGTCGGCACCAATTTCCAGCCCTTTAATTTTATCCTCATCAGCAGTTCGTGCAGTTAAAAGGATAAACGGAATATGAGATGTCCGGATATCTTTACGAAGCATTGTACACAATTCAAGACCATCCACATTGGGCATCATTACATCACTAATAATTAAATCTGGATGTACCTTATGAACTGTATCGTATCCTTTTTGACCATCCTGAGCCTCGTAGATCTTAAACTGTTCCTGCAGTGCTTCTTTCATAAACGATCTGAAATCAATATTATCTTCAACCAATAAAATAATTGGTTTTTTGATTTTCTCACTGCTTTCAGATTCTTGTTCAGGCCTAACAAAATCTTCATCTACTCTTTCCAGATCTTCATTATCTATGATAACTGTTTTATCAATTGGCAAACTCACTTTAAATTTGGCTCCTTTACCCCGTTCGCTTTCCACCTCAATAATACCATTGTGCAGTTGAATCATCTCACGGGCGAGATTCAATCCAATTCCACTTCCAGACAGTCCAAGCTTCTTATTGTTTTCGGATTGATAAAAACGCACAAATATTTTGTCAATATCCTCTTCATCTATTCCAACACCATTATCCTGAATAATAATATTAACAATTCCATCTTCATCTTTTATTTCCAACTTTAATTTTACATTCCCTTTTTCATGAGTAAATTTTAAAGCATTAGATAATAGGTTCATCATTACCTTCTCCAGTTTTTCTTTATCGAAATTGAATATAAAATGTTCTGTCGAATGCTCAAATGTGAATTTGATGCGCTTCTTGTTAAAGGCATCCTCAAAATTATGAGTCACGTCATTTAAAAAAGTAACAATATCAACGTAAGATGGATTATATCGCAATCCATGCAACTCCAACTTACGAAAATCCAGTAATTGATTTACCAGATTAAGGAGTTGTTTGGCGTTTCGCTCAATGGTATCAAGCAATCTTTTATCCGATTCGGATCTGGTTTGCTTTAACAATTTATCCAAAGGCGTTAAAATCAGTGTTAATGGTGTACGAAATTCATGACTGACATTCGTTAAAAATCTCAGTTTCATTTCATCCATATCATGATTGCGTTCTGCTTGCAGGCGCCCTTGCTCAATATTAAATTTCAGGCGCTCTTTACGAAGCATCGAATATCTGAAATAGCCCAATATTCCAATGCCTAATAAAATATAAATAAAGTAGGCAAATGGTGTTGCATACAAAGGTGGTAACACAATAATACGTAATTCTGCATAATCCTTATTCCAAATTCCATCATTGTTAGATGCTTTAACTTTAAAATAATAATCTCCCGGGTTTAGATTGGTGTAAGTCACCCGATTTCGATTCGCATCCAACGACACCCAATCATCGTCGAATCCCTCCAATTTATATTGATATTTAATTTTACTCGGAATAAAAAAGTCAAGTGCCGTAAATTCGATGGAAAAAACATTCATCGAGTACTGCAGCTCAATAGATTTGGCAGAGGTAATCGATTCTTTAAGAACAATTTTGTTATTAATTGGGGTATTGGGCTTGATGCTTATGTTGAAAATTTGAAAGTCGGTAAATACAACTTTTGGTAAAATCTGATTGTATTTGATATTTTTGGATTGAAACATATTAAACCCATTGCTTCCTCCAAAAATCAATTCATTTTTAGAGGTTTTATATGCAGCTTGTGTGTTAAACTCTTTTCCCTGCAAGCCATCCTCCTTCGTGTAATCAAAAATAGAAAATGAATATTCCTCTCCAGGTAAAGTCTGATTAACTACCACTTGACTTAAACCACCTGATTTACTTACCCAGATCGATTGAAACTCATCTTCTAAAATACAACTGATGAAATCTTCTGATAAGCCATCTGATGCAGTAAAATTCTTAACAAAACCGGTATTTGGATTCACCACAATCAAGCCCTCACGAGAAGCAATCCAAAGCAAACCGCGGGTATCTTCATAAACCGCATTAACTGTTTTATTACTAATAGGAAGCGGAGTTGATCTTGCAAGAAAAGGATGATGCTTGTAACGCTGTTCTTTAAGATCATAAAATACCACCCCCCTCTCTGTTGCAATAAAGAAATTACCATTGTTCAATTTATAAATCTGTTTAACAAATTTTGTTGGCAAATCCACATTACCTTTATTCGGAACAGGTTTAAAAATTTCATTGTTACGATCGAATATTACGATACCTCCGCCAAGGGTGCCGATCCATAAATTTTGCTGATCATCTTCATTAATTGACCATATATTGTTACTCGTGAGACCGTTATTTCTATTTGGTGAATATTGATATCGTGTAAAGATTTTTCCATTAAAACGATTTAGCCCTCCCGTAAACGTTCCTATCCACAGTTCATTTTCGCTATCAATAAATAAACTTACAACGACATTATTACTTAAAGAATTGGGACTATTTTCATCATATTGATATTTTTTAAACGAATTTGCATGACGATTCCAATAGATAAGTCCACCTCCATTTGTTCCTATCCATAAATTCCCTTTTTTATCTTCTACGAAACAATTTACATCATTATATGGCAGGCTTGATGGATCAGACAGCAAATGCCTGTAATGAGGAAATTTATGAATACTCTCGTGATAATAACTCAAACCATTTTTAAATGTACCAATCCAAATTATGTTATTATTATCAATATATAAATCGGTAATTGAATTCTGAGCAATACTTTTATCGTTATCGGATTGATGATAAATTTGGGTTACTTCTCCGGAAAACTTATTAATAACGTCTATACCTCCATGGTCGGTACCAACCCAAATTAGTCCTTTATCATCTTGAATAACTTTTTTTACAATGTTACTTGTTAAACGTATTTTATTTGAATGAACCGTGTAATGATTCCACTTATCATTTGATATTTGATATTTATATAGTCCATCGTTATTTCCATATAACCAAATATCATTCTCAGTATCAATAAATAGGTCTGTACTTAAACTATCGGCTCCCAACTTCCCTGATAAATGATCATTTCTAAATTTAAGATTGTAATTCACCCCATCGTAACATTCAATAATTCCATTACTTAAAAGATAATAATAATCTCCGTTGGCTTGTTGAAAATTCACAACACAGCATTCTTCTTTTTCATGTACAGGAAAAACGCTAATCAATTTACCGGAAAGGGAATCAACTCGCTGATAATAATTCTGATTATATGGCTTAATCCATTTCTGTTTATTCTTATCAATGTATAAATCTTCTATATTTTGTGAAGAGTCTTTTTGTCCAATAAACATTGACAAATTCCTATAGAATCTTTCCTTATTTACATCAAAAACAACATACCCCTGCAAAGTCCCAATCCACAAATTTCCATCAACATCTTCCTGTATATTCTCAATGTAATTATCGACTATTGTTGTTGTATCTTTTGTTGTATGTGTATAATTAACAAATTGAAACCCATCAAATCTGCTTAGTCCTGCTCTTGTTCCAATCCAAATAAAGCCTCTTGTATCCTTATAAATACAATTAACGTGGTTGTTAACTAATCCATCAACATTATTAACCTTTAAGAAAGAATACTGTCTTTCTGCATGAATTGAGAAACTTGATAAAACAAAAAGCAGGATTATGCCAATTAATCGATACATAAATAAGTTTTATGAATTTATTTCAGGATTAAAATACAAAAGGGATGGCAAAAACCATCCCCAATTATCTATTTTATATTGATTTTCTGCTTTTGAATAGTGTTGTCGGAGGAATTACCAATATAAATAATATAAGTGCCTTTTTCCAGATTCCAATCGGATATTGATTCATCGTAAAAAGCTAAATCATCAACAGAAATTTCAATCTCTACCTGTTCTTCTTTACCTGAATTCAAAGAAACCTTTTTAAATCCTTTGAGCTCTTTTAGAGCCCGCTCAACTTTTGATTTTGGCTTACCAATATAAACCTGAACAACTTCTGATCCTTTTACTTCACCTGTATTTGCAAGCATGCAACTAACTTTTATCTTATCACCTTTAGAGTAAATCTGCTTGTCTGTAGTAAGATCGGATATCTTAAAATCCGTATAAGATAAACCGTAACCAAAGGCAAACAAAGGTTTAATTTTTTTTGTGTCGTGCCAACGATAACCAACCAAAATATCCTCTTTGTAGTACTGATTAATACTATCGCCCGGATAAGATAGCTCTCCAAAATAATGAGCTGCATTATCTTTTAGCTGAACCGGATAGGAGAAGGGAAGTTTTCCGGAAGGATTCACGTCGCCCGAAATTACATCAGCTAATGCATTTCCGGCCTCGCTGCCATTGTACCATGATTGTATTAATCCTTTAACCTGCGTTAACCAAGGCATCTCAACTGCATTTCCACTAACCAATACAAGTCCCAGATTACTATTTACTTTTAACAATTTATCAATCAACTCACTTTGCCCAAACGGCAATTCGAAATGCTTGCGGTCACCACCTTCACAATCCTGAAAATGATTTTTATTCAGTCCTCCAATAAATAAAACAACATCCGCTTTGGAAGCCACATCCAAGGCTGCTTTCACCAACGAATCGGCATTCAATTCAGAGGGTATTTCACGTCCATAAGCTGATGGTCCGGAAGCATAACCCATTGAATGAAGGATAGTCGCATTTTTGAAGTGGTTTTTAATGCCTTCCAATGGTGATATTTCATATTTTGCTTTCAATTCTGAAGAACCCCCACCTACGGTCATTGAACGTGTTGCATTTTCGCCAATTACAGCAATCTTGATATTCGTGTCCGGATTAATTGGAAAAAACTCATTCTTGTTTTTTAATAATACAATACCATCTGCAGCAACTTTTCGTGCTACCTGAGTATGTTCAACATTATTCATGCGGCCAAGAGACCGATTTAAGTTCATATTGGTTCTGTACATCAATCGCAGGATTCGTCGTACTTTGTCATCAACAACCGATTCGTCAATTTCGCCATCTTGAATCATTTTCAAAAATGGATCCGCTAAATAATAGTTGTCGTAAGCAAACTTAGCAGAAGAAGTTAATCCATTAGTCCACGTTCCCATTTCAATATCCAATCCATTAAAAGCTGCTTGTTTGGTATCATGAGTTCCACCCCAATCCGTAATTACAGTTCCATCGAAATTCCATTCTCCTTTCAATATTTTATTAAGCAACAAATCGCTGTGACAACAATGCTCGCCCCGAACCTGATTATAAGCTCCCATTATGGACCAAACATGACCTTTTTCAACTGCAGCTTTAAATGCCGGCAGATAGATCTCATAAAGAGCTCTGTCGCTTAAATTTACATTGATATGTCCGCGCCATTCTTCCTGATTGTTCAGTGCATAATGCTTAACGCAAGCAGCAACGCCATTTTCCTGAACTCCTTTTATATACGGAACAACCATAACAGATGCCAAATAAGGATCTTCTCCCATGTATTCGAAGTTACGGCCATTAAGCGGTGTTCGGTAAATATTAACGCCAGGGCCCAACAAAACATCCTTTTTTCTAAATCGTGCCTCCTCTCCAATGGCTACACCATATTCATGAGAAAGCTCAGGATTAAAAGTTGCAGCCAAACAAGTTAGTGCAGGAAATGCAGTTATCGAATCGTTTGTCCAATTAGCATAGCCCCAATCATCCCAGTTTATTTCACCTCTCACTCCATGAGGTCCATCAGACATCCACAACTCCGGAATTCCTAAACGAGGAACACCTGGAGAACTAAATTTTGATTGTGCATGACACATCGCTACTTTCTCTTTAAGAGTCAATTGATTGATTATTTCATCAATTTTCTTTTCTGTTTTTGCATCACTTTGTGCATTTACATTGGTCATCACTCCAAGTGTTAATCCTATATATATAAATAGTTTTTTCATGTATCTATAATTTTTATTCAATTGTCACACGGACGTTTCATATTCGTTCCTTTACTTCTTATTAACGGGTAATCTCAATTTCAACCATCTTATCCTGATCTAAATCAAGCAACAATTTACCATCTTTTACTTTATATTTTGCTCCATTTACTTTACTATTTGTCAATTGAATACTATTTCCAATTTCCAATGTTACCTTCTGTTTGTTTTTTGATAACAACTGGATTTTAACTTGTCGGTCATCCCACTTAATGCGCTTTATTTTAATATTACCCCGAGCCAAAGCTCCAGTTATCTCTCCTTTTTTCCAGTCATCAGGCAAAGCAGGAAAAACGGTAATATATCCAGGCCGACTAGTCACAATCATGCGTGTGATTAATGAAGGAAAACCTCCACTAATATCCATATTAAAGAGATTACCCGGATTATGTGTGGTTGCCATACTATTTGTCCAATAAAAACGAGACAAGTATTCGAGAATCTCGGATGCGGTTGCTTTATCTTTCATATTTACAGCCGCAAAACCCAAATGACACATTCCAAAAGCCATTTCGCCACCTTGGTACATCTTTCGAATCTTCATCCGTTCATGAATCGTTTTTTTAGCCGCATTTTGTAAAGCTTCCGACTCCAAAATATCTTGATCCGGCACCTCATATAATCCGTACAAATGCGAGGCATGACGATGTGCCTGATTATCGGTGAATCCATCCCAAAGCCACTCTCGTAAAACACCATCTTCACTAATCTGATAATCGGGCAGATGACCCAAAAATTCTTCTTTCTCCTGTATCTCTTTTCGACTAAGACCCAAAATCTTAGCTGCAGATATCCAATTACGGGTTAGTTCGTTAATGATCATGACATCCATAGTTGCATTGATGCAATTCTGCCAACGGCGCTCCAGTGGATTATTTTCAGGAGAATAAGAAGGAACTACAATGTATTTGCCATCCTCACCCATCGTTAAAAAATCTTCCCAGAACATCAATGCTTCATTCATAAAAGGAAAAGCTCTCTTCTTCAGAAACTCTTTGTCTTTTGTGTACAGATAGTAATCGTAAAAATAAGATGCTGTCCAACCGGCACCACCATTCCAATATTCCATGCACCATGTTTCATCGTAATGATTATTAAGACCATGCGTACTGGTATGAGCTGCGATATGAATACCTCTTGTACCATAAAATTGTTTCGCATTAATTCGGTAATCATCCATCATTCGCTCATGATAATCAAAATAAGCCATCATCAGCTCGGGCATATTGCCATTAAGCAGATTTGAAACAGCAACTTCTACATTCCCATCATGAGTAAAATCACCCGACCATGGAGGTGTCCATGTTCCACTCCAAATACCTTGCAGATTTGGAGGATTAGCTCCTGTAGAACATAAGATGTTGTAACGTGCAGCCTCGAACTGACGCTGCATAATCCCTGCGCTGGTGCCACCTCTCACTGTTGAAACCAATGTTTCTGAAGTCATTTCTTTTTCTTCTTCCGAAACGTTCAACTGTAAAGAAACTCTATCGTACAGTTCACCATGAGTGTTTATTTGCCTCTCCAGTAAAGTATTATAATTATTGCCGGCATTATTCAATCTATTTTGAATGGTTAACAATGATTCTTCGTTGGTTCCTTTATAAGGTTCAATGCAGGTAAGAATGATTACTTCCTCCGCATTTTCAATTTTATAACAACCCTTAATTTTTGAAACCTCACCTCCTTTGTTAATCACTTTTAAAAGACCATCGTAACCATCCGGAGAATGCGAATGCGGCTTACCATATTCCACATGATAATGCATCAAATCGTTTTCAATATTTGTTTGCGATTTTTTAATCAGTGAATCAATTAAACCATTCTGCTCCCAGGTGTGCGGATGTTTATGCAAAGAGATTTGAGCATTTATTGGTACTGTTCCTTTTATTTGAGTTACAACAACACCATCTGCCCTTGAAACAAAAGTTTTCCTGCTAAATGTTCCCTTTTGGTCAGTCCATTCAACTATGGCTTCAGCTGTTTCGTAATTTACCATTCGCCGGTAATTCTTTACGTTTGACGCCGGCATATCAATCGTTAGGTTAGCCGCAGGCACATAAGAATCTGTCCATTTTTTCTTGCCATAACCAGCATCTTTCCAAATTTTCACACCTAATTCGGCCACTTCCTGATATTTCCCTTCAAAAGATAAACGTTTAATTTCATCCAAATATGGAGTCATATCCGGCGGTGTTAAAGGAGTTTCATTGGGCAAGTACAACAAAGCATGATTGAGAATAATAGTTTCTTCAAACGGATTCCCCATCACCATAGCTCCCATAGTTCCATTACCCGACAGTAAAGCATCTTGCCATTTGGCTGCAGGCAGCCAACTTACAAATCCTTTTTCGGGTACACTTTCCTTTTGTGCATAAGTTGACACTTGAATTAGCATTGCCAACAATAAAAAAAATATTATTCTGATATTCATCATACTTACCTTAAAAAAATCCCGGCAAACAATTGCCTGCCGGGATTATATTGCTTCCCGTACGTTAACTATTTCAATTCGATTTGAATTGCGTTCCCCTTATACTTAACTTCTTGGCCTTTGTAGCTATCAAAACTAAAATCTACTTTATTGGTTTCAGAGGCAAACACAATAGTAAATATTCTCTCTTTAGGCATTCCTTCAAACTCACCTTTCCGCTCTCCAATAGTTAGTTTCTTGTCTGTTTCAGACCACTTGACCGAGATTGTACTGTACTTGCCTTTTTCATAATTAAAGTTTAGTCCTTCATCTTCATACAATTCAAACTGAGCATCAGTACCAGTATAAACAACTAACTTTATCGGCGCATTTAACTTTTGACTGGTGTACTCAATCTCTGGCCCTACAGGCAAAATTGATCCTGCTTTTACAAAAAGAGGCATTTTTTCATAAGGAGCATCAGCATTAATCGTTTGTCCTCCTTCAAAAACTTTACCGTTGTAAGCATTGTACCAGGAATTCCCTTTTGGAAGATAAACCTCACGCTCACGCAGCTTGTAATTATAAACCGGGCACACCATAATAGAAGGGCCAAACATATATTGATCATCAATATCATTTACCTTGGTATCCTTAGTGAAATCCATTACCAGTGCACGCATAATGGTGTAATCGTCAAAATAAACATGTCCTGCCAAAGAATAGATATATGGCATTAAACGATATCTCAACTTATTGTAGTATAAGATACTTTGATATGCTTTATGCGATTCCGGTGCAATATTATAAACTTCTCGGTATGGATACTGACCATGGGCACGGAATAAGGGCACAAATGCACCAAACTGATACCAACGGGTATTTAACTCACGCCACTCTTTTAAATCTTCACTTCCTTCTTTGGCTGTTTCGTATCGTTTTTCAACACAAAAGCCACCAATATCCATCGTCCAATATGGAACACCCGATATAGCAAAATTCATTCCCGCAGTAATCTGTGCTTTCATATCTTCCCATCTCGTTCCAATATCACCACTCCATGTTGCTGTACTATATCGCTGCAATCCGGCAAAACCTGAACGAGTTAATAAGAAAACCCGTTTATTTGGATCTACACTGCGTTGCCCTTCATATATTCCTTTCGCATTCATTAATGCGTAGGTATTAAAAAATTCAGTAGATGAACCTATTGCCGTAGGCGTTGACAATTTTTTACGATATTCGATACTCGAATTGGATACAATATCTGGTTCCGACGCATCCATCCACCAGGCATCCATACCAAATTTATAGATGTTTTTATTCATTTGATCCCAAAACATCTGACGAGCCCCTTGACTATATGGATCGTAGAATGAGCCAATGTGACCTTTCCCAATCCAGTCGCGCACACTATCTTTTACGGCTTGCTGATACATATAACCTTTCGCATCCAACTCTTTATAATTATCCGTATTGATATAAAATTTAGGCCAAACAGAAATCATAGCATGTCCATTCATCGCATGAATATCATCCATCATTTTTTGTGGATCGGGAAAACGTGAAGCATCAAATTTATGACTTCCCCACTGATCCTCTTCCCAGTATGACCAGTCGATTACAATATTATCAATCGGTATTTTTCGCTTACGAAATTCAGCCAACGCTCCTACTACTTCATCTTGAGTTTTATAACGTTCACGACTTTGCCAAAAACCATATGCCCAACGAGGCAAAATAGTTGCTTTCCCTGTTAATTGACGGTATCCGCTAATTACCTTATCCATATTATCGCCATGAATAAAGTAATAATCAAGTTCTTGTCCCATTTCTGACCAGAGAGCCAATTTACCTTGTTCTTCTGCAGGACGAGGACTTAATGCTTTCAAACTGACATAAGAAATACCACCATCCGGTTTCCAATCCAATTTAACAGGAACACGTTCTCCTTTTTTAAGTTCAACGGTAAACTTATAAGTATTCGGATTCCATGCTGTTCTCCAACGTTCCCCAACTACTTCTTTACCACCAATCGAAACACTGGTATATCCGGCATAATACAATTTAAAATGATAGATACCTGATTCTTTGGCTTCAATTTCTCCTTCCCAAACAATTTTGGAATTATTAAAAGGAAAATCTGCAGGAAACTTCTTCACTGTTTCCAAATTTTCATAATCAATATCTGCTTCATCCCTTTTTGTAAATTCTTCACCCTTTCCTGTTGTATATGTTGCAGTTAAAGCACCTTCTTTTCCCTCTTTATTGTACAACTTAAATTGTGACAATTGACCGTAATCATTAGGGTTGCCAAAACGTGTTAACGAATAGTTATCCCAAAGAAGACCGTAATTTTTATTCGAGACAACAAAAGGAATAGATACTTTGGTATTGTACTGATACAACTCCTCATTTTTACCTTTGTAGTTCCATTCATCACTTTGGTGTTGTCCTAAACCATAAAAAGCCTCATCATCAGGCGAATCGAAAACTTGCTTAAAAGAATATCCTTTAAAACCATCCACTGAAATGGGGGTAAACTTCTTGTTTGTTTCTTTATGCTCCTGAAGCAAAGGCTTGCCTTCCAGGTCATAGAAACCAACTTCACCGGTTTGCAGAGAAGTTCTGACTTTCAATTTTGATGTAGTCAACTCAAGGTTATTCTCCTTTACCTCAAGGTTATATTTTACCTTGGGTTCTTTTTGATCTACAATGATTAAACTTTTGCGATCCCTCAATTCTGCTTCCGGAGTAGCCACCACACGAATGATCTCATCCGACACAACCTGAAGCTGTATCAATTTCGTATCACCTTCCTTACTGTTTTCCGGCCATATTAGTACTCCCTCCTGCGTTTGTTTATAATCTGACTGATGGCAGGAAATAAATAAACAGCTCATTATCAAGAGAAACGCTGCCTGTTTCACGATGTATCTTTCTTTACTCATTGTAATTGTCCTAATTTTATATTTGCATTTATATTATTGAACCTACAGAAAACGGACTTATAACCCAGACTGTTTGTACATCCAGGCATATCCGCCAAATTCGTTGAGGGGAATTCAGACAGTGTATTCCACAGTTCATTTCGGGTTCTATAGCGTTCCAGGCTTTGCCGGCAAACAGCAACCACCCAAAATTCCCCTTACTGTTTTTCTATTTATTCAAATTGCCTGTTTTTATTCAGCTCCGGCCATTAGGGTATCGAGGCTGCGCCGGTCTTTCACGGTATAATTTGAACGGTCCAAGGCGCCGCCCGTATCCCAGTAAAAGGGCAGCAAGCCACTGGCACTGATTGTAACCGTTGCCGATCTTTCTTCTTCCGCATCGTTGGCTTCGGCATTGATCTTAATACTTGCATTGCCTTTGCTGGTCTGTAGGGTCGATACACACCAGGAGGCGTTGCTGCTTATGGTCCAGACCGTGTTGGAAGTAATGGAAATGCTTGCGGTGCTACCGTCCTGTCCAAAATTCAGACTGGAAGGTGTTGCCAACAGTGCCGGTACAATTTCCTCCTTGGTATCATTCGAGCCACCATCGTCATCGCAGGAAAGCAATGAGACAACAAGTAATAACGCGAATAATTGTCTTCATCTTAAAAATATTTAAACTGATTTTTCATTTTGTTTCTCATATAATCTTTAAAAATCATGGTAAGTTCAAGAAAAAAAAACCGGGCAAATACAGTAGACTCACCCGGGATTATTAATTCTTGAAATAATCTCCCCGGAGATATTGAATTATTAACAGCGAAGATTAGTTCTCTCAGACATGAAAACTTTTATACTTCATCATTTTCATAGCACACTGGGGTACAAATCAGCTACCCCCTTAATATTTACAAAACGCCAACAAAACTAGAGACTGACTGTGCAAATAAATAGTTCAACAATCAGCCTCTAAAACTTTCAATAATAATTGCTAGCTATTAATGCGAATCGTAATAATCTTTGGTAATATAGTTATATGTTAACCAATTATTTGGATCCTTATAGCAAATAAGCTGCATCTGATCTGCAGTAAGAGTCTTGATAGTCATTTTTGCGTTCCAGTTTGCTATTCCATCACCTTGAGCATGATCATGAATAACCTCTGCACCATAAGTAATCAGTTCACTTTTACCTGGAAACAACATAAATGTACCGGTTCCTGAAAGCTCAGGGAACATCTTATTGTCACAAGTAAAATTCGCATTCCCAATCAAATCAAAAGTCATTGTTCCGTAATCGCCAGCTGAAACTCCTGCCCAGGGAATATCAGAAAATGCAGGAGCCCATTCCCATCCAGGACCACCAAAATAAAAGGGTCCTGCAAAATATTTACTTACACCATCTGCATCCAAATCTAACACCCATGTTTTCGAATTTCCAATACCTCCTGTCAGATTTGACCACATCGGATCACTCACATATTCTTCATCAATGGTAGTAATGTCAAAAATATAAGGATCAGCTGTAACCAGTCCTCCTGGACTTTCTACTGTATACAAGATCTCGGCTGCCGTTGCGGGAAAAGGAATATTTATAGTATCTTTCATTTTTATGGATGTACCTACAGGTGTAACCCAATAAGGCTGAGCACCAGAAGTTTCACTATTCAGATAAAATACATTTGGATTCTGCTCGCTTCTTGTTACGGAGAATTTCACCGCACTTTTGTCCAATGGCGCCTGCAATTCATATTCATCAGGTGTACAAGCTGCGAACATCATTGCCACCAAAGACAATATCGAAAATAATTTTAATATCTTGTTCATAATAATAATCATTTAAAGTTTATTAATTACCATCCCGGATTTTGTGTCAACGTTCCGTTTGAAAGCGTGATCTCAGTATTAGGAATCTGCATAAATCCTCTAGTAGCTTTAATCTGAGCAGCATCATAAGTTACTTGATCCGGCACGTTGGCACTCTTCACTGTTTGCGCTGAAGCTGCAATTACATTTGCAGCGTTGTCTATTCCTGTTCTCAACAAATCCCAATAACGGATACCTTCAAAAGCAAACTCAAATTTACGCTCTGTCATAATATCATCCTGAGTAATTGATGCTACTTCATCTAAACCTGCACGTGTATGCACTTTATTGAAATATTCCAAGGTATTTGAAGAACCTAGTTCAGCTGCCATAAGCAGTACATCTGCATATCTAATTAATATATAATCCTGATCCTGAGATATCTGAAAATCTTTTGCCCCACCGGTATCCGATGTTCCATCTGGCAATGCTGTCGGGGTGTATTTTTTCACGGTATACCCTGTATATTCACGCTGATCATTAATATCAAATGAACTTTCAATTCCTTCACCAACTATATCGATAACAGAAGCTGTCCTACGGGTATCTCCTGATGGAAAAGAATTAACATATTGAGGATTTACAGTACAAGCACCCCAGCCTTTACCATAAGGAGAGAAATTTGTATTACGCATCCCCATCATCACAAGCCAACGATTTCCATCCGTATTTCCGTTATAGTCTGTTGTGCTGTTAAATTTTTGAGCGAATACAACTTCTACATTCCCTTTACCTGCATAAGCTGACTTATCCAATGTATTATTATCCTCATCTGGAACATAACTTGCAGCAGGCCAAAGCGTTTTAAAATCAGTAACAAGATCAAACTCGTTACTGGAAATTACATCTTCAAGTCCTTCTAATACATATTGTTTGGTTATACCCAGATCGTCTTTGCCATAATAGCCTGTATAAAACAAATAAACACGAGCTAACATTGCTTTTGCAGCATAACGTGTCACACGCCCGTCATTCGTAGCAGACTCCGCTCTGGGATATGCATCTGCAGGTATATTCTCTGCAGCAAATATAAGATCGCTAACGATCAGCTTATACGTATCATAAGGATTTGCCTGAGGAACATATTCCTTGGTAGGTACACTCAATAAAGGAATATTTTCAAAGAGACGAACCATATCAAAGTACTCTATTGCCCTTAAAAAACGTGCTTCACCTTCAATGCGGTTCTTTACTATTGAATCAGTAGTAGCATCGCCGGAATCCCATTTTTCTAAACCCGGAAGTTTTTGCAACAAGGAGTTACAACGGAAGATAGCCTCATAATACTTACCCCAAGTATCGATTAAGATACTATTATCTGCTGGAGACTGACTTATATCAAATCTATCTACCAATTGTAAACCTCTGCCGTCATTAGCACCACCACCACCAAAGCATTCGTCGGATGCAACTCCAGAAAGTAAATAAATAGAAAATGCAGTACTCTTTACTTGATAACCATCATAACAACCCACCAATGCCATTTCCGCATCAGCCTGTGTTTTGTAAAAGTTTGTGCTGGAAAGAATTGTTTTCGATTCCACATCCAGAAAGGTATCTGAACAGGATGAAAAAACACCTGTGACTATCAATCCAGCTATCAATATATATAATTTGAATCTTTTCATAATAATTTTCATTTAATTCTTCTAAAATTTAAGATTAACTCCAAATATTACAGTCCTGGGACGTGGATAGTATCCTAAATCAACACCGGAAACCCAATTTTCAACCCCATATCCAATCTCAGGATCCATACCATTATATTTGGTAAATGTAAATGCATTTTGTACAGAACAATATAAACGACACTGACTGATGGTTTTTATCTGAATCAAATCAGCAAAGTCATAACCCAGGTTAATGTTACTTATACGTAAATAATTTCCGGAGTGTAAATACATGTCAGAGAACACCCAGTTAATGTTATTTGTAGTTACACGTGGAATTCGGTTTGAAGTACCTTCTCCAGTCCACCGCTGTAATATAGCTGTTGTATAATTGGACTGACCACCAATCTGGCCATACGACTGAACTATTTTGTTACCCGTTACACCGGAAGCATCAACGCGAAAATCAAAATTTTTATACTCACAATTAAATGTAAAACCACCAGTTATTTTAGGCATTCCGTTTCCTAAATCCACTTTGTCATTGTCATCAATAACACCATCTGTGTTTTGATCAACAAATTTAACATCACCTGGCATAACTTCAGACTGCAAAATTCCTTTTCCCTCAGCTTTCCATGCTGCTATGTCTGCTCCACTCTGGAAAAGTCCATCGGTTTGATAACCTCTGAAATATCCAATGGCATGCCCATTTTCAGCACGATAAAACTCTGGTGAATTAGCGTAAAGCATGTTGCTCAATCCATGAATCATTCCATCCGATGTTTTAATCACACCTACAGTATTCTTATTGTAAGCACCATTCACTCCGACTGAATATTTAAAATCGCCCATATGATCGTTCCAGGTAACAGACAATTCAACACCTTTGTTTTTCACTCCTCCTCCATTAATCCATGGAGCATCTGCTCCTGCTGTGGCTGGAATAGGAGGTTGTACTATCCAATCTTTTGTATCTTTAATATAAAAATCACCGCTTACTCCCAAACGCGCTTTCAATAAATAGGCATCAAAACCAATGTCAGTCTGCTGTGATGTTTCCCATTGCAGGCCTGGATTTGCCAATGCTTTCTGAAATGCACCTGGAGTATTTACCCCAGCATTACCAAAGTTGTAAAATGCTGCCGGATTTTCACCAGAAACTGCGGTTGAAGTACTAACAAGTGAGGCAAATCTTAAATCAGGAACTGCCTGATTACCAACCTGTCCCCAGCTAACACGTAATTTTAGTTGATCAAGCCAATTATTTGTTGAGGCCATAAAAGGCTCATTGCTAATGGTCCAGCCTGCAGAAACAGATGGGAAATAGCCCCATTGGTAGCCATGAGCAAATCTGGACGAACCATCAGCTCTGAATGTTGCATTAAGTATGTATTTCTCTTTGTAGTTATAGCCTAATCTTCCAAAATAAGAAAGACGTCGATAATGTAAATTAGGTGCGCCACCAACTTCTTTTGTAGTTATAATTGTGCGATTATCAGGATCAGTCTCATCTTCTAAATGAGCTTTTCCTGTAGTATTATCTAAATAAGCGTGATCAAAATCATCGAATTGCGATAATAGATTCCAGTTACTAGCAGACATACTTACCCCTTCTGATTTTAAAGCTTCAGATCCGATTAACACATTGAAAGCATGTTCGTTATTTAATTTAAAATCATAACCAACTGTATTTGTCCACGTTAGCGAAATTCCACTATTCATACTCTGGCGAATCGTTTCATGATCTGTATTATACGAATAAATCGAAAATTGATATAATGGTGTAAAACTACGGCTATTGCCAGAATAATAATTAACACCAAAAGTTGATCTAATCTTCATATTTTTAATCGGCTGAAGTTCTGCATAAACGTCACCAAAAACTTTTTGGTTTCTATTCAAACTATGATTAGTCATCATTGCAGCATAAGGATTACCATCCCCTTTATTCCAATTGGAATTGCTGGTATCGTTAAAAGGACTGTCATAAATGTTATTATCACTATATACCGGCGATAAAGGCGAAACGTTAAAGGCTGAGCGTAAGGTATTATTATATTGGTTTCCAACACTAATCCCTTTATTATTAATATAATTCAAGTTTAAATGCTGCCCCACAACAAGTACATCATTGTATAATTTTTGTTCAGTGTTTGACCTGAACCCATAGCGTTCATAATTAGACACTCCCGAACCGCCAATAATACCTTCCTGTGAAACATAACTTAATGATATGGAATAGACTGAAGTTTCTGAACCACCATTAATATTAAAAGAGTAATTTTGGGTCTTTGCATTTTTTTTGATCATCTGATCCATCCAATCGGTATCGTAAGAATTCCCTTCCTTAGCATCCCAGTCGAATGGAGCGCGACCAGAATTTATCTCTTGCTCATCCATAATTATTTTATATTCCTGTGCATTCAGCAATGGAACTACTCGTTCAACATTTTGAAGTCCATAATAAGCATCAAAAGAGACTTGTGCTTTACCTTTCGTGCCTCTTTTTGTTGTAATAAGAACAACACCATTAGCAGACTGTGCACCGTAAATTGCAGCGGAAGCAGCATCTTTAAGAATATCAATAGACTGAATATCTGATGCATTTAAAGTTGAAATATCACCTTCGATCCCGTCAATGATATACAATGGCTTTGAATTTCCAATGGTACCCAAACCACGGATGGTCACTTTCACTTCTTCTCCAGGTTGTCCGGAAGAAGATGAAATATTCACACCGGGTGTTTTTCCTTGCAATGCCTGCAATGGGTTTGTGGTATTCATTTTAGCAATATCATCACCTTTAACATTGATAGTTGCCCCGGTAACCAATTTCTTCTTTTGCACACCGTAACCAATGGCAACCACTTCATCAAGGCTGGATACATCTTCAGCCAATATAATATTTATTACCTGCTGATTGGAGATAAGAACTTCCTGAGATCTAAATCCAATAAAAGAAAAAACAACGACATCGTTTTCGTTAACCTGAATAGAGTAGTTTCCATCAATATCGGTAATTCCACCAATTGTAGTTCCTTTTATAACTACATTCGTACCCGGTATTGGCGTATTGTCTGTCGCAGATACAACAACACCCGTTATGGTTCGCTCTGTCTGCCCATATGCCACAGTTGCTGAAAGCAACATTAGCGCAATTCCAGTAAAGATTAGCAACTGCCTTGATAACGATTGCACCGGAATTTTTAATTTCGCTTTTTTAATCATCATAGAAATCTGATTTAAATAAAACTCGGTTATTAAACATGTTGCAAATATATCACTGGTCTTACTCCAACTTGTTAAAATTTGTTAACGATAAGGGTTGAAATGATAACTCATGTGTCTTTTATGATACAAATTAATGTCGAAAATGTTAATTTAATACAATAAACTAGAATATTAAAATACTTTAAATCAGCAATATACGTCAATCATCTTATTTGCTCCGCATAAATACCATAAATTCACTACTGATCCCTAAAATATAAAAACCGCATAAAACGAATGTTTCATGCGGTTTTTATAATCAGATTGGTTCAAGATATACTTATTGGAGCTACAAACAATTTCAGGTTGTGAAATTTCTAATAAATTAATTGTCCCGTCCTTAAATTAGTTATTTTTCTGACAACCAATTTTAGAACAACTCAATCTATACTTTTTTAGTGCTTAAAGCAAAAGCCGCAAATGTAAGATATAGCGCCCCGCCTAAAATAACGATTACAGAACCTACCTGAGATCCCATCACATCAGATAGGATTCCCATCAGAAATGGAAGAACAGCACCACCAAAAACTCCGGTAATCATCAAACCAGAGATTTCATTACTTTTATCAGGACGAGCCTGAATAGCCATTCCAAAAATAATAGGGAAAATATTGGCAATGGAAAAACCAATAACACCAAAAATAGCAAAAATAGCATACTGGTTTTGCATAAAAATTAATATCACCAATGCAACTACCGCTGCTACAATATTTATTTTAAAGAATTTGGAAGAAGAAAATTTGGCTAAAATTATTGCACCTAAAAAGGCTCCCAAAGTACGTAATGCAAAATAAACACTTGGTCCGTAACCTGCTTCAATAGAACTTAGACCGCAACGCTCCATTAATATTTTAGATGAAGCGGTATTGATTCCCACATCAACACCTACAACAAACAATATCCCCAAGAATAACAACAGAATGGTTTTATCTTTCAAAAGAGCCATTACACTGCCAAACGAATTGGCTTTTTCTTCTATTCGATCTTCCTTTATTGTCGTTGCCAGTAGCCAAATAGTAGATAACAAGGTAATTAATGCATAAATAGGAAAGATATATTGCCAGTTATCAAGCTGAGAAGCAGCAAATGCAGCAATAAAAGGGGCACTAAATGATGAAATTGCTTTTACAAACTGTCCGGCAGTTAAACTGCTGGTTAGTCTGTCGCCTTTTACTACATTTGCGATTAACGGATTTAGAGATACCTGTAAGATGGTATTAGCAATACCCAGCAAAGCAAAAGCAATAAGAGACATTACAAATGAATACTCTATAAGTGGAATAAACATGGCCACAATAGTAATTGCATTACTCAATATCACTGTTTTTTTTCGGCCAATTTTATTCATCAACATCCCTGTTGGAATAGAAAAAAGCAAAAACATTGAGAAAAGTGCCACAGGAATAAGATTCGAAAGTGTATCTCTAAATGCCGGATCGTATCCACCCAAAAGATCTTCTTTTACATGAGCTGACGTGATACCAACCACATCGCAAAATCCCATTACAAAAAAGCCAAACAAAACCGGCATAATTTGCGAGATGTTTATTTTTTTATTTGTCATCGTCTTTACAAAATATTTTTATTAAAATCTAGAAACAACATACAGAAGAGGTTAACAAGTTTCTATTGATTCACGCTTTTCACACAATACCCAAAATAGCTTGGTTATTACATTAAAGGCAACACCTGCTCTATCTGCTTAAAGTAAGCATCATCCAACATACGGGCACTACCGATAATGGCAGCATCTTCTTTTAATCCTGAGATGGCAATTTGAACATCTACACCTTGTTTTTTCAATTCAGCTTCAAAGGCAGTACCAAACAAGTTATAAGCTCCGCTCACATTTCCTCCTATCACCAACATTTCGGCTCCAAAACTCTTTAACCAAGGCCCCAGGAATTCACCCATATTTGAGCCATACTCTTCCAAGAGACTTTTAGCTTTGGAATTTGTTGATGCAGCATCAGCAATAGGTTTTACCCCATTTACCTTTTTGCCCGATAACTCTTCCCAACAGGCAATGCACCATCGGGTTGAGAAATAATCATCTCCGATTCCATTTTTAAATGGAAGATGCCAAACACATCCCATAGACGGAACTCCTTCCCCTTCAACAACCGGAAGACCTTCCGCCACAAAGGCGGAACCAAAACCAGTGCCCAAAGTAATCGAAACGCTTTTCGTAACTTTTACCGCCTCACCCAACCATGCTTCTCCTGCAGCAAAGGCAGAAGCATCGTTCATAAAACGAAATGGTATTGAACCATTGGTTTGCAAACGATCGGCAAGCTCATTAGCCACATTAACGTTATAGAGCTTTTGAAATTTAGCCACCGATTCATCAAATAGAGCAATCCCTTTATCGTAGGCAAATGGACCAGGCATGGCAAAACCAACTCCTACAACATTTTCACGACCTGCTTTTTCAATCGTTGAAGCTATGGCATCCCTCCAACCGTTTAATATCTCATTAGCAGAAGCTTTATTATCTATCTTAATTTCAGTATGACTATCGGCTACAATATGCCCTTCGAACATATCAACCAATGCACAACTAATATGGCTTCCACCTATATCGGCACCTATCGCGTATTTTTTCATTTTTATTTTGATTGAATGAATATAGAATTGATTGTATGAGCTAATCCGTGTAACTCACAACTTGCTGTTTTTTTATGACATTATTTATTTTTCTCCATCACAAAATGAATTGCGACACCACCACTCTCTTTTAATTTAAATTTCAATGTTTTTGAGGCATCTACTTCGCTTTCCGACATTTTTACCTTAGTACAGGATTTTATTTTATCATCATCGGTATAAATACAGGCCTTATACTTCTTTCCATTCTCTAAAAAAGAAAGCGGAATCTCCACTTCGCGTGCTTCCTTATTCGTAATTGCCCCTGCAAACCACTCGCTACCTGATTTTCTGGCCACCGTAATATATTTACCTATTTCCCCGTTTACTACTTTGGTATCATCCCAAACTGTTTTTACGGCATCAAAAAAGGCAATCTCTTTTTCTCCTTTATAATCACTTGGAATATCATACCAGTACAAAAACTGTATGGGACTGTAATAGACAACTGAAAGCGCCAATTGGTGGGCATGAGTTGTTTTAATCTTTTTGTTATAGTAACAGATGGTATAATCACCAGCTCCGGCCAAATACCGTGTAAATGGTAAAATTGTATTGTGAGTAGCATCGGGCATTTCTTCGTTGCCGCGTATTCCTTCCTGAGTCATTAGGTTTGGATAAGTTCGGCTGAAACCAGTCGGACGGTATTCATCGTGAACATCAACCATTAATTGATATTCGGCAGCTTTTTTGATGGCTTCGTGGAGCCAGGCAGTCCAGCGGTTTGAGCCAATATGAACAAAACCAAATTTCACTCCTTTTATTCCCCATTTACGACATTGTTCAAATACTTCGTCCAGATGCTTATACAATGCCCGTTGATTCACATAGTAAAAAACACCAATTCCTTTGCCTGCCGCATAATTAACCAGTTCCTGCATATCCAAATCCCGATTTTCAGCAATGGTGGTTGCATCAGAAGTTACATCTACTTCGGATCCATACCAACCGGCATCAAGGTGCACATATTGCAGATTGCGTTCAACCGCGAAATCAATACACTCTTTTGCATCTTTGGTTGTAAGGTTCGAGCGAATCACTTTTCCCGGCTTAATCCATGATGTGTTTTTTAGTTGATTTTGTTCATTCAGATTCAATACAATATCATTATTTTCCAATAGTTCACCAGGTGTTTCGGCAACCATAATCACCCGCCACGGAGTAAAATAAGGTCTGACCGCATCCACTTTACCGTACATAGAAAGTTGAATGGCATTTGGTTTTTCATCGTCCAGAATAAACTTACCCCGACTGTAGTCAATCATTTGTGCTTCGAGTAATGCTACGTACAATCCGTTTTTCAGATTTATAGTCAAGGGACGCTCACATTCACCAGTCCAATTTTCCAAGGGCAAATAGCTGTATGGTCCCTGAGCCCAGGCTTCATACCAAGCCATGGTACCTTTGGGCAAAGAGTAACTGGTTTGCTCACCAACAATGTGTAAGAACAAACCGTTAGCCGTTTCCGGAAAATAGTAACGAAAAGCAAGACCTTCGTTATATACCCGTACAACAAGATCCATATTATAACTTCGCCGTTTATCGTAAGAGGTTCCTGCATGTCCCTCTACCAAATCACCAAGCGCTCCAAACTTGTTGAAATGAAGCACCATTTCGTTGTAGTTATTTTTTACCATACAGCGTTCGCCATACACCGGTTTCCAGTTTTCATCAACTGTATTTCGATCAACACCTTTAAAATCCAGATTTTCGCACCACAACTCACTGGGATCGTTTTCTATTCCTAAAGCCGATTCAAACAGCTTATTTTCAATCAGAACTCCCAGATCGGATTCCAAAACCACAGGTTTGCCATCAAAAAAAAGCTTATAGTGCATCTGTTTCTTTCCATTATCTGTACTTTTCTGGAAAAATTCAAACACATATTTTTCGTTGGGTGACTTTAAAACCTGTTTTGTGGATTCAATTACTTTTTGTGCATATATATTGCTGCTTACTACCAACAATACTAAAACCAAGCCTTTACTAAATTTAATCATAGCTATTTAATAATTGTCTTAATTAATTCTTTTTGAGTATCATAACTACTTTCGCAAACCTTCCTGTTAATTATTAGTGATGATTTTTTTGTTGGCGAATAAAGGCTAAAACTTACTATTGGCTGCCCTTGAAAAATAACATCTGCCCGCCCGTTAAAATCTTTTACCAGTGCTGTGTATTTAGACAACGCATGTATTAATACTTGTCCGTCTCTTCTTACATAGCTTCCATGAGTAACAAATAAATCGTTGATGTTTTCCACTTTTGATTTATCATCACCTTCATTAAAAGTAATTGCAGTAAGGTAGGCATCGGTTTCCCATCCGTTCATATTAATCATGCTGTTACGGTGCTTCAAACGTCCATCTGCCAGCAGGTTGAAATATACCTCGGTTATTTTTCCTTTTTGTGTGATGCGGACACCTAAGAAATTATTGCCTTGAAAACGCTCAATTACCGGCAAATTATCTTTGTTCTCTTCATCTTTCAGTGTAATGGCCGAAATAAATTTTGTTCGTTCCGTTTTCTCAAAATGGCTGATTGACCAATATGCTTGTTGTGTATTTCGATCTTTATAACCCAATTTCTCCTGCAAACGCATTAGCTCTGGAAAATCGTGGGGTAAACCACCATTGGGAAAGGTCTCTGGGAACAGAGGACGAACCAATACTTCGGCATTGCCATCTTTTACTGATAAGTCGAGACCATGGCGTTTCGACTCTCCATTGTAATGCAACAACCATTCAAATTGTCCGGGCTCATCAGCCAGTAGATCATCAACTACCAAAATAACATCACCTACCCAAATGAAACTTCTAAAATTACGTGATAAGATATGCGAATACGGCCCGGTTGCATTGGCTAAAAGATATTTAAAATCGTCTGTTCCTATTAAGTTATGAAGGCTTCCGGAATTGACTACTCCAAAATACGCATCTTTTGTTCGTTGACCCTCTCCATTAAATAAAACAACATTATGAGCGGCACTCTGACAATCGTATTGCGTGTAAAGCGGTGAACTATAACCTGAATGCCCTGAATCGATGATCAGGTTTTTTCCTTTATGAAAGAGAATATACGATCCGGCATCGGCGTGAGAATGGTTCCATGTAAAGCCTGATTTAACGGCTAAAAATGAAGCATCACTTTTCCAGGAATCGCGCAACATGCCCCATCCCATATCAGGATAGAGTTGTGTTATGGGCAGTTCCGGAACATAGTCCTTTTTCAAATCAGCAAGATCGGGATTTAGGATAAGTCCAGTTGCTGTATCAATCGTAAGTGCCTCTTTATCATCTCCATGGTTTGTTTGCTTGAGATACCAGGCATAACGATCTTTCTGAAAACCCAAATTCCAAAGCAAAAGCACGCAAGCATTTCCATTTCGATGGGAATTGCCATCACCAAAATTAACTACCATTGGCTCCTCACTTGAGTAATAAGTTGTTTGAATGAAGAAATCTGCCATAGGTTCCATCTGAGGAATATTGGGCATTTTTATTTTTGGAAGTACATTCTGATGTGCCAACCTGAAAAGCAGGTATTGCGAAAAACCAAAGTTGGCGTAATTAATGCTTTCGTAAAATCCGCCATTGCGACCGAATGATACCGGCTTGTTTTGCAGAACATTGCCTGCATAGTTAAACCACTCCACAGAATATTCAGAGATTTCTTCCGCCCACTTTTTAGCTTCCGGAATTTCGTTTCTCACAGCTAAGGCAGCAAAACCAGCCATATCCACACAACCACTCCACCAATTGTGCCCCATGGTATCAAAGGTGTGAATGTTGGTGTCGGAATTCAACCAATCATCCATAGCCGGCTTAATTCCTAAGCGCACTATCCCTTTTGCAATCTGCTTTCGTTCTGCCTGGCTTAAATATTCATAAGCACAATCGAAGCCAACAGATATAAAAAAACAAGCGTGAGCGGTTTCCAAACCACCCTTCCAAGCTGGGCTTCGCTGCAGTAATTCCCGACCTTCCCATGTTGTTCTTTCAGTTTCCCACAATAGGGTTTGTTTGAGTCGTTTGGCAAATCGGGTGTCGCCTGTCATACGATACACCAAGCCCAGTATCTGTAAATCAGGCGCACCATTCCTATCGCGTTTCAGCAAATCTTCGGCCTTTTGCAATTGTTTTTCCCAGGCTTCTTTTACCTCAACATCGGTCTTTATTTGTTCTTTCAGACGGGCGATATTAACGTCTGTATGCAACAAGTAACTGTGTTTCTGTGCAAACAGCGAATGGGTAATAAAACAAATAAGTGCAAATAGAAAAATCTTTCTCATAATCAATATCTTTTGAACTTAGTTTTTTGTGATTAGGAAACTTTGTTCGACTGGTTCTGCAGATTGAATTTTGGGCTCAATTATACGCCCGTACTGCCAGGCCACCACTGTTACCTTTATTGGAAATTTGCTGCGAGGTGGAATTTGGGAGAATACCAATTTTCCAGCTTTTACTTCAGCGGGACCTTCTTTTACGTAATAATAGACAGGCATCCCTGATGATGCCGTTGCACCCAACTTAATTGACTGTACGTTGGTTTGTTGATTTTCTATTGTCGGAAATTCAATAGTTTGCTGCATTCCTTCTTTATTGGCAATAGGGATACGCATATTGAACTGCTGAACAGTACTTTTATATTTTGCATCGCCAGGATGGCTGGCAATAAACCATATATCACCTGTTCGCTTTGAATTGTTGAAGCCCATGCGATAAAAATCCAACCTGAAAGCGGTGTCGTTGATTTTTTTTACGGGCCCACAAATTCTTGATATCAACGGGTTCCCATTAGCATGGTCATCTATTCTTCTACTTCGTATGGTATCAGTAAATACTGCTGTAAGATGAAATGTAATGCCATCTTTTTCGGGTTCAAATTTTCCTGCAATCCGCGCATGCGATTTTTCGTTAAAAGACAATAAATTACCATTTTGCATGTAACAAATGTATTGTTCTTTTTTGCCCCGTGTCCGGGCATAATATTGTTCAGTAGCTTCAGCTATTTCCTTATCGAAATACCAAAACGCATCATGCACATCGCCTATATATTGAAAAAGAGGTGCAGTATTTGCCCGCTTTTTCTGATTGGGATGCCATCTTTCTGCAAGCCAGCCATCATGTGGGTTTAGGTTTCTCAAAAGAACTGGTTTATCACCCGGCTGATTATCTGGCAAACGGTAGAATGCAGCCTTTTTCAGGAAAAGAGAGAGATAATCTACAACTTGGTCGGACACATCGAAATGCCCATGCCCTGCATCGCATAGAAAGGAAACACAACTTTCGGGATACATCATCCGAAAAGCTAACGCTGGGTTTACCCTGGCCTCCCACCATTCGTATTCACCTTCAACCATTAACCCTGGAATACCGTCGATATTACGATTCCTGCCCCATTCAAGATTTTCCCTGCCGTAACCTGTCAAGTTAGTCCGGGGTGCATCTCCATGATAGGAAATAACGGCTAAAGTCCTGTCGGGATTCCACGCTGCGAAGTTCCATGGGAAAGTTGCCATTGCCGAATGACCCAGCGGAACAACAGGGACATATTCCAGCTCCTGATACCCACTTGTTTCTGCCAGTGCTTTAACTATTGTGTCAAATACCTGTTGACAGCCGTTCCTTACATCCCATTGCTGGTCAATGCCAGGTGAAACCCAAACAATAGCGAAGCCTAATTCCAACATTTTTTTTCTAAAAGCGGGGTGTTCAAAAATGGTCTCCTCACACATGTTATGCTGGCCAAAAATCAAAGCTTTAACTTGCGTGCATTGCTCAGGTATCCACAAAAAGGCAGTAGGATGTTCGTTAGTTTCAGAAGAAACTATGCTTGTTATCGGTACCGACCATTGGTAAACGGCAGCATTGACAAATGGTGCAAAAGTTAAACAGATCCATATCAAAACAGTAATTTTCACTCTATTGCATTCCATCATAATTATCAATTCTTTATAAATTTAATTCGATTTTATCGATTCCTGATTATATATCAAATAAATACCCCCAATCCTTAAAGAAGAACAAAGTCTTCCTAAAATTCCGGGTAAAAGTCTTAGGGGATTTGGTGCATTAAATAGTAAAACACACCTAAATAATCGAACTCATGTTATATCACTTTTTAAACTTTATACCATCCGTATATTCACCAATCTTAACGCTACCGTCAGATGCATTCTCAATCAACTTACTGTTAATTTTTAAGTTTTTAAACTGAATATCTTTCACTAATCGGTCCTTATTATATCCATGAATGGTGGATGGGTTTGCACCATTTCCATTGTATTCAATATTTTCCAACGTAATATTTTCAATTCCCCGGCCAGAAGCTGAGCTGTATTTTGGATTATACACAACTCTGAAATGAAATAGCTGTCCTTCCTGAAAATCTTCAACACGGATGTTTTTGTAGCTCACATTTCTTACCAGATTATTATCAGCACAGGCTATAGACAAACACCCCTGATAGTTTCGATCATCTTCATCGTGTTCTAAAATATCGATATTGGTAAAAGTTATATTTTCAATGGTATCACCACCAGCTTCTGTATTTCCATGCCCTCCGATATTTATCGGATGTGCAATGTCGGCCCAAAGTGTTGAATTTTTAACTTGATAATTTTGAGCATTACCATAAAACTGCCATCGATGCCCGTAAATAGCGATACAATCGTCGGAATTTCGCATAAACACATCGTCAATTATTACATCTGAGCACGACATGAGGTCAATGCCATCGCTCCAGCCCTGGTTGCTAAACGATTTAATATTTCGCACAGTCAAACCAGTTGTTTGGCCTCCATATATTGTGTAATGTTTGGGATTAATGAATATGGGGCCGTCAATGGTCACATTTTGTGAATGACGAACTTCAACTCCCCTTTCCGGTTGAAAAACAATGCCATGCCCAACTATTTTTACATCATGCGCGGTATCAACCAACAACTTGGCTTTTATAACAGCACCTCCATCAACAAATACTGTTTTTCCTGAAGGGATGCGAAATACATCGCCAGGCAGGTCTTTGGGTTGATGAATACCTGGACCAAAATACATCACATTCGGATCATCTGGATCAGGTATGTCTTTCAGGATTGAATTGGCAAAAATATGCAGGTTTTGTAGCTTGTCGCCATTAACCTCAAGCGATATTTTGCGTGGCTGATCGAGCGTAAAAGTAATGATTCGCTCCTGTACTTTTGGAGTAATTCCATATGACAACGGACGGATTTGCACTGCGTTCACCAATCCATTATTCTTTCGAACCTGCACTTCAACCGTTCCGGTAAAATCGAATGAAACCATCGATGCAGTGCTTTGGGTGTCCATATCCACCCCAACTTTATACTCATAAAGATCTTTCCATTCGCCGCCAGGGGTGCGGACTTTCACTGTGAAATCATCGTTATGTGCTGAGTAAAACATTCCACCGGGAACTTCATAAGTGATGAGTTCCTGTGCCTGTAGCATGGTTGAAAAACCAAGAAAGAATATCCAAAATAAGTGTTTCATATGTCTATAATTTGTTTTTAAAATGCCAGGTAAACTCTCCATGATAGTCATCTCCGTGTGTAAAGAAAGAATTCCTCATGGCTCGTTTCATCTCTACTTCTTTTACTTATTAATAAATGAAGCTATCCCCTGTGGATTAACTTTTTTTATGTTCCAGTTTGCATCGAAATTTAAACTATCAAGGCAAAGTTGTCTAAGCACATAACTCTCTTTTTGAGGGAAAATACGATGGTAGAGCATATAGTCTTGACCGTTAAATGAGAATACGCAGTGATGACCGGGGCCATAAGTTGTACTATCAGCAGAGGTTTCAATAATAGGATTGTTTATACCTTTCTCAAAAGGACCAAAAGGACTCTTCGCTGTGGCATATCGAATGTTATAAGTATGATCTATTGCTTTCCCGTTAGAAAACATCAAATAATAAGTTCCATTCTTTTTCATCATGAAAGGTCCCTCGAAAAAGTCAGTAGGTGTTACGTCTAAAGGTTCTTTTAGGAAATCAACCATATTCTCGGCGAGAGGAACCATAAAACACTTACCATTCACCCAATTTAAACCTGAGCCCCAATATAGATAAGCTCGATTGTCATCATCGATAAAGCATTCCGCGTCGATCATGTGATATCCGGGAATCATATTGCCAGGAATAAGAGGAGAAGCGTCTTCTTTTGCATTTTTCCATGGTCCAAGAGGATGGCTTGCAGTTCCTACCCAAACCTCACTACCAACTGAAACATACATATAAAACTGCTCTTTAGTTCCCTGTATAACCGATGGCGCCCATACCATGCTGTTTCCTGATGTAGGACTGGTACAAGCCTTTTTGGTAGGCCAGTTGATGTGCTTCTGTTCAAATTGTTTGAAATCGGTGGTTTCAAATACTGCCAGTTCATCACTTCCCCATGGGTCGATAGTAGCATAAATGAAATACTTGCCTTCATATAAGACAATGGAAGGATCGGCAAAGTAACCGTCTACAATAGGATTTGATATTTTAGAGTCGGTTTTGGGACTGCAACCTAACAGATAAACACCTACCAAAATTAGAAGAGCCAAATTATTGATTTTCATTTTATTTTATATATTTTCCATAGCATTTAATATTATGTTACCTCAATATTTGAGATATATTATTACTCCTTAACTGCATCTAATGTAAAATTATCAAATGTTGTTTTGTTTTCTGATCTTTTATCCTGAGAAACCACTGCCAATCCAATGTAATAGGATGAAAACATGGGAATCTCAACACTCTTAACCTTAAACCAAGTTTGACTATTTGAGGATTCGTAAGCTGTAAATGTATTTCCTTTACGCTCAAGTCTAAACCAAGCCGGTAACCAGGTATAAGTATTGCCTAAAGTAGATAACATATCAGCACCGGTTGAATTCCTGTATCCCATACGCGAAAATCTACCCCCCACTTCACCTAAGGTCATTGTAACAGCTGATGAATTTGATTTTAAAGTTTCTCTTATCATTAATCCAGATTTAGCTAATGATCCGGCTATATCACTTATACGACAAGTAATAATATAATCGCCCGAAACTTTTGTATAACAGTAAGTAACATTATCCTCAGTATCTCCAATTTTATTACCATTCCCGGATACGATAAAAGTTGATCCTGCTACATCAGCAAATTCAGCACTTCCAGTAATATTAGCTCCTATATCAACCTTTTTCCATTTCGATGGCAAAACTGTTATAGACTGTGGTTTAGAACTGGAAACAGATGAAAATTCTCCTATACCTGACTGGTTAAGTGCCGCAACTTTGTAATAGTATTTTGTACCATTCGACACACTATTATCAGTATATGTATTACAAGTATTGTCATACCATGAGCCAATTGTATCATAGTTACCATCTATACTTTCAGCTCGTTGTATAACATATCCTGTTGAAGTAAAATCACTAGGTGGTTGCCATGTTAAAAATACCTTTCCAACACCGGCAGTAGCCTTTAAATCTTCAGATTTACCCGGAATTGGATGTGGTGTACTGCTGGATTCCTCTAATGTAAAAGTAAGTGAACCATATCCAAAATGATCTTTACTGCCATGTTCTGGACGCATTAGTTCTGCCATTCTTTGCACGTTAGGTGCACATAATCCTTGGCGAATAACATAATGATTGTATAGCATTTCCCAAACAGGACGATCATCTAAACGGCCACGGCCATTAATTGCGGGCCATTTATGATTTGCAGGCTGACAATTATTATAAAATTTAAATGGCACCTCTTGCATCTGGTTATACTTAGCAGTATACTCTGCTCCTGCTAATAGGCGATTATTATCATACCCAAAAAGATCATTTCCCTGATTCCAGGCAATTTGACAGGCCGTACCTAGAAGTCCAACTCCTAATTGTCCATGTTCCTGATCTCTCCCGCTTTCCTGCCATTGTCCGAGATTACCTTCATGGATATAATAAATTGCATGTTTTATGCTACCTGCACCTGCTCCATATTTAAAATATTCAATTCCTTCATCATAAATAGATTGATTATCGCATAATACACCTATGGCAATTAGAGCTGTAATATTATTTGCATCCCAATTAGCCCAATAGTAATCTATACATGCCCCGTTATGGTTCACTAAAAAATCATGACAAACAGGATAGAAGTAGTTGATCATCATAACTTTAAATCTATCAAAGTCAACACTCTTCCAGCCACTATAGATCCTCATAATTTCTGCAGCTATAGCTAATTCTGAAATACCTATTCCTCCAAGTCCAACAATATCCGTTCGACCACCTGACGGAATTTGGTTAACAATAGATGAATAGTCATTAAAAATACGTATTGCGCATTTAGCATAGCTTTCATCTCCGGAAATGTACCAACGGATTGCATTTAGATATGCGGCATGGGCATCTTTAGACATTACCTGCCTAATGTTCATATTCTCTTTAGGAGATGCAACAAAGCTATTCTGAGCTAAATGGTCTTTTATCAGAATATTCCACCCTTCTATCCATGGATGTGCTCCTTCAGCGACCTTCGCTTTCATTCGGTCAAGATCGGCTTGGGTGTGTAATCCTCCGGGGTGTAAAAATAATTGTTTTTTAGAATCCTGAGTGTAACTTACAATATGCAGGATTAAAAGAATTGCAGTAGAAATGAGTTTTATATTTTTCATAATTATTAAGCATTTATGTTTTAATTATTGCAGCTTTCAGTATACCAAACATTATTGCTGATACAGATTGTACAAGGGAATTAATTGATATTCTTTTCCGTTGTGAGGATTCTTGATCATAAAGGTCAATGCCTGACCTTCCATTGGTTTTATCCAATCTGTTAAAGATTTTCCTTTTGCATTTAAAACATTTGAAAGCGAAGTGGGGGCATTATAATCATAAGTATAATAATCGTTCTGCACAGTATTATTTAAACCATCTGATGTATGGTGAGCTTTTAGTATTTGCGAATGTAGTAACGAAGAAAAACAGAGCAAAATAAACCAAATCAAATATTTCATTTTATGTTATTTAGTAAACTTTTCAATTCATCTTTTACTTTCAAATCAAAGCGCAGACTTTTAACCTATTAATTAATTACAAACCAATCAAAATCAGCATATCCCCCCATTCTGAACCCGGGTTCGGCAGTACAAAATAGTCCAACTTTTGCCCCTATCCATAATTCTGGTTTAGCTTTATGCGTAATACCTATTGGAAAATAATTTTCACCGTCTTCACTATACGAGAAATTGCATTCAGCATCTGGCCCTGAAACATTTACACGCAAAAACACTTCATTTTTTGTGAGTCGTGCACTAACTATCGTTTTTTCAACTCCGCCATTATTAGCGTCTAAGCAAACTACTTGACTGATTAAATAGCCCGTCTCATCTTTTGAAATGGACAAGTAGCTGTAATCATTCCCCGATATCATTAACCCTGCTTTTTTGCCTTGCCAGATTTCCCATTCAAGGGTCAGTTTTACTTTGGTGGTTGCTTTAAACGATGGAGCAGGGAATTTTTGCAGCAATAAATTAGGAACATCCCAAAGCCGTTGATTTACTTCAGTTTTGGGATAGGCTAACAAACGCAAATAACCCTGATTTCGAATTAATACACTCCATTTTAGATTAGAATTGGCAGCCCATTGCCACTGCAAACCCAATGTGTCTGAGTTAAATTCATCATCTTCTTGTGGTGAGCACACAGGCCAGGTTTTACCTACATTCGGTTTTTTAAAAACTGTAACAGGTTCGCCACATCCATCATTATCTTTATCTATCCCAATAACCGGCCAATCATTTATCCAGTTTACTGGTTGAAGGTGTATAATACGTCCGTAAACACCTTTGTCCTGAAAATGGAGAAACCATGATTCTCCGGTTTGTGTTTCAACCCATGCCCCCTGATGCGGCCCATTGGTGGAGCTAGTTCCTTGTGCCATTACAATTTTTTCTTCGTAAGGGCCATAAATGTTTTTGGAACGCAAAACTGTTTGCCAACCATTAGTTACCCCACCAGCGGGAGCAAAAATGTAGTAATAATCTCCTTTTTTATATAATTTGGGTCCCTCAATTGTGTGGTGATGGTCGTGCCCGTCGAATATATGTTTTCCTTCTCCAATCACTTCGGTTCCGTCATTTTTTAATGGCCAGATGGTAAGCACACTGTTAATACCCGAACGACTTCCAGCCCAGGCGGTTGCCATATACATTTTACCGTCACTGTCCCATAAAGGCGAGGGATCTATGATTCCTTTGCCTTTCATTACTAAAACTGGTGCTTCCCATTCGTTGAATGGATTAGTCGTTTTTACCATAAATACACCATGGTCAGGATCGCCCCAATAAATGTAATATTCATTGTTATGAAACCGGATACAGGGTGCCCAGACCCCTTTACCATGTTGTGGAATATTGAAAAATTCATTTGGTGATAGTCGTTTTAAAGCATGATTGACTATTTGCCAGTTGACTAAATCTTTAGAATGCAAAATGGGTAAAGCCGGACTACTATTAAAGCTTGAAGCAGTCATAAAATAATCGTCTCCAACACGAATCACATCAGGATCGGAATAATCAGCATGTATTATCGGATTGGTGTAGGTGCCATCTTCATTATCTGATTTCCATACTTTTGAGACATAATTGGATTTATTTGTAAACTCATTTTTTGATGATGGTTTTTGATGATGGTTACATCCTGGAAGGGATGCAATCATCAATAAACTAATTAATATTAAACCTAATCTGTGATCTATGAAAAAAATCTTCATGCTGAATTTATTTTATAGTTTTTTCAATTACTAATAAGCCCTACATTTGGCACATTTACCTGAATGGGAGAGGGGATACATTCCAAAAGTTTATCTTGATTATATTCTTATTTGTTCTTAAACACAATACCCTCAACATGTTCCCCAATATAAATCCTTGCCATATCGCCTGTTTTGAACCATTTGGGTTTTCCCGGCATATCGTCTGTAATTAATCTGCCGTTGATTAAAAGGTTTTCAAAAACAATGTTTTTAACTTTCCTTGTTTCATTATAACCTGAAATAATAGAAATTTCAGAATTATTTCCATTATAAGTGATATTTTTAAAAAGGATGTTCTCGATTCCCCGCCCTGGCGAAGTGCAATACTTGCTGTTATAAAACACTCTTAAATTCAACAGTTGACCTTGCCGAAAATCCTCTATACGGATATCTTCAAACCTTACATTTCTTATAAGATTATTATCTCCGGCATTAATGCTCATACATCCCTGATAATCGATTTGAGCTTCTTTATGATCAAGTATATCGATGTTGATATAATTTAGGTTTTCCAATACTTCTGGATTTGGCGTGCTGCCATGGGTACCAATTTGTATTGGATGGGCAACATCTGCCCATAACGTGGAATTTTGCATGGTTATGTTACTACATCCCCCTTTAAATCCTAATCTGGTTCCATAAACTGTTGTACAATCATCTGAATTTCTGCAAAACACTCTATCAAACAAAACATTGTTGCTTGCAAACACATTCATCCCATCGCCCCAACCAAAATAGCTAATGCTCTTAACGTTGCGGATAACTACGCTATCTGATCCTCCTGTTGCACACTGTGTACAGAAAATTCCTTCGACCTCAACATTTTGAGAATTGGCAATCCGAACGCCCATTTTAACAGAGTGGTCGATTATTCCGCGCCCGAGTAACTTCACATCATGAACCCCCTCGATAAGAACCTGCCCCATCAGGATGGCTCCCCCCGCCAAGTATACTGTTTTGCCAGATGCTACTTTTAGTTTACCTCCTTTAATTCTATGAATACCTGGACCAAAATAAATCAGGTTAGAATCTTCTTTATTAGGAATGAATTCATCAATTGGGTTGGCAAACAGATGGAGGTTGTGAAAAATGTCACCATTCACTTCAACCGAAAGATTTTGGGGACGATTCAATTTAAATAGTAAAGTATTCCCTGTTATCTGTGATTCAATACCGTATGACAGCGGACGCACCCGACCTGAATGAATAGTTCCTTTATTAAATGTTACAGC
Organism: Labilibaculum sp. K2S; assembly: GCF_030372765.1. GTDB lineage: Bacteria > Bacteroidota > Bacteroidia > Bacteroidales > Marinifilaceae > Labilibaculum. The sequence continues at coordinate 14,211 of NZ_JAUCMW010000003.1, read as the reverse complement.
AACTTCAACTTCTCCTGAAAAGTCGAAATAACTCATCGAAGCATTTTCGACATGATGATTGGCTTCTTTTACTTCATCCACTTTAACCAAATACGAAGAAATCTCCTGCCATTCCTTACCGGGAATTCTCACACTAACGGTAAAATTCTTATTCAGAATTGCGCCTTCAGGAGCAGGATAAACTAGTAAGCTATCAATTGAATACGCCGGTTTAATAGAGATTGTACTCACCATAAATAAGGTCAGTATCAATATCCTCATAAAGAAATAGCCTGATTTTAAATTTATGCTGCAGTTCTCCAAATATTTTTTCATGTGATTATAATTTTGTTTTTCAGTTGTCATATGGAACTCGCTCTAATAGTCATCCTCGTGTGTGAGAAACATTTTTATCGTTGCTCGTTTCATTTTATCTGTTTCTAACTCTTCAACCCTACTTATCTGATAACAATTTAGCGTTCATTTTCTTCAACCGCACTAAAGCCTCCATGTAATAGTAATCAGCATAAATAATCGAAGCATCAATTTCACTTCCATTTGGATAATGTCCAGTAGAATGCATCAGCATTGCTTTATTTTTATCCTTACTCGAATAATCATCTGATGATAATCTGGTTAGCAAGGAAACAGCAGCATCCTTGTATTTAGTTGTTAATTCTTCGTTTTTCATAAAAGTCGAAAGTTCCAACATTGCCGAGGCCGCAACAGCTGCTGCTGAGGCATCCTTAGGTGCATTGGGTATAGATGGGCAATCAAAATCCCAATATGGTATTCCATCTTCGGGCAATCGCTCAATAAATTTATCAGCAAGCTTTTCTGCCAAATCCAGAAATTTTTCATTGCCTGTCTCTCTGTAAACCATAGTATAACCATATATTCCCCATCCTTGTCCGCGGGCCCACATCGAATTGTCGCTATAGCCCTGATGAGTCACACCTTTAATAAAATGCCCGTTAATGGTATCGAAAACAGCTACGTGATAAATGGTATAGTCTGGTCGAACCAAAGTATTCATACAGGTTTCAGCATGACGTACCGCCATATCATACAAATCGTGACTGCCTCCGTTTTTCGATGCCCAGAACAGCAACTCCAGATTAATCATGTTATCAATAATGGTATTATGAGGCCAACCCATTTTTTCACCCATGGCAGGCCACGAAAGAATTGTTCCTACTTTAGGATTAAACAGAGTAGCCAATGAATCAGCTGCCACAAGCAAAAAATCATGATAAGCAGAATCCTTTGTTAGTCTGTAACCATTGCCAAAACTACAATTCAGCATGAAACCCAAATCATGATTGTCTACCGGAACATCCAACACCCCATACAAAGGCTCGGTAAACTTACGGGCATTGCTCAAAATTGTTGAATCGCCTGAGGCTTCGTACGCATACCATAGAATTCCAGGCCAAAAACCACTAGTCCAGTCATGAATACCAACCTTATTCCATTCAGTTTGTCCCTGCAAAATATTGCGTGGCAGACTATCTGCATCAGTCAAGCCATTAATAGTCAATATAGTTTTTTCAACGCAGTTATCCACCAGCTTTTTTGCTCCAAAAGTTTCCTCTATCTTATTTTCGGAAACACATGAAACCAATAGTCCAAGACCTGCAAAGAGAGTTACAATTTTATTAAATCTTTTTTCCATTCTTTTTATTCTTTTAGGAAACGGATTACATCAACTTTCTGTCTGTAAAACCGATTCTTTCATCTACCTATTCAAACTTGCTATGGATTTCTGTAGTTGTTTCATATTAATCAGGCACCAGGAATCCCAATTGCTTTTTTAGCATGACTTTAATCCTTTGAAACTTTTCAACAAATGGCATTTTGATGAGACCTTGCATGGTGAAGAAAAAGACTATTCGCAACTAACTTATTCCATTCGAACGGGTATGGCTCCTCGCATCATTCACTTTCGCTTTTATCCTGTCGAAATTATCCATGGTGTATAGGATAGACAAAAACTTTATTGACGGTAACAACAATGTCGTCATTGCTTGAATCATGAACCATAACCATGCTATCATTTCCACAACTCACCCACAAGAATCTCACAAAAAAATAGGATAGATATATTTCTTTTTTAAATTGATTTAAACATCTCCTAATTTATTTTTCCAATGAATACATTAGCGTCCCAAAACCCAAATTATCAAAACCTCCACTGTTTGGTCCGTAATCGCCACCTCCACCTTCTGGGAGGTGCACCCGAGCTGCCAACTCAATATATGGAGCAGAAAGTCCTTTCTCCACAACATAATGATTGTATAATCTAGCCCAGATCGGACGGAAACTACCTCTTCCATCAGGACTAATTTCAGTACTACTCCAATTTTCGCAGTTATTATAAGGCTCAAAAGGAACACTTAAATTTGCAAAATTATACTTTGCTTCGTACTCAGCTCCTTTCAGTACCCGATTATCATCATAACCATACAAATCATCTCCTTGGTGCCAGGCCATTTCGCAAATAGTTCCAAGCAGGCCAATACATAATTGCGCATGCCCTTGATCACGCCCACTTTCCTGTATTTGACCCAGTCCGCTAGGATGAATAAAATAAATTGTTTTTTTTAGTTGCCCATTTCCATCTCCATTAATTAAATAATCAATGGCCTCATTATAAATATCTGCCCGGTCGGTCAATATACCAACAGCCATTATATTAGCAAGATTTGCTAAATCCCAATTTGCCCAGTAATGACTAATACAAGTGCCATTATGCCGAACTAAAAAATCAGAACTAAGTGGATAGAAAACATCCAGCAACCATTGTTTAAAAGCCTCAAAGTCTGCACTCTCCCATCCTTCATAGTCCCTCAGAATTTCTGCAGCATTAGCAAACTGATAGCCATAAATTCCTGCTGCAAGCATTACATTAGAGTTCCCACTAATTCTTTCGCAAGTAGATGCCCATACATTTAGAATCTGAACAGCTTTATCGGCATAAGCATCATCACCTGTTATTTTCCAACGGATAGCACACTGATAAGCCGCTGCAACATCGTTAAATGCACGACTGTAATTATCAGCTTCCGGTTCTTCCGCAGAATTTCCTCCCCGAATCAGTTTTACAACAGGATTTGGCTTATAAGATAAGCTGGCGTGCGAATTTTTAATCAGCATATTCCAGCCAGCCAGCCATGGCTCAGCATTTGCTTTAACCTTCAACTTTATTCGGTCAAAGTCAGACTTTGTATGAAGCATTCCCGGATGTATAAAAGTTTTGTTTTGATCAATCGGAAATTCTTCTTCCTCTACAACTGGTGGTTTTTCTTCTTCCACAACAACAGCAGATCCATCTCCGCCACCGCAACCAAAAATGAGAAATGGCAGGACAACTAAAAATGCAATAAATATTTTTTTCATGAGTTAAAGTATTATTCCAATTTTTTTGAAAAATCATGCCTGCACTATATGCTCAGGCATGATTTTTAATAATTACTTACTGACCAATAAATGCCTGTAACTCTTCTTTATTTTTAAATGTTCTTATCCAATCTACCTCATAACCTGTTTCTTCTGTCGACGTTATATCTGCAATCTTAAGTTGCCATGAAGCTAAATCCTGACTCTCAGTAATTACAGTAGATATATCATAATAGATAACGTTGTCTGAAATGAAGTCTACTAAATATGAATTGTTTTTATTATCAAACCTATCTAATTTAATATTACCCGCAACCGGGGCAGCAGCACCTGTACCTGTAAACGAAATTTTATAAGCCAGAATAGGATACTCTGATGAATATCTCCATGCTCCTGTTGGAGAATCGCCTGGGAAAATTCCTCCTTCAACATATTTTAAATCGGCACGGCGTTTGTTTGTTCCTTCAAACTGACTTGCATTAAAAGTCACTTTTAATTTACCGTCTTCAATTACATTTGTGGGAGTCGAGCTGTTTACGCCTACCCAATAATTAGCTGCAGTTGGATCATCAAATTCAAACATAAATTTTCCTTCTGGTATAACCGCATCAGTAATATTCCCATAGAATTCAATTTCGGCGATATTGCAGTTTCCCTCATCTGAGTAATAGTAGATGTATCGGTAACTTTCATTGGTAGTAATAGCCGCCTCAGTATAAACCTCAACAGTTGGCTCTTCTGTAATTGTATATAATGTTACAGCATCAAAAAGTGTAGGATCATTTGCTCCACGAATTTCTCCGCCAGTCATACGTTGCGGATGAGATGCACGCGGTACATAACGAACAGAAGTTAATAATGCTGTTTTTCCTTCGCCAACATCATAACCTACATAACCGATTTTGGTTGCACCATCAACAAAAGTGGTTATATCTCCATCAACTGCAGCAGTAATATATGTTGCCGGATTATCGCCCCAAGAACCACTATGCCCAATAAGTGTACCCGTTAACAGTTCATCTCCAATAAGGAAATATGATACAGGAATCACTTGCGTACCTACATATAATACCAATGCTCCAGAACTGGCATCAGGAATTGTGAATTTTATTTCATTGTCTGAAACTGAAGTCACTACAGCTTCGGCATCACCTATAAAAATTTGTACATCTGCCATATCAGTACCAAATTTTTCACCGATTATTGAAACTTCATCGCCTGGTTTACCTCTTTCAGAGCTTAAATAAGATACCTTAGAGGATGGTATAACTATATATGAACCAATAGAATCAATAATTTCCGTCCATACTTTTAATGATATTTTCCCAGAAATAGCACCGTCAGGAACTTGTGCTACGATTTCATCATCTTTACATGAAACGATCAAATCGGACTCAACACCATTAAAAAATACTGAGACTGCGTTCTTATAATCCCCAAAATCGGAACCTTCAATTGTAATCAAAGTACCTGCATATCCGCTGGCTGGGCTAAACCCAGTTGGGAGAGGAGCAGGATAAGTATACATCTTTATCTCGGGATCTTTATCGCAACCACTATATATGACTGCTAAGACCATAAACACCACTAAGAATTGGATGTTTTTTATATATGATTTCATAAATACTATGTTTTTAATTCATTAAATATTACAATACTCCTAATATCCTGTATTTTGAACAAGATTTGGATTTAACAGCAACTGTTGTGTTGGTAATGGGAACAAATAATGTTTCCGCTGAAAATCATGGCTGGAAGCAGGCATTATCACAAGGCAATTCAAGTCGCCATCTGCAGTTTTTACAACAGTTTCGCCATACCCATATTTATTTGGAGTGTATTTATCTGTCGCAACACCCGCTGCATCCTTAAAATCGGTTGGATAAGAAGCATCGCCTACTACCATACCGCAAACATTCTGGTTCAATTCAGTTTCAGCAATACCCCAACGTTTCAAATCATTAAAACGATTGTTTTCGCCGTACATTTCCAATGCTCTTTCGCGTCTGATTTCAGTTAGCATGTCTAAGCCATTAGCAGAAACCAAGTTATTTGTTAATGCTGCAACACCTGCTCTTTTCCGAATTAAATTGATAGAAATATCAAGGTCAGCATCACTAATACTACCGTTTAATTCATACAATGCTTCAGCATAAATCATAAAAACTTCGGCCAAACGTATTTGAGGATAGTTTGATGATTCTGTGTTATCCGGACGATAAGAATTTTCTGTAAAATTCCAGCTCGTAAATTTAAAATTACCAAAACCATAGAGAACCCCATCTGTTAAACTCATAGATCCTGCAGCAGGTATAGATTCATCTCCCAAAACATTGGATATCATTCGGTAATCCCTGTTTTCAAATTCCTTACTTACATCGGAATATCCCTGGAACAAAGGCGATTTATCAGCAGGCAAACCATCGGTACACAAATACATGTCCATCAGTTTTCGGCTAGGTGTTAATCTCCATGATTCACGGGTAATTTGAACAGCACTTTGACGTAACTCATAATCGTATATACTTTGTAGAATAAATTCCTTATTGCTTGGCTTATCCAATCCCATTGGGTTAGAACCAGTTCCGTCAATCGTGAACAAATAAAAATTACTCCTGTTGTTTAATCCGGTGTTGTAATCCCACAACTCGTATCCTCCATGATCCATTACATCTTTTGCCATAGCCACAGCATCAGTCAAAAATTCTGTAACCTGATCTTTAGCAGGCCCGGCAGAACCTGTAAAATCGGTAGTAGTACCGGTATATTTCCGCCAGGTAGCTTCATAAAGCTCAACACGGGCTTTAAATGCCTCGGCAGCCCATCTACTCACGCGGCCTTTGTCTGCATCAGGAATAGTCTGTTCGGTAGGCAGATTTGGAATCGCAGCATTCAAATCGGCAAGAACTTGGTCTACAACCTCGTATCGACTATTTCGCGCACCATACAATTCCGGGGAATCCAAATCAATTACCACAGTATCAATTGGAACACCTCCAAAACGCTGCAGTAAAAAGAAGTGATGCCATGCCCTAAAAAATTTTGATTCAGCTACATACTGTTTGATATCATCCTTATCGCCTTCATAGGCTCTGGCTTTTTCAAGTAAAAGGTTTACACTACGAATATATTTGTAAGAATTATCCCAAAACTGATCATTGTCTGGTAAAGTAAGAGAACCAAGTCCGTAACTCCCTTGTCCGGCATAACCACGGTCTTTTACATTAGAAGAAAGATCAGATCCAAAATCCATATAAGCGAAAACATTAACATTGTCAACACTTTTCCAACTTATCATCTTATCATAAAATGAAGCTGTGGAAGCTTTAAACTGATCAGGATTTTTAAAATAAGATGCTTCGGTCAGTTGATCCTGCGGAGCTAAATCCAGGAAATCATTCCTGCATGAAACTGCCAGTATAATCAGGCAACCTGTAACTATAAGAATTGATATTTTTTTCATATGATTATAATTTGTTTTTGATTTGCCATATGGAACTTACCATGCTGGAATAATCATCCCTCTGTGTGTCAAAATATCCTTGTCATGGACATTTCATATTACATTTTATTGATCAATTAATAAATTAGGCTAGAAGCTAAGATTAACACCCAATGACCATGTTCTCATAAATGGGTATCCTGCGTTATTTGACCCAATCCCCTGCTCAGGATCGTAACCATCTTTAATCGAAGTACTTTCCCACAAGTCATTACCAGAGAAGAATACCCTTGCCCGCTCAATATTTGCTTTTGTAAGCCACTCCTTTGGTAAAGTATAACCTATAATCAATGATTTTAAGCGGACATAACGGTTATTTTGCAACATAAAATCATTGTTTTTATAATTGTATCCGTTGCGAGTAGTATACGTACTTAAGCGTGGATAAGAAGCATTTGTATTTTCGGGTGTCCATGTTTTCCCAATAAAAGAAGCATTTTGATTGCACCAAATTGCATTAAATGGGTATGCCAAATAATCTCCTCGTTGGATATACTGTTTGCCTACTCCTTGGAAAGAAGCGCTAAAATCGAAACCTTTCCACGAAGCCCCCAAATTTAAACCAAAAACAAAATGCGGAGCACTATCCCCCATGTATTTCAAATCACCCTTATCTTTAGCAGGATCTCCCAATGCACTGATATAGCCATTGCCATCCAAATCAACCTTTCTAACATCACCCGGGCGTAAGGTTGCTGTAGGATCACTTGCTTTCAAAGCCGTTAAATCTGCATCCCCACTCGGACCACCTGTATATTTGGCATAGTAGGCATCTACTTCATCCTGACTTTGGAAAAATCCATCTGTTTCGTACATCATCCAAGAACCCAACGGACGACCAATTATTCTATCATTCAATCCTGCATTAAAGGTCGTTGCTCCTTCGTATGAAACAAGTTTGTTGCGACTGTCGGTAATATTAAAACCTATGTTATAAGTAAAATCACCAATTTTATCTCTCCAATTCACGATTGCTTCCCAACCTTTTACTTCTAATTCACCACTGTTTGAATATGGAGCTGTTCCTCCTAGTATAGAAGGATAGGTCTGTCTAATTAACATCCCATCATTGAGTTTTTCGTAATAGTTAAAATCGGCAGACAAGCGGTTGTTCAACAAACGCATTTCAAAACCAATATTCTTCATCGCTACACGTTCCCAGGTAGTTGAAGGATCCATACTTAATCCATTTCCACTTATACCGGCCGAAGGTTGAGTTGCAGGAGTGCTTCCTAAAACAACAGTACCTAAACCAATGGTTGAATAATAATCATACAAACCAATACCAGACTGTAAACCGGTTTCACCATAACTGACCTTTAACTTCAAAAAATCAATTGCACTTAGGTTAAGATCTTTCACGAAATCTTCGTTCGTTAATACCCAACCTCCGGAAACATTGAAGAAATTAGCTGTCCTTGAACCATCTGCAAACTTAGAAGATGCATCGCTGCGTCCAAGTACTTCAAACAGGTAGGTATCATTATAGCTGTAATTTAACCTGCTGTAGTAAGAATACAATCCCCATTGGTTTCTACCACCGCTATTGCCGGCTTTGTCCGTATAATCTGCCGCATTAAGGTCGTACACTCCATTGTCTGTAATGGGTGAACGAGAGGCAAACAGTTTCTTAAATTCGTTCTTTTCTGCAGAAACACCTGCCAATGCTGAAATACGATGATTGCCCAACTCTTTGGTATAACGCAATAAAGAATTGTAATTTTGATAGTAAATATTTTGAGTCTCAGCACTGATACTGGAGGTTGAATTAAGCGAACCGGCAGCTGGATCTCCATCCCACGTATAAAGCGGAACAGTCAATTTATAAATTTCCCTTCTAAATTGGTTTTCCTGAATTGAAGCAGAACTTTCAAATTCAAGGTCTTTTATTAGTTTAACATTAACTTTCAAATCAATTCTTGTTAAGCTATTATATTTATCATCTCTTCCACCATCGGTAGTTAGAGCTGTCGCATTTCTATTCCCTGCATTTCCAAAATTAGAATGCCATTGTCCATAAGGATTTTTAGCCGGAAAAAACGGAGGATCCTGAGAAGTCATTGACCAGTCGATCCCTCCTGAAGGGGAAGATGTATGATCTTTCTGATAAGTAACACCTGACGTTAAAGTTATTCTATCAGAAACTTTAAAATCGTAATTCAACTTTAGGTTGTACTGTTTTTGCCCGTCGTAAGCGGTAGCAAGATTTCCCACATTATTGGCATAACCAACTGAAAAACGATAGTTCGTTTTATCTGATGATCCTGAAACACTTAAAGAATGCTGTTGTGAAGTACGTGTCTGAAACAATTCAGGATATCTGTCACCCTGACCAATAAATATATCGCCCCAGTGTGTCGTAGAATATATTCCTTCAATTCCCTGCTGCATTCTCAACATTTCGTCCTTTCCGGCAAACCACCAAAGAGGTGATGTTTCCTGTGCATTAGCATCTAACCACAAAGTCGCATATTCCTGCATATTTGCAGTAGGAGTTTTAATACCGGGTGTATTAATACGCACATTACCGGTGTAATCAACTTTCATTTTGCCTTTACCCCTCTTCGTTGTTACAAGAATAACACCACCGGCAGCCCTCGATCCGTATATGGCAGCCATTCCATCTTTTAATACCGTCACCGTTTCAATATCATCGGGATTCATTGAAAAAAATGCATTACCGGTTGCTGCAGGTACTCCATCGATAACCACTAACGGACTAACCCCATTTACAGAAGTAGCTCCACGAACCTGCATATTTATATCCTCATTACCCGGACGGGAAGATGTTCTGGTAATTGTCAGCCCAGGAGTTTGACCTTGCAAAGCAAGTACTGGGTTAGAAACAGCTCTACTTTCAAGCGCCTTAGAAGACACCTGTTCCACAGCACCAGTCATTGTAGATTTCTTTTGCATACCATAACCTACGGCCACCACTTCCTCCAGACCAATAGATGAAGTAAGAAGAGTAATATTAACAAGCGATTGATCACCAACCACTACCTCCTGCGTTTCCATACCTATAAAAGAAAATATCAAAACAGATCCTATTTCGGAAGTAATTGCATAATTACCATCAATATCGGTAATTGTTCCAGTTGTTGTTCCCTTTATAACTACAGAAGCACCAGGAACCGGAAAACCCTGATCATCTACCACCTTACCACTGACTTTCTTTTCAGCCTGCATGGTTTCGGCCTTACTTTCGTCGAAACTATCCTTAGCAAACACTGCCTGCACGTTTAATACCTGCAGCATCAGCAAACATGCTACTGCAATAGGTTTAAACCAGATTTTAATGTTGAGCAATCTGCTATTCCTTTTGCTGCAACAGTTAATAGATTTAATCATGAAAATTAAATTTAAGTTCATATTAATTTAGAAGACAATACTAACTAGTTTTATCATGTTGCGCCAAAACGCAAACGTTAACGTTGATATCATCAAAACTAGACCAATTGTTAATATTTGTAAACTTTTATTGCTGGAAATTGGTTTGGAGTTATATAATGAAACAAACTTTATACTGTGTCATTTTAAAGTGAAACGCCATAGCAGAACATTAGAGATAAACGGAATAAAAAAAACAACAACACATAACATACTTATTATCTATTGTTTGCAAAGTATAATAAGTGTCACATTACAATCTGACACTCAATATTAACGCTTGAAAACAACCTCTGTCAAGCTACATTTTGAGAAAATAAAAAAAGATAATAGATTCATTAAACATGACAATATTCAACTTAAAATGTCGATTTAAGCCAATTGTTTTGTCATAACGAAAATTTAAAAGGAGCTCAAGGAGACAATTTTCCACTTAAAACTTTTCTTAACACAAGTAGTAACATGTATGAAGGTTTAATAAACTACTTATCACAATGCAATATTTAAAATTGTTGCTATTGCTGTGTTTAAATGAATCTTTTACAGAACTACTCATTACTTACTTTTAACCTCTACGATATTACTCAAGGAAACTCCAGCACACATTTGAGAAATGTACCAATTCGGAACCTATAGAAAAGGCTAAAGAGTTAGATACAACTACAGATAAACCATTTGTCTAACATTTGTTGAATGTTTCATGAAATTTCAGCTTACTTGTCGTGTATTTCAGTCCAATATTCAGCTGGGGTTTGACCAGATACTTTTTTAAATGCCCTGTAAAAGGATGATTTTGAATTAAATCCACATTTCCCGGCAATTGCAGTTAGAGTTAAATTCCTGTTTGCCGGATCTTTCATTTCCTTTTTAATTTCCAATACCCGATAATGATTGATAAAATCGGTAAATCCCTGTCCAAAATTTTGATTGATTGCCTGCGAAATCTCCTGAGTGGAGTAATTCATTAATTTAGCAAGATCTGCAATTTTTAATTCCGAATTTAAATATAGCTGCGAGGAAACCAAATAATTTTTAATTTCTGAAAAAAGTTTACTGCTGTGAGATTCATCCAAACGCGAAAACTCATACTTTTCTTTAGTCTGATCATTATAGGCTGCCAATTTTTTACGGGCTTTTTTTATCAAGTAAATAAAAAGAAAAACAGCCATGATTAAAAAAAAGGGCACAGCCAAAAAAACGGCAAGACTCTGATACCATTCAGAAGCAATTCGAATTCTTAAAACTTTCACACTATTAGGCAACACCGAATCTGCTCTATCCACAACCCCCATATAAAATTTATATTCTCCTGGTTTTAAAGAATTAAAGTACACCTTTCTTTGATAATCCAATTTTATCCATTCACTGTCATCAGAATTCTTTTTCTCCAACTTTACAGCATATCTGGTTTCTGCAGCAAGCGGCACAAACAAATTGATAAATCTGAAACCAATATTATTGTCTTTTCCTCTTAATCTTAAGACTTCAACATTTTCAACCGGAATATCAAGTCTATTGACTAAATTCTCATTAATCTGTTTGCCTCCAATATAAATATCAGTAAGTACCAGATTACTTTCATTTGTATTTTCTTTAATAGACTTAGGATCAAAGTATACCAATCCTTTTTCATTTCCAAACCAGAGAGTTCCCAACTGGTCTTTAATAACAGCATTTGGATTAAACACCAAACCAGGCAAACCATTTGAAAAGAAGAAATTATCAAACGAATGATTATATGAACTATAACGGCTTATTCCTTTTAAAGTGCTTATCCAATATTCCCCTGCTTCAGCCTCAATAATACTTGAAACAGAATTATCACATAAACCATCTTCTTTCAAGATACTAAGTTCAACCTCAAGATCTTCATTAATGCCAAAAAGTCCATGCTTTTCTACAGCAACCCACATCATATTTCCCAAGTCGCAATAAAAGCTGTTTGCCTTATACCCGGACAAAGCTTTAAAATCAGTTACCCGCACTAATTTATTATTCAAATTACTGTAAACTTTAACTCCTTTATCAGTACCAACCCACAAACGATTTAAACGATCAATTTTTAAAGCATATACTAATTTTTCCTGAATTGGGCTATTTTGAGCATCGTACTTCGTTACGTTATTATCATGAACTTTAAAAACCCCATCTAAAGTACCTATCCATAAATTTCCAAGGCGATCCTGTTCAAACGCATAAATACACTGTCCACTAAACCAATCCGCCTTCCATTCTTTTAGACTTTCAGTTTTAAAAGAATACTCGTATATACCTCCACTATATGTTCCTACCAATACTGTTTCAGTATTATACTGAAACATCGACAATATAATTTTAGCTTTTAATACAGAGTTTTGCATTGAAAAATACTTAACTCTCTCTTGACCATTTAACACATACATACCATCTCTGGTTCCAATCAATCGAACTGAATCGCAAAAGCACAAGGATCTAACGCTTTTATTAAAAAACGAAACGTCTTTTACCGAATTTAATATTTTAAAACTATTGTCTTTCAAAGAAGAAAAACTAACCCCTCCGGCATAAGTCCCGGTCCATAAAGTCTTATTTTCATCTATCAATATGGAATATACAGCATTAGAAGAAATGGAGGATGGGAAATTGTCGTCATGTTCAATTCTCTTAATTTGCTCTTGCTTAAAATCATAAACTAATAATCCATTAGAATCCGTACCAACAAATAAACAATCTTCAGAACATGAAAGTGATAAAACAATACTTCCCTCTGTACCCACTATTTTCGAAAATTTCCTGGTTTCAAGATTAAAACTTATCACCCCTTTACTTGGAGTACCAAAAAAAAGTAAATTATTATATTTCGTCAGACAGGAAAAATGCAAACAATCATCTTCACCAAAATTTGATTCATTATATAGTAACGAACTTCGAGCCATTAAATCATATTCAATAAACCCACCTTCTGTAGAAATATATAATTGATCATCCGCCACATAAAAATCAGTTATATGATTAAGTAGATTATGAATATCCTTATGAAAGGAAATGGAGTGTAACTCAAACGATTGAGAATCTATAAAAAAGAAATCGCTGCCTGAAAAAAATAACAAGCTATCCTTACCATAGCCCAATATTTTATCAATTCTTTTATCCCCTAATTTTTCATTATTAAATTTCGTAAACGTGCTGGCTATTCTATCCCAGTAAAAAAGTCCTGTTTCTGTACCAATCCACATTTTACCATGACGATCTTCAAAGATAGAGGTGACACTTGTCGTATTTTTCGGAAAATAACCATTAAATGTTCTTATTTCAGCTCCATCATACCTGTTAATTCCGTCTAAAGTACCAAACCATAAGTAACCAAAATGATCTTTATAGATACTCTTCACAAAATTATTCGACAAACCATCTTCAACAGAAATATGCTTAAACACATACGATTCATTCTTATTTGAATAAACATTGTATGAAATACCAATAAAGAAAATAATAACACTCAGCAGCTTCATAAAGTACCAGTAATGGTTTTATAATGACTAAAAAATCATGCAGAATAAACTAATGGAATACTAATATAATTCCATTCAACTTTTAATAGCAGATTAAGTAAGAAATACATTCTCAGCAATCATTTAGTTAAATACAAAATTGATGCAGATAGTTAAATTTTACTAAAGCTTGTTAAAATAAACAAATAATACTAATGAAGCCTCTAAACTATAAAAAAACCTCAAAATAAACTAGAACTGCAAACAGCTATGATATAATGGTTATGTGTGTATCGCAATAAGAAATGATCGCTATTCTGCTCTCTACAATCCATAAAATCAATAATTTATTTATCAAGTAAAACCACTAGTGTCCCATTAAAATTGGGACGTTATTAAAAATTAAACAAATTTGGCTCAATAAGCCTAAAACGTTCTTTGTCATTTTGAAATTTAGTTCTCTCAAATAGG
>NZ_JAUCMW010000039.1 GCF_030372765.1 Labilibaculum sp. K2S | reverse complement strand
TGAACCTCAATTCTGTGAGGGGTCAGTATCACCCGGACAAGGGGTCAGCATCACCAGAATATGCAGCAACTGAATAACGGAATGGAAATTAAGAAGGATTTCTGCAATCCTAAAGAACTTTCAGTATGAATTTATAAATTGCAAGGATTAGGCATATTTAAGCTATTAACTAGTTATAACATGCCTAAATTGTTCTCTAAAGGAGTAATATTATTTCGAAGAATTTGCTAGTTCAGAATGGAACTAAAACAGCATTAAAATAAAAATACTGACAATCGTTTGATTATCAGTATTTTAGTGACCCCAACAGAACCTAATTTTAAACATGCAACCATCTTATCGTGTGGGCTTTAAGAAGATTAAACTAAGGAGATATACCCTTATTTGTCCCCGTTAGTTGCTAGGTGATTAATTCTAGTTTTTTATGGCTCAATACCATAATCCATATTCCAACAAATTATATTTGTTTTATTTTCAATTTCTAATTTTTCTTTAGCCCTATTAGCTCTATAAACAAGATTTATATTCTCGAACTTTTCTTGATCTTCGTACACAACAAAGGCGATTAACTCCTTATCAACTTCTCCATTTTTTTCTACAGGTCTACTCAGATAATAATCTCCAACAATAAAACTTACATCTAAAATTAATTGTTCCGCCTTTCCTTCCGACGTTCTATTAATAGTTCTAGTGAGAAGTACAATTATTGTATCAGACTTTACTAAAGTTGTTATTCCATAATCATCATTAGTTTCAGAATCAAGCATAAATCCTTGACCATGATAAAACTTTTCCAGTTCAATATCGCACATTCCAATATATGATTTCCCTATAAAATCTGAAAAGTGATCGATTTTATCATTTTTCTGTCCCATTGTAAAAAATGGAAAAAGAAATATCACCAATATCAACTTTTTCATAATCTTTAATTTCTATAAATATCCTGCAAGCTATTGTGATCATTTAATGCAATATTTGTTGCTTTAACATCTGCACCCCGCAAAGTCGTTTTCATTCTAGTGGATAATCCCTTGTATTTTCTTTCAGAGTGAATTTTTACGCGTATCTCTCCAGTATTAAGGTTGGTCTCATGCAAAGCAAGTTTTCCTTTTCTGTTTAAAATAAATAAATGACATTGTTTGTACTTCTTACCATTTCCACAATAGCACTTTTCATTTCTCTCAAACTTCTTGTATTCAAATGAATCCTGATTTGAAATGAATTTTTGTATTAGTTTACGAAATATTTTCATTGAGTTCTTAACAAGTACAATTTAGTCCGTTTCTTCAATTATCTCTATTTCAATATCTGCCTCTCTATAAAAATTACCAAATCTGGGAGATTCAAGAAAAAAGAATTTATCACATAAAATATGCCTATAATCTTGTACTACATTTTCTTTAAGCTTAAACATATCCAAACTGATCGTTCCAACATATTCCTTAGAAACAAATATGGTATTAGTTCCATGCAATCTCAATCTCATTGAGGTTTGAATACTTCCAAAATTCTTCTTCACAGTGAATAGAAGTGTTTGATTTGGTAAAATACATTCGGAATAATAACTGTTTCCGCAACCACTTATTGGCCAATATTGAATCGGTTTCCATACTCCTTCTGTATCTTTAGCTTCAATTATTGAGATCAAGCTTCCATCCTGTATTGGAATGAAGATGGTATCTGTAGAATAATTCGAAATTCCAGCTACAAAATCTCGTTTATTTGTAGCTGAATGTACTTCCTTAATTCTTTTGCGAAAGTATTTTTTATCTAACTCTTTTATTTCAAGTCCATTTCTTAAGCGAGCTTCAATTGTGGAAATAAAGTTCTTCGGCTTTGTATCGACTTTTATTTGAAGCAACTCCAAACCTTCTTCAAAGACTAAAGAATCTACAATTTGAAATGGATAATTTCCCTCAATCATTTGACCTTGAGCATCAAAACCCACACAAGCAAATATAACTAGCCCAAATAATATGACTATATATCTCATATCAAAATTAATAATTAGTACTTTGAATATCGAACTGTTGTTTCCTCATTTATCCAATATCCTACTTGGTATTTAGATCCTACTTCAGGATAATCATGAATCCCTTCTTTTGAAGGGAAGTAATGAGGGTATATTTTGATTAAATATTCAAGCCTTTCAGTGTCATAATTATCACATTCAAGTGTCTTCTGAAACTTATCAACTACAAGACAATAAATCATCCCTCTTGGAAAATATATATCTTCTGACGAACTTGCAAATCCTGCATATGCACAACCTAATAAAAAATATGCCTCACCACATAAAGAATCCATCTCGATAGCTTTCAAACTATATTCTCGTGACATCTCAAACCTTTTTTGCTTTAAACACAACTTTGCTTGTTTCAGACACGATTCTAACGATAATGAATTTAGATCTTGTTTTTTAAGCTGATTTGCTTTCACCAATTGACGCCAATTTTCAAGTTCTTTTATTTGTTTCTTCTTCCAAACGGCATACACATATTTCCACTCTGATGTATTCACAATTTGATCATCTAATCGAAAAAATACTCTGAATCTATAAATCCTGTTAGAAGTTGGAGAATGAAAATTAAAAGGATTAAAATCGTAAGAAAGTTTCTTTGATAATTCACTGTAAAAATCACCAGAAGAATTTACATCCATAGCATAACCATCCTCTAGCTCTCTGTAAGAGACAAAACTATCATTTTGTAACGCTTCTAATTCATAACAAATACCGCTGTCTATATAATGCTCTGAATCCCTAACATCACTATTTAAGCATATTTTATTCTGACTTGTTATAAAAGCAGAAGCCTTAAATCTTTGACTTTTTTTAATTAATAGAATACTATCAGCTTCTAATCGAATTTTAAAATCATATTCTGACTTTAACGTATCAAAATTTTGCGCACTTGTAGTTAATCCTATAAACAAGAATAGTATCGAAAGGCATATTTTATTAAAATCGTAGAATGGTATTCTCATTTAGATCATATAATTCTTTGTTAATAAATATACTGCTTAATATTCCAACAAAAGAAAAGGAATGTAAAATAAATTGTAACTGAATAACGGAATGGAAATTAAGCGGGTTTTATGCAATTCTAAAGAACTTTCAGTATGAAGCTATAAATTGTAAGGATTTGGCATATTTAAGCCTTTAATTAGTTGTAAACATGCCTAAATTGTTTTCAAAGGGAGTAATGTTTTTTTGAAGAATTTGCTTGTACTGTATGACGCTAAAACAGCACTAAAACAAAAAACACTGACAATCGTCTGACTGTCAGTGTTTTAGTAGCCCCAACAGAACCCAATTTAAAGCTCTTTAGTTGCTCATTATCTGACATTTGCAATGTTTTAAATGAGTGAATATACCCTTATTTGTCCCCCTTGCCTTGATGCTTTTTTCTGAAAAGAAAGATGCCCCTATTCAAAAAATGAATAAGGGCACAATTAATTAAAATTCTACTTTACTGCTTAATAATCTTCCAAGTACTTTTCTCACCAGCAATGGTAATTACCATAAGATACAAACCTGCTGGCTTATCACTCAGATTTATATCATTGGTTTGACTTGGCGTATTGCTTTTGTAGAGCAAAGCACCTCCTGTTGTAAACACCTGTATAGAAGAATTGGTATCTAAATCTTCATAGCCCAATATATCCACCCGAAGTTGCCCACGGGTTGGATTCGGGAAAATTTTAATTTCCTTTTCAGCCAAAACTTCGGTGAAGAAATCTTCGAATTTCTCAGTAGAAAGCTTTTCGGCATCACCTCCGTTTATTCCGCTTTTTGTACTGCTCAAATTTATAGTTCGACTTACTCTATTTCCTGCAGCATCGTAGGCAAAATTGATATTATTTTGGCTCATCCCGTATATTACACAAGAAAGAATGATAAATATTGTTATGATTATATTTTTCATATTATGTTTTTTTATTGTCTCCAACTGAGACCAATCTTATTATTTTTGAATCTTCGAAACTATCAAATCCTTTATTTGTCCTATAATTCAACTCTATAATTGTAAAACCTCTGTTTAAATAGTTGCCAAATCTATATCTCAGAATCTGAAGACCTGTATAATCCATACCCATTGTGTTAATTATGACTAATTTACTTTTTGACCGAGCAATTTCAAAAGACAAACTCTTTCTCTCATTAAACCCTAATTTCCAAATCCTATCAGACTTGGAAATATTAAGTTTTTTTAATGTTTCGTCAATCTCATCCATTTTAAAATCTGTATTTCTATTAAGGTATTTAAAACTTGTATAATTCTTACACCAACTAAAAAGTCCTCTTTTTACTACAATATCCTCAACAAATTCAAACTCAGAGTTTCCTTTGAAACCATCAATAATTATATTTCCTCTTAATACATCAATCAACAACTCTTCACTTGATGAATCATAATTAAATGGTATTTCAAATGTTAAATATTCCCCTTCATTCAATTTAAAAGAAGGTATTGATACATAATCAACAATAACTCCTGAACAATTTATCAACTCTTTCATAATTTAAAATCCTATTTTATTTCTTAAACTACCCCACCAATTTAATGCTGGTAGAGGTCTTGCTCCTACAGGCGCTGAAGCAACTTCTGTCCATCTTCCATTCTGTATTAACATTTCTAATGGTTTTGAATTTCCAGTTGTTCTCAATATTTCTTTAGCGGCGGCGATTCGATGATGTCCCTCTCCAATATAAAAAACACCCTTTATATCTTTGAATCCAGCAATAATACCTCTAGCAGCTTTAAAATCATACGTTCCATTCAACATGGCCTGCATTATACTCTTTGCTCCATTAATATTTCTTAAACCAATTTGTAATCCCTTTATTTGTCCTCCACCTGGAACAATTATACTTTGTAGGCCAGAAAAACTCACATCGATTGCATTTCGGTCTGGAGCAAAATAACCTTGTCCTAATAATAAATCAATCCATGTATTCGGGTTTGTTGCTCTTCCCCAAGGAGAACTTCCATAATCATCACTAGTTATCTTAACCGTAGGCACCTCATAATCATACATAAAATGGGTTAGTACCGTTTTTCCATTTTCTGTTGTTGCGGTATACATACTCATTTGGATTGGCTTCCCATCCTCAGAAATAAGATTCATAAATTTGTCCAAAGGAACTCCAGCGGCATTATATCCTGAATCAAACCATGCATCAATCACTTCCGAAGATGGACCTGCCTGTACCATTGACCCATCAAAATTATAAATAGTTCCCAGATTCCAGCTCATTCTTGATCCTCCACTTGAACCTCCACGAGTAAAGTAAGGATTATTTTCATACGAAAAGGAGGAGTGATAGTCGTAAATCGGTGTGTTTTGGTAACCACTTGGATCAGTATATTTTAATGGGTTATTCAAGCAATAGCTGTAGCGATTCATGTTTTGGCTGTTTCCAGCATCCTGCAATACAGGATCAGGACTTAAGAAACGCCCCGCCTTAGGATCGTAAACACGTCCGAATGTTACTCACAATTTTCCATTTTTATTCCAACAAGAATTTACTGCTTAATAATCTTCCATGTACTCTTTTCACTACCAATGGTAATTACCATGAGATACAAACCAGCTGGTTTATCACTCAGGTTAATATCATTGGTTTGACTTGGAGTGTTACTTTTATAAAGCAAAGCGCCACCTGTTGTAAAGACTTGTATGGAAGAATTGGAATCCAAATCTTCATAGCCCAATATATCCACCCGAAGTTGCCCACGGGTTGGGTTGGGGTAAATTTTTATTTCTTTCTCAGCTAAAATTTCGGTGAAGAAATCCTCACTTTTCTCAAAAGAAAGCTTTTCGGTATCACCTCCGTTTATTCCACTTTTTGTACTGCTCAAATTTATAGTTCGACTTACTCTATTTCCTGCAACATCGTAGGTAAAGCTAATATTATTCTGACTCATTCCACATATTGTAGTAAATAGAATGAGTAGAATTATTGTTAATATATTTTTCATATTTCTTTTGATCTAGTCATTATAATAGTTATTGAAAATTCAATTAATTCAAATCAACTCTTTTCTCAATTTTTAATATCATATTTCTTCCCTCTTTACCCAAATAATAAATCCTAAAATATTGACCATTCTTATTTATTGGTCCCATTCTTTTAGATGTTTGATGAAACCCATCTATAAACTCATTATCGGAATATTCAAAACTTATATTATCTATATGAAAAGATTCAAAATTCTGACCATTTCTTTCACTTAGGTCATACCCATTTACTTCACCTTCAACCATCAAATACTTGTTCGATCTAATAGCATCCTTTAATTGATTTTCATATGAAATTATTCCAGGTATTTTCACAATCATTACCACCGTCATTACCAATGGGACAAAGGTGAAAATATATAATAAGACTAGTGTAAATTGTCTTCTAACGGTATAGTTTGGATAAATTGATTTGTATTTAACTATAAGTATGATTGGTATTATTACAAAACATAAAAGAGGTATGATATGTAATATTTTACTGTAACTATATGAAAATTCATATATTGTTTCAAATTCCATAGTTGTATTTATTAAAGTTAAAAAATTGGATAAACGTTTGTTACACCTTTAGTATTAACAACTCCAACTGCTGCCCCCCAACCGAGACTATTAGAAATTAAGTAATCTCCATTAGAATTAACTGAACTCGTAGAATGACTAACGCCCAATATTATATCATCTTCCCAACCACTTGAAAAGCCACCAAATGATTCAACAAAATCAAAATTTCTTGCATCTGCTCCTATATATACTGAATATCCAATATTAAAACTAGTACCAATTTGGTACCCCTTTTTATTGGAATACGTTGAATAACTATATAAATTAAAAGCTTGTTTCCCCCTTAATGGTAAGGCATAACCCAAAGCCTGATCAGCTCCTACACCTCCATTAGATCCACCCGAACCTGCTGATAGATTCAAATAAATCACATCTGGAATCAATTTTGCAGTCCAATGAGTATTCCACCAATTGTTTATCATGTCACTATAAGTAGATACAGGAGATATATTTTTCCATTCCGCACCTAATTTAGGAAACTCAGTGTACCCCAATCGTCCATTGAAATTGTAATATACTTTATCGGTTCCCTCTAAAAGTGTTTTCTGATAGTAAGTGCCATTACCATTTTTTTGAATGTCCTCTTTATAAAAATCACCTAATGTTTTATATTTATATCCACCTGCATCAGCCCAAGCTTCTTGAACTACCTTGGATGGCCCCGCATAATTTATTGAACCATCATAATTATAAATAGTCCCCAAATTCCAGCTCATTGTACCACCTCCTCTTGTGCCGTACCAATTGCCACCGCCAGAACTAGCCTGTCCTGTTTCGCTGTAATTGTCTATCCTGTCCGTTGCTCGGCTAGTAAATGCATTCCAAATTTGCATTTTACTTCAATGATATTACGACATCGATTTCATAACAAAGTTCAGAATAAACACAGTAAGCACTATTGATAACACAAAATATATAATAATGTAAAACCCATTTTTGAATCTAATTGAAATCGTCTCATTACACCACAAAATTTTTAATTCCTGATATTTTTTTGTTTTATTATAGCGTAATGAATTAATTATAACGAAGATTAAGGTACCCAAAAGTAGCATTACAAAAGTAGATAACTCAAACTTATCATTTTGTAAAAGGTAAATAACACTCACTATAGATAAAAGGTTGGTGCATTGTATTATGCTCAATATGGCTATCGCATTAAATCGATCCTCATTACCAAATTTATTTTCATAGAATGAGGCTAATCTGTAATAGATGTAATCAAAAACCTTTGTTAATTTCATATTTTTATTATTTCTTATATTAAATGGCTAAAAATTGGAATTATTTTATTGATCACTTATTCCTTGAAGGTATTTGTCAATATCCATACCAAACATCTCCTGTTGCTGGATTATATACTCCATTTAATGTGGGCTTATTTTCCATAATATTTTTTTGTATGATTGGAATTTGAGACTTTGCACTAGTATATAGAAGAGCTCCATAATCTCCATATATTGGTATCCATCCTGCGCCTGCAAATACTCCATCAGCCCAATTTTCAACAGACTTCGGATCATTCGTTAAATTGTTAATTGCTCCAACAGTACTTGCAACATCTCCTAATGTACCAAGTCTACCAACGGTCTTACCATACTTAAAATCAACGCCCCCAAAATGTTTTGAAATTATTGGGGCCATTTTCTGAGGCAAATTTTTATAATAGCTTGCAATAGAACCTCCTACTGTTACAATATCTGCGAGAGGATTACCATAACGATATCCTTCATTTGATGCACCCACTGAAAAAGAATTCACCCCTTTATTAAACCCATTATGCATCCCAAAATGACTAAAACTGCTATTCCAAATTACACCGGCAGCACTACCGAGTGTTTTGCCTCCATAAATAGCCAAGGCGTAATTATAAGTTCCATTGAATCGAAACTGTATATCAAATCCAGCTTGTAAATAAGACTGAATAGTTTTTGCTCCTTGAGAATTATAAGTTCCTTTAACATCTTTCCGAAGATCACTTTTACGAATCCAATCCCCATCTACGCCTTTTATAAATAAATCTTCA
>NZ_JAUCMW010000038.1 GCF_030372765.1 Labilibaculum sp. K2S | reverse complement strand
CCAATATGATTTCTTTAAGCATAGTTTTGTTTTTTATTTGTCCTAAATTTACGCAGCACTGCCTGCATAGATTCAAAATTCTTATTACAAAGGGAAACTTCTCAATCTTTCGCATCTTACATCTTCTTACATGAAAATATAACAACTTGACCATGATGCGTTTATTGTTTCTATTTATTGAAAATAAAATAGGATCTCATGAGAAGTTTAACCAATGTTATAGAATCAAATTGGAACCTTCTAGATACTTTATATAGTTTTCATGAAACCACTATTATGCTTAATGAGAGTAATCTGTTTAATTGTAACTCTTTTAAGAAGGATTCTTACAGCAATAGATTCCTTATGTATCAAATTCACTAAATCACCATAGACTCAAGGATTCATTACTAAATGTATATCAGGAGGAGAAATTATGGGGAGGTTTAAATAATACTTCAATTCTTCTTCCAGCTTTAACTACGAAGGATTTAGAAAGCGGATTTTATAAACAATTTTTCAGATAACTCCTATTGTCTAGTTGCAAGAATCGATATATACGAGTATCATTTCGGCCAATATAAAACTTACCAGCTAGGTATTAGTAGATTTTAAGAGTGCTTGAATCGCTCTATAAAAGGAAAATAAAAAAATAGTATAAAACTCTTGGATATCAGGGGGCAAAACAACTCCCAAATACTAACTCAATGAAACACTTGTTAATCCAGCAAAATCAGCAAATGTTTTCAGCCGAATTAGCGGGCACACTTCACCCAGTAATTTATTCACATTGTATTGGTACTTTGTACATTTCAAAACAACAAACTTTCAGATTTTTATTTTGGTTTGCTAACAAATGATATAAACTCTACCTTCCAACAACTTAAAATGCTTAAAGAAGCAAGTATAGAAAAAAGTTACCAAACTTTTAAAGAAGAGTACGCCGACATTTTCAATACAATATTAGATAGAATGATTGCCAATTACCTGGGAGTGCATTACACTTTTTTCGCACGAATGAAAGTTAGATTACTAAAAAATAAGTAACAAACAACAATAAACCAAATCTCAGATTTTATTAAGAATCCAGATCAAGTAGAAACCTTTATTTTAGTTTGTTGATGATTAAACTTTGAAAAAACAAAAACTACTCACTAGTAAATCAGGCAACTATACCATCACAGTACAGTCCAATTTTGTATTAAAAATAACAAAAGCGCAACTAAAATCATAAATAGTAACGCCAAGAGAACAGGGGAAACCAATATGTCTGATTTGTACGAATCATCATTATGTTTATTTTTCATAAGGTCAAATTTTAATAATTATAAAAAAATTTACAATTTGAATAACAAGTTCAAACCTGAGCATAAATTATATTTAAACCAACTTAGCAACAATAAAGGTACAGTAGAGTCTTTTTAAGTAAAGGTTCATGCTGATTTACATTATTATTTTATGCGATTACTTCCGCATATACCACAATAAAGTGACACATCATTTCAGAATTTAGCCTCTTTCAAAAACTCTATTTCTGATAGGAGGATTAATACTAAGAGATTAGGTTCCTCACCTCTTGTAGTATGGAAATAGAAACTTTGTATTATCTTTTTTTTGGCAAATACTCTTTACTACTTTCATATTTGAAAGTTTAAATAGCACTTAACCTTTCTGTTCGTCACATAATTTATTGCAATACTAATTGAATAAATTACAGAGGTGTACATGAACTCTTTTTCTTCAGTACACGATAGTTTAAACTGCTTCCTATTTTTTCCATTGGCATGAAACCGTTTTTTTTTTGCTCATTAAGTCTCATTAAATATTCTAAATGATATAACAATCAAGCAACCACCACCACTTTCTTTACAATTCCATTACACTACCAATAAAACAGTAAGCTTAACAGTAGTCATTGCAAGATTGTTATACGGTTTCACTCCTTGTACATGCAAGAAGAAACCTTCTCTTTATTGTTTTGATAAGTAAAACACCTATTGCTTATTCAATTTTATTTATTCTACGATATACCACGAGTATTTAATGCTAAAGCCTGTATCAGTAGTTTGACCTATGCCTTTGCCAACTACGCAAGCTTTATTTAACCATTGGTATTTTTCGTGGCTGGTTTCGAACTTTGGCCTTACATAAATATTTAAATTTTCAGGCACTATGCCTTTCATATACTGCTCAACCTGTTGCTGATTCATATCTATAATACCAGAGTAGTTTACGTAGATCACAGCCCCATCATCCGTATCAATAATCAATCGTACATCAAGTTCAAAAGCATAATCGGGACGTATGCGAGCCCAATCGCCGCCAATAGCTCTAATGGAGCCATTTAACAAATCTCCCTTTAACGTGCCGCCTTCCGCGCCAGGAAAAATTAAACGTAAGCCTTGACCACCTTCTCCAATAAAAACAGGGTGGTGAGCGTAAGCATCAACCTCGCACAGATGTGCTAAATGTATTGGATGCTGTTCTTTAATTATATTTTTCATATCTCTAAAGTTTTTGTTATCCCAAACCAACTACTAAATAAAGTAATTACGAGATAAACCATTAATTACATTTATATCAATTTCAGCACCTTCACAATTAAGGCTTGTTGAAATTTATCCTGAACTAAAAAAAACCAATCCAACATGTAAAATGGAAAACAAAGTAATTTTAAAATTCTTCATTTAGTGTAATATTAAAGAAGTATTATCTTTGTTGAATCAAAACCTCTATTACAAATGCAAACCATTCAATATTTAATACATTACATTTTCTTACGTACATTCGAAACAGTTGATTTTCATGCCCTGCATAAGCATCTCTGAGCAAAAAGCGATGCAAACATTTTAAGAGTTTTTAAATCTAATTATATCATCAAATAGGAGGAAATCCTATTGTGGCCGCGATTTTCTATCGATTTCAGATTTTTATGTTCTGTATTTTTGTTTTGCTCGTTAATAAATACAGTTTCAGTTCTAGCTAAGGGTATGTGTCCAAATTATCGACCAACATTATTTACATTCTGTCACGGGCGGGCGTTCAGATAACTACATTAGTTATTTTTTTGGCAAGCTCAAGACTTGTTTCGTAACCCAAGCCAGTATTTGCCCCAGTTACCAAAAATATTTTGCCTTTTTGGTCTTTTAACTCATTACTTGTCCATGTTTCCATATCATACCATTTTATAATAAAAAAATTAGCCATGTATTATTATTTCCAAATGCAAGCAGATTTGAACTTTTTAGCCCGCTTACCATTCGGTTTCTTTACTACTCATTCATTTAAAAAACATTTGTATTTATTTTTATAAATCAGAATGATTAAGCCATGCATCAATTTGCTTGACGGAACCGGGCCGTAAAATAATCTTATTATTCTCGTCCAATAAGTACATAGTGGGCGAAGCAATAACATGATAATCGATTATCGGCTGACTGTCCCATTTCTGATAATCGCACACACTTATAAAATCAAACGAACTGGTTAACGCCTTGAAAGCAGCAACATCGGTATCCAACGAAATAAACACCACTTCTACACCTTTTAATTTCCATTTGCTGTAAAGAGGCTGTAATTGCTTCAATTCGTCAATACAGTTCGGGCACCAGCCGGCGCCAAAAATAAGTATTTTATAATCCGACTGAATATCAGACAAGCGGTTGGCCTCTGTTGTGGCGGCACCGTTTTTTAAAACATCGCCCGTAAAAAGAATATCGGGCGCTGTGTTGCCTATTTTCATGGCTCTGTACGATTCCATTTTTTGTGCCAGTTTTTCGTTTACCGCGCAAGAGGTCTGTGTCAGTACTTTTAACGACAGGTATTCTGATGCCTGATTCAAACCACGGCTTTCCAGTAAATTAAAAAGGTATTTGGTTACCTCGTTAAATCTGTTTTCGTTTCCCGACAGGCCGGCAATTAAAAAATCGATGGAAACCTTTATTTCTTTATCAATATCAAGCACTTGTCCGCAGTTTTGAAGCAGCCAAAAATGACTTTCGATGGCATCTTTTAGCAAACCACTTTTATAAAACCGTTCGTCCGCATAATCAATATTACGAAAAGCAGCCAGTGCTGCCGGAATTTTATCGGCTTGGCGGCGTGCAATGGCTGCAACAGAACCGATCAGTTTCCGGATCGGTAAATACCACTTCAGGTAACTTTTTGCATTCAGACCATTCATAAAATCGGTATCCTCTTGTTTTATCCGTAGTATTTCGTTAGTTACCTCTTGCTGCGGAGCTTTGTGTTTCCCAAAAAATGGGTCTGCCTGATAAATATTTTGCAGATATTCCCAGGCACCCAGGGCTTGTTCACGTTTGGCCTGCTCTTTGGAATATTGCACAAACAATTTGTTTTCTTCGCCCGACAAGCATTTTATGCGTCCCGGATCAGCGAATGTTTCACCTTGTAGGAGAATGTCCTCCTTATTTAGAACCACAAAGTATGTGTTTTTACCCCAAGAGCTTAGATAGGCCATACCACAGTTTGTATCGGCATAATTCAATTTAAAAACACCCTGCTCCGTAACCAGGGCACTATCAATACCATACGTGCCAAAGGATGTAAAGCCAACCAGTTTAACCTGCTTACCTGCCAAGGCAGGAAATTTGCCTGTAACCGTGTTTTGAGCATGTGAGGCAAAAAACGAAAAACAAAGCATTACTGCGCTTATAAAATAGTTAATCCCACTCTTTCTAATTTTCATCAATCTATTTTTTTACTTATTACATTCACTATAAAATAACAAAAACTGCGCGGCTCTGCCACTTAAATAAACAAGCCCACTAGTAAACATTTGTGTTGCTGCAAATCAATCTTATACCTAATAACCAATGAACAGTGAACAATGACCAAATGAATTTTGATTCTCTGCAAACCCATTCTTTGCCTCGGGTTTTAACCCGGGGATATTGAAGGAACGATTTTCATGATTCCAACATATCTGGCTCGTTCCAATTTCGTACTGTTAATAAGCTTAAACGTAGGCACTTTCTAATTGTAACACCGATTCCAATTGTCTGGTTTGTTTGGTGCTTAATGCAATTAATTGTTTGTTTTGTTCTACAAGTTTTGCCATTAGTTCTTCCAGCAAAGCAAGGTTCAGAACCTCAGTGCCCGAAGATTTTGAAGGCATTGCCGTCCACACTTCAGCAGGGTAATTTTTTACCGTTTTTATGGGTCGTGCCAAGCCTTGCTTTAGAGCTAATAGGCTGCGCAGGCCTAGTTTCTGCAGTTGGCTGTTTTTACTAAAACCTTTGTCGGATGCGCGTAAGTACTCCCGTACTTGTTTGTGTATAAATGAATCTAAACGGGCAAATTGTTTGATTACGTCACCATATTTATAATAATGACCAAAACCATTAATACTCTGGTTTAGTGTTTTGATAAATGTTCGTGTGCTTTTTTTAGGTTGATGTAAGCACATCGCCGTGATTTTTTGTTCGAAAATATCGGTTTTTTCAGCACTAAGGGTGTAATATCCTCCCTGAATTTGCCATCGCCGTTGGGATCGTTGGGATCAGCATAATTCAATGGATCACTCGAAGTACTTTCACTCACCTCTACCCATTTAGATCCATCCCAGAAAAAGAACGTATTATTGTCTGTATCAAATACTAACATTCCTTCAGCTGTTTCATCTACAGATTCGAACATCCCTATTCGTTGGGCAGTTGTCAGCCTAGGAGTCAATAATCCCTTGCCCTCTGAAAACAATTCTAAAATTGCTTTGGCATGAGCTGGATTTTTCCCTTTCCCAATACTAATTCCACCTTCCTGTGCAAAAACACTTAAGTTCACAAAGAAGTAACAAAGAATAAATAATGTGTAAATTTTTCTCACAATGGTTCTATTTTAGCTACTAGTTTTATTTTTTGAATCTGAAATTAGTAAGTATACTTCCCTCTCAAATAAGCTTACTATAATTTTGTTAATTCTCATTAAATTATTTATACTGCAATTAATCATCCGTTAGTTTTTAGTAATCAGTAACCAGCCTGATTGACAAGATAATTATTTTCAGTATTTTAACTTATTGCACTTTATCTTGTAAACACTCTAAAGATAAAGCGTTTACAAGATATTAACGAACTATGCTGCATTATTAAAAGCACATCCCTCAACTTATAGATATCATATATAAATACAATCATCTTTTACCAGGTCGTTTACAGTAACACCTATATTACCTGTACTGCTTTACATCCCCATAAAGCGAAAACCGTTAGCAACTTTCCATAAGTGTTGGGAAGTCGCAAAAAAAGGTTGCAATGAGAAAACATCAATCTTTGCAATACAAAATTCGCCTAACACTATTGTCAAAGTAAAGATACGTTAAGGCAGACGAACCACTAGTATAATACGACCAATGGTAATCATCGGAAATATGGTAAATTTCATCAGGCAGCAGATCAAGGGCGAGCACAAACGCATCTCGGTCAAGAACGACGTCCCACGTGGCTTCGATTTCAAGAGACGTAGCCACGTGAAACCCAGCTGGGGCAACGCTCACCGCGTTAACTTTCTCATCCGTAATAACCCCAGTAGACCAGGATGTACCGGTAGAGCTAACCCATTCTAAAGCTTTTGGAGTCACGGGTGTAGAAGCAGTACTCGCTGCACTCGTACCTTCATTATTGGTAGCTGTCACTGTAAAAGTATAAGTAGTAAAATTGGTCAGGCCGGTTACTGTTATTGGACTGCTTGGGCCGGTTGCTGCAATACTGGCCGGGTTGCTTATTACCGTATAACTAGTAATCGGCGAATCACCTTCATCAGCAGGTGCTGCAAATGATACTGTTGCCTGAGCATTACCTGCCACTGCACTAACTGCTGTTGGTGCATCGGGCACTTTAACAGGCGTTACCGGAGTAGAAGCTGTACTTGCTGCACCCGTACCTTCTGCATTGGTTGCTGTAACGATAAAAGTATAGGCAGTACCATTGGTCAGGCCGGTTACTGTTATTGGGCTACCCGAGCCACTTGCTGTTTTTGTATTGTCCTCTACGCAGGTTACCGTATAAGAAGTAATCGCTGAACCACCATAATTTGCAGGTGCTGCAAATGACACAGTTGCTTCTGTATCTCCTCCCACGGCACTAACTAATGTGGGTGCATCGGGCACAGTAACAGGAGTTACTGAATTAGAAGCTGCACTAGCCACGCTCATACCTTTTTCATTATTGGCTTTTACTGTAAAAGTATAGGCAGTACCATTGGTCAGACCGGTTACTGTTAACGGGCTGCTTGTGCCGCTTGCTGTTTTTGTATCGTCCTCTACGCAGGTTACCGTATAAAAAGTAATCGCTAAACCACCATCACTCGCAGGTGCAGTAAAAGTAACTGTAGCCTGTGCATTTCCACCCATTGCAGATATTCCGGTTGGCGCATCCGGAACAAAAACGTTTAATACAGGTCCCTGGTAAGCAGAGAGTACTGCCAGTCCTGGCGAAGTACCCATTGAAGATGCAGGAGTTACCGTATAAGCTATGTATTTGTCCACATCAGCTGCTGCCAGTTTATAAGTAGAGGCAGTGGCTCCGCTAATGGCTGTTTTATTTGTACCTGCAGCATCATCGGCGCGGTACCATTGGTAAGTAGAACTATCGTCAGGATCGTTTTCCGCATCAGCATAGTCGTATGTACCCGTTAGTGCTCCATACTCCACTAAAGAGCCCGTAAAAGTAACATTCGTTGCCGTTGGCGCTTCGTTGTTTAATACAGGTCCCTGATAAGCAGAGAGTACTTCAAGTCCTGGTGAATTACCGGTTAAAGATGCAGGAGTAACCGCATAAGCAATGTATTTGCCCACATCAGCTGCTGTTAGTGTGTATGTAGCAGCAACAGCTCCGCTTATGGCAGTTTTATTTGTACCTGCAGCATCATCGGCCCGGTACCACTTCTGCGTAGTTCCGCCTTGGGTTTCACCTTCGGCATCAGTATATGTATAGGTTCCTGTCAATGTTTTATTAATGAATAAATCGCCGGTAAAAGTAACATTCGTTGCCGTTGGCGCTTCGTTGTTTAATACAGGTCCCTGATAAGCAGAGAGTACTTCAAGTCCTGGTGAATTACCGGTTAAAGATGCAGGAGTAACCGCATAAGCAATGTATTTGCCCACATCAGCTGTTGCCAGGGTGTATGCAGCAGCAACAGCTCCGCTTATGGCAGTTTTATTTGTACCTGTTGCATCATCGGCCCGGTACCATTTAAAGCTTGTACCGTTATTGGTATTACCTTCGGTATCGCTGTAGCTATATGTTCCTGTTAATACTTCGAAAGATCTAAGCGTGCCCGTATAAGTAACATTGGATGCTGTTGGTACTTCGTTGGCCAGTACTACACCTGTATAGTTCGAGAATGCTTCAAGCCCAGGACTGTTGCCTGTTGCGGCTTTTGGTACCACTCCAAAGCGGATAAATTTACCCACATCAGTTCCTGTCATGGTATATGTTGAACTTGTTGCACCAGTAATGGCTGCTTCGCCAGTACCTGTATTATCGTCAGCACGGTACCATTGCAGCGTAGTTCCGCTATTGGCATCACCTTCGGTATCGCTGTAAGTATAAGATCCTGTAAGATTATAACCTTCCTTCAAACTACTTGCCACTGCAATGGTAACAGAGCTTGCTGTTGGTACTTCGTTGGGAAGGATAGGTCCAATAAAACTTGACGCTTTTACATGGATTCCCTGGCCTACACCACCTCCGGCAACCGGTGTCACT
>NZ_JAUCMW010000037.1 GCF_030372765.1 Labilibaculum sp. K2S | reverse complement strand
GAACCGCTGTATACGAGACCCGTACGTACAGTGGTGTGAAAGCCTCTCCCTGCTAGTGATTATTAGCGGGGCGGGCTATTCGATTACCTGGCTGGCTTTTCTTTCAGCAAACTTGATAGCGTTGGCAAAGACATACTCTTTTGCAATTTTTGGTGTAGCGTTGGCTTGTGCGAATTGCAAATGTGTATGGCTTTATGGGTTAGCTAATATATAACCATATCATTTTTCATATTGAATAATAAATCGGCTAAATTTTTATTATTATCTTCAAGAATCGCTTTATTAATTCTTTTGTTCAGGTGTAAGTTTAGATAATCCTTTAAAAATATAAAGTCTTTAGATTTATCTTTAAAGTATTCTAGTAAACTTAATATTACAGTCTCATTTATTTCTTGTTTAAAGAGTTCAATAGTGGCTGATGTAATTCCTTCATTAGCAAGTTTTTTATCATTTTTAACCTCTTCAATTTCTGTTGGCAAAGGACCAAAACCTATAGCTTTATTAGTTTTAGCGATTCGAAATGAGCTTTTTATTAAACTTGCGGAATCACACGCAAGTAAAAATAAATTTTGGTTTTTGAAAATTCCCATTTCATTTCTTTTTACCAAAGGTTGTTTTGGGAAATCATCAAGTAATTCACCGCCATAAATTTGATTATCTTGACCGTGACCCAAGAATATTATTGTATTATTTTCTGGAAGCTTCGAAATACTATCTATACAACTTCTATATGATTCTTCGCTCGGATGAACTTCAATCAATTCAAATTCGATAGAATTAGATTTCATATTTTCCACAATAGGGTACAAAAAACTAGTTGAAGGGTCGACTGAAATAATAACTGTTATCATCAATCCTTAAATTTATTTAAGTTAACTAAATGAGCTATAGTTAGTTCAACTAAGTTTTTCTGAAAATCAATTCCATTAGGCAAATCTTTATCAATTTCGTGAGCAATTTCAGATAATGATTTACCTTTAAATTTAGGGTAAACACTATTGAAAATTAAGTCTGGGTATTTTTCTAAGTAATCAATTAAGTGCTTAGAATAATTGTATTTTTCTTTAGGCTTAATAAAAAGTGAAAAAAGGTCATTAGCTAAATTGTTCCGATCAATAAAATCATCAATTTTTAGTTTGACTAGTTTTTTTATTTGATCAGGAGAATTTAATTGTTCTACAATTTTATCTTGTTCAGCAGAGTATAGGCAAAATTGCGCAAAACGCAATCTGTATTTTTGAGATTTACTTTGATTTTTAATCCACGAAAGAAGTTGATAACCATCTACGTTTTCATCTGAATAATCATAGTCAGAAGCAACGATATCAAAATTTTCTTGAGAGTAATTTTCTGTAATGTATTCTTTAATTTTTTTTAGATCTAATATAACTTTTTGATTCTCATCTCTTTTTTTAAACTTCTCATCATTTAAATTTAGAAAGGTTTCATCAAGGTCAAATCCAGAACGTTTTAATTTTTTTCTTAGATTTTCGATTTGCGAATCTATTCTATTGTCATCTATGTATAATAATCTAGTTACACTCATATTGTATTGAAAATAATTTTGAAAGACGCACCTTTTAATTTTACATTGTTTCCCAAAAAGGATATATTACAATTCATATCATTCAATAAACTTTTTGTGTAAAAAAGACCAATACCAGAGCCACTCATACCAGTTGGAGGAACTTCACGAACTGAAAGCTCAAAAATTCTATTCGGATCACTTAGGAATTTGTTTGTAAGCCCATTTCCATCATCTGAAATGACCAAAGCCAATTGCTTTTCGTTAATATTTTCAAAATCCAAAAGAATATTTTTAGCATTCCATTTTACAGCATTACTGATTAAATTGTCAAGAATAATAGATAAATTTAATACGCTAATATTCTTATTTAGATAAGAGTTGTTGGTTTGAAATTTAAATGAAATTTTATCGGAGAATGTTTCACCGTATAGAGAGATATATTCTTTTATATATGAAACAATATCCACATCTTTCTTTTCAATATCTTCTTTAAGGTCTGCTCTAGTTACAAATTCTGCCATTTTGAGAGATCTTTCAGCATTAAGTTTTAAAAAACCCAATTTTTTAATTAAGTCTTCAACCTCAAAATCGTCTTCAGTTAAATCATCTATTATATTATCAATCCCATCTCTAACTTCGATATTATTTATTTTGATAGTATGAATTAAACCATCTGCATCAGGACTTAATGTTCTTCTAGTTGCAAGTAAGTATAAATTTTTTTCTTTTTCAATATTGAAATTTGTCTCTGCTTTTTCTGCTTTTTCTTTATAAGTGTTTGCTGTTTTTTCTGCTTTGTCTTTTTCTCCTTTCAAGTTGTCAAGTTGAAATTGTAGTTGCTGTATTAATATTGTTTGTTCTTCTATTGTTTTTTTATAATTCTGTAACTCTAATATTGCTTTTGAAGTAACTTCATTAGTGTTATATTTTTCAAACTCATTTATTTGTTTTTCTAAATCAGCATTTTGTTCTGCTTTCCTTTGTAAAATTCTACTCAGTGTTTCAGAGTCAATCTTTTTATTATCAAAGTCTTCAATTAATTGTTGAAATTCTCTTTCAGATTTTTCTTTCTCCTCCTCAATTTTTTGAGTAATAAGTTTTTCATTAATATAGAGTTCAATTACATCATTTGTTTTAGCAGAAATTATAGAATGTATGGCACTATAAATACGTCGTTGTTTTGTCTTATGATCTTCCCTAAACTCTAAATCATCTTCAAAAATATCACCAGATACGATTTTGGATTCTATCTCTTTTAGAATTTTGGCATCTTCTTTATCTTGACTGTCATAAATAGAACTGTCCCAGTTAAGTCCTTCAACGACATATCTCTCTAGTCTTCTTAAAGATTTATAAAAATAACTGTCATTTCTTTCAGAATTTGTTAGATTTTTAAAGTTATCGTTTCTAACGATTCCTTCACGACTTGATACAATTTGAAAGTCATTTTGTTCATCAAGAATCTCTATTTGACCTATGATATCTCTTAATCCAAGATATCGTCTAGTCCCTTGTGCTTTTCTTTGGTCTAAACCTAACCAGTCATTTCCAACTTCTCCATATGGAGATATTCGAAAGCCATTTATAAATAGAAATACTGAACCATAGTTTACAGATTGAATTCCTGTTTGTTTTGTAAAAAAAGCTTTAGCATATGGGTTTAGGTAATAAAGTGAGGTTTTTACATTTTTAATGAATGGGTAATAAGGATTTTTTTCCTTTATCCAAAATACAGTTTCTCCTTTATCTTTTAATTCAGTATAAATAACTACGCCATTTTCAATAGTTTTCGTTTCAATACTTGTTGATTTAAAATCTAATTTATCAAAAATTCTATTTTGAACTTTTCCTATAAATTTTTCGTGAGGCTCGCGAATATTATTCTCATTAATAAATTCGGGTGCATCTATGAATATTCCAAAATCATCACTTTCAAAAGCTTGATTTGGATTGATTAGTTTTTCGAGATATTTTTTTAAATCAACGAATTTTTCGGTATCCCATTTGGTTATTATTCCATTTTTGTCTTTGATAGGATAAGCCCATGAACTACGTAATTTTATTACTTCTAATAATACACCTTGTTCAAATGCTTCAATTCCATAATTAGCTAACTCAGCCTTTGTTAATGATTGATATTGTAAGGGAATAGATTGAATTTCTTTTTTTTCATCTTCAATCTCAAATAATTTCCAATCAATTGTCAATTTTACATATTCAGAATCTTTCTTTGTCTTAGCATATAAATTTAGATATTCACCAAGCCTGTCACAGGAAAACCGTCCAACACCTTTGGCACCTGCCATTCTCCTTTTATGTTGGGTTTTATTTGCTTTTTTTTCAGAATAAGCAATATTTAACCACTTATCTTGAATTCCATCTAAGTCCATTCCAAGCCCATTGTCTTGAATGATTAATCTTGATGTTTTATCAGAAAAGGTTTTATTAATTTTATCGTCATTATCTTTAAGATTAAGATAAGTTACAGTAACATTTTTAGCATCTGCATCAAATGAATTCTTAACTAATTCTAGAATAGCAATATTGTCGTCATTGATTAAATCTTTACCAATAATGCTTTTTAATTGAACGTTAGTTTTAAAATGTAGTTTTTGTATATCACCCATTAATAAGTTGTTTTAAAACTAAACCTGCTTGTTCTCCAAATAAAGGAGGTATAGCATTTCCAATTTGTGAATATCTTGGTACTTCCTGTGTTCTTCTTTTTCCGCCTGTTGTGTATTTACCTTTGAATTCATATGAGTCTGGAAAAGACTGTATTCTTGCATATTCTCGAACAGTCATAATTCTAGGTTCACAGTAGTGAATATAGTCATCAGGTAATGTCGTAATTGTTGGTGTCGGTTTGTTTGCTTCAAGTATTTTTGTGCTACTTTTTTTAAGTTGGAATCTTTCTCTATATGCTGAGCTTGTAAGGTTTTCATCCAATGCAATTTTAAATCTAGCTTTTATCGCCTCTGTATGTTTTGCAAACCTATGACTATCAACTCTGCCGTTTTTTCTAATGTATTTACGAGCAAATTTTTGATAATTTGATAAAGGTTCACTATAAACTCCTTCTTTAAATTTAGGTGTTTCAGATTCAATTGCTCCATTAGATTGAAGTAAGTCAGAAATCGCATTTTCTAAAGTAGGATTCAGAGTAAGATTTTTGCTTACTAAAAATGCTTCTTTGTTATTTTGAATACCATTAAAAAAGCTTTCTTTATTAATTGATGGATTTTCTTTAATAAAATCATTTTGTATACCAACTAAAATAAATCTTGTTCGTTTTTGAGGAATACCATATTTGGAGAAATCTATCAATTGACCTTTTACAGAATATCCTAAATTTTGTAGTTGTTCGACCACATGTGTTGAGTATGCTTTACCTTTTTTATCATTGTTTTTGAAACCTAGTGTAAAACCTTTGACATTTTCAAAGAATATCAATTTGGGTTTTACGTAATCAATAAATTTTATGTAGGAATTAATTAGGTCATTTCTAGAATCATTTTCTATTCTTCTTCCAGCCATTGAAAATCCTTGACAAGGTGGTCCACCTGCCACCAAATCAATTTTTCCTCTTAACTTAATTAGTTCATCTGAATTATTCTCTAGAATTTCATTTATATCGTGGTGTTTTTGTTCTAACCAATTTGGCCAATCAAAATGTTTTTTCTTTTTGATTAAATTATATTCAAGAGTTTTAAAAGCATCTTCGCTTTTTTCAATTGCAAAAGCACCTTTCCAACCTGCATTATGCAAACCAAGAGAAAGTCCTCCGCAACCTGAGAATAGGTCTATATATGTCTTAGAGTTGTCCATTTAAACACTTTCCTTTGTTGAGTATAATAATTCTCTAATATCAATATCTAAAGCTTTAGCAATATTTAATAAATTTTCCAAAGATGGCTGTCTGGCATTAGTACACCATTGCGATATAGTAGATTCGTCTTTCTCTAGTTTCTCTGCTAACCATTTGTTCTTCCTTCTGGTTTCTGCGAGTGCGACTTTGATTCTATTTATTTCCACTTTATCCAATTAATTTGTGTTTTACGCAAATATATTAACTTATTTCGAATAATATTTACATTTCAGAAGGTATTTTCATTCGGGTGGCGGTGGGTAAGGGCAAGCTCTTTTGGTTTTTCAGCGTTGGATTTAGCGTTGGCAAAAACCAAATGTGCTTGAACGTGCGGTGGATTTTTTCAGCTTGCAGGTAACGCCCCGCTGTATGCGGTCGGCCGGGGCATTTCTGCCCGTTACGAAATTTTCAGGCCAAACGCTGGTGACTGGGGAGCACGCAACCCGCAATATGCTATGGAGCCCCGGCTGCCGTATCACAGCATGTTGTACCGTCGTGCATTATTTTACTATCGTCCAGCTTTTCCATGAATCTGTCTAACTTTAAGTTTCAAAATTTCCATTTTTGAGTAATAGTCATCTGA
This sequence comes from Labilibaculum sp. K2S, assembly GCF_030372765.1. Classification (GTDB taxonomy): domain Bacteria; phylum Bacteroidota; class Bacteroidia; order Bacteroidales; family Marinifilaceae; genus Labilibaculum. The sequence continues at coordinate 2,999 of NZ_JAUCMW010000037.1, read as the reverse complement.
TTTCAACTGCTTTTCTTTGATTACCGAATCCTTCTCCTCTAAATGAAGAAGTAATATGCTCATACCATGTTTCTTTTCGTGCAAGTCTTTTACAATTTGCATATCACCCCAGAAAACAACAGATTCATATTCGTGTCCACATTCGTCCATTACATAACCTTTATCTTCAATTACTGTCGCACAAACATTTTTGTTAGAATTCAAAAAATCCAACTTGAGACCATTTTTAGCGCAGTGAGAATAAAGTGTCTCATTTTCGGCATCATATCCATAACTCAGCGTGACGATATACGGTTCATTCTCTCGACACATTGAAATCACAGCAAATTTGCCTTTTTTAAGGATTCTATCAATGTCTGATTTTTTAGTCAGTTCTCTATTTGGTCGATTATGTAAATGGTAATGCTTCATTATTATTCTTTCTGATTGTCAAGGTTTTAAAAAGGCAGGTTTTCTAAATCTTCATTATCAAGCGAATCAGGTTCTTTGTTGTCTTGCTCTTTGAAATGATTATTAAAATCTTTTGCGCTATTCATTAACTCATAGTCTCCATTCAAATAGAAATCCAAGTCAGTCGCATTTTTCTCGTAAAATTCATCGACCGGAATGCCATCAATTACATAAACTCTGCGGAATTTCATTTTTCCACCAACGAAGTAAGTCTCCTTTATGAATTCACGTCCGTTTTTATCTCTATGAATCTTTTTCACTTATCCTTAATCCAAGTTAATTGCACTTCGGTTTTTGCATGCGGTACAACGGTGGCGGTATGAAATCGTCGGGGACTGCGGGCTACTTTCCTGTCGAGTTACACCGAACTTGATGTGTGGCAGAATGCTTAAATAACCACTTAAACCCCAATGTTTTATAACGCATGTTGGCAACCGTTATTAAATAAAGTCGTAAACAATTTTTTCAATCTTGGAGATGTTGACTCTAAAAAAATCCATCTCGTCACTATCAATATTTTTTGCATGGGCATCTGAACGAAATTTATTTATTGTCTCCAAAGCAACTTTTGTTTCGTCCTTATTAGTTCCAAAAATATTCTTAAATATCAAGTCATAATGTTTAGTAATTATTTTAATTAAATCCATAAAATATATTTCAACTTTATCAGCTTCAAAAAGGTCTGAATATTCAAATCCAGTATATTTTGTTTTGCGGTCGCTTCCGTAAATATTCAAGACTTGATTGAATGCCTCAGTCTTACCAAGATGCGATTGTAACTGCATTCTAACCAATTGTCTCATTTTTATTTCAAGTTTATTTCTCCTTTCAGAAATTTCTTTCCATCGTTCCTCTGGCGTTTTAAGTTTTGCTTTGTATTTGTATTTGTTTCTCAGATAGTCTTTTATGGACTCAATTTTAAAGTAAAAATTCCCGTCGTTTTCTTCAATTAGATTATATCCTTTTAAATGCGAAATTAGTTCAGGTGCAAAACTAGCTAGTTCATTAAACGATTCCATATCATCGTTAGCCAAATATGTTAACATATCATACTCTTCTGGATAAAACTTTACTAATACTTCTAAAATCATTTCAAAATAATGACTATACCTTTCTGAAAATGTTTCTTTAGCTTTTTTGTACTGAAGTTTATCAACTTTTGTGGGACGAGTTTTATTTGCAAATTCATTAGCAATACTGCAAACATGCCTCATTAAATATGGGTGACCTCCAAAATCATCTTTTAGCTTACCAAAAATCATATCATCAAACTCTAATCCCATATATCCACCGAGTTTTGAAATCATTTCTGTTGTCTGAGAAACTGTAAATCCTTGAATATATTCGAATGGAATTTTATTAAAAACAGGATTGTCAGAATCATTGATTCGAGGAGTTTCTATAGCCTTTGGATTTGTGCCAACTACAAGAAACGAAAATATCGGTTTTTCTTCCTCACGAATAAACCTTTGAAAATTAGACCTTATTGTCTGCCAAAACAACAAAAAGTCCATATCGGTTTTCCAAAATGGGTTTGGAGAAGTTACAGGCGAGATATTTTCAATCTCATCAAAAATCAATAGGATTGGTTTATTATCTGATTTCTTAAATAACTTCTTTATGTCCTTTTCAAATTTGCTACTGGCATCACTATATGTGTATTTACTTTCATCCTCTATTAAACATTGAATGTCATTCTGTCTTTTGATTTCCTTAATTATATAATGAAGAGCCTCATTCCACCTTCTTTGATTAAAACCTGTATCTTGACAATCAATTACAACACTTGGCATTCCGTCCATTTTAAGTGCTCTTGCAATTCCATTAATCACTGAGGTTTTACCTGTTTTTCTTAGTCCAAACAATCCTGAATTTTCATTTGATTTATGTCTGTTGATTATTTTTTGAATTAAGGATGTTCTTCCAAAGAAGAAGAAGTCTTTAGTAATAGGAGATTCAAAAGCAAATAGGTCTCTTTCAAAAAAGAAATTTCTAAATCTATTTTTTATAAAATATGTATTTGATGATCGAAAAAACTCATCATAAGAAAATGGAATTACAACTCTAGATTCTGGATCTCCTTGCAATAGTTTCTGTAGACGTTCTTTAATGTTTTTGTCCTTACTAATAAGTACACAACACACATTTTCTAAACGCAAATCAGGATAATACTTGTAAACATGGTCAAATACATCTAAAGAACGAGTTTCGAAATTGTCATATGGACTAAATACAACAACAACTTCCTTTTCCAAATTAAACATCTCTTGATAATCCCTTGTTGGTTTTACTAGAAAGTATTTATAATGAGATGTTTGGTTTAAAATGATATTACCTCCTCCATTTGTAACATACCAATCTTTGGAAATGAAATCGAGTATATAAGATTCATCTTTATCAAAATGGTCTGTTTTTGTATTTCTATTTATCCCAGGGAATGTATCTGTCATATTATATTGTTTTTCTGATGTGTGAGGTTCTTTTTAATGGTTGCCAACTCCCAAATAAAGCCATGGGCTTTATTTCGTTTATATTTTAATGAAAAGTGT
>NZ_JAUCMW010000036.1 GCF_030372765.1 Labilibaculum sp. K2S | reverse complement strand
CCTATTTGAGAGAACTAAATTTCAAAATGACAAAGAACGTTTTAGGCTTATTGAGTCAAATTTGTTTAATTTTTAATAACGTCCCAATTTTAATGGGACACTAGTGATTGGCTTGGTTAAACAGAAGTTGCTAATTTAATTAAGTTTTTTGTTCATGGCAAGTGGATTGTGAGGTTGCATCGATTTGTTAAATTTTTTGAAAATAACCATGAAGGTAGTTCTGTATTTTTTTGAGAATGATTTCTTAGCTAGTTGTAATCCAAATTAAAAAGAAAAACCTGCCCAAATGGACAGGTTTATTTATCGAAATATAATGTTGTTTTATAATGTAAAGCTAATTCCAATCTGGAAAACAGAATTTTTCGCATCTGATTCAACATTATCTTGGTCAAATATTTCGCTTAAGCCCCAATTGTATCGAGCGGAGAAAGATAATCGATCATTAATATCATACTCAAGTCCCATCGCCAAAGCAAAATCCAGATCTGTCATGTATTTTTTAAAATCCATTTCACCTTCACCCGTTGATGCGCTAGCGCTAAGCTCGGAATTTAGTAAAATACCAATTTGTGGACCGGCAACAGCTTTCAAATGTTCTGAACCAAACATTTTTGCTTTAAATAAAAGAGGAATGTTAAGATAATTGGCTTTGAATTTTTCCTCGTAATCACCTTCTTTTGATTTAGTTCCTTGTTGCGAATAAACTAGTTCTGGCTGAAACTCAAAGTTTCTATTCAGCTGGAAAGTAACAAATCCACCTAAATGAAATGATGCTTTTGCATCTCCTTCAGGATCATCACCTCCCAAATTGGCAATGTTTAAACCTCCTTTTATTCCGTATTTTACATCCTGAGCAAATGAAGATGTGCCAATTGCGATAATGGCAATTTTTTCATGTGATTTAGTTTAAAAAAATTAAAAACATGCAAACCTACTAAAAGATATTGTTTTTGATATATGTCAAGTTTGCCAAGTTTGTCGATGTTGATCAGAGAAACTTTTTATGTTGTCAAGTTGTTCTGTTTGTTGATTAAGGGGAATGGCATAGACTGCAGTGTTAAGTTTCAATAACCTGCGTGACACGGTAAATTAATAGTTTCGGGGTAGTATTGCTGAATTTATTTGTTTTTGTTAACAGGCAAAGAAAAATACATTTCTGTACCCACGCCAACCTTGCTTTTCGCCCAAATTTGGCCATCGTTTTTATGAACAAATTCCTGACAAAGGATCAAACCCAATCCGGTTCCTTTTTCTTCGTTGGTTCCTTCGCGTTGAACGTTCTTTTCAATCATAAAAAGATTATTCACTATTTGTTCATTCATACCAATACCGGTGTCGCGTACACAAATTTCAAACATGTTATTATTCAATTTGCCGGTGAGGTAAATTACACCACCTGTATTGCAGAATTTAATGGCGTTATTAAATAAATTGGAAACAACTATTTTAATTGTTTCCTTATCGGCCCACACTATTTGTGCATCATCAATATTATTTAGGACATTAATTTTTTTAATTTCAGCGGCAACCATGTTTGGTAAAATCCCTTCTTCAACCAGATCCTTTATCAGATGCACCTCTTTATTTAGTTGAATAAACCCACTTTGTGATCTGGACCATGTTAATAAATTTTCAAGCAGGGAATAGGTCGATTTTGAGGCATCTCCAACATGATTGATCATTTCCAAACGTTCATCATCGCTGTACTCGTTATAATGATCGGCTAATTCGTTATTAAAACCTAGAATTGCAGTAAAGGGACTTTTTAAATCATGAGCAATAATGGAGAAAAACTTGTCTTTAGTCGCATTTAACTTTTGAAGGTTCTCTTCGCTGAATTCTAATTTTTGGATGTTATCCTCAAGCAGTAATTTTTGTTCCTTTATTAGCTTATGCTGCGATTTTAATAGAATGTTATTCTTTTTGGATCTTAAATAGTAAAATGCAATAATTCCGATGGAGAGAATGAGTATAACAATAGCAAGTAAGGCAAGTGTGTACTTGTTTTTCATGATTATCGCAGCATTCTCTGCCTGCTGATTTTTAAGTGCCAGTTCAAGCTGTTGCTTCTCTATTTCATTCTTAGCCTTTTGTTCTTCAAATTCAACCAAATATTCAGCTACTTTCTCACTTTTTAAAGAATCGATCGCATTATTTGCTTTTTGCAGTGAGTTGTATGCTTGTTTATGATCTCCAATTTGTGAATAGGCTTTGGCACTCATCTTATAAATCTCAGGATATTCTTCCTGTACACCAATAGAATCGGATAATTTTAAGCATTTATCGAGAAAGTGAATGCTTTCGGAGTACCTTTTTTGTTTGAAAAGCATTTCTCCTTGTTTGCGGTATACACGCGCCAAGATGTGCTGATAATTATTTTTGATACAAATTTCGCTGGCTTTATCAATATAGTATTTTGTTGAATCAAAATTGTTGATGCCATTATAGTATCCCGATAAGGATAGGTATAAATAGGCTCGAACGTAATGACTGTCAATTGCAGGCAATAGGCTCACTATTTTTTGATAATCAGATTCGGCTTCACTAAACTTATGATGTTCGACTTTTAAAACCCCAACATTGGAATAGGAAATGGCTAAATTTCCAGCGTTGGTGGAATTTTGTTCCAGAGCAATGGATTTTTGAAAATAATTCAAAGCCAATTCGTAATTATCGAGTTGTTTGTAAATTGCACCAATGTTGTTGTAGCGAATGGACAAACTGGCTGTATCCTTTAATTTTTCTGCAATTTTAAGTGCTTTTAAATTATAGTTAAGAGTTTTTAATTGATTTGACTCATAGGAAGCCAAATAACTCATGCCACTGTAACAATCCAATAGGTTGACAGAATCTCTTTCCTGAATAAATTGACTAAGAGCCTTATTGAAATTTTCCATTGCCGGCTTTAATTTTGCATCTTGAATTAGTGCGCGGGCAGTGTATAAATGGGATACAGCCAGACCATGACCGTAATTAATCTTCTGAGCCAGCAGCATTCCTTTTTTACTGTAATGCAGAGAACTGTCAATACTTATACCTCCAAATAAATAAGCCATTTGATTGTAGTTATCTACAAGCTGTTCTTGATTTGATTCAATTCGGTTCTGCTTCTGTAAAGAATCAATTTGAAATTGCTCACTATTTTGGGCCATTGAAGTAAATGTAACGCAAAAAAAGCAGAGACAGAACAGGGTTAATTTGAATAGAAATACTTTTTTCATAATCAATTCTTTTGTAGGATGCGAAAATAGCCAAAAAAATAAAATATATCTGATTTACAGAACATCTTTTGAACTTATATTGAGGAAATAAACCGCTAAGCCACATACCCCGATCGAGGACAAATTTTCTTTCATAAATAACGGCATTAGTTTGCAAAAACAGCCTGTTTAAGTCTCTAAGAATTGGATTATTTTAGTATGGAAGTGTTAAATTCTATATGAACGAACTTTTTTAAATCATAAGACTGTGCAATTAGCTAAGCGCTGATGTCATTTCCTGTAATGTTGTAATCATTGCAAGCCTCATGTGTCCAACACTAAGACCAATTTGGGGTACATCCAAAATTATTTTCAGAACCTGAGTTTGTAATTACTCTTGAGGATTTGGAAGAATATATAGATTATTACAATAAAGACTCATTTAAACGGAATGAGTCCGGTAAAATACCAAACTCATTCTTATTAATTTATTTTATGACCGTTCAACTTTTTTGGACATTTCATTTGCAGTCGTCTTTTTCGGTATTGATTAAGAATTAATCAAGAATTTCTTCAATTGTAATGTAATCACCAACACGTCCAGTCATTTTTTCTACATCAGTATTAACAGGAAGTGTTTTTTTGCCTGGTCTCCATCCGGCGGGACAAACTTCTCCTGTTTTAGTTGCATGCTGCCATGCCTGCACCTGACGTAGAAATTCATTTACATTTCTACCTACAGAATCAGCTTGCACTTCCTGTGCTACACAAATTCCATCAGGGTTAAATAAAAATCTACCACGCAGTGCTACACCTTCTTCTTCGATAAGCACACCAAATGCACGGCTTACTTCCTGATTTCCATCAGCACCTATGGTTAGTCTTAAACCTTTAAGGATTGGTTCAGTTTCAACAAACCTTTTGTGCGAAAATTTAGAGTCAACTGATACGGCAAGAATTTCAGTATTTAATTTCTGAAATTCATCGTATTTAGCATTCATTGCTGCAATTTCAGTTGGGCAAACAAAGGTAAAATCAGCAGGATAGAAGCATATTACAGCCCATTTTCCTTTGTAATCATCACTCGATACTGTTGTGAAATGACCTGTAGCAGCATCATAAGCATCCATTTTGAAATTTGGTATTTCTTGTCTTACCATTGTTGAACTCATCGTTTTTTCCTCCTTTACTAATTGGTTATTATTTTCTGTATTTTCTACTTGAACTTTTTTTCTGGGTTTTAAACTCGTGTCGCATCCCATAATTTAGCCTCCTTTTTTTTAATTTTATTTTCGATAAAGTTATTTATTATCCTCCTGAAAAGAGAATATTCTCAATTGAAAATATAGATTCCATGTTAGGAAAAATCTATAAGTATGATTTTAACTAAAAAACAGCAAAGTGCTTCTAGATTTGAATAGTCAGTTTATTCCCTATTAGGTGGTTGTGTTTTGATTGCCATTTTTCCCATTTGCACCAAAAAATTATAAGAAAAGATATTTGTAGCTATCGAAGCTGTATTCCCGGGTAGGTCAGGGTAAGGTTTTTGAAAAGTTGCAGATTCCTGCTGCGGGGTCATTCATTTGAGTAAAAGCGCCGTCAGGGTAGAAAAAACCGCTGGCGGGCTTATGTGTTTATAGAAGAATATATTAGGATCATTCTTTTGTGCTTAATTTGATTCATGTTTATTAAAATATAGTTGTAGTAAAGACAATAATTCTTTTTTCATAATTGGTTTTGAAATATATTCATTACATCCCGCTACAATTGCTTTTTCTCTGTCTCCTGCAAGTCCGTAAGCTGTCAGCGCAATTACAATTACATCTTTATTGAACCGGCGTATTTGCTGGGTAGCTTCATATCCGTCCATTTTAGGCATTTTAATATCCATTAGTATTAAATCGGTATCAGCATTATTGCGGCAAAGTTCAATGGCTTCCAGCCCGTTTTTTGCATGTGAAATTTTACTACTGTTTTCTTCGAGCATTGTGCTTATGAGCGTATCGGATGTTTCATCGTCTTCAGCAATCAAAATATTCAGGTTCTTAACTTGTACCTCAATTTCGCTATGGGGAATACCATATACAGATGCAACAGATTCCGTTAATTCAGGAGTGTAAGGAATAGTAAAGTAAAAAGTTGACCCGATGCCTTTTTCGCTTTCCACCCATATTTTTCCACCAAGTATTTCTACATAGGCTTTAGAAATAGACAAACCCAAGCCGGCTCCCTGATACGCATTCTTATCAGAAATCTCAGCCTGAATAAAACGTTCAAAAATGGCTTCCTGCCTGTTACTGTCAATACCTATACCTGAATCTTTAACGTAAAATTCAAGATATTTATCCTTTTTGTTGTAACCCAATTCTATTGCGCCTTTTTTGCTGTATTTAATGGCATTTTTTACGAGATTGGTTAAAACAGCAAATAATTTTTCACGATCGGTTTTAATGAAGGCTTTACTGAAGGGCAATGAATTTTTATAGGAAAACAGTATTTTCTTGTCTTCAATCTCAGGTTTAAAGAAGGTGTAAATATATTCGACTTGCTCGTTAATATTTGATTTACTTAGGTTAACTTCCATCAGACCCGATTCTATTTTTGAAATACTAATAATATCATTGATAATATTAAGCATGCGAGCACCACTTTTTTCGATGATTTGAATGTATTGTTGTTGCTTAGTACCAGTGAGATTAGGATTTTTAAGTAAATCGGCAAAACCAAGAATACCATTCATCGGCGTACGGATTTCATGACTCATATTTGCGAGAAATGCTGATTTTAGTTGATCACTTTCTTCAGCTTGTTCTTTGGCTTTGATTAATTCCTTTTCAGTTTCTATTTGTGTGGTAATATCACGAATATTGCATTGAATAACATTTTTATTATCGGATACATACACGTTGCTGACAAACTCAACCTGAATTTTTTGTCCACGATTCGTTAAAATAGGTAAATCGTGATAACGAACGTAATTATTTTTCTGCAGTTCTAAAAATTTATCCTGATTTGCAATTATATCTTTAAAAGAACCCATTTCCCAAATTGTTTTTTCGATGAATTGTTCGTGAGAAAACCCCAATAAATTGATTAAAAAAGGATTCACATCAACAATTTTCCCTGTTGCTGCATCCAGAATAAGAATACCATCTTTTGCAGATTCAAAAAGCCTGCGATAACGGATTTCGGAAGCTATTAAATCCTCTTCTGATTTCTTCAATCGAGAGGTTTCATTGTATAAATTCTCTAGGGAATTATTCTCTTGTTGTAATTCCTTCAGTTCGCTTATTAGTTCTTCCCTGGTTTTGTCCTGAATATTCATCGTGTTTTTTTTAAAACATGAAATTTCGTGTTATACTTAGCTTATTGGTTACAAGCTAAAAATGTTTTTTATTGTAGAGTTTCTTAAAGGTAATAAAGTATTGTTAGAATATTGATTTTCATTCATTTAAATATTCCTAAACAGATGGCAAAATAGAATTGAGCTATGCTTGATTTTGTAGTATCCGGAAGCTGCTGTCAGGGGAAAAAATGTGACGGGTTTGGCTATACTGTTTTTACCCCTTTGTCTGTCTGTCTGCGCTTCGCTTCAGAAGGGAAGACTTGGATTTGTGGTTTTCTTCCTTTGTAAAGGAAGAGATGTCCGAATGACGTAGGGGTGCACAATTTGTTTTTTGGAGAAATAATTTAAGCTGTGTATTTGGCAGCACCGTGAGGGTTGAAAAACCGCTGATGGGCATTCACTTCATTTGTTTGTAGATCTCTTTAAAATCATAAAAAAATATATTGTTGTGTTTCAGGCAAATAGTGTATTATGTACTTACATTAAACAGTAGTTTTTAAATATTGTTTTGTAGTTGTTCCAATTAATGTTAACTTGGAATTTCGATTAAAAAAAAAGCTTTGTTGAGTAGAGGGGAAGGGCAATTTCAAATTAACTTACATGTTTCATCAGGCATATTTTTTGGTTAAAAACAGCTGTTTCGTTTGCCGTAAACAGGCATCTAATTCGGTTGATGTAGGTTTTAGCAACGCGCAAACCCCTCGGAGTTTTGCAGATGTAGGTTTTAGCGGCACACAATGCCTTCGGAGTTTCAAGAATGCCGGTTGCAGCAATACACAATCCCTTCGGAGTTTTGCAGATGCCGGTTTTAGACACACACAATCCCCATTTTTTTTCGTGGATGCCCGTTTAGAAGACACACAAGCCTTCCGGAGTTTCAGAGATGCCCCCTTTGTGTGCTCTGTAAGGCTTGTAAATAAAGAAAAGTTTTAATAATTACATGTTAAATAATATTTCTAATTATCAGGATCAGTAGAAGAAGCTTTTTCATTGATCCTTTTGTATAACAATAAATAAGATAAAATGGCTTATTTAGTATTTCCCACATCCGATATAAATCGGTTAAATGTGTTGGATCGTTCCATTGCAACTGCAAAGAAAGATGCAGAATTAGGAACCAGTTTTATTCCTGCCGAGTTGCTGCGCGAGGCAGAAGAGCTGAAGTTGAAATTTCAGACGGTTTACGATCTGAGCAATGCCAGCTTATCGGTTCGGCAGAAAGAGGTTCGCGAGAAAAATGAAAGTTTTGGCAAACTTGCTGTTGTGGTACGTGACTTTTTTGATGGGTTAAGAAGAAGAACCTACCGAATGGATCATCCTGCTGAAGTGCTGCGCTACTACAACATTACTGCGGGTGGCGAATTACCTACTTTCAGTAAGGATATGGATTTGGTAAGCGCTGCCGAAAACATTCTTTTGGGAGAGGAAAAGGCGGTTGAAGCTACCTATCCGGCCATGAGCAATCCTTCGGTAGAGGAGGTGGCATTGGCTTTGGAGTCTGCAAAAAAAGAATTCGACGAAATTGCTCCTGCCGATCGTGCTGTAAATAAGGTGCAGAAAGATTTGGCCGGGGTTCGCGAGCCCGTTGACGCAATGATTAAGGAAATTGCGGCTTACATTCAATTCTCGATGAGAAACCAGACAACATCGAATGTGCGCAGATTTATGAGAACCTATGGTTTCGAATACCGATACCTGCAGGGAGAACCTGTGGATGAAGAGCTGGTAGTTAATGAGACTGCTGAAAATTAGTTGAGACTATATGGTCTGGAGAAAATGAAAGCCACCGAGAGGTGGTTTTTTTTGTTTTTATATGCTAAACTTTAAAATTGCTCGTTAACGCCTATGGTAAGTTAGGTTTTTTGGAGTGAATAGTTTTCTAATGAGGGAACAGACACCTCAACCCCGGCCCTTCTCCTCGAGGAGAAGGGAGTCTTCTTAAAAAAAAATGTTTTGATACAGGAGCTGTATTCTCCTCTCCTTAAAGGAGAGGGATAGGGTGAGGTTTTTGAAAAGTTATTTGATGAGCCGGAAGAGATGAGAAAAGCCACCGTGAGGTGGCTTTATTGTTAATATTAGCAGATTGTTTAGAACTTATTGTCTTTTCTTTGTTTTTTTACATTTTTCACCATCTTGCCAAAGCTTTTGTCCTTGTTTTTCTTTTCCTGAACAGTCGATTCGAAATGTGTTTTTTCGCGATGCATTTTTTGAAAGTTGGCGTACGAGTTGGGATCAATTTCGCCAATTTCAACGGCCTCGAGAATGGCACAGCCTTTTTCGTGCTGGTGGGTGCAGTCTTTAAACCGGCAATTTTCGGCGTATTCCATAATGCCATCGAACGTCATTTCTAAACCACTGGTCGTGTTAGTAATTCCAACTTCCCGCATTCCTGGGTTATCGATTAAAATTCCGCCATTTTCGAGCACGATTAATTCTCTGTGGCTGGTAATGTGTTTCCCTCTGTCGATACTTTCACTAATTGCTCCCGTACTCATCAGTTCCTTACCGCTTAGTTTGTTTAGCAGTGTCGATTTGCCTACACCCGAGGAACCAAGCAAACAATAGGTTTTCCCCGTATTTATGAGTGTTGTTAATTGATCTAATCCGGCATCCGATTCATTACTAACGGCAATTACAGGAATGTCTTTTATGCGTTCTGCAATCAGATTTAGAAGAGTTTCCAATTCGGCATCAGTAATTAAATCAATTTTGCTAAGAAGTATAATTGGCTCCACATTAGAAGCATAACAAATGGTCAAATACCGTTCTAATCGGTTGATATTAAAATCGCGGTTAACAGACTGTACAATCATGCCGTAATCAATATTTACTGCAATTATTTGTACCTGTCCTGATTTGCCAACTGCTTGCCGTTCAATTACTGAACTGCGGGGGTAGATGGCATGAATCAGAGCTTTTCCTTCATCGTATTCGGAAAAAGCGACCCAGTCGCCAACGGCCGGAAAGTCGTATCTGCTCTCTGCCGTAAAACGTAAATTTCCTATCAATTCAGAATCAAACTCCTTTGTTGGTGTTTTTACAACATACCTTTCTTTGTGTTCCGATATAACCCGACCTACAACAAATGAATCTAAATTTTGTTCGATTCTATAGTTTTCAAGTATGTGGTTGTATCCCAAATCTTCGTAAGTCATTATTCTTGTGTTTATTGCTGATTGTATTTTTTTATGGCACGTAAAAGAACAGTGCTGTGTAATATATTACTTGTTGGTTAGTTGAACAAAAACCGCCTTTGGCGGTAGCTTAAAAATAAGATTGTAACTTGATT
>NZ_JAUCMW010000035.1 GCF_030372765.1 Labilibaculum sp. K2S | reverse complement strand
AACCCAGGACCCCATCATTAAAAGTGATGTGCTCTACCAGCTGAGCTAAGGAATCAGATAAACTTCGTTTTTTAAAGCGATGCAAATATAGAGTGATTAAATGGAAATCGCAAACTGAAAATGGCAGAAATATCCATATTTCCCAAGAGGAAGTGAGGTGGGTTTGCTTTATTGTATTGGTTCGTAATTTGATAGTGGAAAGAAATATTGGTGAGAAAAAAGATCATTTTTTTAAAATAGCCCTAAATTCCTTATGATAATGGCCTGTTTTTTGTTCTGAGGAACTGTTTTAATAAGGGAACCGATAGGAGTAAATTCTGGCTTAATCAGCCACTAAACTTGATTTTACGGTTTAAACATTTCAATACATTAAAATATTTTTAAATTTGTAGTCGTTTAAAAAATGGCGGGAATTACTTTCTGCGACTTATAATCTGTTAATATATCTCTTTCATGAAACAAAAAATTGTTGTGATTACAGGAGCTTCTTCTGGAATAGGAAAGGCATTGGCTTTAGAATTTGCTTCCCGTGGATCGAAAATTGTTTTAGCTGCAAGAAATCTTGAAAAGTTAAAAGAAGTGGAAGAAAGTATTCTGGCTTTGGGCAATGAGGTTTTAACTGTTAAAACGGATGTAAGTGTTGAAGATGATTGTAAAAATCTGATAACAGAGACCGTAAATCGATTTGGTGGAGTTGATGTGCTGATAAACAATGCGGGTATTTCGATGAGAGCTCTTTTTTCTGATTTGGATTTGTCGGTCATTAAAAATTTGATGGATGTTAATTTTTGGGGAACGGTGTTCTGTACCAAATTTGCAATGCCATACATTACTAAATCAAAAGGATCTGTTGTAGGAGTAATCTCAATTGCCGGTTATATTGGTTTACCTGCCAGATCGGGATATTCGGCATCAAAATATGCTATTCGTGGTTTTCTGGATACCTTACGGGTCGAAAACCTAAAAACCGGTGTTCATGTGTTGGTAGCGGCGCCTGGTTTCACAGCCTCAAATGTTCGAAATGTTGCCTTAACAGCTGATGGATCGATGCAGGGTGAAACCCCCCGCGACGAAAGTAAAATGATGAGCGCAGAAGAATGTGCCCGTTTAATTGCCATTGCTGTAGTAAAACGAAAACGGGAACTGATCATGACATTTATGGAAGGAAAATTAACCGTTTGGCTCAAGAAATGGTTTCCTTCATTATTGGAAAAGTTAACCTATAGTCATATGGCTAAAGAGCCGGATTCTCCCTTAAAATAGAAACCAAAAGAGACATGTGTATTTAATTCGTAAGTACACATTTTTTCTTGGCGTAACTTTTACCGGCGATACCAGTATACGGCACTATTGTGATAAATGATTCGCAATAACTACTACTACATATACCAATGGATAAATCACATTTTAATACGTTTATCTTCTCCAGTGCGGATAAGATCTACTATTACGTATATTGCTTATTGAGAAATCAGGAGGAAACTCTTGAGGTGGTAAGCTTAACAATTGAGGAATGTTGGAAAGAGCGAAAGAAATTTAGCCATACCGATATGATTTATGTGTTTAAGATTGCAAGAAAGTTGGCCAGACTTAAAGCAGCCACTGGTTGCGAAAAAAGAATATCTCCGGCTTCTGCAAATAATTTATTAGCTGATACCAATCCGGATTTAACTCGTTTTTGTCTCCTGACTCAAGATTTGTCACCTGTACAGGCCGAAGTAATGTGTTTGCGTTCTATGGTTCGGTTACATATGGATGATATCTCTATTGTTGTGGACTTAGGAATTAATAATGTACAGTCTATTCTGTCGGAGGTAAGAAAAGCCATTAGAGCGAGAATAGATCCAAATGGTATTTTTTCAGGTTCGAAGAGTAATGAAGTCCTGTTTAAATATTATTCGGGAAAATCGACAGTAGAAGAGGAAGAACAGCTTCGGCTGTATTTTTCACGAATGGATTTGTCTGATGTAACCGGGGCTGACAAAGAGCTTTTTCAACTATTCTTAAAAATTGGCAATGCGGCTATGCCATCCAACTGTTCCGATCAGTTGCTTTTGGAAATAAAAGAAATACAGAAGAGGAATTGGCGAAGTTCTTTCCCGAGAATTTTTAAGTGATTCATAAAATAGATTTATCACAACTACTCAGCAGAGGGATCTGTTCTATCGAAAAATTTCCGTTGGGGAGGAATTGAGTTCAAATCAAACAATTCGACCCATTCCATCTTTACTCTAAAGAAAGTTAAATTCGGATTCTCAACCGATTGGTAGATATCCTGAAGGATTTTGCTTTCTTCGAATATTTTTAGCTGCATTTCATCAGATACATCGAAGAAGGCTGTGCCTGCCACGCGAATGGAAACCTGATCGTGCCAGCTCACCATTTCAATTTTTGGGTTTTCTTTCAATTGCAGGTATACTTCTTTGTTTTTTGCGGTGGAAAAGAACAATTCCTGTTCATTCAATTGCATAATGCGAAAGATTCTCACCTTAGGACTTCCTTGATCATTAACTGTTGCTAAAGCAAGATCTTTGTGCTGGTTAAGTAATTTTATTAAATCTTTCATAAGTACTTAAAGTTAACCTGGGTGATTTTATTCTAAACGATCAGTAAGTGATTTGAACCCTTTGCCTAAAATTTCATTGGTTTCCATTACAGAAACAAACGCTATTGGGTCAATAGAGTGTATGTAATCTTGCAGCATCGACAATTCTCTTCTGTTCACAACAATAAAAATTATCGATTTTTCCTTTAAATCAAGTGTTCTGTTGCCTTTTATAATAGTTCCGTTAAGATTGAAATCATCGGTGATTTTGGCTCTGATTTCTTCATGTTTATCAGAAATAATAAATAAGGCTTTTTCGTAAGTAGAACCCTGTAAGGTGATATCAGTAACTTTTCCAATAATAAAAAGTACGATCCATGAATACAATGGAATTTGCCAATCCATTTTAATGTACAAACTACTTAAAATAATCAGGGAATCAACATAAATAACAAGCTGTCCAACTGGAAGTCTGCTATATTTTGCGCCAATCATGGCGATAATGTCTGTTCCGACAGAACTCGCCCGGGCTTTAATGATCAGACCTAAACCAAAACCAATAAAGATTCCGCCGAAAATACAGGATAGCAGCACATCATCTACCAATGGAATGAATCCCCACCAAGTGCTTAATATATCTATGAATAATGCGCATAAAATGAATGATATAAAGGTTCTGACACCAAAACGGGGACCTAATAATTTTATGCCAATAAAGCACAACGGAATATTTATGGCCAAACTAGCTAATCCAACAGGAATTCCTCCCCCGTACTTTCTAAACAAGTCATTCGAATAATCCAAGAATTGATAGAGTATACCTGAGAAAAAACCATCGTAATCAGCAGGATTTAATGTGCCAAAAATGCCATGAGGGAACAATCCAATTGTAAGTTTGTTAATGACAATACCTAAACCGTAGACAGTACCCGGTACAATTCCATGAGGAATAATAAAAAAAACAAATCCGGCAGCAACAACAAATGCACCAAAAATTAGAATGGTATAATTATAGAACCATTTACTTGAAAAGAGAGTATCTTTTTGTATAAAAGTCAAAACGATTATGATTTATGGAGTTGGAATTAATCTTAAAGCTTATTTGGATTTTTTACAAAATAATAGTTTTTATTGAGATTTATGGAGCTTCACAAGATATTTTTCTGTTAAAATAAATTGAATTGCTGTTGTTTTGTTAGTAAAGAATTGATTGTTTTGCATCACGATCAAATATGAGAGACAATGAAGGCTAAAATTAGTAAGTTACTAATGCAATTGTTTGGGTGGAAATATATTGGAGATATACCGCAGGTTAAGAAGGCTGTTGTGATTGCGGTTCCACATACTTCAAACTGGGATTTTGTTTGGGGAAAGCTTGCTTTTTCATCTTATAATATTCCTACAAAAGTTTTAATGAAAAAAGAGATGTTCGTGTTTCCTCTTAAGTACATCTGGAAATCGTGGGGAGTAATTCCTGTTAATCGCTCAGCGAAAGGAAATATGACTGATGAACTGGTTAAAGAATTTGCGAGTCGTGAGTCCTTGTATTTGTCAATTGCACCGGAAGGGAGTCGCAGCCTTCGTTCTGAGTGGAAAAAGGGTTTCTACTTTATCGCACTAAAGGCAAATGTTCCTATTTATTTGGCTGAAATTAACTATGAGGAAAAAACCTTAACTTGTGGTGAAGCTTTTTATCCAACGGGCCATGTAGAGAAGGATATGATTAAGATTAAAAGCAAGTATATCAATTGTAAGCCTAAATATCCGGCGAATTTTACAACAGGATTGTAACCAAAAGAATAAGATGTCCGATACCCTAAAAGTTAGTTTAGTTCAATTAGAATTGGTTTGGGGAAATGTTGATGAGAATCTGAATAAAATTTCGAATCTGCTGTTACCTCTAAAAAATCAGACTGATTTAATTGTTCTGCCTGAGATGTTCTCGTCAGGCTTTATGATGGAGAATACAAATCTGATTGCGCCAAAAGCTAAGATGACCCTTGACTGGATGAAAAATCAAGCCGGAGAATTAAATGCTGTTCTTCTTGGAAGTATAATTGTAGAGGAAAACGGCGAATATTTTAACCGTTTGCACTGTGTAGATAGTGAAAAGATTATCTGCTTTTACGATAAGCGTCATTTGTTTAGAATGGGAGAGGAACACCACCACTTTTCAAATGGGAATGATCGGGTTGTCTTCTATCTTGGGAAATGGAGAATCTGTCCTTTGGTTTGTTATGATTTACGTTTTCCGGTATGGAGCCGCAATCAGAATGATTATGATATTTTGTTGTATGTTGCCAACTGGCCCGAAGCCCGAAGAGATGTTTGGAATACGCTTTTGAAAGCACGGGCAATTGAAAATCAGTCGTTTGTTGTTGGAGTAAATCGAATTGGATTTGATGGTTTGGGACTTTCTTATGCCGGAGATTCAGCTCTTTTTAACGCAAAAGGTCAGCTTGTTGGAAAATGTGCCGATCACATCGAAGAAATTACTACTCTGCAATTAAATTTAGATGAATTGAATGAATTCAGAAGGAAATTTC
Source organism: Labilibaculum sp. K2S (assembly GCF_030372765.1). Lineage (GTDB taxonomy): Bacteria > Bacteroidota > Bacteroidia > Bacteroidales > Marinifilaceae > Labilibaculum. The sequence goes on along the minus strand of NZ_JAUCMW010000035.1, from coordinate 8,490 downwards.
CTGTTCATTTAGATGCAGATTCATTTCAAATAAGTTAGAATTCATCAAGTATTTGTCTGATTAATAGTGAATTATTGTTTTGTGGTAATAATGTGCTTTCGGGGATTTGTAAAACTAAGTTTATAGTTATATATTTATGTCTAGAAATATCCTAAAATAAAATCAATGAAAGAATTAACTAGAGCAGAAGAACAGGTGATGCAAATCCTATGGGATCTTGAAAATGCATTTGTAAAGGAAATTATAGAGAAAATACCTGAACCCAAACCTGCTTACAATACTATATCCACCATTACACGAATCCTTGAGAAGAAAGGTTTTGTGAGTCATATTGCTTACGGTAAAAGTCATCAGTACTTTCCTTTAATGGGGAAAAAAGAATATACCCGGAAGTTTATGAAAGGCTTCGTTCGCAATTATTTTTCGAATTCTTATCGTGATATGGTTTCATTTTTCGCTAAAGAAGAGCAAGTGAGTTTATCGGAATTGGAAGAAGTGAAAAGAATGGTTGAAGAGCAAATAAAAAAGCAAAGTAGATAAGCTAATAGTAAATGATCACAGGCATAATCTTATATTTTTTGCAATCAGCAATATGCATGGCGTTTTTTTATGCCTTGTATTGGTTGTTTCTAAAAAGGGATACTTTTTTTAGAGTGAACCGCCTGTTCCTTTTGCTCACGTTACTTGCCTCGGTATTAATTCCAACATTGGAAATACCTTTTCAACCCGAACCTAAGAGTTCGATAGAAAATTCATTTCATGTTTTAGATGCTGTAGTTATAGCCTCGCAGCAGTATTTAAACAGCAATATGCTCGAAGAGGTTGTTGTTACGGCAACAGTGAAAAAAGCTCTTACATGGTACCAATACTTAGGTGTAGTTTATATTTTGGGAGTATTTCTTTTTTCGATCCGATTTTTTAAAAATTTATTTCAGTTATTTTCCTGGACAAAAAGCAGTAAGATTTTACGTGAAAAGGGATTTCGACTAGTGATCATGAATGATGATTATCCTCCTTTTTCGTTTCTAAATTCTGTTTTCATTAGTAAAGCTGATTACCAAAAGTCCAATTTTTCTTCCATTTTAGCACACGAGAGGGTACATGTAGATCAGCTTCATACTTTCGATTTGTTAATGATTGAAATTCTCACCGTTATATTTTGGTTAAATCCTGTTGTTTGGTTCTATAAGTCATCAATTCAGGAAGTACATGAATATTTGGCCGATGATAAGGTTGTAAACGGATCTGTAAATGCGAACGAGTACAAGATGCATATTGTGAATCAATTTGCAGGTGGTGATTTGTTTCGTTTAGCAAATAATTTTGGTCAGTCAACACTGAAAAAAAGAATCTCGATGCTTGGTAGAATAAAAACACCAAGAATTGCTCTGGTAAAACTCTTGCTTATTATACCAATTTTTGTGGTTCTGTTATCAGCTTTTGCTTTTACAATTAAGGAGGAAGAAAAGTTAGATACAGAATTCTCATTTAAAGAGTTACTGCCGGTGGACTTGAATATATTTTCTTCCTTACGAAGCGAACCAGTAAATTTTTATTCTGAAACAAAAAATGAATTCTCACCGCAATTAGTCACTCACAAAATCAATAAGCTGGAGTATAAAGAAACAATCAACCCTGAAGAAATAAAGACCATAACTGATGAAATGCCTGTTTTTCCGGGTGGTGTAATTGCCCTTCAAAAATACCTGGCAAAAAATGTTAAGTATCCTAAGCTGGCTCAAACTAAGCAGATTGAAGGTCGTGTTTTTGTTTCTTTTGTGATTAATAAAGAAGGGAGAGTTATTAATACTGCTTTGGCAAGAAAAGTTAATCCTTTGTTAGATCGTGAAGCTTTACGGGTTGTATCGTCTCTTCCTAAATGGAATCCGGGAAAAAAAGATGGTGAATTTGTGAATATTGCATATACTGTTCCTATTAATTTTCAGCTAAAAGATTTAATCGATAAGCCTGTTGATTCGCCGGATCCTTTGTATTCAAGAATCAAGAATTCATCCGACTATCATCTGGAAAATGTTCTTAAAACTAATGTGAATAAGAGCAAAGAATATTTTGTAGTAGAGAAAATGCCACAGTTTACTGAGGCAAATGGCAATTTGAGAAAATATATCGCAAGAAAAATTCAATATCCTGTTTTGGCTGCCGAACAAGGCTACGAAGGTCAGGTTTTTGTTCAGTTTGTTGTGAGGACTGACGGTAGTGTTGCAAAGGCTAAAGTAATAAAAGGAGCAAATATTGAATTAAATAAGGAAGCCTTACGTGTTATTAACAGCATGCCTAATTGGGTGCCCGGTGAGCAACACGGAAAAAAAGTTGAGGTTAAATATACAATTCCTATTCGTTTTTCTTTGAACTAATAAATTTTTTTACGTATATTAACTAAGAATTTAGTTATAGAACTAACTTCTTAGGATTAAAACCAAACCAATTTATATTGTCTAACCAAAAACCCTTTATTATGGAAGTTAAGAAAAACCCCCGCTATGATTTGGAAAAAAAACGAGGTTTATTTTTACAAATCGGATTCCTTTTAAGTCTTATAATTGTATTAATGGCTTTTGAGTATAAAACCCCGGTTGGAAAAACGGCAGATCTGGATTTTGATGTTCTTGAAGAAATGGACGAAATTATTCCCATAACCGTGCAGGATAAACCTCAGCCAAAAGAAATTCCTAAAATTAAAGAAATGATTTTAACAGAATTAACTTTAGTTGAAGATGATGATGAAGTTGATGATTTGGAAATTATTGATTCCAATGTATCTGAAGATGATTCCTATGTTATTGCAGATGTAAAAGAGGATGTCGAGGAAAATGTTGAAGATGTACCATTTGTAAGGGTAGAGCAAATGCCAATATTTAATCCTAAAAAGAATAATACCTATGAAGAGGGACTAAAAGATTTGTTTATAACCATGCAAAAAATGACCAAATATCCTATTGTGGCACAGGAAAATGGGATTGAAGGAAAGGTGTATGTTCGATTTGTAGTTACAAAAACAGGAAATATTGAACAGATTCAAGTAATGAGACCTGTTGATCCTTCTCTGGATAAAGAAGCGATTCGTGTCGTACAAAATCTGCCAAAATTTAAACCGGGAATGCAAAGAAACAAACCGGTAAGTGTTTGGTTCAGTGGGTACATTTCGTTTGTATTGCAATAGAACTTTTTTTTTGAATCGTATAACTAAAAAATTAGTTTAATGATGAATGAATAACCATTAAATGTTTCACCAAAAAAACTCATGATTATGCAAGTGAAAAAGAATTCCCGATATAATTTAGAGAAGAAGAGAGTACTGTTTTTACAGATTGGTTTCTTAATTAGTTTCTTATTTGTGCTAATGGCCTTTGAATATAAAGTACCAATGAATGAACCTGAAGATATTGTATTTGATTCGATTGATGATATGGAAGAATTAACAGCAGTAACTTTTCGTGAACCGGAGAAAAAAATGGAGCTGCCAAAAGTCAGGAAAATAGATCTGATTGACCTGTTGGTGATTGAAGAAGAGCCTGAAGAGGAATATATTCCTGAGGATTCGTTTGGAGATCCTAACGAGGAGATATTAGAACAACCAGCCTATGAAGAGGAAATATCAGAAGAAATGAGTCCTTTTGTGAGCGTAGAGGAGATGCCAATTTTTAATCCTCAAAAAAATAAAACCTATGAAGAGGGGTGCAAAGACTTGTTTATTACCATGCAAAGAATGGTTAGGTATCCAATAACTGCTCAGGAGTCAAATATTCACGGGAAAGTATTTGTGAAATTTGTTGTAACAAGCGATGGGAACATATCAAATATTCAGGTGATACGTAAGGTGGATCCTTTATTGGATGAAGAAGTTGTTCGTGTGGTGCAGAATTTACCAAAATTTAAACCTGGCAAACAATTTAATAAAAAAGTACCGGTTTGGTTTTCAGGCTATATTAATTTTGTTTTGCAATAGGTTTTAGTTATACATAAGTCTTCAGAAGTTTGCAACTATTACAGCTTAAATCCGTATACTTAAATAGTTCTTTGAACTCATCCTCTTATGAGGACATAAGCTGAACATTATTAGATGTTTTTAGTGATGTTTGGTTTTTTGTCACTATGGAAACTGTACTTTAATATTTAAAATGTTTAGCTATGATTCCCAAAAAGAATCCAAATGCTGATTTGGAAAAACGAAAATCATTGTTTTTTGAAATTGGGTTGGTTATGGCCTTAGCATTAACTTTAATATCTTTTGAATGGCCTACAAGAGTAAGAGAGGTTGTTGAAATTAGAAATCTGGTTGATTTAAAATTGGATGAAGAAATAATTCCAATTACCAGACAGGAAGAAATTAAAGAAAAACCCAAATTACCACCAAAAATTCAATTAACAGATGTAATTACGATTGTTGAAAACAATACCGAGTTAGAAAATGAAATTGAAATCGTTGAAGAAAACTTAAATCAGGAAACTGAATTTGAAATCGCTCCACAAGAAGTATTTGTTGAGGAAGAGGTTGACGATGAAGCGAAAATTTTCGTGATTGTAGAGGAAATGCCAATATTTAGGCCTGATATCTGCAAAAACAATGTTGAAGGTAATTTAGAATTGTACAGACACATCAATTCGAGTATCAGATATCCTGTTATTGCGCAGGAAAATGGAATAACGGGAAGGGTTTTTGTTAGTTTTATTGTTGGGAAAGATGGGAGTATTTCAAAAGTAGAATTGCTTAGGGGAATTGACCCTTCATTGGATCAGGAAGCTCTGCGTGTAATTCGAAATTTGCCCAAATTCCAACCAGGTAAGCAAAGGGGAAAGCCGGTGAAAGTTTCTTATTCCGTTGTGATAAACTTTGTACTTCAGTAATAGATAAAACAATACAGACAAATAAAAGTAAAGCCTGCTGAATCATTTAGCAGGCTTTATTTATTTTATAGTATCACAGATTGAATTTCTTTAGCTTCTGCATGTTTTTTTAACAGATCAATTGCTAAATTCATTGCTTCAGGCAAAGCTTTTTCAGCCTGAAAACTAATAATGATCATGAGAAAGTTTTTACATGTTTCGTCGATTTGGGTTCGTAAAGAATCGCTTGTAGGACTTCCAAATGCTCCCAGATCATCTCTGAAAACGGGCAGTTTATCTATATTTAAAGATCCTCGTCCGATTCCTTCGTAGGCTTCGTCAGCTTTTCCAATGCCAAAGCGAACGACACCTTCTATTTTGTCAGCATTGTATCCGCCAATTGAAAACCCACTTGTAATAGACACCAAATTTAATAAATCTACCACATTATTTATTTTGTACAATCCTTTCCCATTTACAATTCTTCGTAACAAAGATTCTGCTGACAAGCGATACCTGCTGGGGTCTTTTCCAACTGCCCGATATCCTTTTTTTGAACTATTAATACTTGGGATATCTACAATTCCTGAAATGGCCAGATTTTGTTGAATGTTTACTGTGTTTTCATTAATTACCTGCCATAGATCCGGACATTCTTCTTTCGTGTTTATCCTGCATTGAATAATGCCCAGGCGAAGAGATGGACAAATTTGTTTTAGTTCTGCTTCTATTTCGATTTTAGTCATATCAATTTTCATTCGTTAATCGGTATTTTGACAGATTAACAATTTGAATGCAAAATACAGATTCTACTTATTTTATCGCAATTAATAACAGGAATAAATTTAATTACAGAATCAGAAAAAATTTTATCATAAACTTTTTATCAGGAAAGATATTCGTTAACTTTAAATGATAACGACTGAAAAAATGACTTGTAAAACTGCTTTAATAACTGGAGCTGCAAAGCGAATTGGAAAATTTATTGCTATGCATATGGCAAAGAATGGTTTTAGTATTGCCATTCACTACAATTCCTCTAAAAATGATGCAATTTCGTTGCAGACAGATTTGGTGAATAAATATCCGGAACAAAAATTCAAGATTTTTAAAAGTGATTTGAATTCTACTCAAGACACAGATCGTTTAATTGATAAGGTTTTATTGCATTTTGAGAAGATTGACGTTTTAATAAATAATGCATCTGTTTTTAATTCAGGAGTAATTCAAGAGACTTCGGTAAAGTTGTTTCAGGATCAGATGAATGTGAATTTATTTGCTCCTTTTATTCTGTCAAGGGATTATGCTATGAATAGTGAAAAAGGTTTGATTATAAACTTGTTGGATACTAGAATTGAAAGCTATTCAAATTTGTATGCGGCTTACAGTTTGTCGAAAGTTGGATTGGCTCATTTAACAAAAATGGCAGCGCTTGAATTTGCACCTAAAATTAGAGTCAATGGTATAGCTCCCGGAGCAACTCTTGCTCCGGTGGATCAGGGAGAGGAATATTTGCAGCGACTGGCGGAAAAAACACCAATGAAAATTTCCGGTGGAATTGAACCCATCTTGCAATCATTGGATTATATATTGGCAAATCAGAACCTAACCGGGCAAATTTTGTATTGCGACGGAGGTGAACAACTCTTATAAACTGTAATTTATGGCAATAATTCGTGTGAAAAATTTGTTGATTAGAACTTATATTGGATTTAATGAGGACGAATTGCGTAACAAACAAGATGTTGTGATTAATATGACCATTAAGGCAGATGTGGAGAACGCTATAGCTAATGATGATGTTGATAATTCATACAATTACAAAACAATAACAAAAAAGGTGATTGTGCTTGTGCAGGAAGGTAAATTTAAAATGTTGGAGAATTTGACCCGGCAAGTATTGGATGTAATTTTGATGAATCCCCAAGTGGAGTGGGCAAAAGTGGAGGTGGATAAACCTCATGCTTTGCGTTTTGCTGAATCTGTATCAATTGAATTAGAGGCATACAGAAAAGGCGTTTCTTAAAACGGAAATTTCACTAAATCAATATATAATGAACGATTGTATAGTAGGTATAGGATCGAATATTAATCCAACAGAAAACATTCGAAAGATGCTGTGTCTTTTGTCGAAAGATCATTTGCTGAAAAAACATTCCAAATGGATTAGAACAGCACCGATTGGAATTACCAATCAGGAGGATTTTATTAATGGAGCCGTGAGGTTAAGAACGCATCACTGCCGTGAGGAATTCAATTTGTATTTGAAACAATTGGAGGATAAAATGGGAAGGGACAGAAGTCTTCCGAAATTTGGTCCGCGTATAATCGATTTAGATATTGTTGTATGGAATGATGAAATTGTGGATGAGGACTACCATTCAAGAGATTTTTTAAAGAAATCGGTGGATGAGCTATTGTTCGGTTAATTTCTGTTTTAATTGTTTCGCAAGCTCAATATCAGCAGCAGCCCAGTCAATATGATCTAATTCGCTAAGCTCAATCCATTTGTAATTTTGATGAACTTGCAGGATTAATTCACCCGACAGATGTTCTACAAAATAGCTCAGCAAGTGAATTGACTTGTTGCCATAATCAAATATGCTCTCTCCAAAATAATCAAGAACTTTTGTTTCAATTCCAAATTCTTCAAACAGTTCTCTCTTGAGGCATTCCTGAGGTGTTTCGTCAGATTCAATTTTACCACCTGGGAATTCCCATTTGCCGGATAATTCATCATCCTTACTTCGTTGGGCAACAAATATCTTCCTGTTTTTAATAATTATTGCAGCGGTAACTTTGATTGGTTTCATTAGCTATTGGAAGATAACGGCGTTAATTCTTCGAGTAGATCGGATGCCAGTCGCACCAAATTTTTGCAGGACATGCTGTAGTTGAATTTGATATCGAAACAAGTCAGGTATTCTGATTTTTCTTGAAAACGTCTGGTGAATTCAGCTAATAATTCAGGCTTGTCTTTTAGTAATTCTAAAGCCGCATGATAAGCACCGCAATTGCCACCCTTTGCTTTTCCATTGCCATCTTTTGAACACTCATTTATCTCATCATTGGTAATCCTAAACTCTTCCTGAAAAGCTTTGTAGATAGCCTGAGCGCAGTTGTAATAAACAGGCGGTTTGTGAAAGTATTTTAAGGCTATATCGGCCTTTGTCTCTTTATTTGAAAAGCTCATTGATTAAAATATTGCTTTGATAACAAGCAAATGTAGGCTTTTCCAAAAATATTATCCAAACATTAGTATGCTTCTTCAACATATATGTGAAAAAAGAATGGCATTGTTCGTTATTATAATGGAGAAAATCAGCGAAGAGAATAGGGGGATTTCGGCTTGTATTTTTATTCCTATGATTAGGAGGATATGTATTTCACGTCTAAATTTTTATGATTTAGACGGAGTTAGAGGAAAAATATAACTGTTTTTAAGCGAAATTATTTTTAGCCGAAAGTTTAAAGTCATTCGGTTATTTCAATGTTGTTCTCCTCGGGATCCAAAATTACACTTTCGGAATAAGCATCTCCTGTTGTTTTTGGTTCTCCCGATACACGAAACCCATTTTCTCTGATTCTATTAACCTGAGTTCGATTATTAAAGTGTTGTTTTATAGGTAAATAGGTCAAACAAAT
>NZ_JAUCMW010000034.1 GCF_030372765.1 Labilibaculum sp. K2S | reverse complement strand
TATGAAACTATTAAGTCCGATCAATTAGGGATATTTTAATATCGAACTCAGGTTATTAGTAATTTTTCTTGTAGACTAAATTTCATGGTTTACTGTATTGATATTTTAATTTTCTCTTTTAATGATCTGATTTTCGATTCGTTACTTAGCGAAAAAGTATTGGAATTTTTTTCTGTAAATTCTAAAAGTAATAAAGACTTTTCGTAATAACTTAAGCCATTCACTTTATCGCCTTTAGCAATATTCAATTCTGCCTCAGCAAAAAAGAGCTCCGATAATATCTTTAAATGACTATTTGTATAATTGTGTTTCGTAAGCAAATCTTCGGTAAGCTTTTCTTTTGGGAGATTTCTAAAAAAAGAAGCATCTTCTTTCAGAAAATCGCGATAAGCATTCTCAAGTAATTTATGAGCTTGCGACAAGTCTCCATTTTTAATTAAACCTAAAAGGAGAGCGATTAAATCAGCAATCATTTCAAGCATTCGCATGATAAAGTCTTTCTGGTACATAAATTTTATTTGAGTGATTTTGTTTTGTAATTGTAAAAATAATCAGAAAAGATTAAGAAGTATATTTAATTGCCGAATTGTTTTTTGTTAATCAGTTGTGTTTTTGTAAATTCGAATTTTGCAAATAGAATATACATGATTGTATTCAGTAGTTGAAATTAATTCATTAACGTTTTTTATTATGTCATATGTTGACCGGTGTCAGAAATTAAAATTGGCCTTTGATGGAGGAGAGTCAGAGTTTGACGGGATGGAATTTGGGGAGTATCAATTTCATTCTTTAGCACACGATATTTTACCTGGTAAAACCAATTATTATTGTGAAAGTCATAAGTTGGATCTTATCGAGAACTTGTTTGCCCAGAACGAAATTGGTGAAATACAGGACGATGTTCATATGGATGATGTTGTTGTTGAGGAAAATCAAAACTTCAGCTATAAGATATTAAAACCCAAAGGTATTAGTAAGATAAAAAGGCTGACGTTTATTTTTCATGGCTTTAATGAAAAAACGTGGGATAAATATTTGCCATGGGGACAAACTATTTGTGAGAAAACACAGAGTGCCGTTGTTTTTTTTCCAATCGCATTTCATATGCAGCGTGCACCAAAGCACTGGAGCGATAAAAAGGCAATGTTTGAATTGAGTAAAAAACGAAAAGCCCAATTTCCAAATATTATTGGTTCCTCATTATCGAATGTAGCCATCAGTATGCGACTTCATTCCATGCCACAAAGATTTATTTGGTCGGGTTTGCAGAGTTATTACGATATTATTCAATTTATTGAAGAGTGTAAAAGTGGTAAGCATGAATTAATTGATACAGATTTTAATTTTGATATTTTTGCTTACTCTATTGGAGGTTTTTTGGCTGAAATACTGAAGTTAACGAACCATAAAAATTATTTTAGCGAAACAAAATTGTGTTTATTTTGCAGTGGTGCCGTATTCAATCGCTTGTCTCCGGTTTCTAAATTTATTTTGGATAGTGAAGTTAATGTTACCTTGTATTCTTATTTGGTTGAGCATTTCAGCAGCTTTTTAAAGAAAGATAATCTTTTGCATCATTACATTGAAGAAGATCATTTGGAAGGAAAGGTATTTCATACTATGTTGGATTACAGGAATATGAGGCATTTTAGAGAAGCTTTATTTAAAAAAGCGGAAAATCAGATTTACGCGATTGCCTTAAAAGGAGATTCTGTTTTTCCGACTTACGAGATTGAAAACACCTTGAAAGGAGCTTCCAGAGATATTAATATTACTGTTGAAGAGCTTGATTTTCCATATTCGTATTCACATGAAAACCCATTCCCAATGAATAAGCAGGAATCGCAGAATGTTGAGGAAAGCTTAGATCTTGTTTTTAGTAAAGTTTGTGATTTTTTGAATCAGGAATAAGCCTGATTCAAATTAAATAAATCTTTTTTTATACATGTAGGCATGAAAAAAAATCAGATAAATTCCAGCGCTCTTCTAATAATCGACATGCAAAAAGGCTCGTTTACACCTGCAACTCCTCGTTATAATACAGAGGGAATTGTGAAGCGAATCAATCAATTAGCAGCTCGATTTCGTGAATATGGGAATCCTGTTATCTACATACAACACAATGGCTCGAAACAGAATTGTTTTGTGCCGAATACCGAAGAGTGGGAAATTCTGGATGAACTGAATATTGCTGAATCAGATTTGATTGTATATAAAAAGGCGAATGATTCTTTTTACGAGACCGACCTGGAGGAGAAATTGAAAGCACTAAGCGTGAGCGAATTGGTGATTACGGGGTGTGCGACTGATTTTTGTGTAGAATCTACAATTCAATCTGCATTGGTTAAGGATTTTAATATTACCGTAGTTAAAAATGCTCATACAACGGCGGATCGGCCTCATTTGTCTGCAGAGAAAGTGATTGAACATTACAATTGGATTTGGAGTGATATGATTCCTACCAAAGGGACAATTGAAGTGACGGAAGTTGAGAATATTTTGGCCGCTTTGTAATCGTTAATAAAATAGCCTTATTTGGTTTTTTTATTGATTGATAATTCGTGAATATTCGAAATCTATTAACGTCAAAACGATACTAAGGCCTCAAACAATATTTCAACGGGATGCAGGGCTTCACGTTCTGTTTCATCTTTTATCTGATGACGGCAGGAGGTTCCTGAAGCAGCTAACAATGTTGTCTTTGGAGTATTTCGAACCTCGGGTAGGAGCACTAATTCACCAACTTTTTTACTTAAATCGTAATGTTCTTTTTCGTAACCAAAGGATCCTGCCATGCCACAACACCCTGATTGTATCTCGGTTGCGCTATAATTTTCAGGAAAGCTTAATATCTCTTTTATGGGTAAGGATGAAGCGAGAGCTTTTTGGTAACAGTGTGTGTGAAATTTGATCTCTTTTTTTGCTGTGGTAAATTGTTCTTTTTTGATTCTGCCGTTTTTCATTTCCTGATGCAAAAACTCTTCAATGGTAAAGGTGTTTTTCGATAGTTTTTTAGCATCTTCTATCATATCCGGAGTTACCAACTCAGGATACTCATCACGAAAAGTAAGTATTGCTGATGGTTCAATTCCAATAAGCGGACATTCTTCCGTGATTAGATCTTTAAGCAGGTTCACGTTTTTTATTGCCAAGAATTTAGCCTTTTTCACCAATCCTTTCGATAAATAGGTTCTGCCACTTTCTTCATGATTTGGGATAATGACCTGATAATTCAGATGTTCAAGCAGTTGAATTGTTTTGATACCTATTGGAGTATCGTTGTAGTTTGTAAATTCATCAGCAAAGAGATATACTTTCTTTTTACTTGATTCCTTTTTCATGGATGAATACCATTTTCGAAGTGTTGTTTTGTGCAACTTGGGAATGCTTCTTTCTTCAGCAAAACCAAGATTCTTTTTTACTATTTTGCCTATTGTGGAATGTTGATTTACATAGTTGAACAGGCTGGGAGCATAACTACCCAATTTATTTATTTTAGTGATGTTGGCAATTAATCTACTTCTAAAAGGAACTGGATTTGAATTGTAGTATTGTTGTAAAAATTCTGCTTTTAGTTTGGCCATATCAACGCTCGACGGACATTCAGATTTACAAGCCTTGCACGATAAGCATAAATCCAATATGTCGTATAATTCCTTGTGATTGAATGGATTGATTTTGTTTGAATCGGTAAGAAATTCACGAAACAGATTGGCTCTTGCCCGGGTAGTTAGTTTTTCATCCAGTGTGGCCTGATAACTTGGACACATTCCCTTGCCCGTAATGTGGGTGTTTCTGCAATCGCCGGATCCGTTGCAACGTTCTGCAGCACGAACAATTCCCATGTCGTTGGAGAAATCGAAATAAGTTTGAATATTACGGGTTTTCTGATTGGGTTCATAACGCAAATGGGTATTCATTTTTGGCGTATCTACAATTTTACCGGGATTAAAGATATTTTTAGGATCCCAGCATTGTTTGATATCCCGTAAGAGCTGATAGTTTTGTTCTCCAATCATAATGGAAATAAATTCACCACGCAGTCTTCCATCACCATGCTCACCGCTCAACGAACCATTGTACTTTTTCACCAGTTTCGCAGAATCCAAACCAATGGCATGAAATTTTTCCTGATCCTTGGCATCTTTTAAATTCAATACGGGGCGCATGTGAATTTCACCGGTTCCAATATGTGCATGAAATACGCATTGAATCTCATGCTTTTTCATCAAATTCTTAAATTCGGCAATATAATCGTATAATATTTCAGGGGTTACTGAGGTGTCTTCAATTAAGGAAACTGGTTTGGCATCACCTTTCATATTCGATAAAATTCCCAGAGCTGACTTGCGTAAATCCCAAACTCGTGACATGTTATCTGCTCCTGAAACGATAGGGAAATGATAGCCAAGTTTTTTTTCTCGAAATTCAGCTTCCATTTCCCGGGCAATTTTATCAATTTCGTTTTTTGATTCTCTGGCAAACTCAATTATGAGTAATGCACCCGGATTTCCTTTCAAAAAGAATCGGTTTTTTGCTTGTGTAATATTTCCTTCGGTTAATTTCAGAATCTGATCATCCATTAATTCTACTGCACCCGGATGATATTTCAAGGCAATAAGATTGCCCTGGATGGCCTCTTCTAAATTTTCAAAATGAGCACAAATCAAAGCTTTTTCTTTTGGGGGAACAGGAATTAAGCTTAATTTTATTTCTGTTGTGAGAGCCAATGTTCCTTCTGATCCAGCTAAAAGCTGACTGAAATTAAAAGCTTTTCCCTCTGAATTGAAAGGAGAGGAGGACGCTAATATATCAATGGCATAACCTGTATTTCTTCTTTTTATTTTCGGATCGGGATATTCTTGTGTAATTGCTTCCTGATTTTCATCAGATGATAGAATACTTTTTATTTGCTGATACAACTTAGATTCCAAACCTTTATTTTCACTGCATTTAAGTTCAAATTCTTCATTGCTTAAGGAGGAGAAAACAACTTTACTACCATCGCTTAGCAGACAACTTACTTCAATAGTGTGATCGCGCGTACTTCCATAGATAATGGAATGCGATCCGCAGGAATTATTTCCCAGCATTCCGCCAAGCATACAACGACTGCTGGTAGAGGTTTCCGGACCAAAAAACAAACCGTAATCTTTCAAATACACGTTTAATTCATCGAGTATTACGCCTGGCTGAACACGAACCCATGCTTCCTCTTTGTTGACTTCAAGTATTTTAGTGAAATGTTTTGATATATCAACCACAATTCCATCACCAACAACCTGTCCTGCCAAAGAAGTTCCTGCAGCTCTTGGGATGAGTGATAAATTTTCGTCAGATGCAAATCGAATTAAATGTTGTAAGTCATCTTCGGTCTTGGGATAACAAACTGCCAGAGGAAGAACCTTATAAGCAGAAGCATCTGTTGCATAAATAAGGCGTGTAGTCATGTCACGATAAAGTTCGCCATCTATTTTTGCCTGAAGTTCCTCAAATAGTGCAGTTTGCTTCGTGTATTCCATAGAATTAGTGTGATTGTAGTGTTTGATTCTTGAAAACTGAAATTACATTTTTATTTTAAAATGCCAGCTTATTGAGAATGAATATTTATTAAAAAAATTAATTAAAAACTTTAAAATATTTTTGATTTAGGAATCTAAAGTTTACGTTTTATTCATACTTTTGCAAAGTCGAGATTACAAAACTGATTAAAATACTGAACATCAATGGACTTATTGCAGAGAATTAAGGAAAATGCACGTTTAAGTGGTAAAACAATTGTTTTACCTGAAGGAACAGAAGAGAGAACTTTACAAGCTACTGATATCCTTTTAAGTGAAAAAATCGCTAAGATCATACTGATCGGAAACCCTGACGAAATTGCTTCTGAGGCGACTCGCTTACATCTGAAAAATATCGGTGAGGCGATAATTGTTGATCCTAAAAAACATGACAAAATGGAGGCTTATGCTGAAATTTTAGTTGAATTGAGAAAGAGTAAAGGAATGACAATGGAAAAAGCCATGGTTTTGGTTCAGGATCCTTTGTATTTAGCAACCTTAATGATTAAAGCTGGTGATGCAGACGGCGAAGTTGCAGGTGCTTTAAATGCTACCGGTGATGTATTACGTCCGGCATTTCAGATTATAAAAACAATGCCGGGTATTTCTGTAGTATCAGGAGCTTTTATAATGATTTTAAAAGATAAAACATTTGGTGATAATGGAATGATGGTATTTGCTGATTGTGCAGTTCATCCTAATCCTACAGCGAGTGAATTGGCTGAAATTGCCGTAGCAACTGCAAAAACCACAAAAGCAATTGCTAAAATGGAACCTCGTGTAGCCATGTTAAGTTTCTCTACTATGGGATCTGGTAAGCATGAAATGGTTGATAAAGTAGTTGAAGCAACCCGCTTGGCAAAAGAAATGGCTCCGGAATTTCAAATTGATGGAGAATTGCAGGCTGATGCAGCTATTGTAGCAGCAATTGGAGCTCAGAAAGCTCCTAACAGTGCAGTTGCCGGAAGAGCTAATGTTTTGGTTTTCCCTACTCTCGAAGTTGGAAATATTGCTTATAAATTGGTTCAACGTTTGGCAGGAGCAGAGGCTGTAGGTCCTATCCTACAAGGAATGGCAGCTCCAATTAACGATCTGTCAAGAGGTTGTTCTGTTAGTGATATAGTAAACTTGGTTGCTATAACAGCGAATCAGGCTGCAGGATTATAATAAATCAAATATCAAACAAAATAAAAAAACAAAATTCTGATGAACGTTCTAGTTTTTAATTGTGGTAGTTCTTCCTTAAAATATCAGTTGTTGAGCATGGGTGAAGAAGCCACTTTGTTGGCAAAAGGTCTTGTAGAGAGAATTGGTCTTAAAGAAGGCGTTATTTCTCACAAACCAGAGGGGAAGAAGAAGTTCGAGTCGGTTCAGGATATTCCAAATCATGGAGTAGCAATCGACCTTGTACTAAAAGCACTGGTTCACCCTGAACATGGTGTTATTTCAAGTATTAAAGAAATAGATGCTGCTGGTCATCGTGTAGCCCATGGCGGTGAATATTTTAAAGATAGTACTTTTATTGATGCGAAGGCAAAAGAATTAATAGCATCGTGTTGTGAATTGGCACCACTTCATAATCCAGCTAATTTAGAAGGAATTCTTTCTATGGAAAAATTACTTCCCGGTATTCCTCAAGTTGCTGTTTTTGATACATCTTTTCACCAAACACTTCCACCAGAGGCATTCATGTACGGATTGCCATATGATTGTTACGAAACTCTTCGTGTTCGTAAATATGGTTTTCACGGAACAAGTCATAAATTTGTAGCTAACAAAGCATGCGAAATCTTAGGATGGAACATTGAGGATAAGAAAATTGTTAGCTGTCATTTGGGTAACGGAGCATCTGTTTGTGCAATTGAAGGTGGAAAATCTATTGAAACTTCGATGGGATTTACTCCAAACGAAGGTTTGTTAATGGGTACCCGTACAGGTAATCTTGATTTGGGTGCACTTCTTTATATTGCTGAAAAGAAAAATTTGTCGATTGATGAGACAAACAAACTGATTAACAAGCAAAGTGGATTGGCTGGAATTTCAGGTATTTCTTCAGACATGAGAGATTTAGAAGTGGCTGCCGAAGGAGGAAATAAAAGAGCTCAATTGGCTTTGGATATGTTTGCATATCGTGTGAAGCGTTTTATAGGTTCATATACTGCATCAATGGGAGGTGTTGATTTGGTTATATTTACAGGTGGAATTGGAGAAAACGATACAATTTCCCGTGCGAAAATTGCCGGTGATTTTGGTTACTTGGGTCTTGATTTTGATTTTGAAAAAAATGATGGTTTACGTGGTAAAGACGCAATTATTTCTAAAGAAGGATCGAAGGTGAAAGCCATGGTTATTACAACAAATGAAGAATTGGTTATTGCTTCAGATACTCAGCGTATTGTAAGTACATTGAATTAATTCCGAGAATATTTATAGAGAAAAGCCTTGTCGATCGACAAGGCTTTCTTTTTTTTTAATGTTGGGTTTTCATCCGTATTCCGGCATGAGGCTTACTAATATTGCTTATAGGACATAAAAGAATCGGTTACGGGCCATTTTTTTGAAACAAAAGATCACAATTATCGTTAAGACACAAGTATTCATGTAGTAAATATTATTATTGTACTGTAAATCGAAATCTATTCAATGATTAGAATATCTACTTTATCAGTTCTGTTTTTTCTTATTTTATTGTTGATCTTACATTCATTTTCTTCAGAAGGGCAGAGAACGAATTTTCGATTTTATCAATACAACAAAGAGAATAAACTAAATGAGGAATTGGTTAAATCCACTCAGCAGGATTCTTTGGGTGTATACTATTTCGCCACCGATGATGGAGTATTATTCCTGCAAAATGATCATTTTGTACCACTCATTTTACCAGAAGGGAAATCGAGCTATTTTAAAGAGTTGTTCAAGAGGAAGAATGGAGAACTTTTGGCTGTTTCTGATGATGCTGTTTATAAAATTAAAGGATCATTGGAAAAAGCAGAGCTGAAATTGTTTATTGAGTGCAATACCGATTCATCTAAACCCAAATACCCAAAGCATTTGTTTGAGGATCAGAAAAATGATTTATGGATTACGGATTATAATCATATTTACAGATATAAGGGAGATGCTGTTGAAAAATTCACGATGGATGAAAAAAACCTAACCTCATCTTATAACAGATCTTTTCAGTTTCTGGAGTGTGACAATGGAAATTTGATTGTAGTTTCTCAAAAGGGATGGTTTTATGATTTTGATTCTCAAAACAATGCATTTACCGAGTCAGATTTCAATCTGAATCTAATCATTCATTCTTCTTTTAAAATCGGAGCCAATGAATTTTTACTGGGCACTTCTGAAGGTATTATTAAAATAGTGTTTGATTCTCAAGCCAAAGTGATTAGGAAAGATGTGATCACAGAGAATATTATGGCATCTTGTTTCGAAAGGATTTCTGATAATAAAATAATAATCGGAACATGGTTTCAAGGTCTGGCGGAGCTTGATATTGCTGATAAGTATTCTGTGTCCAATGTTGGTGGTTTCCCTTATTTTACGGTTAATGATATCTATTTGGATGATTTTGGAAAATATTGGGTATCTACAAATTCCGGAGCATTGCTTATGGAAAAGAAGTTCTTTTCTTATCAATTTCAATCTTCGAATTCGGAATATATTGCATCTATTGATCTTTCTGATGATGGAAATGTAATTTTTGCCGGTACAACGGGTCTTTTCAAGGTGAATGATAAAAAAGACATTGAGAGGCTGCCAGTCAATTTTGAGGGATCGCTGCATGTTTTTAAGTGTTTGGGAGATCTAAAACTAATCGGCACTGAGCAAGGTCGGTTAATTGTTTTTAAAGATGAAGATTTACTTTTAGATATAGCCATTTCAAATCAGGCAGTTACCAGTATTCAGATTTCTTCGGAACAAATTGCCTGGGTAGTTGCCAACAAAGAATTATTTAAGGTTAATTTAACGACAGGTCAGGTGAAGAGTTATCTTGATTCATTTCGGGGACAACGCATCGTACAGGATATTTACTTAGACTCAAAAAAGAATCTTTATATAGGCGGGGAGTTTAAGCACTCCTATTTGTTTAAATATGATCTTGCCAAAGATGAGATTATGAATATCAGCAAACCAATTTCATTCGCCATTGGCGAAGATTTTTGGGTGATTGATCTTGAGATGGATAAGGATGTGCTGTATATGTGCACTTCGGAAGGTTTGCTGCAATACACCGAAAATATTGTTGAGAGAGTTGATTTAGGAGAAATATCAAATAGTGAAGTTAATTCTGTTGCAATTGATAAACAAAATTCAATATGGCTGACGACAAGCAAAGGAGTAGTTCGTAAACGAAAAGCAGATATTTCCTTGTTTGCACCAGAGCAAGGTTTGCCTTCAAAAACATTTATAAACCGAAGCTTACTGGTTGATTCTAAAAATTATTTATGGGTTGGAACTTCTAATGGTATTGCTTTTGCATCGATATCAGATTCTATTCTGCCTACTCCTATGCCTTTAGTATATTCTGCGGATAACGAAGGGGAGCTTATTCTTCAAAATAATTCTGTTTCGATGATCGCTAACTCAATGTTATTATTGGATGTTGCAGCCAGTATTTATCCACAGAAACAAAATAAATTTCAATATTGTACAATTAAAGCCTCTGCAAAAAAACTTGATTGGAAAGAACTATCTGCAAAAAATCAGATTTTACTATCCGATTTACAAGCTGGAGAGTATAAAATTTTTGTTCGTGGAAAACATGAAGGAAATTATGCCTGGAGCGAATGCCGGATTATTCCACTTGTAGTAAAACAGCTATGGTATTTAAGCTGGTATACTATTTTCACCGTATTTTTAATCATATCATTTCTGATTTATTTAACGAATGAATACAGCAGAAGAAGAGCAAAAAAGAATTTGTTAGCACTCGAGAAGATTGTTTCTGACAGAACAATTCAGCTGCAAAATGCAAATGAGAGTTTATCGACTGCGAATATTGCAAAAGATAAATTTCTATCGATAATTGCTCACGATCTAAGGAATCCGTTTAATGCCATTCGCGGGTTTTCAAGGATTCTGATAAAGGATGCTGATATTTTGACGGAAGAAGAAAAAAATGAGCTGATTGAGATCATATACAGAAGTTCTGATGACACATTTAAGCTTTTGGAAAGTTTATTGGAATGGGCCAATGTTCGGAAGGGAAATTTTAAATTAAATGTGGAAGAGTTTGATTTGAAATCTCTTTTGGAGAAGAATCTGAGTATTCATAAGAGTTTGGGATTGTTAAAAGGGCTTGACATAAAGGGCGAATTTGATCATGTAAATGTGAAAGCAGACAAAGCGATGATAGATACTGTGATTCGAAATTTAATGTCAAATGCAATGAAATTTTCATTTTCCGGTCAAACAATTGCATTAAGTTTGAATAGTACGAATGGTTTTGTTGTGATTAAGGTTTCTGATCAGGGAATTGGAATGACAGAAAAGCAATTGGAACAACTATTTAAAATTGATACTGTTTTTACCAGCGAAGGTACTGCAAATGAATCGGGCACAGGATTTGGACTAATGCTTTGCAAAGAATTTGTAGAATTAAATGGGGGTGAAATTTGGGCGGAGAGTGTAAAAGATAAAGGGACAAGTTTCTTTTTCTCGATTCCTAAAATAAAATAACTGAAATCCAGGAAATCCTTTCTTGTGTTCCGATAAAATTGCAATCTGCAATAATAATACCTGCAAAAGATAATATTTGTAGGTTTTAATGTCTGTTTCTGATGCTATTCGTAATTATTTCCTATTTTTGCCTTACACTTAAACAATAAGGATTTAATTTCCTGAAACACATTCACTAAAAAAATATTGAAGATGATTACACGTTTGGATCAAATCATAGATGTTCTTAAAAACAGCGAAAAGAAGCGTTTGGTAGCTGCTTATGCGAACGATTCTCATACGATAGGAGCTGTTTACGATGCTATTCAGCACGGAATTGTAGATGCTACCTTGGTTGGCGACAGAGAAACCATTGAAAAAATTTGTGCGGAATACAATTTTGACATTAGCAGTTTTACTATTGTGCATGAGCCGGATGAATTGAAAGCTGCTCATAAGGCCGTTGAGTTAATTAATAACGGCGAAGGTGATATGATTATGAAAGGTATGGTAAGTACTGACAAGTACATGAAGGCAATTTTAAACAAAGATACCGGATTAATGCCTCCAAAAGCAGTATTAAGTCACGTTACTGTAATGGAGAATCCGAATTACCACAAATTGCTGGTAGTAAGCGATGTTGCCGTTATTCCTCAGCCCGATTTAGATCAGAAAATTGCTTTAACAAACTATGTAATAAATGTAGCACGTGCCTTGGGTATCGATAAACCAAAGGTTGCCTTAATAGCGGCAACAGAACAAGTATTGCCTAAAATGCAGGCGTGTGTCGATGCAGCCATCATTTCGAAAATGGCAGACCGCGGTCAAATTAAAAATGCTTATGTTGACGGCCCTTTGGCCATTGATGTTGCTATTGATAAAGAATCAGCAGAGATTAAGAAATTAGATTCGATGGTTGCCGGTGATGCCGATTGTATGGTATTTCCAAACATTGAAGCGGGTAATGTATTTTACAAGGTGAACACCAAAATGGTAAATGCTGAGCTGGGAGCTATGGTTGTTGGTGCCAAATGTCCGGCAATTCTTTCTTCCCGCGGCGATAGCGTAAAAACCAAATTGTATTCTATTGCTTTGGCGGCTTTGGTGGCTTCAAAATAAGTTACAGGTGTCAGGTATCAAGAGCTGCGTCTCGTCTTGATTCCTGATGTTTTTCTTACATCTTATATCTCGCTTCTCAAATTTTAAAAATATGTCCCCAATACGTTCTCTCGATCAAATGGTCGAACATCTTCGCGAAAGCGGAAAGAAAAAGAAAATTGCTGTTGCGTATGCGCAGGATCCAAATACCATTGGCGCAATTGCCAAGGCCATAGCTGAAGGTTTTGTAGAGGCTGTTATGATTGGCGACGAAGCTGAAATCAGAAATAAGGCCAAAGAGGAAGGAATTAATCCGGATATATTCACTATTGTTCATATTCCCAACGATGTGGCTGCAACTGCAGAAGCCGTTCGCATGGCGCGTGCCGATGAGGTGGATGTGGTGATGAAAGGTTTGGTAGGTACCGATAAATTTCTGAAAGCAGTCTTAAACAAGGAACATGGTTTGTTGCCGCCAAAAGCAGTAATGAGCTACGTTTGTGCATTGGATTTACCCAAATACAACAAGCTTTTGTTTGTTTCGGATACAGCCGTATTGCCTTTTCCTGATTTGAATCAGAAAATTGCTATGGTGAACTATTCGGTAAAAATGGCTCGAAAATTCGGAATCGAAAAACCCAAAGTGGCCTTGATATCGGCAACAGAGAAACCAAATACAGCATTTCCGTCGAGCATCGACGATAGCATTATTTGCAAAATGGCCGATCGTGGTCAGATAAAAGATTGCATTGTTGATGGACCATTGGATGTGTTTTTGGCTTGCGATCCTGCTTCAGTAGAAATCAAAGGAATTCCAACTCCAATTAAGGGTGAGGCTGATTGTCTGGTGTTTCCATCATTGGAAGCATGCAACTCTTTTTACAAAGGATTAATGCTGTTTGCAGGTGGCGAACTGGCAGGTTTAATTCAGGGAACGACAAAACCGGTTGTAGTGATGTCGCGAAGCGAAAGTGAAAAATCGAAATTCTATTGCATTGCACTGTCTGTTTTAATGGCGGATTAATGCAATTGATAATTATCAATTTATAATGAATAATTGAAGAGGCGCGATGTATCGTGTCTCTTTTTTTTAGCCTGTCAGCGGTTCTTCACCCTGGCAGCGCTGTAATTAAATAACCAGTAAATTGGTCTCTTTTTTTGTGACTAAAGAATCTTAACCACAAACTCTGTGTTACTCCGTGTTCTTTGTGGTGTAAAATAATCGGTGAAGCCCAAAGAATTTTAATGACGAAGGAATTGAAGTAGCTCTTAAGGAGGCAGAAAGGAAAAAATAATTATACCTCAGAGGCATAGAGAAGAACAAGATAGCTTATGCTATTTCATAACTCATAATTCAATTCCTATCTTTACCAAATGACAAAAGCAAAACCATATTGCCTGATGCCCTGGATACATTATCATGTAGGAAATGCTGGGCGAATAAAAGCCTGTTGCGTTGCCAATATTCCTTACGGAGATTGTACTACTCAGTCTTTTACTGAAATATGGAATGGCGATGCCATAAACGAATTAAGAGCGAAGTTTGCCAAAGGAGAAAAAGATTCCCGCTGTGCAGTTTGTCATCGATTAGAGGAAGCAGGAGGGAAGAGCATACGACAGGAAACACACGAAAAGTTTGGGGCCGACTATCAGGATAAGAAAACGAACTTGCCTTTTACTTTTGATATCCGATTTTCGAATGCTTGTAATTTTGCCTGTCGCACCTGCTGGCATGGTGCCAGCTCAGGATGGTTTCCCGAAGCCAAACAAATGAAACGTAATTTAGGAGAGAAGGCTGTATTGCAGAATATTCAGGACTTTGATGCTTTTATTGCAGAAACAGGTGAAGCTTTGCTGCAGGCCAAAGAAATTTACTTTGCAGGTGGCGAACCCTTGGTTACCAAAGAACATTACCTCTTGCTCGATTGGCTGGTGAAAAATAAAGCCACACAAATCCATTTGCGGTACAACACCAACTTTTCTCTTTTGCAAAAGGGAGAGTATAAAGTATTGGATTACTGGAAACATTTTACGAAAGTAGAAATATTGGCCAGCATTGATGCACATGGCAAATTGGGTGAGTACATCCGAAAAGGATTTAATTGGGAACAATTTTTGGCGAACAGAGAGCAAATTCGCATTTACAAAAACATTCGCTTTTTAATTGCCCCAACCATTTCGGTTTTCTCAATCCTGAATCTGCCTGCCTTGTACCAAATTTGTCTGCTCGAGCAGATTATTGAAGCCGATGGCCTCTACATTAACATGCTCGACCGTCCCTTGCATTACAACACTAAAGCGTTGCCCGAAAGCAGCAAACAAAAGGTGCTTGCAGTCTTTCATCAATTTTACCAATGGGCAGCCAAAAAGCAGATTCCCCAATCGGTTACCAATCAATTTAAAGAATGCGAAGTTTATATGCTAAGCGATGATCTTTCGAAACAATGGAAGAATTTCGAGAAGGAAACGGCGCTTTTTGATGAGATGAGGGGAGAGAGCCTTGATGAGGTGCTGATTAGAACTTACGAATTCTGAGAATGAAGACACAATCCAGAAGTGTGTCAATGAGATTATTTCATAAAACAGTCTGAAAGGTTTACTATCATTGTCATTTTGAGTTTGTCGAAAAATCTTCAGCTGTGAACAGCAGATGTTTTGATATTGCTCATTTCCCCTTGTGCCTTATTTATGCTTTTCCATCACTTTGTCAAATCGGCTGTCCATACAAACACTGATATCGGTGGTTATGAATTTCCCATTGTAAAACAGACTGAAAATTGTTGCGGGGGTTGGTGCAGATTGAGCCAGTTCCATACTGTCCAGTTGAATAATTTTTAACGGCAAGTTTCTTTTTTTTGCTGTTTCAACCATCGAATTTCTTACGTGATACTCTGAGAACGGACAACGATTTGAATAGTAAACCACTAATCCATTTTTATCAATCATGTTGTTGCTTTTTACAGAATCTTTAAATTTTGGATTGTCAGCCTTGGGGTTTATCTTTTTCACCAATAAACTAAATCCGGAAGGCAGCTCATCAAAAGTTTCAAATCCTTGCTTTAAGAGCCATTTAGTATCGCTCATAAAGTGAAATTTTTTCGTTCCAACAACTGTAACCAAACCGTTTTTACCTTGTGATTCAGCATCTTTAAGGGCGAGTCTTACTAATTCTTTTCCGTACCCCTTACCTTTGTATTGGCCCGAAACCCAAAAACAGTTTACCAACAAGTAATTTGCGGCTTCAATGGGAACCCATCCTTTTTCGGCGGGGCCATACTCGATAAAGACTTTCGCTCTTGCATCAATTCTTCGGAATACGTATTCGTTGTCGAATTCCTTTTTCAGCCAGTCTTTTTTTAATTCGTAACTGTCTTTGCATTTTTTGTCTGAGATTGCACAACAAATATGTTCCTTGTCAATATTTGATTGATTAAGTGTAATAATTTTTTCCATTTTTCTTATTTCGCTTGCATGCTTTTACCAAACATGAAAATGATTCATTCAATAGAGTCTGTGAGTATTACTTTTACCCGGTAGTGAATTGTCGGGCAGCTTACCTCAGCCATAATTTTATTCCTCCTTATGCTTACCAATAGTGATTGGTGTGCCTTTAATTCCCGCGTAAAAAACAATGATCTCGGCAGGTACACTGCCCTCGTTTTTCCCGTAATGCCATTGGTTTACTAATTCAACAATGGATTCACCAGCCTTAAGGTGAAGCGTGTCGTTGGTCTCACTAATTACAGTTAATTCCCCTTTTAATAAAACACCCGCGTTAATTTCAGGATGTTTATGCAGCTCCAGCTTTGTTTTGGGTGGAATAGTTATTTTCAAAATAGTTACTTCTGCATTGCCATCGAGATATTTTGGAAGGGGTGTACCATTCCAGCTTTCAGATGTTTTGCTTAAAGTAATAACTTCGGTCTTGCCTGTTTCACTGGTATTGCAAGCAAACAGCAGCAGGCTTGAGAAAGAAAACAGGATCAGTAATTTTTTCATTTTAAATAGTTTGTTGATTCAAAATTGTATGTAAAGGCTTCGATTCATGATCTACAAGGGAAGTCTGACAGTCTTGCTAAATTTCAGAGAGTCGACTTCTCAAACTGCCAACCTCAGCGCGATGCAACACGATACATTGTGCGGGATTGGGGACATTAGGTTATCAGTTGACCTAAGATTGAATTGACTGCATAATAAGAGCCGTATGAAACGAAGTTCGGCGAAGCCAATTGAGAGATTCACGTACGGTTCTGTGAGAAGTTAGGGGTGAAATTCCCCTAGCTTACTCGACTGTAGCCAGTTTTTCAACTATTTATCTTTCGGAAAGCAATATTTTAAAGAATGCTCTAATGTTTCGTTGAAATATTGCCAATTATGATTTCCTTCCAACTCATTAAACTCTATATCATAATCTAAATCCTTTAGTATTTTGTAATATCTTCTGTTATCATTTAATAAGAAATCATCTTTACCACAAGATAAATAAATACGCGGTTTATTAGTTTTCTTTGAAAGTCTTCTTGCAAGTTCAATGACATCATCTTTAGAATTCCACTGTATGTCTTCTCCAAATATTGCTTGAAAATCATTGAACAATGATTCTCCATATAACTCCCGAAATTTTAAAGCTCCATTTGAACGTTCTAAATCATCTTTTAAAAACAGACAAGGAGATGAAAACGCACAGCAAGTATTATAATTTTCAGGTTTTGAAAGCGCACATTTTAATGCTCCATAACCACCCATTGAAGCTCCAATAATATATGTGTCTTTTTTCTCTTGTGAGATATTAAAAGTTTTTTTACATATTTGAGGCAATTCTTCTGTTATGTAAGTGAAATAGTTAAGTCCAAATTTCATGTCAGAATAAAAACTTCTGGCAACTTCTGGCATTATAAAAATAGCATTATATTCTTTTGCAAAAACAGGTAACATCGTATAATCTATCCAATCTCCACTTCTTCCACACAATCCGTGTAAAAGATATATGACTCGATATGGGGCGCTGTCCTTATTGTCTGAAGATAGAATAGAAATACTTGTTTCCATTTCTAATTCTTGAGAAAATAGATTTCCTTTTAGTATCATTTAATTATTGTTAATTGCTTCAACATTGGTTGTTTGTTTAAATTGGCTACAACGGTCTTGCTAAGTTTCGTGGGCGATTAAAAGAGTAATCTTATCAATGCGCCAAGTAAGCAAGCCGATTAAATTTACTTATTTATAGTAGGAGCAAGGCCAAATTTTATTGGCTTGCTGGTGTTTATTAATTGCACTAAACTTTCAAACTGCTTATCAACGCCCATGACAATTTAGCTTTTGTGTGTGCCCTGCATGAGCATGATCACACCCACCGAAAGGTTGTTGAAAATGT
>NZ_JAUCMW010000033.1 GCF_030372765.1 Labilibaculum sp. K2S | reverse complement strand
TCCGCTTGTGCCAAGCATTCAAGAATATAAGTCTTAAATTCATCGCCACCGGTTTTTTGATGTTTGAAAAATTCATGATTTTGTATTTTTGCATTGGGCTGTACAATAACATCTTCCTCTTTACCGCACCCGTAAATCAGTAGGAAAGATAGGAACACTGCACGTAAAATTCTTGTTTTAGCTTTTTTAAAAATTAATTTCATAATACTATGTGATTTGGTTTAAATACCCTTTTATTCCTTGCTTAGCCAAAAGGTAACCTTAATAACGAATGTTGTTAAACATGTTCTGAGAATCATAAGTCTGAAACTTCGGTATTTGTTGAAGAGTAGTATGTGTTAAATTGTTGGGAAATAGATAATTAATTTTATTGTTTTGAATTATTTAAAAATATGTTTAATTTAAATCGCTTAAAAATCAAATTAATGTTAATCAGGTTAGTCGCGCTAACCCCAAAAACCCAAGAGAAATGGCACAGAAAGAGGATTACCAAGCAGTACTGGATCAATTAACTGCAATTTTAGCCGAAAAGGTGAGTGTACCGGGAATGCCGGTTGATATTTATGCACAAGAGGCTTTAAACTTAAGTTATTATGCTCTTGGCGATAAAGAATTATTGGTAGCAAAAGGCCTGCAGGCCGAGTATATTGATAGTTTGCCGGTTCGGGTAGGTGCTATGCAGTACGCTCAGTCGGAGTGGCTGGCGGTATCGAATAGTAAAAGTGAGGCAGCAAAGGAATGGAACGGAATATCGGAAAAAGCCAGTGTTTTGCATCGTGAGCTTTTGCACGATTTTCGTTTTGCTTACCGAAACGATAGGGAATTAAAAATGCTGGTGGATAAAATTGCCGAGGGAAATGGCAATGCCGATATGATTCAGGATTTAAGTGATATGCATGCATTGGGAAAAGCGAATCCCGATCAGTTAGTGGCAATAAATAAAGACATGAGCAAACTCGATTTGGCGGCTGAGTATGCGGGTGTTTTGGGAATCTGCTAGCCAAAGCAAATGGGATTCGTGAGGAAAATGATAAGCCGGCAAAGGAAATGCGCGACAGAGCCTATACTTATGTGAAAGAGTCTGTTGATGAAATTTGTATGTACGGAAAATATGTTTTCTGGAAAGATGAGGAAAAAATGGAAAAATACAGCAGCGCCTATTTTCGTAATCTGCGAAAGCAAAAAGAAAAGGAAACAGAAGTAAGCGAATAGCTCTGAAACCCCCGCGCAGGCTAGGTGATTACTCCGCAGGAAGGGGTAAAGTACCGCAGGAAGCACGCTTTGCCTGCAGAACTGCATATTTTACCACAGAACAGGTCGATTTATCCGCAGAACTGGCCAAAACTCTGCAGAATGGAATGATTTACCCGCAGAACGAACTTTTTTAACACAGAGAAGCGATATACTGCGAAGGAAGGATGTGGATGACCAACAAAGCATGTTTTTTTGCAAAAATAAACCCCCGATAGCAGTTGATCGGGGGTTTGTGTGTAAAAAACAGATTGAGGTTTTGCGCAAAAACCAACAATTGATCGTCGTTTAATTTTGTAAGACATTGTGGTAGTAACTTAATCTCACCTCTTTATTCCGTTTTTTGGTAAAAGGTAACCCTTAAACAAGAATTATTTTTTTAATTGGTTTACAGTCAACTTTATTTTATTCAGAGCTTCCTCTACTATAGATCGGGGACAACCAATATTTATGCGCAGATATCCTTCTCCTTCGGGGCCAAATTTAGTGCCGTCGTTCACTGCCAATCCTGCTTTGTTAATTAATAAATCCTGCAGATCTTTGGTCGAAATTCCCAGCGACCGGTAATCCAGCCAAAGCAAATAAGTTGCCCCGGGTTCAACCAATTTTATTTCAGGAATATGTTCCTGCAGATACTTTCTTAGAAAATCAACATTGCCTTTTAAGTAGACCATTAGCTGATCCAGCCATTCGGCTCCTTCCTCGTAACCCGCCTGCATGGCAACGTGACCAAATAAATTTCCCAAATCCAAATGCAAGGCCGATACCATTTTCTTGTATTTTTTTCGAAATTCAGGATTTGCAATAATAATTACAGAACTTGCCAGACCTGCAACATTAAAAGTTTTCGAAGGCGCAATACAGGTAATTGTTCTTTGATTTAAATCCTTGGACAGCGAAGCCAGCGGAATGTGTTTGTATCCTTCAAAAATTAAATCCTGATGAATTTCATCAGAAATAATAAAGAAATCATAGGTTTTGGCAAGATCACCAAGTTGAAGCAATTCCTTTTTGGTCCACACTCTGCCAACAGGATTGTGCGGATTACAGAGGATCAATGCTTTTAATCCCTGTTTCGCCAATTCCTCCAGCTGATTAAAATCCATTTCGTAACCTGTCTCTGTTCTTATCAAAGGATTGTAAACCAGCTCTCGTTTGGTGTCATTTACAACATGATAGAAAGGGTGATAAACCGGAGGTTGAACAGCTATTTTATCACCTTCATTGGTCAAGCTTATCAGTAAAAGCGACAAACCGGTAACCACACCCGGACTTGTTGATATCCATTTTTTACGAACAGACCAGTTGTGTCTGGTTTGAAGCCATGTTTGAATACTTCCAATACAATCGTCGCTGCGAAACGAGTAGCCGTAAATCTCATGATTTGCTCTTTTAAGGATGGCATCGGAAATGCATGGAGGCACTCTAAAATCCATATCGGCTACCCATAGGGGAAGAAGATCTTTTTTCCCAAAGAATGCATCAAGTTTATCGTACTTTATGCAGTCCGTATTTTTTCTATCAATAAT
Organism: Labilibaculum sp. K2S; assembly: GCF_030372765.1. GTDB lineage: Bacteria > Bacteroidota > Bacteroidia > Bacteroidales > Marinifilaceae > Labilibaculum. The sequence continues at coordinate 18,766 of NZ_JAUCMW010000033.1, read as the reverse complement.
TTCATCAAAATTGTAACGCATATTTTCTTTTTTTAAGAAGAGTGAATTTAGATAAAAGGCTCAACTAAAAAAAGACTTTCAGGAGTAAGGAGAAAAATTTTTGATGATAAAGAAATCATTCCGGGTATTGTTTTCTTTTGGATAAATGTAAAAGTGTGGTCGGAGTATTTTTTACGGTAACTTATTGCCTGATTCTGCAAGTAACACAACAATACCTGATCCGTACACACCAATTTCCCAATAATGCCTCTTAGAGCATCCGACAGGACAATCGCCCCAGCCATAGCTGTAAATCAGGTGAATGAAATCGGAAGTGTAATCTATAATTTCAATTTGAGATCCATCGCCTATGCACAAAGTTGATTTCGCAGTAAGAATGAAAGGGATTTTCTTCAGTTCAGAGGCCAATGCCAAATGATTAATCCCGGTTTCTGATCGATATTTGTATAGATTGTTTCCAAGGGAATCAAGACTGATGTTGTATTCGTAGATGTAATCATCCAGTTGTTTGTGCCCCGAATAGCCATTGCGGTACCACGAATTGATATGAGTATTTATAGTGTCGGAGCTTAGTATGCCTTCGTGCAGCTGAACGGGGCAAAGAGCATGAATCTGATATTCTCTGATTTCATGAGTCGATTGCAGTAAAGAATCCAAAAATACCATTTGAAGAGCTGATATGACTGGTGCTACATGGGATTCATCGATCTCGATATTGTTTAATTCCCGGGTTTCTTCATTTAAGTACAGGTTTAAACAAAGAAGTTTGGCATCGTCTAAAAGAATTTGAAAAGTTGAGTCAGAAACTCTGGAGTCCTGAATGATATCAGTAGGAAAATCGATCGTAGTTTCACCATCACATGCAACAAAGAATATGCCGGCCAAAAAGGAAGAGAGAATAAAAAGGTAGTTTTTCATTCTATTTAATTTTGGAAAAAGGTTCGTAATAGCCTTACGTGTTGTGATGCAATAGCTTATCTGATATATAACGGATTCGAAATGAATTTGTTGCATTTTTATCTGAAAAAAATGAATAAATAGTTGATTTAAATTATTTAGAATCATTCTTGATCAATGGTGTGTTTTTGATGATATAAACAGGTGTTTTTTCGGAACATTTCTGATTGAAATACAGTAGAATCTTATACTTTTGGTAACCAATAAAAGATCAGGCATGACAACATATATTTCATTAAAAAATACTTGCATTATTATCGTTCTTCTGGGAGGGATCTACATGGCGGCTCAATTGTTTAATTATTCGAAGATTGATGATCCGGCAACAGAGCATATTGGAAGCGAATACATGAGTAAATACAATGTGTACGCTTTAAAAACGCCCGATAAAATGACTTTTGCCGGTGAAAATGTACCATTGGAAAGGTGGGATGTGAAAGAATCTTTCGATAGAGAATTGTTGGTAAATACCTACTGGCAATCGCAGACGCTTCTCTTTATTAAAAGAGCGAATCGTTATTTTCCCATCATCGAACCCATTCTGAAAGAGCAGGGAGTACCCGATGATTTTAAATATTTGGCATTGATCGAAAGTGGATTGGTTCCTACTGCAGAATCACCGGTAGGTGCTGTAGGGATGTGGCAATTTATGAAGGGAACAGCTAAAGATTATGGTTTGGAGGTTGAAACAGAGGTGGATGAGAGATACAATGTTGAAAAATCAACCATCGCGGCCTGTAAGTATCTGAAGAAGTCGTATGAGAAGTATGGAACCTGGAGTTTGGTTGCAGCATCTTACAATGCGGGCAGAAGGTTTATCGATAAGCAATTGCAATTGCAGGATGCGGGGGATTATTTTGATTTACTTCTTGGTGAAGAAACAGGTAGATATGTGTTTCGAATTATGGCAATTAAAAGAATAATGGAGAATTCTGATGAATTTGGATTTAGATACAGGGCGTCCGATTTGTATCCAAATATCCCAACTCATAAAGTGAAAGTTTCGGGAAATGTTGATGATTTTGCTGTCTTTGCAAAGGAAAACGGTGTTAATTATAAGATACTAAAGCATTTTAACCCTTGGCTTCGAAAAGCTTACCTAACAAATTTATCTAAAAAAGAGTACGAAATTACTCTTCCTGCCAAAGGATATATTAATTTTGCATTTTCTGAATATAAAAGCCCTTCAGATTCTGTTGCGGTAAAGTAGCAAATTGAAGGGTGTAAAAGGAGATTGTAAATTGAGTAGTAAAGATAGCAAGAATAGAAATGGGGAAGAGCGCCTGGAAACTGAAAGTATTGAAGTTTTTGGTGCTCGTGTTCACAACCTCAAAAATATAGATGTAAGCATCCCAAGGAATCAACTTTCGGTAATTACAGGCTTAAGTGGAAGTGGAAAATCCTCTTTGGCTTTCGATACAATATATGCCGAAGGTCAGAGGAGATACATAGAAACTTTTTCGGCTTATGCCAGACAGTTTTTGGGTGGAATGGAGCGTCCGGATGTAGATAAAATTACTGGCTTGAGCCCGGTGATTTCCATTGAGCAAAAAACGACCAATAAAAATCCTCGTTCCACTGTCGGAACCATTACCGAACTGTACGATTTTCTTCGACTTCTTTATGCAAGAGCAGGTATAGCCTATTCTTACGAAACGGGCGAGGAAATGGTGAAGTATACCGATGAGCAGATTATCGATTTAATTCATGAAAAATTCAGCGATAAAAGAATACTGATTTTGGCTCCAATTGTAAAAGGCCGTAAAGGTCATTATAAAGAGTTGTTTGAGCAGATCAGGAGTAAAGGATTTCTCTATGCGCGTGTTGATGGCGAAATTGTTGAGCTGTATCATGGCTATAAGGTAGATCGATACAAAAATCATGACATTGAAGTTCTGATTGATAAGTTGGTGGTTGAGGAAGTTGGAGATAAGCGACTGAAGGAATCTGTGCAAACCGCAATGAAACATGGAAAGGGAATTACCATGATTCTGGATAAGGATACTGATGAAGTAAGGTTTTACAGTCGCTTGCTGATGTGTCCAACTACCGGTATTTCCTACAATACTCCGGCACCGCATAGTTTTTCATTCAATTCTCCGCATGGAGCTTGTCCCAAGTGTAAAGGTTTGGGGCGGGTAAATGCCATCGATATGGATAAAATTATTCCTGATGCGAATTTGAGTATTCGTGAAGGTGGAATTGTTCCTTTGGGAAAATATAAAAATTCATTAATATTTTGGCAGCTCGAGGCGATTGGCCGAAAGTATCATTTTGTGATGGATACGCCCATAAAAGAAATACCCGATGAGGCGCTAAGCATTATTTTGGACGGTTCCAGCGAAACATTCAAACTGGAAAATACACCATTGGGCGCATCTTCCAATTACTTTCTTAGTTTCGATGGAGTGATTAAGTACATTTCAAATCAGGAAAGCAATGTAACATCGAAAAAAGCTAAAAAATGGGCCGAGCAATTTATCATCACAAAAGTTTGCGAATCCTGTAATGGCAATCGTCTAAAAAGAGAATCTCTTCATTTTAAAATCCACGATAAAAATATCTCGGATGTATCAACGATGGATCTGGGTTTGTTGAGTGAATGGTTTCAGGATTTGGAACAGCACTTAAATGAAAAACAACAAAAAATAGCACAGGAGATATTGAAGGAAATCCGGTCACGCTTAGGTTTCCTGCTTGATGTTGGTTTGGAATATTTGTCTCTCAACAGAAGTTCTGTAACTCTTTCTGGAGGAGAATCGCAACGTATTCGACTTGCTACCCAAATAGGTTCTCAGCTGGTTAATGTGCTCTATATTCTCGATGAGCCAAGTATTGGTTTACATCAAAGAGACAATCAGCGATTAATCTATTCCCTGCAGCAATTGCGTGATTCGGGGAATTCGGTAATTGTTGTTGAACACGATAAGGATATGATTCTGTCAGCCGATTATGTGGTTGACATGGGTCCATTTGCCGGAAAGCATGGCGGAGAGGTGGTGGTTGCCGGAACACCTGCTGATATCCTAAAAGGTGATAGTTTAACGGCCCACTACTTAAATGGGGTCAAGAAAATTGTGATTCCTGAAAGCAGACGGGAAGGGAACGGAAAAACAATAAGCCTGAAAGGTTGTACGGGTAATAACCTTAAAAATGTAAATATAACTTTGCCTTTGGGTAAATTTATTTGTGTTACCGGTGTCTCGGGAAGTGGCAAGTCAAGCTTGATAAATGGAACATTGCAGCCAATTTTATCGCAACATTTTTATCGGTCGGTTGCTGATCCCTTGCCGTACGAAAAAATTAGCGGGATAAAGAATATCGATAAGGTGGTTGAAGTAAATCAGTCGCCCTTGGGTCGCACACCAAGATCCAATCCGGCTACATACACCAATTTATTTGGTGATATCAGAAAATTATACGAGAAATTGCCGGAGTCGCAGATTCGTGGATACAAGGCCGGACGATTCTCTTTCAATGTGAAAGGCGGCCGATGCGAAACTTGTCAAGGGGCTGGAGTTCGGTCTATCGAAATGAATTTTCTTCCCGATGTTTACGTGCATTGCGATGAGTGCAACGGAAAGCGTTACAACAGGGAAACTTTGGAGGTTCGTTACAAAGGAAAATCGATTGGTGATGTTCTGGATATGACCATTAATCAATCGGTAGAATTTTTTGAACACATTCCTGCTATTCAAATGAAATTGAAGGTTCTTCAGGATGTTGGGTTGGGATATATAACTCTCGGGCAACCATCTACAACCCTTTCGGGAGGTGAGTCGCAAAGAGTGAAACTGGCAACAGAGTTGGCCAAAAGAGATACCGGACAAACCATGTACATTCTCGATGAGCCAACTACAGGTTTGCATTTCGAAGATGTGAGAGTTTTGCTTGAGGTGTTGAACCGATTGGTAAATAGAGGAAATACAGTTATAGTGATAGAGCACAATATGGATGTAATTAAAGTGGCCGATCACGTAATTGATATTGGAGTTGAAGGTGGTCGGAATGGTGGCGAAATCTTGTTTGAGGGCACGCCTGAAGATTTGCTTACATGCAAGAAATCATTTACCGCTCAGTTTTTGAAAGATGAAATGAAATAATTTACAAATGAAATTTGATAAAGAGGATCTCAAAATGGGGATCCTTTTGTTTATCATCAAATTGAAGGGAAATTAATTTGGTATCATTTGAAGCTTAACAAAAATTAACTCGACAGCTTTTAAATGTGCCATCCTTATTGTTATCTTTAAAAACAGTATAATCATAACCGGGCACATTGTAAATTTAAAATTCTATGGGAAAATTGATTGATATTTATTTTGATGATATAAAAGAGAAAAGATCCTATCCTATTGGCACCGATCTTCAAACAATACTTGCAGATATCAAACCACAGCTTAATGGTGAGGTGTTTGGAGCAATGGTTAATAATAAGCTTAAAGAGTTAAGCTACGAAATTTACAAACCTAAAAATGTGACTTTTGTTGATGGAACGCATCCCGATGGGCTCAGAATGTACGGCCGTTCATTGTGTTTCCTTCTTTACAAGGCAGTTCATGATTTGTATCCGAAAGCAGGTTTTCGGGTTGAACATTCAATCTCGAATGGCTTGTATTGTAGAATAACAGATAAGAATATACTGCTTTCGCCCGAGGATGTTGAAAATATTAAGAAAAGGATGATTAAGATCGTTGAGGCTGATCTCCCTTTTATTCGTGAAGAAATTGAAACCGGGAAAGCAATAGAATTATTCGAAGCTCAGGGTTTGAAAGAGAAAACCAGTCTGTTTCGTACTCGTGGAAATCTATTCACATCCGTTTATCATTTAGGCGAGAGTGTTGACTATTTTTATGGTTTTTTGGTTCCGTCTACAAGTAAACTAAAGGTGTTTGATTTATTGCCCTTTGCTCAGGGAATGTTGCTTATGGCACCTGGGCGAAGAAATCCTTTGGAAACGGAAGCCTTTATTCCTCAGGAGAAAATGCTGAAGATATTTAGTGAATACAAGCGTTGGGGAAATGTTTTAAATATTGCCAATGTTGGTGATTTAAATGGCTATGTCGAGAATAATAATATTTCAGAACTGATAAAAATATCGGAAGCTTTGCACGAGAAGAAAATATCTCAGATAGCAGATAAAATAAGAAAGAAAAGAAAGCATGTAAAGCTCATTTTAATTTCCGGACCTTCATCATCCGGGAAAACAACTTTTGGAAAAAGGTTAGCCATTCAGCTTAAAGTTGCTGGGTTGCATCCTGTAAATTTGTCTTTGGATAACTACTTCGTTAATCGGGAGAAAACTCCTAAAGATGAAAATGGAGAGTACGATTTTGAGGCATTGGAATCTTTGGATGTTCGCTTGTTTAATGAGAATTTGGTCGATCTTCTAAATGGTAAAGAGGTTGAATTACCAAAGTTTTCATTCGAAACCGGTACTCGTTATTTCGATGGAGAAAAATTGAAAATTAATGGCAAGCAGGTTTTAGTTGTGGAAGGAATTCATGCTCTGAATCCAAAATTAACTCCGCTTATCGCCGATGATTCAAAATTTAGAATTTATATTTCTGCCTTAACCTCAATTTCTATTGATGGTCATAATAGAATTCCGTCTACAGATAACCGTTTGATTAGAAGGATTGTCAGAGATCATAAATATCGAAATTACAGTGCTTTTGATACGATTAGTCGTTGGCCGAGTGTTAGGCGCGGTGAGGATAAAAATATTTTCCCGTATCAGGAAGAGGCTGATGTGATGTTTAATTCAGCTCTTCAGTACGAGTTGGGTGTTTTAAAGAGATATGCAGAACCAATATTGAAAGAAATTCAGCCAAATCAGGTTGAATATTCGGAAGCAAATAGGCTGTTAAAGTTCTTCAGTTACTTTCTTCCAATTAGCGATGCTGAAATACCTCCTACATCTTTAATGAGAGAGTTTTTGGGTGGAAGTACTTTTGAGTATTAGCTTGTTAATAACTTTTTGCCTGTTCATATTCATCCCTGTTTTAGTTGTTAATATCCTTGTTAGCTAAAACAGGGATTTCTGGTTATTAACAATTGTATCGATCTAAAATAGGAGCATACAGAAGTTATTAACAATTAATCAACACTGTTGATAACTTGTTAATACTCTGTTGAAAAGTATGAAAGCGGATTTTTGCCTGATTTTTCAGAACCGGGGTGCAAATATAGGATAAAAAGAAGGAGTTTTGAAAGGAAATATTTTGTTTTTTTTTATAAAAAATGATGCCTCGGGCTAACTATCTCTTCATCATACGATCTATCTCTATTTTGTGATCGCGTTGTTTTAAACTTTCTCTTTTGTCGTAGTGTTTTTTACCTCTGCAAAGTGCAATTTCCATTTTTGCAAAACCTTTTTCGTTAAGGAAGATTTTCAAAGGAACAATGGTTAAACCGCTTTCTTTCGTTTTTCGATCCAATTTATCCAACTCTTTTCGGTTAAGAAGGAGTTTTCGTTCTCTTTTTTCCTCGTGATTATAGTATGAGCCAAATTTGTATTCGGAAATATGCATCTCTTTTACGTAAAGTTCATTTGCACTGAAGTAGCAAAAGGAATCTCCGATGTTTGCTTTCCCCGCACGTATGGACTTAATTTCGGTTCCAAATAGTTGAATGCCTGCTACAAAGGTTTCGATGAATTCGTATTCGAAGCTTGCTTTTTTATTTCTGATATTTATTTTCTGCATTGTAAATTCTTTATTGCCCGACAAATTTACGATTTAAATTGTAACCGGAAGATTGAAAATAACTGAAAACATTCGTTCAAAGATTAATGGGAGAACTAAAATAAGCAAACTGGCTACAATTGTAAAGCCTGGTCTTTTATTTTCTGCTATAGGAAGCAGAGGGGATATTCCTAACCATAAAACACGAATAAAATACAATTCAAAAACCAGACATATCTGATTAAGAAAAGAGTAGGGGGAAAATAATTTTGCAAAGCTGTGGAATAGATAGAACACGGATCCGCTGTAAATGATTAGCTGATAAATGGTTGAGGGTTTAATTTGTAATTGAAAATTTGGAGCCAATAATTCAATCATTTTTCCAGCCATTAAAAATCCAAGGTTTAAGGAAATAAAAGAAACAACAAATTGAGAAATCACAATACTTAAGCTTCCTATATGGATTAAAGCACCAATGGAAGAAATAAGCGAGCATACTGCAATTACAGGAAATGCAAAATATATGAAAATAGATTTTACGCTGTTTGTTTCCATAGCAATAGCTTTCCATTCCTTCTTTGGTTCAAGAAGTAGATTAAGCCATCTGGAAAAAGAGTATATGATGTTTTGTATACGAAAATTCATTGCTGTAATTTCTTAATATTGATTGATATCAAAATTAAACAAGCTTTTTTAATTTGCTGTGTTTTTTCGCAAAATTGTAGGCATCTGTTATAGCTATTTTACTAAAATCCCATAAGGCTGGCTATTCCAATAAAAAATGCCCCTAAAACAGCATATATTGAAAGTAAACCAATTAGTATAAAAGTAAAATAACCCGATTTTTTATCATCAGGAATCGAAAGTATGGGTGATATTCCTTTGTAAAGGATGTAAAAACTGAAAAGGCTTAAAATAGTGAGGTAATTTATTGTGGGAATTAAAAAAGCCAGCGAATTGAATAAAATACCAGGAACAAAGGAAAAGCCAACAAGAGTGAAAGCCCGGTTAAATCTTCCCTTTTTATCTTCGAATTGGGCAAATTTACTGACAAGAAGAGTGGAAATGTATATGGACAGAATGGAAAACAGAAATGTAGCACTTGCTGAAAATAGATACATGTTTAAGTGTTGCAAAGGATTCTGCTCGAATAGTTGATAGCCTGAAAAATTGCAAACGGCCATTAGTAAGAGCAAGGGTAAAATAAGAATCAAGAATAATTGTTTTGGGCTGTTTTTTTGAATTGAGATTGATTCCCAAGTTTGTTCGGGGCGAATGAAAAGTTGCAGACTGTGTTTGTAAATGCTTCGAATTGTCATATTGAATGTAGATATTGGTGAATTCAAAAAACTTAAAGTAATTTTACTGTGTTGATTTATGCACAGAATTGTCTTATTGTAAGATAAACAATATCCGAATAAACAAAAATTGATCGTTTTACTCGTTTGGGAAAAATATTTAAAATGCAGAATAACCTATTAGTAGTACTTGGAGCAACCGCAACAGGAAAAACAAGTCTGGCTGTAAAGTTGGCGAAAGAATTTAACGGCGAAATCATCAGTGCCGATTCGCGTCAGATTTACCGTGGAATGGATTTGGGTACGGGCAAAGATCTGGATGAATATGTTTTGGATGGAACTGCAGTTCAATATCATTTGATTGACATTGCTGATGCGGGTTATAAGTACAATGTGTATGAATTTCAGCAGGATTTTGTGAAGGTCTTTGACCAGATTACTGCAAAAAAGAAAATGCCTGTTGTTTGTGGTGGTACCGGAATGTATTTAGAGGCCGCATTAAAAGGTTATAAATTAATCGCGGTTCCAAAAGATCAGGACTTTCGGGATACATTGCTTGATAAATCGCTCGATGAATTAGGTGTTATTCTTCGTTCTTACAAAGAGGTGCACAATAATTCCGATTTAGAAACCCAGAAGAGAGCTATTCGTGCGATTGAAATTGAACGCTACTATGTTTCTCATCCTGAAATCGAAATGGATTACCCGGAATTGAATCCCTTGTTGATAGGAATTAAGTTCGATCGCGAAATTAGACGGGAGAGAATTACTCAGCGTTTAAAAGAGCGGCTAAAATCAGGAATGGTTGAAGAAGTTCAGGCTTTGATGCAATCAGGAGTTTCGGCTGAAGATCTGATATATTATGGCTTGGAGTATAAATTTCTAACTCAGTATGTTGTTGGCGATTTAACTTACAATGAAATGTTCAATGGTCTGGAAGTGGCAATTCATCAATTTGCCAAACGTCAAATGACCTGGTTTCGAAAAATGGAACGCAGCGGTTCAAATATCCATTGGCTGGATGGTTTTATGTCCTTAGAGGAAAAAGTGCAAAAAGTAAAAGAACTTGTCGCTCTTTAATTCAGGTGTTTCTCAATTTCTGCGAATGTGATTCTTTTAACCTTTAATTTATCCCACTTGGAAAAGGGGAGAGGGATATTTGGTAATTCTTTAGTTGCGTCCTCAATTACGTAAACCGAAATGCCACGTTTAGCCAAACCAACAACAGCACAGTCTACACAAACATTGGTTGTAACGCCATATACAAAAACTTTTTTAGGTGCAATTAGTTCCAGTACTTCACTTGTGTTCTCATTTCCTTCGAATACATCGAAAGCATCTTTTCGAATAACAATATTTCGATTGATGATAAAATCACAAATATCTTTCCTTGAATACTGAATATTCCAAAACACTTCTGAAAATGGCGTTTCTGGAATTGTCTCATTCACGTATTCGGCTCCAGATGTATTGGCCATACAATGTGGTGGAAAACTTGTAATGAAATCAGGATTATTGGACAATTCTTTTGAATTGGCATAGTGAAAATCGGCAGTATTAACTACCTGAATATTATTGTTTTTTGCAAAAGCAGTTATTTGCTTTAGAGTAGGTTGAATTTGCTCAGCACCAGAAACGTATAGTTTCCCTGATGCACTCATGAAATCAAATTGAGTGTCAACATTCCAAAATAAAATATCTTTTGCAAACATAGAGTATTCCTTATTTAAATTTGTATTTAATACAATATTACAACAGCATTAAAAAATATCAAAACCAAAACAATAATTTTCAGGTTTAAGATATCGGAAAATTACCACCTTTTAACAGGAGAATTGTATGCAACAACGAATAATTTTCACTTCTGATTAATTCTTTTCTACTTTAATTTTGAAATTCATAGTTGAGAATATTTATGACTAACATAAAAAAGATATCCCCTAGCCGGATTGCTTATCATATATTGTTTTGGGTACTTGCCTTTACGTTTTGGCTATTCACCATGTTTGTGGCAAGTAATTTTAAAAATATACTAAGATTAGAACCTGTTTTAATGACATTTGTGTTCAATCTGTGTTTTGCTGTGGCGGTTTACTTTAATCTGCTTATTTTGATTCCATTGCTGTTTAAGAGGCAACGGTTTTTTCTATACGTTATCTCCTTGTTGGGAGTGATTTCTTTGGCGGCTTTTTTTATTGACTTTTTACTGGTTTATCCTTTGGGACAATTTGTGCAGGGAGAACAGTTTTTCGAGGAACTAACTTTTGTTGTGTGGTTTAATTTTGCATTTTTTACATTTATTTATATTGGGGTTACGAGTTTTTTATCCTTAATGAGAGAGTGGTTTGTTTTGCAAAAAATATCATTTCAATTAAAAGATATTGAAAAGGAAAAATTGGAAGCAGAACTGAAGGCATTAAAGGCTCAGATAAATCCACATTTTCTGTTTAACACACTAAATAACATCTATTCTCTTACGCTTGATAAGTCGGATAAAGCGCCTAGTTTAGTGTTAAAGTTATCCGATTTGATGCGTTATATTTTGTATGATTGCAATGATCGTTACGTTTTGCTGGAGAAAGAGCTGGAGTTTATAAAGAATTATCTGGATTTACAAAAAATTAGATTGGATGATAGTATTCCTGTAAAAATGGAAGTGAAAGGTGACGCAGCAAGAAGTAAAATTGCCCCTCTGTTGTTCGAGCCTCTTATCGAAAATGCATTTAAGCATGGTGCTTACGGAAAGAATAATGGTGGTTTTGTAAATATTCTCTTTAATTTTGAAGATAAGAACCATATTGAATTGTCAATAGAGAACCGATCGGAGCATGGCTGGAATAAAGAAAATGAAAAAAATAGCGGTATTGGAATAAAAAATGTAATTCGTCGTTTGGAGTTACTGTATCCCGAAAAACACCGGCTGGAAATTAAGGATGAGGATAGCCTTTTTAAAATTAGCCTGCAAATTGATTTGTCCTAATTAAGTTTAGATCCTATGAAATTGAAATGTTTAATAGTTGATGATGAGCCGTTAGCGCAGCGGGTTTTAGAAAAATATATTTCGGAATTGCCCGGACTTGAGTTGAAAGGGAAATGCAGTGATGCTATTGAGGCAATGGAAGTCTTGCAGGAGCAGGAGGTCGACCTTATTTTTCTGGATATTAATATGCCTCGTTTGAGTGGGATTAATTTTTTGAAGACCTATAAAAATCCACCCATGGTAGTGATAACCACAGCTTACACAGAGTATGCTTTGGAGAGTTATGAGCTGAATGTATTGGATTATCTGAAGAAGCCTTTTTCATTTGAGCGTTTTTTACAGTCGGTTCAAAAGGCAGAGGAAAGAGTGAAAGGTGGTGTAGAACCACAGGAAGCAGATAAGGACGAAAGGGAATTTATTTTTGTTAAGGCAAATAAAAAAACCATTAATATTAGTCTCGACTCAATTTTATATGTTGAAGCTTTGGGCGATTACGTTAAGATTTTTACGAAGGAAGGACATGTTGTAACTTATCAGTCACTAAAAGGAATTGAGCGTCTGTTACCATCACATAAATTTTACCGGATTCATAAATCTTACATCGTATCCTTGTCGAAAATTAAATCGATAGAAGGAAACATGGTACACATGGAAAAGAGTACTATTCCAATTGGTAATAATTACAAACAGAGTTTCTTTCAAAGAATACATCCGGCATAATATTATAATCAAGTTCTGTTTTTCAAGAGGTCCTGTGGAATTTTTAACAGGGCCTCTTTTTATGTGTTTTTGGATTATGTGTAAAGCTGTGTTTGTATCTGATTGATTCGTAGTAAAAATGAAGTGTGTATTGTTCTTGAATATGAGGTAGGTTTAAACTTATAATTTCAACTATGTTTGGAGCATGGAAAGCTTGAATTAAGAAGTGTAAATATATTGGGGATTTCATGCTTGTAATTCGCTCCCTTTTTGTTAAATTTAGGCCTGAAAAAGTTGAATTTTAGATTTAAAAAACTTGAAAATCCATGAAAAAACTGACTAATTGCCGTTATATTGCTTTTTTTGTTGTAGCTGTCTTTGCTTTTAACTTTGTTGGCTGTAAACCAGTTGGTAAAAAGAATACTGAAGGGCAGACCGTGAAGCCTTTATTAAAGAAAGCAATTGAGAAAGAGGTGAAAGATGTAGTTTATCCTCTTCCAACCACTTTTGAGTTGACCTCGATGTTGAATCGTATTGGTGCTGATTACATATTAGGCCTTTCTAATTCATCAGAGAATGCGGATAAATATTTTACTGAAAAAGCAAGAGCTTTGAATCTTGGTGTTTATAGTGCGGACTTGAGTTATGCAAGTACCTATCAGCGCAAGCAGGAAACAATGTTGTTTTTGAAAGCATCTAAATCTTTAATTGATAATCTGGAAATTACCAGCGCTTACAATGAAACTCTTGTGGAAGAGGTTGAAAAGAATTTGGATGATAAAGATCAGTTGGTGAAAATAATTACAAATTCGTTTTACGATACTTATGAGTTTTTAAATAAGAATGCCAAAGGTAATCTTTCATTAATGGTTGTTAGTGGTAGTTTTATTGAAGGATTGTATATCGCAACTCATATCTCTGAAAATACTTATTCTAACCCGGAAATTGTAAAAGTAATTTTTGATCAAAAAGAAGTTTTGGAGAAATTACTGTCCGTTTTGGAGCCAGAGGCTAAGGATCCTAATATTGATTCTTTATTAATAGAATTAAATGGTTTAAAGCTTAGCTATGATAAGGTTGTTGATGGAAGTATGGATGAAGAACAGCTTAAGGAAATTACAACTAGCGTTGCCAAACTTAGAGATACTATCGTTCAGTAATTGTAAGATGTAACAAGATATGTGACTGCCTTTCGTTTCGGAAGGCAGTTTTTTTTTATGCAAAGATCGTTGGTTCAACTGTCCTTTTGTTTACGAAATAAATTGTATTTTTAAAATTAGTCTGGTAAAGGCAAACCATAAATTCTGAGAAAGTAAATGGGGGAATCGATTTTAAATGCACTAATGCACCTTTTTGCCATTGTTGCCAATGCCAAAGAAGAGGGTGTTTCGCGGGAAGGAAAAGTAATTGTAGAAGGTTTTTTGAATCGCTATGTGAATTTCGAACTCCAGATTGAGTATCTGCGATTATTTGAGAACTATTCTGAATTCTATCGTCGGGAGATGGAGTATCAGGCGAGTGTGCATTCTCAGCAAGCCAATATTCTTTCATTAACAGAGGCCTCCAAGGTTTGTACCAAGATAAAAGCAGAATTGGTTCAGGAAGAACGTTTGATTGTTTTACTGCGTTTATTGGAGTTTGTTTATGAAGATAAGATTGTCAGCGAAAATGAATTTGAGTTTATCAGTATTGTTGCGGAAAGCTTTAAAATACCCAGATCTGAATTTATAAATTGTCTTGCTTTTGTTTGGGGTGATACGCTCGATGAATACGACAAAAGTAAATTCCTGATCATCGATAATAAGGTGACAGAGTGGTCCGAGAATCTGTCTTGGTTCATGAAGAAAGATGTAAAAAAGACTGAAAACGATTTTAAACATTTGTTCTGCGATAACTTGTATGGACGAATTGTTGTTATGTTTTCGAAAAGTGTGAATTTGCTGGTATTCAAATACGAGGGAGAGCTAAATCTTTATCTGGAGGGAAATAAAATTAAACCGGATAAAACTTACCAGTTAAGTAACGGTTCCATAATTAAAGGGCCCAATATTAAATCAATTTATTTCTCGGATATTGCTGGGAGGTTTTTGAAAGAAGAGTCGCAGCAAAAAATAATATTTTCGGCTAAGGATATTGAATTTAAGTTCAGAAACTCAAATAATGGAATACACAAATTTAATATTTCGGAAGAGAGCGGACAGCTGATTGGAATAATGGGAGGAAGTGGTGTTGGTAAATCGACATTACTGAATGTTTTGAACGGAAATTTGAGTTTAAATCATGGTGAAATTCGCATTAATGATTACGATATTCATAGAAATAAATTGGCAGTTCAGGGATTGATTGGTTTTGTTCCGCAGGATGATTTATTGATTGAGGAATTGAGTGTTTTTCAAAATCTATATTACAATGCCAAGTTGTGCTTTAAGGATTACAGTGAAATTCAAATCTTAAAAAAAGTATTGAAGATACTTCAGGATTTAGATCTGTATGAAGTGCGGGACCTTAAAGTAGGGAACCCATTAAATAAATTTATTAGCGGCGGGCAGCGGAAAAGGATAAATATCGGTTTGGAGCTGATGCGGGAGCCTGCTATTCTATTGGTAGATGAACCTACATCCGGCTTATCTTCCACAGATTCGGAAATGGTTATGAATCTGCTAAAGAGCCAAACTTTAAAGGGCAAATTAGTGATTGCCAATATTCATCAACCCTCGTCGGGAATATTTAAGATGTTCGATAAGCTTTGGATTCTTGATCGGGGTGGTTATCCTATTTATAACGGCAATCCGATTGATGCAATTGTTTACTTCAAGACTCAGAATTCGCAGGTAAATGCTTCCGAGAGCGAGTGTGTAACTTGTGGAAATGTAAATCCTGAACAGATATTGCAGATTGTTGAAACCAAATTAATTGATGATCAGGGAAAACCAACCCGGGAGAGACGAATTCTTCCTGTGGAGTGGTATCAGAAATATAAGGATAATATAGAATCCAATCATTTGCCATTGCGTGCCGATAAAAAATTGCCACAAAGTGATTTTAAGATTCCAGGAAAATTAAAGCAGTTTTCAATTTTTTGGATTCGAAATATTCTTTCGAAATTAACCAACAAACAATACCTGATAATTAATTTGTTTGAGGCGCCATTGCTTGCAGTGATATTGGGTTATTTCACAAAATACACCACCGATGCAGGATATGTGTTTGGCGAGAATAAAAATTTCCCGGTTTTCTTATTCATGTCGGTTGTGGTTTCGATGTTTTTGGGATTAACCGTAAGTGCCGAAGAAATTATTCGGGACAAAAGGATTTTACAACGGGAGAAATTTCTAAACTTATCCAGGCTAAGTTATCTCAGCTCTAAAATTATCTTCTTATTTATTCTCTCTGCAATTCAATCTTTATCCTTCGTTTTGGTGGGTAACTATATATTGAAGGTTGAAGGAATGCTTTTTTCCTACTGGTTGGTATTGTTCACAACTTCATGTTTTTCGAACATGATAGGATTAAACATTTCGGCAGGATTGAATTCTGTGATTACTATTTATATACTGATTCCTTTGATTCTGGTTCCTCAGCTCTTGTTGGGCGGGGCAATGATTAAATTTGACGATTTGCATGCCGGGATTACCGATAAGGTATACGTGCCAATTGTTGGCGATTTTATGACTACGCGCTGGGCTTATGAGGCTTTGGCAGTCACTCAGTTTAAAGACAATAAATTTGAGAAACACTTCTTCGAGTTTGACAAAGGAATTAGTGATGCCTCTTTTAAAAGTTCATTTCTGATTCCTAAAATAGAATCCGTTTTGTTGGAATGCGAACGAAGTATCGAGTTTGAAAAAAACACAGACGATCTGGAGGCTCAGTTTGATATGCTTCGGAATGAAATTTATCAATTGGGAAGTGAAGTGGGTATCAGTATTTTCCCTGAGTTAAAAGAGTTGAATGTTCACAATTTTAATTTAAATGTTGCCGAACAAACCAAAAGTTTTTTGGATAAGGTAAAGCTTTACTATTTGGGTTTGGCAAGTGAGTCTGGTTATAAAAAGGACTTTGAGTATTCCCGTTTGGTCGATTCTTTAGGGCGCGATGGTGTTTATGAGTTTAAGCAAAAACATTACAATACAGGTTTGGCTGATTTAGTTTTGAATAAAACGGAAATTAATAAAATGATTGAAGTCGATTATCAATTGATTCAGAAGAAAGATCCTATTTTAATGTATCCGGATTCTCGATTTGGACGTTCTCATTTTTATTCTCCGGTAAAACGAATCGGCAATTTTTATGTCGATACATTTTGGTTCAATTTAGCTATAGTTTGGCTGGGAACCGGCTTTTTGTTTCTATGCCTATGGTCGGATGTGTTGAGAAAAGTAATGAATTACATCGAAGGAATAAAGCTGGTTCATAAAGAGAAAAAACGGAAGTAGTATGTGGATTTCAATAACCTGACAGAGTCATCAGACCTGTTAGTGTTTTGCTTTACTTTACAACCCTCCGGTTAAAATAATTAACCAAAAGCAAACTGCAGGCAATCACAATCATCCCGATAATTGAGAGCAAATCAGGATGTTCATCAGGAAGAATTAACCAACTTAATGAAGCGCCAAAAATTGGCACGATAAATTTCCATGTATTTAAATTGGAAACCTTCACACCGGGACGTTGCAACAGGCCAAACCAAATGGTGATGGCAAATGCCGAAACCATAGCTAACCACGCCAGGGAGAAGTAATATTCACCTGGGTAAATTGTAGTCCACGATGGATTTTCAATCGGAATAGAAATTAAC
The DNA here is from genome assembly GCF_030372765.1 of Labilibaculum sp. K2S. Classification (GTDB taxonomy): domain Bacteria; phylum Bacteroidota; class Bacteroidia; order Bacteroidales; family Marinifilaceae; genus Labilibaculum. The sequence continues at coordinate 1,348 of NZ_JAUCMW010000033.1, read as the reverse complement.
ATCAGTACGGCGCCTCCAATGATCATCGAAAAGGAAGCCAGTACCCTTGGAGGCATATCTTTTGCATCGCGCGATACAATTACATTGCCGGTACTTCCTACAATGTTATTAAGGATTAGAATTCCTACACCAAGTGGAATTGTTGTTGTTAACACAAAATCTGCCCTACCCAAACTAATAATACACACGCCGGTTATTCCCAAAATAATGGCAAATATTTTGTTCCAGCTCATTTTGTCGTTAGTCAGCATAAAATGGGCGAAAACAGCAGCAAACAAAGGTTGTGCACCAATTAACATGGCTGCCAAAGCACCCGGAACAAAACTAATTCCCGTATAGAATAGTCCGTAAAGGAAAGTGGTTTGTAGCAAAGCTACCCAAAGAATGAACCGCCATCTTTTTTTCGATTCCTGAATCTTGTACTTCAAATCTTTAATGAAGGGAAGGATAATTAATCCCGAAAGGAGAAACCGAATACCAGCAAATTGAAGCGGAGTTGTATATTTTAAACCTATTTTAATTGCTGTAAATGGAGTTGCCCAAAGCAAGCACGCAAAAATGGCCAATACGGTAGTCGAGAATAGGAATTTCTTCATGAGGCACGGTAAATTTTCTGTAAACTTAGGGATTTTTAGTTGATCTCTGAGAAGAAGTGTGTTTTAATATTTACGGAGTTCATTGTATTATATAAATTATGAAATCGATACATTTACGGTATTAATACAATGTAAAATATCTTATAAATAGTAGTTATTATTAATAATAAGGTGTAAAAATAGTTTTAGTGATAAGATGATATAATTTATTAGTTGTAAAATATGTGTATCTTATCGCTTACTATTTTAGTACAGAAAAATAATCCGATGAATCAACAATTATTAGCACATGCCAAAGCAATTGAGGTAGGAATGATTGCAATTGCGATAGTAGACTTCTGGAAAATGAAGAAGCCAAAAATAAATGATCGCCTGCAACTGAATCTTGAAGAGTTAACTATTCAAAATAAGATTCTTCAAGATTCATTTGGAAGCGTTCGTAATGGCGCTTATACTTTGGATATGAAAAAGCTGAATAATCAAATAGCAAGATTGTTTGTGGGCTTAAAATATTTGGTAAAAGCTTACTTGCATCATCCCGATAAGGAGATTGTAGACGGTGCAAATAGGGTTTGGAATCAACTTGTTGCCATTGGTGTAGATGCACATAAGAAAAATTTGGAGAAAAAGATTTCTGGTTTGCATATATTAATCGATAGGTTGTTGGTTGGGAAGAAGAAATCGGACACAAAGAATTTAATTACCTGAGTTCGATATTAAAATATCCCTAATTGATCGGACTTAATAGTTTC
>NZ_JAUCMW010000032.1 GCF_030372765.1 Labilibaculum sp. K2S | reverse complement strand
AGCCCGACCAATTTCCTTAATTTTTTAATAGGTAATTGGGAATGGTCTGATTAAATCAATCATCAACTTAATTAAAGAGACATCAATTAGGCATTATTTGTCCTTAATGGTCTACCTGGGAATGATAAAACAAGAAAATGAAAGCTCTACATATCTTTAAATCTTATTCGATCTTTACCGCTATTGTAACAAACCATTTTCGATTGAAAGGTGAGAGATTTTATAATTGTGAAAGTGGATTCTATTAGAGATTGACTCGAAATTACCTATTCATTTTAACTCATGCAGAATTACTTTGTCATTAAGGATCTCCAATTCTCCATAATAGTAAAAGAGACGCTAAGGCATTACCGTAACAAAAACCATCATTAATTTGATCCAGTTCAAGTTTGAGTTAGTATGGAGTTACAATTTTAGCTTACAAAAATAGTTTGACAAATAAGCACTCTAAATTTCAGAAAATTATAATCAACACTAAACAAATTAAATTTTCAGATCCTAAAATTCATGATTAATGAGATTATTTAAAAGCACTGGTCATCACTTTCTTAAATTATAAATTTCCAGATATTAGTATCACCAACAACAAACTTACCGTCTATGTCTTAAAGAAAAATTGAGAGCAAATGTATACGCTCCTTTCTAATACATTTTCCAATACTTTGATACTCTACTTTCTGATGTCAATGCATATTATCCATTTTACTCACCTAGAGATAACCCACTTTTTACAATATAGAAGATAAAAAGAGTCATATCAGATAGTTGAAATAAGATTCTTTTTAAATTGGTGCCGGTTTATTATCCAAGACTGAAATTTAGTAACTAATTATCAAGACCAATAATCTTAACTTTTCTATTCTAAAAAATAAAAGTAGGCAAGTTGGAGCAAGACTCTTTAAAGGTTGGCGTCGACCTACTCTCCCACCACTGGCAGTACCATCGGCGCTAACAAGCTTAACTTCTCTGTTCGGTATGGATAGACTGCAATATAACGGATCAATTCAAAAAGTTGGTGGAGCAAAAGCAATAATTTAATTTTTGTTGTCTTAAATTTAGACCATAGATTCAACAAAAGATCACTACAAACTCTTACTTCAAGCTATTTTACCAGAAGAGACATTTTCCTACTTTGAGATCACTCAAGTTATTATTGATGAAAAGAGATTGGATGTTCTTCTGAATGAATTACATCAATTACCAGAAGAATTTTCATCTGAAAAGCTGATTTCAAAAGGCTTTCAGTCAGCAGTAATGATTCAAGATTACCCCATTCGCGAACGAATGGTTTACCTGCATGTTCGTAAAAGAAAGTGGCTGGTATTTGCTTTTTAAATCTGCAAACAATTGGACCAGAAGTCAGAAAAAACGTGCGGAAATTTTATTTGCTCAATATCCTGATATGAAAGAAGCATACATGTTAACACATAACCTGAGGTTGTTATTCACACAAACCAAAGAAAAAGGCATTGCTTATACAAAATTAGCTCATTGGTTTAGAAAGGTTGAAGAGTCTGGATTCCAGGCCTTCACAAGTATTAAAAACACTATCCATCATCATTATAAAGGTATTTTAAACTACTTTGATAATCGTAGAACAAATGCTTCTGCGGAATCTTTCAATGCAAAACTGAAAGCTTTCAGGGCATCACTTAGAGGGGGCAGAGATATTAACTTCTTCCTTTTTAGAGTAGCTAAAATATATGCATAAAAAACTTAAGCAGTATCCAATAAAGTTTGTAAGTAAAGTTATTCTCATATTGATGATGCAGTCATGAAATCGACCTATCTGGCCACAAGGGAAGCGACAAAAAAATGGACGATGCCAATTCAAAACTGGGGAGTGATACTCAATCAGTTTTTAGCTATATTTGAAGAAAGGGTCAGACTTAACTAAAGTCTAACCCTGGAAATATCACTTACACACTTTGCGGGACAGTGTCAAAACTTTACTCCACCTGATATTTGAATTGATCCTTATTTAGCATTATGCCTGTAAATATCCAAATCTCTTTGTTTTGCCTCCAGTTTCTCTTTTAATTCTTCAATGATACTCACATAAGATTCGATATCTGTTTTTGCATCTTCCAGATTAAGTAATTCAATTTTCGCCTCCTTTAACTCAAGGTAGGTAAGAATGATATTGTTATACATTCCAACATTCGAAACACTATCTTCTGCAATAAACTTATTTCTCATTACGGCTAACTCTGTTGAAATTAGCTGATCGGTAAATTCAATATTAGTGCCTTTAACTTTAATCATATCAATTAATGCCTTTACTTTATCCATTTTAAGGGCAAAATCACTGATTTGTTTTTTTTCCAAATTCAAGTAATTCAACCTATTATGCAAATATTTATTTTCCTTTTCGGGTACTTTTAAATTAAAAAACACAATAACAACAACCAAGGAAGTAGTTAACAGAAACAGGAAAAAGAAGCTAATAAACGCCTTTCTGCGTTGCTTTACATTTAGTGATTTCATCTATTTTATATTTTAAGTTTTTGTTCTATGAAACTTACCATATTATTTTCCCTTGCGTGTACAAAGATTTTAACATGGAGTTTAATATTTCAAAAACGTTTTACTGGTTTACATTCAATTTACATAGCACTATTCTTTACCAAAGAAGAAGGGTCTCTTTTTCTTTGCCGTAGTTGTTCCTTCAATTTTTTCTTCCATTAGTGTTTCTTCCTTAACAAAAAGATCGGTCTCTATTTTCTTGCCGATATAATCTAAACCTGAAAGAGTTTGCAACATATGTTCTAACAAACTAAGCAGCTTTACAGTTTTGTCAACAGATATACTAATTTTATTATGGTCGTAGCGATGCTTAATAACTCGATTTAATGCATCCTCAAACTCTCCTTCGTTAATATTACACCAATCCGATATATAAGTCATAAATTCATCCTTACCACATGCTTGCCATCCATCAATTGAATTCTTAACAATTCGAGCCAAATCCATCACCAAAATTACCATCTCAACAGGATAGTCATAAGGAGTTGCAATTCTATATCTAGAAAGAGTTACACTTAAAAAATCAAGCAACTTACAGCAAATTTCATTTAAAGCTTTGGCAAGAGGATTATCCTGCTTTTTCAGGCGGATTTTATTAACGATTGAGGAAGAAAACTTCTCAATGGAACTAATATGAGTTTCCACTTGCTTATAAACATCAAATAAATCAGGATTCGATGCAATAAACCTTGATGCAATAATATAATCAGAATCTACACCCCAACTTCCATCCATCTTTGTTATTTTACCAAATGCAAGATGATTTTGCCCCAATAAAATTTCCGATAATTCGTCCTCTTCTAAAATAGAAATTTTCATTTCGGGTGCTACAAAAGGTTTTCGAACCGGACTTTCCGCCACATTTGCCATTCCAATTGGTTGACGAGAAAAGGGATCTATAGATAAAACGACATAATATATCGCATCACTTTCTGTTTTGGGCAAATCACACTTAAATTCTTTTCCGTTTGTAATGGCGTAGGAAAAGCCACTAGGAAAAACAATATCTACAGGTTTAAAAGTTACCAAAAGTTGAATGTTATTATCAATATCCATCCACAAAAAATCTCTTTCACTCCTAACAAGTCCAAAATTTAGTGGCGAAACCGACAAACCAGCCACTCCCATGCTATTCTTGATGAATGAGTTCTCCTGAGCAATAAAATGCTTTTTATTAATATTCATGCCATCTACCCAATTTACTGGCAGAAACATATCATTTTCATTTACCATAGTTAATCGTTTTTAGAACCTCGCTTTTTTTTGTATCGTATCGTAACATTTATAATGTTGGTGCTATTTCTTCTTTCTGTCGAAAATTCTTTTATTAAAATATTTTTTCCTTCTACATCCTTAATTATTGCCTCAAAAGTCATTAAATCGCCATTACATCTAGCCATTAAATTTTTATTGCTCTCATAGAAATATTTCAAAAATTTCTCTTTATCTCCGACTCCTTCGGCAATCCGCTGAAGCATAACCGTTAACTCACCATCAGTGGGCAATGATTCATCTTTTACCATTTCCTTTTCAATCTCCTTAAACACCTGGTACACTTCTGGGGTTTCTGGAATATAATCCTTTTCTATTTCGCCATCCGACTTCTTAGCCGAGGTAATATTGTGTTTTTCAGTTGGTTTAACACGCACATATATTTTCTTTTGAGCAGTAAATTCCCTGTTTCCATCTACCACCAAACTAATCGTCTTATAACCTGGCTTAGTAAATGTATATTTTACGGATTTTCTTTTTGAATTCATCTGACTAGAACCATCAACTTGCCATTCCCATGAGCTTCCTCCTTGGGCACTGCAGGTAAAAACAGCCGAAGCACCAACATAAACCTGTTTAGGGCCTGCAATTCTTGGAATAACAACAACAGGCTCATCGTCCTTAATTTTCTCTATATGAATCGATTCCTGTAACTCATATCTATCATTAACGATAAGCGTAACTGTATAGTCTCCATACTCAGCATAGGTATGAATAGGCGACTTTTCATGTACCAATGCGGTACTGTCTCCAAAATTCCACTCGTAGGTATTATCACCTGCCGTATTATTTCTAAACTTCAACATTGCATTCGCCATATGTTTATCTCCTAACACCTCAAAACTAACTTCTGGAGGTGCCTGATAAGCAAAGTATTTAAAACCTAAAATCGCCAACAACGGAATCAAGAGAAGTATAAAAAAATTAGAAATCATTGAGTCAATCCTAAATTGACGATGTTCACCAGTATTTTTTGCCATTATTGTTTGAATATTTGCATTCCATTAATAAATAAACAGTAAGGATAAATATTACTTCCTCTTTCATCTAAAACATGCAATATTTCTCGTCCTTCAAGAACCATTGCATCCTCCTCCCCTATTTCACGTTTACTATTTAATTTGATATTTATAGTTCGTACAAAACCAGTTTGAGAATCCTGACTCTCCATCAATCCTTTTTCAATTACTACCTGTTCAATTCTTTCCCCCAAAACATCATACACCAATGCTTTAATGTCCTTTTCTGTCACAATTCTCCCTCCTGATAACATCATATACCTATTATTATATAATTGTTCATCAGAGTTTAAAACATTTCGAGCCCCAATCATAGGGGTAATAAAATAGCCTCCAGCTTGCTGAATAGATGCCCCTTTATATGGCAATATTGGAGTATTCGGTTTTATTCCTTTTAAAATTTTTCCGGCCGTGGTATAATATTTTACGAAAATTGTATCAGCAATTTCCTTATATTTTAAAAACATATACACGGGACTATGATACCTTTTCTTTTGGGTTACCGATTGCTGCAAACGAGCTATTATTTGCCCCAATACTTTCAGGTCATCCGAAAATTTACCATTATCGAGCATTGCAAATGCAGCACTTTCGTTCCTCAGTTTTCCAATCAAAAAATTAATCGCTTCACTGGCATTTTCTGTTGACATGCCTGCTACTCCATCCCTTCGTAAAAGAAATGTACCATTTTCCCATTCGCTTCCATTTTGGACTCCGTATTCCTCATAGATAACACCATCATCACCTTCCACCACATCAAGAGCAAAAAAAGCTTCCTCGTCCTGTAAGCTGATTACCGATAAGTTCTCACTACTCTTAAAAACCTTCTCTCTTTCGGTAAGATTAACCACTGGCAAGGCATTTGCAAAACAATTTACCGACGATAATATTCCGGAATCAAAATCCTCATTAAAGCAGATTCGCAACCAACAAATATTCTCATCTATTTGGGAACCATTAGCTTTAAAATCCTGTTCAGATGAATTTGTTTTCCTTATTCTTATGAATTGTCTATCGTAGTAGGACAAAACCTTTTTTTTAATACCGTTCAACTCACTTTTCGAACTTCCCCAATCGACCGTTAACTCTTCGTCTTCTTCGGAACTCAATCCGAATTTAACTTCTAATTTCTCGTCATTAAGAAAAAATTTTGCACTTCTCAATTGTCTGTAAAAAGTGTCCCGAACAGAGGTATTTTCTTTGTAATCGAAAAACAATCGAAACATACTTAAACCATCCGTATTTACAGGTATTTCAATGCCCAACAAAACATCGTTTTTATCCAGAACGATCCCTTTAAGAACATCCGATTCAATCCGTGATTTAAAGCGATAATCGGTCATTTGATAATATGCCGAGCTAGAAAGGATATACTTAACTCCTCCTTTAAAAAGAGAAGTCTCCTGAAGAGAAATAAATTGCAATTCCCGAAGCGCATCAAACTCGTTTCGGATCCGACTCAAGAATTTATAATTGGCAGGTAAACATGCAACCGAATCAGTAGGATTAATAATTGCTACAGAATAACCAGGCTGCACTCCACCATGAATGTGAGGAATCAACTGATTCATTAATTTTTGGGCTACACGATCCTGCACTTGGTCCATTTCGTGATAAATAGACTCACTTTCTGCGGCAAGTGCCGAAATTAGAATTCGTACCAAAGGATCAAAAGAGGACTCATCATACACTTCATCAATAGCCCACATCCGTGATGCCTGTTTCAACATCCTCTCTTTTATTAACTCTTTATGCTCCATTTACTTCATATCAATTTAATAGTAGGACAATGGCCCCATGAAGAAGTATCCCGAAAATGCAAATGGCTCGTCTGTTTGTGCCAACCTTCCTGTTACTTTCAAATCCAACTTCTTCTTCATACAGGTTACATTTTCCCCAACACCAATTAATGATTGCGAAAAACTTATTTCTATCTTTAGATTATCCAATCTATTTTCGTGATTTTTAATTGACAAACATAATCCTGATTTGATTTCTTCTTTCAGTCTGCTATCATTAATTTTATTATTAAAATCACTATCCCAGATGGAACAACCGAATGTTTCATCATACAAACAATCTCCTAAAGCTGTTGTTATGATTAGATATAGGTGTTGGGAAATAGATTCTTTCAAACTACAATGTTCATGATCTTTTTTTTCACACAACCTCCCAAATTTTAATGGTAACGAATAGTATATCATTCAAAATTATAATATTAATAAAACAATAATTAAACAAATCAAAATACATCCCAATCTATATTAACTAATGGTAATAAAACTACGAATTTATCAAAAAAAACAATCACTTCCATTTTTAATTTAACCAAAAAACATTTTAATAAATTACTTAATAAAATATAATAATTATATTTGTTATGTGCTTAAAGTAAATTATTAATAACTTTATGATTCTAAAGTGCCGGTTTCACGGCTTAAACTATTTCATATTGTTTAATCATAGAATACAACATGATAAAAATCGAGAATGGCTTAATAAAACTATCCGACGAAATTAAAAATGCCATAATAGTAGCACAATCATGCGCGAAAGAAAACAGCAATCCATGCTTTTCTCCCGCACATCTACTAAAAGGACTTCTGCACAAAAACAGTGGTATCCGAGAACAACTATTTGCAATGGATGTAGATGTTTACTATTTGGACGAATGGGCAGACGTTCGTATGGAGGGCTACCCAAAAGACAGCAAATTATCGAATCCAATTCCTGCTGATGATGGAGTAGAAAATATCTTTCAGGAAGCAGAAGAACTGAATTTACTAAACGAACAGTCAGAACTAAACTCGCTAAGTGTTTTAACAGCTCTAATAACTCCAGGTGTTGGCTTTACTTTCGACCAATTAAAAACATTCCCTCTTCAGCGCGATCAGTTACTTAATAAATTTTTTAGCAAAAATTCTACCGACACTGGCAAAACAAAAGAGAAAAGTTCAAAATCAGATCTGGAATATCTTGTTGATCTGACTAGCTTAGCAAAGAATCATCAACTTTCCCCAGTAGTAGCCAGAGATCAGGAACTATTAAACATTACAGAGACAATTGGCCGATTTACAAAACCACATGTGCTTATAACCGGCGAATCAGGAGTCGGCAAATCTGTAATAATTAACGGATTAGCAACTATCATATCGCAAGGAAAAGTTCCTGCACTACTCACACAATCAAGGGTATTTAAACTTCAAATGGAAAGTATTCTTGCCGGAGCTACCTATAAAGGCGAAATAGAAGACAGACTTCGAAAAGTATTTAAACAACTGGAACAGCTAAATCGTCCCATTCTTTTTCTAGATGATCTTCAGACGCTAATAGATGATAAATCGGGGAATACTGGAATAACACACCTTCTTAAATCGGAATTAAACAAAGGATACTTTGTTTTAATCGCAACCATTCCTAACGATTCATTCCGAAAGTTAATTGATGGCGACAGCGCTTTAAAAAGACTTTTTGAACACTTACATATTGAAGAACCGGATACTACTCATGCCATTGAGATGACCTTGAGTGCGGTATCGCAATTACAAGATCATCATAAACTAAACATACAGCCGGAACATATCTCCGAAGCCGTAACTCTTGCATCCCGTCACTTTAGCGAAAGAAAGTTACCCGACTCGGCAATTGATCTTATTGATCGAACCATGGCAGGAACCCGTGCTCAAATGGATACATTACCAAGTGAGATCGACCAATTAGAAAAACAACTAAAAGCAGTCGATTGCGAAACAAATGATATTGACATTATCGATGCAGGACTACGAAAATTTCTCACCTATATCGGGCAACCACAAGACGAGTCAGATGAACTTAGTGAACCTGTAACCAACTGTTACAAAATGATTGATATTTTACGACATGAAATATCCAATCAATCCGACGAAATTAACTTTCATAATTTAGCAACCACCGTTGCCAGGGTTAGTGGTATTCCTGTTGGTAAAATAATGACTCGAGAGCGAGATCGATTACTAGGCATGGAAGACACTTTAAAATCAGCAGTAATTGGTCAAGATCAAGCAGTAACTGCAGTTTGTGAATCCATACTCGAATCCCGTTCGGGACTTAACAGACCAGGACAGCCAATCGGTTCGTTTTTCTTTTTAGGACCAACCGGTACAGGAAAAACAGAACTTGGAAAACAACTTGCCAACTTCTTATTTCAGTCATCAGCATCCTTAATCCGCTTCGATATGTCTGAATTTAAAGAAGAACACTCTGCAGCTTTATTATATGGTGCACCTCCCGGATATGTAGGATATGAAGAGGGTGGTATGCTCGTAAATAAAATCAGACAAGAACCTTACTCGGTTGTTCTTTTTGATGAGATTGAAAAAGCTCACCCTTCTGTTTTCGATATTTTCTTACAAATACTTGACGAAGGCACCATACATGATCGTTTAGGAAAGACTGGTGATTTCTCCAATGCAGTAATTCTTTTTACATCCAACATTGGAAGCCAATCAATTGTTGATCAATTTAATGAGAATAAAACATTACCAACATCGGATAAATTAATGGAAAGCATGGCCAATTATTTCCGACCAGAATTCCTAGGTAGACTTACAGGGATAGTTCCTTTCGCCCCAATAACAAAAGAGAATATCACAAAGATTTTTAATCTTCAACTCAAGGAACTGACTGAAGCACTCAACCAACAAGAAATTGAATTAGAAATCAACAAAAAAACCAGAGAAAAACTCGCTGAAGAAGGATACTCTCCTCAATACGGAGCCCGCCCTCTTCGTAATATTATTCGCACCAGACTGCGCACTCCACTATCACGAATGATTATTGGAAATGAACTTCAGTCCGGACAAAAAGTGACTGTATCATTCGATAAAAATAAAATATTAAAGCTAAAGGTTAAATAAAACCAACTGCATTTCAAAGGAGCATTGACTAATCAACTCCAAATTCAACAATTATATTTTACGATAGAAACCTATTAATTAACATTTAAATAAAAAAATACAGAGCATGAACGGAAATTTTGAGCTTGGTGGAACAGAAGTAAGATTAGATGCCGGCGAGGCTATCCAGGAAATTCCACAAAACAAAACCCTATTAATCGAGAAACTAACTTACGACGCTCCGATTAAACCAGATATTGTGAAAGGTCTTTATACTGTTGAAGACGTTTTTCAACACTACAAACCTCAAATAGAAGTAGATTTTGAGACCTTGGAAGGAACCACACAAAAAGAAACGATTGGCTTTACAAACTTAGGAGATTTTGGCATAAAAGGCATAACTGCACAAAGTGAGTTTCTTAAAAGTTTAACCACTGAAAAAGAACAGCACAACAAAATAATTAAACAACTAAAAACAAATAAAATTTTAAAGGCTGCCCTTACCGATCCCGATGCCAAGGCTGCCCTTTCGGCTGCTATCAGCGGATTAATTGAAGAATTAAACGAATTGGAGAGATAATATAATGCTACAGAGCAAAGAGCAAATGGATAATTCGCTAGCAGCTAACGAATTACCACTGAAAGAGAATATAAGTAAATTGGCAAAATATGGTGGATTTGATCTGCTTGAAACAGCTATTGAAGGAGTTCAGAATATGAACCCTGAGCGTAAAGCCAGAAAAAAAATCTTCTTCACAGAAAACACAAAAAAAGAGGAACGAGAGCAATTAAAAAGAACTCTTGAAATATGGTCCGAAGCAATAAACCGCTCAAGCGACCTAAACGAGATGATCGACAGCAGTAAAGAAAAAGCCACAGAAACGGCTCAAACCTTGAAGAAAAACCTTGGCACGGTAATCGAACAAACCAGAGATTTGGAACGATCCTACCGAAGCATGGCTTTATTCTACAAAAACTCCGAACAAGATAAAGTAAAAAATATATCCATAATGAATGCGGATCCAGATCAAATTAAGGATTTGGACAACACCCGTTTCATAGATGCTGTATCATCTGAAATAAAGAATACTTACGATCGACTTGATCTTAGTGACAACTATGGTCTATTAGTTTTACCAGGTTATCTGGGATCTAACATGCTAATCGAAAAATGGGGTAAAATCGCTTACGACAACAAAGTAATGATGGTAACCGATTTTGAGCATTTGGATGAAGCTGATGATGTTATGGAAATGTTTAGCGCTGCAAACCTTTCGGGGGGTGACATGTTCCGCTCCAACGTAATGATGACCTGTAACTGGCTGGTTGGCAGAGGTAAATTCGACGAAGTAAACGAAGAAGATGATCTTTACGTTCCACCGGCAGGAGCATTAGCCGGTAAAGTTTACCAAACCCTTATGTCGCAGGTAACTGCAGGTAAAAAATTTGGTGGAATTAACGAAGTGCAAGGAGTTAAATTTGATCTTCGTAAAAGCGAAATTTCAAGCCTCGAAAAAATGGGATTAATCCCAATGGTTAACGAATATGGTAAAGTTATGGCCTTTTCGGCCAAAACTCTATTTAACGGTGCTAATCTAGGTCTTCAAACTTATTCGGTTGTTAGAGTATTTGATTACGTAACAAAAGTGATGATGGATTTTCTTAATCGCAGAGCTTTTGAGAATTTCAATGCCAAAACACGCAAGGAACTTTTAAAACAAATCATTCAATTTTTAGATACCATATCTGGTCCGGATAAACTAATTGAAAATTTTACAATTAAACGTTTCGAGCAGGACCCTATTCAAAAAGATAGAGTGCACCTTGACATTCATATGAAACCATATTTTCCAGCTAAGAACTTTCTAATAAAAATGGAAGGTCAAAAAGGAGATGATGGAAACGAATGGGACAGCGAATATGCCCAAGACTAGCCACTCCGGTAATTAAACCATAAAAAAAACAGGCTTACTATTCATTTAGCAAGCCTGTTTTTTTTGTCTTCAAATAGGTCAAGAACAAATTAATCATTTAACCTTTGACACACAATTACAGCGTTTTCTTTTATATTATTTCTATATACTGTTTGCTCTGTATTAACCTGTTTCCACCGACCAATAAAGCGAGGCCGACGATAAAAAATCCAACTATGCAGCTTACCATCCTGCCCACCGTAATTAATTAATTCTTCAGGATGTTTTTGATTATAATCATTAATAAAATGATAAAAAAACATTCCAAAATCCATTTTCTCCGGAGCACGAACTCTAAATCTTGACACAAACTCAGCATCTTTCGACTTTAAAAACTCCAAAGTAATAATATATGGATTCTTTAAATCCTCATATTCCGGTCGTACATATTTTTTATGGACAGGATATTCCCACTTCCTATAAATAGCCAAAGGGATATCCATTGCACTGTTAAATAAATAACGGAATATCCATGGGAGTATTGCACTAATTGTAGCGGTTAAAAAGAAATAATGCATCCCACTCACCCCAAATCGTCCGGCAATCTGTATAAACACAATAAAACCAATCAAAACTGTTACTAGTATAAACAAGAGTTGTGCTAACCATTTTAGCTTCTCGGACCATTCGAAATATTTCTCCAACGCCACAATCATCAAATAACCGAACAACAAACTCAACACCATAATAGCAATATAGTTGGAAGCTATACCGTAAAACATTAGATTACGAATTGTAAACAAAGCGCAAACAGTATAGGCAAGAGCCGCAACAAGAAAATATAAAATCATCTTCTTTCTATCATGTGCGAACAACTTTTTCAAGCTTTTTGAGAATGCAAAAAACATCGCTCCAAAAAAGAGAAACAATATAGAAACCGCATTAATATCCCCGGCTAGTAAATTTTTTAAAATCATAACTCTGATCTGTTTTTTTTTAGGAACTTAATACAGAAGAATAACCAAGAACACCAAAACCAGGAGATGAAAACTCCTGATCCGTTTTACATTTAAAATCGAACTCATATTCTACCGGCAATAAATACTCCATAATTTCCAGTATAAATTTATGAATTGATCCACCTTCCAAATAATCCTTAATTTCTTTTTCCACAACTCCCTCAATCAAAAATCGAACCATTGGAAGTTCTTCCGTCGTATCTCCCACAATAAAATTTCGACCCAAAGTAATTTCATTACCTCTTTTTTTCTCTTGGCTTTTTATGCAAATCAAGCTCTTTTTATAGGAGACAGACTTATTTAAAAACACCTGCAACACTTTACAAATCTTACGCAAATTTCCTTTTAAGGAATATGCCAAAGGAGCAAGTTTAAGTAAAAACTGCTTCTGACACTCTTCAAGCCCCCGGTGGATATCCCAAAATCCGACTAAAAAACTTTGAAATTGATGATCCTGATTTTTAAGCAAAGAAACTTCTTGTTGTTCTATCTTTACTAATATTCTAAATAATTCATTCTCGAAAGGTTTGAAAAAACTCCTAGCCTCACGCTCTTCTCTTTTTTGTTTTTGATGAAGCTGAATTAATTGCTGCACACTTTCTTTTCCACTTCCTTCATTCCTTTCATGAATAACTCCTTCGGGCAATAAATCGTAAATTCCATTTCTCGAAAGAAGCAAATTTACCTGTCCACGTTCTTCATTCATTCCCAACCGGGCCTTCTCTACGTCTCTTCTGAATGGCCTATTGAAAGCACTATTCATTTGAATCATCAAATTCTCGGGCGACACACCACTATCAAACAAAAGATTGGCAACTATTTCAGCTTTCAAATTAAATGGCAAACCATTAATATCCTGCATACACCCACTCAAGGTATTTTCATTCAACATCTTTTAAAATCTTAGCATTTGAAATTACATGAAACCCGTTAATTGAATCCCGTAAATGATGAAAACGAAGATCGCCTCCTGCATCCGCCGCAACAAAAACATCATTATCTAAATAAAACCCGACTTCCTTTACGGGACGAAAATTCTCTTTAAAAAAGACCAAATCTCCCTCCTCTAAAAAATGACAATCTTTAAACAAATAAGTTTTTCGTGCCTTATAAAGCTCTTTAAGCTCTGAAGGTAACTTAGTTCTAAGATTTAAATAATATAAGTATTGAATAAAACTGACATTTAAAGATCCCAATTTCGCCATATTTGAATCCTTAACCATAGTCCACTTATCAATATTTTGATACAAGGCAATATTCTTTATTTGATCCTTCTCTACGTGAAGAATCGATGCATACTTTTGTTTTAAAGCCACAATTGCAGGTTCATCATGATAAATTGTATTGTGAATAATTTTTTTAGACCCACAAGAAAACAAACCGCACAAACAAACCAACAGACCAATTGCCGGGATTAATCTCCCAAATTCATTCTTCCCAATAAATGATGAATTATTTCGCAACATTAATTAAAATTAAAGGTTTAAACAGATTTTACAGTGAATACAAAATCGGCTAACAAAATTATGAAAGATTATAACTAAGAAAAAATATTAAACCGTAATTCTTCATTAAAATAATGAAAAAGTCCCGAAACACCAATAAATAAAGTATTCTTATGTGTCATATAGGCTTAACTAAATAATCACACTAATAATAATTACTAGTAATCCAAACGAATCTATAATTATTTTTTGAGGAAAATTTCACTTAGCAGAATAAAAATACATAACCAAATATAAAACCTATTAATACTTGAGAATACAAAGAATAATTATTTTAAAAATATTTACATATAAAATATATATTTTCAAAAATCCACAAAAGCTCATTAACAAAAGGGAAACAGAGTATTTTTAATATGTTTATCCATAGGCAGAGTACGAAAGATATCAACTTTTACAATGCTGCATAATTGGATTTTAAAAATACTATTCATAATTTCACGATCGTATTATTATTATTATTAACATTTAAATTAAGTTTTATGTCATTTAAAGCAAAATTAAACGTAGGTGGAAAGACCATGAATGTTCTTTCCTGCAATTACGATTTAACTCAAGAAGTTGATGCCACCGGTCGTCCATCATCTGTTACACGTGGTGGTCGTATCATGTTAACAGTGGAAAGTACTGGTGATACTGATATGTTCGAATGGATGTGTAATAACTTTGAGAGAAAAGATGGCACTGTAACTTTCTTAAAGCGCGATACAGACGCTAAACAGAAAGAATTGTCATTTACTGAAGGATACCTTGTGAAATATGAGGAAAAATTTAATGCCTTTGATAATATGGCTATGGCTGAATCGTTTACCATCTCTGCCCGTGAAATTAAAATGGGTAATGGTGAGCACATTAATGAGTGGGTATAATCTTACCTAGGAAAGAGGGACGACATAAATTATGTCGTCCTTCCCAACTAAAATCAGGATACCATCACGTATTCCTAAAAGAGGGACGACATATTTATGTCGTCCTTCCTAACTAAAATAAGAATACCATCACGTATTCCTATTTAGGGTAAAAATATAAAATTACCTGAAAAAAGAATAAAAAAATCCTGACAAAAAAGAGGGTGTCCAAAATGTTTCGTTCTATTGTCATTCTGAACGTGTCGAAGAATCTTTCACTTTGAAAAACAGATGTTTCGACTTCGCTTAACATGACAATCCGGTATAAAATATTCCTTTTTGGACACCTTCTTCATTTTTAAATTTACCGACTCCGTTTTCTTGTTTTAGCAAACATCTAAACCATAATTAAACGGACAAACCTGTTTTTAACCCAATGTAAAACGCAATCAATATGTCATTTCTGGCTGAATTTATTATAGACAACTCTGTTGCAAAAGTAATTAATTGTCATTTTGGGATGGATCAAGCCATCACTGTTAACGGACGTGCTTCACAAAAACCTGTTGGTGGAGGAATTATTGAACTGGAACTGGAATCGACCTCTAGTACCGAATTTTTCGATTGGATGGCGTCTCCTGATAAACGCAAGAGTGGAAGTGTAACTTTTTATCGCAGGGATGCAATGTCTCGGTTAAAAAGACTTGATTTCACAGATGCCTTATGCGTTTCCTACCACGAGTATTTTCATTCTGAGGGTTCGCACCCAATGGTAACTAAAATGAAATTATCGGCACGGGAAATTAATCTCGAAAATGTTACAGTTGTTAATGACTGGAATGCTGAAGCTTAATCAGATAGGAAACATTCGATAGTAATTAAAACAATTAGAAAGCATTTCACGATGGAAAAATTCACCCCTTAAAATTCCAATTGCTGAAAAAGTAAATCCATACATAAAAATATACTAGTTAAAAACTACCAGCATGGCACTGCAAACAAATACAATCATAAAAATAGATGGAGTACAATATCCTAATTTTCTTGATTTACAGATTATTCAAGGAATAAATACCCATCACTATTTTGATATCACCATATTGTGGGAGCAATTTACCGGAGAAGGAAATGCAATCATCGATAAAACACAATCATTAATTGGACAACAGATAGAAATTTTAATTTCAGACAATGTTGGCGATTCAACCCTTCCGGATGGTACTTTTATCGGAATAATTACAGAAGCCGAATCCATAAAATCAGAATTCTCATCGGTTGGAGATCACATTCGGATTAAAGGATACAGTCCAACCATTTTATTGGAAGATGGACCAAACTGTATTGGATATGAAGAAAAAGACTTATCGGAAATAGTTCGTTTAGTTACTGCCTCTTATCAAAGTGGAACGGAAACCACCATCAATCCGATTACCCGAGATGTTTTTCCATACATAGTGCAATACAATCAAAGTGCTTTTGGCTTTTTAAGTCAGTTGGCTTCGCGTTTTGGTGAATGGTTTTATTACGATGGACAAAAAATAATTTTCGGATCGGAAACATCGGAACCATTACAATTAAAATATGGCATCGATTTGATGGATTTTAACCTGAAAATGCAAACTCACCCAAAAACATTTAACTATGTAACAAGGGATTACTATTCCAATGAAAAACTAGAAAGCTCGATAGCAGCTGGCACTGAGTTGCCAGGATATCATGCATTAATGGCCGAAAAATCGGAAGCTATGTTCGGGCAGGAAACCATAGTAGATTTTCACCGACACACTGCTGACGGAGATTTAAACCAAGCACTGGAAAATGCCGTTGTAAAACAAGGAGAAGCCAACGTTGCCCGAATGGTAATTTTAACAGGAAGTACTATGAATCCTGGTCTTAAAGTGGGTGGATTAATTTCTATTGCTCAAAAAACGGCCAATGGAGAAACTACTTATGGCACATTTATAGTCACCAAATTGATGCATACGTGTCAAATGTCCGGCGATTACAAAAATAATTTCGAAGCAATTCCAGAAAACGTTGTTTATCCTCCCTATACAAATGTGGCTCTATTCCCTCAATGTCAAACTCAAACGGCAATGGTTGTAGCTAATGCCGATCCTCAGAGTATGGGAAGAATACGAGTTCAGTTTAGCTGGCAATTAACTGCTCCTTCCCCATGGATTCGAATGACTCAACCTCATGGTGGCGCTGATAAGGGATTCCATTTTATTCCTGAAATTGGAGAAGAAGTAATGGTAGGTTTTGAAGCTGGAAACGCCGAAAAACCTTTTGTAATTGGAGCCCTATATCATGGAGCGGCCAAACCGGAAAGCTTTACAACCGATACCAACGACATAAAAGCCATTCGAACACGAAGCGGACACACCATAGAGCTGAATGATACTGATGGAGAAGAAAAAATAAACATATACGACAACGAAGGCAGTATTATTACTTTCGATACACAAGCCAAATCGTTAACCATTAGTTCGGTGGAAACAATTGATATCAGCGCAAAAAACATCAACATTTCGGCCGAAGAAAATATACAAATTGCTGCACAACAAAATATTGGAATTGCTGCTCAGGCCGATGCAAATATGCAGGCTGAAGGAAATCTCGCCCTTCAATCGACTGGAGACACAACTGTAAATAGTAGTGCTGCTTTAACTCTTGCAGCCACTACCGATGCCGCTTTGAGTGGTCAAAATGCAAGTGTTGCGGGACAAGCAGAAGCTGGATTATCGGGAATGCAAGTAAAGGTTGAAGGACAAATGACTGCCGTACAAGGAGCTAGTGGCAAAATTGAAATCATGTAAACCAATGAAATTTTAGCAAAATGATAAAACCTCAAATGATTGTAGCTGTAATTATACACTCACTAATGGCCCTTAGTTTTTTGGGCGATCCAGATTATTCGTTTCTGTCTTATTTAGTTGGTGCAATTGTACTCTGTAATATAATTGGCATCGTGCTTATTACTACCAATAAAAAGATCTTGGGAGCTAAAATATTTATGATTTCATCAGCTATACTGGTTCCAATTGGACTAATTGGTGCGATTGGAGCCAGAAAGATAATTGACGAAGAAAAAAAGAAAAACTTTTATAATCAGTAATAAAATATCTTGGAAGCAATAAAAGTTATTAAACCAAGTAAGAAATTTGTGAATCAACAATTTCTTATTGGTGGAATTATGTTGGTTGGTGGAATCTTAGCTATTGCAAATGGAATACCTTATTTATTAGGAATGAGCATTTTGGTATTAGGAATGGCATTTTCGCATCAAAACCGAAAAATGATACAATTGTTTGAACAAAACATGGAAATTAAATTTGCGCCGTTGGCTTCGGCGAAATTTATTAAGTATGGCGACATTATCAAAACAGAAAAAGTAAGCGACAAAAAAATATTTGTTCATTACAAAGATGGATCTAAAACTACAAAACTTAGAATTCCGGTACACATGATAGAACAAGATGATTTAAGCAAATTCTTAGAAGTGGTAAATAACAAAAAAGCAGCTTAAACTTTCATTTAAATCATATACAGCCATGGCAGGAAAACCAATTGCAACAATAGGAAGTATGCACGTGTGCCCAATGTGCAGTGGATTAGTACCACATGTTGGAGGCCCAATAGTTGGCTCCGGAGCACCCAATGTTTTAATTAATGGAAAACCTGCCGCTCTAATGGGCGATATGTGCGTTTGTGTTGGTCCACCCGATGTGGTCGCTCAAGGCAATCCATCTGTACTTATTAACGGAGTACCGGTAGTTTGCCAGGGAGATATGACTGCACACGGAGGAGTTGTGGTGTCGGGCGAGCCAAACATCTTAATTAGCACCTCTGCCCCCTCGCCTACAGCAACAATGCCCTTGTCCCAAATTCCTTTTCCAGAAATACGACTTGTAGATAAATTAGGCGCTGCCTTAAGCGGAGGAGTCGCCGATATTACCGAAGCACAAGGAAATATTGAGGCCATTCAGAGAGGGAATGCTGAGGGAGAGCCGAAGATTTATAATGTACAGTGGGTGAAAGAACAAAAGCTGGTTCGAGAATCAAAAGTAATTAAGGAAGTTACTCTAAGAGCCAGTGTTTTAAATATTCCTGATGGTGAGAGTATTTCTTTTAAAGTTAAGAAACCTGCTGTAAACTCTCAGGGGAATGAAGAACAAGAAGAGCAGGTTACCGAATTAACAGGAACGGTGAGCAATAATCAAGTTGAAGTTAGTTGGGAAATAGAAGATCCTGAAGAGCAAGAAAATAGCGAAGAAACTCAAAATTATTAAGTTATGGCAAATGAAAATTTAGAGTTGGAAGAGAAACAGGTAAAAGAATATGATGATAAATTGTTAGATTATCTATTCACTTGTGAAGGAGGAGGCGCTACAGTCGCTAAAAGTTCAACCTTAGCAACTAAAAAGCCTGGTATTCGCTTGCATTTTTCAAGATACGCATTGTTTCCTAATCGTTGCAAGGATCAATCATCAGATAATAAAGTTATTAGTTCTCATCAAGGACAGGAGACAGAAACCATTGAAGAAGTATTTCCTGCAGGGGCTCCACCAATAGAAGGTTTTTTTTATGCAAAAACATACTTGAATGCAGGCTATGTGTACATTATGGATGAAGGAAATCCAAATCTTTGGTACGAATACGAAGTAAATGATTTAGGAAATTTACGTCCTGTTTATTGGGCAGATAATAAAGATTCCAATGGTAACTATCTCGATATCCGAAAATCATCTGCTAAAGCAATTTCAAATAAAACCTTTAAGCAAGGTACCGCATTGTGGATTGCTTTTTCGCCAGTTCAATGGTCCATCGATTACCATACACTAATGCGTACCAACACGCAACGAAGAGCAGAACGTATGGTGAAAGTTGTTTGTTCCGGATTTGAGCGAAATGCCACAAGCGAAGTAGAATATATTACTCCATTCGATTCAACTTTTGGAATATTTCCTGCAGAACAAAAACACCAGGCATTTTGGTTGAATAATACCATGAAAGAAATTATTGCCGATGATAATGCTACTATAGCAAAAGATCCTCAAGCTTTAAAAGAGGATATGTTTGTTACTTTGCATTCTCCTTTAGCATGTGTTCTTGATATAAATTACCAACTGGGTATTAAAAATATTGAATTTAGATCACTTGTTGAAAACATCCAAACTGGACAAACTATTAAAGTCATCAAGGATATATTAATGGCTGGAGATATCGATATTCCTCCTATTAGTGCTGAGCATCAATCATTATTTTCTCTTGCTCTAGCTTGTTATCAAATAGTTTACTCAGATAGAGAAACTACAGAAAAATATGACGGCGGAAAGCCTGAGGGCAATTGGAACGATACACATTTCCCAAGAGAACTTGCGAAGCAAAATAAAGCAGATCAAGTAGCCAGTGAACGAAAAAGACAGAATCGAAGTTATAGTAGAGGATCTGGTAATGGATATGCTCAACTTGGAAGAGCAATGCAAACAGGAAGCCAAATGGATCCGAATAGATATCACAAAGAACTATATATCGGTAATGGATTGGATAGACAAAAAATCGAAGGTATTCTTGGAGTATTGGATAGACAAGAATTGAGAGGTGAGCTCATAGAATTAAGAGAAAAACTAGCAAATTTCCTTAATTCCCAATATTGTAAAAAAATCTTAGATGACTACTTACACAATATCGAAGCATTCAAACTAGATGGAATGTCAGGCATTGCTGTAATTTTCGAAAACTTGTTTGTTAGCCCGTACGATATAGATAATCATCTTTTACTTAAAAAAGACAGGAAAAAAGATGATAAAATAAAAAAATGGATCTATGAATTAATTGATGAAAAATCAGTTCACTCGGATGTTACCCAAACTGGCATCAAAAGCCAAACTGCAGGTTACCAAAATATGGATCCATTACATGCTTTAATGTCTTCAGATTTAAATCTGGAACATACTTGGGAAGAACATTTAGGGGCAGAAGTTAAAATGGCTGGTTTTGGAAGTGCCGTGTTAGGTTTCCTGACCAAAAAAGCTTTTGATCTTAAAGTGATAGATGGTAAAAAATTACGAACCTTAAAGGAAGTAAAAGAATTTGTTGTCAAAAAACTGCAAGCCAAATATAAATACAAAGGGAACCCCATATATTTGCTGCGTAAAAGTGAAATGTATATGCAGCTAGATGCTTTCGGTGTAACGGGAGAAACACTAAAAACATATGTAAGAGTAGCTCCTTATGCCGGACGAAAAGATTGGTTAAGGATATATAAAGACTCTCCAGATGTGCATGTAGAAATTGATGGTCCCAACAAAATGATTTCTATGCCTATTGAGTACGATGTAGAACTATCGCAACGAGATGTACAACTCAATAAAATTAACCAAAAAGCCGCTAAAATATTAAATAGCAAAACTTTTACTACAGGTATTGCTGGTTTGCAGATGTTAAACATGTATAATGCAGTAACTGAGTTTGGAAAGGCACATAACAATATTGAAAAGTTAAAAACAGGAGCAAATACAATTGGTGTAGCTGCTGATTTAACAGAAGCCATATTAAATGTACAAAAGGCAAGGTTGACAGCTAGAGGAGTTCAGGTGATTGGAATGAAAGATTTATTTAGAGCAAGTAAAGTATTTGGAGCCATAGGAGGCTTTGCTACTTCAGCCATGTGTGTTTGGGATTCGGTAGATGCCTTTAGTGATTTGGATGTTGATGCTGGTGTGGCTTGGGCAGGAGCTGGTGTGGCATATGGTGTATCCACGGTTATGATAACTTTTTGTAGTGGTATGGCCTTTGCCGGACCTATTGGTTTAATTGCAGCAGGAGTAGGCTTAGGGTTAGTTGTACTTGCCAATATATTAACCGATACCGATTTGGAATATTACTTTAAACACTTTTTGTTGTGCGATCAACTGGCTTTAGAAAAAAAAGTAGGCCAATTACCAGGTACTTATGCAACATATATATTGGAAAACAAAAAAAAGTTAATGGGCGAAGCTCCTGAACAAAAAGATATAAATACAATAATGAATCCAGACGATGCTCAAGTGCGCTTATGGGATTTATTAGTTTGTACACAGATGCTATTTGTTCCCATAGATTCAAAAATGACATCTTATACATCGTACTCAAGCATTGGAGCCTCTACAAGTAATACAATAAAATATTATAGTTTTGATGTTACTATGCAGTTTATGCAATTTTTAGAGCTAGATAGTGAGGTGGAAACCAAGGTATTTTTATATCCTAAAGGATTCAAAAGGGATCAGCCAATGGAAATTTTATCAAAGAAAATTTCCACAAATAAAATGTTTGAAATTAACATAGACCAAAAGCATACCAATAGTTTGAAAATAAAATTAAACATACCTTATGCCTATAAAGATCAGGTAACCGAATTCAGCGATATATTATTTGCAGTCCGCATTAACAATAAAAATACATCTTTCCCATTCTTAAAAAATGAGAATGAAAAAAGATATCTCGGAACAATAGCTGACTTAGGAACATTAACTCCTATTTTAGGAACAAAACAGACCGAAGAAATAAGAATTGGAACAATAAATGAGTTAAAAGGGAAAGATATATGGCAGTAAAAAATAATTCTAAAGACAATAAAGATCCATTATATCGCAAAGTAACTCATTCCGAATATACTGGAATAAAAAAAATAGGTGATAAAGGGCCACAAAGCTGGTTGCAAAAAGTGATTGTTCCTTTAGATAAGTATTTTTATAAGGGTAATATGGGTGGTCAAACAGTAACAGATGAATTTGTTGAATCTCCCGCACAAGCCTATATAGCTCCATTAATTTTTGGAGGAGTAGCTTCATTATTTGTTTTATTATCATTGTACATTCTTTTTACTAATGATGAAATTGATGGATCTGGTAATGAATTTATTTATTACACATTATCAATAAGCATATTAATATTATTATTTATTATTTATTATTATTTCACAATGCCAAAAAAAGAAATAATACTAAACAGAATGGATGGCACCATAACTTTTCCAGGTTTTATGTGGAAAAAGAACATTACTATGCCTTTCGATAAAATTAAGTTCTCGTACACATCAGGAGGTCCGAATTTTATAGGAGCTTACATGCTGGTTATTGTTAGGCCAGATAAGGCGGGTTCAACTCTAGGATTTCCATTTCCTGGAATAGATTGTTATCAAGATTTAGCCTATTTAACTTGGTATATGGATAAAAACCGGCCATTGCCTCCAGCTGAAGATTTAGATGCTTACCGCGAAAAAGATTTCGAGCGTCGCAAAAAGGGAAAGTTTAAAAAACCTTTATACCGCAGTCAAATTCCTACACCCGAAGCTACTCCTGAACAGCAAGCCGAAAGAGAAAGGATAGGAGGATGGTAATCTAATTCAAACAAAAAGATGTCTAATAAAGAAAAACATCAATTTGGATTTCCTACAAAAGACCGGACAAAAAGTTACGCCACCATTTTATAATAATTAATTCCAAAATCCAGAGGACTGAGACAGCTTAAGTATGAGTGTCTTCTTTTTCTATTATAGCAGATTTCTATAAATTAAGCAATACAAATTTTCGTATGAAAGAACGGGTTCTGGAGTGATAAACGAATGAAATATTTTCCTGTTACTAATCTTTAAATTGTCAAATCATGAGCTCTTTGGTACTGTAAAACAAAATCTGGTTCCTTTTCCCTCTTCACTTTTTACCCAAATTTCACCACCTTGTTTTTCTACAAATTCTTTACACAGCACCAAGCCAAGTCCTGAACTAGGTTCGGATCAAGCAATAAATTTGGGGAGCTCTTATCAGGCATAAATATTTGATAATCTGAATAGAAAAAAAGGAATGTCTCTCACACCTCTTTG
>NZ_JAUCMW010000031.1 GCF_030372765.1 Labilibaculum sp. K2S | reverse complement strand
ATAGAGTTTACTTTTAATTAGTTGTTTGTCAGACATTTAATTTAGTAAATTCTATCGCTTTTTCAAAGAAATAACAATGATTTGTTTGACCTATTTACCTATAAAACAACACTTTAATAATCGAACTCAGGTTATTAGCTAAAAAACCGTCAATTGCTTTGTATTTATTTTTGTTTGCTCCCAAACGTAAGAATGGGGTTAAACAAATTGTTCAACCCCATTCAATATCTAATTTAAATCTTACTTCAATAAAATTTATTTTATAGTAAACTATATGCAACGGTTACTCCAGACATTACTATGGCAACCATACTCATCAATTTAATTAATATATTAAGACTTGGACCTGAAGTATCTTTGAAAGGATCACCTACAGTGTCGCCAATTACGGTTGCTTTATGAGCGGCAGAACCTTTACCTCCTAAATGTCCGGCTTCAACATATTTTTTAGCATTATCCCAGGCACCCCCTGAATTAGCCATAAACACTGCCAAAACAAAACCTGCACCTAAACCACCAACCAGTAAGCCCATGGTACCGGCAACTCCAAATATCAATCCTACGGCAATAGGAACAGTAATTGCCAAAATTGAAGGCAACATCATTTCTTTTTGAGCTCCTTTGGTCGAAATAGCAACACAATTCGCATAATCAGGTTCATTTTTTCCTGTTAAAATACCTGGTATTTCCCGAAATTGTCTTCTTACTTCGTCCACCATTTTTCCTGCAGCCCGGCCAACTGCATTCATGGTTAGTCCACAAAATACAAATGCCATCATTGAACCTATAAAAATTCCAATTAATACAGTTGGATTCATCAAGTTCACTTTAAAAAAGTTCATAAAATCCGTTAGCCCTATTGAACTGACTTCATTTGCAGAAAATACAACCTTTCCATTAGGAAAAGAATAATTTTCAGCAGTTTGAAGCAAACGAATAATTCCAATTTTAAGTTCTTCGATATAGGATGCCAATAATGCCAAAGCCGTTAAAGCAGCCGAACCAATAGCAAAACCTTTACCTGTTGCTGCTGTAGTATTTCCCAAGGAATCAAGAGCATCAGTACGCTTTCTAACTTCAGGTCCGAGCTCGCACATTTCAGCATTTCCACCCGCATTATCAGCAATAGGGCCATAAGCATCAGTGGCTAAGGTAATTCCTAAAGTGGAAAGCATTCCTACTGCAGCAATACCAATACCATATAAGCCAATACTCATATTATTCACATCAAATTCAGATGCAAATAAAAATGAAAATATTATACCTGCAACCACAGCCATAACAGGAATTGCTGTAGAAATCATTCCCATTCCCAATCCGGAAATAATTACCGTAGCCGCGCCGGTATTAGAACTTTCTGCAATTTTCTGTGTAGGTCTGTACTCTTCGGATGTGTAATATTCAGTTGCCCGTCCAATGATGATTCCCGTAATCAATCCGGTAACGATGGCACCCCATATTCCCCAAATATTATCAATCTCAAGAACATAAAGTATAATCCATGAGAATACAATGATTAATACTGAGCTTATATTGGTTCCTCTTGATAAAGCCTTTAGTAATTGTCTTTGAGTTGCGCCCTCTTTGGCTTTAACCATATAAATTCCGATAATTGAAAGAATAATTCCCACCGCAGCAATCAGCATAGGAGCCAATATTGCTTTCATTTGAGAATCGGCATCTTTCATATAGGCGGCAGCACCCAGAGCCGCTGTAGCCAATATTGAACCACAGTATGATTCATATAAATCGGCTCCCATACCAGCAACATCGCCCACATTATCGCCTACATTATCGGCAATTGTTGCAGGATTTCGCGGATCGTCTTCGGGGATACCTGCTTCAACTTTTCCGACAAGATCACCACCTACATCGGCTGCTTTTGTAAAAATTCCACCACCTACTCTGGCAAATAAAGCCTGTGCTGATGCTCCCATACCAAATGTCAGCATGGTAGTAGTAATAATCATCATCTTTTCTGCCACGGTTGGCTCATCAACAAAGTAATTAAGAGCAACAAACCATGCCGATATATCAAAAAGTCCAAGCCCCACTACTACGAGTCCCATAACTGCTCCACTTCTGAAAGCTATTTGAAGAGCCATGTTTAGAGAAGTTCGGGCTGCATTTGCTGTTCGGGCCGAAGCATAAGTTGCCGTTTTCATTCCAAAAAAACCAGCCAATGCTGAAAAAAAACCTCCTGTTAAAAAAGCTCCGGGAACCCATTCGTTTTGTAAATTAAAACCATATGCCAATACCGAAAACAGAACCACTATAATCAGGAAAAAGATACCTACTACTTTATATTGCTGCTTTAAGTATGCCATTGCTCCTTTTCGAACGTGGGAAGCTACTTTTATCATTTTATCGGTACCTTCACTTTCTTTCATTACCTGTTTAAAAAAGTAAAAGGCAAACCCTAAAGCGATTAGAGAACTGAATGGAATAAACCAAAAAATATTATCTATGTTTTGCATTATTTTAAAAATTTTTGTTTGTTTTTCTTAATTAAATCCGATTGATTTAGCTGATCTCCACCATGCATAATTCTTATCATTCAACTCTTCTTCTGAAGGGAAAGGATAATAAACCATTTCATTATTGTCACCAATAAAAAAACCATTCTTAATTGTTCTAAAAAGAAGATCTCTTGAAAAGAAACGCATAATAGTTTTTTGAATTTTACCAGGCTCATTATTAAGAATCTTCATACAATCCCGTAGATGATCTAAATTTGCATAGGGTAGATTATGTGCCGGCGAATTTTCAAAATCATCTGCCAATCCATTCAATTGCAATTCTACAAATGCCAGTTTAGGAAGATTAATTTTTTCTGTTCCTCTTGTCATATAATCTATGAATTGCAAGGGAGCCAATTTACTAATAATCCTTGGTGTAACCGGGCAAAGTTCCTGATACAAGTGTGCACTGGATTTAATATCACCAGAATAATCTCCTTTTTTAATTTCCATTGTTCGTCCATCATCCGTTGTCAGATATAAACTTTTTAAAGCTGAAACGGGAATGCTTTCCAATACACGGTAAATAGAAAGATAAACGGAGCTTTTTGGTCGTCCCTTTTCCTGAGGAATGCATCTTTCGTTTATGTAGTCCATTGGAAGAATATCCTGGATCGCATTACTGTCAACCTCAAGAAAAATAACCTGACCATGCGTGCGTTTTTGGGTACCAACCGCCATATAGCTTCCAAATTCTTCAGGTGAAAGCATAGAAGCAATTAAAGCTTCGGGCGTTAAATTCAAATAAATTTTTGGTTTCATTATTTAATTTGGTTTTAGGGTAAAAACAATATGTAACACTTTATCCGAATAAAAATAAAGAGCCTTTTATTACGAATTAAATATATTCTCAGGATTTTGGGTAATAACAACATCAGAGCACATAAATACTCTTCCTGATTTTATCATTTTTTGAATTTACTAGTCTTTTTCACCTGACTATGGCTAAGAAAGACAAGAACAATATGTTTAAATAGATACACAAATATATAAGAATAATTCAGAAATTATTCTAATAGTCAAGAGTTAATTACTTGTTGTAAATGTGTGAATGATGTAATATTTAAATAAAGTTGTGTAAGCTGTTTTGAATCGAAACTGCTCATCTTTGTTTTGTAAAATAATTACTTGTACAAAGTAACAGAAATAAATACAATAAGGAATTTGCTCTGTACAAGCCCCGACTCACCTACCGTAAATAGACTATTGCCTGTTTCGGGTAGAATACAGCTGGAGCTGTTCATATTCTATTTGCCGCAGCAATAATTACTAATCATTTAAAAACATGAATAAAAATAACATAAAAAAAACCGGATTAATTATTCTGACAATTGGAGTTATTATGACCATTTTCACAACCTTCAGTTTCTTTACCAAAGAAAATGTACTTGACATAGGTGATGTTCAAATAACAAGAGATCAACAACATAAAGTAAAATGGCCACCTTTTATTGGACTAACAGTAATTGGACTGGGTGGTATTGTACTCATCCTGGCTATCAGGAAAAAATAGTTTAAAATTCAACTGATATCATTACCAACTGGTCTGGATTTAAAATAATCACAGATGGAGTCTGAAAACCATTTCAAACGAGGCGTAACCGAAAAGCCAAACGAGTAGGAATTAATTAATTTAAATATCATGAAAAAAATTATTGTGACTTTATTGATTCTATTCTGTGTTTCTTCAGTCAATTTTGCACAAGATTACAACACAGGAATCGGTCTGAGGGCAGGATATTCAAACGGCTTAACAATAAAGCATTTCATTAGTAATAAAACGGCTCTTGAGGGTATTCTTTCTTCAAGATGGCAAGGCGTTGAACTAACAGGCCTTTATGAAATTCAAAATAGGATTGCCAATGCTGAAAGGTTGAATTGGTATTTTGGATTCGGTGGTCATGTTGGAATCTGGGATGGTGATCATGCAGATTGGGGAACTCGTGGAGAAAGCTATACTGTTGTAGGACTTGATGGTATCATTGGATTGGAATATAACTTTACTGAAATACCAATTAACATTGGCATCGACTGGAAGCCCACTTTGAATATTTTTGGATACAGTGGTTTTTGGGGTGACGGCGGCGCACTTTCTATACGTTATATATTTTAAATGCAACGCAAATTGGATCCAAAACGTGCTGCGAACGTGCCTTCTTGAGTAGGCTGAAGCCTGTAAATTATCGTCGTTCAATAAATTCATGAAAGTAGTTCCGGCCTTTGCAGGAATGAATATCTGTATGAAAAACGACTTTCGGGCACTTTTACTTATTTCTTTCTCCTATTTAAGAGCGTATATCTACTAGATGTGTGAATGATGTAAATCAATAGCATTCTTGTGTAACATTTCAGGGTATTAATGTATTTACCTTTGTTTCGTTACAAATATTAATTAAAACTATTCTATGAAATTAAAAAATCTATTATCAACCCTCGCGATGGGAGCGGTTGTTTTGATGTTGGGTTGTTCAAAAGACGACGATACCGATTTAAATCTTGCACCAACAATAATTTCTTCCAATCCGACAAACAATGCTGTCGACGTAGTTCTTAATAAAATAATTGCTGTTACATTTAATGAGGCAATGAATCCGTTAACAATCAATACCTCAACATTTATAGTAATGCAAGGAACAAATGCTGTTTCCGGTGTTGTAGATTATTCAGAATCCACAGCAACATTCAATCCAACCAATACTTTATCTGCTGAAACTATTTATACGGCCACCATAACAACCGGAGCAGAAGACTTAGCAGGCAAAGCACTTGCTGCTGATAAAGTATGGAGTTTTACAACCGGCCTTTTACCAGATGATATATCGCCGGAGATAACTTTAACAGATCCGGTAAACAATGCAGAGGACTTACTTCGCAGCAAAATAATTACTGCAGAATTCAGTGAAGAAATGGATCCCTTAACAATCAACACTGCAACATTTATAGTAATGCAGGGAACAAACACAGTTTCGGGTGTTGTGGATTATTCAGGAACAATAGCAACTTTTACACCAACTAACAGCTTAATCGCTGCTGCTGTTTATACTGCAACCCTAACTACCGAAGCAAAAGATTTAGCTGGTAATGCCCTTGCGGCTGATAAAGTATGGAGTTTTACAACAGAAGCTGCATCAGCTGGCCTAGCTGTAGTTGATCTTGGAACCGCAGGTAATTATGCAATTCTTGCTAAAACCGCAATCAATAACAATCCTACTTCCAATATTACAGGAGATTTGGGCTTAAGTCCTGCTGCCACATCTTACGTTACAGGACTTTCCTTAACCGATTTTACAGGATATGCAACATCGGCTCAAGTTACAGGCAAAATTTTTGCTGCCGATATGGCAGCTCCAACAGCAATTAATTTAACTACGTCTGTTGAAAATATGATTACAGCTTATAACGATGCTTCCGGTCGGCCTACTCCTGATTTTCTTGAGTTGGGAACTGGAAATTTAGGAGGTAAAACACTTGTTCCAGGCTTATATAAATGGACAAGTACTGTTACATTGCCTTCTGATGTTACTATTTCGGGTGGAGCTAACGACGTTTGGATTTTTCAGATTTCAGGTGATCTTAATATGAGTGCTGCAGTAAATGTTACGCTTGAAGGAGGAGCCCAAGCTAAAAATATTTTTTGGCAGGTAGCCGGAGAAGCAACTTTTGGAGCAACATCTCATTTTGAAGGTATTATTTTATCGATGACAGGTATTACTTTTCAAACAGGAGCATCTTTTAATGGAAGAGCTTTAGCACAAACTGCTGTAATTCTTGATGGTAATGTAATTACAGCGCCATAGCAGATTATTATAACTAGATTTGAAAGAGGTAGTCTAATAAAGGCTGCCTCTTTTCTTAATTCATAAAAGCCCTTTTAAAAAATATATTTTGAGAAAATGTAATGAAAAGTGTGTGAATGATGTAACTTATATGAAAAGTTGTGTAAAACGTTATAATATAAAAACGACCATCTTTGTAAAGATTTATAAAAAACATGAAATTATATATCAAGTACATGGTAAGTAACCGTTGTAAAGCCGCGGTTAAAGAAGAGTTGAGAAAACTTCGGTTGCATTTCATTGTAGTAGATTTGGGCGAAGTTGAGATCATGGAAAATATTTCTGTGGAACAAAGAGAACAACTGCAAAAAGCATTACTCATCACAGGACTTGAATTAATGGATGACAAGAGAGCTATATTGATTGAAAAAATAAAAACGGTAATTATTGAAATGATCCATCATACGGATGAAATAATCAAAACAAACTTTTCTGATTTTTTAAGTGAGAAATTAAATCACGATTATACTTATCTCGCTAATTTATTTTCAGAAGTACAAGGAACTACTATCGAGAAATTTATTATTTCTCATAAAATTGAACGGATAAAAGAATTAATTATTTATGATGAATTAACCATTACAGAAATTGCATGGAAAATGAATTATAGCAGTGTAGCTCATTTATCTAATCAGTTTAAAAAAGTTACAGGCCTTTCCCCTTCTCATTTTAAACAATTGAAGAATAAAAGACGAAGACCTATTGAAGAAATTGGAAACATGCCCGATAGTATTTAACCAACATAACTTACTTTTTCAATAGCCTCACAAAAAAATAAGATGGAAACAACAAAAAGTAAACCCGATAGATATAGAGATCAATACGCAAGAAGTTTGATAGAAGCCAGTTTAGATCCACTTGTTACTATCAGTGCTGAAGGTAAGATAACAGACGTAAACGAGGCATTAATAAAAGTTACCGGCATTTCACGTGAAGAACTAATAAATACTAATTTCTCAAATTATTTTACTGAACCCAAAAAAGCACAGGAAGGTTATCTTCAGGCTTTTGAAAAAGGTTTTGTCGCCGATTATCCCTTAACTATAAAGCATAAAAACGGGAATTTAACAGATGTATCGTACAATGCTTCCGTTTATAAAGATGATAAAGGAAATGTTCTCGGCATTTTTGCTGCTGCGCGCGATGTTACAAATCAAAAATGGGTAATCGAGTTAAGAAAAGCCAATAAAGAGCTTGCTTCTCAGAATGAAGTGAAAGAAAAACGAGCTGCTGAGTTAATCATTGCCAATAAAGAACTTGCTTTTCAAAACGATGAGAAAGAAAAACGTGCGGCTGAATTGGTCATTGCCAACGAAGAACTTGCTTTTCAAAACATTGAAAAGGAAAAGCGGGCTCAAGAATTAAGCATTGCCAATAAAGAGCTTGCGTTCCAAAATAATGAGAAAGAAAAACGTGCCGCTGAACTAGTCATTGCCAACAAGGAACTTGCTTTTCAAAATAAAGTAAAAGAAAAACAGAAAATTGTAACTAAAGAACTTGAAGCATTCAACGATGAAATTGAATCAGATTCTCAGTATACACTTAGTCTTATCGAAGCAAGTCTTGATCCTTTGGTTACTATCAATACCGAAGGCAAGATAACCGATATGAATGAGGCTTTGACAAAAATTACAGGGCTGACACGTGAAGACCTTACAGATACAGATTTTCTTGATTATTTTACCGAACCACAAAAGGCACGTGAAGTTTATCAGGAAGTTTTCGCGAAAGGATCTGTTGCCGATTCACCACTTACCATACGCCATAAAAACAGAAAACTAACAGACGTATTATTCAATGGATCAGTTTACAAAGATAAAGAAGGAAATGTAGACGGAGTAGTAATTGTTGCACGTGATGTTACTGAACAAAAAAGAATTGCCACAGAACTTACAGAAGCTATTATATTTGCCGAGATGGCCACATTTATAGCTGAGGAAGCGAAAAGTAAAGCAGAAAAAGCTACACACATTGCCGAAGATGCTGTGAAAGCAAAACAACTGTTTTTATCCAATATGAGTCATGAAATCCGCACTCCTATGAATGCGATTATAGGATTTACAAAAGTACTGCTTAAAACTAACTTGTCTGAAAAACAACAAGAATATTTAAAAGCCATAAAAATGAGTGGCGATGCATTAATAGTACTTATAAATGACATACTCGATTTAGCAAAAGTAGATGCAGGTAAAATGACCTTTGAGCAAATACCTTTCAAAATGTCTCTATCCATTCCGGCAATGCTCCATCTGTTTGAAATCAAAATTCAAGAGAAGAATTTAAAATTAGTAAAAGACTACGACACTAAAATTCCTGATGTGCTGGTTGGCGATCCGGTTAGGCTGCACCAGATTATTTCAAATCTGTTAAGTAATGCTGTAAAATTTACTTCAAAAGGAAAAATTACATTCAGTATTCGAATAATCGATGAAGATAAAAAGAAAGTAACCATTGAATTTGCAGTTTCGGATACCGGGATTGGAATACCTGAAAATAAAATAGAAAAGATTTTTGAGAATTTTCAGCAGGGATCCAGCGGCACATCACGTTTGTTTGGAGGAACAGGCTTAGGTCTTGCCATTGTTAAGCAATTGGTAGAAGCTCAGGGGGGAAAAATTCATGTAACAAGCAAAATTAATGAAGGTTCTACTTTTTGCTTTACATTAAGTTTTCAGAAAACAAGTGCTAAAGCAAATTTTGAGCCGGAAACAGCTGAATTAGAAGATGATATTGTAAATATAAAAGTATTGGTGGTTGAAGATATGCCTCTTAACCAATTACTAATGAAAACCCTACTTGATGATTTTGGATTTGAATGCGATATTGCTGCGAATGGAAAAATAGCCATCGAAAATATGCAAACCAATTCGTACGATATTATATTGATGGACTTGCAAATGCCGGAAATGAATGGATTTGAAGCGACTGAATATATTCGAAATAAACTGAATTCCACCATCCCTATTATTGCTTTAACGGCGGATGTTACTACTGTTGATTTGGCAAAATGTAAATCTGTTGGAATGAACGATTACATTGCAAAACCTGTAGATGAGAGACTATTGTATGGCAAAATGGTTGGCCTGATAAAAAAGAATGCCAATAGCATAGAACCTGAAAAAAAGAGATTGGCTTCTAATGAAAATGATAAATGTACTGACTTAGATTATTTAAATCGAAGGACAAAATCGAATCCAATACTAATGATGGATATGATTTCGCTTTATCTGGAACAAACTCCAGCTTTAATTACTACAATGAAACAAGGTCTGAAAAATAAAG
Source organism: Labilibaculum sp. K2S (assembly GCF_030372765.1). Classification (GTDB taxonomy): domain Bacteria; phylum Bacteroidota; class Bacteroidia; order Bacteroidales; family Marinifilaceae; genus Labilibaculum. Next base: position 14,709 of record NZ_JAUCMW010000031.1, on the reverse strand, counting down.
ATTGGAAATCACTGTACAAAGCGGTTCATAAAATGATTCCATCATTTTCGATAATGGGTATTAATACCGATTTCGAAGATATGGCGAAGAAAGTACAGGAATATGCCAGCACTCAAGAACAATCTGAAGGAATTGCTGAAATGGTTGTACAACTTGAAAATGTTTGTATACAAGCATGTGAAGAATTAAAAGAAGAGTTTAATACAATTAAAAACACAAAATGATAAGTAACAATACGAAATCAGATAGCAATAAAATCAAAATTTTTCTGGTTGATGATGATGCTTTGTATCTAAAATCGTTGGAAATTGATTTTCTTCAACATGCTGATTTTACCATTGAAACATTTGCAACAGGCGAAATTTGTTTAGATAATTTATCCCACAAGCCTGATGTTATCATTTTAGACTATCATCTTGACGGCATTAATGAAAACGCGATAAACGGAATAGAAACATTGGATAAAATTAAATCTTTCAATCCGGACATTCCTGTTGTAATGCTATCATCTCAGGATAAAATTGATGTCGCTATCAACTGTATGCATCACAAAGCTACTGATTATGTGGTGAAAAGCGAAACTGCCTTTATGCGTTTACAAAAAATTATTACATCTATTTTTTCGTACAAAAAAATGGAAAAAGAATTGAGTTGGTATATGGATAGAATGTAATCCTGCTTATTGAAACATCTGTTGTTAATTACAATAGATCGTTAGATATTAGATTGATTTACAATATACTTATTTTAAAAACTTACATTGAGACACTCTTCACGTAAATCACTCTAAAAATCAAATCCTTACAGAAGCTCAGCAACCTGTTGTAATAATAAGTACTTACTTCTGCGTTCGCCGGCAATTATCATGTAATCGCTCTACTAAAAGTTCTATACTGTATTCAGAATTTGAATAAGTGTGAATGATGTAACTTATCCTCAAAGTTATGTAAGGCTTTCCTCGAACAATAAACCCATTTTTGTATATGAATATTCAATGATACAAAACAATTAAAATATAATGACACATGCATCAGAATTACATAGAAACTGGAAAGAGCAAAAAGTTAAACTAAAACAAAAATTTGCTGTACTTATAAACAATGATTTATTGTTTGAAGAAGATAAAAAAGAAGCATTGCTGGAAAGACTTCAAATTAAGCTAGGCAAATCAAAAGAAGAAGTGCAAAATATTATCGAATCGCTGTAATCTCAATTATTTTAAGTGAAATACCCTCCGACTCCTTCCGTACATCTGTCGGAACAGGGTGACTGTCAGACTGAGTCTCAACAATTCAAGAAAGCCTTTTATTCCTTAAACAACATTGAATTATATATACTGATTTTTTGCAGAACATGTGAACAATGTAACTTTTATTAAAAGTTGTATAACACTCTCCACAGCTAATGATCTTAGCTTTGTTTTGTGATATTTCACCCATTACAATCTAATATGCAACGTCCATAACAGGCAATTATGACACACAAGGGGACGAATATTCCAGCATAGTAAGTTCCATATGGCAATTAAAAACAAATTATAAACAGATGAACGTCCATAGTATAAAGCTTTCTACACACAGGAGAATGAGTGTAATTTGGGAGTTCCATCTGACCATAAAATAAAAATTATAAACAGATGAAAATAAAAAATCTATTACCAGCTTTTGCAATAGCATCAGTTGCTTTAATGGCCGGTTGCAGCAATGATGATAATGATTCAAACCTAATAACTATTCCAGTTCAAACAACAGTTCAAACAACAATTTCACTTGATGGTGCATCTAACTTTGCCATTCTTGCAGGTTCAGAAGTTACCAACACGGGAGCAACAGTTATTACTGGTGATATTGGATTAAGTCCCGGCACTTCAATAGGAGGATTTCCTCCAGGAATTTTGAACGGAACACAACATATTAATGATGCAATAGCTAATCAGGCTAAACTTGATATAGTCGATGCATATGATGATGCTGCCGCAAGAACATGTACCGATGTAGTAACATTGTCAGGAAATATTGGCGGACTTACACTTACTCCCGGACTTTATTTTTCAACTTCATCCTTAGCTATTTCGTCAGGCGATCTTACTTTTGATGCACAGGGAGATGGCGGTGCCGTATTTATAGTACAAATAGCATCAACATTTACCACAACATCAGGGCGTAAAGTTATTCTTAGCGGAGGAGCATTGGCATCCAATATTTTTTGGAATGTGGGTAGTTCTGCAACTTTCGGAACTACATCTGTAATGAAAGGAACCGTTTTAGCTACTGAGTCAATAACCTTCAACACAGGAGCATCACTTGATGGCCGGGCATTAACAAGAGTTGGCGGGGTTACTTTGGAAGGCAACACGATTGTAAAACAGTAAGCGTTTACAGAATACTTAAACGAGCAGCCTCAAAAAGGCGGCTCGTTTTTTATGAGTTTAAGTAATAACTCTAAAATGCAACTGAATAAGATATCAGCTGATCATTTTATTCGAAGCAATGGCTTCATGATTTAGAAATATTACATCTAAAAATGTGTGAATGATGTAACTTATTGCCATAGTTATGCAACAACCTCTGCTTCAATCATAAGTACCTTTAATTAGGTAAAATTAACTTGCCGTTTTAAAAAAAAATATCATGAAACATCCATGTATAAAGCTTTCTACACACAGGGAAATGATTATATGGTAAGTTCCATCTGACAAAAACTTAAAATTATAAACAGATGAAAAAAACTTTTATAAATGTCAACAGTCAATCTATGGCGGGTAATCTGAAAATACTTCTTTTCATCATTACCTTAGGATTCTTTAGCTTGGGAGCATCGGCAAATCCTAAACTGGCATCAAGACAGCAAATTGGTATGTTTAAAAACTCTACTCTTTGTGTGGTACTTGAAAATGGTACCATTACCTATAATATTCTTATTAAAGAAGCTATTGAAAAATACTGGAAATCTACCGACTTTGTATTTATTAGTCAAGAAGAGTTTAATCAGCGTCACTTTGATTCTAAATATTCTTTTTTAGTACTCATGAAAGGTGTTTTTGACAATGACCCGGATGGGGTGAGCTATAATTACCTTAGCCTTGTATTGGGCGATAAATCAACCGACCTGACCAATATGCCTGAATTGTGCAGTTTTCCTATTTCGTACAGTGATGACAATACAATGGATTTTGGATATGTAATCCCCGCAATGGTTAAATTCATGCAGAAACATGCTTTAAATCTTGAATCACACCGTTTCATGATATCACTGAGAGGGTTAAAATATTACAATGGTTCATCAAGCTTTAAAGATAAGGTTTTGTTACTAAACAAAAACATGATGGCTTTAGACGCCGATTCGCCGGAGAAAATAAAATCGACATATCCCTATTGTGTGAAATTTCTCGATGGCGATGAAATTCAAAAAGAAATAGAATCCGATCCTTCCAAGACCATATTTAATTTTCATGTTGGTCCAACAAAGGAAGACGGTGCGGGAAAATGTTTTGAAATGATTTTTGATACATACGGAAACCTGTATTATTATAATTCACGCAAAATAACCAATGAAAACAAGGATGGTTTTAACCTGAAGGATTTCAGAAAACTATAAAGAAACCAATTAAACAACTGTATCTTGCAAACACAGTAGTAAATCCTTGTGAATGGGTGTTCTCCCTCATCCCCTGCTCTTCTAATCTTAATACGATGAAACGACCCTGTAAAAAGTGTTACACACAGGAGAATGAGTGCAATTTGGAAGTTTCATACAGCAAATGAAAACAAACATTTAAAAAATTAAAACTATGAGAATCCTGATAATTGGAATTTTTTCATTTATTGCCTGGTCAACATTATCAACATACGTTTACGTTTGCAATGTTAAGGGACTGTGTGATGAACCGGTTACTGCGATAATTAGTGAAGTTAACAACGACACCATTGTTAATGAAACAATACAAGAACCGTTGAAACAGCAAGCCGTTGTGCCAAAAGACCTAACAATCTACTTTGAATTTGATAATTCAGAATTTAGTTCAAGTCGCATCGCAGAAAAATATTTTGAGGAATCAAATGCCTATTTAAATCAAAATATACAAGCAAGTTTAGAAATTACAGGACATACCGATGCCATAGGTACCAATATCTATAATGATGCTCTAGGTTATCGAAGAGCACAAAGCATACAGCGTTATTTTAAAACTAAAGGTATGATTGGCGATAAGATTACTATTCTGTCAAAAGGTGAGAGTGAATCTGCCGATAACAATAACACAAAAGATGGAAGAGCAAATAACAGGAGAGCAGTAATAACTATTAAATAATAAAAACATGAACTATTTACAAATACTCTTACTACAATCGAAAATGACAGCAAGCTTTGAAATCATTGCAATGTTGTTGGGAGCTGCTATCATTGGATCTGTAACAGCATGGTTTTATGCAAAATCAGTTAACAATAAGCGAATAGAAGAATTAGAGTCGGAAATAAATAAAAACAAAAAAGAAGCCGAAAAGATTAAAAAAGAAAAAAACAATCTGCAAAAAACCTTTGCTGAAAAATACACTAAAATAGAACAAGTCACAAAGGAGGGCAAAACACTTAAGTCACAAAATTCAGCGGCGGTTAACGACACGACGGAGACAAAGCTAAAGAACAAAATAACAGAACAATTGCTTGCCAAAGAGCATGAAGCGTTGCCTAACCTTAGGCAGGGTATGCATTTACTGGATTATAATAGTTTTGGAACCGCAACCGGGGACGAAAAAGACGATCTGAAAATGATTAGTGGTATTGGACCTTTTATTGAGGAAAGACTGAATGCCTTAGATATTTATACCTTCAGACAGATCAGTAAATTTACTGCAAAGGACATTGAAATAATTGATGATGCTATTGAGTGTTTTGCTGGTCGGATTGAAAGAGATGAATGGATTGCCCAGGCTTCAGAACTGATACATGATGAAGAAAAACAAAATGAACTTCTGCAGCAAATAAGAGCAAAAAAATCACTTATTTATTATGACCGAATTGGTATTGCCAACAAGGAAGAGGCTGATGATTTAACTGAAATAAGCGGAATTGGGGGTTGGATTAATAAGAAATTAAATGCACTTGATATTTATACCTTTAAACAAATAAGCAATTTTAACAATGAAGATGTTGAGATAGTTACGGATGCTATTGAATTCTTTCCAGGCAGAATTGAAAGGGATGAATGGATACAGCAGGCCAGAGAACTTATTCGGATTGAAATCAGTAAGTCGGAGCACCTTCAGCGCATCAGCGTTATGAAGAATAGAATTTATTACGACCGGTTAGGTATTGCTCACAAACACCATGCTAATAACTTAACCCTGATTAAAGGCATAAGTAACTGGGTTGAAGAAAGTCTCAATGCGCTCGAAATATATACGTTTACACAAATCAGTAAGCTTACAACAGAAGATATAGTTATTATATCTGATATTTTAGAAATCTCCCCAGATCGAATTAATCAGGATCATTGGGTTGAACAGGCTCTTGAACTTACAAAAGCCAGTCAAAAAAAGATTGCTGATAATGTTATTGATTAATAATAACAACTTGATTTTTAAATACTGACTGTCGGGATGTAAACTCCCGGCAAGTTTAGTGTTTCAACCTGCATTGTTCATCCAATTTGATAAAGTTGAGAACAAATGTGGATTACTTGATTTACGGACATTCATACTCAGAAAGTCAGGTATCATATCATTAAAATTCAAAAAATGAAAATGAAATTAATCAAGCTAATTACACTTATTTATTTGTCAATTGCAGTATATTCCTGTCATAACAAGAATATCAAAAAAGAAGATTCGGTCAACAAAACTGAAGTCAGGAATCAAACAACTGATAAACCCATAAGTATAAAAACAGAGGAAAATTTGCCGCCAATAGAATTGGCAGTAAAAGAAATACTGACAACTTCTCCACGCTATATGAAATTAACAAAGGGTTTGCTGGAAAAAGTAGTGAAAAATGGAGGCTTATACTATGGCGTTTTTCTGGAAAGAAGTCCTCAAGGACGAAAAAAAAGCAACTATTCTAAAACATATGACTTTACAATTTATGAAATGTATAAAGAAAGGCAATTAAACACTTCCAGCTTTTCTTTCAATCCTGAGAATAAGCAGTTATTTGAGTATGATATTGCAAATGATAGTCTGGTGCCAATAGAATTCGACAGAACTTTACTACTCAAGTATGATTCCCTGAACAAATCTCAATGAGTCTGCTCCTAAAATGATTTTTTGCCAAATTAGAAACAAAGAATTTTTTAACCGTAGTTATAAAAGTACAAGTAGCTGCAGCAGATAAAATGTTGCTGTGATTGCCTGCTGTTTTGATATAAACAGCAAAGAACAAACTACTAGTTGTTAATGATATAATCTAACAGATTTAAATATGGAAGCAATATATTTCAAAAGAAATCTACTGATAATAAGCATCTTGCTGGGCATGGCAAGTTGTAATACTCTTCAGTTAAATAAATCCGAAAAGCTTATTCCTAAGGATAATTTACGCTATAACACAAAATTTACAGGAGCTAATTCGAATAACATTACAAGCTATGAGTGTGAAAATTTTGCAGTAAATGCCCTAAATAATTATTCGGTTGCATCCATAAGGCAGGAATATAAATTTTTAAAATGCACTCAGGAACCTAAAGTAAATATACATAACCCGGCTATCATCGATACAATATATACTTTCTCAGACAATAAAAATATAATACAGGTTTACAGGGCACAGAACAAAGATTTCATTTTTATTCTTGATGTAACCAACCCTAAATTTAATCTTACAGGAGATGTTAAACCAGGCATGTCAAAAGATGCTTTTAGCCGAAAATTCAATATAACCGAAGCAATTGATGAAAAGCTGCAGATAACCAGTATCAATGGCAATACCACATACTTATTCTATTTTAAACGAAACAAACTAAAACGAATAAGCACTAATTTATATCTCGATTAAAATAGCGTAAAAACGAATAACTCCAATAGATCCGGTACAAAGTACGCACAAGTCTGGGAAATTCTGAAATCCTTAAGACTCTTAATTGGGATATCACTTTCAATCCTATGATTTCGCTTAATAAAAATACGCTTAAAGACCTGGAAACTATCATTATATCTGTCAATGGGTATCAGCAATAGTGACATTTAACAGGAAATTTGTAATCCTGAGCTCTCTTCAGGCACCATCGCCGGTATTCCCGGTACAGCAATTTCGAGCTTCTTCCGAAGATCAGAAAAATCATCTGCACGAGCAATTCAATCAAAAATCCGGATGGCAAAATCAGAAAGTACACCATAGAAATACTCATTCAGGCTATTACTATATTTGAAGAAAGGGCCAGACTTAACTAAAGTCTGACCCTGTAAATTTCACTTATATATATTGAGGAATAATGTTTCGTATCCTTACAGCCTAAATTACACCTTAATAAAACGCAAGCACATAGCTACTTAGACTTAGTCACAAAACTCTTTAAAGCTGCACCTAATTCTTCCAGGTCATAATTTAGCTTGTGTTTAAACGAGTCCCAATTTTCAGTTCCTTTTGTATTGTATTCCTCAATCTTTTTTTTTATTCTATCTTTCATTACTTCCAATTCAACCATTGTTTCTTCGTGCTTTGATTTTATATTTTCGCCGTTAAAAACCGATGAGGAACCGGAATTATCATCCAAATTATTCTGAGTTTCTTTTTTCTTATTCTCTATTTTAGTAATAATTTGATCCAAAGCCACATTTAGTTTTTTCTTGGCTGTTTTCACCTCTTTTTTGGCAAGTTTAAACCTATCCTTCGCCTCATTAAATTCTTTTTCTAATAGTTCACAATTAGATAAATCTGAGCTATGGGCAAATCCTTCTACAGTTATATGTCGTAAGATATTTTTGTTCATGATGATATCGTTTCATTAAAGAGTAATTACATAATTATTTACTTTTAAAAATACTATTGAATGGATTAAACTTTTAAGATTGTTTATTAAACGATAAAAAACATGAATTTGGTTTTTTATCGTTTAATAAACAGTTGTTGCAAATTCAACCTTTACTAATTAAACTAATCAATGTGTATTCTTTACAGTCAAATCTTTAAAAGCTTTGCCCAATTTATCCATATCACGGTTAAATTCAACTTTGAAAGATTGCCATTTGTTTTGACCATCATCTTTAAGATCAGCTAACTTCTTTTTTAAATCACTGTTTTTATTCTCTAATAAAGCCAGTTTTTTTTCATAGTCCTCTTTTACTTCTTTTTTCTCTTTCGCTATTCTTGCTTTGAATTCAGTAATGGTTTTTTCATGGGCAGTAATTTTCTCTTCAGCTTCTTTTTTGAATTGCTGATAATCACTAACTGAATCTTGTTTGGCATCGTACAAGTTAGTTTTTGAATCCGTTAAATCCTCTTTCGCTTCCTGTACTTTTTCTTTTGCATTTTCCACTTTTTTTGCTGATGATTGACAACTGGCAAATAATGCTGCAGTCATAAATAGCGTACTTCCTAAAATTAAAATTGATTTTTTCATAATTATTATTTTTATTGATTAATTTTTTACTTAAAAAAGATAAAAATTGCAAATATGGGGCGAAAGAGTACTTCAAACTCTCTACCCGGAACTATCTCTACCTTCTTTATTTTTTTATATTATTTTCAATTATAATAGTAATTCTACCCAATTGCCGGATATAAAGAGTTTAGCTAAAGTCCGCTATTAATTTTACCTAACTTAATTTGCAGTTTGCCGTACATTTCCGTTGCTTGTCTTCATTAAACATTTGGTCATTTTCAGTAAGGAATGCGTATTTATTTTTGAGCATATCTTTTATTCATGACTTTGGATTTTAGATGTTGCAACCGGTAATACAATAATGAATAAAATATTACCCTACAAAGGTTAGCCTATTACTAAAAAAAAGCATTACACATTTCTGTATTTCAGTTACATAATTCACACATTTTAATCAATTAAAATGTATTTAGCTGTAAACTTAATCCCGTAAATTATGGTGGAAAAAATCCTGCAGTCATCAAAAAACAGATAACTAAATGACTGATTTTTAACTCTATCAACAAAATATTGACAAAATACCCGCTTACTAACAGTCGTAAACGCTGCACATCATTCTGATAAAAAAAGAAACGTATTACTTTACAGACAAGTAAATTATCTGAAATCATAAAATACCTGCAAGCCAACTAATAATTTCCCTTTTTCAGAGTTTAAGCAATTAAAATCTTTTACCAGGTAATATTGATTACTTTTAGAGAATAAGACTTTACTATTGCAGAGAACAAATGAGGGTGTCCAAAAAGTATTGTTCTATTGTCATTCTGAGCCTGTCGAAGAATCTTTCACTTTGAAAAACAGATGTTTCGACTTCGCTCAACATGACAATCCAATACAAAATATTCCTTTTTGGACACCCTAATTTTTATTAATCAATTCTAACACGGAATTACACATGAATATTTTACACATATCAGATCTGCATTTTGGACCAAGGCACTGGGATGGAAATGATCAGCTTTTACTCGAAAAAATCAATTCTTTTGATGCCGATATTGTGATTAATACCGGCGACAATACAACTGATGGCCTGGAAAGTGAATATGCTCAGGCAGGAAACTTTCTAAAAGAAATTAGGTGTGAAAATATTATCTCTACCCTTGGTAATCATGATAAACGAAACATGCGCTCTCATGAGCTATTCCATGAATATATTGATGATTCCAAGATAATTACCATTTCAAAAAAGATTAAAACAAGTAAGAAACACCTTTTTCTAAACCTGGAAATAACAAAGTTGAATGATCATTTTACCGATATCAATTTTGTTAAATCTATTGAAATTAAAGGGAAAAAGGTTTTAGTGATCAGTATCGATTCGAATGAATTATACAATGATGACGGATACGTTGAAGAAAAGGTATTAAATGCTGTTACTAAATCAATTAAACAGGAAAAATATGACATTCCTTTGCTTCTTACCCATTATTCTGTTTTAGGTACCGACGAGTGTCCTCTAAAGAATTCGGCGACCCTGATCGACTTTGTTCAAAAGCATAAAATCAAACACGTATTTTGCGGTCATACCCACGAACTGGAACTGATGCGTACCAACGATCTCTACTATGGCCATCAATTTGATCAGTATATGTGCGGTACACTCTCTTCCCGAAATCATCCCAAGGACGATAACATGTTTTTATACTATGAAAATTTGGGTACCAATGATATGCATTTGTATGTGATACGAGTATTTCCTCATGGGGATATACTGAATTTCAAAGAAGAAAAAGTCTTTTAATGAAATTGATAAAGAATAGGATGCCAAACTAATATTTAGAATCACTACTGTCCGACTAAATAATGAGCATGCATCACAAAGAACTCTTTTCACTTGTTTTTACACTGTATCGCCACCTACGGGGCTCTTTTTGTTGATTGTCTGTCAGTTGCCATATTCCCGCTCCCATGGAGCTGTTCAAAATCCCTTAGGGATGTTAATATGGTAGTAGTCAATTAGTATCAAAATAAGAAGTGCTGTAAGCACGAAAGAAAATAATACAATGGCAAATTTATCCGCTTAGTAATGATTTAGAATGATGATATCTGTAAAAAATAACATACCCAAACCTGTTCTTGAAAAGATCAAAGAATTGTGCTTAGTTAACAATCAATATGCTGCATTTGATTTAGACAATACTTTACTTCACGGCGATATCGGTGAAGCCGTTTTTGCACTGCTCGTAAAGAGAAAATACATTCTAAACTTTGGTTGGAAGGATTACCTTGATTTGATTAAAGCTGATCGGGAAAAAGCCTATTTTAAAGTAATAGAGGTCATGAATAATCTTGAAATTTCTGTAGTGGAAAATATTACCACTGAAATGATTCATACCGATGCTATTGCTATTGAATTGGAAGGCTATAAGATTCCTATTCCAAAACCAAATGCTATAATGCAATCCATCCTAACACTTCTTAAAACTTCAGGCATTGCAGTTAAAGTTGTTACTGCAAGCAATCAAATTTCTGCTGAAATAATTTGTTGGGAATATTTTAACATCCCTGTCAGTGATATTTTTGGAGCAAGGGTTGATACAAACGAGAACAAAAGAATCAATACAAAATTTAATGATGTTCCGTATGGAAAGCATAAAGTGAAGGTGTTACAAAGAGAGTTTAAAGATCAACCTGTTATTACAGGAGGAGATGCAACCTGGGACCGGTTTTTACTTGCTTACACCACACAAAACGGAATTCGGCTTTGGACAGGAGATCCTGGAGAATATGAAATACTAAAAGAAAAATATTTCAAAGATTTGGCGTTTTACCAAATCTAAATAACATCAACCAATAACACCCATCAAAAAAAGACAGAGGTTTGCTGCCAGTCATGAATTCTGATTTCAGATCTGTTTGTACTTTACAATCTGTATCACTAAACCCGATCAAACAACATCCATCCAAACACAATTGTCATCGCCACAACATAAGCAACTAAGGCATACACCCATTTTCCTGCAAATTTGGGTGTTGGTATTGAAGATAAATTTAATGCTGATAAAATTAGTAAGATGATATAAATAAGTATCGAAAAAGTAGAATGCTGAAAGAAATTTTCGAATAAAAAGACAAACGCAAGAATAAGTACATTGTTATCGAGTGCCAGTCCCTTATAGGTTTTGCTGTCGATAAGACCATAAATATTAAAATAGCTTAAACGGATGGCACTGGTTGCAATAATTACAAATGCACCGGGTATAAACCATATATTGTAATGTCCATAGCTTAAAAGTAATATTGCAGGAAAAACGCCAAAACTTACAATGTCTATCATAGAGTCGAGTTGGGCTCCAAATACAGCTTGTTCTTTTGTTCTTCCTTTCATTTTACGGGCTATAATTCCATCATACCAATCGAATAATACAGCCCATAATATTCCAATAATGGATGCCTGAAAATTGCCGTTTATCGCAAAATAAATTGCCAATACAGCACTCAACAATCCTAAAAGAGAACAGATATTTGGTAAATCTTTGGCAAACGTAAGCATGCCGATTTGTTTTTTTTCGCTCATCTTAATTACTCTTTACATACATTACCTCTTTCAACGCTTCAATAAGTTTAGCGTTTTCTTCGGGGGTACGACTAGCAATCCGAATGTATCGGTCTGCATCAGGCTGAGTTTTTCCAACACTATCTTTTATATAAATATTGTGCTCAATAAAAAGACGCTTTGTCACTTCAGGTCCACTTAAAGCTGTTTCCGGCAAACGACAATAAATATAATTTGCATCGGGCTTAAAAACAGTCATCCCGTCAATTGCACACAGCTTTTTGTAAAAAACGTCTCGATCTGCTTTAACTATTTTGCAGCTGTCCTCAAATTCCTGTTTGTATTGAGGTAGTATTCGGAGAAATTCCTCAGCAAAGCCATTAATATTCCAGATGTGAATTCCATTTCGGACTGCCTGAGCAAAATCAGCATTAGCCGTTAATAAATATCCTATTCGCAGTCCACATATTCCATAAGCTTTACTCATGCTTTTCAGAATGGCCATATTTGGATATTTGGCAATGTCCTGCTCCAGGCTTATCTGCTCTTTGCTGTCGGCAAAATCAAGAAACGATTCATCAACAATAAGCATACAATTGCTGGGTTTAAGCTTTTCTGCCAATCGAATTAAATCAGCTTTGGGCACTACCATCGAAGTAGGATTATTCGGTGTAACTACAACAGCCATATCAGAACCAACTTTAATCGCTTCGTCGGCAAATTTATCTATGTCGAGCTGAAAAGAAGGAAACTCAAGTGGAAATTCAACAGCTCGTCCTTCCGGTGCCGCATTAGCATATTCATTAAACGAAGGTACAGGAACAATTATTTTTTTTGCCAGACTTCCCGAGAGAATCTTTATTATCTCTGCCGCCCCATTTCCTACTACGATTCTTTGGGTTGGTTGCTGTATAATATTCCCTATCAATTCGGCCAGTGCATTTTGTGCCATTGGGTAGTTCAGTACTAAATCTTCGATATTATCTTTCAGATGCGAAAAGACCTCTTTAGGCGGAAAATAAAGATTATAAAGATATGCGTGATCCGTAAAATCATGACGATAATATCCGCCGTGTTGTTTTGATATATATTCGTATTTCTCGCTTTGAGTTGTATATTTCTTTTCCATTCTCTAATCTGTTATAAATTACTGCAAAAATGCAAAGCACTTTCTTTTTTGAGCACAGCCAGCTTTTTCATTTTTATTGGGAAAAGTTTTTCTGCTTCAGCTAAATCGTTAATAGTATCAATCTCGTACCATGGCTTATGGTCAAATGAAACAGCCTCAAATTTTAAGCTCTTATCGCTAACCATCTCAGAAAAAACAGTTTCGTAATAACAGTTAACACTACCTTCCGAAATATATTGATTCAGCCTTTTAATAATTCCTTTCCACGACAAAAGCGAAAAGCTATATATATTAACGGTTTTATGACGAATATCTGAATAGGCATCTGTTGTGCCCTTCTGGAACTGAGTAACTTGATTGGTTTTGCTGACCGAAACAGTAGTTCCATCGAGCCATGGCTGCATTTCAGCAACTGCCATTTTATCGGGGAAAACCATTTCATCAAGCAATGATGTGTTGAGCACCAAATCACTTTCAAATAGAACAAAAGGTTCATTTATTATAGCACGGGCCATCCATAAAGAGTAAATATTATTGGTGGTTCTGTACAAAGGGCTGTGAATATACTCAATAACTAAATCATCTGATTTATTGCCAAGAAATTCCATGATACACTCTTTTTGATAGCCTGTAACAATTACCAGACGTTTAAATCCCTGTTTTTTTAAATTATTTACAAGTCTTTCCAGAATTGACATTTCATTAACAAGGGTAAGGCATTTGGGTGAGCTTTTTGTCAAGGGATAAAGACGACTACCGGTTCCTGCAGCAAGAAGTAATGCTGTAGTAATCCGATTGTCACCAAGATAATTGTCTGAATTGATATTCATTATTTATTCAATTGGTGTCATCAAAAAAAAACGTAAACGCTCGACTAAAAGCATATAGGCGTACTAATTTTTAGTACTCTGATGAATAGATTGGCTACTAATAACTCAACTATAAATGTGAAATCTGCTAATGTGATGATTTTTGCCCGAAGAGCTCATTAACAAAGATGATAGAAAAGGATTGATACTAAAAAATTAGTAATCCGCTCGCAAAGGTACTCTAATATATTAGGATAACTAATTACACAAAGATTCGCTTTCCTACGCAAGAGTTTGAGTAGAAACAGAAACACCCCCTCTGTTCTTCGAACATCTCCACTTAAAATGGGAGAATCGTTCACAAACAGAATCTTCCCTTCTTGAGGATATCTGTAACGCAATTTGAAAATAATATTGTGAACAAAGTGCCGACAGGCGAAAGGGTGCCCCATAAAATTACAGCCCGGCAAATGAGGAGTTGGGTTGGAAAAACAGTGAGTACTCCCGACGAAACGTTTCTTTCGGCATGGAAATGGCAAAAAAAGCTGTAAGAACTTAAATCCGTATTGAAATTTTAATGGAGCACTACAAAGAGTGAATCTTTTATCCCTTCTTTTTTTATTTTAGGCCGGCCTTGCTGCATCCCACTATTTTTGCAACAATAAAGAGATTGAACAGTAGG
>NZ_JAUCMW010000030.1 GCF_030372765.1 Labilibaculum sp. K2S | reverse complement strand
ACTAAATTTCAATTTTTTCAAAGAACTTTTTTATATTTTAATGGGACACTAGTGAAGTAAAACAATGAATACAAATCCCTTTATTCTTAACTAGATGCAATTTAAATAACATATTTATCATTACAATTCACCGCATTATTTATGACACTCTTCAATATATGCCATTCCACCCATTCCAAAGGATTTGCACAGATTAGCATTGCTAATTATAACGAACTAAAATCAGGTATTCTTTAAATAAATTTAATTTAAAATCATCCACTCGTTTGCTATAAATAAAAAACCTTTCTATCTTCGTGTCCGAACACGGACGTGTTTTAAATTTAAACTTGCAAAAGGTTTTATTATTTAAACAATCGTTTTAAACATTTTTTTTTAAAACCACCGTGTGCGAAAACGAAACTTATTTGATACAATATCGATGAAGAAATTTTTAGACAAAGATTTTATTCTTGAGACCGATACAGCAAAAAAACTGTATCATGAATTTGCAGCCGATCTTCCAATTATCGATTATCACTGCCATATTTCCCCAAAAGAAATAGCCGAAGATAAACGATTTGAAAACATGACTCAAATATGGTTATATGGTGACCACTATAAGTGGAGAGCTATGAGAACCAATGGTATAAAAGAAGAAGGTATCACCGGAGAATCTTCCTCTGACAGAG
This sequence comes from Labilibaculum sp. K2S, assembly GCF_030372765.1. Classification (GTDB taxonomy): domain Bacteria; phylum Bacteroidota; class Bacteroidia; order Bacteroidales; family Marinifilaceae; genus Labilibaculum. Next base: position 26,924 of record NZ_JAUCMW010000030.1, on the reverse strand, counting down.
AGAAATTCGAAAATTGGGCCGGTACAGTTCCATATACATTGAGAAACCCTCTTTACCATTGGACACACTTGGAGCTAAAAAAGCCTTTTGGCATTGAAAAAATAGTAAATCCTGATACATCTGAAGAAATCTGGAACGAGTGCAATAAAAAATTGAATACTCCTGAGTTTTCATGCAGAAGCTTAATTCGCAAAGCCAATGTTGAAGTTATCGGTACAACCGATGATCCCGCCGATTCGTTGGAATATCACAAAGCGATTAAAGATTCCGGATTTGAAACCAAGGTGGTTCCATCATGGAGACCGGATAAGGCAATGGCTGTTGATGATGCATCGGAATACAACGCATATATCAACAAACTGGCCACAGCATCTGAAATGGAAATCAACACATTTGAAGATTTACTTTCTTCTCTTCAAAAACGACATGATTTCTTTGCTGAAATGGGTTGTAAGGCTTCCGATCATGGTTTAGAGCAGTTTTTTGCTGCTGAATATACAAATAATGAAGCCTCTGAAATTTTTGTAAAGATCCGAAAAGGAGAAGAATTGAACGAAAAAGAAGTTTTGAAATTCAAATCAGCTATGTTATATGAATTTGCTGTTTTGGATCATTCAAAAGGATGGGTTCAGCAATTCCATATTGGTGCTATTCGTAACAATAACACCGGAATGTTCAACAAATTAGGTGCTGATACTGGATTCGATTCAATTGCGGACAAATTGGTCGCTGAAGATATGTCGAAATTCCTAAATCGTCTGGCTACTGAAGAAAAATTAACAAAAACTATTCTTTACAATCTAAACCCTGCTCATAACGAAGTTTATGCAACTATGTTAGGGAATTTTCAGGATGGCGAGATAGCAGGTAAAATTCAGTGGGGATCAGGATGGTGGTTTTTGGATCAAAAAGATGGCATGGAAAAACAAATGAATGCTCTTTCTAATCTTGGTCTTTTAAGTCGCTTTGTTGGAATGCTAACTGACTCAAGATCATTCTTAAGCTACAGTCGTCACGAATATTTCCGCAGAATTCTTTGTAACCTAATTGGTAACGATGTTGAAAAAGGATTAATTCCGTACAACGAAGAATTATTGAAAGAAGTAGTACAAGGAATCTGTTACTATAATGCTAAAAACTATTTCAATTTTTAATCTTACTCAAACAAAATAATAAAGATGAATAAAGTAGTTACTTTCGGTGAAATCATGCTAAGACTTGCAACACCAGGTTATGCTAGATTTTCTCAAGTTGATAATTTTAACGCTACTTATGGCGGAGGTGAAGCTAATGTTGCCGTTTCTTTGGCAAATTATGGCATTGAGGTTGATTTTGTAAGCCGCCTTCCAAAAAATGATATTGGCCACGCTTGTATGATGGATTTAAGAAAATACGGCGTTGGTGTTGACAACATCGTTTGGGGTGGAGATCGTTTAGGAATTTATTTTTTGGAGACTGGAGCTGTTAGCCGTGGTAGTAAAGTTGTTTACGACAGAGCTAATTCTGCTGCCTCTGAGCTTAAAATCGGAATGATTGACTGGGAAAAAGTATTTGAAGGTGCATCATGGTTTCATTGGACAGGTATTACTCCTGCTATTTCGCAAGGTGCAGCTGATGTTTGCTTACAAGCTATTAAAGAAGCCAACAAAAGAGGTATTACCGTTTCAACAGATTTAAACTACAGAAAAAATCTTTGGAAATATGGCAAAACTGCAAACGAAGTTATGCCGGAATTAGTTGCCGGCTGCGACGTAATATTAGGAAACGAAGAAGATGCCGAAAAAGTTCTAGGAATCAAACCAGAAGGTGTTGATGTTACCGGCGGACATGTTGAAGCAGGAGCTTACTTATCTGTTTCTCAACAAATCATGAAACAATTTCCTCGTTGCAAAAAAGTAATTACCACTTTACGTGGATCTATCAGCGCGAACCACAATTCGTGGACCGGTGTTTTATACGATGGAAACGAATTGTACAAAGCAAATAATACGTACCAAATAACACACATCGTTGATCGTGTTGGTGGCGGTGATTCATTTATGGGTGGATTAATTTACGGATTAATTACATGGCCAAAAGATGATCAGAAAGCTCTAAATTTTGCAGTTGCAGCATCTTGTTTGAAACATACAATCTATGGCGATTACAATCAAGTTACTGTTGACGAAGTTGTGAAGTTAATGGAAGGCGATGCATCCGGACGAGTTGCTAGATAAATTATGAGTTATGAATCATAAATGAAGAATACTTCAATCATATAATTCATAATTCTCAATTCATAATTATATAACGAAATGGCTCAATATTCAAGAATAGAAGTTGCTTTAAAAATGAAAGAAGTTGGAATGATTCCAGTATTCTTTCATTCAGATATAGAAGTTTGTAAAGAGATCGTTAAAGCATGCTACAAAGGTGGTGCGCGCGTATTTGAATTCGTTAACCGCGGCGATTTTGCACATGAAGTTTTCGCAGAACTAATTAAATGGACTGCTAAAGAATGTCCGAAAATGATTTTAGGTGTTGGGTCTGTAATTGATGCCGGTACAACTTCATTATACATCCAGTTGGGTGCAAATTTTATTGTTTCTCCAATCTTAAATGCGGAAATGGCTAAAGTTTGTAACCGTCGAAAAATAGCATGGTCACCGGGTTGTGGATCATTAACAGAAATTTCATACGCTGAAGAATTAGGTGCTGAGGTTGTAAAAATATTTCCAGGAGAACAAGTTGGTGGTCCTGAATTTGTAAAAGCCGTAAAAGGTCCTTTCTCATGGTCTTCAATTATGCCAACAGGAGGAGTTAAACCAGAAATCGGAAACCTGACAGAATGGTTCAATGCCGGTGTTCATTGTGTAGGAATGGGATCTCAGCTGATGATAAAAAATGCAGATGGATCATTCAATTACGAAGCAATTGAAGCTGCAACTGCCAATGCTATTTCTATCATCAAAGAAATCAGAAAATAAAAAAGAATGGAAACCAATTTAAGAAATAAAGTAGCCGTTGTTACCGGTGCCGGAGGAGTAATTTGCTCTGCCATGGCTAAATCATTGGCTGCGATGGGTGTAAAAACGGCATTGATTGATATTAATGCTGATGCTGTTGAAAAATTAGCTCAGGAAATTGAAACCAAATACAATGTTTCTTCAATTGGGGTTGCAGCAAGCGTACTTGATAAAGAATCACTGCAGGAAGCAAAAGGGATAATCAATAATAAGCTGGGGAGTATAGATTATCTTATCAATGGAGCCGGAGGGAATTCTCCTCTGGCTACATCTGGTGTAGATCAAATGGTAGATTCTGATCTTGACAATCTGGAAGAAACTTTCTTTGGAATGAAAATGGAAGGTTTCGATAGAGTTTTTGACTTGAACTTTAAAGGAACGATTCTTCCAACGATGGTATTTGCCATGGATATGATTGAGAAAAAAGGAGGTTCAATAGTAAATGTATCTTCTATGAACTCTTACCGTCCACTGACCAGAATTGCAGCATATTCCGCAGCAAAAGCTTCTGTGAACAATTTTACGCAATGGTTAGCAGTTCATTTTTCAAAAATGGGAGTACGTGTAAATGCAATAGCTCCTGGATTTTTGTTGACAAATCAGAATCGGTTTTTACTAACCGATGAAACAACAGGTGAACCAACTGCACGAGGCGTAAAAATTATTAACAATACACCAATGGAACGTTACGGTACTCCAGAAGAATTACAGGGTACTCTACTTTATCTATTATCGGACTGGTCTGCTTTTGTTACAGGGGTTGTTATTCCTGTTGATGGAGGATTTAGTGCGTATAGTGGAGTTTAGCAGGCTTTTTAGTTTTAATTATATATTATTTAGGTTAGCGTGTTTATGTGACAAAACGGAACAAGAATTCAATCACCTCTTGTCCGTTTTGTCCATTAACTATAAAACAAACAACATGTCATTAGAACAAACATGGAGATGGTACGGTCCAAACGATCCAATCTCACTTCAGGAAATAAGACAAACCGGGGCAACCGGTATTGTATCGGCTCTTCATCAAATTCCAAACGGAGAAGTATGGCCCATTGACGAAATCAAAAAAAGAATATCCGAAATTGAAGCTGCCGGACTAACTTGGTCGGTAGTTGAGAGTGTTCCGGTTCATGAGGATATAAAAAAACAAACCGGCAATTATAAAGTATACATAGAAAATTACAAGCAGAGCATCAAAAATTTAGGTGAATGTGGTATTGAAACCATTTGCTACAATTTTATGCCTGTTTTGGATTGGTCAAGAACCGATTTGGAATTCAACTTTACGGATGGATCGAATGCATTAAAATTCGACATGGTGACTTTTGCCGCCTTTGATATTTATATTTTAAAGCGTCAAAATGCAAATGAAGATTATTCTGTTGAAATGATAAGTCGTGCCAAAGAAAAGTTTGACAGCATGTCTGACGCTGAAATCGAAAAAATTACCCGAAATGTAATTGCAGGTCTTCCTGGAGCCGAAGAATCATACACCTTGGAAAGTTTCCAAAAAGTATTGGATGGCTACAAAGAAATTGATGCGTCCAAATTAAAAAAACATTTGCATGAGTTTTTACGCGAAATTATTCCTGTTGCCGAACAAGCAGGTGTAAGAATGGCAATTCACCCGGATGATCCGCCACGTGCTTTGCTTGGCTTACCTAGAGTTGTCAGCACCATCGAAGACGCTCTGGAATTAACTAAAGTAGTTGACTCGATTTCAAATGGAATTACATTGTGTACAGGATCATTTGGTGCCGGTCATTTTAATGATCTTCCGGAAATGACAAGGATATTAGCTCCCCGAATCAATTTTGTTCATCTTAGAAATGTAACTAGAGACGAGGAAGGAAACTTCTTCGAAAACTATTTGTTTGATGGAGATATTGATATTCCAGCTGTAATGAAAGCTTTACTGATAGAAGAAAAAGAACGTAAGGAATCAGGCCGAAAAGACTGGCAAATTCCTATGCGTCCCGATCATGGAAATAAAATGCTGGATGATCTTCCAAAGAAAACAAACCCAGGATATTCTTTGTACGGCAGAATGAAAGGATTGGCGGAATTACGAGGTCTTGAATTAGGAATAAGCAAAAATTTATGAAGTTTGTCTTTAAAAAACAAAATTATTAATCTCTAACGATAAATAAATGACTGCAATACAAATAAAAGGAAATATGACTAAGTACAGGTGGCAAATCTGTTCATTACTCTTCTTTGCTACGACAATTAATTACATGGATAGGCAAGTACTCTCACTTACCTGGAAGGATTTTATAGCCCCTGAATTTCACTGGACCAATAGCGACTATGGTAATATCACAGCTTTGTTTTCTGTTTTTTATGCTGTAGGTCTTTTAGTTGCAGGCCGATTTATTGATTGGCTAGACACAAAAAGAGGTTTTATATGGGCTATTGGTATTTGGTCAGTAGGAGCTGTATTACATGCTTTTTGTGGTATTGCCACATCGGGTATCGTTAGCGGCGAATGGTTTCTTGATTTTGAAAACGCAAAAGAAGCCATAAAACAAGTGAGCAACGTTTCTAAAGTTATTAATGTTAGTGTAGTTCTTTTCGTCTTTGCGCGATTTGTTCTCGCCATTGGTGAGGCTGGAAACTTTCCGGCTGCAATTAAAACTACAGCAGAATATTTCCCCAAGAAAGACAGGGCTTATGCTACAAGTATTTTTAACGCAGGAGCAACAGTTGGGGCATTAGCTGCACCAATAACAATTCCGGTAATTGCTTCCCATTTTGGATGGGAAATGGCATTTATCATTATTGGAGCTTTAGGATTTGTTTGGATATTCTTTTGGAAGTTTATGTACAAAAAACCTCACGAACACAATAGAGTAAATCCTGCTGAGTTAGCCTATATTAATCAGGATAACAGCAGTGATGATGACAAAACTACTGCAAACGAAAGTCTGAAAATATCATTTGTTGATACCTTTAAATACAAACAAACCTGGTCGTTTATTATTGGTAAATTCATGACAGATGGTGTTTGGTGGTTCTTTTTGTTTTGGACACCAGCCTACTTAAGTGATGTTTATGGTTTAACTTCCAGCAGTACAATGGCTCAGTTATTACTGTTTGTTTTATATGCAATCACATTATTGTCTATTATTGGAGGATGGCTCCCTACTTATTTTGTTGATAAAAAGGGAATGGATCCATATGCCGGACGAATGAAATCGATGCTTATTTTTGCATTCTTCCCTCTTTTGGCTTTATTAGCTCAACCCTTAGGTACTTATTCTTATTGGTTCCCTGTTATTATCATTGGTATTGCCGGAGCAGCACATCAAGCATGGTCTGCAAATATTTTCTCTACTACAGGAGATATGTTTCCTCGTTCATCAATAGCAACCATTACCGGAATTGGAGGAATGGCCGGAGGTTTAGGTTCATTCTGCATCAATAAAGGTTCTGGAGTTCTTTTCGACTTTGCAGCAAACACCAATATGAAGTTTATGGGGTTTGAAGGAATCAGAGCAGGTTATTTCATCATTTTTTCAATTTGTGCGGTTGCTTATTTAATTGGTTGGGTCATTATGAAATCTTTGGTTCCTCATTACAAGCCAATAACAGAATAACAGCAATTAAATAAACCCCTCAATACTTTACTCTTAGGATTCTAAATTTTTTATGAGTTAATGTATTACTTTTGTTTCATAATTGTAGTTAGAGTTTGTTAATTTCAGGAAGGATAAATTCCTTCCTGATTTTTTATTTACTAGAAATGACCAAAGCAAAGATTCGAATAAAAGACATAGCTGAACAAGCAGGTGTTTCTGTTGGTACGGTAGATCGTGTACTCCACAATCGCGGAGAAGTTGCGGAAGAAACCAAGAATAAAATTCTGGAAATTGCAAAAGTAAACAACTATCAACCTAACCTTATAGCCAGAGCACTTACTTCTAAAAAGCAATGTATTTTTGCATCTTTGTTACCAAGCCCAACCGAGGAAGATATATTTTGGAAAAGACCCTTAAATGGCATTACTGAAGCAGCCTTGGAATTAGAACAATTTCAAGTAAAAGTTAAAAATTTCTTTTTCGAGCATTACAATGAACAAGATTTCATAAAACAATCCGAAGCAGTTTTAGAGCTTAATCCTTCGGGGATTGTATTTTCTCCTATCTTCTCAAAAGAGAGTCTTGACTTCACCGAAAAACTTGATCAAAAGGGAATTCCATATGTTTTTATCGAATCAAAATTATCGAAAAGCAACTATTTAGCTTATGTTGGTAGTGACGGTTTTCATGGAGGAAGAGTTGCCGCTAATTTAATAGACTTTGGCATTCCTGAAAATGGAGATATTTTAATTATTAATCTGGCTAAAAATCTGGAGAATGTTCATCACTTAAATCAAAGAACACAAGGATTTTTAAGCTATTTTATGGATAAAGGAAAAAATCAAGGTCTGAAAATAAGTATTGAAATTCCTAAATCTGATACTGAAATTATTAAAGAAAAATTAGATTCTGTAATCAAGAAAAACAAGAATATAAAAGCCATTTTCATAACAGGATCCAAGGTTTATAAAATAGCAAGATATCTGATTAGTAACGAACTAAGTGATATTATTCTTGTAGGTTTTGATCCTATCGAACAAAATATCAAATATCTAAATCACGGAACTATCGATTTTTTAATTGGTCAGCATCCTCACCAACAAGGATTTAAAGCCGTAAAAAAATTATTCGAATATGTTCTTTTGAATCACGATATTCCAAAAGATGAGTATCTTCCTGTTGATATTATTAATCAGGAATGTATTAAATTATATGAGGCTTAGTTTTCAACACTCCTTTTCCAAATTGTAATTCACGATAAAAAGAATAACGCCTATCAATTAAATGACAGGCGTTAAAATAATTCTTTGCGACTTGGTATAAATTTCAAATATTCAATTGCCATTTCCAGGCGGAAAGAAGCGTTTCATCAAGAGTGCTCTCTGCTTTCCATCCTAACTCCTCATTTGCAAAGGACGTATCAGCATATATTTTTTCGATATCACCTGCACGACGAGCTACAATTTTATGAGGAACTTTCTCTCCCGTTGCTCTTTCAAATGATTTAATAATCTCAAGAACAGAAACGCCGTTTCCTGTACCAACATTAAAATACTCGTAGTTTTCCTTATTTCTGTTATTCAATAATCTTTCAATGGCAACAACATGAGCCTTGGCCAAATCCACCACATGAATATAATCACGAATTGCTGAACCGTCGGCAGTGTCATAATCATCTCCAAATACACTCAACTCCGATCGAATCCCAACCACAGTTTGTGTAAGGAAAGGAATCAAATTATTTGGCACGCCTAAAGGCAACTCTCCAATTTTTGCCGTAGCATGTGCACCAATCGGGTTAAAATATCTAAGTGCAATCCCCTTAAGCGATGGACATGCTTTAATTGTATCACGAATTATATCCTCACAAATAGTTTTGGTATTTCCGTATGGAGATTCTGCTTCTTTTCTTGGAGTTTGCTCAGTTACCGGCAAACGATCAGGTTGTCCATATACTGTACACGAAGATGAGAATACAAGATTGGATATATTAAATTCCATCATCGACTCCATGATATTCATCAAAGAATTCAGATTATTGTTGTAGTACATCAATGGTTTTTCAACCGATTCACCAACAGCCTTCGATGCTGCAAAATGAATAATTGCTTCTATATCCGAATATTTCAAAAAGAAATCCTTTACTTTTTGCCTGTCCGTTAAATCAAACTGCTCAAATTTTGGACGAATGCCGGATATCTCTTTAATTTTATCCAACACTTCTACTTTCGAATTTGAAAGATTATCTACAATCACCACATCGTAACCACTGTTTTGCAACTCAACAACAGTATGTGAACCTATAAAGCCAGTTCCTCCGGTTACCAGAATTTGTTTGTTCATTTAATATAATTTAGTATCAAAAACAAATTTACATTAGTTGCTTTGCAAAAACAACAATAGTGAAGTCCAATAATCAATAAAGACATAACTTCACTATTGCTTAAATTAACTATGTAATTTTCTTAATGAACGTTTAATTGTCCTTTAGAATTTGCTTTTATTAAATTCCTCACCTGCGTTGTTCCTGCACCAGTTAAAGTTAAGTCAATTGGAGCATTGGTTTCCCATGCACCACGAGTAAAATCAGGAACTTCAATTGAATTGGATTTGTTAGCAATAGACCATTCACTTAATGGTGTGATACAAGACCATGATGCAGCATCATAAACATCCATATCCACAGGAAGTCCGTTTCGCAAACAATCAATCAATCGCCAATCCATCACAAAATCCATACCTCCATGACCACCAACCTGTTTGGCCATCTCTCCAACTTTTCGGATCAACTCAGGGGTGTATTTTTCTTCCAGCTCTTTCATCTTAGCTTCATCAGCAACTTCATGTCCAAAGGCAATGTGCTGCAAGGGCCATTTCTGTGCAAAACACTTCGTTCCACTCAACAGGTGAATACGTGAATAAGGGCGAGGCGAGCTAATGTCATGCTGAATCATGATTGTACGACCTTTGTTAGTACGAATCAACTGTAAATCCATATTTCCACGCATATCCCATCCTACAAACTGCTCGAAAAACGGATCTTCTTTGGCTTTTTCTTCAATGCGACGTTTCAAGGTAAAATCATCCGACATCATAGCAGTCAGATATTCCATCTTATCACCACGGTTGATATTCATTGACTGACAAATTGGACCCAAACCATGGGTTGGATACACATTCGCTTTTCTCTTGTTCTCGTGCATCCTCCACATTTTGGTGTAAGCACCATCAGTCATTTGATTGTCTTTAGGCTTATTAAATTGCCAATAATCCAGATTATGAATGTAGGCACCTTCACCATGAATCAAATCACCAAATACCCCCTGACGCACCATATTCAGAGTCAACATCTCAAAGAAATCGTAACAACAATTTTCCAGAATAACACAATGCTTACGGGTTCGCTCCGAAGTTTCAACCATTTGCCAGCACTCATCCAGAGTTTTTGCCGTTGAAACTTCGACTGCAGCATGCTTATCTCCCTCCATAGCTGCAATCGCAACAGGTACGTGCCACTCCCATGGTGTTGCAATATAAACCAAGTCGACCAATCCACTTTCACACAATTCCTTAAAGCCCAAATCCCCACCTACAAATTCTTTTGCTTTAGGAAGACCCGCATCGGCAAGTATTTTCTGTCCACCGTCAACGGCAGCCTGTCTGATATCACACAAAGCGGCAATTTCTACACCTTCAATAAAAGTCATACGTTTTACTGCTCCTGAACCGCGATCCCCAATACCTACGAATCCTACCCGCACGGTATCCAATTTTGGTGCAGCATAACCACACATATTAAAATTCATCTTTGGATTCTTTCCAACCAATTCTTTGACGTGTGGAAATTTACTTTCCTCTTTTACACCACTGCATGCTGCAAGAGGCGCTGCTGCTAAAACACCAGCTCCCAAAGCCAAATTTCCCAGAAATGACCTTCTGTTTTGTGCCATAATATCTATTTTTTTTGATTTATCTTTTATTCAATTTATTGAGTATCATTTATTCTATAAGGTAAACTATCAAAATCAATTATTGGTTCAGCACCTGCACTCTCACGAGTGAAGTAGGTATCAAAAGGTACCCGATCACTAAAAAAACCACAATTCTTCAGAAAGAATTTTCCATTATCTGCACCACCAGCATAATCCAATCGGGAATCTTTATGAGCAGTTGCATCGGCAGTAAATTTTGCTTTGGTCATTTCAAACCACTTGCCTTCTGTATTTCTCACCCACTGATTTAAATAAGTTCCCTTACGAGTGAATTGGCCCATTTCGGTCAAGAAATTTTCAAGAAAAGAGTGTGGCCGAGTTAAATATGTTGAGGTTTTGGGACGCCGAAAACCAGCAATCAATTCCCACTGTCCAATTTCAGGGGCAAAAAAGTATGCCGAATAATCTGTGCAATTATCATTAGTTGGTTTCGCTCCTAACAAAAAGCGGTATTTGTTTCCAGCCTTCCAATCGTATACACGGAAACTTTGTCCGCCAGATCCTTCATTCCCAAATTCACCGATTGTTACATCAGCACCTTTTTTCAATAACTTTATCTTTTCATCTTCAGGAATATTGTTCGGATCATCGGTTACATACGAACTCCAAACCGAGAATAAGATTCTTCGTTCTGTTTCTGAATTAACCTGAATGCCAAAATAACCTTCACCAAAACCATTTGCCATGTAATAAGAACCAATAAGGTCATTTCCCTCAGGCACCTCAATTTCATTATAAAACCATTCAATATCACCAGCTTCGGCAGGTATTTCGTAGCCCAAATGAACTGAAGGTCCCCGTCGTCCCCAATAAAAATCGTCTTTTACAAAATCTGTTCCTGCTGATGTTGCTTCTCCACCTATAATCAAATGGGATACGTCACCGAAATAAGAATCCGTTTTTGAGACTCCCTGAATATCGATTTGAACATATCCTTTTTGTGAGACATTGAAACACCCAACAGGAATAAGTCCCATTTCCTGTTTGTGAATTGCAATCTCTTTTGATTCATCACCAATTGTTACTTTCACTTTTGAAGATCCTTTAAGCAATTTGGCTTTTAGCCCCAAACACAACTCTCCTGTTGCATTTACTCTCACAAAAGTTCTTATTAGAGATGTTTCCTTTGTCCAGTTTTTCAGACCCTGATCAGAAATCATGCGCTCATTTAAAGAAACATCATCAACAAGCCAGGCATTCCCACCAAGCGGTACTTCTATCACTAAATCTTCAACTAAGAAGTCTGCGGCTCTCTTCGAGCTTGTATTTGAAGAACATGCTGATAGAATACAAACCATCAGAAAAGAACCTAGTATTAAATATCTACTTATTATCATTTGTCTTATTTTTACAATCTCAAAAATGACAAATAAGTATTACAAAAAAGAGGACATATTAAGCGAATAGGTAGACTTTTTCACAAATGGCTAATATATAGCAACTAATGCTCTAACATCTAGGTGTTTTTTAATTAACTCCTGATAAAATAATTACCACAGTAGTAAGTGATCTAATATCCTTATCGGATATAGGAATTTCATTTATCCTATTTTCTGAATTGTATGTAAACTTTGCCTTTTGCCCATTAACAAGAACTTTACTTGCTTTTTGTGTTGCTGCTAACTGTATCTCATACGATCTTTTGCTTAGCTGACCTTCATACATTCCCTGAGTAGGATTGATTGTGATAGTATGAACGTTTTTCTTTCGGGCCTAGTTCAATTTAGTAAGTGCTTTCTTATTTTTCTTATAATCAAGACTTACTCCATCGTCTTCATACAATTCGAATGTTGACGACTGTCCATCGACACCAGGAAAACACCTAATTACTAATTTATCTAGAGACTTACTTGTCATCCTATCGGTATACTTTTGCATAGGTATCGGCATACCACCTTTAGCAAATAACGGAAATTCATAAATATCTGCACTAGCAGTAATTGTTTGATTCCCTTCATATTTTTTATTGTCGAAGAAGTTATACCAAAGGCCATCAGGAAGCCACACCTCTTTTTTTGCAATTTTATTGGCTCCTGTGCCCGCTACAGTTATCGGTGCAGATAAAAATGCATCACCCCAAAAATACTGTCCTTCTTGTTTATACGCTTTCTTATTCTCTGGAAACTCAAAATACATTCCTCTTAACACAGGCAATGTTTCCTTATTTGCCTGCCAAACAGTTGAATATATATATGGCATTAGTTCTGAACGCATGTGGTAAATAATACGCATACTTTTTTCTGCAGTTTCGCCCCATAACCATGGTCTTCTGTCCAAGTTAGCATCGTATACTGAATGAATCCGCAAAGATGTATTTGTTAAACCAAACTGAGTCCAACGTGTATAAAGCTCCCAAGCCTTTTCTTTTGAATCGCCAAAGAAACCACCTATATCATGAGCCCAAAAGAAACATGCCGAATTTCCACTTGTTACTGTAAACGGAATCTGGTATTCCAAGGACTCCCAAATCCAGACCATCGACTATAATTCATCCCTCGTTTATTGTCTTTCTGCGAATGTTTAAAATACAAATGATTCAACCACTCTAAATGAGTTAATCCATGAATACCACGTACGTAAGGATACAAATAGTTCTGTTGCCAATCCAACCACCAAAAGTCAACCCCTATCTTTTCATGAGGTTCCAAGGCATATTTAAAAAAGGAATTCATATAAACAGAATCGCCAGCATCGAATAGTGGTGTGCGGTCAATCACCGATTTCCCCAAACTATTCATAAACTCTTTATAAGTCGTTTCATGGGTTCGAATGCCATCATGTGGATGATCATTTAAAGCAAACTGAATGTTATCATCATTAAACTCTTTTATCAATTTGTCAGGGTTTGGAAAAAGATCTTTATTCCATGAATAACCTGTCCAACCTCTATTACCAGCATGTCCAGTTCCTTCTACAGCATCCTTTTGGGTATGCCATCCCATATCAAAAACCATAATATCCAAAGGAAAATCATGCTCTTTATATTCTTTCACAATTTGGCGATATTCATCTTCCGAATAATCCCACCATCTGCAATACCACGCGCCTAAAGCAGATTTACGAGGCAATGGAACTTCTCCACTAATAGCCGTTAAAGATTTTAAAGCTGCTTTATAATCTTTATCGTAAGCAAAGAAATAACGATCCATAACACTACTCTTTGGCCGATTCTCGATCCATCCATTTTTTAGAATGGGTTTGTAATCATCATTAATCACAAACCATCCATCGTGACTCAAAATTCCATTATCAAGCTCAATACGCCCATTTTCTCCATCTAATGTTTGAACTGTTCCTCCTAAATTGCTCTCCTTGCTATTTTCCTGATAAATCATGAATCTTTTTTCTTCTTTCCCTTTTTTGTAGAAGATTCTAAAATTGCATTGTCCAAAAGGAAATCCATCATTAAGATACTCTATCCTCATTCGAGAAGTAGATATCTGAGTCCAGCCTTTGCTTGATGTCGACAACTTGAAATCATCGCATGTAGCAACACGATTAATCGCAAAAAGTGTTGGTTCATTAATAAACTCAGCATCCTCAGCATATTCCATACGAACAAGTTCTGGCGTGATGACTGTAAAGCGTGCATTGCCTAATACAATTGGATTATTCTGACCGAAACTAGCATTAAAGCATGCAGTGAATAATAGAAGTAGAAGTGTATATTTTTTCATATTGAATACTGAATTTATAAAAAAGAACCTTCAGGAAGGAGAAAAGATTCATACTTGTTAACAAAAGGTGCTTCCTCGGAGGAAGCACCTTTGCAAATATTTCAACTTTTAACTTCGAACATCCGATGTTAAAATGCTGTATTAGTCGGCAAGAACACTGAATTCTGCACCACCAGCAAAATCCTGTCCATTCTGTGAACTTTTGCCAGTAAAGCGAATGAAACGCGCTTTTACAGGTTTATCGAACAATACGCGCTTCTCTTTTTTATCATTAGAGAAACTACCTTCGTATATTGGTTTATCCCAGTTCTTGCCATCAAGACTTACGTGAATAGAATAGTTCTTGATGTCACCGTTGGTTCCACTGTCCTGACGAGGCAAGTATGAGAATCCTTTGATGCTTTTGGCTTCGCTACAGTCAAAATCAACCCAGTGTGGATACTGCGCCACAGTTACTGAGTACATCGTGTGCCAGATTGTAGAAGGGTTACCATCAACAAGATTTTTAGCAGTGTTATCGCTGCCCGGCTCTTCACTACTTGTGAATACTACAATTGTATCAACTTTTTCGATTTTGCTGAACTCCATTGTAACTTCTGAGTCTTCGTTGCCTCTGTACCAAGCTCTAATGATTCCCCCAGCACGTAAAGGTACGGTCTCGCTATAATCCTGTGTAGCTCCACCGTTTACTGAGTAACATAGTTTAGCATTAGCTTTGCTTGAAGAAATTTTTACTGCGCCGTTATAAGAACGTGTGATAGCAATTGGCACTTCGCCTGAAGGAGATACATTGGCAATTTTGTCCAATTCATGACTGGCAGGACGAATGATGAAACCAAAGTCGTTCTGACCAGCATAAGCACGATCGTGACTTAGAGGTCCACCCTGTCCACAACTTGCACCACCAAGACCAGAAACCTTCACGTCAAGATGAAGTGTTGTAGCTCTAGCTTCTGGTAGTTCATAAATATGAGCAGCAGTTCCCATATCCTGTGCAGTATAAGGAAGTGCGCTTACTGCCATGTTACCAGTAGCAATAAATACAGCCCCTTTTGTATCAGCTTTTGTATCAGCTTTACTATCATCAGTCAAGGCACACCAACGAGTTTCTTCGTGATTTGCCATGTCCTGAGGTTTTGGGAAGTTTACAAATTCTTCATTTACAGTAGTCGTGTATTTCTGTATAAACTGACCTGTCATACGGTCGTTATAGTTACCAATAGGGCCACGTCCGTAGTAGGTGAAGTTTTTGTATGCTTTTGGAATTGTCATAGAGTAACCTAGACGTGGAAGTACAAAGTTTGCTTCATTTGAAGTAATACTTGACTCTAACTCGATTGAACCATCCTGATAAACTGTCCAGATTTGATTCGTTACAAAACGGAAATCATCTTCGCCGAATTTACGATTCGTAAGTTCTTCAACAGATAGTACATTTCCACTTGTTCCGCCGTGCTGGATGGCAGCATTTGGAGCCTGAGAAATAACAGTGAATGCTAATGTTACAGCTCCATCTGCATTGGTATGTATTTTAGAACCAGTAGCTTTGTGTTTCAAATTATGAAGGCCTTTTTCGTACCAGCTGCTATATCCCCATGTATCATTATTTACGAAAGCACGAAAAGCATCAAGTTTTGGACCATTACCGTCGGCTATAATTGTTTTATCATCGTAAGTAAGACCGTAAAGTGAACCATCAGTAAGGTTGAATTTTGCAGAAAAACCTTTACCACTAACAATTTTGATATGATTACCAGCATCTAAGATTTCAACCTTATCGCCGCCATTTGCTTTTGCCACATCGGCAATTGCAGGTATTTCGCTTTTTGTTTTGATTAAGAACTGTTCTTCAGCCTGAACATAGCCATAATCAGCCCAAGGCTGGTCTTTTTCCTGTGTGAATTGAAGTTTTACGAAGTACTCAGAACCAAGTTTTAAATCGGCAAACTTGTAAGGAATTGCAACAGTTGTTTTAGTTCTTGCATCGATTGGAGCAAGAGCAAGTTTACCCTCTTCAAGTTCAGAACCATTTTCCCAGATCGACCATTTCAGATCATAATCGGCAAGAGATTTGAAGTAGTACTTATTAAAGATTTCAAAAGAACCTTTTTTGATATCAAGAGTTTTGACACCGATGTTCTGGTAAACTTTTTTTACTTCATAGTACTGAGGTTTAAGATCGCGTTCAGCAAAAATGATACCGTTCATTACGAACTGACCACTATTGGGTTTGTCTCCAAAGTCACCACCATAAGCAAGGTAACGTGTACCATCTGCTCTGTAATTGTAAACCGCCTGGTCAACCCAGTCCCAAATTGCGCCACCACAAAAGAAGTTGGTAGACTCAATCGCATCCCAATAATCAATCAGGTTACCACAAGCATTACCCATTGAGTGAGCATATTCTGAGATATGAAATGGATATTTAATATCCATTTTACCAGTTACCGCATCTTTCATCCAACCGATAGATGGATACTGATTTGAACCCATGTCAACAATACTATTGTTACGTTCGTACTGAACTGGACGTGATAGGTCAATTTTTTTCAGTGCATTGTAAGCGTGAACAAAGTTTTTACCTGGACCAGCTTCGTTGCCAAGAGACCAGATAACAATAGATGCGTGGTTTTTGTTCTGATGAGTCATTTCTACAACACGACCAAGGTGAGCGTTTTTCCACTCTGGTGGGTGAGAAAGTGACGCCTTACCGTAGTAGTACTCATGTGATTCGATATTGGCCTCGTCTTCCAGATAAATACCATATTTATCACAAAGGTAGTACCAGTATGGTGCAGGTGGGTAGTGAGAGTTACGAACATGGTTGATGTTTCCACGTTTCATTAGCATCACTTCTTGTTTCATATTCTCACGTGTTAAAGTATGACCAGTGGCTGGATGTGTTTCGTGACGGTTTACACCTTTAAGTTTTACTGTTTTACCATTTACATAATAATAACGACCAGCCAAGCCAAATTCATCGTCTTTAGCCAGAGTATTTTTAATGACCACTTCGCGGAAACCAGTGTAAATAGAGATCGTTTCAACAACTTTACCCGTCTTGTCTTTTAGTTCAGCAACTAGTGTATAACGATAAGGAAGTTCTGCAGACCACTGATTTGGAGTCGTCACATTCATAACAGTTTCAGCCACTTTCTCAGCACCAGCATTCACAACAGGAACAGATGCAATCGCCACAGCACCAGCAACTATTTCGTTGTCATCAGAATAAAGTTTATTGGCAAAAAGGGAGTAGTCTACTTTGTAACCTTTAGCAGCTTTTGTGCTGAAGTTACGGATATCGGCAGTGATTTTCAGTGAGCCGTTCTTGTAGTTATCATCAAGTTCAGGAAGTGCAAAAAGGTCACGAATCTGTACTTTTGGAGTAGAGTAAAGTTGTACCGTGCGGAAAATACCTGGAAGGCGGAACATATCCTGTGCTTCAAGGAAAGAACCGTCTGAATTACGATAAACTTCAGCAGCAATTACGTTGTTGCCTTTTTTAACATATTTGCTGATATCAAAAGTAGCCGCATTACGCGAGTTTTTTGAGAAACCAATATATGTACCATTGATCCATAGGTAGAAGAAAGAGTCTACACCGTCAAACTGAACAAAGATTTCGCGTCCATCCCAGTTTTTTGGAATTTCGAAATCGCGACGGTACGATCCTACTTCATTACGCGCTTCGTAAGTTACCCAGTCTTTTGCAGGTTCACGCATCACGCCGCCTTTCCAGTCATCAACTTTTACACTGTGCTGAAAGATAACTGGCTGGTTACAATAGATTGGCGTACCATATTTCTGACCGCCATCTTTACCAAGTCCATAAACATTCCAGTTAGAAGGAACAGGAATTTCATCCCAGTTACTAACATCAAAACCTGGTTTAAAAAAATCTAAAGGACGTAGATCCGGGCGTTTTACCCAATTAAACTTCCAGTCACCATCAAGAGACTTCCAGTACTCTGCATTTTCTGGCAATACTTTACGAGCACTTTCAACATCTTTAAAAGAGTAAAAAGTAGCACGAGGCTGTTCTTTATTATGAGCAATGTGAGATGGAGATTCCCACTCTTCACCTGTCGGAGCCTTTTCATCCCCATAGGTGAAGCCCTCAAGCTGTGCCGAGGCTTCGTAACAATGCCCAACAAAAGCTACTATTAATCCAATTAAAACCTTTTTCATTTCTCCCTAATTTTATATAATTATTTTTGAGTTATTTCCTAAATCACTTCTACAAAAACATTTCTTTCATTGCCATTCCTTACCTCCAAATTTACGGGAATGGAACTAAATCTTACTTCTTCAACAAGGTATTCTCAATTTTGAACCGCCGCCACAACATTTAATCATTGTTAAGCTGTGAATACCTAATTAAGATCATCCGTTTGGAGTGGAATCCAAACAGAAAAAAATAGTCGCCCTTAGTGAAAGAGTTCAATTCAAAGTGTCTTATCAAATAGAATTTTTAAAATTGGCGAAAAACATTTATTAAAATGTGGATATTTTAATACAATAGGTAGACATTTTTTCACAAACCCAGTATTTTGGACATTACTAAAAACAAACATTTCATTATTAGCAGTATTTCTTTAAACGGAGTTGCTAGAGATTGTAATGATTATAGAAATGAATAGAAGTGCAATACTTATAGCTAACTATAATTATTTACGACAGTTTTACTATGTCTCTTAAGCTATTAAAAGGTTTTAGATACTCGTAAACGCCCATGAAATGTAACTTTTGTGCCTGTTGCTTTTTAATCTATTTATGAACATACTATTTAAGACTAGGAATACATTTATCACGATAAAGTCTTACTTTATTTAGCGTGTTGATACGACCCTCTGTCAATTCTTTATCTATGATCCTGTATCTTCTCTCTAATTCTTTTCGAAATTCTGGATCAATAATATTATCCATCCCATTTGAGTTTATATGCTCACTTAAAGGATTATAAAAAATAAAATGGTCAAAAGTATCAGACCATTTAAGCTTTGTTGAGAGGTATGGAAAATCGTCAAAACGGTCGCTTCCAAACGGCGAGTTTTTCAGACTAAAAGCAACAGCTTTGTTATTATTTTCTTGAAATGCTAGATCCCATTTTTTCTTTGCATGAAATTTACCTTTCCAAGAATAACGACGGTTGGCATAACTGTTCAGAAAAACATTCGTTAATTCATTCGGAAACTCTTCTTTTAAATATCGACCAACATTATCTGTCTTCATTTCCTTTTTCCAGTAAATATTGGTGTAAGCATGACGATAATTCATAATAATCAGTGCTTTATTGTTGGCCTTTGATTTATACCAATCGCTAATGTTTTTGGCCATATTTCGATCTCTGTGATTTAATGTTTTTCGGAATTCCTGATACTCGGCTTTATTTTTAATGTTATCCCAAGAGAACTTAACGTCAGCACCTATTATCCTTATCTTCTTATCCTTGTCACGATCTCTGTTTAAGCGAGCAATTTTTCCAATAAATGTATACAGGTTCGTTTTTTCCCATAAAAGATCGTAACCTAAATTTTGATAAATATGTTTTGTTTTTGATTCAATCTGAGCATCAGAAAGATCTTCGGCAAAGAGCAAATTATCTAATTCGTTCTGTATACTTACCGATGGCAATTCAAAAATTATATTTCTTACATGATCAGAAAACCAATCTTGAGATACAATGTCATATAACAAGTCATATTGAGTTATTTCCCTATGATCTCTTTCACAAATCATCACTAAATCTTTTTCTTGGAACAGACCTTCTAAATATTCTGTTGGTGGTTCATTATTCTTCTGTAAGAATGTGTCATAGGGGTTTTGAGCCATTACGACAAGAGATAAAAAGGCAAATGCGGCTGTTAATAATGTCTTCATATTGAACTTTAATTGTCTTATATTTTCGGTTTATTATTGATAGTTCTGAATTATTCTGGTCTCGTAAGTCTATTTTACAAGATTCTAACTCAGTAAATTTTTATTATGCATATGGTTATTTAAAATTGCGATTAACGCTTGTGAATATGTATATACACTTACATTTCTTTTATCGATCTTAAAACATACACTTATCCATCTCATGGAGTGGTGTAAGTATATACAGCTACCTGTACAGGCCAGTAAATGTACATATGTCATCTGTAAAAACCTTACTAAAGTAGTAAAGCCAAACGATGATTCAAGCTGTCAAAGCTGCCAACTTGCAGCCTTCCGAATAATTGCATGATGAAGCTTTGTTTTTTTCAATTGAATCAATCCCATAAAGAGAGGGCATCCTTTTTGGAACGCCCTCTAAACTTTTTGTTGCAGACAATAGGTTTTTTTATAAAAACCTGCTGTGGTTTTGCTTAAAACCTGCTGTGGTATTACTCAAAACCACACGTGCTTTTGGATGAAACCACCTGTGGTTTGCATCGAAACCACAGGTGGTTTTCTGAAAAGATCAAATTTTGTTAAATCCAGCGTCTTTTATTGCTTTTATAATGCGACTGCCGGCACGGTAATTAACACCTACTTTTTTAATGGAAGCCGCACTTACTTTCGCAGCCTCCAGTTCGCCGGTACTGCTTATTGATGGGTAAAGACTGCCTATTTTTTCCAGTCTCACAATCCTTCCCTGAGAAAGCTTGTCTTGTATTACATTTTCCAGAGCAATAATAACACCGCGGATATCTGCCTCAGAAAGAGCACTGAATCGTTCAATATCTTTTACCAATTCATCGATATTAGCTTCTTTGCCATTTACAATTTGAGCGTAAAACTTTTTTTCTCCGCCACCCACAACACCGGGTTGGCCTTTTTCCAGCACTTTATAATCTAATGACATGTTTTTTTGTTTTTGATAATCGTAATCGTCTTTACGGCTTCCCTGTCTGCAACAAGCCCTCCTGATTTTTTTTTATTTGAGAGATTCTTAGAAAGCCAATATTTATTATTACGTATTAAGTTCTATCTTGCAGGTTCCATCGGCCTCCTCTTCCAGTTGCCTCGCTAAAGTCGTCCGGTTGATGACCAGCCGATGGTTTACCTCATTTTCGTGAATACAATTGTTTTATTCACCATTTTTTCAAACGCTCGTGAAAATAAGAATAAAATTTTTATTTAGTAAAGTGAAAAATGTTAAATTATTAATCTGACCATAAAAAAGCAGGTTCAGGCCTACTGTTCAATCTCTTTATTGTTGCAAAAATAGTGGGATGCAGCAAGGCCGGCTTGAGATAAAAAAAAGAAGCGATAAAAGATTCTCTCTTTTACCGCTCCATTCAAATTCCCATATTAATTTATGTTCTGATACCAAATTAACATCAAAACTCATCTTATAAAATAGTTCTTTTAGATTTATAATCAAGTCATACCCTGACATAGCCGGCTTGTTTATAGTCAGAGCATGACCAGCCTGAGATTTTAAGCAGGCTTTTGATAGTAAATCGGTATAAATACACAAAGCTGTTCACGAAGAAACGCGAAGGGATACTGATTCGTATTGAGTATTTAGTGAGAATCACCTGCCCAGTACCGCAAACAGTTAAAGGGAAGCGATAACTTTTGATCATGTAAAAAGGTGCCTTACGATGTTTAAAACACCAGCAAGACACCCTTCTCATTTTGCGACCACTAACTAATAACTATCGTTCTGTATGCTATCAGTATTTTTATCCGTTGTTAACGGCAAGAATAGGCATATACATCAATCCGCCTTCTTTTAAGTCTTTTTTTATTCGGTATAAATTTCAGGAGAGATTCGAAAACCTCTCCTGAAATAATCTGTTTACAAATTTTGCTGTAAATCTGGTTGAGCTAAAATTTCATTCTCTGGAATATATTCTATAATCACATTAGAATTATAGTCTACTTCAAAGAAAGGATCGTTACCACGAAGGTGAGTTCCCGGATAAGTTCTATCCAAATTTTTGTTATTTCTGAAAACATCGAATTTACGATGCCCTTCATAAGCTAATTCCAAACGACGCTCTTTAAGAACCAAGTCTAAAATACCAACTCCTGCCGTAAGATCAGCCGCAGTATATTCTGCTTCGGAACCAATTGCCCTGCTTCTTACCATATTCACATTAAGAAGAGCATTACCAACATCTCCTTTTTTAGCATAAGCCTCAGCCTTATTCAAGTAAATTTCGGCTAAACGTGAAATAACCGGCGACCATAAATGACCTTTATTCTCCTGTCCCGAACATTTGGTAATAAAGTATTTAGGATAGGTTTGACGAGTAGCCAATTTCTGATTAATGCGTAATTTAACCGAAGAAGTTAATAATTGAGTTGCTCCTGTTTCAAAGTTTATTTGATAAGGTTTTGCAGAATAATTTGTCACACCTGTTTTGGCATCAACCTCAGTAATAATTGGCACCTCTAATTTTACATTCCCATTTGCATGCGCTAATTTCTGATACAAAATAGTGCGATCTGCACTCACCGAATCCTGATGAAAAAGTAATCCATTCAACTTTTTCTGGCCTTCAGAATCTGCAGATTTGTACGAATTTAAGCCATACCATATTCCCCACAGGTCTTCACTATTTTTATCTAAAACCATTGAAGTTACAAAGGAAGCACGTGCATCATCAGCCCATTCCTCTACAATATCCCTATAGGTAACAGAAGCATACAACTCACCCCAGCCAGAACCATCCAATGACGCTTTTCCTTGAGCATCAACGGCAGCATACATTCCTGAAAATGCATACCAATCATCATCTACCCCTGAATTATCAGCACCATTAACAAATCGTAAAGCAAAAATTGTTTCCTGATTTTCGTCAGGAGTGAATGTTGGGTATTTCTTAAAATCATCTTTCGATAATAAGGAATAACGCCCTGAATTGATCACTAAATCGGAATACACAATTGCATTATCGTTATCACCCATGTATAAATAAACACGTGATAAAAGAGCTTGTGCAGCTTCTTTAGTAGCATAACTGGCAGTTTTTTCCGATTGCATCAAAGATTCAGCTTTCTTTAAATCAGAAATAACCTGATCGTAACACTCCTTTACTGTTGATCTTATTGGTTGATCATCAACATCGGTTGATAATTTTATAGGTACCCCTAAATTCGTTTCCGGACTTTGACCGTATGGGCGACCAAACAATGAAGTCAGGTAGAAATATTGCATTCCTCTTAAGTAGTAATTCTGTCCAATAAGATTATCTAAATCTGCATTTAAACCCTCTTCTGCTCTATCAATTACGATATTACATCCCACAATAGCTTTATAAGCTGCTGTCCAAACGGCTTGTTTTCTATAACCTTTTACTTGGCGCTTATAATTATACAGGTAAAACAAAGGATCAGTAGTAGAACCACTTAAGGCTACATTATCTCCTGAATATTCTCCAAAACGGAAGTAATTATTCACCCATGAGTAACCATCAGCAATTCCCGATCCTTTAAGAATCGCATAATTTCCTAATGTTAATGCCTCCAGTGCATTTTCCGATGAATAAACAGCATCTTTTTCTATTGTTTCATAAGGCTCCATATCCAACTCACACGAGCTAAAACCTAGAGCCAAAATAGAAGCCAGGCAATATTTATATATATTTTTCATTTGATTCTAATTTCAAGTTTTTGTCCTATGAAAGCGGCATGAATAGTCTTTCTCCAACAGAAGGTAAATCTGCACATGCTTGTTTCATTTTATTAATTTAAAATACCAGTAAAATATAGTAGGCACATTCCTCTAAAAAGAGAAATTGAAACCAAACATAAATCTTCTTGGAATAGCATAATCACCATATTGAGATGTTTCTCCTTCTGAATTTTCATTTCCTACTTCCGGATCAATACCAGAGAAATCAGTAATTGTCAGAAGATTTTCAGCAGAAACATAAACGCTCAAATTATTCAATAGTGATTTTTCTTTAAATCCAGCAAAAGAATAATTTAAGGTCACGTTACGAAGTTTAAGGAAGCTTCCGTTTTCTAAGTAACGCGATGATGTTTTGTTTGAAAGACTGTTTCCTCCATTTAAAGCTTGCGGATGCGTTGCAATATCACCAGGCTTAGTCCAACGGCTCCAGCCCGATTTTAACGACATGGAATTAAAACTTGCATAAGCTCCATCGTTGTCGTACAATTCTCGACTTGAATTATAAATATCGATCCCTGATACAAAATCAAGATTCATATTTAACGAGAAGTTCTTATATGACATTACCGAAGATAAACCACCAAAGAAATCAGGAGAAGAAGAACCAACGATTTGATTGGTAGCATCATTATAATTACTGGTTAACGAAGTGGTTCCGTCCTCACCAATTACTTCCCATTGAGGTTTGCCATCCTCTGAATTTACACCCGCCCATTTGCGCATGTACCAGGTATCCATATCTTCGCCTTCGCGACGGATTTTATTCCCTGATGTAAATTCTTTGTTTTCGTACAATTCCTGAACTTCATTGGTATTAAAACCAACATTAGCATCAATATGCCATGCAAAATTATTATCCTTCGCCTTAAAAATATCAGCACCAATCAGAAACTCAACACCCTTATTTTTAACGGCTCCGATATTCTCCCAATAGCCGTTAAATCCAGATGTAGCAGGCAGAGATACATAATAAAGAAGGTCTTTTGTATCTTTGATATAATATTCCATATTGATATCAAAACGATCAAAAATTCTTAAGTCTACAGCAAAATTGGTACTGTAGGTTTTCTCCCAGGTTAAATCGTCGTTGCCCAATTGGTTGGCCGAAATCACAGGAACTCCATTGTACTGATTGGTAATTGAATACAGCTCCTTACTTGGATGGTAATTACTCTTGTTATTTACTGTATAATCTCCAGGCGTATTACCTAAAACACCATAACTGGCCCGCAGTTTTAAAACATTAATCTCTTTAATATCAAAGAAATCTTCGTTATGAATATTCCATCCTCCACTAATCGAATAAAAATTACCAAACCGAGTATCCTCACCAAATTTAGATGAACCATCCCTACGGAAAGAAAATTGAGCCATATAACGAGAAGAGTAGGAATAGTTGGCATTGAATAAATAGGATTTGAAAGCGTAATGATCTTTAGAACCTTCAATATTTTTCATTTCAGCACCAGCATCTAAAATACTTGTCCCTGAAACAATACCATTTTTTTGTGCTTTTGTTGTAGACCATTCATAGTTGTTGTACTCATATGCTGCCATTACAGTGAAAAAATGTTCATCAATCGATTTTGTGAATCGTAATAACTGATTCGAAAATTGATTCATACTTTTCCAATGATAATTTGAAATAGAACCGCCATCATTTTGTCCTGAACTTGACTGAGGATCCGTGTAAGACATGGAATTATAATGCTGATAATCGAAGCTGTTAGATGATACAAAGCTTAAACCAGGAGCAATCTTCACATCAAATCCTAACGAAGGAGATAATTTGAGTGTTGTAGATTCAGAATAATTCCACTGCAAATCGTAAATAGAATTACTTCTGTCACGACCAATCCAACCTACAGTCTCATCCTTCGGATTAATAATATTGCCATTGTCATCTTTTGGACGATCGTATGGCATATTCAGAAACATTTCGCTAACGCCTTGCTGCTTGTCTTGAATATCCTTGTAGGTAAAACTCATTTTCGGATGCAAAGTCAGGTAGTCACGAATTTTATAATCCACATTCATTCTTCCTGAATATCGGGTGTAATCGTATCCCTTAACAGCACCAGACTCATCGTATACATTTCCTGATATATAAGTCTTCATCTTATCATTTCCACCACTAAATGAAATACCATAATCCTGCACAACACCCAGTTTGGTTCCTTCATCAAACCAATCGGTATCAACATTCTGAGCATCTTCTGTAAACCAATCCAAATCGGCATATCCATTCCCAAAAGATTTAATGTAATCTGTCATTTCAGCAGCATTCATCATAGAGAAATTTCCCAATGACAAATCGCTTACTCCAGTTTTAACTGATATTGATATTTTAGATTGATCGGCCTGAGCAGATCTGGTAGTTACCAGCACAACCCCATTGGCCGCACGTGAACCATAAAGAGCCGTTGCAGAAGCATCCTTAAGAATTGTAGTCGATTCGATATCCTGAGCATTCAAATCTGGTGCTTCAGCTTGAATCACACCATCAACCACCCATAAAGGATCTACACTACCCGATAATGTAGACTTACCACGAATTCTGATTCTAGGTGCTGCTCCCGGTCTTCCTGAATTAGCACTTACATAAACACCGGCCGCTTTTCCTTGCAGCATGTTTGCAATATTCGGCGTTGTTACAGTCTTTAAATCATCTGCTTTAATATTCGTAACGGAACCTGTCATATTAGACTTTTTTTGCACTCCGTAACCAACAACAATAAGCTCATCAAGTAATTCTGTATCGTCTTCCAAAGTGCAATTTACAGTCCATGAAGCAACTGTAATCGTTTGCGTTTTAAATCCCATAAAAGAAATAACTAATGCATCTCCCATGGCACATTTCAATTCATAATTTCCATCAAAATTGGTAGAGGTTCCGTTTGTTGTTCCTTCCACGATAATATTAACGCCCGGAAGAGGAAGCCCGCTACTGTCCAAAATTTTTCCTTTTACGACATTGTCCTGAGCATATGAGGCAAAACCAAATACACACAAGCAAATTGTCAACAAAATGTTTTTCATAGAGGTTTATTTTAAAT
>NZ_JAUCMW010000002.1:432693-620017 GCF_030372765.1 Labilibaculum sp. K2S | reverse complement strand
AATCAAGTTACAATCTTATTTTTAAGCTACCGCCAAAGGCGGTTTTTGTTCAACTCCCAAATAAAGCCATGGGCTTTATTTCGTTTATATTTTAATGAAAAGTGTATTTACCGACCCATATCGGGCAGTAATGTACACATATTATGATGATAACACGAACTGTTATCTGTAAAAACTTTACTAAGGTAGTAAAGCGAAACGATGATTCAAGCTGTCAAACCTGCCAATTTGCGGGCCTGCGAATAATTGCCTGAAAAAAGCTTTATTATCTGGGTTAGGGATAAAACAATTCTTTAGCCTTGTTGATGACAGTTTTGTTTTTTTATTGCCATCATATAAAGAGAGAGGGCATTCTTTATGGAACGCCCTCTAAACTTTTTGCTGCAGACAAAACTTGTTTTTATAAACACCTGCTGTGGTTTTGGTCAAAACCTGCTGTGGTATTACTCAAAACCACACGTGCTTTTGGATGAAACCACGTGTGGTTTGCATCGAAACCACACGTGGTTTTCTGAAAATATCAGATTTTGTTAAATCCAGCGTCTTTTATTGCTTTTATGGGGTGTTTGAAAAAAAAAATCCCAGGCTTCTGCCCGGGATATTTCCGATATTCTTCTTGTTTGTTGAATTGTTATTCCAATTTTGGCTGTAATGTTTTTATCTGAAAAAAGTTCCTGTAGCTGTGTCGGGAGCATTTCGCCGGTCGGCAGCTTTTTTAATTACTTCTTCTTTTTCTTGGTTGGTGTAAAGCGCCCAGTTTCCAATTTCTTCAGTTGTTCTTCTGCATCCAAAGCATACGCCGTTGCTGTCTTGCCGGCAAATGCTAATGCAGGGTGATTGTATATCTTCCATAATCGTTTTGTGTTATTTAAATTGAATACAAATAAAGATAAAGTTATCTGTTTTTCAAAATGGGGACGCAGATGATTGTGATTTTTTATGATTTCTGCAGATGATTTTACTTGTTGGGAGTCTGTGAAATTTTAGATTAAATCTTATCAAATGAAAAATCCCGGACTGTGAAGTCCGGGATTCTCTCTAACCCTAATTACTAACCTAAATCCAATCTATGAAAAAAAAACTTATCTGCTTTCTACATTTCAAATGTAGGGCATAAGAGTGCTAAAAGGATTGAATAAAGGTTAATTAAACTTAAATGGTTATTGGTTTATTTCGCATTTGCATTTTTCAGATAAGCCTGAACATATCGTATTTCGGAGTAGGAGTAATCGGAACCAGGTTCTTGCTTGCATTCATTCAGGCATTCAATGCCCTTTGGAAAAAAAGAAGTTAAAATTAGAAGGAGATTTTGCTGGCTTTTTCCTCATAAACTGGTACTGGAAATTATCAAATGAAAAATCCCGGACTGTGAAGTCCGGGATTCTCTCTAACCCTAATTACTAACCTAAATCTAATCTATGAAAAAAAAATTTATCTGTTTTCTACATTTCAAATGTAGGGCATAAGAGTGCTAAAAGGATTGAATTAAAGTTAATTAAACTTAAAAGGCTATTGGTTTATTTCGCATTCGCATTTTCCAGATAAGCCTGAACATATCGTATTTTGGAGTAGGAGTAATCAGAACCAGGTTCTTGCTTGCATTCATTCAGGCATTCAATGCCCTTTGGAAAAAAAGAAGCTAAAATTAGAAGGAGATTTTGCAAGCTTTTTCCTCATAAAGTGGTACTGGAAATTATCAAATGAAAAATCCCGGACTGCGAAGTCCGGGATTTTCTCTAACCTAAATCTAATCTATATGAAAAAACATTTTCTGTTTTCTACATTTCAAATGTAGGGCATAAGAATGCTAAAAGGATTGAATAAAGGTTAATTAAACTTAAATGGTTATTGGTTTATTTCGCATTTGCATTTTTCAGATAAGCCTGAACATATCGTATTTCGGAGTAGGAGTAATCAGAACCAAGTTCTTGTTTGCATTCATTCAGGCTTTCAATACCCTCTTTTTCAAGCTGTTTTTTAATTTTTTTGATCTTCTTTTTTTCCACAAACTTATCGAGAGGCAGCATTCCCAAGCCAACGTAATGCGCCAGATGTTTATCTATTGTTGCAACGGTAAGATCTCTGAAAGCCGAAATTTCACGTACTGTTCGGCCATCCTTATACAATTCAAGACTTATCTCTTTCGTATCTTGTTTGTTCCCGGATTTTATTATTTTTTTCGGTTCAGCCGATGTAAAATTCAGCAAACCCAGATTTTGTCCCTGCCGGTATTCCGTAACCATTTTGATTACATCTGCGCCGTAGTGTTCAATTTTTTTCTTTCCAAAGCCTTTCACATCCTTTAATTGATCGGTTGTGTAGGGCAGATTGTTGGCAATATCAACCAGACTTTGCTGCGAGGCGATGTAATAAACCGGAGCATTTATTTTATCGGCCAGATTCTTTCTCCATTTCTTTAGTATTCGAAACAAGTTGGGATGTTTTACGTTTTCATCAACCACTTCCTTAGGGCTCTTTAAACGGAAGTTTTGTTTTTCGAAATGAGCTTTGGCCCGCACAGTTTGGTAATTGGCAGTATCGAATTTTTTCAAACACGATTTTAAACTAACAAGTTTAACGCTTAGCTTTTCATTCAACTGTTTCAAATAACCCTCAATTGTTTTCTTTACACTTTGGTTATCGGTATCGAAACTAAAATCTTTCAGAATGGATTGCAGGTGTTCCTCCAGTTTCCCCACGAAATAGGCCGAAGCTTTGCTGATTCTTTCCTGTGCCTCTTTGTTTTCATGCAGGTTCTGATTATCGGCACAATATCGTTTTACCGATGGAATAAATTTTTCGCCAACCACCAAAATTTCAGGTCCAAGAAATGGAAAGGCAGCATTCATTTTATCAGCTAAATTGCCCTGAATACTGTTTCTGTTTTCCTGCAAATGCCTGTTGCAGTAATTGCAGATTCGGTAGATATCATGAAAGGAAAACAGTTCTTCGAGAAGCTGAAACTGATACTTACGAATGGAATTCTCCAGGTTTTCTTCCCCCGGAGGATTGGCTTCAATATTTTGTGTGAATTTCGATACGGCGTTGTCGCAGATGATTCCCGATTTACTTAGCGTTGATTTAAGAACCAATCCTTCCAACGATTTGCATCGACTTAAGGCCACGTAAACTTGTCCGTGGGCAAAGGCTGCATTGGCATCAATTACTGCTCTTTCGAAAGTCAATCCCTGACTTTTATGAATGGTAATTGCCCAGGCCAGTTTCAATGGGAACTGCGAAAAACCACCCGAAATTGTTTCTTCAATTTCTTTGCTTTCCGGGTTGATGCTGTAATTGATGTTGTGCCAGTCTTCGGGATACACATCAATTTCTAAATTGTCTGTCTCACATTGCACATGAATTACATCATCTCCAAAACCGGTTACCCTTCCTATTTTGCCGTTAAAGTAGAGCTTCTCGGGCGAACTGTCGTTTTTTACAAACATTACCTGTGCACCTGTTTTAAGTTGCAGCTGCTCTTCGGTAGGGAAGGAGTATTCGGGAAATATGCCTGTAATGTTCGCTTTAAATTGCTGCGACTTTCCCTTTAATTGCTTTAGTTTTTCTTCATTTATTTTCTGCGCCCGGGCATTGTGTGTTGTTAAAGTGATATAACCATCTTTATCGGTTGGTTTAAAATCGGGCAAATATCTCTTTTCCAGTTCTGCATAGGATTCCTGCGAGAGTTGGTTGTTCCTGATTTCGTTCAGAATTTTAATGAAGCTTTCGTCTTTTTGGCGGTAAACATGTGTAAGTTCGATACTTATGTGCTGCGATTGCAGAAATGCACGACTGCTAAAAAAGAAGGGTGTTTCGTAATGATTCCGAAGCAAACTCCATTCTTCATTTTTCACAACAGGAGGCAATTGCTGCAAATCGCCAATCATTAAAACCTGAACACCACCAAAAGGCAGATTTCTGTTTTTAAATTTGCGCAGCACTTCATCAATGCCATCCAGTAAATCGGCACGAACCATACTAATTTCATCAATAATCAGCAGGTCGAGAGATTTTATAATGTCGATTTTTTCTTTTCGATACTTCCGGATGGGCGAATTGGATTCGGTTTTGGGGTTTTTATCTTCGTTTAAGATCTGCCCTGGCATTATGGGGCCAAAAGGCAGCTGGAAAAAGGAATGAATGGTTACTCCACCCGCATTAATGGCCGCCACACCGGTGGGTGCAACAACTACCATTCGTTTGGGCAGTTCCTCTTTTAACTGACGCAAAAAGGTAGTTTTTCCGGTACCGGCTTTACCGGTTAAAAAAATTGTAGTGTTTGTGAATCGTACAAACTTGTGAGCCAGATCCAGTTGCGAATTACTTTCCATTTTGTAAACATCAGTTTTTTTGAGAAACTAAAAATACGAAATGTTAACGGGATACGAATGGAAATTTATGTAAGATCCGATAATTATACGATCAGCCGATTAACTTATTTCAATAATTCTGTTTTTCACGGCATACATTACCAGCGAAGTTGAATTTTTACAAGCCGTTTTGCTCAGTAAATTAGACCGGTGACGGTCAACCGTTCTTTGGCTGATAAATAATTCCTCTGCAATTTCGGCATTGCTGCAACCATCGCAAATTAGTTTTAAAACTTCCAATTCACGTTGTGATAATTTTACGGTTTCAGTTCTTAATTTGTGCAGTCTTTTCTGATCAAGAATATCAACCAAAAGTTCTTGTGAGAAGTAACTTTTCCCGGCAATTACTGCTTCCAGTGCTGATATCAGTTCATCGGCATCGGAGTTTTTAAGCAGAAAACCTTTCACACCCGCATCTAACATCTGATCGTAGTATTCCTCTTCTCCATGCATGGATAGAACAATAATTTTCATGTCAGGAAATTTATCGAGAGCTTTTCGGGTGGCTTCAATTCCATTCATTTCAGGCATGTTAATGTCCATTAAAGCAATGTCGATCTGAATAGTATCTGCCATTTCGAGAAATTCTTTTCCGTTCGAAGCTTCCCCTACAATGTTGATGTTAGGAACACTATTCAAAAGAAACCGCAATCCACTTCTAAACATTTTGTGGTCATCCACAATCATTACTCTGTACTCACTCATGCTCTTTAATTTACAGATTAATCTCTATTACTGCCATCATGCCGCCACGTTTTGGGTGGCTTTTTATTTTGTGC
Organism: Labilibaculum sp. K2S; assembly: GCF_030372765.1. GTDB lineage: Bacteria > Bacteroidota > Bacteroidia > Bacteroidales > Marinifilaceae > Labilibaculum. Next base: position 614,868 of record NZ_JAUCMW010000002.1, on the reverse strand, counting down.
GAACCGTTTAACGACTTAATCCTGCTAAATACATTATACAATCCCATTCCCGTTGATGTTCCGGCATTAATCTCCTTGGCATCAAAACCAATTCCGTTGTCAATATAGATAAGAGAAACCAAATTTTCTTCTCTTGACAAGTTTATTTCAATATTTGTTGCTTGTGCGTGTTTAATTGTATTATTAATTAATTCGCTTACTACCCTAAAAATTACGACTTCAACCTGATGGTTGATTCGCTCTTCCATATTTTCAGCATAAAAACTAATACTTATGGCCTGCGATAAATTGATTTTATTGGTGAAAGAACGAATGGCCTTTTCCAACCCGAAATCATTTAAGATATGCGGGCTCAGGTTGTTCGAAATTTCTTTGATGCTTACCAAAGCCTCATTTACCGCTTCAACCGAAGCTTTTATAATATTCCCTTTTTCTACTTCCGATTCAAATTTATCTATGGATGAAAGATACAGGTTAATACTGGAAAGAAGAGGCCCAATAGAATCATGCAAGTCGGTTGCGAATCGCTTTCTTTCGCTTTCTTCTGTGTTAATTACTGCATTTAAAATTTTGCGTTCGGTTTCCTGACGTACACTAATATCATTTACCAATGACAAAATGAGCTTACTGTCCTGCAATTCTATCAGGCTAAGGTGAATTTCAACAGGAAAGCTTGATCCGTCTTTTCTTTTTTGCATCGATTCAAAAGAAAGAGAAGGGTAGGAAGCATTTAATTTTCTCCAATAAGAGTGAAGTTCCGAACTGCTGTGTCTGGAATCTATTTCGCTGTAATTCAGTGTCAGAATTTCATCAGCAGAATACCCCAGCCAATTGCATGCTGCTGAGTTGGCATCCAGAATATTGCCGTCAGTATTGTAAATTAGTATCCCATCGGATGCCTGCTCAATTAGGGAACGCCATCTCTTTTCCGAGACTCTCAACTTTCGTTCTTCGCTTCTTATTTTTTCTTCGGCTTCTTTTCGTTGAGTGATATTAATAAGTGTACCAACAATGTTTAACGGTTTTCCATTTTGGTCATAATCAAGAATTTGTCCTTTTGCTTTGAACCACATCCAGTCTTTAGTGCTTGCGAAAATTCTGAATTCGACAATAAACAATGCACTATAGCCCAATTTGTTTTGCCGGTGTTTTTGTTTGATGATGATTAAATCCTCCGGATGAATAATTTTACAGAGAAGATCTTTTGTGTTAGAAATGGTTACAGATTTATAGCCCAGCTTGTCCCAGATGATCTTACTAATGTAGGTTTGGTCGTTTGCGAAATTATGCTCCCAAACACCATCCGAATTTGCATCCAACATTCGAAGAAGCCTGTCGCGGCTGCTTTTAAGTTCCAGATTTGCCTCCTCTAAATTTTCAGTACGTACTTTAACAAGTTCCAAAAGATTGTGCCGGTGATCTTCCAGTTCCTTATTTTGTTTGATAATCTGTTCGGTTTGCAACTCCAGTTTTTCGTTCGCAAAAACAACTTCTTTTGTTCTGTCGGCTACTCTTCGGTCCAATTCCTCATTTGCCTGAATCAGTTTCTTCTCATTTTGCTCCCTTTTCAATTTCGAATACCTTAAAATAATTGCAATGATTAAGCCGAATATAATTATTACAAATAGCGATGTTTGGTACTGGGGAACAATAGGAGGTGGTTGGTTGCTGATGATACTACCTTTTGGAAGTTGTTTAGGGAGAATTCCAAAACGTTTCATTTGTTCGAAATCGAATTTGAAATTGTTGTATCCTGATTGAACAATCGGGATTTTATTGATCTCTTTCCCATGCAATACCTGAAGAGCTATTTTAGCGGCGAATTCTCCTTCTTTATATCCACTTGTTAGCATTCCTCCAACGATACCTTCGTTAAAATAGAATTCCCAACTACTATAAATTGGTAGTCTTGTGGCTTTCCGGATGATTTCAATGTTTTCCTGATAAGAAATGAAATTACCTTCTTTATCGCGGCTAAAATTAAGAAGGTAAATGATGCTGTTGGGATCAAGGTGTTTAACCTGATCAACCAATTCATCAATAAGTAAATTCTCCAAAAAAACCAGTTCAACATCTGTGTCCAGATCAGGCCAAAAAGATTTAATGTTATTTCTGTTCAAGATTGCCGATTGGGTCTGATTGTCGTTAATCACAACTAATTTTGTTGCTTTTGGATGCAGGCGCAAGGCAACTTCAATTGTTTTTCTCGAGTCAATTTCTTCGGTAACACCAGAAACGTGTTCAATTCCTTTCACCAGCTGATCGGAGAATTGATTAATAGAACAGAATACTATTGGTGTATTTTTAAAGAAATCAGTATAATAATCTCTTACAAAATCCAAGGCATTGTTGTCAGAAACAATGATGGCATCAAATTTATTTTTCAGATGTTTGAGGCCATAAAGATTCGCGAATTCTTTCAGATATTCTGGATTTGAATTCCGCTTTGTGTCCATGTATTCAAACATCAGCTCAACATTGTCTTCACGACCCAAAACAGACTGTATCCCGGCACTTACATTATCGGTCCAATTCAATCCCTGATGGTAAGAATGCAGAATGAGTACTCTTTTTTTTCTTGCAGAAGCCTGAAATGCAAAAAGGAAAACGAAAAAAAACAGAAGGCTGGTTTTCCAAAGAATGTTAGTGGTTTTACTCATATTCAATTTATACTTCGCCGGTGTAAAAAAGTTTTATTCGGACAGACTTAAAGGATTGGTAAGATACAAAGGCTAAAGATGATATGCTATGTTGTAAAATACCCAATTTTGGCACCTTTATGGTTTCGGATTTTCAGATTTGTTCCCTGAAATAGATATTTCTATTTAATGTTCTGTGTTAGAACAGCTTCTCCGTTTAGGATTCTTTTCGCAAGACTTTGTATGGTACGTTCTTTTACGAGAACAGTATAATTTTTTCTTAATTCTGAGAAATCATCATGCAATGGGCATTTGTTTTCCTGATCGCAGCTTTTAAAACCAAAACTGCAGCTGATAAAAGATTTTTCTCCATCAATTGCTGTAATAATTTTATAGAGTTGAAGATCTTCATGCTCTTTATCAAAGAAAAACCCGCCATTTCTCCCTTTTAAACTTTTTATCAGACTGAAGCGTGTTAGTACCTGCAATATTTTTGCAGTAAAGTGTTCGGGTGATTCTATATTTTCGGCTATTTCCTTAAATCCCGGACGTTTTTCTTCCCAGTTTTGCAACTGGATATAAACCAGTGCACGAATCGCATATTCGGCAGTTTTTGAGAGCATAAATATTCTGAATTGTTAGTACTTATTTTGTTTCGACTTGAACCGTACTTGATAATTGAAGTCAAAATTCAGAAAAAGACAAGGAGGTCTTTTAATCGCTAAAGTAGATTAATATTTTAACAATTACAAAAGAGAGGAAATAAAGGGAATGGGATTACATGAGGTGATTTGAGCGGGAACATAAAGAGGCTGAATCGCGATCGATTCAGCCTCGTTCTTTATAAATTGTGGAGTCCGTAATCTATTTACTAACTACGTATCAATTGGCTTACAATCCCAATACGTTCATTCCCTGCTTAAATACAACATCTTTTGGAATACCGGCATTGTTAACACGATCTAAATCTTTCTGAAGATCTTCACGAATAAAACCTCTGGCGGCAATCATTTGTTTTGCTGCTTCATAGTCACCATCACCCTGAACAATTAAGATTTGTTTTCCCAATTCATTCATAGCGGCTTTCATTTTCTCGAAATCAACTTTATAAGTGCCGGTTTCTGCATTTCTTGTAAAAGCACCTTGCTCTTCGAAGAAATAGAAACGAATCATATTTGCTTTTCCGTGAGCGCTGGCAGCACCAAAACGTACCGAACGGAAAATACCAGCCATAAAAGTAACATAGTTATCCATCAGCTTGTCAGCATCCAGTTCGCCCCACTCAGCCATTTGCGTAATCATATACAGGCCAAGAATATCTGCTTTTCCTTCTTCAATAGAAGTGTAAGTATCTTTCAAAACTTTACGAACGCTTTCATGATCTTTTAAAGTGTATTTAATACCCAAACCATGAGCCACTTCGTGAAACATTACATTCTCGAAGAAAGCATCAAAAGTTACGTTTTTGCGTTGACTTTCGTCCATCAGTAAATCAGAAATAGGAACTAAAATCTTATCGAATTTAGCCTTCATTGCATTTTTTAACTGCAATTTTCTTGATCCTTTTTGAGCGTGAACACGAGGATCGTTTGGCAGGTTAATAGCAATGTTCTTGCTGCCCGCGTTGCAATCACCTGCATAGTAGATTACGTCATAAACATTCATATCTGCATTAGCGTTCGCTTTTTCTGCTTTGTATTTGGCAGGAACAGGAAGACCTTCCTGCAGGCGAGGTAGTAAAGAAGCAAATTTGGATAATTTTTCGCTCCAAACTTTGTCTTTCACCAAAATCTGACCCGAGTGTGAAGCTTTGTATCCGTAAAGAGCATCTTCGTAGGTTTCGATTGGGCCAACTACGAAATCAAGCGTGTTGGTTTTCATATCCATCCAAGCCAAATCAGAAGCCAGGTAATCATCAGTAAGAAGTGCCGTAGAACGCAGCTCAAGATATTTTTTCAGACCAGCATCTTCAGCTAATTCTGAAGCTTTCAATAGCAAATCAGCAGCTTTTTTAATTTGTTCTTTGTAAACAACATGATAAGGAACCACTTTCAGTTCCCCATTTTCGTCACGTTCAATTTTTGTATACCAATCGGTTTTCATTTCGTCTGGAATGGCATCAAATTCTTCTTGAGTCATGTCGCCTGGATAGAAGTTTGCACCTTTAGGTTTTGTTCCAAATCCGTCTATAAAAGGCAGGTTATTGTTTAGACGATCCCAAGGGCCGTAATTTATTTTTGAATAGGCAACTGCTGAAGGATCGGTAAGTGCTCCTAAAAATTCTGCTTTGTCTCCAATTGCATCTTTCCAGAATAACTCTTCCATAATATCAGCAACTTCCATTAAAATAGGAAGCATCTGTTTTTCGTTTTTGGTCAGTTTACTGATGTCTGTTGTAAGTTCAAATTCAGCGTACTGATCTACTAATTTTTGTATTGGAGAAACCTCAGTTTTTTTGGCTGGTTTCTCATTACAAGCCACAAAGCCTATATTCATGGCCAGCAACAGTGTAATTGAAGCGATTTTTTTCATTTTTGTGTGATATTTAAGTTAGAAAATGTTGTTCGGTTTTGATTTTTTCAACAATAAAATTGTTGAATTATTTTTACATTGCATGATCTTTTTGTTAATAATCAAAAATACAGCAAAGAATTGTTTTATCAAGATTTACCTGATAATAATTAACTTAAACAAGCTAACAATTATAAAAATGAAGAACAGATTTTTAATTGCGGCCATTCTTGTATTTGGTCTGTTTCAAACATCTTCTGCTAAAAAAAAGGAAGAGGTAAAGAAAAGCTATCAGTTTACTATCGAAAAGCAATTGAAAGCAACGCCGGTGAAAAATCAGTACCGATCCGGAACTTGTTGGTCTTTTGCAAGCATTTCATTTCTGGAATCGGAAATCATTCGGTTGGGAAAAGGAGAATTGGATCTTTCGGAGATGTTTATTGTGAACCGCAACTATCATTTGCGCGCAACAGATTACGTTCGTTTTCACGGGATGAAAAGTTTTTCTTCCGGTGCTGAAGGCTGGGATGCTTTGAACGTAGTGAAGGATTTTGGTTTGATTCCACAGGAAGCTTATTCCGGAAATACTTTTGGTGAAACAATGCCTGTACATGGCGAAATGGATGAGGTTTTAAAAGCCTATGTTGATGCTGTTGTAAAAAATAAGAACAAAAAAATTACTCCGGTTTGGATGAAAGGGTTTGATGGAATTTTAGATGCTTATTTAGGGGAGATTCCAGAGACTTTTACTTACAATACTAAAGAATACACGCCAAAGTCTTTCGCAAAGGAACAAGGTCTTAATATGGACGATTACGTAACAATTACTTCTTATACACATCATCCGTTTTACGAAAGCTTTATTTTCGAAGGACCGGATAACTGGTCGTTGGGTAAGGTGTACAATTTACCAATGGATGAAATGATGCAGGTTGTTGATAATGCTATCGAGAATGGATACAGCCTTGCGTGGGGAAGTGATGTTAGTGAAGATGGTTTTGCATATCGTAAAGGTGTGGCTGTAGTTCCCGAAACCGAAGAAAAAAGCATGGACAATGCGGAAATCTCGAAATGGGAGAAAATGAGCAAGGATCAGAAAGCGGCATACGGAACAGAATATCCTGTGAAAGAAAAAGAAATAACACAGGAAATGCGTCAGATTGCGTTTGATAATTACGAATCGACCGAAGATCATTTGATGCACATGGTGGGTACTGCGAAAGATCAAAACGGCAACAGGTATTACCTGATTAAAAACTCGTGGGGAACCGACAACAATCCTTACGATGGATATTTCTATGCATCGAAGGCATTTGTACAGTACAAAACCGTTGGTTTGCTATTGCATAAAGATGCGATTCCTGCCGAGATTGCCAAGAAATTGGGATTGAAATAAAATCCAAATACTAATGAAGTGGGCTTGGATGAAAATTCAAGCCCTTTTTTATAAAAAACACCTCCTCCCGCATGGGAAGGAGGTGAAAAAAAAGCAATGGAAACGAATTTCCATCACAAATATCTTTTGAGCTTATCCAATTTTTGCTTTATCAGTAACAACATAGTATCTCGGATCATCAATATCTCTCAAAATAACGGTTCTAAAGTGATCATCGGCACGTTGCAGTAAAGTAATACAGTCATCACTTAAGTGTTTCAATTTAATGGTTTTTCCGGCATTTTCATACTTCTGAACCAAATTACTGATTGCTTCAATTCCCGAATGGTCGGCTACACGTGATTCGATAAAATCAATTTCTACCGATTCAGGATCATTTTCGACATCAAATTTGTTATTGAAAGTGGTAATGGAACCAAAAAATAAAGGACCCCAAATTTCATATATTTTAGTACCATCTTCCCGAAACGATCTTCTTGCACGGATTCTACGGGCATTTTCCCAGGAAAAGGCAAGGGCACTTACGATAACACCAACAAGTACTGCAATGGCAAGATCGAAGATAACGGTGAGTCCGGATACAAGAACCAATACAAAGGCATCGGCTTTTGGTATTTTAAACAGAACATTGAATGTAGACCAGGCAAATGTTCCGATAACCACCATAAACATTACTCCTACAAGTGCAGCGATTGGCACCATTTCGATATAAGGAGAGGCAAAAAGAATAAATACCAATAAGGTAGATGCCGCAATAATTCCCGATAGTCTTCCTCGTCCGCCCGATTTTACATTAATCAGCGATTGACCAATCATGGCACATCCACCCATTCCGCCGAAAAATCCGGTAACGATATTTGCAGCTCCCTGCGCCATACATTCGCGGTTTCCGTTTCCACGGCTGTTGGTAATTTCATCCAGTAAATTCAAAGTCATTAGCGACTCAATAAGACCAATGGCAGCTAAAATTACCGCATAAGGAAGAATAAATGTAACGGTAGTCCAGTTGAAAGGAACCATTGCAAACAATTGACTCTGGAAAGCAGGCAAGCCACCTTTAAGACCAGTACCGCCGCCATCTCTAATAAATGATCCAACAGTGCTGACATCAAGATTTCCAAATATCACAATGGCCGATACCGTTAAAATAGCAACAAGAGCTGCAGGTATTTTACTTGTAATCTTTGGAAGAAGATACATGATACTCATGGTGAGAATAACCAAACCAACCATCGTATATAGAACTTTATCTGCTACCCAAAATGCTTCACGGTTTATATGTAGGGTGTAGTCTGAGAAAGAAATGGCATCCCAATTAATTACCTGTGGAAACATTCCTAGCTGCGACATGAAAATAACAATTGCCAAACCATTTACAAACCCCATCATAACAGGGTGGGGAATGAGTCTGACGAATTTACCAAACTTGAAAACACCGGCTAAAAATTGAAGAACACCTGCCAGAATTATTGTTGCGAATAAATAGTTCAAACCCATATCCTGAACGGGATTAGCCATTGACATTCCCAGATCATTTCCTTCTTTTACAAGACTAACCAAAACAACTGCCATGGCTCCGGTAGCTCCGGAGATCATTCCCGGGCGACCACCAAAAACAGAAGTAATTAAACCAACCATAAAGGCGGCGTAAAGCCCAACTAAAGGATCAACACCAGCCACAAAGGCAAAGGCAACCGCTTCTGGTACCAATGCAAGAGCTACGGTTAATCCGGATAATATATCATCTTTTGAATTTGCTGCTTTCTTTCTAAAAAAATCTACCATATGTTATCATCGAAATTTTGAATAAGTCGGCAAAACTAGGCTTTTAATATTTAGGAATGCTGGTATTGGAGTATAGAATTCACTTTTATTTGAGCGGAAACGATTTATGTACTGCCTAAGATGTTTCGGGAAGCTTGATTTCGTTCTCATTCTCCATTTCGTACCATTAAATTGGAAATATAAATAGAGTTCTTTCCGGAGAATATTTTTTTTTCATTCTCTTAAATTCCTTAAATTGAGATCAGTAATAAAAGGAGGCAATGATCCTGTTTAAAACTCTTATCTGCCCGGACCAGTTTTAGGGGAATGTGAAAAAAGATTGATATCGATTATTAATCAGTGTGTGATGAAAAGAGTAATTAAGGACTTTAAAAGCATTGGAATTGAGTTGATTCAACGTCTGATAAAAACCTTTCCCGATGGAATTTATGAAGAGGACTTGATCAGCATTACCAAACCAAATGGTGATAAAATAAATGTTGTGGAGTTACGTACCGAAGACACGATCTATCTAATTAAGATGAATCCGGAGCTCCAGAGAAGAATTGATTCTTTTACAGGAGATTTCGAAGGGCTTGATCCTTATTCTGATGGATACAGAGATAATCCCTAACCTTCCGTTCTGGCTAAAATTGCGATTGCCGATTCGATGATTCCCAATTTGTCGTATCCACATTCACGATACAATTCCTGTTGAGTACCTTGCTCTACCCACTTATCGGGTACACCCAAGCGTTTTACTTTGGCGCGATAATTATTATCATTCGCAAACTCGATGACTGCAGATCCTAATCCGCCAATAATACACCCATCTTCAAGAGTGATAATCTGATCGTGTTTTCCAAGAACCTCATGCAGCAATCCGGTATCAATAGGTTTCAGATACCGCATGTCGTAATGAGCAATCGAGTAGCCGTCTTTTTCCAGTTCTTCAATGGCATCCATAGCTTCTACACCAATGGCACCAATCGATAGAATTGCAAGATCTTTTCCATCTTTAAGCTTTTGACCTTTGCCAACAGGAAGAATCTCGAAAGGTTTTTGCCAGTCAAGAATACGACCTTTACCGCGGGGGTAACGAATGGAAAAAGGACCCATATTTTCTTGTTGGGCAGTAAACATCAAATTCCTCAACTCAATAGCATCAAGAGGAGAGGCAATCGTCATATTTGGAATGCATCGGAAGAAGGCAAGATCGTAAACGCCGTGATGAGTTGCACCATCGGCACCAACAATACCACCACGATCCAGACAGAAAACAACATTTACATTCTGCAGAGCTACATCATGAATTACCTGATCGTAAGCTCTTTGCATAAATGTTGAGTAGATGGCACAGAAAGGTAATTTTCCTTTTGCAGCCAATCCGCCCGAGAAAGTTACAGCATGCTGTTCTGCAATCCCAACATCAAATGCACGATCGGGCATTTTTTCCATCATAATATTTAATGAACTGCCCGTTGGCATTGCTGGAGTGATTCCAACAATTTTATCATTCATTTCAGCTAGTTCAACCAAGGTATTGCCAAAAACCTCTTGAAATTTTGGTGCTTGCGGACTCGTTGATTCAGTTTGTAAAATTTCGCCTGTTACTTTGTCGAACATTCCGGGTGCATGCCAGTAGGTCTGATCCTGCTCTGCCAGTTTAAATCCTTTTCCTTTTTTTGTAATAACGTGTAAAAGTTTTGGACCGGGAATTTTTTGTAAATCACTCAAAATTTTTACCAAGTGATTCACATCATGACCATCAACAGGTCCAAAATATCTGAAGTTAAAAGCCTCAAAAATATTACTTTGTTTTAGCAGAATGGTTTTGATTCCTTGTTCTACTTTCTGAAATAACTTTTGAGTATTTGGATTTAACCGGTTTAATTTTCCTAGAAACCGCCAAACATCATTCTTTACTTTATTATAGGTTTGAGAAGTAGTGATATCCAGCAAGTAGTTGTTTAAGCCTCCAACATTAGGATCGATAGCCATATTGTTATCGTTTAGGATAACCAGTAAATCAGCATTGTTGTTGGCCGCATTGTTTAATCCCTCAAAAGCCAAACCGGCAGTCATCGATCCATCCCCAATTACAGCAACTGTTTTTCGATTAGTTTCTCCGTTTAAATGGGCAGCAGTAGCCATCCCTAATGCGGCAGAAATCGAAGTAGAGGAGTGTCCAACAGTAAAAGTATCGTATTCACTTTCGTTTCTGTTAGGGAAACCACTTATTCCTTTGTATTTTCTGTTGGTATGAAAAACATCTTTTCTTCCGGTAAGAATTTTATGTCCGTATGCCTGATGACCCACATCCCAAATTAGGTTGTCGTAGGGAGTATTTAGTACGTAGTGAAGCGCAACGGTAAGTTCTACTACACCTAAACTGGCACCAAAATGACCTGGATTACATGAAACTTCTTCAATAATTTCCTGGCGCAATTCTTCACAAACCTGAATAAGGTCATCTTCAGATACCTTTTTCAGATCGGATGGAAAATTGATTTGATCTAAAAATTCTTTTTCAGACTTGCCCATGTACGAAATCCCCCTTTTCATCGTTTAACAGAATAAGAATTTGTTTACCAATCATTTTTTTCAACTGATGGTAGATAAACAGATCACTCTGGAAGAAAAATATTGACGAAGATAATAATAAAAACTAAAGTATTCTTCTATCCGGTGATGACGATACCATGTCAGATTCTTATATTTGCTTGTGTAATTGCAAGTTTCATTACTAATAAAAGTACAATTTAAACATGTTCAAAAAAACGAGTCCGCTGTTATTTATTTTAGCATCAGTTTTTCTATGCTTTTCTTGTGTTCCTACAAGACAATTTCAAGAACTCCAATCTAAGCAACAAAACTGCCAGGACGAATTGGAGATGGAAAAGGAAAAAAACCTTACTCTAAGTGAGTCTAACAACGAATTGAGTGGAAGATTAGAGGTTTTGAATGAGAAATATAAAAATATTCTTGCAGATACTGTTCAAATATCAAGGCGTCTTCAGTCTGCACGGGAACGATTAAGTAGAATTGAAAAGAGTAATCAGGATTTACTAAATCAATTGGCAGGAATGCAGGCCGGAAATGCGAAAGAAACAAAAGTATTACTAGGACAGATTAAAAAAGCTCAAAATGAATTGAGATTGCGCGAAGATGAGGTTCTATCCTTGGAAAAAGAAATGGATGCCCGCAAACGAACCCTCGATACCTTGCAGGCTGAATTGAATCGGAGAGATAAGCGTTTACAGGAATTGGAATTGGCTTTAAATAGAAAAGATGAGGCAGTTAAGGCTTTAAAGCAAAAGGTAATGAATGCCCTTACCGGATTTGACGGCAATGGTTTGTCGATCACCACCAAAAATGGAAAGGTTTATGTCTCTATGGATGAAAAACTCCTTTTTAAATCGGGAAGTTATCAGGTGGATCAAAGAGGAGTGGAGGCATTAGGGAATTTGGCTGGTGTATTGGCTCAAAACAAAGATATTAATGTAATGATTGAAGGTCATACCGACAATGTTCCTTACAAGGGTAGTGGTGAGTTAAAAGACAACTGGGATTTAAGTGTGAAAAGAGCAACATCGATTGTTAGGATATTGATCTTAAATACAGGAATTGATGCCGAAAGGCTAACCGTTGCGGGGCGCAGCAAATATGTGCCGATTGGTACTAATGCAACCACCGAAGGTCGCAGTAAAAATCGTAGAACTGAGATCATTCTTACCCCTAAATTGGATGAGTTGTTTAAAATTCTTGAAAGTAACTAAATAGTGTTTTAATGATCTCATATCTGTGAAAAATGAAGCTTAATAAATCCATAATAGGAATGGTGCACGTTCAGGCATTGCCTGGAACGCCGAAAAATAAATATTCCTTGGCAAAGATTTGTGAAATTGCTGTAAAAGAAGCCATGCAGTATGAAACAGCTGGTTTGGATGCTGTTATGATCGAGAACATGCACGACGTTCCTTACCTAAAAGGTTCGGTAGGGCCGGAAATAACAGCAGCTATGGCAGTTGTTGCAAAAGCAGTGCGTGATGCTGTAAAATTACCTTTAGGAATTCAAATATTGGCTGGAGCCAATAAAGAAGCTCTGGCGGTAGCAAAAGCGGCTAATTTTCAATTTATCCGTGCTGAAGGATTTGTATTTGGTCATGTTGCCGATGAGGGTTATATCGATTCTTGTGCCGGGGAGCTGATGCGGTATCGAAAAACAATTGGAGCAGAAAATGTTTTTGTGCTTACCGATATTAAAAAGAAGCACAGCTCGCATGCCATTACTGCGGATGTTGATATTGCCGAAACTGCTCATGCTGCGGAGTTCTTCCTAAGTGATGGTGTTATTATAACAGGTTCTTCAACAGGAAAAGCTGTTTATTTGCACGAATTAAAAAGCTTGAAGGATAAAATTCACATTCCCGTATTAATTGGATCAGGTATTACTGCAGAGAATCTTTCGGAGTATTGGGATTATGCTTCGGCTTTTATTGTTGGTTCGCATTTTAAGGAAGATGGATATTGGGAGAATGACATTTCTGATGAGCGGTTGAAAATATTTATGCAGACAGTTAAGAAATTAAGAAACTAATAATCGTAAAAAAAAAGCTGCCTTTCGGGGCAGCTTTTTTCAATTATTATATGGTCATGATATCTTTCTCTTTTTCAATCAGTAGGTCGTCAACTGTTTTGCTGTATTTGTCAGTTAGTTTTTGAACAATAGCTTCTGCATCTTTTTCAACATCTTCCGACAAACCTTCTTTTACCAGTTTTTTTAATTCAACATTGGTATCTCTTCTGGCATTTCGGACGCTTACTTTGGCGTGTTCACATTCAGCTTTAGCCTGTTTTACCAAGTCGTTTCTGCGTTCTTCGGTCAAAGGAGGAATATGAATTCTGATTAATTCTCCGTTATTATCCGGATTAAATCCCAAATTTGAATTCATAATTGCTTTTTCGATTTGTACAATCATTGGTTTTTCCCAAGGCTGAATAGCAATTGTTCTAGGATCAGGTACACTTAGGTTGGCAACCTGAGCAAGAGGAGTCATGCTTCCGTAGTAATCCACCATTACACCATTCAACATGCTTGGATTTGCTCTTCCAGCACGAATTTTTACTAATTCTTTTTCAAGATGGTCAACAGCAGCTTCCATCCTTTCCTGCGTATCATCCAGATACATTTGAACTTCTTCATTCATCGGAGAAAGATTTTTATATGTTTTTATTGATCAATGTATAGTGCTTACAAAAATAGCAAAAATCTATGATGAAATAAAGATAGTCCTTTTTTACTAAAACTAAAATGCATCAGTAGTAAAGAGCTTGTGGCTGTTAATTGTGAACTAAAGTTCCAATATTTTCACCTTCAATCACTTGCTTTAAATTTCCTTTTGTATCCATATTGAAAACAATTATTGGTAAATTGTTTTCTTTACACATTGTTGTTGCAGTTAAATCCATAACTCTCAAATCTTTGTGGTAGATTTCATCGAAGGTAATGGTTTCAAATTTGGTAGCAGTACTGTCTTTTTCAGGATCAGCAGTATAAATGCCGTCAACACGGGTTCCTTTAAGCATTACGTCAGCTTCTATTTCAATTCCTCGAAGCGAAGAACCAGTATCTGTTGTAAAATAGGGATTACCTGTTCCGGCAGAGAAGATCGTAACACAACCTTCAGAAAGGTAGTCTACCGCTTTTTGCTTCGAATAGAATTCACCAATTGGTTCCATTCGAATTGCTGTTAAAACCCTTGATTTACATTGAATGGCTTCCAATGCGGAGTTAAGTGCAAGGCTGTTAATTACCGTAGCCAGCATTCCCATTGAATCGCCTTTTACACGGTCGAAACCTTTAGCGGCACCGCTTAGTCCGCGAAAAATATTACCGCCGCCAATTACGATTCCAACCTGAACGCCAAGATCAGTTATTTCTTTAATTTGTTCGGCATAGTCACTTAATCGTTGTGAATCAATTCCATATTGTTGATCACCCATTAATGATTCGCCGCTTAATTTTAGTAGTATACGTTTGTATTTAACCATTCTTTCAGATTTTTATACCCAAAGTTGAGAAAATTCTACGATAAGATAAAAAAAAAGAGTTCCGAAAAGGAACTCTTTTTATATGTAATAATAATTGTATTAAGCATTTAATGTGAAACGCATCATTTTCGTCACAGTTAAATCTTTGTCAGATTCAGCAAGATACTGCTTAATAGTTTGCTTGTTGTTTTTAACAAAGTCCTGGTTCAATAATGTTGATTCTTTAAAGAATTTAACCAATCGGCCTTCTGCAATTTTATCAAGCATAGCCTCAGGTTTTCCTTCCAAACGAGCTTTTTCTTTTGCGATTTCAAGTTCTTTTGCAACTACATCAGCAGCAACATCATCTTTATCAATACCAATTGGAGCCATAGCTGCAGCTTGCATAGCAACGTCTCTTGCCATTTGCTCGTCCATTGATTTGTTAAAACCAATCATAGTAGATAATTTGTTTCCTGCATGAATATAGGCAACAGAATATTCTGCTTCCATTTTACCAAAGAAACTTAAATCGATTTTCTCACCGATAACACCGGTTTGCTCAGTAACGTGTTCTTCAACTTTTCTTCCTTCAAGCTCTAAAGCTTTCAAAGCTTCAAGATCTGCAGGCATGTTTGCCAAAGCTAAATCAAGAATTTTAGTTGCAAATTCTACGAAACTATCATTCTTTGCAACGAAGTCAGTTTCACAGTTTAGAGTGATCATTACACCACTTTTTTTATCTTCAGAAACTTTTGCTAATACAACACCTTCAGTTGCTTCTCTGTCGGCACGTTTGTTAGCAATCGCCATTCCTTTTTTACGAATAATGCTTACCGCTGCGTCAAAATCCCCTTCAGCTTCAGTAAGAGCATTTTTACAATCCATCATTCCTGCGCCAGTTGCTTTACGCAATTTGGCTACATCTGCTGCTTTAATAGACATGATATATCTAATTTTTTGTTAGTTAATTATTCCTTATCATTCTTTTCTTCTTCAGTAGCCGGAGCTTCTGGAGTTGTTTCTGCAACTGGAGCTTCTGGAGCAACTTCTACAGCAGGAGCAACTTCAGCAACTGGTGCTTCTTCTGCAGGAGCATCTGCTTTCTTTGCTTTTTTAGGCTTAGAAGCTTTCTTTTCAGTTGATTCAGTATCTTTTTCTACTTTTCTTTCTGATAAACCTTCTTTAATAGAAGCGGTTACAATGTCAAGAATAATAGAAACAGAGCTGGAAGCGTCATCATTACAAGGAACTACGAAATCAATACCATCTGGGCTTGAGTTTGTATCAACCATTGCGAAAACAGGAATACCCAAACGGTTTGCTTCTTTAACAGCGATATATTCTTTCATTACATCAACTACAAATAGAGCTGCCGGTAATCTGGTCAGATCAACAATACTACCTAAGTTTTTTTCCAACTTAGCTCTTTGACGAGATACTTGTAGTCTTTCTCTTTTAGACAGGTGGTTAAGAGTTCCGTCACCTTCCATTTTATCAATGGTAGACATTTTCTTAACAGCCTTTCTGATAGTAGGGAAGTTAGTTAACATACCACCTGGCCAACGCTCAGTTACATATGGCATATTTACTGCTGCTACTTTTTCAGAAACGATTGATTTTGCTTGCTTTTTAGTAGCAACAAAAAGAATTTTTCTTCCTGATTTAGCGATTTGTTTCAATGCTGCGGCGGCATCATCCAGCTTTACAGCTGTTTTGTGCAAGTCAATAATGTGAATTCCATTGCGCTCCATGAAAATATAAGGAGCCATTTTTGGATTCCATTTTCTAGTCAAGTGACCAAAATGGCAACCTGCTTCTAATAATTCTTCAAATGTAGTATTTGACATTTTTGTTTTTTTTAATCGTTTACATTCGTTTTATGGCAATTGCTAAGTAGTTCGAAAATCGAAGTCTTACCAATTTAGATACTAAACTTGCCACAAAAATTCTAACGCTTGCTAAATTGAAATTTCTTACGTGCTTTAGGTTGACCTGGTTTTTTACGTTCAACCTCACGAGGATCGCGAGTCATGAAACCTGCAGTTCTTAGTGCTGATTTTGATTCTGCATCAATTTTAACAAGTGCTCTGGAGATTGCCAAACGAAGAGCTTCTGCCTGACCTGTAACTCCACCACCATCAAGATTTACTTTGATGTCGTACTTCTCAGCTACCTCTAAAAGGTTTAAAGGTTGCTTTACGATGTACTGTAGAGTTCCGGTAGTAAAGTACTCTTTAAGCTCTTTTTTGTTGATGGTAATCTGACCTTTACCTTCGCTAACGTATACACGGGCAACAGCTGCTTTTCTACGTCCAATAGCATTAATAACTTCCATACCTACTTATTTAATTGTGTTTAAATCTAATTTCTTTGGCTGCTGAGCTTCGTGTTTGTGCTCAGGACCTACAACTACATATAGGTTTGTGTAAAGAGTTCTTCCTAAACGATTTTTTGGAAGCATACCTTTTACAGCCTTCTCAATTAATCTTTCTGGGTGTTTCGCCAAAAGATCAGCTGGAGTTTTAATTTTTTGTCCACCTGGGTGTCCAGTGTAAGAAAAATACTTTCTGTCTGTCATTTTATTTCCAGTCATACGTACTTTCTCAGCATTGATAATAATCACGTTGTCTCCACAGTCAACATGAGGAGTGTAATTAGGTTTGTATTTACCTCTAATCAGCTTTGCTACTTTAGAGCTAAGTCTACCTAACACTTGGTCTGCTGCATCAATAACAATCCACTCTTTAGTAGCAGTTGCTTTGTTTGCAGAAACTGTTTTGTAACTTAATGTATCCACGTTAAAAACTTTTAATAAATAATACTTTTTAATACAATTATTCCAATTTGGCTTGCAAAAGTACAAGAATCCTATAAATACACCAATTTTTTTAACGATTTATTGATGAAGAACTTAACCTGATGTGGATAATCGGGTAATGTGGAGGAGTTAAGTCTGTCAAAAAATCAAATTGATATATTTCCCAATATTGAATCCTTTACTTGCTAAGGGTAGTAGAATCAAGTTGTTGGGGTGGGGAGTCTTCACAAATAAGCCCATCGTCACAATTTCTCTGCAAAAGTATGAAATAAATTTATTTTAGAAGTCTCTTTTTAGTATTTTTTTGGAAAGAAATGCAATTGGAACATTTGATATGCAGGAACTAAGGAGTTTTTACATTTGAAAATTTAAAATATTGAAACGAATGAGCGTTCGATTAAAAAGAGATTTCTTCCTGAGGGATATCAATATTGTTGCCCGTCAGCTGATCGGAAAAATCATTGTGCGAAAATTTGAAACAATGAAGGAAGAGCGGTTTCGAATAACAGAAATTGAAATTTATGTGGGAGAGGAGGATCTGGCATCTCATGCATCAAAGGGGCGCACCAAAAGAACAGAGGTTATCTATTCTTGCGGTGGTTACGTCTATGTTTATTTAATTTACGGGATTTATTGGTTGCTAAATATTGTAACCGGTAAAAAGGATCAAGCTCAGGCAATATTGGTTCGTGGTGTTGAAGGAATTGATGGTCCGGGTAAAATCGGACAGCAATTAAAGTTGGATAAGAGTTTTTATGGAGAGGATTTGGAGAGCTCTAATCGAATTTGGATGGAAGATGATGGCATGTTATGCAATTATACGTTCATCCCAGAATTAATGTTGAATATGCGGGTGAAATTTGGAAAAATAAGTTGTATCGTTATAAAATTGAGAAAGCAAAGCTTTAATTCCAACTAACTTTTTTCAGAAAGAAATCTCCATTGATTCTGAGATAGATTGCTGTGGCGTAATTTGCATTTGAATTGACTGGATTATAGTATAAATCAATTTTTCCACCCAAATGAATGCCTTTACTTATTTTCCGCTCATAGAAGTACTTAAATGTAACAAGTTCTCTTCTGTTTTGGTATGAACCTGGTTTGCTATAAGATATTGATTGAAATAATTCTGAACCTCTTGAGGCAATGAAATGATATGCATACCAATATCCTAGTCTAAATTGAGAATGTTTCGTGTTAATGCCAATCTGCGGGTAAAAAGCATGTCCTTTATTAAAAAGGAGTTCGCTAACAGAGGAGTTGTCGCTTACGTAGTAGGCTAAAGCTCTAATATACCATGAAGTAAATCTGGAATTTTCAATTTTTCTTGAAAAATCAAGGCCGGATGAAAAGTTACCAATGGTTTGAACGGATTCGTCAGAGGAGTCAATTTCGCCACCTCTGTGTGCGAAAAGAATTTGAACCGGAATGGAAAGTCTATTTTTGGAGGATGTATTATTTAACTGATAGCTGCTTGAAATCCCAAAAGTGAATTTTTCCTGAAAAGGATCCTCTTTTAAGATGAATTGTTCCCAATTAATCCATGTGTCAAGGTTTAATCGTTTTGTACGATACAAAAATTGAATTCCACTTTCTGCTTTATCCGTAAAGAACTTTTCCGGTTCGAACATGGGTTCCGAAAGCATATGGTTATTGTTTTGGTTTAAGCTTCCTAAAATTAAATTGGCTTTACTCGAGGCTTGATAGTTTACAGAGAATAATGCTTGTGTTTCATTAAAGTTCGTTCGTCCTGTATATTGCTGGAGTCGCATTCCAGCTTCAATTCGAATTTTAGAAGATGGATAATAAACCAATTTTGGTGTTGCCGAGTAGCCGATCCAGGTTGTTCCATTAGAGAAAGTGCCGGAGTACTCATTGTTTTTCACAAAATTGAAATTTTCAAATCGTAAAAATAATTTATTGCTGTCTGCTTTTTGAAATTCTTTATAGTGTAAAAATGGAGTGTTGAAATCTTGTGCCAATGATGAATATTGACTTGTCAACATCCATAATAATATGATGAATACCTGAGAGAAGAGTCTGGCCATATCTTGATTTTAGGGTAGCCAATTTACAATTATCTGAAGAAATATTTTAAAAGAAGGGAAAATAATTAATTTTTTTAGAAAAAAGAGGCTGTCTCATAACTACGAAACAGCCTCTAATCTATTGAATGTTTTGGTTGTTTTTCGGTGAAAAAGACTAAATACCTTTAGAACCAAATTTGGGGTGAAAATTACATTCAAATCAGATTATATTATTTTGTGTTGTTTTATGCTGTTTCGTATGAAGAATCGGGCAAAACCAATGCCAGTATTAAGTATGCAAGCAACATTAGTGGATTAAATAAAGTTAGTATCAGCCATGCAGCTCTTATAATTATCGGGTCAAGTTCCGGATTTATGTATTGAGAAATACCTCCGCAAACACCAGCTATTTTTTTCTCCTTTGATCTTGTTAAGCGTTTCATCTGTTTGTATTTTATGGTCAGATAGAACTTACCTTGAGTAAATAATCATTCTTGTGTGTGAGTTAATAATTATTTAATCATGGACGTTTCATTTAATTGTAATTTATTTTTGGTTGCCATATGTAACTTACCAGGTAATTATTTTCTTGCGTGCGAAAATTTCTGCACTTGGAGATTACATATTTGTTAAGTCTTGAATGTTGTTATTCCTCATCGTCGTCTTCATCATCAAAAGTGAAGTGAGACAAAGTTTTTATTTCATCAACACGAAAATCACCAAAAAAGGAAACCAATGATGTTCTGTTTTCATTAAAGTGCAAGACATGAAATTCACTGAATTTTTTTCCGTTTCCTTTTGCGAAGAAATGAACATCATCGGAATTTTTATCATCTCTGTCAGTTAAGACTTCTTTATAGGCATTTCCTTTTGATAGTTGTGAAGAGACAATATTTTTGAATTTAGTTTCGTCTCCGTTTGCATGTTTAAAAGTTAGGAATTTGATGTTTTTACATTCTCCGGTGATATTTTTCTCCAATTCGTCTTCATCAACATCAAAGTCGAGATTTTTTAGGAAGCTACCGGCAAAACTAAAGCTGGTAAAACCATCTAAATTTGAATATTTAGCGTGTATTTGCTCACCTTTGGTTTGTGCTTGTATTAGAATCGGAAATACTATCGCTGCAATTATTACTACTAATTTTTTCATGATATTTTATTTTTTTTGATTTACCATGTTTACACCGGCAAAGTGTGTATTGAAAAAGGAGCCGGTGCAAAGCATGGGTTTATTTGTTATTATTTTCTAATTTGCTTAGGCCTTCCTTTTTCATGATCCACATCTTGTCTAGCATGTCGTAGTCCCAAGCGTTATCTACATTATCAATGTCGTGAATAATTTTGCGCATCGACTTGTCCAGATAGATCACTTTTCCTTCGGGCACCTTAATTGTGATGTGAAGTTTTTGATTTCTCCATTTACTATCAGTTAGCAGTGTGAAAAATTGATTAAAGACAATTAGGGAATCAGTTTGTTTCCATTTGTATTCAATGTTTTCAGCATTTTCACTCGCCTGTTCGTTCGATCTTCCCCGGGATTTCTTTTTAAGTTTAATTTCAAATTTACCACTGTTACTCTTTTCGATATCAAGAGTAGGTTCTCCAACTATAATTTCCTTATCATCTTTGACTATGATTTTTATATTGTCCAGACCGATGTGCCCATCATGCCAGTCAAAATCGATATTGTCAGTTGATTTTAAATAAAGAGTATCTGTTTGGGTAGGTTGTAATTCAATGTTTTCGGAATAACGCGTACTGCTTTGCATGTATCCTTTTATTTGAGAAAAACTTAGACTAACCAAAAGGATAATTCCCAGTAGCCAAAATGCAAGTGCCGAGAACCCTATTATTTTGTTGTTAGTTCTGAAATTGAACAAGAGTTTTAATCCTGCAAAAATCAGAAGGAGTAAAGGGATTCCAATCACCACAATTACGCCAATTGTGAATAAGGTGATACTACTTCCGTCAAGAAATAGGTGTGGAAGCACTGTGCCGGGAAAATGGAAATCAGAAAATGGACCAAAAAAGCTATTCACAAAAATCATGGAGCCAATAAAGCTGATAAGGGTAATAAATCCTGCAAATACGAATCCAATACCAAGCAAAATAATAATCACTTTAAGGATGAGTCGGAGTGCTGTTCCGGCAAAGTCCAGAACTCTATCGAAACCGTCACGAACCTGCGGTCCGTTCTTGTCCCTCATCTTTTCGAAACTTTCTTTTACCTCCTTGTATTCGTCTTTAATTGTTTCCTCAATGTTGGAAATGTTTACCTTTTTGCCCTTCATTTCTAATTTTTGAGTTGTAGTAACTGCTTTAGGAACTGCAATCCATAAAATCACATAAAGAAGAAATGAAAACCCATATCCTAGGAAAAAGAAAAGTGCAAAAAGGAGACGGATTACAACCACATCAATTCCGAAATAAGCAGACAAACCACTGGCTACACCACCCAGAACTCTGTGGTCAGGATCGCGGAATAATCTGCGCTTTTTCTTTCCGAAAGTTTGTTTTGTCTCAGTTTCCTGATTCGACTCGTCTTCAATACTTTCTTCGTCGATAGCAAATATCTCTTCAGGTTTCCCCATAATCGATATGGTTTCTTCAATCATATCTACATTTACCACCTGATCTTTTGTGCTCAGTTTTTCTTGGAAAATTTCTGAGATTCTAGCTTCAATATCAGATACGATTTCGCGGCCTTCTTCGCTTGGTCCATAGTGAGTATTGATGGTGCGCAGGTAAGCCTGTAGTTTTTCAAAAGCATCCTCATCGATATGGAAAATACTCCCACTTATGTTAATTGTTAATGTCTTTTTCATTTGTATATCGGTTTAGGGGTCTTACTTTTTAATTGTATTTACAGCATCAACTAAATCTTGCCAGGATTGATCCAATTCTTTAAGGAATCCACTTCCAAGTTCGGCAATTGTGTAATATTTCCGAGGTGGGCCTTGAGTTGATTCCTCCCAACGGTAGCTTAGCAATCCGTCGTTTTTTAATCGGGTTAGAAGTGGATATAAAGTTCCTTCCACAACAATCATTTTTGCCTCTTTTAGCTCCTTGATTATATCTGAAGCGTAAGCATCATTTCTTGATAAAATGGATAGAATACAATATTCCAGCACTCCTTTTCGCATTTGGGCTTTAGTATTTTCGATCTTCATGGTTGGAATAAATTAAATTCTTGATTTTGTGTTTCCCGGATTGTTCCAGATGCTTTTGTGTTTTTTCTTCTCAACTACCTTGGTTTCCTCCTTTGTTAGAACAGTATCTTTTTCAATTAGGATCTGTTCTCTCGTTTGAGATGAAATATTTACAGCATCAATACTGTCATTATTGCCGGCTAAAATATCTTTACATACTTGTATATTTTCTTCAAAAAAGAAAAGTCTTGAGTTGAAATAGCTTTTTTCTCTGTCGATTTTTGATTCGCTTCCCAAAATTGCATCAGATATAATTTTCACAATAGGAGATAGTATTTTCGATTGTTTCGCAGTAGAAACAAACTGAGCATTGGATTCTGTTGTCCACGAAAATAGAACAATTAGAATCAGGCTGAGTTTGCATAGTGAATTGTTACTTTTGTTCATGGTGTTTGTATTTATATCGTATACTACTGTCGCAAGCATGCAAGCTTGTTATACAAATATACGTACAAAAAAAGGTAATATGCAAAGCATAGTACTAAAAATATTTCAATAAAAGAGTTAAGTATCAGTAGATCAGCAATAAAGATTTAATTTAAAATTGTCTTGCATTTGAGGATTCAAAAAAAAATCAATATTAAACAGGGGTGTTATTAAAAAAATGACAAGAATAAAGCATTTTAGGGATAGGTGTATAGGCTGTGCTTATTGCGTAGGAGTAGCACCCGAATTTTGGGAAATGTGTACTGAAGATGGTAGGTGTGACCTGATTGGTTCGATAAGGAAGAGAGATTGTTACGAATTAGAAATTTTTAATGATGAGGTTCAGAAAAATAGGAAAGCAGCCGATATTTGTCCAGGCAAATGTATTCGGATAGAAATTTATTGATATCAGATTTAGAGTTGATTCGGGTGGCGTTACTGCATATGAAGAATGTAAAAAGAGCGATTTCCTTACCGGAAAATCGCTCTTTTAAAATATTGCTCTTTTAAATTTCAGTTGAAATTCAAGATTTATTTGCCTGATCTTTTACGATCAGTTTCTTTAAGAAGTATTTTTCTTAAGCGGATTGAGTTAGGAGTAACCTCAACATACTCGTCTCCTTGGATGTACTCCAGAGCTTCTTCAAGTGAGTGAGTGATTGGTGGTGATAATCTCACCTTATCATCAGTACCAGAAGTACGCATGTTGGTTAGTTTTTTTGTTTTAGTCACATTAATAACTAAGTCGCCGGCACGATTATTCTCACCAATTACCTGGCCTTCATAAATTTCAACCGTTGGGGCAACGAAAAATGTACCTCGGTCTTGTAGTTTATTTAAAGCATAAGCAAAAGTTAATCCGGTTTCCATAGCAATTAACGATCCGTTAACACGACCAGGGATAATTCCTTTGTGTGGTTGGTATTCCAGAAAGCGATGAGAGATCACTGCTTCGCCGGCAGTAGCAGTCAACATCTGATTTCTTAAACCAATAATACCTCTTGATGGGATATGGAATTCGAGGTGAATACGATCAGCCTTACGTTCCATAGTCAGCATTTCTCCTTTACGTTGAGTTACGATCTCAATTGCTTTTCCTGAAACATCTTCCGGAAGATCGATGAATAAAAATTCAATAGGTTCACATTTTTCACCACCAATTTCTTTAATGATAACCTGTGGTTGTCCAACTTGAATCTCGTATCCTTCACGTCTCATTGTTTCGATTAGTACAGACAAGTGAAGAACTCCACGTCCGAATACAATATATGAATCAGCAGAATCAGTTTTTTCAACTCTAAGAGCTAAATTCTTTTCCAATTCTTTATTTAGTCGGTCAATTAAGTGACGGGAAGTAACGAATTTACCATCTTTTCCATAAAACGGAGAATTGTTGATCGTAAATAACATACTCATTGTAGGCTCGTCAATTGCAATTGGTGTTAGAGGTTCCGGGTTTTCAACGCTGCAAATAGAGTCTCCAATATCAAAACCTTCAATACCTACTAAAGCGCATATTTCTCCGGAAGCAACAGATTGAACTCTTTCTTTACCCAGACCGGTGAAGATATGTAGTTCTTTAATTCGTTGTTTCTTGATGCTGCCATCAGGTTTAACCAGGCTAACATCCATTCCTTCACGAATCTCTCCCCGGTGAACACGTCCTACGGCGATACGTCCAACATAAGCAGAGTAGTCAAGAGATGTAATCAGCATTTGTGGTGTGCCATTAATGGTTTTTGGCTCAGGGATGAATTCGATTACTGCATCTAAAATTGCTGTAATATCAGTTGTTGGCTTTTGCCAGTCTTTCGACATCCAACCTTGTTTGGCAGAGCCGTAGATGGTTGGGAAATCTAATTGCTCTTCAGTAGCCTCCAAATTAAACATCAATTCGAAAACCTGCTCCTGAACTTCTTCCGGTCTGCAGTTTGGTTTGTCAACTTTATTAACAACCACAACAGGTTTAAGACCTAGAGCTAAAGCTTTCTGCAGTACAAAACGAGTTTGAGGCATCGTTCCTTCAAAGGCGTCTACAAGTAGTAATACTCCATCAGCCATATTTAAAACGCGCTCAACTTCTCCACCAAAATCCGAGTGACCGGGAGTGTCTATGATATTAATCTTTACACCATTGTATTCAAGAGAAACGTTCTTTGACAAGATGGTGATTCCTCTCTCTCTTTCCAGATCATTATTATCAAGGATTAAATCACCTGGGTTCTCATTTTTTCTAAAAATGTTACTATGCATTATCATTTTGTCAACCAAAGTGGTTTTACCATGATCAACGTGGGCGATAATCGCAATGTTTCTCAATTTCCTCATCTTGTATTTTATTAATTTGAGAAAAAATATCCGCTGAAAGCTAATGAAATGGGATACTGTGTTCTCTTTCTTTTTATTGTACTAGTCAAATTGAGCATTCATCTAATCATCTCATTCTTTGAAATTGTTGTGAGTGAATCGATTGCGGTGCTCAAAATGCGGCTGCAAAAGTACGCTTTATTTTTGAAAATTTGCTTTTCAAGCAAATTTAATTTTGTTTTAGATATTAATTTAATTCTTTCCTTTTTTTTAATGTTAAATTAACAGACCGTTGCAGATGAAATTGTTTCTTTGTGTCGTTAATGATATTTAGTAATTGTCTAATTTAGAATAGAAATAAGTAACAGGTGGAGTATCATTGTTAAAACTTTACAATCCTTGTATAATCTATTCGTTAAGTAATAACTTTTTTATCAGGATGTTGAAATAAGGTTTAAACTAAGTTTTTGGTTGGTTTTGTGATTATGGATTTCGAAAGAAAAATATTATCTTCCATATCCATTTTTTAACAGACCAATTTGGTTAAAACTGTTGTTCTTTTTTTTGCGTGATTGTTGAAAAACTGTCCCTGTTTCAGGTTTGAAATTAATTTTTTCGATGAAATGCTAAAAAAAGAAGACGAACAGCTAAAATTAGTTCGTTATTTTTTTGTTACATAGTTAAAAAGCAACCATTTTTGTGATCCTTTTCTCCAGGAAATGTGAGATGATTTTGTGGCGACATTGTCACACAATTACTAACCTAACAAATTGTTTTATGAAAAATGCTATGAGAAGTATTTTGACAATGGCAGCAATTATGATGTTGTCCATTGCAGCTATTGCTCAAACCACCGTAAAAGGTGTAGTCGTAGATGGTAGTACCAACGAAAGTTTACCGGGTGCTTCTATTGTTGTTGCCGGAACAACTTCCGGTACTGTTTCGGGTTTTGATGGCTCGTTTGCTTTTGAATTGCCAAAAGGAGCTACAAAGCTTGTTGTAAGTTTTGTAGGATTTCTTGACAAAGAAATTGACTTAAAAGGTGCTCAGGATTTAGGAACTATTAAGTTGGAATCTGACGCTGTTGGTTTGAACGAAGTTAGTGTAATGGCTTCTATTGTAACAGATCGTCAAACACCAATTGCTGTATCTACTATTTCTTCGGATATAATAGAGAATAAATTGGGATCTCAGGAATTTCCTGAAATTTTAAAGTCTACACCATCTGTATATACTTCGAAAGAAGGTGGTGGATTCGGTGATGCTACAGTATATATCCGTGGTTTTGATTCGAATAATGTTGGAGTATTAATTAATGGTATCCCTGTTAATGATATGGAATCGGGTAAAGTTTACTGGTCAAATTGGGCCGGGCTTTCTGATGTTACCCGTACTATGCAGGTTCAAAGAGGACTTGGTGCATCTAAGCTGGGTCTTTCTTCTGTTGGAGGTACTATTAATATTCTTACTAAATCTACAGATGCTAAAAAAGGTGGAGTAATTAAATCGAGCATTGGAAACGATGGTCTTAAGAAAAGCCTAATCTCATTATCAACAGGTTTAATGGATAATGGATGGGCTGTTACTATCTTAGGTTCTCACACATCAGGTGATGGATATATAAAAGGAACAGATTATGATGCTTGGTCCTATTTTGCCAATATCTCTAAAGTGATTAATGAAAAACATACTCTGTCTTTCATGATTACCGGTGCACCACAATGGCACAATCAGCGTGGAAACAAGCACACAATTCAGCAATACCGCGATCATAAAGATGAATTTAAATACAATTCTGATTATGGAATGCGTGAAGGAAAATTATATGGTGGAGCATATGGTTACAACTATTACCACAAACCTCAGGCACAGTTGAACCATTATTGGACTATGGATGATAAAACATCTTTAACTACTTCATTCTATGCATCAGTTGGTTCTGGTGGTGGTCGTCGTGTATACGGAGCTCAGTCTAAATTATTAGGTGTTAATTATAGTACTGGTGAGGATTATGATGTAACAATGAGAACTCCTGATGGTTTATTGGACTTTGAAGGGGTTGCGGCTATCAATGCAGCCTCCACTGCTTTAGGTTCTCAGGCGATTATTGCTAATTCAGTAAATAATCATGCTTGGTATGGTTTATTGTCTACATTAACACATGAATACAAGCAGTTTACTTTTACAGCAGGTTTAGATGCGCGTTACTACAAGGGAGAGCATTATAACGAAATTCATGATTTGTTGGGAGGAGCATTCTACCTTAATGGTAATAAGAATCGTGATGCTAATACTTGGTTGAAGGCCGATGATAAAATTAACTATTATAATGATGGTGAAGCCTTGTATACTGGTCTTTTCGGTCAAACAGAATATGTAACTGATGATTATTCAGCATTTATATCTGCAGCAGTGTCACGAAAAGCTTACCGACGTACAGATTATTTCTTGTATGAGCCAGGAAACCAACAGTCTGATTGGGAAGATTTCTTGCCTTGGAATGTGAAGGCTGGTTTCAATTACAAGATCAACTCTATCCACAATGTATTTGTAAATGGAGGATATGTGCAAAGAACACCTTATATGGCAAATGTATTTTTGAACAACACAAATGAAGTGAACAAGGATGTGAAGTATGAAAAAATCATTACTGCTGAGATAGGCTATGCATATACATCTTCTAACTTTAATGCAAATGTTACTTTGTATCGTACCAATTGGAAAGACAGAGGTTTGGTGAAAAGTCTTGGCGGTGAAAATGTTAATATCTCAGGTTTGAATCAACTTCATCAAGGTATCGAGGTTGAGGGAGAATACAAGCCTTCTAAGAAATTAACTGTTCGTGCTATGGTATCTGTAGGTGATTGGGTTTATCAGGATGATGTACATGCGGTTGTTTATGATGATGCACAAGTGAAAAAAGGTGAGTTTACAGCATATCTAAAAGATGTGCATGTTGGTAACTCAGCCCAATTATCAGGTTCTGCTTCTATCGATTACGAAGTTCTTCCTAAATTGAATGTGAGTGTTGATTATACCTACTACGGTAATCATTATGCTGATTTTGATGCTACTAAGAGAACTGATATTGCTACTAGTGGTGATTCATGGGAAATGCCGGAAGCAGGGCTGGTTGATGCTGGTTTCCGTTACAAGTTTCAGATCGCTGGTCTTGACGCCACTTTAAATACAAATGTTTACAATTTGTTTGATACTGAATATGTTTCTAAAGCACAAGATGGTTTAAATCATACAACTAACGAAGCTTTAGTGTATTACGGATTCGGAAGAACTTGGTCAACAGGTCTTAAAATTAAGTTTTAATCAGACTTTTGTTTAATAAAAAAAATAGAAAGATGAAGAAATTATTATATATGGCATCCTTCTTTGCTTTGGTTTTCACTTCTTGTGACCCAATGGAAGATGCTTACAAAGAAGTAGATGAAGCTAATGCTGATGCTGTAGCTGATGCGAAATTTTTCTCAGATAAAGTATTGCTTGAAACAGGATATACTTTGACTGATGCAGATTATGCCCTTTCAACTAATACGAGTGTTAGCGGGCATATGAACTTTTCGAGTTCGGCAACTGCTGCAGACAATTTGCCTGAAGTATTAACAAATATGAAGGTTTATGGCGAGGCTGGTTCTGAATACGTAGTGAATTACAATTTTTATATCCCTAGTTCTAAAGTGAGTGATGCTTCACCAAAAGCTTACGAAATGACAGGTAATGATTATGATCTACTTGGAGAAGGAAAAGGTGAACCCGGTCAATATGGTAATTTTGATAAAAATATGCCAATAGATGAGTATTTGCCGGTATTTTTAGATCGCAGATTTCCTATTGCTAAAGTGGGGGATTCTAAATTGCTTAGTTATAAATTTTATGGCGCAGGCGATAAATATGCAGAATATGAGTTCGATGGAACTGTATGGACAAATACGTCTAAAGCATTTGGCTATACTTCAGCATATGAATTAACAGAAGAGGATTACAAATTAATGGGTGAAGGTAAAGATCAACCTGGAGAGTATTTTAATTTTTCTTCTAAAGCCAAAGCAGATAATTATTTGCCTGATTTTTTAATTGGTAAATATCCAAATGCTGTTAGTGGTGATAAGCAGGAGATTAAATATGTGTATTATGGAAATTACTATGATAACTACATTGGTTATATTTTGAATGAGGATGGATGGAAGAATAATGTTACTGTATCTTTTAACTGGGAAACAGGAGAATATGTTTTGAAAACCTTGTCTCAAACTATCAATGCATCTTCATTGGTTGCTTATAAAGACAAAACATGGTTATTTGTTCCTCCAATCAAATTTGTTAAATCGGATAAAACGCCAACAGAAACTTACACATTGGTTTATGACGATTATAAGTTTGTAGGTAATGGTGGTTATGGAAATTTTGACGAGGAAGAAGATGTGGTTCTTGAGAAAATCGCCAAGATTATCAAAAATAAGTATGAAGTTGCTGTAGGTCAGGTTTATTCAATTACTTATAAATATTATAGTTCTGGAGTAACAAATAAAACAGTGATACTTGAAGCTGTTAAAGATAATTAGTAGAAAACTATATTGTACTAAGCCCGAATCCTTAAGGATTCGGGCTTTTTTATTTCCATTGCTTAGACTGTATGCAGAGTAGTATATGTTTTGATTGGTGAACCAACAAATGTGCTCAATAACATAATAATTTAACTGCTCAGATCTTGACTTTTTTAGAGAAGTATCGGAACTTCTTATTTTAATTAAAATTAATCAAATCACATTATTATGAGCAAAGTAAATGTTTGGTTATACGATAACCTCTTAACTCCCGATCCCAATGATTTTTACGGAAAGGTTAAACCTCAGGGAACGCTTTACAATGGCGATATTGCCGATGCAATGATAAAAGAAGGGACCGAATACCAAAAGGAAACGATTTTAAATATCCTCGATCGCAGCGACCGGATTAAAGTCGCTAAATTGGTTGAAGGATACAGTATTAATACGGGGGTGTATCACAGCCATATTGGTATTAATGGTGCTTTTCACGGAGCAACCGATCGTTTCGACCCCAATGAGCATCGTATTACTGCATCTTTTATCAGCAGTACTGCCTTGCGTGAGGAATTGAAAAAAACACAGGTCGATATTGTTGGTACCGCCACTACCGAACCTGTGATAGGGAAAGTAATCGACAGCCTTACAAAGGCCGAAGACAGCACGATTACTCCGGGTAATGTGATCTCGATACAGGGTAACAGGCTAAAAATAGCAGGCGATGATGCCATTGTTGGTGTGTATCTAATCAATCAGAATGATGACAGTCGCCATAAGTGTGCGCAAATTATTACCAATGAACCCAAGCAGCTGTTGGTGATGTTGCCCGCGCTGGAGGTTGGTAATTATGCTCTGGAGATCGTCACACAATTTTCGGCGAATAGCCTATTGCTTAAAGAGCCTCGTGAAATACAATTTGAGCAGATTTTGATTGTTGATTGAATCGATATGACTTTCTGTATTTTAATCCGGTTAGATGGTATTCTATCCGGATTTTTTTGATCTCCATATGTATATTTTTGGGGTGAAAGTATTCCTTGTTTGCAGATGAGTACCCGCTGGTGTGTACACATGATACCCCCTTCATGTGTACGCATGACCAACCCCTAATGTGTACGCATCGTGCCCCCTGTTTCAGACTTTTTGCCAGACATCAGAATAAGAAAAGAACAAAAAAGGCTGCTTCCGAAAAGGAAACAGCCATTTATATTTGTTTATATGAAATTTTAGCGCTTCATCAGTTTCTTTGTTATCCGATTGCCATCTGATAAAATAAAGGTCACAAAATACATCCCTTTTGGCAATTTGCTAATGGAGATTCGTGTATCAGGTGATTTTATTTCCATGATATTTCGCCCGGTTAAGTTCGAGATATACATCGATTCTACATCATTCATATTTTTCAGTCGGATTTCATTCACAGCTGGGTTCGGGTAGAATGATGGAATTCCATCGGTACGTAAATCATCAATTCCGGTAGGATTTTCTGTTGTAAAAGACCAGTCTGTAATGGAAGTGATACCTGCAAAAGCTACCCCGTTTGCACTTACAAAGGCATTATTATCAATGTTAATGTAATATTCGGTTCCTGTTTCCAGATCATCTGATAAATCAATACTAACTTGTGTGCCGTTATAGGTTACCGAAACATCTGAAGCAAATATTTCCTCTACTGCAGTGCCATTGGTTTTAATATAGATTTTACCATTTCCTGCTTGTACATTTTTATCAAAAGTAATTTCCAGATCAGTGCCTATTGGAACATTTTCACTGTCATCAGCTGGAGTAAATCCGGTAATTGCAGGAGGAGTGTAGGTTGCTGTGAAATTCCATACAGTTTTATCTGAAAATCCATCAAAAGTATTCGATGAAGCATCGGTAATTACACCATTATCAATAACAACATAGTATCTAACTCCTTCTTCGTATTTAGCTTCAGAGTTTATTAACAGCTGGCTGCCTGAATAAGTTAATCTGGCGCTTGGAATTGTTAGTGTTTCAAAAGTTGTTTCGTCATTGTATCTTTTGATGGTAACACTGCCTGTTCCTTCTTTTATATCTTCGTTGAATTTGATAATAAGATTTGCGGTTAAAGAAACACCAATAGAATTATTGACAGGAGATAATTCGGTGATAGCAGGACTCTCTGTATCGGGTGGCCAGATTTCGTCAGCCCATTCGGGATAATCAATAAAAGGATTTCTGTTGCCCTGAATCGTATAAACCTTTTCGTTTCTGGCTTTTTCGGCTTCGTCAACCGGATCCTGTGTATTCCAAACTAATAAGGTGGATAGTTTACCAAAGAAAGGAGCTGAGTAATTAACCATACTGTAGGCCATGTCGTTGGTCATTTCCAAATCAGGATCACCATTTTCGCCTTCGTAACAAACTGCCATGTACAATATCATTCTGGCAATATCGCCTTTCACAGCATCGCGGGGTTCCCATGAGTCTCCGTCAAACTTGCATTCTGTAGCTTCAGAATGAGTCGTTCCGCCATTGTCAAAAAATTTATTGCTTCGATCAGTATTTACACTTCGGTCGCAGGCTCTAAGATGGTGAATATCGGTTCCTGCACCCCGGACGGTTCCAAAATCCCCGTGAGATTTGGCCCAGATGTGTTCCCTGTTCCAGGAATCATCGTCTCCTGAACCATCATCCTGATGTGTTTTTACTTCACTTCTTCCAGTGTAAATTAGAAGAACATTGTCTG
The DNA here is from genome assembly GCF_030372765.1 of Labilibaculum sp. K2S. Taxonomy (GTDB): domain Bacteria; phylum Bacteroidota; class Bacteroidia; order Bacteroidales; family Marinifilaceae; genus Labilibaculum. The sequence continues at coordinate 582,463 of NZ_JAUCMW010000002.1, read as the reverse complement.
TATTATTTGGATCTTCGTCAGTAATTTTAAGAGCTTCCCAAACATTGTATTGGTCACCGGCATCCTTAGTTGTGTAAGGCAGTTCGGTGTGATTTCTAATAATAGAATGCAGAGCAGTTTTCAATTCACCGCCAGTTTTTCCGGCAGCGTTTTGGTAGTATTCTTCAATAGAAGTCTGAGCTGTTGCTGCAATTGCAAAAGCAACAAAAACAGTGAGGAAAAATAAAATTTTTGTGTGTAGAGTTCTTATCATATAATATGCCTTAACATGTTATTAATTTGGTTGGGTAGCATAAAAATGGTTGAGTGGTTTTTTTTAGTACGAATAAATCAGCAAAAAGTGACTTTATTTGTTGATTTATTTCGTCTGCAAATTAAAAAATATAATGCAGAAGTCCTTGCTAATCTTAATAGTTTTGATGAAGAAGACAAAAAAAATCCCACCGGAGTGGGATTTGTTGTTTTATTGAGTCCTTGTTTGCAGGCTATTGTGCTTTTTTGTTCAGCAGCAATCTATCGTAAAAATAGAGAGCGGTAACTGAGAAAAATCCAATAGCCAGTATCACATACCAAATATTGGAAGGGTTATAAGTATCCCAAAGATATTGAGTGAGCTGATTTTGATCCATTCCCATAAGTTCACCTGCCTTGTTGAAATAATCAGTTGCACTAAAATCCTTAGATATTTCAGGAATTTGAAGTCCTCTTGCAGTAACTTCTCGAATCATTAAGGTTACTTTGTCGGACATGTTTCCATATACATTTCCTGATATAACACCACCTATAGTACTGCCTGCAAATACCGGCAGGAATGAGCAACCCATGTAAAGTCCAACTTTATCTTTAGGAGCTATTCGTCCAATGTATTCGGTAATTTTTGGAGAGCTGGCCATTTCCCCAACGGAGAAAATGAATATTGCAAGAATCACGAAAAGAACGTTTTGTGTTAGTAGGGTGAGTCCCATTCCAATTGTACAGATCAAAATTCCGCCCATCATTGCCTGCAGAGGTTTCCACCTCATCACAATTGTAGAGATGACAATTTGGAAGATGATGATAAACATGGCATCGAAATTCGTGATGAATTCTGCATCTATTTGTCCATTCGTGCCATAAGTTTCTGTTACAACGGGCATAAAACTTTCGAAGAAGTGATAGACGCTTGAAGTGTCTACCCATTGGGCAATAAATACTGGCAGCGTGAAGAATAGCTGATAGTACATACTCCAAAATGCCGCAACCAAAAGAAGAAAAATTACAAACTTAATATCGCTAAGGGCTTTGCCAATATTCCTGAATACGGTAGCTATTGCGACTCCAATGGATTCATTTTTAATTTCACGCTCTGGTTCTTTGTAGAATAATATCAAAATAAAATTGATTAGAATAACGCCGGCAGATATGTAAAAAACAGTTGTGTATCCACTGTCTTTGTATGCAAGAGTAACCAATGGCCCAATAAAGGCACCAATGTTAACCATCATATAAAAAATTCCAAAGCCAATCGATGAGGTTTCCTCATTGGTAGTTTTTGCAACCGTCGCCGAAATAATTGGTTTAAAAAGTGCTGCACCCAATGCTAAGTAAAGGTACATGGCAAATACTCCGGTAAATGTGTCAAAAAGTGGAAGTGCTATAAATGCAGTGCTGTAAATAACAAATGAAATACCTAAAACCAGTTTGTATCCGTATTTATCGGCTATTGCACCTGTAATTACAGGAAGGAAGTAAAGTATTCCTGTTCCCACTCCCATAATAGTTCCTTTTTCTGCCTGAGATAAACCTAGTGCGCCGATGTCGGTTGATCCGGTAAGGTAATTTGCAAAAAGCATGAAAAAACCATACCAGGCCCATCGCTCGAATAATTCGATGGTATTTGCAACCCAGAAGGTTTTCGGGAATTTTTTAAAGACACTTGTTGAGCTCATAATATTGGGTTTTGGGTTGTATAAATTGGTTTGGTTAAAATTTGATTACAATTCCATTTCCATCGAAAATGACAGATTGGTTTTTTCTTTTGTGAAAATAGAGGCCTGCAAAATAGCCAATTCCTCCTCCTAAAACAACATCAGAAAACCAATGTTTGTTTCGGTACATTCTTGCAAAGCTCACAGAGGCCGGAATCATGTAAATCCACTTGCTGTATTCTTCGGCAAAAGGAGTGAATACTGCCCAGGAAACAAAAGCATGTCCCGAAGGGAATGATTTTGTATCGTTGTTTGTGCCTCCAAAGGCATCAAAATGCATATTTCCTCTGTTTAAGGATGGTCTGGAACGACCGGCTATTATTTTTGTGCCTTCGGTTAAGATTGCGGCAGTGATTAAAGCTTTTCCTGAGTTGAGTGCAGTAGTTGACAGTCTTTCATCTTTAATTGCTGTTCCAATAATCCAGGTTGCAAATGTGGCAGGAGCAATGTATTTCTTCTCACCAAATTCATTAAAGATATTGGTGTAAGAATCTAAAAAGGAATTTTGATTTAATTTCAGGCGTTTGTTCGACCATTCGTCGAGTAAAAATGAAGTGCCTAATAGTCCACCAAACACGAATAGATTTTCTTTATTAAAAACCCTTTTGCCTAATCCAGGATTTAGCCGGGTTTTATGAAATGTAACTGTTGTATCAATTCTTACCTGAGTATATCCATGAGTTGGGATACTTAAAAGCAGGATCAAAAAAAGATATATTGGTAATGAATAGTGTTTCAAGACGTAGAATTTTTCAATTCCAACAAAAATAGAAGAAAATTTTGGATCGGAGTACTTAAAAAATGAAAAAGCCACCCGCAATGGATGGCTTTCTGCTCCCTCTCTAGGACTTGAACCTAGGACCCTCTGATTAACAGTCAGATGCTCTAACCAACTGAGCTAAGAAGGAATACTCTGCTAAAATTGTTTTGAAAGCATTTAGCTTGCTTTTTTTTGCTCCCTCTCTAGGACTTGAACCTAGGACCCTCTGATTAACAGTCAGATGCTCTAACCAACTGAGCTAAGAAGGAATACTCTGCTAAAATTGTTTTGAAAGCATTTCAGCTTGCTTTTTTTGCTCCCTCTCTAGGACTTGAACCTAGGACCCTCTGATTAACAGTCAGATGCTCTAACCAACTGAGCTAAGAAGGAATACTCTGCTAAAATTGTTTTGAAAGCATTTCAGCTTGCTTTTTTTGCTCCCTCTCTAGGACTTGAACCTAGGACCCTCTGATTAACAGTCAGATGCTCTAACCAACTGAGCTAAGAAGGAGTATAACTTCCAAATTTTCTTCTGAATTGCACGAATGACGTACATTCTGGAGGAAAATTGCGATGCAAAACTAATAGGATTTGTTCAATAATACAACATCTGCTGGAATATTTTTTCAAAAAAATGATTTTTTTCATCTGAATTTGATTTGTTGTTATCTACACGTAATGGCTATATGATTGTTTTTCAAGGATTGAGTTTTGCAAGATGAGTTGGTCTGGAAGGAAAATTATTTAATTAAAAACTGAATTTGATAATAAGTAGTAACAAAAAAACAGTTTTTGAAAAACTCAGAAGCGAAATTTTATTGTAATTTTGGCTTGAAATTTAGAAACATAGTAAACACCTAACACATAATAAACAACAAACACTCATGTACGGAAAATTCAAAGATTATTTGGCAGAGGAAATTCAGTCCATAAAAGATGCCGGCTTGTATAAAAACGAAAGAGTTATAACAACTCCACAAGGTGCAGAAATTAAAGTAAATACTGGTAAAACAGTATTAAATTTTTGTGCGAATAACTATTTAGGTTTGTCTTCTAATCCTCGGGTTATGGAGGGAGCTTCAAAAGCTTTGAAGTCGCATGGATATGGAATGTCGTCTGTTCGTTTTATTTGTGGTACAACCGATATTCATAAAGAATTGGAAGAAAAGATTGCGACTTTCTTCGGAACTGAAGATACTATATTGTACGCAGCAGCTTTTGATGCAAACGGCGGCGTTTTTGAACCATTATTTGACAAGGAAGATGCAATTATTTCTGATGAGCTGAATCATGCTTCGATTATTGACGGGGTTCGTTTGTGTAAAGCGGCCAGATATCGTTACAAGCATGCTGATATGGAAGACTTGGAGGCTCAGTTAAAGATCTCTCAGGCGCAGCGTTTTCGTATAATTGTTACCGATGGAGTTTTCTCTATGGATGGTGATATTGCCAGATTAAACGAAATTTGTGATTTGGCGGACAAGTACAATGCATTAGTAATGGTTGATGATAGTCACGCTTCCGGTTTTATTGGAGATACTGGTAGAGGAACTCACGAATACCATAATTGTATGGATCGTGTTGATATTATCACAAGTACATTAGGAAAAGCATTGGGTGGAGCTTTAGGCGGATTTACAACTGGTAAAGCAGAAATTATCGATCTTTTGCGCCAAAGATCCCGTCCGTATTTGTTTTCGAATTCGCTTTCTCCTGTAATTGTAGGAGCTTCTTTAGCTGTGTTCGAAATGTTGACCGAATCTACAGAGTTACGCGATAAGGTAATTTCAAATTCTAAATATTTCAGAGAAAGATTACTGGCTGCAGGTTTTGATGTAAAACCATCTGAGTCGGCTATTAATGCTTTGATGTTGTACGATGCAGTACTATCACAACAATTTGCAGCAAAATTATTGGAAGAAGGTATTTATGTGATCGGATTTTATTATCCGGTTGTAGCGAAAGGACAGGCAAGAATAAGAATTCAACTTTCTGCTGCGCACACAAAAGAGCATTTGGATAAAGCTTTGGCTGCTTTCATTAAAATTGGAAAAGAATTAAAAGTAATTGAATAATTTTATTCAAGTTATATATGAAATGGGAGCCGGTTCGGTTCCCATTTTTTTGTAATTTAGTGGCTGATAAATTTTAAAATAGAATCGATGAGGTTTAAATCTACTATATTTTTCCTGTTGGCAATCTGTATTTGTTCTGTAGGAAAAGCTCAGTATTATAAGGAAAAGGAATTGTTAGTTGGGACTTCTGTTGGCTATCAGTATCCTTTGGGTGATTTTGGAAAACAGGCAAAAGGCGGACCGGTGCTTAGAGTAACCGGGCAGATGATGCTGAATAAAAAATTAGGAGTAGGTGTTGAGATTGCGTACAGCTTTTTGGGACAGGATGATTTTTGGAATGGCAATCATTTTGGAAATTACGATGTAAATTACAATATCGCATCAGCCCAGGTTAAAGGATCTTATTATTTTGATAGTTGGGATCGGGATTTTCGCCCATACACTTCGCTTGCCTTTGGTTATTTCCATTATCAAAACAGTATTAACTTTATTTCGACATCGGTTGGGAGCTTAAATCAGAAAAAAACAATTAAAGAAAATAAAGTTGGCTTAACACCAATTATTGGCTTTTTATACAATTTATCGAGCACATGGAGTTTCGACATGAATCTTCGGTATACGTACATTCCCGATTTCCCGGAAACTGTAACTGCAAAAGATGAAAATGGAGATCCTTATCAATATTACCTTGGTTTTAAAAAGATCTCTCTTCCCGAATTGTCAATCGGATTGTTTTATCGTTTTTAAAATAATCCGTGAATGTGAGCTTCTACTTTATCAACAATATTGTTTAAATCTTCTGGGTTATCCAGGAAATCGATATTGTCAGCATCAACAATCAATAGTTTGCCACGATTGTAATTCTGAATCCATGTTTCGTATCTGGTGTTCAGGTTTTTTAAGTAATCCAAGCGGATGGTTTCTTCGTAATCGCGGCCTCTTTTCTGAATTTGATTGACCAATGTAGGAACAGACGACCGCAAATAGATAAGTAAATCAGGTGCTTGAACCATTGATCCCATTAATTCGAATAAGTTGTTGTAATTTTTAAAATCGCGTTGCGACATCAAGCCCATATCAAATAAATTAGGAGCAAAAATCATGGCATCTTCATAAATCGTACGATCCTGAATTACATTTTTTCCGGCTTTACGGATTTCCATAATTTGATTGAACCGACTTTTTAAAAAGTAGATTTGAAGATTGAACGACCATCGTTTCATATCGTCATAAAAATCGTTTAAATAGGGGTTCTCGTCAACGTCCTCGTAATGAGCCTCCCATCCGTATTGTTTTGCAAGCAGTTCGGTAAGGGTCGTTTTACCAGAGCCAATGTTTCCAGCTATTGCGATATGCATAATTTGAAAGAATTATCAGTTTTGAATTATAAATTCGGAATTGGATTTACAAGCCAGACAGTCTTAACTCGTAATTATCAATTCACAGCTCCTTTTTAAAAGAGTCCGTTCAGCTGAGCATCAATTTTGTTGATTACTTCACTTAAGTCTTTAGGGTTTTTCAGAAAATTAATGTTGTCCACATCAATAATCAGTAGTTTGCCATTTGCATAGCCCGATATCCATGCCTCATAGCGCTCATTTAAACGCTTCAGATAGTCTAAGCGAATGGTTTCCTCATAATTGCGGCCACGCTCCTGAATATGACTTACCAGCGTCGGAATGCTTGCACGTAAATAAATAAGCAAGTCCGGCGGTTGAATTAAAGAGCTCATGATATTGAAAAGAGACAGATAGTTGTCAAAATCTCTTTTTGGCATTAAACTCATTGATTCCAGATTGGGAGCAAATATATATGCATCTTCGTAAATGGTTCTGTCCTGAATGATGTCTTGTCCTGATTTACGCAAGGCCAAAACCTGATTGAAACGACTGTTCAAAAAATGAATTTGTAAGGCGAATGACCATCTTTTCATGTCATCGTAAAAATCATTTAAATATGGATTTTCATCAACATCTTCGAAATGAGCTTCCCATCCGTAGTGTTTGGCTAATAATCCTGCTAGTGTAGTTTTACCAGCTCCAATATTTCCTGCAACTGCAATGTGCATATTTATGTTTACTTTGTGTAAAAAAGGCAACTAAAATTAAGAATATTTATCAGGAATTCAATTGGGTAAACCGTCAATAAAATGCAGATTGTTTTTAATCAGAGTGTTACTATTTTTATTGATATTGATTTTTTATTAGAGATGTACAAATTGTTATTTCGGATAATAAGTTCGCCTTCTTGGGAATCTTCTAATTTGTAAATCAATTTGTCTTCTTTAGCCATTGGCTGAAAAGAATAAATACTCGATTCTGTAGTGTATAGGAGAGTGTTTTGGGAGATGTGAAAATTTTTGATTCCAGGAAGTGGAATTTTTTTCTTGAATTGACCGTTCCTGTCTAAATTCAAAATTCCCATTTCCGGATAAAGCAGGTACAAATCGTTATTGTATTCCAGCATTTTATCAGGAATACAATCCTGATAAAAAGAGTTCATTAAGATGCTTTGATTTATTATATTGCCAATATCCGAAATACGAATTGCCTGATTGTCATTTGAATTATAAATCCAAAACCCACCATTTGCAGAGGAGCAAACCAATTCGGTTTCGTTATCCGAAAATTCAAATAAGTCAATTTCGCTGCCAATTTCTGCCAGATTACGGTCCAGAAATAATATTTGATTAAAATCATTGTAAAAAAGCAGTATTCGAAGTGGGTTCGATACATCAATATGGCAGATAGAACCAAGCATGGAATTAGAGAAAACAGCCAATTTCTCGCCCTTCGAATTGAATTCAATTAGTTCGGACTTATTTACAACAAATATATTTCCGAGGTGATCAACCGAAATAAAATCATGAACCTGATTGATCTGAACATTATTTTGAGATGGAAACACAAGAAAGAGACAAAGAAGGAATTGCAGCATGAACGATTAGTTGTTTTTTTGAAGTAGTTCCTCAATTAAATCACGATTGTTTGAAAGTCGGGGCACTTTATTTTGACCGCCCAATTTCCCTTTTTCTTTCAGCCACCCATAAAATAAACCAGATTTAGCAATAGTAATGTGTGGCTTTTCAAGGGTGATGTTTTTGTATCTTTTGGCCTCATAATCAGAATTTACATTCATTAGTGCATTGTCTAATATGAAGTTAAATTCGTCAATATTGCCAGGTGCTTTTTCAAATTCAATTAACCATTGGTGAGCCCCTTTTTGATCTGAAGCCATAAATACAGGAGCCGCTGTATACTCTTTTATGATTGAATTGGTTTTGGCACAGGCTGCTTGAATTGCTTTTTCAGCATTGTCAATAATTAATTCCTCACCAAAGGCATTAATGAATAGTTTGGTTCTGCCTGAAATCTTAAATTTAAATGGGGCTTTTGATGTAAACCGAATGGTATCTCCAATTTGATAACGCCACAAACCTCCATTGGTTGTAATAACGATTGCGTAGTTTGTATGAAGGTTAACATCTTCCAAACTAACGGCTTTTGGATGATCATTTTCAGAATTTTCAACAGGAATAAATTCATAATAAATACCGTAATCCAACATCAAAAGCATTGAGTCATCCAAAGGATTATCCTGAATTCCGAAAAAACCTTCGGAGGCGTTATAGGTCTCCAGGTAGTTCATATTTTGCGATGGCAATAATTCTTTAAATTGCTCACGGTAAGGGTCGAAACTAACACCGCCATGAACAAAAAGCTCAAGATTAGGCCATATTTCGTGAATGTTGCTTTTGCCTGAAGCATTTAAAATGTGTTTTAACAGAACCAGAAACCAGGAAGGTACACCAGATAAGCTGGTGACATTCTCGTTCAATGTTGCTTCTGTCATTTTATTCAGTTTTTCTTCCCACTCATCCATTAAAACAATAGAGGTATCGGGCGTTCGTATAAAATCAGCCCAAAAGGGGAGGTTTTGAATTAAAATAGCCGACAAATCACCGTAGTAGGAGTCATTGTTGATGTTGTTGATCTGATGACTTCCTCCAAGAGTTAATCCTTTTCCTTTAAAAATTCCTGTTTCGGGATAAAGCGATGTGTAAATGGCTAGAATATCTTTACCACCTCTAAAGTGACAATCTTCGAGAGCTTCCTTACTTACCGGAATAAATTTACTCTTAGAATTGGTTGTGCCTGATGATTTGGCAAACCATTTTATTTCGGAAGGCCAAAAAATATTTTGCTCACCATTCCTAAGTCTATTGATTTGAAGTTCAATATCTTCATAGGTTTGAACTGGTAATCTGTCTTTAAATTCAGAAGGTGTGCGAATATTTTTAAAGTCATACTTTTTTCCCCACTCAGTATTCGAAGCTTGTTCGATTAATTGCGTAAGAGTTTCTTTCTGAGTTTCAATCGGATGATTTTTAAAAAAATCGATCTGAGAGAGTCTGTTTGTATTAAACCAACTAACAAGAGAATTTATTAAAGCCATATTTGAATTGTTTACTGATTTAAATATAAAGAAATTTTAATTGAGGTATTGTCTCTTATCCAAATATTATGCTCAGGTTATGTCTGTTTTTAGTTATATTTGGTGATCATTGTCAAATTAGAAATGCATCACAAATGAGTATAATTGATATATTGATTGGTATTCCATTACTATGGGTAATGGTTAAAGGTTTTAAGAATGGTTTTATTTTTGAAGTGGCGACTCTTATTGCTTTATTATTAGGGATTTATGGCGCCATTCATTTCTCCGATTTTACGGCGCAATTTATAAGGGATCGTTTTAATTACGACTCTGAATATATGGGATACATTTCATTTGGAATCACATTTGTTGTCATCGTAATTATTGTGAACATTATAGGCAAGTTACTCAATTCTTTTATTGAAGCAATTGCTTTAGGAATGTTTAATCGAATTTTAGGTCTGGTATTTGGCCTGATGAAGGGGATTATAATCATTGGTATTGTTGTTTATTTTGTTGATTATTTAGATCGAAAATTTGAATTTATTTCAGATGAAAAAAAGAATGAAAGCTACTTATACAAGCCAATGACAATTGTTTCGGAAACGATGTTTGAATTGTTTAATTCAGATTTTAGCGATACAAAAGATAAGATTAAGGAAAAAGTGAAAAAAGAACTTCCTCTTGAAGCCTAATGAAAGAAACGATAAAGAAGTACATCCAAAAACTTCCCAAGCGGAAAGTTTTTCATTTTGAGGGGTTTTGTGCCAATTGCGAACATCCGGTTAATGGCAGTTTTTGTTCTAATTGTGGTCAGTCGGTAAAAGATTTTCACAGGCCTTTTTTTAGTGTCTTATCCGAATCGCTTGGAGATGCTCTATCGCTTGATAATAAATTTCTTCATACGATAGTGCCTCTGTTTGTTCGGCCAGGTTATCTTACCAAAGAGTTTATGAGAGGGAAAAGAGCCAGATATACGCCACCTTTTCGATTGTATCTATTTCTTACTTTTTTTGCATTTTTACTCCTTTCCTACAACCATAGGCCCGAAACTATGGCAGAAAAGAACTTAACTTTTACAACAGAGGAAGGAAAAGATGTTGATGTATTATCCTATTTCGAGGATATGGTTGATGAAAATAAAAGCCAGATAGATAGCTTGGAATCAGACTCTTTAACCAATTCAAAATTAAAAAAAGGATTGTTCAACTTTAATATTAGTCAGGATACTGCGCAAACGGCACAATCAATTACTTTTGGCGAAAAGGGAGGGAAGAAGAATAAGTTCGGAAATTCAGATGTAAAACGTGTGATTGACATGTGGAAGTTAAATCCCACCTTGATGATGGATAATGTCTATAAAAAATTATCACAAACCTTGCTGATTATACTTCCTGTATTTGCCTTGTTTTTGGCTTTGTTTTACATCCGACGAAAGAATTATTTGTTGGAACATTTATTAATATCACTTAATTTTCACTCTTTTATTTTTGTGATTGTAATTGTTAGTGAGTTGTTGATAATGACCAAATTAGAATTTGTTCATCAATTTGCTTTTTATCTTTATTTATTGATTCCCATACAACTTTTTCTGGCCTTGAAATTTTATTATCAGCAATCCTGGATTAAAACAATTGTGAAATTCTTTATGCTTTCTTTTATCTATAATATTTTACTGGTATCGGGGATTTTATACAGCTTAATATCATTAGTCGTTGAATAGAAAAAATTACACGATAATAAAATGGTAAAATTCTTATCTTTGCCATTCAAATAGAAAATTGATAATTAGATTCCTATCAGGAAATTAAATACAGAACAAATGAATTTTATTGAGGAACTCAAGTGGCGGGGCATGATTCATGATATGATGCCTGGAATAGAAGAACAACTTGCAAAAGAATTAACATCAGCTTATGTCGGAATTGATCCTACGGCAGATTCTTTGCACATCGGACACCTTGTAGGTGTAATGATGTTAAAACATTTTCAGGTATCAGGACACAAGCCAATTGTATTGGTAGGTGGAGCAACCGGTATGATCGGAGATCCTTCAGGAAAATCTCAGGAAAGAAATTTGTTGGATGAAAAAACTCTTCGTCACAATCAGGATTGTTTGCGTGCGCAACTTTCAAAGTTCATGGATTTCGATTCAGATGCCGTAAATGCTGCCGAAATGGTGAATAATTACGATTGGATGAAGGATTTCACCTTTCTTGATTTTATTCGTGATATTGGTAAGCATCTTACTGTAAATTACATGATGAGTAAGGACTCTGTAAAGAAAAGATTAAGTGCTGATTCTAAATCAGGAATGTCTTTTACCGAATTTACATATCAATTGGTGCAGGGAACTGATTTTCTGGAACTTTACCGAACTAAGAACTGCAAACTGCAAATGGGTGGTTCCGATCAATGGGGAAATATTACTACAGGAACCGAATTAATTCGCCGAAAAGAAAGCGGTACTGCTTTTGCGATAACTTGTCCGCTGATTACAAAAGCAGATGGTGGAAAGTTTGGAAAAACAGAATCAGGAAATATTTGGTTAGACCCTAAACGTACTTCTCCTTATAAATTCTACCAGTTTTGGTTGAATACCTCTGATGAAGATGCGGCGAAATACCTTAAAATTTTCACGCTTCTTTCGAAAGAAGAAATTTTTGCTTTGATAGAAGAACATCAGGAAGCTCCTCATATGAGAAAATTGCAGCAACGATTGGCTAAAGAGGTGACTATTATGATTCACTCTGAAGAAGATTACAATACAGCTGTTGAAGCATCTCAAATTTTATTTGGAAAAGCGACTGCTGATGTATTGAAAAAATTGGATGAAGAGACATTCTTATCTGTTTTTGAAGGAGTACCTCAGTTTACTGTTAGCAAATCTGAATTTGATAATGGTATTGATATTTTGGAATTATTGGCTGTTAAAACAGATGTATTTCCATCGAAAGGAGAACTAAGAAGACTTTTTAAAGGCAATGCAATAAGTATTAATAAGGAAAAAGTAGATAATCCGGAGATGCTAATTACAAAAGAACATTTAATTGCAGATAAATATTTTTTGGTTCAAAAGGGGAAAAAGAATTATTTCCTTGTAGTTGCTTGCTAGTTTGCCAGCTATCAACTATTTTTATTAGATAAAACTAAATCACAAATTTAAATCAAGCTATATGAAATTCTTAAAGTATACCCTTATCGTTCTTTTCTCAATAGGTATGATGAGTTGTGGTGGTAGCGGTGGCGATGACAAAGAAGATACAGTTGCTCCTACGGTTACGATTGCTAGCCCAACAACAAGTACAATAGTTACAGCTGGTGAAAATTTAAGTGTTAATTTTACTGCTGCCGATAATGTTGCGTTAGCATCTTATACTGTAACGGTGTCGTATACTGGAGTTAAATCTGTAAAAACTGTTGAAGAGTTTAGTTTTAATAGTCTTTCGGATACTGACGCCGCTGGAAATTCAGTACCTGCTATTTCCGGAGCTTCAAAAGTAATTAGCTTTAATATTGCAACTCCTGATAATGCTAAGCCTGGAGCTTATAAGTTTTCTGTAACAGTTAAAGATACTGCGGGAAAATCAATCTCAAAAGATATCGCTTTCGAAATACAATAAGAAAATCTTATTCAAATAGAAAAGGATCGGCATTAGCCGATCCTTTTTACATTTGTGTAGTTTTAAACTCGATGCCGAACAATGAGATATCGTCTATTACAGCCTTATTCTTTTTTCCAATGTCAATGTGCTGTATCAGATCTTTAAAGGTATCTGAGATATTTTTTTGTGTTGCGAACGTTTTGGTTAGGAATTGAACTCCTACTTCCATTTGGTCATCTCTTTCCAGTTCTATTAACCCATCGGTATAGCAAAGTAGCTTTGAATGCTCATTAATCGTAATTTCTCCAATTGATATGGCTGGGATTTCATCGAGCATACCCAAACCAATACATCCTTTTTTTAGTAAGGTAGTTTCTCCTTTTTCAAAATTATAAAGCAGTGGAGGGTGATGGCTTGCATTTACATATTTTAGTTTTCTTGTGGTGTAATTGTAAATTCCAATAAAAAAGGTCAGGAATTTCTCGCTGCTTGAGCTGTCGCACACTTTTTGGTTCAATTGAACCATGAGTTCATCAAGGGGTATTTCCGGCCTGAAAAGCGCCCGTAATGTAGCCTGAAAATTAGACATGATTAAGGCTGCAGGAATTCCTTTTCCTGAAACATCACCAATACAAAATCCCAATTCCTGATCGTTAAAGTTGATAAAATCATAATAATCGCCGCCAATTTCATAGTGTGGCTGATAATATCCACAGGTAGAAATATATTGATTTTGCGGTAGGGAGCTCTGATTGGGAATGAGAAGGTTTTGGATTTTTGAAGCCAATTCCATTTCCTTTTTAAAAGCTTCCTGAATCAATAATTGTTTGTAGAGTCGCTTGTTCTCCATTGCGACAATAATAATGTTGGAAATGGTTTGTATAAAGCTAAGGTGTTTGATTGCCGGGCTCATTCCTTCCATTTCTTCATCGATATCACCAATTAGGATGTATGCAAGTACTGAATTTTTGTGGATGACCGGAATAATAAAATCAAAAGACCAGAACACTTCGGGTAAATCACGTGAGATATAGGTAATTTCAGAAATACTGCTTAGGTGCTTTCCAATTTTGATCTTATCAATGCATTCTTTTGAAATGCCGGACACCAATAATTTTTCCCAGCGGGAACTAAATTTGTAAACCGCAATTTTCCCAATCTTAAGATCATTAAATAAAATATGCTTATACTGTTGCAAAAGCTCATCAATTGATAAGTTTTCATTAATCGCTTGAGTAATTTTAAGGATTAAATTGAGCTTAAATTTGCTGTTGACAGATTGTTGCTTGATCACGATAGGAGATTTATGTTCCATGCTAATTTAAGAAATATCAAATCATCAGCCAATCGGAAATATGAAAAAAAAAAAGGATTCCATAAAGAATCCTTTTTTGATGATGAGTTTATATAAAACTATGCTTTTACACGCTCCGAATAAGAGTGGTCACGTGTGTCAATTTTAATTAAATCGCCTGTGTTAATAAATAAGGGAACCATTATGGTAGCACCACTTTCAACAGTTGCCGCTTTTAGCGATGAGGTAGATGAACTATCACCCCGTAAACCTGGTTCGGTATAAGTAACTTCCATTACAACATGAGCAGGAAGATCAACATACAATGGAGTTTCTGTATCTGCATGAAAAACAGCCTCAACCATTTCACCTTCTTTTAAAAGGTCAGCGGCATTAAACAATTCTTCAGGTAAAACAATTTGCTCATATGTTTCCGTATGCATCAAATTATATCCCATATCATCTTTATAAAGGAATTGATGAGGGCGTCTTTCGATACGGGCGATGTCAATTTTAACACCAGAGTTAAACGTATTATCAATAACCTTACCTGTTTTAACATTTTTAAGTTTTGTTCTAACAAAGGCAGGACCTTTACCTGGTTTTACGTGTTGGAATTGAACAATGGTATATAAATCTCCTTTATAGTGGATACACATTCCATTTTTAAAATCTGTAGTAGATGCCATGATATAATATTAATTTTTAATAATCATTTCTAAGAAAAGAAAAATTTCGTTTTCTTTTGAGTTTTGCAAAAATAGGGTAAACAATTAATATTCTGAAATATTATAAGGCTTTGTTTGAAATAGATACCTTGGAAATGGCAAAAAATTAGTCGTTATCCAAGAGGGAGTCATAGGAGAAATCTGAAAAATTAATCAAATCGCAACGCAAAGAACCGATAAAAAGATCGAATTGTACGCGAACCGGAATTCGGTTTGCATCGGCAGATATCCAAATAGTCATATCATCTTCATCTTTAAATGCTCTACCTGTTGCTACAATTGGTATGAACTTATAACAGTTTACATCTCCAATTTTGCTGTTAATTGTTTCATATCCCATGAATCGGAATTGAAGAAGAAACAATTCATCAGAGAAGTGAGTTTGAATTTTCACTACTTCTCCAACTTTTAGATTTGAATTGAAATGATTGGCTCTTGCAAAGTAAAAAGCCGATAAAATATCATGTATTCCTTCCGGTACCTTATGAATTCCGGAACGTGTAGAGTTCACTTCATTCTTTTCCCGGTCAAAAACGATTTCAGTATACCTTTTGTAATTTCCTTCGCGAATATCTCTAATTGCTTTTACTGGTAATAAAGTTTCAGGATTAATAAAGCTTTCGTAAGTATCTTTTACTTTATACAGCGAATTGAATAATCCGATGGTTTTCCCTGTAAGAGTTGCATGATACAGATCTTTGCCATCTATTTTTTCACTTCTGATTTTTAGGCTTGCTTTTCCTCCTCGAATAATTCCATAATGTATAACATATCTTAGATTTTCCCCTTTTTCAGTATCCTTAACAGGAAAATCGGCCAATAAAAGTGTATGGCTTAGAAAAATTAGAAGAATGCTAAGAGATAATTTATGCATATGAATTATTGTTGGTTCTTAATTAAAGATATTCTTTTTAGGAGTAGTAGCAACAAAATCTTTCAAATAAAAGGGCTCAAAATAGGCTACATCTTCAAATTCTTGATTTTGAAATTTTATTTCAGCAAGTTCAATCATTCCTATCGCCGATGGTGTTACATTATCAAGAAAGATGCCATTTTTATTTTTAATCACTTCTTTGCACTTGGAAGAACCATCACCGAAGAATATAATTTCTCTTTCCGATAGCTCTTTCGAGTAGGAGCTTTCATCAATAATATCAGCAGAGATATCTCCAACCAATTCATTTTTGCAATTAAAAAAGGCAGTGTAAACTTCCATTCTTCTGGCATCAATCATCGGACAGTAATAGGCTTTTTCAGGATTAGTCAATAGAGAAGGTATATCCTTATTCTTAAGCAATGGATTTGTCATTGCCTGTAAAGTATTTATTGAAATTAGAGGCAGGTTAGCTCCGTAACAAATCCCTTTGGCTGTTGATACACCAATACGTAAGCCTGTATAAGAACCGGGGCCCATACTAATAACAACACCGTCTAAATCGGTTGGAGTTAAATTACTCTCCTTTAAAATGTTTTGAATAAAAATGGTTAGGTGAGTTGCGTGTTTCATTCCTTCTTTCGTTTCCTTAAGAGCGAGTAAATCACCATCTTTCCCTAATGCAACAGAACAAACCGCTGTTGATGTCTCTATATGTAATAGTAATGCCATTTGATAAAATTTAAAATCAATGCAAAATAAAGGATAAAATACTAATTGTGAACGATAACAGTTCAAATATATGACCAGTGTACTATCCGAATTCATTAAAATGAAAAAAAATATACTTTTTAAGCACCATTCTATTACTAAGACAAATAATTAGAAGGAAACACTTACCTGATAAAAAAAACTCTCAACCCGAAATGGACTGAGAGCTTTTTTGAACTTGAAACTTGATTATAAATTTATTTCGATGCCATTATAGAAGTCAAGAATTTTGGTGCGGAATATGTATTCGTATTTCGCTTGCAGTAAATCTGATTTAGATTTGAAAAGGTTGTTTTTTTCCTGATTGTAATCCACAGAATTTACCAAGCCTAGGTTGAATTTTTCTTCGGTGTAACGGAAGGCTTCTTCGGTTGAAGAAACTGCAGTTTCACTAGAGAAAAACTTTTTCATTGCAGCCTTTGCATTGGCATGTGCCTGTTGAATATCTTTGCGTAAAACGTTTTTAGAGTTCTCCATATTCAATCTGGAACGATCAATATTTACTTTTGCATTGCTGATATTTCGATTAACGATTCCACCATTAAAAATAGGAATGCTTAAATTGAATCCAAAGCTTTTAGATTCAAATAATCTTAGTTGATCATTCAACTTCATTTCTTTTCTGATCATTATCGGACTTCCGTTCGAAGCAATGCCATATTCGGGTTGGTTTCTGCGATAACCTGAATTCCATGATCCTGACATTGATAGAGTTGGGGTACGTTGGCCTTTGGCAATAATCAAACCTTTCTCAGAACTTTCCAAACGGTATTGCGCAGCTTTCATCTCTGGTCGGAAAGTCAGAGCATTAATGAAAACAGATTCAGGATCAGCCATTGATCTGGTTGCATTTAAAACAGGGAGTTCTGGTGTCTGGATATCAAAACTTTTTGTGTCTTCTAAGTCCAATAACTGAGCCAAATCAAGCAAAGCGATATCAAGAGCATTTTGTGCGTTAACTACAGCAAGATCTTCGCGTGCAGCCTGAGCCTTTTGTTCCATTAAGGTTCCCTTTGGCAGAGTTCCTGCTTCCACTAATACTTCGGTTCTTTTTATTTGAAGCTCAGTAACTTTTAATTGTTCGTGTGCTACCTGAAGAAGTTCTTTTTTAAATAAAATATCTAAATAGTAGGATGTGATATTCAGCGCCAAATCTTCTTTTGCTTTTTCTACATCTTGCAAATTGGCTTTAAGATCCAACTCGTTTTGTTTTACTGAATTCCACTTCTGAAAGCCACTAAATAAAGTTACTCTGGACGAAATACCAAGAGAACCTGTTTGACTGTTTTCGTTTACATACGTATTTTCAGCGCTTAGTGAACGTCCGTAGTTAAAGTTGTATCCCGTATTGCCATTTAAGTCTGGTAAAAGATCCAATTTTGATTGCCTGGTATTGTTTGCCTGAATATCAGCATCCAGTTTTTGTAGCTTAAGGTTGATGTTATGTTCCTTTGCATGCGTTATGCATTTTTCCAAATTCCATAATTCCTGAGCATAAATACCAGAAAAAGAAAAGGCAAAAACAAGGACAAGTAATAATATTTTTTTCATGTGTGTATGTATTTTTTTGATCCGACAAAAACTAGTTCTTCCGTCATTAATTTAATAAGGATAAATTAAAGATGCTTATTAAAATTTTCCACTGCAATGGAAATTTTTTCTAGTTTTTCTTTTCTTTTATTTCTTCAATTTTTTTTCTTTTTTCTCCTTTAAGCTTATCGTCTTTTGTGATGCCTTCTAAAACTTCAATGTTGATACCATCAGAAAGGCCAGTTTTAATAAACCTCTTTTCGAATTTTTGTTCAGAAGTTTCTATTTCTACAAAAGTTGAATCATTTTTAAACTCTAAAAGACTTTCGTTTACAGCCAATACTTTTTCTCTTTTGTCAAGAACAATTTCAGCATTGGCACTGTATCCCGAGCGAATAAAAAAATCTTTCCTAAGCTTAACAGAGGCTTTTATTTCGAATTGGATGGCGCCATTTTCTTCTATCCCTTTTGGCGAAATGTATTCCAAATGAGCATCAAATTTCACATCTTCAATAGCTCCAATGGTTAATTCCAGATTCATTCCCTGAACAATTTTTCCAACTTCGGTTTCATCAACTTTACCTTGAAAAATCATTTCGCCCATGTCAGCGACAATGGCAACCGTGGTTCCATCATTAAAAGTATTGCTTTGAATTACTGAATTTCCTTCTTTTACCGGGATATCCAGAATCATTCCTTCAATTGTTGAACGAATTATGGTATTTGTAGCTTTTGCAGAACTTTTAGTTACACCTTCTTTAATTAACTGCAGATTATCTTTTGCTGATTGTAACTCTTCTGTAGAATTTCGGAAAGATAATTGTGTCTTTTGGAAATCAGATTCTGAAATAACTTTTTTGTCAAACAAAGCCTTATCACGGTTGTAGTTAATTTCTTTATCCTCGTAATTAATTTGGGCTACTTTTACTCTCGATTCAGCGCTATTCAAATTAATCATATCAGGAATGATCTTTATTTTGGCAATAGGATCGCCTTTTTTAAGCATATCACCAGCTTCAACATATAAAGTTTCAATAATTCCGGAAACTCCCTGAGGTTTAATTGCGATTTCTTTTCTTGGAACAACAGATCCGGTTGCAACCGTCTTTTTAATAATA
Source organism: Labilibaculum sp. K2S (assembly GCF_030372765.1). Classification (GTDB taxonomy): domain Bacteria; phylum Bacteroidota; class Bacteroidia; order Bacteroidales; family Marinifilaceae; genus Labilibaculum. Next base: position 563,304 of record NZ_JAUCMW010000002.1, on the reverse strand, counting down.
TCTGTTATTTCAGGTGATTTTGTGTTGTAAATCACTGGTTTATCTTGTGATTTTTGATATAGGAATCCAATGGTTCCTATGAAAAGAAGGATAAAAAAGACAACCAATACAATTCTAAAAACTTTTTTCATGACTAGTATTATTTTCGGATTATGAACTATTTTTTACTCGTATCTCAATGCATCAACGGGTTTAATTCTGATGGCTCTTTGTGCTGGAAGCAATCCAGCCAAAACGCCAAAAAAAACTAAAACACCGAGTGCTATAAATGCAACATTAATATCAACATAAGGGTTTAAAATTTGCGGATTAGGACTTCCCTCGGTCATTTTACCAATTCCTTCTACAATTAGTACACCCAAAACCAGTCCCCAGAATCCCGCAAAGGTGGTTAAGAAAACTGATTCGTTAATGATTTGACCAACGACTTCACGCGGACTGGCTCCAATGGCACGTTTAATACCTAATTCTTTGGTTCTTTCTTTTACCACCACGTGCATAATATTGCTAACCCCAATAATACCTGTAAGAAGAACTCCAAAGCCGATCACCCAAAATAGAAACCCAATGCTGTTAAAGAGTCCAAATATTTTATTGAACAGTTTTGCTATATTAAAGTTTCCTATTGCCTGTTTGTCATCAGGATGAATGGAGTGTCTTCGTGCCAAGATATCAAAAATACTGTTCTGAAGTTCTTCAACCGACTCACCTACTTTGGCAGTAGCTAGGAAGGAATAGAATTTGTCCCCTCTGTTATACATTCTCTGAAGAGTGGTGTAAGGCAATTGAATAATATCATCACGATTACCCATGTTTTGGCTTAATGGCTTAATGGTTCCTACAATTTTCAAATAGATTCCATTCACCTTAAGGTATTGGCCAATTGGATCTTCATCTTTATCAAACATCAGTTCCTTTACTCTCGGACCGATAGTAATAACTTTTCTATTTTCTCTTAAGTCATTTTCATTAATAAATCTTCCTGCCGTTATATCTACGGGATTTACCATGTTCATCTCAGGAGAGGTTCCTTTTATTCTGAAATTTCCTTTTTTATCTTTTCGAAAGGTGTTATTCGTTGCATTGCCACTCCAACCATTGATTTCGGGAGCAATATTTTTTAATTCAGGAACAGATTGTTTAATAGCAACCAAATCTTCATTTGTGAACTGGTAGAATCTGTTTCGAGGCAATCCTTTGTAAGGTTTGGTTGTTCTTTCTACCCAAAAAACCGTTGAATTGGTCGCAAAGTTACCCAACGATGATTGAATATTATTTTGAAAACCTCTGCCTATACCAAGCAGTGTTACCAGAATTAAGATTCCGAACATTACTCCGAGACCGGTAAGAATGGTTCTTAACTTATTCTTTTTTAGTGCAGTTGTAATCTCCTGCCATTTATCCAAATCGAACATTCGCTGATCGTTTTATAAGTCTGATTAATTACTCCTTTTAAATTGTACTATTCGTCTCTTAAAGCTTCAATTGGTCGAATTGACGCCGCTTTTCTTGCTGGAAAAAATCCAGCTAAAGCTCCAGTAACTATTAATACAATGGTTGCACCTATAGCTATCCCCAAATCAACCTGTGGATTTAAAAAGTAGATTGCTGCGGGCGGATATATTTTGTAAATAAGATCAAATTTGTTGATTACCTCCAGTAATCCGACTCCGGTAATCAAGCCAACGTAACCAGAGGCTGCAGTTATAAATATGGCCTCCATTAATATCAGTCCAACTACTGAGCTTGGAGAAGCACCAATTGCTTTTCTAATTCCGATTTCCTTGGTTCTCTCCTTAACAACAATCATCATGATATTGAAAACACCGATTACACCTAATAAAATGGTGAAAATTCCAATAATCCATACAAACATTTCAATTGCACTAAATAGAGAACTAAATTGTTGAGAGTTTTCAATGTTATTTTGAATCCAAAGAGCATTTTTATCTTCACGGCTAAATCCATGACGTGCCGCCATTTGGTAGGTGATGAATTGTTCAACCTTTTTACTTTCTTCAACAGAAATATCCTGCAAGGTGAATGAAATTCTACGAAGGTAATCGTTGTTGTTGAATATTTTTTGAGCAACGGTAATTGGAATGTAAATTTCTCTGGAATTATCATCGAAACTTGGTTGATTAAAAACTCCAACTACTTTAAATTTGATGTTGTTGATTGTGATTAGTTTGTTGATTGCTGTTTCTTTTGGGAAGAGAACTTCTTTAACAACATCCTGTATCGCAACAACTTTTCGGTTTTCTTTAATGTCTTTTTTGTTTAGGAATCGACCTTCAAGCATATCAAAGTTTTTAATCTCTTTGTATGTGTCGTGAACGGGGGATACATTAAAGTTGCCGTAATTATTTTTGTATGATATGGTTTCTGCTCCGGGAATGTAGGACATTGCTGAAATGACATCCAATTTATCAATGGATCTGCCAAGATCAAGATAATCCGCATTAACCATTTGAATTCGTTTTCCTTCGGGAGTTCCTTTGTATGCTTTGGTTGTTCTTCCACCATATATTTGCATACTGTTGGTTGCATCTTGTGCAAAAACTGAAGTCATTCCATTTCTAAGACCTCGTCCCGCACCCAAAAGAAAAATCAACATGAAAATTCCTGTTGCCACCGAGAAACCGGTTAGAACGGTTCTGGTTTTATTTTTACTAATGGTACTAAATATTTCTTGCCATTTATCTCTGTCGAACATAGCTTTATTCTAGGCGTTTAGGTTTAGATAGTGTGGTTATTCTTGAGGAACTCTGATAGTTTCCTTACTATTGATTTTATTATTCTCAATAATAGATTCAATTCGACCATCTTTTAGATTAATAATCCGATCTGTCATATGGGCGATATCGTTCTCATGTGTTACGATGATTACGGTAATTCCAGATTGATTGATTTCTTTTAGGAGATCCATTACTTCAATAGATGTTTTTGAATCTAATGCCCCAGTAGGTTCATCGGCTAAAATAATCTTTGGTTGTGTGATCATTGACCGGGCTATGGCAACTCTCTGTTTTTGGCCACCAGAAAGTTCATTTGGCATATGTTCTGCCCAGTCTTTCAATCCCATTTTGTCAAGATAGTCTAAGGCCATTTTATTTCTCTTTTTTCGGGCAACCTTTTGGTAATATAATGGAAGAGCGACATTTTCCATGGCGTTTTTAAATGAGATCAGGTTAAAAGACTGGAATACAAAACCCAGTAGATTGTTTCGAAGCTTAGCAGCTTTTGTTTCGCTCATGGATTTTATTTCTTGATTATTCAAAATGTATACTCCTTCATCATGATTGTCTAAAAGACCAAGTATATTAAGAAGCGTAGATTTACCTGACCCGGACGATCCCATTATGGAAACTAATTCGCCTTCTTTTATATGCAAATCAATTCCTTTTAAAACGTGAAGTTTATTAGTACCGGTAATATACGATTTGTGAATGTTTTGTAATCGAATCATAATAGCTATTGGTATTAAAAATAAATCTGTATACAATATTAATGTTATTACATTTTATTGCAAACAAAATTAGACAAACATGTTTACCTATCGACAAACCAGCAATTATAACTGATAATGTCTTGTTTTAATCGATAAAATAACAAAAAAAATATTCACCCCAAATTAGTGTTAATTTATCAATTGGTGTGCCACAGGACTAATTGTGTTGGCATTTAGTGTTTTGCATGTGAAATGGTTTGTGAAATTTTGTGTTTTGTGTCCACTTATATTACATTGAGTGTACGATAACGTACGTTGGGTTTGGTATTATGGGAGTAATTTCGTGTGCGTTATCTTAATAAATGTGAATAAATACGAAGGGATAAGTGCAAAGCCAAATACTTAGTGTAATTTTAGGTTCTATAAATGGAAAAAATGAAGTGGAATAGCTTACTATCAGCAAAAAGGTTTGGTCAGGAAGACCAATTTTCTTCTGTTCAGCAGAAAGATATCAGATCTCAATTTCAGCGCGATTATGATCGATTAATATTTTCATCTCCTTTTCGTCGCTTACAGAATAAAACACAGGTATTTCCGTTACCCGGAAGTATTTTTGTGCACAACCGCTTAACTCATAGTCTTGAGGTTTCCAGCGTAGGACGATCACTGGGGAATGCACTTGCCGACAAGCTTATTCAGCTTGATTTGGTCGATGATTCTCATTTAATTAAAGAAATTGGAAGTATTGTTGCCGGAGCTTGTTTGGCTCATGATTTGGGCAATCCTCCATTTGGGCATTCGGGCGAGAAAGCATTATCTCATTTCTTTTCGGATGGGAAAGGGAAAGACTTGCAAGATAGATTTACTCAGGATGAGTGGTGTGATTTGACCAACTTTGAAGGAAATGCGAATGCGCTTCGATTGTTAACCCATGCATTTCACGGAAGACGAAAGGGTGGTTTTGCATTAACTTACTCGAGTATTGCATCTATCGTTAAATATCCCTGGGAAAGTAACAAGATTGAGGTTGTAAAGAAAAAAAAATATGGCTTTTTTCAAGCCGAAAAGGCAGATTATATTGTAATTGCCCAAGAGCTGGGTATTCCTGAACTGTCATCAGGAATATTTGCCCGTTTTCCATTGGTTTATTTAGTGGAGGCAGCTGATGATATTTGTTATCAAATTATGGATATTGAAGATGCTCATAAGTTGAAGATACTAAGCACGGAAGAAACCAAGGATTTGTTGTTGAGTTTTTATCATCCCGATAAGGATAAAACTATTCTGAACCGAATTGATGAAACCAGTAAGGAGGTTACCGATATTAATGAGCAAATTGCATACATACGGGCAGGAGTTATTGGGAAATTGATTTCGGAATGTGTAGGTGTGTTTGTCGATCATTATGAGTTAATAATGGAAGGTAAATTTCAATCAAGCTTAATTAAAGAGATCAATGAAATTTCGCTGTTTGCCTATAAAAAGTGCACTCAGGTTGCTGTTTCACGAATCTATCGTCATCGTTCGGTTGTAGAGATAGAACTGGCTGGGTATAAGATTTTAGGAACTCTGCTCAATGAGTTTGTTTCTGCCGTTTTGGAACCCGAAAATTTTTATTCCAGGAACCTTCTGTCATTAATTCCTGAGCAGTATAATTTGAGCGGCGAATCTGACTACGAGAAAATTATGTCTGTTCTTGATTTTATTTCAGGAATGACAGATGTTTTTGCTTTGGATTTGTACAGAACCATAAAGGGAATAGAACTACCAGGTATTAATTAATGGATGAACTTAATTGCGAAAATGGAATTCTAAAATTGACTTTAAAATGTATCAAATGAGAAAAATATATTCTTTAATAGTGTTGCTTATTTTGTTGGCACCTGCCGTATCCGCGCAAAGTGATTGGGTAAAGTCCGGATCGGAAAAATCAAAGATTAGCTTTGAATTGCCCGAAAATCCGATTGTTCAGGATAAGGAGCTGAATGGACTAAAAATAGAGGTTTTTAGTTATAAAGATGCGGCAACGGTTTTTGGAGTTGTAGCTTCCGATTTTTCAGAGGTAGGTTTGGATTTTACTTATTCTGATCCCTCGGAATATTATCAGGAAATGAAAGAGGGGAGTCTGGTAACCGGAAATGCGATTCTAATTTCGGAAAACTCCGTAGCGTATCAGAAAATGTTAGGGAAGGAAATTGTTTATACACAATTGGTTGGTGAGCATGAGTATACCTACTACAAACGATTTTTCTTTCGAGGTAAGTTTATTTATCAGATTGCTATTGGAGGACCATCAAGAATGAAGCAATTTTTAGTTGATAAAAAGAATCTTTTTTTTGATACTGTAGAGTTTAAAGATTAGTAAAACAAGCCATATTGTAATTTCACATTACGCAGGTGTGAACTGAAAATACGTTTTTAGAAACCCATATTACGTAATTATTAAATCGTACCAAATCGTCTTGATTTTGTCCTTTAATCCGCTTATTTTTATGTTACCAGAAAAATAATAATACTTGGATTATGAAGATTTTAAGAATGATTAAAGAATTGTTCTCTTTCTCAAGAGATGAGGATTTTGTTGTGGTTGATTTAACTACAAAAATGATTCAGTCGATGAATACTAAAGACTGGGGCAGATTGCAGAATAAGAAGAATTATATGGTGATAAAATAATCGGAAATTTTTGTTTGTAATTTATTCCGCAGGATTTTAGATTGGAATTTCTTGCTTCTTACCATTTTAACAGCAGATTTAACGGGGGATTTGAAAAATTACAATCCCCTCATCCATTCCGGTCTCAACTGTGCGTTGGCCGGATCGTCCAAAACACCATTAATACGATTCAGCATTTCTTGCTTGTCGCGGGGGAAGTTTCCGCGCAGAATCAAATAATTAGAAGCATGATCGCTTCGAAAAATAGACTGACTTAATTCCAGGTTTTCGATAAAAACTTTCATTTCGGCTATAAGTTCGATGGTATTGAGAGGAATAAAGTCACCATTGAATTTTTTTATGAAATGATCTTCTCCGTAAGGGTGACTGAGAACTAAGGTAGAGAGAAATTCGGGTTGAATTTCGTTCACTACTTTGGCTGAGTTAAGGGCATGTTGCCGAGAATACTTTTTACCACCCAAACCATTTAGTATCATCACCGAAAGTTTAATGCCAGCTTTTCGGGCCCGCTGCAGGGCATGACTCGTGCTTTCAAAATTTTCTCCCTTGTTAATTGCCTTTAAAAGCTCATTATCTCCCGATTCTATGCCTACGTATAGTAATTTCAGCCCTTTTTCAGCCAAAATCCGCAGCTCTTCATCAGTTTTTGCTTCAATATCTTTCGCAATGGCATAGGCCGACACTCGGGTTAAGCGGGAAAAAGCACTTTTAAGCTTATCCAATAATCGGCTCATTTTATCGAATGAAAGAACCATCGCATTGCCGTCAGCTAAAAAAACTTTGCGGATGTTATTGGCTTGAGCCGATAAGGAATCAATTTCAGCAAAAACATCTTCATCCTTGCGTAAAGTGAAGTTTTTACTGCTGTACATTTCGCAAAAGGCACATTTGTTCCAGGCACAGCCTAAGGTAACCTGCAAAATCAGAGAGAAAGCCTCACTGGGTGGTCGAAATAAAGGTTCGTGATAATTAATCATGTGGCAAAAGTATCAAGATTCAATGAAAAAGAAACAAGGATGCAAGGAGAAAGGAAAAAGATTCAAGGGGCAAGTACCAAGTGAAAAGTTTAAAGAGGTAAACTTCAGGTTGACTTATATCTTAAAATTTGAAATTGTCCCTTTCCAGGGGAGATGCCGACAGAGGAGCGCTTTTATCAAGATGCAAGGATCAAGAATAGAGTTTATCGCAAGAATACCTGAAAGATACTTATGGGAAAGGGTGTTAATTTTTAATTACTCATTTATAATTCTTAATTCATCATTACATATTTTCCTATCTTGCATTAAAAATGCAACAAAATGGAAGGGAAGTCTGTATGCATACGAGTGTCGGGTAGGGTACAGAATGTTGGATTTAGGTATCATGCCAAAGAGGCAGCAAAGCGTTTTGGTGTTAAGGGGTTTGTGCTAAATCAGCCGGATGGAACAGTTTATGCAGAAGTTGTTGGGACAAATTTGGGCGTTGAATTGTTTTGTGAGTGGTGTAGAAAGGGATCTGATTGGGCCAAAGTGAAGGATGTTTTTATTAGTAATTTGCCGGATCAGGATTTTACGGATTTTGTCATAAAATAAAAAAAGCTTCTGATAAAATCAGAAGCTTGTGTTGACCCGTAAGGACTCGAACCTTAAATGCCTGGACCAAAACCAGGTGTGTTACCATTACACCACGGGTCAATTCCCGTTCAGTCATTTCTGACTAAGACGGTGCAAATATAGTAGAAATATTTGTTAGGCAAAACCAAAAAATGCAAAAATATTGCAGACTTTTATTCGTTGTTGTTGTTATATATTTGTAATTATTCTGATTGTCAATTTGAAAGGGTAGAAAAGATGGAGCAAAAAAAAATAGAATCATTAACAGGAAAGTGGATTTATGAGGAAGATTACGGTTATGGAAGTGCTAAAGGAGAGCTTTTATTGACTCAAAACGGGAGAAAATTGAGTGGTAAAATCATTTTTTCTGAAAATGCAGAAGATGAGGAGACGTTCATGATTCAAGAAAAATTGGAAGGTGAGATCAATTTAAATCGAATTCAGCTAAAGGCAATCGAGTATGATGTTATTCACTCTGATTTTGATATTCGTTACGAATTGGATTCCTGGGATGGCATGTTGATTAATGAGACAACAATTGAGGGAGATAGTTTAGATGATCAGGGAATTTCGGGTAGCTTTAAGTTTGAGAGGATTGTTGAGAAATAAACATAAAGGATAAAATAAAAAAAAGCTTCGAAATATTTCGAAGCTTTTTTATTGTTGACCCGTAAGGACTCGAACCTTAAATGCCTGGACCAAAACCAGGTGTGTTACCATTACACCACGGGTCAATCATAATCGTCCTTTTTGCAAAGAACTCTGCAAATGTAATACTTTTTTTATTTGCTCAAACAAAAAGTGTAAAATTTTCAAACAGAATTCGGGGGAACTGTTAAAATTGACTATTTTCGTTCAAAATATTATCCTGCATATCGAATATAATAAACAAAAAATACACACAAGATGAAATCTAATTACAATGTGGTTAATAATGTGTTAGGCTGGATGGCTTTCGTCATTGCTGCACTTACCTACTTGTTTACTATGGAGCCTACAGCCAGTTTGTGGGATTGTGGAGAATTTATTACTACCGCCTACGGATTAGAGGTTGGACATCCGCCAGGAGCACCTTTGTTCATGATTATGGCGCGTTTTTTCTCTCTTTTTGCTCCCGGTTCCGCTCAGGTAGCCTTATTGGTGAATTCTATGTCGGCTTTAGCATCGGCTTTCACAATCCTGTTTTTGTTTTGGACCATTACACATCTTGCCAAAAAGTTAGTGATAACCAATGGTGAAATCTCAAAAGGAAATTTAATTGCCGTAATGGGAACCGGAATGGTTGGAGCGCTTGCTTACACTTTTTCTGATACATTTTGGTTTTCGGCAGTTGAAGGGGAAGTATATGCTCTGTCATCACTGTTTACGGCGGTTGTTTTTTGGGCAATTTTAAAATGGGAAAATGTTGCGGATGAGAAGTATGCAAACCGATGGATTATTTTAATTGCGTATTTAATGGGATTGTCGATCGGTGTTCACCTGCTGAATCTTTTGGCTATTCCTGCAATTATATTTGTTTACTATTTTAAAAAATATACGCCTACCCGAAATGGAATAATAGGAGCATTTTTACTTTCGGTTCTTATTTTGGGTGTTGTTATGTATGGGGTTATTCCCGGAGTAATTACAATTGCATCGTGGTTCGAGTTGCTTTTTGTAAATCAATTTGGTTTGCCGTACAACACTGGTGTGATGTTTTATGGGGCAACACTTATTGCACTTGTTGTTTGGTTGATTAACTTTTCCATTAAACGTGGAATGGTGGTTTTGAATACGATCGTAACAGCTTTTGTGGTGATCATGATTGGCTATTCTTCTTTTGCCATGATCGTGATTCGCTCTTCGGCTAATCCACCAATGGATGAAAATAATCCGGATAACGTATTTGCTTTGCTTTCCTATTTGAATCGGGAGCAATACGGAGACAGACCTCTTGTGTATGGAGAGTATTACAATGCTCCTGCAGTTGATCTGATTGAAACCAGTCCTGTTTACATTCAAAAGAAGGATAAAAATAATAAGGATAAGTACGTTATTGCATCACACAAACAGGAATATAAATTCGATTCCCGTTTCAATACCTTATTCCCAAGAATGTATAGTTCCCGGGCAAATCATGTTCATGAATATGAATACTGGGGAGATGTAAAAAAGAACAATCCAATTCAGGTTGGCGATGAGACTCTTTATAAGCCAAGTTTTGGGTCAAATCTTCGGTTTTTCTTGACCTATCAGGTGAATCACATGTATTGGCGGTATTTCATGTGGAATTTTGTAGGCCGCCAGAACGATATTCAGGGACATGGCGATATCCTGAATGGAAACTGGATTTCGGGGATTCCTTTTATTGATGAAATGAAAATTGGAAATCAGGATAAGTTATATCCTGAAATGGCAAATAAGAAATCAAGAAATACTTATTTCTTTTTACCGTTTATACTTGGTTTAATAGGTTTGTTCTATCATTATAAATCGAGCAAAAAAGGCAAACAGGATTTCTTTGTGGTGATGTTGCTTTTTATTTTTACAGGTTTGGCAATTGTTGTTTACCTGAATCAATCACCTTATCAACCACGTGAACGTGATTATGCATATGCGGGTTCATTCTACGCATTTGCCATTTGGATAGGTTTTGGGGTAATGGGTTTGTATCAATGGTTGAGTAAAAAAGGACCATCTGTTGTTACTGCAGGAGCAGTTACTGCTGTTTGTTTAATTGCCGTTCCTGGATTATTGGCTCAGCAGAATTTCGATGACCACGATCGTTCGGGAAGATATGCTACTTTGGCCTATGCAAAAGATTATCTAAATTCTTGTGCGCCTGATGCTATTTTATTTACCTATGGCGATAACGATACCTTCCCGCTTTGGTATGCGCAGGAAGTGGAAGGGATTCGAAGAGATATCCGGATTGTAAATTTGAGTTTACTTGCCGGTGATTGGTACATCAATCAGATGAGACGAAAAGCCTACGATTCCGATCTGATCCCTATGTCGCTTACTGCGGATAAAGTGGAACCAGGTATTCGCGATCAGGTTCCTGTTGTAGAGCGATTAAAAGGACAAGAGCTTTTGAGTGAGATGATAAAATTCGTAGGAAGCGATAAGGATGCTGCAAAAGTAGAAACTCAATCGTGTAAAAAGCTTAATTATTTCCCTGGCAGAGATGTTTATATTCCTGTTGATTCGGCTAAGGTGCTTGCAAATGGTACTGTTCAGCCCGAAGATGCTCATTTAATTGTAGACAAGTTAGAGTGGAAGATTAAGAGAAGTTATTTGTATAAAAATGACATCATGGTTTATGATATCATTGCAAATAACAATTGGGAACGCCCTGTTTACTTTTCTGTAGGAATGGGGACTGAGAGCTTTCTTGGCTTAGAGAAATATTTTCAGTTGGAAGGTGCTGCTTATCGTTTGGTTCCAATTGAGACAAAACCGGAGCGAAATGGTATTGGCCATGTGAATACTGAATTATTGTATGATAATTACATGAATAAATTCACTTTTGGCGGGATAAAAGATCCGGACGTATATGTTGATCAATTTCATATTTTGACAGTGAATATCATGTCGTTCAGAGCGAATTACAGCCGTTTGGCCAGTGCTTTAAATGACGAAGGAAAGAAAGAAAAAGCCATTGATGTTTTGGATAGATGCATGGAAGAACTGCCAACCAATAAAATACCGGTTGATAATACACTGATTGGATTCATTCAGGAGTATTACAGAGCAAATGCAGTAGATAAAGCAAATGCTTTACTGTTGGAAGTGGCACAACAATCATACGATAAAATGAATTACTTCTTAAGTTTGGATGCTCAGCATGCCAATGCTTTTAGATCAGAACAGGAGCGTGAAGTGCGGGTTGTGCAAATGCTTTTAGGTTTAGCTGATATGGGTGAGCAAACTAAGTTGAGGGAAGATTTGCAATTAAAATTCGAACTGCTTTTTAAGTCTGCTGCAGGAGAGTAAAAGATTTATAATATACTTTAAATGGCTGTCTTCATGTAAAGACAGCCATTTTTTATGTCGTTTTTTGATTTCCTAAATCAAAGTAATTCATCTTTCTACAAACTTATGCAAAGCGTTCATCTGTAAAAAAGAATATTGATGACTATATTGATCTTGAAATATCGAAAGTCTGTTAAGGTTTTTTCACATAATACAAATCAATTCTTTTTGCCAAAAGTGGTAACTTCGCTATCTGTACCATAAAATCTAACCTTTATTTTGATAATATATGAGTAAGTACCAAAAAACAAATATTATTGTCGGATGGATATCATTTGCAATAGCTGCTGTTGTTTATTTTTTAACCCTTGAACCTACAGTTAGTTTTTGGGATTGCGGAGAATTTATAACTTCCGCTTATAAATTAGAAATTGGACACGCTCCGGGAGCACCATTTTTTCTGCTGTTGGCTCGTTTTTTCTCCTTGTTTGCTTCGGGTACCGAAAATGTTGCTCTCATGATAAATTCCATGTCTGGTTTGGCAAGCGCTTTTACCATTCTGTTTTTATTCTGGACAATCACCCATTTGGCAAAGAAACTTATTGTTACAGGTGAAGAAATATCGGGATCTCAGATATGGACAATTATTGGAAGCGGATTTATTGGAGCCATGGCTTACGCTTTTTCTGATACTTTTTGGTTTTCAGCTGTTGAAGGAGAAGTTTATGCTACATCTTCACTGTTTACTGCAGTTGTTTTCTGGTGCGTTTTAAAATGGGAAAACGAAGAAGGCAAGGCTTATGCAAACAGGTGGTTGATTTTAATTGCATACCTAATGGGTTTGTCTATTGGTGTTCATCTTCTGAATTTATTGGCAATTCCAGCTATTGTAATGGTTTACTATTTTAAGAAGAACGAACCAAGCAGAAATGGAATTTTAAAGGCATTGGGTGTTGCTTTGCTTCTTTTGGGTGGTGCAATGTATGTTATCATTCCAGGTGTGGTGAAAGTGGCTTTTGCTTTCGATTTATTCTTTGTGAATGTAATTGGCCTGCCATTTAATTCAGGCGCTTATATTTTTATTCTTTTACTGATTTCGGCTCTTGTTTGGGGCATTAGATATACTGTTTCTCATGGTAAAGTGGTCTTGAATACATTACTTACTGCGCTAACAGTTGTTCTAATTGGGTATTCGTCTTATTCGCTGATCATGATTCGTTCGGCGGCAAATCCTGGTTTGGATCAGAATAATCCGGAGGATCTGTTTTCTTTACTTTATTATTTAAACAGAGAGCAGTATGGCGATAATCCTTTGGTGTATGGCGAATATTTCAATGCTCCGTATGATGAAAAGGAGAGTTATGTAGATGGCAAAGATGTTTACATTAAAAAAGACGGGAAATATGTAGTTTCTTACACGCCAAAGAAACCAAACTATAGTAGTTCTTATAAAACAGTGTTCCCTAGAATGTACACCAAGGGAATGACAGGTAGGAATCCCGAAGAATATGCCAAATGGACAGGGCTCAAGGCTGATCAGAAAACAAAACCGAGCTTTGCACAGAATATGGACTTCTTTTTTAGCTATCAGGTTAATTACATGTACATCCGCTACTTTATGTGGAATTTTTCCGGTCGTCAATCCGACCGGCAGTCCTATAGTGGTGTTGTTGATGGAAACTGGATTTCCGGAATTCCATTCGTAGATAATTATCGTTTGGGTGATCAGAGTCTGAGACCTGAGCATATGACTAAAAATAAGGGGAGCAACAAGTATTACTTTTTACCGCTTTTGTTAGGCTTGGCAGGATTACTTTATCAGTACAAAAAAAGTACTAATGGAAAGAAAGATTTCCTTGTCATTTTTTTGCTGTTTTTATTAACCGGATTAGCCATTGTTGTGTATCTGAATCAACCTCCATTGCAACCTCGGGAAAGGGATTATGCTTATGTTGGATCATTTTATGCCTTTGCCATTTGGATAGGCTTAGGATTTCTTGCAGTACTTCAGGTTTCTAAAAAAGTGCTTCGAAAAGATAAAGTCGCTATTCCTATAGCATTCACTCTTTGCTTTTTGGCAGTTCCTGCTTTGTTGGCGCAACAAAATTGGGACGATCATGATCGATCGGATCGATATGTGGCAAGAGATTTGGCTTACGATTATCTGAATTCCTGCGAGCCAAACGCAATCTTATTTACGATGGGTGATAATGATACTTTCCCTTTGTGGTATTTGCAGGAGGTGGAAGGTGTTCGAACTGATGTTCGCGTTTGTAATTTGATGTATTTAACTGCCGATTGGTACATCGATCAGATGAAACAAAAGAACTATGATTCCGATCCTTTACCAATTTCTCTTACTAAAGAAAAATATCTGGCGGGTAAGCGCGATGTTGTTTATGTTCTTGATGATCCGCGTTTGAAGGCTTATGTTGAGAAAAATGGAGGATTGGATCTGAAAGACGCGATAGAATATGTTGCGAGTGAAAAGGAAAGTACAAAAAAAATATACGGATACGATGAGCGGATTGATCATTTCCCGGCAAATAAATTTCGCCTTGTAATTGATAAGGAGCAAGTCGTAAAGACCAATACTCTTCCAGAAAAAGATTCTGCAAAAATTGTGAATCAAATGGAATGGGAAGTGAAAACAAACTACATAGATAAAGGTGGTTTGATTCTTTACGACATGTTGGTGCAAAACAATTGGAAGCGACCTGTTTATTTTTCCATAACAGTGCCGTCGAGCGGATATTATGGATTAGAAGACTATTTTCGCTTGGAGGGTTTTGCCTATCGACTGGTGCCTATCAAATTTGAAAATGAGGAAATGCAGATTGGTGGTGTAAATACAGATGTAATGTATACCAATTTGATGAATAAGTTTAAATGGGGAAATATGAACCATCCGGATGTTTATATCGATGAAACGACTTCCCGCTTGTGTACTAATATGAGGAATAATTTTCTGCGGCTATCAGAAAGTTTATTGGATGAGGGAAAAAGAGATTCTGCAGTTCAGGTGCTTGACAAATGCATCGAATTGGTGCCTAATGAGAAAGTACCCTTCGATTATTTAGCCATTCTTATGGCCCAGTCCTACTATCGTGCAGCGGAGGATGAAAAAGGCAATCAGATGATTCAAACCATATTAAACCGATTGGTACAGGAATTGGATTATTATATGACCCTAACTCCGGTTTCTACTTCCGAATTCCCTCGGTTAAAGAGCAGGAATTTGGCTTTGTTGCAGGAGTTGTATCGCATTACAAATCAGTACGATCAGAAGGGATTGAATCGGAAAATTGAATTGGAATTTAAAAGATTATTAGAAAGCTATAAAAAGGGATGATGAAGTTGAGATGGATGAGGGCGCCGGGGATATTCAGGATCTTATTTCCGGACTTTACATGGCGATACAATTCCGGAGTAAAAAAGGTTTATCTGACATTCGATGATGGACCCATTCCGGAATCTACTTTGTGGACATTGAATATGTTGAAGGAGAAGAATGTGAAAGCTACCTTTTTCTGCGTAGGCGAGAATGTTCATAAATATCCAGAATTGTTTCAAGAAATTATTCATGCAGGTCATTCAGTAGGAAACCATACGTACAATCACTTAAGAGGCTGGTCTGCTGATACACAACTGTATATCGAGAATGTGATTATGGCTTCGGATTTAATAGATTCCAAATTATTTCGGCCACCTTATGGTCAGATAAAAAAGTCTCAGGCAAAACACTTACTCCCAGAATATAAAATTATTATGTGGGATGTTTTGAGCGGTGATTACCGGAAGGATATAAGCCCGGAAGAGTGCTTGAATGATGTTCTTAAAAAGGTTCGTCCCGGATCCATTATATTATTCCACAATCATTTGAAAACGGAGGCGAATATGCGTTTTGCAGTGCCTCGGTTGATTGATGAATTGAAGCTTCGGGGCTACGAGTTTGATGTTTGCCAGTAAGAAATCAAAAAAACATTTCTTTTCCATCAGGTAAACTGCAATTGAATACGTAAATTTGCTCTCGATCAAACTATTAATACCATTTTATAACCAAAACCATTTGATAATTCCCGTTTGCAGATAGCAAATTGGGAGTGGTTGCTAATTAATACTATTAGATGAAAGTACTTCTTTTGGGTTCCGGAGGCCGTGAGCATGCATTTGCATGGAAATTTGTTCAAAGCGAAAAATTGGAAAAATTGTATGTTGCTCCGGGAAATGCCGGAACTGCAGCAATTGCAGAAAACATAGATATTAATCCTAACGATTTTACAAAAATAAAAGATTTTGTTCTTGAAAAAGGAATTAACATGGTCGTTGTTGGTCCGGAAGATCCATTGGTAAATGGAATTCATGATTTCTTTCTTGCCGATGAAGCCATCAAGAGTATTCCAGTAATTGGCCCGGAAAAATTAGGTGCTCAATTAGAAGGAAGCAAAGATTTTTCAAAAGAATTTATGTTCCGACATAATATTCCTACCGCAAAATATAAAAGTATCACTTCTGAAAATTTAGAGGAAGGTTTAGTTTTTCTGGAAAGCTTAAAAGCTCCGTATGTATTAAAAGCAGATGGTCTTGCTGCTGGAAAAGGTGTTTTAATCATTTCTGATTTAGAGGAGGCAAAACAATCTCTAAAAGAGATGATCGATGGAATGTTTGGCGACGCAAGCAGTACTGTTGTGATTGAAGAGTTTTTGTCAGGCATCGAGTTGTCGGTGTTTGTGTTAACCGATGGCAAAAATTATAAAACGCTTGCCGAGGCAAAGGATTATAAGCGAATTGGAGTAGGAGATACCGGTTTAAATACAGGAGGTATGGGCGCAATTTCTCCGGTTCCTTTTGCAACTGCAGATTTCATGCAAAAAGTAGAAGATCGTGTAATTGTTCCAACAATTGAAGGTCTTCAGAAAGATAATATCCCTTACAAAGGTTTTATTTTCATTGGATTGATGAACATTGGCGGAGATCCTTATGTAATCGAATACAATGTTCGAATGGGTGATCCGGAAACAGAGGTAATCATTCCAAGAATCAAATCAGATTTACTGGAATTGATGGAAGCTGTTTCGAAACAGGAATTGGATAAAGTACATTTCGAAATGGATGACAGAACAGTAACTACTGTGATGTTGGTTGCAGGAGGTTATCCTGAGGCATATGAAAAAGGCAAATCCATTACCAGATTGGATGAGGTGGAAGGAAGTATCGTATTTCATGCGGGAACAACTTTTTCGGGTAATGATGTTGTGACTAACGGAGGTCGTGTTATTTCGGTAAGCTCATATGGTGATACTATGCAGTCGGCCTTGGATATGTCCTTCAAAAATGCTGAATTGATCAATTTTGAAGGGAAATATTACAGAAAAGATATCGGTTTCGATTTAAAATAATTGATTTATAAAAACTACTGCTCTTTTTTTATCTGAAAATTGAGTGGTAGTTTATTTTGTACTGCTTGTTCGCTAAAAGCTTAAATTCATGCTCTTAAAGACAATTAAAGGACGCCATTCTATTTTACTGATACTAATGCCGGTTATTATCGTGTTGCTTTGGATGGGTACGTTACTGCATTCGGAATCCTTAACGGCAGGACAGAACCAAATGCCATTGTATGAATTGTTGTTATTCTTTACAGGAGGTAATAATTTCGTTCTAAGTCTGATTGCCTGTCTGCTTCTAATATTGATCGCTTACGGAATGGTGCGTTTAAATGAACAGTATATTTTTATTCGGCAACGAACAGATTTGCCTGCATTCGTATTTGCTCTTATTGCCACGGGAACTGTCTCATTAGGTGGCATGCATCCTTCATTATTTGCCGCATTTTTATTATTTCTTTCTGTAGATCGGGTATTTAAAATTTATCAGGGAACTGCAACTCTTTTCAACTCTTTCGATGCCGGGTTTTTAGTAGGCTTGGCAAGTCTGTTCTATTTGTTTGCAGGAGTATATATCTTTTGGTTTTGGATGGCTCTTGCGGTTTTAGGATATTTGCGAGGTAAGGAAATTCTGGCGGGATTAACAGGCTTTATTGCTCCCATTTTTTTTGTTGCTGCTTGGTACATTTGGAACGATAATTTAGCAGAATTCTTAAAAACAATTAGTAATCTCTTCTCATTTAAAAATAATTTAGGGTTTGTATCAATTTTCCAATATTCATACTGGGGAATACTCGGTTTTTTGGTTATTCTCTCTTCTTTGTACATGTTGAATGTTTATGAAGAAAAAAAAATTAGTTCGCGTAAATATTTTATTATTTTGTTGAGTTTCTTTCTAGTTTCGGCTCTTAGCTTTGTGTTTTTTAAAGGTGCTGGTGTTGAACAGTACTTTATCAGTATTATTCCGGTAACCTACATTGCAAGCCACTATTTTGTATTGCAAAAACACTCTTGGATTGGAGAGCTTTTGTTTTATATTCTTGTGATCTCAAGTATTCTCATCCACTTTATTGGATAAAAAAAGTGCCACCTCCTAAGAAATGGCACTCCAGATAATTAAGTTCGATTTTATTTTTCTACAATATTTGTCATGTCGAATGCAGTCGCGATATTGGCATCTTCCTCGTTATCATTAACCGTGAAAATAATGTCGTTAAAATCTTTGTCTCCACCAGGTAGTTGAATATCTTCGAAACACAATACGATATCTTTACAGTTTTGCTCTTTGAACAATACATGTTGTTGTGTTTTGTCTTTGTTCCATTCAATATTGGTGTAATGACGATAAACACCATCAACGGTAGTACCATTTTTCCAACCTTGAGCAATTAAGCAAAATCCAATTACTGTGTTTTGTGCAAAAGGAGCATCACCTAACTGAACACGATCTCCAGCTTTTAATCCTCCTCCTGATCCTTCTTTCGAAGCGTTAGGGAAAAGCATGTGAAGTTCTATTTCGTCAGCACTTGCAGGAGGATTTTCACTATTGTAGGTGTAGTATGCCAATGAATTTTTCCATCCGGCGCCTTCATCAACGAAAGTTAGATAAACAGGAGATTCTTTAGTTAATTTTAGAATCAAGTTGTTCTCATCTGAGAATAATTCAGAATTCGCGGCGCGGTTATCCTTATTTTCAAGAAACATTGCTTTAATATTTTCAACAAGTGTCTCGCAAGGTTTTGTTGGAATGATATCATCCGGTACACCTTCGTCCATTTCAATGGTAATAATTTTAAGTCCACCGGTTCCGGCAGCAACAAAAATGTAGTTTCCTCTCGATTCAACAAAATTCACAGATGAACCAAAATCCATACTTCCTAACAGAGTAACATTATTATCATTTTCAGGAATCATAGCGCCAACGTATACACCAGCACCACCATTACCAATTAGCAATAGTTCTTCATTTAAACATACCGAGTTGGTCACGTAGTCCTCATCAAGACCACCTTCAGGAGTTTCAGGGCGATTAAAGCGCTCTTTTAAAGTTCCGTCCAAATTACGAATATCTAATCCTGATACGTTCAATGCTGCAAGGATATAGTTGTCGGTAACATCAATTTCAGTTTTCGACTCATCTGTAATCGGTCCTTGAACTTCAATTGCTTCTAACTCTGTAAAATCAGCTTTTTTGAAAGACTGTATTTTTTCATTGGTTGCATTAAGGACATAAATGTTTTCAGCATTACTACTTAAAGATCTGGCATCATTAATATCAATTCCAGTTACTAAAGAGTAGTCGCTGCGCTTAAGAATGCTTAATTTTCCATCAGATCCACTAGTTGCATAAATGTAATTTTCATCAATTTCAACATCTGTAGCAACATAAGAAGGAAGATCAACCAGTCCTGAAACAGCCATAATTTTTTTGGAATTACTTAACTCCAAACTAATTAAAACAGCAGGAGATGCAAGAACATAACCAGCACTTTCCGGATCCACTGCACCTACCAGATAAATTACACCATCATAATAATCCACTGCACTAACATCAACATCTGGAAATAATGCCTGAGCTTGTAATACGGGATTGTCCTGATCCGAAATGTCAAATAATTCAACACCACCACTATATTTACTTCCTTTTGTATTATAGGAAACAAATGCCATGTTGTCGATAATTTTGACGTGAGTAGCTTGAACTGTATCTCCATTTACTTTAGGAGCTTTAACTTCAGCTTTTAATTTGAAGGCATAGTTTTTAGTCAAATCAATTTCAATTCCTGTAGTTCCTTCTTTTGTAGTTCCAGCAGGAAGATTGTTGATAAGAACTAAATTATTCATTGTTTTAACCCTGCTGGAGAGATCTGCAGGATTGTTGTTGATGGAAATGCCTTCTTGAATTGTTTTCTTTTGATCGGTTTGCTGATTGTCATCATTATTGTCCGAGCAAGAAGAAACAATTATGAAAAGCCCAATCATTACTAGTAGATATTTTCTCATAACTATTTTTTATTTTTATTGAATTGCAAATTTAGTTTACTGTTGCTAAGTTACGTTGTTTGTTTTAAATGATAAGTTTAATTATTGTTAAGCGTCCTAAAGATTTGATGAATTGCTTCTTTTCATAGGTGAATAATTATAAAAACTTGTTCAGAATGATGTTTTATCTATTGATAATCACGATGCTATCTATGTTCAATCAATAGGTGAATGCTGTCTGAATCCCTTTGAAATGTTAGGTTATTCTTGTTTTCCGAGTTAATTAATACGGGGTATACGATAATTTGCGGTTTATTGTTATCTATTTGATTTGATATTCTCCGAAGTTATTTCGAATGCAAAAACATGTTGAAACACGAGCTGCATCTATTTTTTAAAATGCTTTTTGATCCATTTAGGAAGAATAAAGACTCCAATTAGGAGGTAGGGGTAGTATGAAATTAGCCGCCAAATTAATGCCATGGTTGCAGCAACTCCTGCCGATGGAAGAAATTCACCTAAATATTTTGTGAATACCCATTCCGAAAATCCACTTCCGCCCGGAGTTGGACTGACAAGCATCATGATCCACATGACTAATTGCCTTGCAAATATCATGATATGTTCTGTAATGCTGTATCCTTGAAACATGAATGCAAGAAGAATTACATTTACGACCCAATATCTGGCGGTCCAGGAACAAAAGGTTGCTATGAATGCCTTAAACCAAAACCAGAACGGTTTTCTACGCAGTTCTTTTGAACTTTCAATTATGTCGGTGCCTGCCTTATTTGCTCCTTGTTTCCATTTTCTAAGAACAGGAAGTTTGAATATCCAAAGTAACAACCACTTTAATCCTCTTGGATTCCAAAATAAACCATAAGTTAAAACAATAAAATAACCCGTTTTTACCAGGTAGCCAACTAAAGCAAAATACAAAAGAGAATCCCGCCAAATAGAATGTTCCTGAATATCCATCATGAATAACTGGTTGATATTCAAAAATAAAATCAGGATTGGGAACATGAGAATAAAATATAGCTCGTCGAGAAAAGAAGTGGACATTACTACTGCCGAACTTTTCCCAACTTTTAAGCCTTCCTTATTAAGATACAAAATTGCAACAGATGTACCCCCTATTGCCGAAGGAGTTATTGCCGATGTAAATTCCCACAGCATAATAATACGAAATGCCTTGACCCACGAAAATGTATTGTCAGTAAGTATCCGCAAACGAGCCATGTAACCTAAATCGCGAACAATCATCATGATTAATGCAACACAAAGCCAAAAAAACGAATACCACGAAAATTCAATTAGGGAAAGAGTTTTGCCATCAACCTCATTTATCAACATGTATACAACAGCAGCAACGCCAATCAGAATCGGGTACACAATTCTACTTGGACGAATCCCGTTGAGTAATTTTTTTTGATTGTCAGGTTGGTTTCTGTTCATTTTTAACACTTAAGGATGTTAAACTTACGGAATTAAAGAGTTTGTTTGATCAAATTTTAATGAAGAATTTGTTAAAATATTCTAAAATTGAGATGAAGAAATTTTAAATTAGGATCATTTATATCCCATCTTAAGAATGAAATTTAAATAGTTTTTCCTTAAAATAATCAAAACTTTTTTCACTGATTACTTTTCTGAGGAACCAAATTAGTTTTGCATGTGTTGGTACAATATATCTTATTTTTGGATTGTTTGAAAGGCTCGCTTTCACAATTACCTCTGCAGCTTTTTCTGCTTTTACTTGAATTTTACTCGATTTTATAAGAAGATTTTCAAGTTGGATAGTTATTGTGCCATAAACTGAATTTTTTGAATTTTCTTTTGCCTTAGATAAGGCGATATTTGCCCAATCTGATTCAATAACACCGGGATTAATTAGGATTACTTTTATTCCAAATGATTTTACTTCTTGGCGCAGGCAATCAGAAATTCCTTCCAATGCATATTTTGAAGCATGATACCATCCTCCCATTGGTAGTGTCATTCTCCCAAGAATGGAGCTAATGTTAATAATTTTTCCTTCACAATTTGCTCTCATTTGGGGCAGAACCATCTGAGTCAACTGTATCAAACCAAAAAGATTTACCTCGAATTGTTGGCGGGCATCCTCCAGCGAAATATCTTCAATTGCACCATAAAGACCAAATCCTGAATTATTCACTAAAATGTCAATGTGTTTGGATTCTTTATATATGCGATTTACAACTTGCCTGCAATTTTCAGAATTAGTGATGTCCAGTTGTAAAATTCGTGCACCTTTTTCCTCTAAATCTATCATAGCAATGGTTGAAGGAGCTGTTGCATATACGGTGTATCCTTTTTTAAGAAAAAGCAAGGCGGAAGCTTCACCTATTCCTGAAGAAGCTCCAGTGATTAAAACAATTTTTTCTTTCATGAAAATGAATCGTATGCCTGTTAATGTTTATAGTGCATCATTATAAATATCAAAAGATACATAGAATCAGAGTTTATTTCAATGGGATAGGGGCGATACCTGCTAAGATCTTAACTTTATTTCTTTTATCAGCTTACCATACACATTTATAATGGTAGTTTTTTGCTATTTTTAGTACACAAACTTTTACAACCGAATCTATGCCCACAACTATTTCTACTAAAAAATTTGGGACAGCACCTGTCTTTTTTACCGCAATTTCTACCATTTTAGGCGCAATTTTATTTCTCCGCTTTGGTTTTGCGGTCGGAAGTTTGGGTTTTTGGGGAGTGATTTTAATTATTCTTTTAGGGCATTTGGTTACAATACCAACGGCTATGGCTATTTCTGAGTTGGCAACAAATAAACGTGTTGAAGGTGGTGGGGAGTATTTTATTATTTCACGTTCGTTTGGTTTAAACATTGGCGCGACTATCGGTATCGCCTTGTTTTTCTCACAGGCAATAAGTGTTGCATTTTACGTAATTGCTTTTACTGAGGCCTTCGAACCATTATTTAATTTGGCTTTCAGTACCTATGGGTATGAGTTTCCGCGTCAGATAGTTAGTGTGCCTGCAATGCTTTTTTTATCGATATTGATTCTGAAAAAAGGAGCCAATCTGGGGGTAAAGGCTTTGTATTTTGTAGTTGCTGTTTTAATGGTTTCACTCGTACTGTTTTTCTTCGGTTCAACCGATCATGCATCTGTTTCAGATTTTGGTTTAACGAATGCAGAATTTAGAAATGCGGATCAGTTTTTTATTGTATTTGCAATTATATTTCCTGCCTTTACCGGAATGACTGCTGGTGTTGGTCTGTCGGGAGATCTTAAAAATCCATCTAAATCAATTCCTTTAGGTACCAGCACTGCAACTTTATTGGGAATGATTGTTTACTTCTTTGTAGTTTACAAGCTGGCATTTTCAGTCAGTAGTGCCGATTTGATGGAAAATCAGCTGATAATGGCAAAAATTGCCATTGGAGGAAGCCTGGTTATTCCTTTAGGACTTGCGGCTTCAACCATTTCATCAGCGCTGGGTTCAGTAATGGTGGCTCCACGAACTCTTCAAGCACTATCGGCCGATCGTTCTTTTCCCTCAAAAATGTTAAACCGATGGTTGGCAAAAGGCAGGGAATCAGATAATGAACCTATAAATGCGTCATTAATTACATGCATAATTGCAATGGTATTTGTTGTTTTAGGAGATGTGAATGTTGTTGCACAAATTATTTCTATGTTTTTTATGGTAACCTATGGATCTTTGTGCCTGATATCTTTTCTAAATCATTTTGGATCATCGCCAAGTTATCGTCCTTCTTTTAAATCAAAGTGGGTATTCTCTCTGATAGGATTTGTAACATCGGTTTGGGTGATGTTCAAGATTAGCTTTTTATATGCTTTTGCCGCCGTAGCGGTAATGTCACTAATTTATTTGTTCATTAACCGATATCATAGAAATAGGAATGGAATTGAGTCAATCTTTCTAAATGCTCTTTATCAGCTAAACAGAAACATGCAGGTATTTTTGCAGAAAACAGGAAAAGGAAAAGCCCGGGAATGGAGACCAAGTGCTATTTGTATCTCAAAAGAATCTTTTGAGAGAGATACCGCTTTTAAACTTTTGAACTGGATATCCTACAAATATGGGTTTGGAACGTATTTACATAGAATTGAGGGATATTATTCAAAAGCTACTTATCAGCAATCAAAAGAAGAATTAGATCGATTAATTAAAAGTTTTGATAAAATAGAGAATCACGTTTACGTTGATACCATCATCTCTCCATCCTATACTTCGGCTATTGCACAAGCAATTCAGTTGCCTGGTGTTGCAGGAATGGAAAATAATATGGTGATATTCGAGTATGATAAGGGAAACCCTGATCGTTTGAATTTGATCATTGATAATTATTCGTTGGCACGTGCGGGTAATTTTGATTTCTGTATTTTGGGAAGTTCTCCGCGAACATTAGATTTCAAGAGCAATATCCATGTCTGGATTAAATCTTCGGATACTTATAATGCGAATTTAATGATTCTGCTTAGTTTCATTATTGCAGGTCATTCTGATTGGAAAAAGGCGGATATTAAGATATTCAACATCTGTAAAAAGGAGCAGGCCGATGAAACCAGAAAGCAATTGGATGATTTGGTTGTTTCGGGCCGACTACCGATTACTACCTCTAATATTGAAATCATCCATGAACAGGAAAATGTATCATCGAAAGAAGTTATTAATCAGCGCTCTGCCGACGCAGGCATAACAATAATTGGATTTAGAGGTGAATCGCTTAAGCACGAGAAGGCCGAACTTTTTAAGGGATACGACAAACTTGGGAATATTCTTTTTATCAATGCAAATAGTAGAAAGCTTATCGAGTAACAAGAAAACAAACAATTGTATTGGAAACTATTCTTGCTGAGTGCGATAAATACTAAGTTAAATTTTAGGGCTAAACAATTTTTTTATCCAGAATTTCTCCATGAGCATTCAGTAGTAAAGAGTAGCGGATAAGGTTTTGATCACGAACAATAAGTTCAAAATTTTGCAGGTCCGTATAATTAATTTTAATTGCATTCATAACCTCGCCGTGTGATTTAATTGCCTGATAAATAGTATCAGGGATCGATTCCAACTGAAGATTGATTTTTAGACATACATACGTTCCGTTTGCACGATAAACGGCAATATGTTCCAATTCGTTTTTGTAAAAAATAGCCTCGTAAAATTGATCTGTTTTATGCCATTCGGTATTTAATGGTGAATCGAATTGATTGTTGAAGGTGTTTATTATAGCCTGCGGGGTTAATGATTCCTGCGAATCGTTAAATATTTTGCGGAATAAGTTTTTAAAATCCATTATTTTTAACTGTTAATTTAATTGTCTCATTTTGACGGGAACTGCCAAAATAGTAACGGAATTTTCTATTCTTTAGGATATGTTTTTTTATAAAGATAGATAACTCTTGTTCTTGCTCGTTTAAGTCTCATTTTCACCGCATCTTCGGTTATTCTCAGAGTTTGGCCGATTAGTTTTCCGGAAAGGTTGTCCTGATATTTCATTAACAGCAAGGCCTTTTCTTCAGGATGAATCATTTCCAAAATTGCCAACAGATTTTCGTAGTTGAAATCTTCCAGGTCTGCTTCAGATTCGTCGATAATATCAGGTATTTCATTTCGTTTGTTCCAGTTTGGGTAATGCAGTTTTTTTTGTAATCTCAGATAATCGATAGAGTAATTATAGGTAATGGAGTACAGCCATGATGAAAAGGACGAATTTCCTTTAAAGCCAGCCAGTTTTTCGTAGGCTTTGGACAAAATATCGTTGGCGAAATCTTCAGCCTGTTGTTTGTCTTTAATGAAACTGTAGCATTTGTCCATTACTTTATTGAAGTACCGAAGATACAGGAGTTCAAAAAGGCTTGTTTTATTCTCATGAATGATCATACGAATAAGTTCTTCGTCGCTGGTCTTGCTGTGGTTTTCTCTCTGCATATCAGAGTGTTGAGAGTTTGTTTTGGTTGGCTTGTATTTTTTTCAATATTTTTTTATTCTTTAGCGTTACTTCATTAAAATCTTTCGTCTAAATGGAAATTTCAATCGTGATTTAAATTACTCAAACGAAAATAGTCATTGAAATTGAAATAAAAACAAGAAAAATAAACTTTACTAATTTAAAGATGAAAAAAAAGTTGTTGTTCGTATTGGCAGTAGGTATTACTGTATTATTTAGTAGCTGTGGAAAAGTACCACAAGAAGAAATAGATGGCGCAAATGCTGCAATCGAAGTTGCTAAATCCGTAGGAGCTAATGTTTACGTTTCAGAAGATTTTGCGGCACTTCAGGATTCAATGAGATCGGTGAACGAGAATGTTGAAGTTCAAAACGCAAATTTTTTTAAAAATTTCGATCAGATTAAAGCTCAGTTAGTTGTTGTAAATACAATGGCTGTTGATGTTAAAGCTAAAGCTGAAGCTCGAAAAGAAGAAGTGAAATTAGAGATTGAAAGCCTTCAGACAGAAGTTGATTCAATTGTAATGCAAAACAAAGAATTAACAACTCAGGCACCAAAAGGAAAAGAAGGTGTAGCTGCATTGGAAGCAATCAAAGGTGATATCAGCTTAATTGAAGCTTCTTTAATCGACGTTGCTGGTCTTGTTGCACAAGATCAACTTATTGCAGCCTTGGATAAAGTTAAAGCTGCAAAAGAAAAAGCATTGGCAATTAATACTGAATTAAACGATGTGATTGCTAAATACGCCAAGAATAAAAGAAAATAGTATTAGGTATAATTTGTAATCAAATATTATTTCCCTGAAGAGTCTTCTTCGGGGATTTTTTATAAATGCTTAGAGTATGGGGGAAGGAAAGAGCAGGCTTTTTGTTCGGTTTGTTGCTGCGATAATTGGCTTATTATTTGTTTTAGGCACAGCATTTATTTTTTTGAAGCAAGAGTCTCCTCAAAATGAATTGAAACTTGCCAGAGAGGCACTTAATTCAGCTCAAAAAGCGGGCGCCGAGGAGTACGCAAAACCTTTGTATAAAGAGGCAAAACAGTTTTACGATTCAGCCATGAACTCTTGGTCTGCTCAGAATGAGCGATTTTTCCTAAGAAGAGACTATAAGTTGGTATTGAGCTTCGTTAATTTAACGATAGAAAAAGCGATCCAGGCAGAACAGAATTCTCTGCAACAGATTAAAAATACGAATGTTATTGCCAAACGTGGCATTGAGGACCTGGAGGAAAAGATATTGCTTTACAATCGTATTTATAAGCAGATACCTTTATCTAAGACTGTAAGTAAAGCACACAATTTAGGTGTGATGAAACTTAGCGAAGCAAAAATTGCTTACGATAGTGAACGGTACAATGAAGCATTTGTAAGTTATAAAGAAGCTGCCGGTTTGCTAAATTCTTCCAATGATAAGGCAGAACAGATTCTGAAAGCATGGTTCTCACATTATCTGCATTGGGAAAAAATGGGAGATGAGGCAATACGCTTATCGAAGAGTGGATGTAAAACTATTTTGGTGGATAAGATGGCTCATCAGTTGTTTGTTTATCAGAATGGAAAACTCCTTATAAGTTTTAAGGCAGAGCTAGGTGTGAATTGGATGGGAGATAAACGCCACAAAGGAGATAAAGCTACTCCGGAAGGAATTTACAGGCTTACTCAAAAGAAAGAAGGATCACATACAAAATTTTATAGGGCACTTTTAATTAACTATCCAAATGAGGAAGATAAACAACGATTTGATGCTGAAAAGAAAAAGGGTGCTCTGTCTTTTCGAACTCACATCGGGAATTTAATTGAAATTCATGGTCTTGGGGGAAAAGGAATTGATTGGACCGACGGTTGTATTGCCTTGCATAATGAAGATATGGATGTTCTGTTTCGTCTTGCAGATACTGGAACATCAGTAATTATTGTTGGGTCGTTAAAGCCTTTAAGCGAGATTTACGAAAAAAAATAATGAAGAATCATGATAAATGATGAAAGCAATTTTAAAGGAGAGTTGAATACATGTATTGGTAAAAAAGGTAAGCTGATTAAGTTTATTTTTTGGTTGCTAATGCCGATTTTCCTTTGGTTTATTATTCTGTTTTTTTTAGTTGGAATACCCTATTTGGAAAACAGGCCTTTCATTTTTGAGAAGACTCTAAGTGCAATTCAGGAAAGTGAGAATAACAGCAAATTCGAGAAGGAATTACAGGCAGGAATTGCTCGGATACAAAAAAAGATGGATCGATTAACTCCTGGAGGTACTTATTTGATTGTAAATACTTCCGATAATACTTTTTCTCTTTATCGGAATAAAGCTCTTGTTCGGGAAGGTTTATGCTCTACAGGTAGCTATATAAAACTTGAGGCAGATGATAATAAGAACTGGGTCTTTCAAACTCCCAAAGGAGTATTCTCCATTCAAGGAAAAATTACTTCACCCGTTTGGAGAAAACCCGATTGGGCATTTGTTGAGGAGGGGTTGCCAATTCCGGGCGCCAATTCATCATCTCGTTTTGAGTATGGTGTTTTGGGCGACTATGCCCTTAGTCTGGGTAAAGGATATTTGATTCATGGTACACTTTATAAACGGTTTTTAGGGCAACCTGTTACTCATGGATGTATTCGAATGAACGATGATGATTTAAAAACTGTTTATCAGTCTTTGCCAATTGGGGCAAAGGTTTTTATCTACTAATATGAGTAAGCAAAAAAATTACAATTCCAGAAGTTTTCATTTATTCAGGAATTATATCATTTACAGTATTCTGGTTGTTATTATTGGAATTGTTGTGCAATACGGTGTTTTTTCAGTTTTTGCTGTGAGGCAAAAAATGAAAATGTTTGACCAGCAAGTTGATGCAGCATTGTTGCCGATAAACGAAAGGCACATGGATTCGGTGCTTGTAGATTTGTTTAAGAAAAAAGTATTTCTGGAAACTCGTTTCCAAATGTCGAAAGCCGATTCAATTAATCTGTCCATAAATCTGAAAGACAGTATTCTTCAGTTGGAACTGAAAGGAGTTGTTATAAAATCAACAAAAATTACTGATTTTGAAGTTGATCAATTCCTTTATCAGTTAAAGCCGGCAACCTATCAGCATTTGTTTGGTACGCAATCACAGGTAAAGAGCTATTTGTCTACAATTAACAAGGCTCCAATTGTCGTGAAAAAAGCACCCAAAGATACAACCGAAGCTCAAGCCTCAAGTGTAAAAATGGAACCGCTAAAAACTGAAGTCGTACATTGGATGCTGAAGCTGGATAAGGAAATTATTCTGAAAATTGAGGGTAGCGATCAATATTCCCAATCGGATTGGTGGATCGGACAAAAGTTTTGGTTTAAGGAGAATATGAATAGTTTTAAAAATTTAAAGGAGACCATTAGGTTTAAAGTGCCTGAATATTATCCCGTAATTCGCCTAGTGATTTCAGAATCGGATGCCAAAGCCATATACCGAGCTTTGCCTGCAAAACCTTTCGTAGGTATCAGATTATAGCTAAGTAAGAGCCGGTTGTTGGAATAGCCGTTTTTTTGTTTTTTAGCAATTCATATAAAATGAAAAGTCCGGGAACCACCCCGGACTTTAATCTAACCCATTTTAATCTATGAAAACCTAATCCTCTCGGAAAGGATGGTACAAACTTATGAAAACTATTTGAATTGAAAGTGCTAAAAGATGTTAATTAAGGTTAAACAGTTTATGGTACTATTGTTAACCCCTGAAGATCTGCACTGATAAGACTATTTGTGAGGACAATCAATTTAATTCCGTACTAACATTTTGGAGACCGCACTTGAGATTGCGGTTACAGACACTTTATGGGATTACTTAATATTAAGGAAGATGGCTCATCGTAACAATTTGTGTTTATAGAGGAATATGAAATGAAGCGTTATCTGATAGAATAATAAGGTGTTGTAAACCAAACCTTATTTGAAAAAAAATAGTTGATGGATGGTTACTTTTGTGAATTTGTTACTCGAATTGTAAGTATCTGTATGATAGTGATTAGTGCTGTTTGTTTAATGGTTTACACGGAAAAATAGAATCCTGAGATATGGGGAGAAACTGTAAGGATAATTTAATCCAATATCAATGCAAAGTTTAAGGTATACTTAAAACTTTTTTAGATGGAATGAGCTATTTTCAGATGTATTCGAGACTTCTTGAGTACTATTTATTAATAGATCATCTATAAATTAGAACTGGGATGTTTGGGAATCTGTTTGCGAACCAAAAAAAAAGCGCCAAGGGTGGAAGCCCCTAAACGCCTAATTTTCAAAGTGGAGAATACCGGAATCGAACCGGTGACCTTTTGACTGCCAGTCAAACGCTCTAGCCAACTGAGCTAATCCCCCATCATATATATGAGGAGTAAGGAAAAAACTTGATACCCTCAATCGGAGTGCAAATATAGATGAAAATTACACATCTCAAAATATAAGTTGGATGATTTTTTTGAAATTAAAACTTTTTTTTAATTTTTACGTAAAGATAATTAAAGAGTGAAGAATCTATTTTAGTTCGAAAATTGTTTGTCAATAGACAATTGATTGGTAGCAATGTATAGTGTGTGTATTAGGTAGGATGAGTACGAACTCAATAGATTCTCCACTCTTCATTTGTGTAATTTATAATTTAGATTGTCTATAAAGAAAAAATCGACTAAATTTATAGTTCATTTATACACAGAGGTTTTATCCTATTTTAAATTACTGCAAACTTCCTATCTTAAATGTGAATTTTCAATCGTTTACGAGCTGAGAATCAAATTTATTGCTTAGGAAAATAAGTTTGCTTTTAATTTTTATATCTTTATGCCTCGAATTAATTTTCTAATCGAAAAGGATTTTGATTATAAAATTGAATTACTTAGTTTTAAGCGCTGAAATTAAAAGAAAATTAAAAGAAGATTATGGAAGTTAAGAAGTCACCAAAAGCAGATCTTGAAAATAAGAGAGGTCTTTTTCTTGAGATTGGTCTGGCTCTTACTCTTGCCTTTGTGCTTCTTGCATTTGAATGGAGTGTAGATTCTAGCGAAGCTACTGGCCTGCAAGATCAACAAGAAATGGAGGCAGAGGAAGAAATGATTCCTGTTACTAGACAAGAACCAATTAAGCCACCACCACCACCACCACCAGCTCCTAAAGTTGCTGATGTTTTGAACATCGTAGACAACGAAGAAGAGATTGAGGATGAACTAGAGATTGAAGATTCGGACGCTGACATGGATGCTGAAGTTGAAATTCAGGTTGTAGCGGAAGAGGAAGAAGAAGATGAAGCACAAGTTTTTGTAATTGTAGAAGATATGCCTGAATTTCCAGGAGGAGCTTTAGAATTACAAAAATGGATTGCAAAATCGGTTAAATATCCTGTGATAGCACAGGAAAATGGTATTACTGGTCGTGTTTTTGTAACTTTCGTTGTGAACAAAGTTGGAGCGGTCGAGCAAATTCGTGTAGTACGTGGAGTAGATCCATCTTTGGATAAGGAAGCTGTGCGCGTAATTGGTGAAATGCCTAAATGGAAGCCTGGTAAGCAACGGGGTAAAGCTGTGAAAGTATCTTATACTGTACCTATTAACTTCCAATTACAATAAAATAAATCTATATTTTTTTTAGATAGTAAAGGCTCTGATTTTTCAGAGCCTTTTTTTTATGACTTAAGCACTGTTGCTTTCTTGAATATTGTTTATTTTTGCCCGATAATTTACGTACTTTGTTATTGGTATTTGTTTTAAGGTAGTCTTCTTACATCTATCTCTAAAAGGAAATATTATTGATAAAGGCAACTAAGCCTTTGTTTTTTTGCAAATTGATTAAATGGGAGAGAACCTAATATTAGATAGAGAAGTAGAAAAAGCAATTTTGATTGGTGTTATCGATAAATCAAAAAACATGACTGAAAGCTTAGTTCAGGAGTATCTTGACGAACTGGACTTTCTTGCTTTAACTGCTGGAGCAGAAACGGTTAAGCGTTTCACTCAGAAGATGGACTATCCTCATCCAAAAACGTTTGTTGGGACTGGAAAGCTCGAGGAGATTCTTGATTACCTGGAAAGGAATGATGATATTAAATTGGTGATTTTCGATGATGAACTGTCACCATCGCAGCTTAGAAATATTGAGCGGGCATTGCAGGTCAAGATTTTGGATCGAACAAATTTAATTTTGGACATATTTGCCAGTCGTGCTCAAACGGCTAATGCAAAAACCCAGGTTGAGTTGGCTCAATATCAATATCTTCTTCCTAGATTAACAAGAATGTGGACTCACCTTGAACGTCAGCGTGGTGGTATTGGTATGCGTGGTCCGGGAGAAAGTCAGATCGAGACCGACAGAAGAATAATTCTTGATAAAATATCCAAGCTTAAAGAGGATTTGCTTAAGATTGATAAGCAAAAAGCAACCCAGCGTAAAAACCGTGGAAAAATGGTTCGTGTTGCTCTGGTTGGATATACCAATGTTGGTAAATCAACTTTAATGAACATGATTAGTAAATCTGAAGTGTTTGCTGAGAATAAGCTTTTTGCAACATTAGATACTACTGTTCGCAAAGTGGTTATTCAAAATGTACCATTTCTATTAGCCGATACTGTTGGATTCATTCGAAAATTGCCTCATAATTTAGTCGAATCATTTAAATCAACATTGGATGAGGTGCGCGAGGCTGATATAATTTTGCATGTGGTTGATATTTCTCACCCTAATTTTGAAGATCAAATAAAGGTTGTAAATGAAACAATGCTTGAAATTGATAAGCGTGAAAAGCCAACATTCTTAGTTTTCAATAAGATTGATGCTTTTAGTTACGTGAAAAAAGATGAGGATGATCTTTTGCCAAAAACAAGAGAGAACTATAGTTTAGAGGAATTAAAACAAATGTGGATTGCGAAGGGAGATACCCCTTGTTTGTTTATTTCTGCAATACATAAGCAAAATGTTGAGGAGTTTCGCGAGGTGGTTTACAATGCCGTAAAGGAAATACACTCGGCACGTTTCCCCTATAATAACTTTTTATATCAGGATTATTCTAATTTGATGGATTAATTCATAAGGACGCAATTTATGAATAGTTAACATGCGAATTGTTCTTGTGTAATTTAAAGGAGTGCTGTTCGCAAATAGAATAAAGGCCAATGGAATTATTCCATTGGCCTTATTTATAGCATTATACAAGATTATTTTTTGTAAGGTACTCTGCAATTTGAACTGCGTTTGTAGCAGCACCTTTTCGAAGGTTGTCTGAAACAATCCAAAGGTTTAAAGTATTCGGATTTGAAAAATCTCTTCGGATTCTTCCAACAAATACTTCATCTTTGCCATGAGCATATTTTGGCATTGGATATTCGTTTGTATCCAAATTATCCTGAACAATTACGCCTTCTGCTTCCGAAAGAATTTTTCTTACTTCGTCAAGATCAAAATCATTTGCAAATTCGATATTTACAGACTCTGAATGCCCCCCAACTACAGGTACTCGAACAGCAGTAGCAGTTACCCTTATGCTGTCATCTTTCAATATCTTCTTGGTTTCGTTGGCCAATTTCATCTCTTCTTTGGTGTAGCCATTTTCTGTAAATACATCACAATGAGGAAGACAATTTTTATCAATTTCATATGGATAGGCCATCTCTCCTTCCTTCCCATTCCTCTCATTTTCCAATTGTGAAACTGCTTTAACACCTGTTCCTGTGATTGATTGATAGGTTGAGATCACCAAACGTTCCATTTTGTATCGCTTATGCAAAGGAGCAAGGGCTACAACTAATTGTATGGTTGAGCAATTCGGATTCGCAATAATTTTGTCTTCTGTGGTTAGATCGACAGCATTTATTTCCGGAACAACCAATTTTTTGTCTTTATCCATTCGCCAAGCCGATGAGTTATCGACAACTGTGGTACCTGCTTTTGCGAATTCAGGAGCCCATTTTAAAGAGGTGTCTCCACCAGCTGAAAAGATTGCAATTTGTGGTTTTAATTCAATTGCATCTGTCATACTGATAACTTTGTATTTTTTTCCATTAAATACAACTTCTTTTCCTATAGATTTTTCACTGGCTACAGGATACAATTCACTAATCTGAAAATTTCTTTCTTCCAGAACCTCCAGTATTTTCTGACCAACCAAACCAGTGGCGCCAACAACTGCAATTCTCATAACATAATGTGGTTTAAATTGTTGATTATAAATTAGATTATAGTTAAATTAGCTTTTTATTCAAAAGCTAAGTCAAATTTAAAAGGATTTTTCCATGAAAAAAACTCTTTCTATTAAATTGTTTTTATTGCTGTTTCTGCTGAATAGTAATTGTTTATATGCCGATGATATTTGGAAAATTGATTTTACCAGTGACATAGGCAAAGGTTATTGGGGTAGTAACTCAGATCTAACCGGAATTACGGATTGGTCTTTGGATGTTTCCAACTGTACTCTTTCTGATGATGAGGATTACGTAATGGTTGCGGGAACAGGTGGCGGACGATTTGAAGCCAAGGATTGTGATGGTGAAGCTGTGTGGAAGAGCAGGCCGTTTGATATTTCCGGTTTTACCGATATTTCAATTTCCGTTTTATTAGCAGAAACAGGAAGTTCAACAAATTTAAATAAGTATGCAAAGGTATACTACATAATTGACGGATCAGAGGAGATTCTTTTTGAATTGAATGGTGAGAATAGTGGTAATTGGGGTAGTGTAAATGCAACACAAGCTGGTTTAAACGGATCGAGTTTGGAAATCGTTATTCGGATGAATAATCCTAATTCGGGCGATTTGGTTTATTTTGATAATCTGGTGGTTGGGGGAAGTCCTGTTGTTCCCGAGACCGAAAACCTGACTCAAATTAAAGCTTCTGACAATCCTGTTGAATCGATACTTCTCAGAACAAATTGTAATGAAAAAGAAAAGGCATTGACCTGCTTTCGATTTGCTATTGACGAAACAGCAGAAGCTGCGGATGGCCTTCCAACTAAAATCTCAAGAATGATATTTTACAATTCGAATCCAGATAATGGTATGAATTGGAAAGATTGCCTGGGTGGCCTTTGTCTGTTTACAAATAATGAGGAGATTATTCCTCAAAGTATTCTTATTGAAGTGGATTCTGTTGTGATTTATTTTACCGAAGATCAAATTAGTATTCCCGATGCAGAAAAAATGGAATTTGAATTGCGCTGTTATTTAAACTCAGATCATCCTTTAACAGAGGGGGAAACATTTCAATTGTATTGCAAAGATTCAGCGAAAGGCTTCGAAACTTTTGTGTCGGGTTCTGGTTTTAATACCGTCAATGAAGAGTTTCCCTCTGCAATTCATAGTATTGAGGTTGAGGCCACACGAATAATCTTCTCTGGCTGTCCTGACACCCTTATTCGCAATAGTGATTTTTCCATTTTAGTAAATGCTGTAGATGATTTTAATAATAGGGATTTTGATGCAAATCAGATGGTTATATTATCCTTGGAAACAGGAACCGCCAATTTGGAATCGCTGAATGGATTCCAGAATTCATTTGTTAAAGGTGAGGTGAGTTTTGAATCATTAAAATATTCCCATCCTGAATTCATAAAATTGGCTGTAAGCAATGATGTGCTGCCCAAGACAATTTCAGAAAATATACTGGTTGAGAATACATATGAATCATATGTAAATGTGAATAATTTAGATTCTTCAGAGCCTATCATCTCCTCCCTTTTGATTAGTGAAGCGGATGCATTTGAAGTTTTTAGGTTTTCGTTGCAGGATTCTGGAAATGATAATGCCTCAACCATTCTCAAGCAGATAAGATTGATTGGATCAGAGAAAAATCAAGTGAATTGGAAGAAATCAATTGAAAAGTTCTTTGTAAAAGTGGATGGGGAGGTATTGGATGTTGAATGTACTATAAAAGATAAACAGGTAGATATTCATTTTTTAGAGTCTGAACTAAATAAGGAGATATTAAGTGAAAAAAGTGTTGAGTATTCTGTTTTCTGCTTTTTAAAAGAAGGGAAAACTATTGATGAAGAATTATTTCAAATGAAAATAGATTCTTTGCATGCGGGCTGGATTATTTCTGATAGTGGCAGTGGTCTTAGTCCGAATTTTGCCGGTAATTTGGTAGGGACAGAGTTTACCCTTGAAGTAGAGGCCAAAGAAATGTTGTTTCAAACAGTTCCTGAATCAGTAAATTATCAGGAAGAATTTTCAATCGTTCTTCGGCTTGTTGATAGTTTGGGAAACAGTGATACGAACTCTGAGTTTGAAATAGAACTTTCCCTGGCTTCCGGGAATGGAGATCTTGCATCCGAAAATCTAAAGCTTACAAGTGAGGATGGAGATTTTCTATGGGAGGATCTAATTTATAGTGAAGCGGAAAATTTTACTCTTCAGGCGGAATGCGATCATTTCCCAACAATATTGAGTGATAATATATCAGGTGTTGACAAAACCTCTGTAATTGCCTCAGCGAGTCCAATTTTAGCGAAACCACTCAGTTCTTTGGCAATAACTCAAGATGATGCCATATCTGTTCTCAATTTTAAAATATCAGATTTCGCAACTCACGATCAGCTGCCAACAATAATTTCAAATTTGAAATTTTACAACAGTTTTCCTGATCATTCCTTTTCCTGGGCAAAACATATTTCCGGAGCGGTTTTATTATCGAATGGAGAGATTATTGCCTTAGCATCAAATATTAATGACAATCGTATTGAGTTTAATTCATCGAAAGGCGTATTGGAACTGCCAAACAATTCGGATATGAACTTATCTTTGGCGATCTTTTTTCGCAAAGGACAGCTTCCCGATAATGCGAGTTTTCAGATAGAGATACCAAAGTTTCATGAATGGAAGTGTTTGGAAAGTGGTTCGAAGATACAGGAGACCTTATCGGATGACATTATATCTGAAATCCATTTTATTAATGTTGAAGCAAGTCAACTCTCTTTTTCTTCGTACCCTTTCGGGATTAATAATTTGGATAAGAAATTTTCTTTGAAAATTGCAGCCTGTGATCATTTTATGAGTATAGATAAGGATGCAATTGGAGCTGTTCAGCTCAGTTTGTTGAATGGGAATGGAGAGTTAATTGTTACGGATGATAATTTGCAATTAAAAAATGGGATTGTTGATTTTGATTCTATTCAATACAATGGAACAGAAGATTTTTGTCTTAAAATAGAATCCAGTTTAGAATCTGATTCAGTCAAAATTCTTATGGGTGAAGATGAATTGGGTATTAATGAAAATTTCGAATTAAAAAGTCTTGAAAAATGGATAAATAATGATGACTGGATTGCTTCTTCTTATTGGCCAATTGCAGGAGAATATTCATTGAAACACAATTTGTCAGCAGAGTTTGGGGAAAGTTATATTTCTAAAGTTTTATCCGGATACAATCCAAAATCGAGTGCAATTAGTTGGAGTTTCATAATTAGAAATGGTGATTGGGATCCATCCTCGGGAAATAAATTTGTTTTTCATTTACTTTTGGATGATTCTGATCCGAATGTGGCAACTACTAAATATTCTGTTGGTGTAAATCAAAGTGGATCAAGCGATATTTTGAGTTTGTGGAGTTTGGATAAAGATCAGAATTTGAATGTTTTATTGAAATCAGATTTTAATTGGAATGAAAGTGAGGCGGTGGCAATTCAGATAACTTATTGCCCGAATGGTTTATGGAAAATGGAATACAACCGATTGGGAAACAAAGAGAATTGGATTGTTGTAGGAGAGATTGAGTCTGAAGTGAATTTAGATGCAGAGAAGTGGTTTTCCGGTTTGGATTTCACCTTCGAAACAGCATCAAGAGCAGGAAATCTTTGGTTTGATAATTTAAAAATAGAATCCATTAATACAGCTCCGTTTCTTAAATCTTATGAGGTTGTTGGACAAGACTCGTTGCTATTGGAATATTCCGAAGATTTGGATCTTTTGGCATCTTCCCAAATTGAAAACTTTAAATTGCGAATAGAGGGAGGAGAGTATTTAGAATTTGAAGTACTGCCTGGGAATACCGATAATTACTTGTTGTTGGTATTGGATAATAATTTAAGAACGGGCGATTATCAGCTTGAAATTTCAAATATAACTGATGCCAAAGGGGCTGTGAAAAAATATGAAATAATTCAATTTGGATATTTCGCTCCTGCGAAGGTTTCTGATGTTGTGATAAACGAGATCATGGCAGATGAAACTCCTTCAGTTGGGTTGCCTGAATATGAATTTATTGAATTGTACAATAGCAGTGAATATCCGATATCTATCGAGAATTGGATTTTAAAAGTAGGAGAGAAGGAGACTGTTTTAGCTTCGGATACAATCCTTTCGAAAGCTTATTTAATTTTATGCGCAAATTCTGCAGTTGAAGAATTTACTTCGTTTGGAGATGCGTTAGGTGTTTCCGGTTTTCCCGGATTAACAAATTCAGGAGGAACAATTGAAATTCACTCATCAGATAACCTTCTTATAGATCAGGTTTCCTATTCGGATTCGTGGTACAAGTCTGATGAAAAATCAAAAGGAGGCTGGTCATTGGAACGAATTGATCCTTTAAATATCTGCAGTACCACTGGCAATTGGTCAGCGTCTAAGAGTGAAACGAGAGGAACACCAGGAAAAGAAAATTCCATTCATGGGAATAATATTGACAATTTAGCTCCAGCAGTTTCTCATTTAAAAGTATTGTCTAAAAATCACTTGTCAATAGAGTTAAGTGAAGAAATTGACACATTATCCTTGCTTAGACTCCAGAATTATTCACTGGATCATAATCCTGTTTCTACAATTACAGTGGAAACGCCAATGATTGTTCACCTTGAGTTTGCCAATTCTTTTGAAGATGGCCATGAACAGCAACTAAATATTACCAGCTTGCAAGATGAGTGTGGCAATGTGGTGGATACGATTGTGAGTTTTATTTGGCGTGAGGTTCATTCCAACGATATTGTGATAAATGAAATTATGGCAGATGAAACACCTTCAGTTGGGTTGCCGGAATATGAATTTATTGAATTGCACAATGGCAGTGAATATCCTATATCCATCGAGAATTGGATTTTAAAAGTAGGAGAGAAGGAGACTGTTTTAGCTTTGGATACAATCCCCGCTAAAGCTTATTTAATACTCTGTGCTTCGGTTGCTGTGGATCAATTTTTAGAGTTTGGAGATGTGCTAGGTGTTTCCGGTTTTCCCGGATTAACAAATTCAGGAAAGACAATAGAAATACAATCCGCAGAGAAGATCGTTATTGATCAGGTTTCTTATTCGGATTTATGGTACAAGTCTGATGAAAAATCAAGCGGAGGCTGGTCATTGGAACGAATTGATCCGGCAAATACATCTTGGCAGGTAAATAACTGGAAGGCTTCAGAAAACGAATTGGGCGGAACTCCGGGTAAAGAGAATTCAATTTATTCAGTAAATCAGGATCTGATTGCTCCAAGTATTGAATCCTGCAGATGTATTTCATCTAATTGTTTAAAACTTGTTTTTAGCGAGCCAATTGAAAATACAGGTCTTGTTTTATCAAATTTTCAACTTTCTCCTGATTTAGTTTATCCTAAAGAATTGATTCAGTCTGATTTAATAGGTAAAGAGTTTCAATTGATTTTCAAAGAGGATTTTGTTGAGAACAGTCAATGTCAACTCATTTTATCTGATGAAATTAAAGATTTAGCAGGCAATTCCATATTAACCAAAGAATATGATTTTTGGATGCCGGGAACTGTTTTGGTAGGTGATCTGGTGATAAATGAAGTTTTGTTCAATCCTTATCCCGATGGATCGGATTATGTGGAAATTGTAAATATATCCGAGAAAGTAATTGCTTTGTCGAGCATAAAATTAGCTACGCGAACAGATAATTTTGAATTAGACCATGAAGTTTCAATTTCAGACAAATACTTGCTTCCTAATGAATATATATTAGTGACAGAAGATACTCTCAATGTTCAACAAAATTATTTTACATCCAATCCTGATGTTTTTTGCCAGGTCAAATCTCTTCCATCTTTTTCAGATGAAGCCGGAAGAGTTGTTCTCGTTTCGAATGGCAATATAATTGATGATTTTGCTTACAATGAGGATATGCATTTTGAATTATTGGCTTCGGTAGAGGGGGTTTCTTTGGAAAGAATAAATCCAAGACGAGAGACGAATAATGAATCTAATTGGCAATCGGCGGCTCAAAATATTGGATTTGGTACTCCTGGACTTCAAAATTCAGTTTTCAATGATTCGAGTAATCCAAATTCTGAAATTGGCCTGTCTCCTAAAATATTTACTCCTGATAATGATGGTTTTGATGATCGACTCTTGATTAATTTTAATCTGGAAAAGGATGGTTACTTGGTTTCGGTTAGGATTTATAATTCAATGGGAATTGAAATCAGGAAATTAGCGAACAACTTGAACTTAGCCAATGAGGATTCTTTATTTTGGGATGGACTAACTTCACAAAAAGAGAGAGCTCCAATTGGAATTTATTTGGTGTACATCGAATTGTTTAGCCCCGAGGGAGAGTTTAAAACTTTCAAAAAGACTTGTGTTTTGGGGGGTAAATTTAATTAAATAGATTTTAATTTAGCTAGGTTACAGTTCTTGCATAGAAAGAAAATTATCTGTTGTTTTTTTATGTTTATTTTTGTAACTTAATGATGCTTAGGGTATTTAAATGGTTACGAAACTAAATGTTTCTCAAACTGCTTTTAGCGATAGCTGTTAATTAATGTAGTGGTTAATTTAATGGTAAAAGTTAAGGGGAATCAATTTGATTCCCCTTTTTACTTTAT
This sequence comes from Labilibaculum sp. K2S, assembly GCF_030372765.1. Classification (GTDB taxonomy): domain Bacteria; phylum Bacteroidota; class Bacteroidia; order Bacteroidales; family Marinifilaceae; genus Labilibaculum. The sequence goes on along the minus strand of NZ_JAUCMW010000002.1, from coordinate 522,522 downwards.
ATTGAGTCGGTCTTGATGTTGTGCAGATTGCTTGATCGTTTATTTTTTTGAACATAGTTCATAATCTGAACATCGAATTTTGACTTGTCGTTATTCAAAAATTTTATCCGTAAAGGAATATAGAACAAATGCTTTTTTATCGATTCCTGATTGATATCCATATCGTAAAATCGAGTCGCATCTTTTTCCGTAGTAACAATTATTTTATTTTTACCCTTTAAGTGTTCAAATTTGGAATGAATTAAATCCATATCTTTTGTTCCAAATGAATAATGATCTGGGAACTTCAATTCTTCTACCAAATCGGAGAAATTCTCAAGGTATTCTCTTAAAGGTTTAGGATTGGCAATTCCAGTTACCAAAAGAATAGAAAAATTATCTTTATCCCAATCTTCGTTAATAATATTGATAGCGTTATCTCTAAAAACGGGTTCTAAATTTCCGTAATCCAGACTCGTGAAATATAACGACTGAAAGGGAAGAAGATTAAGTTCTTTAACAATTATTCTTCTATCAATAGGAGTCATATTTTCCGGCGATTTACTTACAATAACAATGTTGGCCCGGTCTTTCTCACCTGCACTTTCGCGTAGTCTGCCATATGGCATAATATAATCATGTGTGATTGGTCGATTGTAGTCTATTAATAATACTGATAAGCCGGCCTTTATAGATCGGTGTTGAAAGGCATCATCAAGGAGTACTGCTGCCAAATCGTTACCATGTTCCGATTGAAGGAGATTCTTTACACCATTCACTCTTTTCTTATCAACCGAGACTAAAATATCAGGGAATTTTCTTTTAATCTGCATTGGTTCGTCACCAATTTGATATGATGTTGATGCTTCATCAGCAATTATATATCCTTTTGTTTTTCGTTTATACCCTCGACTTAATGTGGCTATTTTATAGTCATCTTTTAGTAAGGTGATCAGGTATTCGATATGAGGAGTTTTTCCGGTTCCGCCTACGGTAATATTGCCAACCGATATAATTGGAATTTTAAATTCGGTACTTGGTAATATGTTAAAATCGAAAAGGAGATTACGTACAGATACAATCAGCCCATATAGTAAACTAAAAGGGAAAAGCAGACTTTTCAGGATGGGAGATAGTTTCTTCATTCGTTCGTAGATTTGAAAAAGGAAATAAACCTTTCCCAGACATGTTTCTTGGTTAGTAGATTATATTGCCTAAAATTACAGAAATAATTCAAATGATAATAATTTTCTTGCTCCAGTCAATGAAAATCATTCCTGCTAAATCTTTAAGATAGGGAATCAACGATTGAATTAATAATTTGATGGTATGTTTTTCTGAAATATATCAATTCCTGATAAAAAAAAATCCTCATGAATAACATGAGGATCTCAATTATTTAGAGTGAATTTTTCCTAGTGCAGGTCAATTTCATAGGGAATACGAGCTTGAATTCCACCAAGTTGTATTAGGTTTTGTGTTTTTTCATAAGTACTGTAAAAGCTTCCCAATTCGTTTTTAAGAATTTTGATTTTTGCTTTGCCTGTCAATTCTTCTATGATTGTTTCAAAAGGATCTTTTAATTTAGGAAGAGAAACAATTCGATAATCTTCAATTCCGGCTTTTTCTTTGGCTATTTGAATGGCTGTTTCCAATCCTCCCAAAACATCAACCAAACCATTTTTCTGTGCATCCATTGCATTCCAAACTCGGCCTTGAGCAACTTCGTGTACTTGTTCAACGGAAAGATTTCTTCCCTCGGCTACTCTACTTAAGAATGTATCGTAACCGTTATTAATGATATTCTGAACAATTTCTTTTTCTGTCGGAGTAAATTTTCTGGATGAAATAGGAAGCATTAATGGGTAACTACCACCAAAAGCAGCATGTTCATTAGTTCCGTATGAATCAGTTGTCAAGCCAAATTTCTCTCTTATTAACTCTTCTCCCGAAAAGAATAAACCATAAATTCCAATCGAACCGGTAATCGTATTTTTATCAGCAACGATCGTATCAGCAGGACATGCAATATAATATCCACCAGAGGCGGCAACATTTCCCATCGAGGCAATTACAGGTTTTGCATCCGAAGCTAATTTAACTTCTCTCCATATAAAATCAGATACATTTGCATATCCTCCCGGAGAGTTAACACGTAATACAATTGCTTTAATTGTAGAATCAAGACGAGCCTCTCGGATGATTTTGGCCAATCCAGGTCCTATTGAGCTTTCGTTTTGTTCTAAACCTATTGCACCACTGGCATAAATAACAGCGATTTTATTTTTTGAAAATTTATAGTCTGCATCTGGTGCGCTTGCATAATCAGAGGTGCTAACCAATCTTAGTTTTTTACCTTCTTTGATATCAGATAGTTTTCTCAGTTTATCCTCCATCTCATCTTCATAAATAACTCCGTCGATTAAGCCATATTTTTCCGCATCGGCAGCTTTTCTAATAGCAACTTCATCAATTAGTTGATTTAGTTTTTCAACGGTAATATTTCTCTCTTCCGATATTCCTTCAAGAAGTTGATTCCACATAGCGCTGACATAAGCCATTGTTTGTTCACGGCTTTCATCACTCATATCGTCACGGAAGTATTGTTCGGTTGCTGATTTGTATTTGCCAACTCTAATAACCTGAGCCTCAACGCCAATTTTCTCAAGAAATTTTCTGTAAAAGGTTCTTTCGCCACCCATACCTAAGAGAAATAAACCAGCTTCAGGGTTTAAGAATACACTATCAGCAATAGAAGTTAAATAATATGCTTTTTGGGAATGACCAAAATTGCTGTAGCTAACGATGAACTTCCCTGTTGTTTTAAATTCTTTAAGTTTACCTCTAATTTCTTCGATAGATGCCATGCCTCCAAAATTGGCAGGAATATCAGTTACATTAAGGTAAATTCCTTTTATTTTTTTATCCGTTTTTGCTTTCTCAATATTTTCAAGAACGGTGTTTAGCCCAATGTTGGCATCGGCACTCATGGTGAAAAAATTGAAGTTAGACATCGGGTTGTCTGAACCTCGATCTACTAATTGTTGATTTAATTTTATTTCCAGAATACTTTTGTCTTTTATGTCGACAGGGTTATCACTACTTGATGCAATTGCAGCAATGATCATTATTCCGAGGAATAATAATATAAAACCTCCAATAATAACTCCAAGAATTGAGGCGAAAGTAAATTTGAAAAAACTCTTCATACTATATTTGTTTTGTGGATAATCAATTAATAACTGATAATTCTAAATTATGGTAAAATTAGATGCAAACAAATATATTTAATTTAGTTGAGATGGGCTTGGTGTAATGGCTTATTTTCGATATACATTTTGATATCGGGGTTTTCTTTGTTTCTTTTACCGATAAAAAGAGGATTTTACATGGCAAGAGTATATTTTTTATTGGGAGGCAACTTAGATGATAGAGAAAGAATCCTTTCAGAAGCAATTTCGAAGATGAAATTGGAAATAGGGGAGTTGGTGGATCGTTCTTCTATTTACGAAACTGAACCATGGGGATTTGAACATGAATTAAATTTTTTAAATCAGGTTGTTGTAATTGAAACCAAGCTTGAGGCGGAAGAAATATTGGATGTAACGCAGCAAATTGAGAAAGATTTAGGACGGGTTCGTAAGAAAGATCAGTACAGTGAAAGAACAATCGATATTGATATTCTTTTTTACGAGGATCAGATTATTTCTACCGATCGTTTGGTTGTTCCGCATCCTAGGGTTCAGGAACGATTATTTGCACTGGTTCCAATGCTCGATGTTGCACCCGAATTAATTCATCCGATCGAGATGAAGAGCATAAGGGAATTGCACGCGGTTTGTCCGGATAAAATGGAAGTGAAAAAATTCAAGCACTAAAAAAAAGGGTTGTTTCTAAAAACAACCCTTTTCCGATAAATATTTTATTTATCCCAGTTTAGCGCCAAATGCAAGATCACCTGCATCACCACATCCCGGAACAATATATGATTTCGAATTTAAATCCTTATCAACAGCCCCCATCCAGATAGTGATATTCTCATTAGTCAGTTTATTTTTTATAAACTCAACACCTTCTTCACTACCAATAACTGCAACAATGTGAACGTGTTTAGGTGTTCCTTTTGTTAGCATCGCTTTATAAGCTAATTCCATTGAAGAACCTGTAGCCAGCATCGGATCGGCAAGAATAACAACTTTTCCATCTATCGACGGAGATGAAATGTATTCAAAATTTATTTTGAACTCACCATCATCTGAATATTTTCTGTAAGCGGAAATAAAGGCATTTTCGGATCTGTCGAAGTAATTTAAAAGACCAGTGTGTAAAGGTAAGCCTGCCCTAAGAATAGAAGCTACTACAACTTCGCAGGATGGAAGGTTTGTAAGTGATTCCCCAAGAGGAGTTTGTATTGCGCTTTCAGTGAAATCCAATTCCTTACTGATTTCGTAAGCAAAAATTTCGCCCACTCTTTCCAGGTTTCTTCTGAAGCGAAGAGGATCTTTTTGAATATTTATATCTCTGATTTCAGCTATGAATTGATTAAAAAGAGAGTTTTTTTCTCCTAAAGTATTGACCACCATGATTATTTATTTAAAATTTAGCTGAGCGCAAATATAGCCATATTTCAAAAATATTAAACAAGGAATTCCTTAAAAAATTGATAAGACTAATTCATTCTAAATTAGTCCTTCATCTGCAAAGCTAAAGAATTGATTATCTGCAATTATTAAATGATCCAACACCGAAATATTCATTAGTTTACCAGCTTCACTGGCTTTTGAGGTTACATCCTTGTCTGCATTGGAAGGTTGAAGGTTGCCTGACGGATGATTGTGGCAAAGGATTAAGTTGGTTGCGCCCAAAAGAAGAGCATCTTTAAATACTATTCTTACATCAAAAACAGTTCCGGTGATACCACCTGATGAAACGTTTTTAATTTCGACTATTTTATTTGCTTGATTAAGAAAAACGACCCAAAACTCCTCATGACCTAAATCTTCGACATAGGGAGAGATGAGTTCAAAAGCATCCTGACTGCAGGTTATTTTTTGTTTTTGTTTGGATGGAAACGCTTTTTGTCTGCGTCCTAATTCCAAAGCAGAGATGATACTAATAGCTTTCGCTTCGCCAATACCTGGGATTTTCACTAAATCATGGATGGTTTTTTTTGCGAGCAGATTAAGGTCATTGTCGCAACCAGAGAGAATTGATTTTGATAATTCGACCGCAGATTGCTTTCGATTCCCACTTCCAATGATAATTGCCAGAAGTTCGGCGGAAGATAAACTTTTAACGCCTTTATACATTAATTTTTCTCTGGGGCGATCTTCAACAGCCCAGTCTTTTATGCTTAATTTCTTGTATTCGTCCATTTCGTTACATATTACAACTTAATTAAAGTTATGAAAATATGTGAAATAATCAAATGAGAATTTATTGCATGACAAAAAAGGGTTCTCCACGAGAACCCTCTATTATAGAGTAGTAATTTCTTACCTACAGTTTGTTAACGTGTAAAGCTAATTTAGATTTTAAGTTAGCCGCTTTGTTTTTATGAATTACATTGATTTTTGCAAGTTTATCTAACATTGCAGTAACCGTTGGTAATAATTCGTTAGCAGCTTCTTTATCAGTAGTAGCACGTAACTTTCTTACAGCATTTCTTGTAGTCTTAGCGTAAAACTTGTTGTGTACGCGTTTTGCTTCAGACTGTCTTATTCTTTTAATTGCAGATTGATGATTTGCCATCTCTTAAAGTTATCTAAATTTATTTATCTTGGTAGTCCGTAGGGGAATCGAACCCCTGTTACCAGGATGAAAACCTGGCGTCCTAACCCCTAGACGAACGGACCATTATCTTTATTTTTGCGTAGCAAAGATAAGTTAAAAATAACTTGCTACAAACTTTTCGTAGTCCGTAGGGGAATCGAACCCCTGTTACCAGGATGAAAACCTGGCGTCCTAACCCCTAGACGAACGGACCATTTATTTTAAAGAGATGCAAAGGTAAATCAAAAATTTAATTTTGCAAATACATTTTTGTGTTTTTCTTTTTAAAAGCTGAAGAATTAAAAGGAGTAATTGTGATCACTATTTTTTTCTTTAGCGATGCAAAGAAAGAGATAATTCTTTGAATTGACAATACTTTATTTGAAAAATAATACGACTTTTTTTATTGCGAATTCCTAACTGCTTCTTTTTTAGAATAAAGAGTAATTAACGCCATTCAACAATTGTTCCTCTTGCACTATTTAAAAGGTCTTTCGGGATGATGTTTTGAATACTTACAGCCAAAAGATCGAGTAATTTATTCTTAGAGTAATGACGGGAATAGACCAAACTAACTTCTCGTAAAGGATGTAGATTTGTGAATCTCTTAACTTGATTCAACTTGTCTTTTGGCAAATATTGTGTGGCTAATTCGGGAATCAACGTAAAACCACCTTCTTTATCGACAATTTTCATTAAAGTTTCTAAAGAATTACTCTCAAACTCGAAAGGCAATTCCTGATGCTGTAAATCGTGCATTTCACAAAGATTGATAACCTGATTTCGAAAACAGTGACCATCGCCAAGCATCCATATTTCAGGAGTGGCAATATCTTTCACCTCAATAACTGATTTTTTAAGGAGTTCATGATCTTTGTGTGCATAAATCATCATTTCTTCGTAAAACAGTGGTTTTTCCTCTATTTTATCCTCCTTGGCTGGAGTCACAAATATGCCGACATCTATTTTGTCTTTTTTTAAACTCTTTATTATATCTTCCGATACCATTTCTTCCACTTCTACTTTAATAGCAGGATAGTTTCGAATATAGTCTCCAATAAACATGGGCAGGAGGAACGGAGCAAGGGTGGGTATGATACCTATTTTAAGACGTCCTACAATTGTATTCTTATGATCATTAATAATGTCATTTATTTTTTTTGTGTCTCCTAAAATTATTCGGGCTTGTTCTATTATAGATTTACCAACATCAGTTGGGATGATTGGTTGTTTGCTGCGATCAAATATAGTAATATCCAGAAATTCTTCTAGTTTTTTTATTTGCATGCTAAGTGTAGGCTGTGTAATAAAGCACTTATCAGCAGCAGTGGCAAAATGTCGGTAGGTATCAACAGCAACGATATATTCCAACTGGGTAATTGTAATCATGTTTATTGAATTTGGATTTAAGCTCAAATATAAAGATTATCTATCGGATTATAAGCATTATTGATTTGACAGATAATGAAAAGTGTGGTACATTTGGTAATAGCAATATAGACAACGATTATTTTTTATTTCAGAAGAAGTTATAAAGAGCTAAAGCAGCATACTTTGCGAAATAATAGGGTTACAAAAAATAATAGTTTGATAGTTTTTGTTATTTAAGTTTTATTAGATGTTTGGGTTTTGCAGCCGGAAATTTATTTCCGGCTTCTTTTTATAAATGATTCTGCATTTTTAAGTACTCTTGTGAGAATTTACCACCTGCTCCAATATACAATTTTAAATTCCATTTAAGAGGTTCTGATTTTATTCTCAATTATTTCTGAAAAACGAATCGCAAAAGCTTAGTTATGAACTGATAATGCGGATATGTTTTGTAGCATTAATGCTGAATAGCAGAAATTGGACTCGAAAAATATACTACTTTAGTCGGCGATTTAGGAATTATTAAAAAACATCATAAAACCGATTAAAAGATGCACAAAGAGATCAAAATAGTTTCTTTTGAGGAAGCAGCGAAGGTGATTAAATCTGGGGATAGAGTACATTTACATTCCGTGGCTTTGGCTCCGCAGAAGTTTATAAATGCAATGTGTGAAAGAGGTCGTAATGGCGAAATTTACGATGTGGCAATACAGCACCTTCATACAGAAGGTCCAGCTCCTTATGCAGACGCTGAATTTGAAGGTATCTTTAATTTGGAGTCATTGTTTGTTGGTGCCAACGTACGGAAGCAAACACAGGCAGGTTATGCAGATTATATTCCTGTATTTTTGAGCGAAACGCAACAGTTGATTCGTGAAGGAATTTTGAAAGTGAACGTAGCCGTTGTTCAGGTAAGCGTGCCGGATAAGCATGGATATGTATCATTGGGTACCTCTGTTGATGCTACAAAAGCAGCTGTTGAAACAGCAGATACTGTTGTTGCGGTAATCAATCCTAATGTGCCTCGTGCATTTGGTGATGCCTTGATGCCTTTGAGTTATTTTGATGTGTTCTGTGAGGATGATACTCCACTAATAGAGCACCATAATGCACCATTGACCGAGATGGATATTCAGATTGGTAAAAATGTTGCTGGTTTAATTCCAGATGGAGCTTGTCTTCAAATGGGTATTGGGGGTATTCCAAATGCTGTATTGGCTCAATTGGGAAACCATAAAAATCTGGGAGTTCATACAGAAATGTTTGCTGATGGTCTTCTTCCTTTGGTTTACAGCGGTGTTGTTAACGGAATGAATAAGAAATTAGATAAGGGTAAGATTGTTGCTGGTTTCTTAATGGGAACAAAAGAACTTTATGATTTCGTTGATGATAACCCGGGAGTTTTAATGATGGATGTTGCTTACACCAATGGTGTTGGTATCATCAAACAAAATCCTAAGGTATGTGCAATTAACTCTGCATTATCTATTGATATTACAGGTCAGGTTTGCGCAGATTCAATTGGAACAAGACACTACTCAGGTGTTGGCGGACAGATTGACTTTACACGTGGTGCTTCTGCTTCAGAAGGTGGTGTGCCAATTATTGCGATGCCTTCTGTTACTGGAAAAGGTGTTTCAAAAATTACTCCAACTTTATTGCAGGGATCAGGTGTTGTAACTACCCGTAACAACATGAGATGGTTTGTAACTGAGCATGGAGCAGTTAATTTGTTTGGAAAAACATTACAACAAAGAGCTAAAGCTATTATTTCTGTTGCACACCCTAATTTCAGAGAAGAATTAGATCAGGCAGCTTTCGAAAGATTCGGTAGTCATTACCATTTTGTTGCTAAAAAATACTAATATAATTCAGATATTCTGATCAAAATAAACGAGGCCTCATGCGAGGTCTCGTTTTGTATTTGGGTTGTTCCAAAAATTTATTAATCGGAGTTCTGTTGGTAAATTGCTTTTTTAAAGTTGTTTTTAATATTCGTTTAGTTTTTTGCAGCTAAAGCATTATTACTTATATAGATTATTTGGTTGGAAACCAAATGCTAATTGTTAGGTCTCTGTAAGTTAGGGAATGCAGGTTTGCATCGGTCTAGTTGGGCTTCGCTTATTGATCTTCTATTTTAGGAACTGAGCTCATTAATTTATCTGACTTAGGAATGGTAATGTAGAAACTACTTCCTTTTCCCTCTTCACTATCGGCCCATATTTTTCCGCCATTTTTCTCAACGTATTCTTTACAAAGCAATAAACCAATTCCTGCACCTTTTTCTTGGGCAGTTCCTAATGCAAGGTAATTATTATCCAAACGGAATATTTTGTGAAGATTGGTTTTACTCATTCCCACTCCTTCATCAGAAATATCCAATTCTACCCAATATTTCTTTTGCCGGGCTGAAATCGTAATTTTCCCTTCGCGATAGGAGAATTTTATTGCATTGGAGAGTAGATTTTTAAATACTTCGCAGATAGCTGCTGTGTCTGCATATGCCTTAGAGGAGCTGTCTAAATTAAAAATAATCTTAACATTTTTCTCAATAAGTTGTTCTGAGAGCTTTGTTAAACTATAATCTAAAAGCTCTTTCACATTAAAAAGTCGAGGCGAAAATTTTGTTTTGCCGGACTGAGAGGCAGACCACAGTAAAATATTTTCAACAAGATCATAAGTTTGGAAAGACAAGTCTCTGATGTTTTTTGATAAGTGCTTTTGTTCTTCAATTTTAGCTTGGTCAAAACTATCAAGAAGTTTTGAACTCATAAGCTTCATATCAATAAAAGGGGTTCGTAAATCGTTCGAAATAATGTTGAATATTTTGTCCTTTGTAAGATTCAAATCTTTAAGTGTTACTTCAGTCTCTTTTAGCCTGGAGTTCATTTCTTCCAGTTCATCATTCTTTTCTGTTAAAGCTTGCGTAGCTTCCTTTCTTATTTTGATGTTCCTGTTTGCAATATAGCCTATTACCCCTGCAAGTATTATTAAGGCTATAAAAAGATAGATTACAATGGTTTGCTGACGATTGTATGCTTTCAAGTTCTTGATTTCATCGTTGTTTTTCGAAATCTGATAATTAGCCTCAAATTCAGATATTTTATCTTTATCAATCTGATCTATAATACTATCGTATTGGGTGCTCGAGTATTCACGGAAGTATTCCAATGCTTTCTTGTAATCTCCTTGGTTAGAGAAGTACTCGAACAAATTCTCTGATGCAATTTTTTGCAGGCTTCTGTCTTTGCACAGGTTAGCATGATCAAATGCTGAAAGCAAATAGTCTTTGGCTTCCTCGCTTTGGTAATATTTCATTAATATTTCTCCAATGCTGTTCGAGGAATATGCTATTCCCTTGTTATTTCCTATTCTGCGGTGAAGACTAAGTGATATCTTATGATATTCCAGACTCTTGTCGAAATTATTGTAGCTCTCGTATAGATTTCCTATTAACGAAAAGACATTTGCCTGTTCCTTCTGATCATTAATCTCATCGTAAATTTTTAAGGCATCATTATAGTTCTTTAAAGAAAAATCCAACTCATTTAAATCCTTATATACCGTTCCTATATTTTTGAGAGTAGCGGCAATAAATAGTTTATTTCCTATTTCTTTTCTTATTGCAAGTGATCTGTTGTAGTAGGCCAGAGATTCATTGAAATTGTTCAGCCTCCAGTATATTCCTCCAATATCATTTAACGAAAAAGCAATAAAAGTTTTATCCCCTATTTCTTCTCTAATTTCAAGAGCTTTGGTGTAATAATCGAGCGCTTTGTTCGGCTTATTAAGATTCTTATATACATTCCCAAGATTGTTGAGAGAGGATGATATGTCCGATTTGTCACCTAGGTCAGATCTTATTTCCAGTGATTTAAGGTAAAATTCTAAGGCGTTGGCGTAATCCTTTTTTAACCAAAAAACACTTCCGATATTATTTAAGGTGTAGGCAATTTCTTTTTGAGTTCCATTTTCTTTCCTTAATTCAAGCGACCGGTTAAGATGAATTAGAGCTTCGTCGTATTTATTAAGTATTTTATATATTTCTCCAATGTTATTCAACGAACTTGCAGTTCCTTTCAGGTCATTAATCGTTTTCCGGATTTCCAGAGCCTGTTTGTGGCAGTCGAGCGCCAGTCTAAAATTGTTTACCCTACGATATAAATTCCCCAGATTGTATAACGAAGCCGATTTTTCAGTAGCATCCGCAGAGTTGAGAATGACAACTTCTTTTGCATAGTCGATACTTTTGTCGGGATCTAAATCAATATATAAACGCGAGAGTTCTTTAAGTAAAGCAATTCTTTCAACACCTTCAGTACTTTTTAATAACTCTTCGGCCTTCTGAATTTGATCCTGAGTTTCGCCCAACACAGCAGTTATTGGGAAAATAAGAAGAATTAAAAAAATATATTTAAGCTTACAAAGCATAATAGTCCTGACTTTGGGGTTTACCATGCCGTAAAAATAGTATTAATTTATCTTTCGGCAACATAAAGAGATTTGAAATAGTGCAGTTTAGCCTATCTGGTATTTACTATAATGTTTTCGGCAAGCTGAGAGAGGTTTACGCCTGTAAAGTTTCCCGAACTCATCAATAAAACATTTGTATTTTTAAAATTCATTGAAAGTAAGTCTGAAATTAGTTGATCTGAATTAATATACACTTTAAGATTAGTTCCTCCAAATGCTTCTTCAACCTGCTTACTGGTTATTGGTTCCAGTTTTTTGTGTTCAATTGTTTTCGGATCAAAATAAACAAAAGCCTGATCGGCCATACTCATTGTATTTTTATAATGAGGCAGAAATTCTTTCTTCAGGCTACTGAAAGTATGAAGTTCCATACAGGCAATCAATTTTCTATTCTGATATTGCTTTTTTACAGCTTCGGTTGTTGCCTTTAATTTAGAAGGAGAATGAGCAAAATCCTGAAACACACAACAGTTATCGCTTTCTGCCAGCTTTTGCAGGCGACGAGCCGCTCCGGAAAAATTTTGAATTGATTGGTAAAAATCCAGGTCTTTTATCCCAATGCTTTTGCAGATATGATAAGCACCCATAAGGTTTTGTAAATTATGCTCTCCAAATATTTCAAGAGCAAATTCATTATCATCTGTTGTTAAAATGGTTTGGTTGTTTTCCAGCCTGAATGGATGCGTATTGTATGGAATGTAGTTTACATCAGCTCTTTTTTTTGTAAGAATCTTTTGAATGTGTTCGTCCTCCTCAAAATAGATTAAATTCCCATTGGGCTGAATAAGATTTGCGAATATATCGAACTGCTCAACATAGCTTTCAAAGGTTGGAAAAACATTGATGTGATCCCAGGCTACACCTGTAATTAATGCGATATGCGGATGATACAGATGGAATTTTGGTCTTCTGTCAATTGGAGAAGATAAATATTCATCACCTTCGAAAATTGCGATTTTAGCTTCTTCGGTCAACTTTACCATAGTTTCGAAGCCTTCAATTTGGGCGCCTACCATATAATCAAAATCAATATCATTTTCTTTAAGGACATGCATAACCATTGATGTTGTAGTTGTTTTGCCATGGCTGCCACCAATTACAATTCTGGTTTTGTCTTTTGTTTGTTCATAAATGTATTCAGGATAAGAGAAGATTTTTAAGCCTAATTCCTGAGCTTTTAAAAGTTCTGGATTATCGATACGTGCATGCATTCCAAGAATAATAGCGTCGAGATCAGTATTTATTTTTTCAGGAAACCAGCCCCATTCTTTTGGCAGTATATTGTGTTTTTTTAAACGGGATTTTGAGGGGTTAAAAATCTCATCATCGGAACCCGAAACAGTAAAACCTTTTAAATGCAATGCTATTGCAAGATTGTGCATGGCGCTGCCGCCAATTGCTATAAAATGTACTCTCATTGATATTCGTTTTTAAAAATTGTATTTTTGATCTGTATTGAATGAATAGGTCTGTAAAGCTGTATTTACAGAGCGATTCAAGATTAAAGATAACATATTTACTTAAAAATAATGGAAATATATAATATAGAAACAGGCAATTTCAAATGCGATGGAGGTGCTATGTTCAGTGTGGTTCCAAAACTTCTTTGGAGTCGAAAATACCCAAGCGATGAAGATAATTTATGCAATTGTGCAATGAGAAGCATGCTTGTTGTTGACGGGGAGCGAACAATACTGATCGATAATGGTACCGGAGACAAGCAGGATGCTGAATTTTTTAAACACCAGCATTTAAATGGCGAAGCTGATTTATTGTCTTCACTGTCTATTATTGGTTTTCAGCCAACAGATATTACAGATGTGGTTTTTACTCATTTGCATTTCGACCATTGTGGTGGTGCCGTAAAGCATAATGAAAAGGGTGATGGTTTCGATCTGGTTTTTCCGAATGCCACGCATTGGGTGAGTAAATTACAATGGGACAATTTCAGCAATCCAAATATTCGTGAAGCGGATGCCTATTTTTATGAAAATATTGTACCAATAAAGGAGGCTGGAAAATTGAAGTTTGTAGAGAAAGAGGGAGAGTTGTTTCCTAATTTTGAAGTACGGTTTGTTAATGGTCATACCCCGGGTTTGATGGTTTCGATTATAAAAACTGAAAACTACACCATTGTGTTTGCCGGAGATTTTATTCCTACAACAGCTAATGTTCCGGTTAAATGGTTGGCCAGCTACGATTTAAATCCAATGGCATCTTTGCACGAGAAAGAGGTTTTTTTAAAAGAAGCTGTTGAGAATAATTACATCTTATTTTTTCAGCACGATATAATAAATGAGTGTTGCAGTTTGGTGCAAACTCCAAAAGGTGTAAAAGTTGACAAATGTTTTTCTCTTACTGATATTAAATAACACTTAATTCGCTCTGGTAGCCGTATGTTGCCAGAGCCAGTTCGATGGTTATTATCCTTTGAATGATCGTTTTTTTGGTTCCAAAGTCTTTGTAGGATGAATTAAGGGAGTGTAAATAATACTCCAGTACACGAAGTTGAGTTGTAAGAGTTGAAGTTTCAAATTTCTTTTCCAGATCAAGATGCTTAATTCCATGTTGATCCATTAATTCCTGCACAAAATATCCGGCTCGAATAATCCTTTTGGAAAGATTGAGTTCATTGTGGATATGTAAAACCATAAGACTGGTCAGAAGTGCGAGGAAAACAATCACAAGTAGTGCTGACATAGCGTAAGGGTTTGTTTAATAAAGATTAACTCACGCGTAGTTTACGATGGATTTTTGAAAAAGTTTTAATGTGAAAAGGATTAATGGTTTAAAGGCAAGATAAAAGCCAATTGCCGACAGAAGAATATCAGTAAATATATAGGGTTTTAACAACGAAAATTGATCTTTTATCAATGTAAATGATAAGACTCTAAAAACAAACTGAAAGGCAAAAAAAAGAAAAATATGCAAACCGTAAGGGTTGAATGTCTTAGCCAGTGGAATATCGCCGCGCACAATTGCAGAGAAGCTTCGGGACAGACCAGTAGACGGACTTATTTGGTTTGTAATTTGGGTGTAAAAAGAAGGTATAGGATGATTACATTCTTTAGGCGAAAACAGAGCAGAATAAATAAAAATGCAAAGAATAATTCCGGCTAAAGAGAGGTTAATTATTTTGTAATTCTGTTTAGCCAGATATTGAGAATTACTCATTATCAATTTTTATTTCGATATTAATGCTGTCTGTTTTAATATGAATTGAATCCACACAAACTTCATCAAGTTGTTCTTCCAATTCTTGCAGGGCATCTTGTAAATCAGCATTTTGAGTAGATTCATCAATCACTTCTTCGATTGCATCTTCTACAAAACCTTCTATTTGATCTTCGCTTAGGTTAGCAATACCTACAACAAATATCAGCCAAAGCGATGCAACTAAAACCCCGATAATAGAAACGATTAAAGCCGTGATATTAATGCCGCGTGCGCCATTGTCTCGATTTGCCTGACTTAGTCCGACTGCACTTAAGATGATCGCAATAATTCCCGGAATAATCGCAATAATTCCTACACAGGGAATAAATCCTATCATGAAAGTTATGATACCAAGTGTTAATCCAATTATTCCTAACGTTTGTCCGGCATTTGTGCGCTCTTGTTCCATGATTGAGTAGATTAGTCTAAAGGATAAAGGTACTAATTTTTTGAGATTATTAGTAAAAGATCTTTTTCCAAAGATTTTTTCGGGCTCTCGATAATTCGACCTATTTCCTCGCCATTTCGGTAGATGATGGCTGTTGGAACATTGGTAACCTTATTGGCTTTTGCATCAAAATCCGGTGAAGATTTGCCGGAGTCTAAAGCATTCATATTTAATTGATCAAACGGAAAATTTATTTCTTCCAGTATTTTGATGAAACGAGGCACTTCTCTATGACTGTCGTGACACCATGAACCAATAATCAGGTGAATTGAAATATCCGTTAGATTTTGTTCCCGAAGCTCCTTTATAATAGTTGTGTCTGGCAGATAAGAATCATGTTCGGGTACGTACCAAGGGGAGCAAACATCCATATTAAATGCATCTAAAGTCAGTTGTCCGAAAAGAATCTTCATTTTGATTCTGGAATCTTGTTTGGTTTGGTTTTGAGCAGAAATATTCAAAATAAACGATGAGAGAAAAAGAAGTATGGCTAGTCTTTTCATAAAGTTTGGAGTTTTAATTTAAGCTGAAATTTAGCACAAAAAAAGACAGGAACATTGTTCCTGTCTTTAAATATAATGATAATAAAAGAACTAGTCTTTGTATTGCTCAATTAGAATATCCAACATTTGAATAGCACATCTTGATACTTTGGTACCAGGACCAAATACACCAACAACACCAGCTTCGTATAAGAAATCGTAATCCTGAGCTGGAATAACACCACCTGCAGTAACCATGATATCTTCGCGGCCCAATTTTTTCAATTCTGCGATAACTGCAGGAACTAAAGTTTTGTGACCAGCGGCTAATGAAGAAACACCAACGATGTGTACATCATTTTCTACAGCTTGTTTAGCAGATTCTTCAGGAGTTTGGAACAAAGGTCCCATATCCACATCAAATCCTATATCAGCAAAACCGGTAGCAACAACTTTACCACCACGGTCATGACCATCTTGTCCCATTTTTGCTATCATGATACGAGGACGACGTCCTGTCATTTCAGCAAATTGATTTGCTTTTTCTTTCGCTATAGCGAAATCAGCATCTTGTCCTGATTCTGATGAATATACTCCTGACACGGTTCTAATTACAGCTTTATATCTACCACAAACTTTTTCACATGCATCTGAAATCTCACCAAGAGAAGCACGTAATTGTGCAGCTTTAACAGCAAGATCCAATAAGTTGCCTTCACCTCCGTTTGCACAGGCAGTGATGGCTTCAAGAGCAGCCTGAACAGCTTTCTCGTCACGGTTAGCACGAAGCTTAGCCAAACGTTCAAGCTGAGCAGTACGTACAGCAGTGTTATCTACTTCCAAAATATCCAATGGATCTTCTTTCTCCAAACGATATTTGTTAGTACCTACAATAGTTTGAGTGTTGGCATCAATTTTAGCTTGAGTACGTGCCGCAGCTTCTTCGATACGAAGTTTTGGAATACCGGATTCGATCGCTTTTGCCATACCACCTAATTTCTCAACTTCTTCGATGTGAGACCAGGCTTTGTTTACTAACTCCTGAGTTAATGACTCAACGTAGTAAGAACCTGCCCAAGGATCAACAGCTTTACAGATGGTAGTTTCATCCTGAATAAAGATCTGAGTATTACGGGCAATACGTGCAGAGAAATCAGTAGGCAATGCAATCGCCTCATCCAACGCATTGGTGTGAAGAGATTGAGTGTGACCTAATGCAGCTGCCATTGCTTCGATACAAGTACGTCCAACATTGTTGAATGGATCTTGTTCGGTTAACGACCAACCTGAAGTCTGCGAGTGAGTACGCAATGCCATCGACTTAGGATTCTTAGGATTGAATTGTTTTACAATCTTAGACCATAGTAAACGACCAGCTCTCATTTTAGCAATCTCCATGAAGTGATTCATTCCGATTGCCCAGAAGAAAGACAAGCGAGGAGCGAATGTATCAACATCCATACCTGCAGCAACACCTTTTTTCAAGTACTCCAAACCATCAGCAAGAGTATAAGCCAACTCGATATCTGCTGTAGCACCTGCTTCCTGCATGTGGTATCCAGAGATAGAAATGGAGTTGAATTTAGGCATGAAATTCGAAGTAAATTCGAAAATATCAGCAATAATTTTCATTGAGAAATCTGGTGGGTAAATGTAAGTATTACGCACCATGAATTCTTTTAGGATATCGTTTTGGATAGTACCTGAAAGTTCTTCCAGTTTAGCACCTTGCTCTAAACCTGCAACAATGTAGAAAGCCAATACTGGAAGTACTGCTCCGTTCATTGTCATAGATACAGACATCTGATCCAATGGAATTTGATCGAAAAGGATCTCCATATCCAAAATAGAGTCGATAGCAACTCCTGCTTTACCAACATCACCAATCACACGGGGATGATCTGAGTCATATCCACGGTGAGTAGCCAAGTCAAATGCTACAGAAAGACCTTTCTGACCAGCAGCAAGGTTACGACGGTAGAATGCATTCGATTCTTCAGCAGTAGAGAAACCTGCGTACTGACGAACTGTCCATGGACGCAAAGGGTACATCGCTGAATAAGGTCCGCGTAGGAATGGTGGCAAACCTGAAACGTAGTTCAAGTGCTCCATGCCTTCTAAATCTTCCTTGTTAAAAGCTGTTTTAACAGGAATTTGTTCTGGTGTCATCCACGATTTTTCAATGCCGTTTTCTTTTTCCCATTCTTGAGAAGTAGCAGTAGATCTTGAAGATGACTTGATATTTATATCTTTAAAATTTGGTTTCATTTTCTTAATTTTTAACGCTAAGTCGCGAAGACGCTTAGATTTATAAAAAATAGTTATTTACTTTTCGTTTGATACCTTGTTTAATTAGAGGGACATTAAAATTTACTAAGTATCCAAGTTTAATATCCGCTAATTTCATATAAGTTACTAATTGAACTTCGTGTACAGGCAATAGTACTTCTACAGCTTTAAGTTCAATTATGATGCAATTTTCAACCAAAAGATCAATTACAAATTTTTTATCTAAAACCTTACCTTTAAAATTGACTGGCAATTCTACCTGCCTTTCAACCTTTAAATTGAGATTTTTTAATTCTTCAACAAGACAAATTTCGTAAACAGATTCAAGTAAACCAGGTCCCAGTTCTTTATGCACTTCGTAAGAAGCCTGAACTATTTTGCGACCTATTTCTTCGAATTCAGTTTTTGAAATCATCTTTCGCGTCTTTGAGTCTTTGCGTTGGGTTAAATTCCTAATTCTGCTTGATATGCTTTCAAAGTTTCAAGAACGTTCGACTTCACGTTAATAAAGTTCTCAACACCCTTCGCTTTTAATTCGTCAGCACATGCCGGAGCACCTGCAACAACTGTAATAGCTTTTCCTTTAAGAGCTTCGTAAACCTCAGGAACGATAGTTGCATATTCATCATCAGAACTACAAACTACAACAATCTTGGCTCCTTTTTCAGTTACGAATTTTACACCTTCTTCTACTGATTTAAAACCGTTATGATCTTCAACATCAAATCCGGCACAAGCGAAGAAGTTACAAGCAAACTGAGCACGTGCTTTACGCATGTTTAAGTTTCCGATAGGGAACATCATCACTTTAGGACGACCATTTGTTTTGCTGTAAATATCAGTTTTATTACGAAGAGTCTCGAAAGCCTGAGCACCACGATATGGTTTAAGAGTTTCGCAAACAGCATTCGCTGCGGTTTTATCTGCAGGAGCAAGAACAGTTTCAGGAAGAGCTTCCAATACTTCTCCAAAATTTGGAAATTGGTTGGTTCCTAAGAAATTTTCCTGGCGTGTAGCGATTTGGAAATCACGTTTCTGAGCTGTTGCTTTGATCGTAGACTGTACGAATCCTGCTTTGAAAGCTTCAAGGTATCCACCTTTGTCTTCAACAGTCAGGAATAGTTTCCAGGCTTCGTCAGCAATTGATTCAGTTAATGATTCAATATAGTATGAACCTGCAGCCGGATCAGCAATCTTAGCCAGGTGCGATTCTTCTTTTAATAATAATTGTTGGTTACGGGCAATTCTTTCAGAGAAAACAGATGATTTAGCAAATGCAGAATCGAAAGGTTTTACTGTAAATGAATCAAGACCACCTAAAACAGCCGACATCGATTCAGTTTGAGTACGCAGCATGTTCACATAAGGATCGTAAACAGTTTTGTTCCACTCTGAAGTTTCACCATGAACATTCATTTTGCAAACTTCTTCGTTTGAAGCACCAAATGCTTTCACGATGTTTGCCCATACCATACGTCCGGCTCTTAACTTGGCAATCTCCATAAAATATTTAGAGCTGGTTGCAAAGTTGAAACGGATTTTTGGAGCTACCTCATCAACTGAAAGACCTGCATCAATCATTTTGCTTAGATATTCAGCACCAGCGGCTAAAGAGAAACCTAATTCTTCAACAATTGAAGATCCTGAGTTGTTGAAAAGGCTTCCACCTACTGCTATAACTTTATAGTTTGGAAGAGCTTTTGCTGCTTCGACAGCTTCTTTTAAATAATTAAAAGAACTTTCTTCTGACTGACAGAAGTTACCAACAGTACTGAATCCTGAAAGAATATCGATAGAAACCCCGCCATTTAATTTATCAAGAGCGATACCTTTTTCAGTTGCAATTGCCTGTAGGTTTTTAATTAATTCAACAGAACCGTGAGATTTTTCGAAGTTGATTTCTACACAATCCAGGAAAATACCATCCAACAAAGTTGCTAATTCATCTTTACTTAGGTCTTTCCAATTCAATACGAATCCAATTGAGTCGATACCTTTGTTTAGAACATCAAGAGCTTTTTCGTTGGCTGCTTTCACATCATCCACAATAATATCCTGACGAACCAACCAATCGTTATTGTCTTTTTTATTACCACGAACATAAGGAAAATCTCCAGGATAGGTATTCATGAAGGCTTTGTCTTCCATGTTCTCCAGTCTGTAGAAAGGCTGCACATTGAATCCTTCATTAGTTCTCCAAACCAACTTTCTATCAAAGTCAGCACCTTTAAGATCTTTAGTGATTTTGTCAATCCACTCTTGTGTAGATTGAGGAGCAAAGTCACTAAAAAGTTTATTATCTGCCATAACTGTAACTGTTTAAAAATTAGAGCCTAAAAATAAGGCCTTTTTATCATTTAAGGAAGGTTTTAAAAATGTTCTTAATCATACTTTTAAAACACGTTCGAATTAGGAATTATTAATTAAGATTTATGAATAAAATAGGATTTCCGGTAAATTAAAAATGGAAAAAGCTGGAATTAAATGATGAGTTAAGATCTTATGACTTACCCATTAATAATTGCTGACTCATAATTTATAATTCACAACAATAGGGGCATGATCAGATGCCTGCATCCATTGTTGAAGTGTGTTTCCACTATTTTGAACAAAGTGACCATTGGTAAACAGGTAATCCACCTTTCGGTTCCAGTACCCGTTTTTATCTGTTGTGTGCGAAAAATGTTTCGAATTGTTTTGTTTAAATTCTTCCAAAGGAATTGCTGCTTTATAACTTTCGTAAAAAGGCATCATCCATTCTGTTTCGGAGCTGTAATTATCCGCTTCAAAATCGCCGTCGGTGCATGCTGAATCATCAAAATTACTGGTTTGCTTACTAAATGGAGGAAGAGAGTTAAAATCGCCGCCTAAAATGAATTTTTGTCCTTTTTGATTTAAGGAATCGACGTAAGTCTTCAAAATTCCCAACTGTATTTTCTTGGTATCATCTTTGGCATAGGCCGATAGATGAGTTGTTAAAAGTTTAATTGCTTCTCCCTTGTGTTCCAGATTTATTTCCAGAATATTCCGTTTGAGATAAAAATAGCGAACAATGAAATTTTGCGATTGAATAAGAGGCAGAGGAGTTCGTTTCGCATCGGTAAATTTCCATTTGGATAAAATGGCATTGCCCGAATCCATTTTTCCGATGCCGTCGCTGGGGATGTGTTTGGCTTTCCATTGTGAGGCATAAGCCGCATAATTAAAATCGGTATTGTCAAGCAGATACTGAACCTGATCAACAAAAGCACTTCGTTTTGCATTCACATCGGCTTCCTGAATAAACAGGATATCGGGGTTTACTTCACGGATTTTTTCAGAAAGAACGCTCATATTATCCAGCACTTCTGATTTTTCCATGATGACCCGGTCGCCATGACAATCGAAAAAGAAATCGATTCTTCCACCACCAAATTTAATGTTCCAGGTCATTACTTTTAGGGTATCCGGAAAGGCGAATTCTTGTTTTTCCAAGCTTTCGTACAAGGATACTTCTGTTCCTATTTTGGTTTGAAAAGGATCGCAGGCACTGGATATCAGGGATACTACGATCAAATATATTTTTCCTAAAAATTTCATCTTATTAGTGATTGTTGAAATTAGCATGGGGTGAAAAATTTCTTTTGTTAATTATTCTTTATCAGGGTGAATCATTTTGTTTGGATCCACCCACTTGTCAAATTCCTTATTGCTTACGTAGCCAAGTTCAAGAGCAGTCTGGCGTAGACTTTTGTTTTCAGAAAAGGCTTTTTTAGCAATTTCGGCTGATTTTTTATATCCTATATGAGTGCTTAGAGCAGTTACCAACATTAGCGAATTGTCTAAATGTTGTCTGATTCGTTCCTTGTTGGGGAGAATTCCTGCCACGCAGTTTTTGGCTAAGGAATTACAGGCATCGCCCAGCAATTGAGCCGATTGCAAAAAGTTGTAAATGATTACCGGTTTAAAAACATTTAGCTCGAAATGGCCGCTTGATCCAGCAATGGTAATTGTTGTATCGTTACCCATTACCTGTGCGCAAACCATGCTTAGTGCTTCCACCTGTGTGGGATTTACTTTTCCCGGCATGATTGAAGATCCGGGTTCGTTGGCCGGGAGAATGAGTTCGCCAATCCCCGAACGTGGCCCTGATGCCATCAAGCGAATATCGTTGGCAATTTTCAGCAGCGAAACAGCCGCTTGTTTTAATGCACCATGCGATTCTACAATTGCATCGTGAGAGGCTATGGCCTCAAATTTATTTTTTGCTGATGTAAAAGGTAAATTAGTAAATTCAGAAATATAATCAGCCACTACTTCAGCATACATGTGCGGCGTGTTGATGCCTGTGCCCACCGCAGAACCTCCAAGAGCAATTTCGCTTAAATGCTCCAGACTGTTTCGGATTGCCTTTGCTGCATGATCTAATTGCGAAACATATCCGGAAAACTCTTGTCCAAGACTTAATGGCGTTGCATCCATTAAGTGAGTTCTTCCTATTTTCACAACATCTTTCATTGCATGGGAATGGCGGGCCAAAGCATTTCTAAGATTTTCAATGGAAGGAATGGTGTGCTCCTGTAATTTTTTAAGACCGGCAATATTCATTGCTGTTGGAAATGTATCATTAGATGATTGTGATTTGTTCACATCATCATTGGGGTGAACGAATGCACTTTCTGTTCCTATTTGTAAGCCCATAAGTACCTGAGCCCTATTGGAAATTACTTCGTTCACATTCATGTTGGTTTGTGTGCCGGATCCGGTTTGCCAAATAACCAAAGGAAAATGTTCATCGAGTTCGCCCCTGCAAATTTCATCACATACTCTTGAAATGATTTTCTTTTTATCAGCATTTAACACTCCCAATTGGTGATTTGTAAAGGCTGCCGCTTTTTTCAGATAAGCATAAGCTCTGATCAGCTCAATAGGCATAGAAGCTATGGGGCCTATCTGAAAATTCTCAAGAGAACGCTGCGTTTGCGCTCCCCAGTATTTGTCGGCAGGAACTTTAACTTCTCCCATTGTGTCGGACTCTATCCGGTATTTCATGATCTAAATTTTGACTAATGAATCAGAAATCATAAGAAAGCAACTACAAAATCTCTTCTACATTTTCAGCAGGCACAGCAAATATTCCTTTGTGGTCTTTAATAACAATGGGGCGTTGAATAAGGTTTGGATATTCAATTAAGATTTTGATCCACTCATCGGTATTAAAATTTTTTCCTTTAAAATCGGTTTTGTATAATTTTTCGTGAGTGCGGATAATTTCCCAGGGTTGTTTCGCCATTCTCATCAATACATCAGCAAGTTCGGCTTCGGTAAACTCATCTTTTAGGTACAAACGAATTTCAGGTTCCAGGCCTTTGTCTTGTAAATATTTTAAACCTGCTCTACTTTTGGAGCAACGCGGATTGTGATAGATTTTCAACATTTTTATTTCTGTTTTACTGTTTAAAGTGATACAAATATACGGCTTTACAGATAATGGAAAGACAGATTTGAAGATATTCACCTATTTATTGCAATCCCTGACTTTAGATGACTGAAAATTTGAAAACCGGCTTACTTCCTGTTGCCGGATTATTTGTAAGAGCACGCAAATCCCTTTCCATTAGTCTGGAAATTTACATTCTTCTGATCGGTTCGTACTTCCAGAATCCGGGAAATGCCGTTCGACTAAAAAGATGGATTTTCGGGTGCAGTAAAATGCCGTTCGACTCATCCGGTGAGCTTTTCATTTGTTAAAAAACAGCGTACGACCATTCAAATGTTATTTTCCAATTGTAGAAAACCCCCTTCGATCAACAGTACGGGCTTTTCTTGTACTGGAAATATCCGTTTGACCAACCGGATGCACTTTTCTGCTGCAAGGGAAGGCCATTCTACTAAAAAAACATCAAACTATTTTTCTGGTTTGCTGCTTATGAAATTGCATAAGGTTTTCCCTTATTTAAAAGGTTTGGATCATGTTTATGTATTTTTCATTTGGTGAGGATAGGTTTTCGGGTATTCATAATAATCAACAAATTGATTGTTTGTTACAAAAAATACTGATAAATTGTGTCCTGATCAATAAAAATTATAGACTTAAAACTATGGGGAAAATTAATGCAAACTGCACAATTAAGGAAACAGCAGAAGCAGGAAGAAAAATTTCAGATCTGAATACTAATTATCCGATAGCTGAGGATACTTATTGTGCGGTAAGCTTTGAAAAATTATCGGCAAAAACTCAAGGGTTGATCCACATGATTAATGCAGGGTGGCTGGAAAGTGATTTAAAGGAAAAAGATGAGGTGCGCGACCTGGATATTCGTGCAATTTTTTACGAAGTGACTGCCAAATGTATGCGTCGGACGAGTAGAGAGCAGCAAAAAGCGGTACGCGTGAAAGCAATTTTGGATCGGTATGGAATGAAAATAACCGACAGCACTTATACCAGTGAGAGTGCCGAAATTAGAGCCATGTTATCGGATATTAAAGCACCGGAATTGGCTGAAGACAGAAAAGCCATTCCCGAATTGGATGGATTAATTAGCAACCTGGAAGGTTCTCAGGCTTCATTTGATCAATCGGATGATCAATTGAGGGACGATAAAATGGGAAGAGAAAAAACCAAACCGGCTTCAACATTAGCCAAAGAATTGAGAAATATGATCAACAATGATCTTTGTGGTTATCTTTCAGCTATGACCCAGGCAAATCCGGAGAAATATGCTGCTTTTTCAAACAAATTCTTTCAAATAATTGAAGATGCCAATAAAGAGGTTAACAATAGGCTGGCAGCCTTAAAACGTAAAAAGGAAGCCGCGAAAGCGGAAAGTAATTAGTTTTGTTATTTGTTGATTTTGGGAGAATAAGAACCACCTTGTAATGAGGTGGTTTTTTTGACACTCTCCTTTGTCTCCTCTCAAAAGGGGAATTAAGGGAATGTTTCAATTTTCATTGATGTATGTATCATCCGTGTTCCATTCTGAAAATTGTATCACGATTTGGTTTGATGATCCATTTTACATTTTAGGGGTTTGTGTTATCTGTATTAATGACCTCTATAGGATATTCATCTTTTGTACGGCCATTTTTAAACATGGCTTTTTGATTCACACTTCCATCTTCATTATAGGTAGTCCATTCTCCTTCTCTCACACCATTTTTGTAAGTCCCTTTTTCCTCTAGCTTTCCGTTTTTGGAGTACCAGTGCCATTCTCCTTCTTGTTTACCATTTTTATAAATTTCCTTTCTATTTATGTTTCCATTTTCCCAGTAGATTTTGTGTTCTCCCTCTAGCGTTCCATTTTTATATACGCCTGTGGAAGACAGCTTTCCGTTCTTATGATAACTTATGGATCGCCCATTTCTTTTTCCATTTTTAAATCTTATTTTGCCTGCTATTTTACTAACTTTTTTAAGTTTTAAACGGGTTTTAAAGAATTTTTGGTTTCTACACCAAATTTCTTTTCCCTCTTTTTTTCCGTTTTTATACCTTACTTTAATAGTGATATGATGCCAATCGGAATATTCCGTCCACTTTCCTTCTTTTTTTCCGTTTTCATATACTCCAGTTCCAGCTAGTTTTCCATCCTTAAAATATTCTTTCCATCTGCCTTCCTTTTCTCCCTCTTGGTTCAGTCTGTTTTCCTGTGCAAAGAGATTTGCTTGTGAGCATAAAAAAAATACCAATAAAAAAGTGATGTATGTTTTCATTATGGGATATTCTTTACTAAGTTTAAATTATATAAATAGATACATATGTTTGATATGGTGAAAAAGCTAATTAAAAATAGAAAATTTGAAATTATAGGAGGGCTGCTTGGTCTGCTGGGTGGATTCCTTTACTGGAAATATGTTGGTTGTATTTCAGGGACTTGCCCCATTCAGGCCAATTGGTATACAATGGTGCCTTACGGTTTACTTTTTGGTGTGCTGATAGGAGGGATGTTTAAACCAAAACAACCAAAAGAATAGGGATCTTGCATGCAAGATCCCTACAGGATATCTTTTATTTTTTATCTTCTTCGCTAAATTCCATTAGAAATGCTTTGATGAATCCATCCAAATCGCCATCTAAAACGGCTTGCACATTGGAAGTTTCGTGGCCTGTTCTTACATCCTTAACCAGTTTGTAAGGTTGCATTACATAGGAACGAATTTGTGAACCCCATTCAATTTTCTTTTTTGATCCTTCAATCTTGTCAGTTTCTTCCTGGCGTTTTCTTAGTTCCAATTCGTATAACTGCGATTTTAGCAATCGGAGTGCATTTTCACGGTTTCCAAATTGGGAGCGGGTTTCGGTATTTTCAATAATGATTCCGGTTGGAGCATGTCGTAACCGTACACCCGTTTCCACTTTATTTACATTTTGTCCGCCGGCACCGCCCGAACGGAAAGTATCCCAACTGATATCAGCAGGATTTATTTCTATTTCGATGGTATCGTCAATGGCAGGATAAACATAGACCGATGCAAAAGTGGTCATTCGTTTGTTGGCTGCGTTAAATGGAGAAAGGCGAACCAAACGGTGCACTCCGTTTTCCGATTTTAAAAATCCGTAAGCAAAATCACCTTCAAATTCCAGTGTTGCCGATTTAATGCCGGCTTCGTCACCTTCCTGATATTCCAAAGAGCTTACCTTATAGCCATGAGCTTCTCCGTACCGTAAATACATTCGGTAGAGCATTTCGCACCAATCACAACTTTCAGTTCCACCGGCACCCGAATTTATTTTTAGAATGGCTCCCAGTTTATCTTCCTCTTTTCGGAGCATATTTCTTAGCTCAAGAGCTTCAATTAAGCCTTGCGTTGTTCTAAATTGCTCGTCTACCTCCTCCGGTGATGCTTCGTCTTCCTTGGCGAAATCGAATAATATCTGAAGGTCGTCAATTGCTTCTTTTGCTTCATTGTAAGAATCTACCCAGGATTTAAGCCCTCTTACTTTTCGCATTTGAATTTCAGCCTCTTTGGGGTTATCCCAAAATCCGGGCGCCTGAGTTCTCAATTCTTCTTCCTGTATCTGAATTATTTTAGCATCAACGTCAAAGATACCTCCTTAACGCTTCCGTGCGCTCCGCTATACTTTTTAGCTGGTCTGATGTGATCATTTTTGTAAGTTATTAATTGAAGTGTAAAGATAATAAACAAAGGGGAAGGAACAATTTGAAAAGAAGGTGTAATGTTGTTTTCAGAAAAAGAAGCAACGCTCCGATGAAGATTTTAAGACTCGGATTTATTAGAGAAAATCAGAATTATTTTGGCATCAACGTCAAAGACAGTTTAAATCACTTGTTTGGCGCTTTCGTTCGTTCCGCTAAATTTTCAGCTGGTCTCATGTGATCATTTCTGTAAGTTATTAATTGAAGAGTAAAGGTAATAAAAAACAGCGCCGGAAATTTTTCCGGCGCTGTAAATACTCTATTGTTTTGTCCTTAGAATCCTCTTTGCTGAGCCTCTAATTTTTGCATTTCGGCATTAAAAGTTTCTTTGAATTTCTCGTAATCGTAATCCACTTTAAGTTTTTCGTCCTGCGATAATTTTTGGTTGATTGCTTCCTCCAAATCTTTTGAACTCATTTCAATAGCAATGTATGTTTTGTATTTGTTTTCACCGGTTTTGGTTTGCTTTTCGCAAATTACTTTGATGTTGTTCAATTGTTGGTTGATCACCTCACGGGTTAAACCTTCAAAACGTTCTTCAACTTGCTCAACATTATTTAATTCAGTTGAGTTCACGTAGTTGTCGATAGTTCCTTTAATTGTAGACTGTATTAGAGTTGCAAGTTCGGCACGTGCATTGGTGCCGGCTTTCTTTTTAGACACCATTTGATCTAAACTTTCGCCAATAGCAGAAGCTCTAAAATTGTTTTTATCGCTTTGGTAATCTGGTCCGGTGCAATAAACTTCAATCAATTCTTCGCCTTGTGCTTTAGTACTGACAGCTTTTTCAGCCGATCCGCAAGAACTCATTTCGGCAATCAGTAATATTCCTAATCCAAGGAATAAGCTTTTGTGTAATTTTCTTGTTTTCATGTGTGTATAATTTATCGTTATTTTTTGTTTTGGAATATGATGATTTTATAAATCAAGTTGATTCAATTTAGGAACGATTGTGTTGTTTATTTCATCAACAGCTTGATCGTAAGCTTCTTTTACTGCGTAATCGTAGCTAATGGGTTTCATGCCTTTCACTTCATAAATGGCATCATTGAAAATTTCCATGCCTGTTTTAACATCGGTAAGCGAGAAAAAACAATCCAGATACACGATGTAAACTTTGTAGTTGCGGCCTTCCTTAATTTCACCTTTTGTTACATTGGTATTGATATCAAGAATAACTTTGGCCTGATCTTTATTGTTTGTAAATGAGAAGAAATTTTCAGACAATTCTTTCTTTAAATTGTTTTCCAAAATTCCTCGTTTAGAGTCTTCTCCAAAAATCTTTTCGCTAAAATTCATGAAAGCCTTTAAACGTTCTACATTTAAAATGATTTTACTTTTAGGTGCAGATTCTTCAGTGAAGAAGAGTTTGTTTAATTCGTAATTTTCGTTGCTTTCATTTAGAATCGACGAAAGATCAAGAGAAACAGTTATTTCCTGTAGCTTTTGGCGCGAGGTTACTTTAGATAACTGAGAAGTTGCACAACCAAATTGGTCTGTAGAAACGTTTCCATTCAAAATACCTTCCCCTTTTGTAAATTCAAGTTTCAAGGGCAATTGAGAAATCATTTTTTCTTCATCATCAGCCAACCAAACAGCTTTTATCCGAATTGGTTCCTTTTGTGAAGTTGATATTTCGAGTTGAATTGCATTTTTTGCCGGAGTAAGTTGTGTTCTGTTAAAAATATTTTGGATGGAATTGTAAATATCTGTTCCCAAATTGATAGTTCCATCCAATGTCATTACGCTAAGATCTTCATCCAGATGATTTTTTATTGCATCCAGAGATTTTGCGTAATAATTTAATGCCTGAAAAAGGTCGAGTTGGTTCTCGTATTGTTTCCCTTCTTCAAAATAGCTTTGCGACAGCTTTTTTGCTTTGTTTAGTTTAACTCTTTTTAGCAGAGCATACTGATTTTTTGACAATTGATAGTAAACCCAATATTCTCCTTCTTTTTTATTGTCCCAGGAAGCGACCATTTCGTATCCTTCCAAATCCTGAACAAGAGATGTTCTGATATCTGCTTCAAACTCTTCTTTAAAACTCGTGTTGTTTTCGAATTGATGCAGAACAGAATTGGATGAAATGGAAATTGAAATTTCAGAACATAAATCCTGTAAAGCTTGATTTTTGGCCAATTGCATATAGCTTGTTTCATTGGCATCTTTTTTAACCACAGCTATGCCAATATAATATTCTGATGAAATTGGACGTTCTTTTACCCATTCCGGAGGTTTGCGTTTGGCTGCTGTCGTATTTGGCGAACAGCTCACTATAAATGCAAGGATAAAGGAAAAGTGCAATAAGGTGCGTAAAGATTTAATCATTTTTATGGTTTTGTATTTTTGTAGTTTAAAGATAATAATTGTAAACAATAAGGATGCCAAAGCTAAATTAAAATTTAGTCTTTTTTCGAAATTAATTTATCAATTATCTGAAGAGAAAGCTGAGATTCAAAACCTCTTCCTTGCGCAAATCGGAATAATTTGGCTCTTAATTGATAAGGATCTTCCTCTCGAATTGTTTTTATCTTACCGTGTAGTATGTCGTGAAGATTTTGAGCGTATTCGCTTTCATCCAATTGGTATATGGCATCAGATATAATGTATTCCGGAATTTGTTTTTGTTTCAGATGATGAGCGATCTTTATTCGCCCCCATCGGTTGAAACGGAATTTATCACGAACGTAAAAATTGGTGTATCGTTCATCATTAAGGAATTTTTCGTCAATTAAGGTTTGAATAATCTGATCCTGATCGGCAGAT
Source organism: Labilibaculum sp. K2S (assembly GCF_030372765.1). GTDB lineage: Bacteria > Bacteroidota > Bacteroidia > Bacteroidales > Marinifilaceae > Labilibaculum. The sequence goes on along the minus strand of NZ_JAUCMW010000002.1, from coordinate 492,592 downwards.
GAAATTTCCCATTCGCAAAGCTTTTTACGAATATCAAAGCTGCATTTTTCTTGTCTGCTGCAAATAAACATGACTTTTGATAAAGCAGATTCGGCGCTGACTTCTCTTTTCTTTTTTTTGTAATCCATCATTGTGGTTTTATAGCTGAAACCATTCTGTTTTTTCCGTTGATGTCTGATCTTAGACGTATGCTGTTGAATCCTTTTTGTTCCAAAAGCGCTGCCATTTCGTTTCCTAAACTTTCGTTGATTTCAAAATAAAGCTTCCCGCCTTTTTTTAGATGCAGAAGAGCCATTTCTGCGATGGTTCGGTAAAAAATTAAAGGATCGTGATCTGATACAAATAATGCTGTGTGTGGTTCATGATCCAAAACGTTTTTCTCCATTTTGCTTTTTTCAGCTTCGGTTACGTAGGGAGGGTTACTCACAATAATATCAAAATTGTCCCAATCAAAATTCTTCCAGTTTAGAATATCGCGATGAAAAAAATGAACATCAACCTGGTTGAGTTCGGCATTTTCTTTAGCCTTCTCAATTGCCTCTGCTGAAATATCAGCAGATGAAACGCAAGCACCTTTTAAATTTTTTGCCAGAGAAATGGGAATGCAGCCACTGCCGGTTCCAATATCTAAAATTTGTAAACCTTCCTCCTTGTTTTCATTGATGACAGCATGAACCAGCTCCTCAGTTTCAGGTCTGGGAATTAGGGTATACTCATTTACTTTAAAAGTAAGATCGTAGAATTCAGTTTCACCTAAAATATACTGAATTGGCTTACTGGTTTTAAGTTCTTGTGTATAGGTGTCAATCTGTTTGAAATGATCATTGCTAATATTTTCCGATCTATTCAACTGAATTTGAGTTCTTGTATACTTCAAAACGTACTCGAGCAGAATGTAAGCCATACTTTCTGTTTCTCTTACAGGATATATCTTTTCGAGTTCTTTTTTTATGTAATTTATTGTAGATTGTATTGTGTTTGTCTGAATCATTTTTTTTAAGAATGTTGGTTGAAATATGAATGTGATAAATGCAGAGGATTTGAAAAATTAGTAAATGATTTTTTTAACAGTAAATCATTGTCTCATTACTTCACATCTATTATCTCATATCTATTGAAATAACAAATATACAAATCTTCTGAAGTAGTAATTACGATATGGTGTTAACAATTAGTTGGTCTGAATTCTGGATGCATTTTTTCGAAGTGTTGGCTGTTTTATATGTCATCACCATTATCTCTACGGTAATTATTGTGATTCTTGAAAACAGAAGTCCTCTAAAAACCATTTCCTGGATTCTCGTTTTAGTTTCTTTGCCTGTTATTGGATTAATTTCCTATTTGGTTTTCGGTCAAAGTTTTCGGAAGCGAAAGATGTTTAGCATGAAGGAGTTGGGTGATATGAAGTGGCTGCAGGTAATGAGTCAGGATCAAAAACTTCATTTGGATAAAAGCCGATGGCTGAGGGATGAGCGGATTCATGAAAAAAAGAACCTGATGACCTTGCTTTTGAACAATTCAAAGGCATTGCTTACCGGTTACAACCGGGTAAAAATTCTGAACGATGGTGAGGAAACATTTCCTTCTATTTTTAAGGCTCTTCGGAAAGCGAAGGATCACATTCATTTGGAATATTACATTATTGAAGATGGAGAGTTGGCGGCGGAATTACTCGAAATATTGATGCAAAAAGCAAGAGATGGTGTTGAGGTTCGTGTGATTTACGATGATGTTGGAAGCTGGAAATTGAGCAAGAAATATGTGGCAGACCTGAAGGAATCCGGTGTGAAAATATATGCTTTTTTACCCGTTCGATTTCCCATTTTAACCAGTCGGGTAAATTACCGAAATCACCGAAAAATTATTGTGATTGATGGTGAAACAGCTTTTGTTGGCGGGTTGAATTTTGCAGATCGATATCTTTATGGAATTCCCGAAATTGGTTCCTGGCGGGATACTCATTTAAAAATTACAGGCGAAGCCGCTACCAGTTTACAAATTGTATTCTTAATCGATTGGTATTTTGTTCGACAGGAAGTTTTACTTGACGAAAAATATCTTCCTTATAAGAAAGTGAAGCAAAAGTGTTTGTTGCAAATTACCGCGTCCGGAGCCGATTCCGATTGGGCAAGTATCATGCAGGCGTATTTTTCGGCCATTACTTCGGCAAGGGGGAATGTGTATATTTCATCGCCATACTTTATGCCTAACAGCAGTATTTTAATGGCACTAAAAACGTCGGCAATGAGCGGGGTTGATGTACGTGTATTGCTTCCTCATAAATCAGATTCATTCATGACCTATTGGGGAACACTTTCCTACATCGAAGAATTGCTGGAAGCAGGTGTGAGAATCTTTTTTTACAAAGGAGGGTTTAATCACAGCAAGATAATGATGGTGGATGGAATAATGGCAACGGTTGGAACAGCAAATATGGATGTCAGGAGTTTTGAACAGAATTTTGAAGTAAATGCCTTGATTTACGATGAGGACATAACTTTGGAACTTAGAACACGTTTTTTAGCTGATTTGGAGAACAGCGAGGAGTTACTTTTGCCCCAATGGCGGAATAGATCCAAAAGTCAGAGAGTGAAAGAATCAATGGCCAGATTATTTACTCCACTTCTATAGTTTCTTCCTGATATTTTTTGAACCAGAATAAAATTTGTTTCATCACATAGTACTCTGAAGAATTTGGAGTTACTTTAATTTCCGAACCTGCATATTCCATAAATTTCAGTAATTCTTCTCCCTCTAAACCCGTTGCATCAGCCACTATCTTAGCATTGTATTTCGAACTGATCTTTTTTGTCTTGTCCTCGTTTCTGATTATTTTGGATAATTTCTTTTTCGTTTTTTCTGATTTGCTCAATTTGCTGTACAAAAAATCTGTGGGTGCAAAAATTGCACCTAAAACGCCCATTTTCCCATCTCTTTTCGGGCGGTACTGAGCAGGCACAATATTTGGTTTTTTTGTATTGTAGGGAGCCAATTGTTTCATAATGCTTTTATTTATTGGATCCTTTTCTTCCAGTTTGGTTTTGATGAAATCTTCCTTAAATTCATCCCAGGTTCCCAATGCATAAATATCCACTTCATCTAATAAATAAGAAATGTCTTCCAATTTAATTTGAAAAAAGGGAGGGAAATCGGCATTAAAAATGAATGGAACTGCCCAATCAATAGCTTTGTACCCTAAAGCACTAATTCGAAGTGTATCGTATTGCTGAATTTGCAGATGAAAAACGCCAAGGCTGTCGCAAATAATTCCTTTGCGTGTTCTTTTTATACTAACGGTCGCCAATGGAATAGGAGTTAAACTTTCCGAATGGAGAATTTGCCCGGAAATACTGATAATGGAATCTATTTTAGAGTCTTCCGAAAAAGAGCAGTAACGGGAGCTAAGAACTAGAATTAATGAAATGTACAATACCCTCTTTAATTTCATGAGAAGAGTTTAATTCATTGTTTAAGGGCGCAGGTGGTTTCTTATGGTACCTAAAGAATCAGTAAAGCTCAGATCGTTCTCAATCTGTGGTTTTTCTTGTAAAAAATCTGTGTAAAGTTGTTGAATTCTTACTCCTATATACATTTCACTGGTTTGATATGTGAAATTCTGCTTCGAATTAATATATTCCATTAACTGATCTAATCTAAAACCAGATTCGTGAGTTAATTCAGCAATTACCTCTTTGTTATATTTTTGCTGAAGAATCCGAAGTTGCCAATCTGTCATTTCTACAATTCCTTTTCGAGCTCTTCTTTTCTGTCCAATAGATTTTATTGCACTGATTCCATCGAGAAGATTGAATCCAAAACCCTGTCTGCTCAACGTATTGGCTTCCGCCTGTGCAAGTTTCAAGTTTCCAAAATCAAAATTCGCTGCAATATTTTCTTCTTCGGGGGCATCGGTCTTAATAAAGTTTTCTTTAAACTGACTCCAGGTTCCCAATGAGTAAATGCTTACTTCATTAAGCAGAATACTTCCCTGTTCCATGAAAATTTCTTGAAAAACTTCCTCTTCTTCAGCTTGCGGAGGTATAATACTCACAAATTGTTCTTTAAATCCGAGAGCAGATATTCTTAAATTTTGATCGGGATGAATTCGTAAGCGGAAAAAACCGGCGCTGTCACATACAATTCCCCAATTAGTTCCTTGAAGATTTACGTTAGCAAAGGAAACTCCTTCCAGATTTTCAGCATTTATTACCTTTCCGGATACAATAAAACTATCATCATTCATTTCTTCCTGAGCAAAGACTCCGAAGGCAAGAAATAATGTGAGAAAGAAGGTCAGTAAACTTGTTTTCAATTGGGTTGATTTTTTTATTTAAGGCTAAAGATAGGTTTCCATCTTAATGAATGCTGTAATTGTTACATTTTTTAACAGACTTTAACCCAAATTAATATTGTGATAGAGGTCTATCTACCTGTCCAGTTGACGAGTTGACTGGTTTTTTGAAACGGATTTATATGACCATAAAGAATATCATTTTCACGTTGATAGCACATCATTGGATGAGTGGTTTCTATTTTGTTGGAAATTTCAATGTTTTTCACCACTTGGTGAGCGTTGTTACCCCATAAGAACCAAACTATTTCAGGATTTACTGCGGCAATAAATTGCAGTAATTTTTGAGTAAACGGAGCCCAAAGTTTAGTGTGTGAATTTGGTTTGCCGATTTCGCAGGTAAAGGCAGTATTTAGCAAGAGTACATTTTCGTGTTCCGACCAATATTTAAACAGTTGATTGGGGGGGAGTATCTTAAAATCACTATCCATTAGCAATCGGTCACCTTCGTTAAGCCGACTTAGAATTTCCGAATATTTTAGTTCTTTATTGGTTTCAGCTTTGTAAATGCAACGCAGAATATTTTTTAACGAAACATTGCGAAACTTATCATGCCACGAGTTTAATCCATTCACTTCAAAAGCTCTTCCGGTAGCAACTCCTGCTTGAGGATAAGGATCCTGTCCTAAAATTACAACCGGTATTTTATTCAAATCCATTTCTAAAAAGCGCAGCGTTAGATTTGACTTTGGAGTGGATTTTTCAATGTGAATTGATTTTTCGATGTCCTTAATCAAACAAATAATTTCTTCTGATAGAAAAGTGGTCCAGCTTTGGTGTATTGACAGTTGAGAAAGGAAAGTAGATCTATGCATTTTGATAATTATTTTTGTAGTCTCAAAAATAGTGAATGCAATTATTAATTAATAATTATAAGTTAAGAATTGCATGATTAGGATATTAAATATTTTTAAGGTGCCTGCGTAAATTTAGATCTTATTTGGATTCATTTTTGGAACAGTCAATTTTACAATTGGTTAGACTGTTTTACTTTTCGACTTTTTAGACTCTTGCAGACCTTTCTACTTTTATTCTTTTTGACTAGTTTTGTTACCTATATTAACCAAAATAGATAAGATACAACTGATTATGTACCAGAAATTGAGAGAAAATATTGAAGCTGCATGGAATGACCGGTCACTTTTGAGTACTCCTGCAGTACAAAAAAACATAGAAGAAGTAATTGAATTGTTGGACAAAGGAGTTCTTCGCACTGCAGAACCACTGGCAGACGGATGGCAAGTAAATGAATGGGTGAAAAAAGCCGTAATTCTTTATTTTCCGATTCGTAAAATGGAAACTATTGAAGTAGGTCCATTTGAATTCCACGATAAAATGGCATTGAAAACCAACTATGCTGAATTGGGAGTTAGGGTTGTACCTCATGCAGTGGCACGATATGGAGCTTTTATCGCCAGAGATGTGGTAATGATGCCATCATACGTAAATATTGGTGCTTATGTGGGCGAAGGAACCATGGTCGACACATGGGCAACAGTAGGATCTTGTGCTCAGATTGGGAAACATGTTCACCTTAGTGGTGGAGTTGGTATTGGCGGTGTTTTAGAGCCGATTCAAGCTGCTCCGGTAATCATCGAAGACAATTGTTTTATTGGCTCCCGTTGTATTGTTGTAGAAGGAGTTCATTTAGAAAAAGAAGTTGTTTTGGGAGCTAATGTAGTGCTTACCGGATCAACAAGAATTATAGATGTAACAGGAGAAGAACCTGTTGAGTATAGTGGATTTATTCCGGCACGTTCGGTAGTGATTCCTGGAACAAGAACCAAGAAGTTTCCTGCAGGGGATTATCAGGTTCCTTGTGCTTTAATCATCGGAAAAAGGAAACCATCTACTGATTTAAAGACTTCGTTGAACGACGCATTGCGTGAATACAATGTAGCGGTATAGTTTAATTAATAATGAATAAATCAATAATGAGTAATTAATGAAAATTGATTACTCATTTGTTTCTAATGATTTGAAAGAATACTAACAAATTAGAAATGCACAACGACATTAAAAAAGCTTTGGAAGTACTTCATGCCGGGGGAGTTATTCTATATCCTACCGATACTATCTGGGGAATAGGTTGCGATGCAACAAATCCTGAAGCGGTAAAAAGAGTTTATGAAATTAAGAATAGGGAAGATTCCAAAGCCATGTTGGTTTTAATGGAGAATCCCAATCGCCTGAATTCATATGTTGATGAGGTTCCGGAAATAGCCTGGGATTTAATTGATACAAATGATCAGCCAATGACTCTGGTTTATCCGGGTGCGAAAAATCTGGCTCCAAATCTGATCAATTCAGATGGAACCATTGGTATTCGAATTACCAATGAAGAGTTTACACAAAATCTGATTCAGCGATTTAAGAAACCTATTGTTTCTACTTCAGCAAATAGAAGTGGTGATGTTTCTCCTGCAAATTTTTACGAGATTGGTGATGAAATAAAAGAAGCGGTAGATTATATTGTGGAATACCGGCAGGAGGATATGGAAAAATGCAAAGCTTCCAGTATCATTAAAATTGGATTGGGAGGTGAGATTCAAATTATAAGACCGTAGGGATACAGTATTCTGTTTCCCTACGGATATATTTTTTACATTCCGATTGATTTTATGTGGCCGGAACCTGCGGATTTTGAATCTATGAAATCTGGTTTTCCGCGGTAGTAAATGTCACCGCTGCCAGCTACTCTTGCATTTAGGTTTTTTGTTGCATACACCTTACAATCACCCGATCCGGATACGCGAACGCTTACGTTTTCAGATTTTAAATTACCTGCATCAACATCACCCGAACCACTAATATGAATTTCAAGTTCTTTCAATCCATTACCTTTTAGATTAATATCTCCCGATCCGGAAATATGACACTCAACATTTTCGGCAGATAAATCTTCAATAAAAATATTGCCGCTTCCGCTGATTGCATATTTTGCATTGGTAGTTTCTATTGGGCTTTTGGCGACAATATTACCCGATCCGGAAATGCTTAAATTTTTTATTTGCGAGGAGGATATATACACTTCAATATTTTTGAATGAATTGTTCCAGCCCCAGCTTTTATTTTTTCTACGCTTAATTTTTAGAGTTCCATCTTCAACTTCAGTAATAATTTCTTCTAAATCATCAGCATCGCCTTTCATTTTTACTGAAGTAGAATTTTCCTGAGTGATAAATACCTTGGCGTGAATGGCAAGACTAACTGATTCGAATGATCCAACATTTCGGGTTTCTGTTTTTTGGGCAAAGGCTAAACTACCACTCAAGACAAGAGCAAAAACTGTCAGCAGGGAAGTAATACGTTTTGTGTTCATATAAATTAGTTTTAGATAAAAAATCATGTTCAAATAAAGGACGAATAAGTCGGCAAAAAGTTGCACTAAGAAATATTTTAATGCTTTAAATATTTGAGTAACTAAGTTTAAAACATACAATTTTGCAGCGCATTAAGTATACTTAGGAACAGTAGTGCACCTTAAAAAATCATAAAAATCTGCATCTCATTGATTCTTTTCACAATTTGTCTATACATTCGCATAAAAATCAGAACAATGGAATTCAAGCACAAAAAGAAAATACAAATCCGCTTTGGCGATATCGATTTAATAGGACATGCGAATAATGGAGTTCAGTTAAGTTACCTCGATTTGGCACGAATGGATTATTTTCAGCAAGTATATGGGGAAGTAATTGATTGGAATGAATCTGCATTAATCGTAGCTCATCTTGAGATAGATTATTTGTCATCCATCACCCTGAGTGATAAAATTGAAGTGCAAACAAAAATTTTCCGGATTGGTAATAAAAGTGTAGGGATGTACCAGAATATTGTCGATTTAAAAACAGGCGAAATTAAGACCAAAACATCACAGGTAATGGTAGCCTACAGTCAAAAATTAGGAGAAAGCATAAAAGTTCCGGAAACCTTAAAGATTAGAATTCTTGAGTTCGAAGGAGAATTGCTGATTAAATAATATAGAGATAACAGCTTTTTACTTTGTGAGGAACAAGAAAATAAGTTTTGGAATGCAGCAGAACAGGAAGTGATTTATTCACTAAGATACATATCGATAAGTCCATCGGGAGTTTCCATGGTGATGGTTTTATTTTCCTCATTTATTTCAATGAAGTTTTCTTCGGCAAAAGGAATCAAAACTTCCTGATTATTAACCGAAATAACAAGAACAATGTTTCCCGAGTAATCCTGAATATCCTCAATTTCTCCCAATTCACCTTTTTCCTCATCAATGTACAGGAAGCCAATCAACAAATTCGGATCAAGATCATCTGCTTCTTCAATAAATTCCGGAGCATCCTTCATGGGAATGTAAATATCACAGCCAATAAATCGCTGTGCCTTCGCTTCCGAATCCAGATCTTCTATAACAATACGAACCGTAGAATGATTTCGGGGAGTAATTCCGTTTTTAGGAATAAAAAAAGGAACCAGTCCTCCGTCGATATCGACAAAAACTGATTCCAATTTATTTTTTTCAAGAAGCTTGCTGTTTTTCTTGGCAACTAATTCGCCTTTAACTCCATGAGTTTTAGTAAATGTTCCGGCAAGATAGCAATCTTCTATTGTAAGCATGCATTCAATATTAAGCTTCAGTTTCTTCCGAACCTTCTTCTGTTGCAGCCTCTTCGCTAGTTGCTCCAGCTTCTTCCGCTTTGGCAGCAGCTTCAGCATCAGCAGCTCTCTTAGCGATAGCTTCTGCTCTGCTTGCGCTAATTTTAGCTTCAGCTTCTAAACGAGCTTTCGATGCATCATCAGCATTTTTCGAAAGACCTTCTTTCTTAGCGTTGATTTTTGCTTCTTTCTCTTTTTTCCAAGCTTCGAATTTTACTTCAGCAGCAGCTTCATCAAAAGCTCCTTTTTTCACACCGGCAAGCAAGTGTCTTTTCATCATTACACCTTCGTAAGATAAAATTGCTCTTGCAGTGTCAGTAGGCTGAGCACCGTTTCCAAGCCAGTTAACAGCTTTGTCAAAATCCAAGTTAATTGTAGCAGGATTGGTGTTTGGATTGTAAGATCCAATACGCTCAATGTATTTACCATCACGTGGTGATCTGCTATCTGCTACCACAATGTGGTAGAATGCGTTTCTTTTACGACCGTGTCTAGCTAGTCTAATTTTTACTGGCATAACTTTATTTTAATAAATGAATAAGTTGTGGTATGCATACCACGATTTATAAGCGCGACAAAGATACTATTTTATTTTTGATTAAAAACAGCACTCAAAAAGATTATTTCATTGCCTAATACTCATGTATATAAGAATGTAGCATCCAAGCCCTTTACTATTATTATACAGATGTTGGTAATTTAGAAAGAATAGTATGTCTATATTTACTAATTTTGCTTGGATGAATTCCTTAAGTCTTCGCAAATCGCCACTCATTTAAAGGCATAACTATAATAATTCTGATACTGAGATGTTTTTAATATTTGATACAGAAACTACAGGTTTACCCAAAAAATGGAAAGCACCATTAAGTGATTTTGACAACTGGCCGCGCATGGTACAGCTGGCTTGGCAATGTCATGATATGGAGGGTAATTTTCTCTTTGCTAAAAATCATGTTATCATACCTGAAGGCTTTGCCATTCCTGAAGATGTAGTGGCGGTTCATGGTATTTCAACTGAAATAGCTCTGGAAAAAGGAATTCCGTTGAAAGAAGCCCTGCTTAACTTTATGGAGGATGTCAGGAAATCGAAGTATGTCATCGGACACAATGTTTCTTTCGATATAAATATAGCAGGCTGTGAACTGCTGCGTTGTGAGATGGATGAGCATGAGCTTATTACAGCGCCTGCTCTCGATACCATGACTGGCAGTAAGGAATATTGTGATTTGAAACGCAAAGGCCAGCTTAAAAATCCTACTCTTACCGAACTTCATATGAAGCTGTTTGGTGTTCCTTTTGCCGAAGCTCATAATGCGGCGGCCGATGTGGAAGCTACTTCACGTTGTTTTCTGGAGTTGATTCGGGTGGATGGTTTAAGGACTGAGTTTCAGATATTGTCGAATGATCAGATTCAGGCATTTAAACGCAATAATCCGGACGCTATTGAGCTGGTAGGTATCGAATACGAATCTTTTAAGGTTAATACTGCTTTCGACGAAATTTCCATTGAAGACGAAGAGCGCAAGAGACAGGAGGCAGCAAAGAATATCATTCCACAGGCTTTTGTTCATTTGCATGTTCATTCTCAGTATTCCATACTCGACGGAGCTGCCAAAACAGTTGATATTGCAGCAAAAGCCAAGGAAGATGGTATGCCGGCTGTTGCAATTACCGATCATGGCAGTATGTTTGGTGTAAAAGAGTTTCACGTAGCATGTGGCAGAGTAGGCATCAAACCAATTATTGGTGTTGAAGCCTATATGGCACGGCGGGGACATTTAATAAAAGAAAATAAAGGGGATGGGTCAGGTCATCACATTATTTTACTGGCTAAAAACTATAAAGGATATCAGAATCTTTTAAAGTTAACATCTATTGCCCATATCGACGGTATGTACTACAAACCACGTATCGACAAGGATTTACTTGAAGAATATAGCGAAGGACTAATTGTAAGTAGTGCTTGCCTGGGTGGTGAAGTCGCGCAACACATCATGGGCGGTAATATTGATAAGGCAAGAGAAACTATTCTTTGGTTTAAGGATGTTTTTGATAAGGATTATTACCTGGAGATTATGCGTCACCCCAACAATGATCCACGCTTAAAGGGCGATGTTTGGGAAAATCAGGTGAGAGTGAATAAAGTGATTCGTAGATTGGGAGCAGAACTTGGTGTTAAAGTGATTGCCACGAATGATTCCCATTTTGTTAATCCCGAAGATGCCGAAGCACACGATGTATTGGTGTGTTTAAATACTGGGCGTGATTACGATGATAGTACACGCATGCGTTACACCAAGCAGGAATGGTTTAAAACAAGAGAAGAGATGAATGAGCTCTTTGCCGATGTACCGGATGCACTTGCTAATACCATGGAGATCGCTGAGAAAGTGGAGGCTTTTGAGCTAAACTCCAATCCCATCATGCCTTCATTTGACATACCTGAAGAGTTCGGAACTCTGGAAGACTATAAAGAGAAATACGACGAAACAACACTTATTAAGGAGTTTGAAGAGGAACGTTACGAGAAACTTGGAGGTTATGATAAAGTGCTGCCGATTAAGTTAGAGTCGGACTACCTCGAACATCTTGCATTCAAAGGTGCGAAAAAACGCTATGGCGATACTCTGGAAGATCATGTAATTGAGCGCCTGAATTTTGAGTTGAACACCATTAAAACAATGGGTTTCCCCGGATATTTCTTGATAACGCAGGATTTTATTAATTGGGCAAAAAACAATGGCGTAATTGTTGGTCCGGGACGTGGTTCAGCTGCCGGTGCTGTGGTAGCTTATAGTATTGGCATTACCGATGTTGATCCCATAAAATATGATTTGCTGTTTGAGCGTTTCCTAAATCCCGATCGTATCTCAATGCCCGATGTGGATATTGACTTTGATGATGACGGGCGACAGGAAGTACTCGATTATGTAACAAATAAATATGGACACGATAAAGTTGCTCATATCTGCACTTTTGGTACAATGGCTACCAAAAGTTCTATTAAGGATGTAGCGCGTGTATTGGGTTTAGAATTATCTGAAGCCATCCGCCTGACCAAACTGGTGCCCGAAGCACCCAAGATGAGCTTTAAAAAAGCATACGAAGAAGAGCCTGCTCTTCTGGATGAAAAAGATTCTCCTAATCCGCTCATCGCCCAAACAATCAAATTTGCCGAGTCCTTAGAGGGATCGGTACGACAAACTGGAGTGCATGCCTGCGGTATTTTAATTGGAAAAAATCCTCTGGACGAGCATTTGCCGGTTATGCCTACTAAAGGAGAGGACCTATTGACCACCCAGTACGATGGTCGTTTTGTAGAAGATATTGGACTGTTAAAGATGGACTTTCTCGGCTTGAAAACATTGTCCATCATCAAAGAAGTACTGGCCAATGTAAAGCTGTCCAAAGGTATTGATGTTGATATCAACAATGTAGATCTTGAGAATGAAGAGACTTTCCAGATGTTTAGTCGGGGAGAAACTACGGCTATATTCCAGTTCGAGTCGCCGGGAATGAAGAAACACCTTCGGGCCCTAAAACCAAACCGTTTTGAAGATTTAGTAGCCATGAATGCCTTGTATCGTCCTGGGCCAATGGAATATATTCCTTCGTTTACCCGAAGGAAGAACGGGGAAGAGGAGATTGCCTACGATCACCCAATAATGGAGGATTACCTGAAGGATACGTATGGAATTACGGTTTATCAGGAGCAGGTGATGCTTCAATCCCGTGCTTTGGGTGGATTTACCCGAGGCATGTCGGATACCTTGCGTAAGGCGATGGGTAAAAAACAGATTGCCATGATGGATAAGCTTAAGGTAGAGTTTATCAATGGATGTCATGACAATCCTAAGTTTATGGAAGGCGTTGGTGGCGATAATGTTAAGGCTGATAAACTGATTGAAAAAATTTGGTCCGATTGGGAGGCTTTTGCAAAATATGCTTTTAATAAGTCTCACTCGGTTTGCTATGCTTATATTGCTTATCAAACTGGTTTCCTAAAGGCACATTATCCAGCTGAATTTATGGCGGCGGTGCTTAGCCGTAACTTATCTGATATCACTAAAGTGACTATTTTTATGGATGAGTGCAGGCGCATGGGAATGCCTGTGTTAGGACCTGATGTGAATGAATCTTATGCCCGGTTTACGGTAAACAAAGAAGGTGCAATTCGTTTTGGTATGGCTGGGGTGAAAGGAGTTGGAGAGCAAGCTGTTGATGATATTATTAAAGAAAGAAAAAATGGTCCGTTCAAAAATATTTTTGATTTCATAGAGCGGGTAAACTTAAGATCTGTAAATAAGAGAACTCTTGAAAATCTTGCCATGTCGGGAGGTTTCGATAGCTTCGGATTAAAGCGGAGCCAATACTTTCATCCAGATGAAACCGATGTTACCTTTATGGAATATTTGGTGAAGTATGGAAACAAACTGCAGGCAGAGAAAGACAATTCGCAGCAAACCTTATTCGGCGATGTAGAAGATTATGTGGTTACACCGCCAAAAATCCCTGAATGTGCCGAGTGGAATAAGCTGGAGCGCTTGAATAAGGAGAAAGAGTTAATTGGAATTTACCTGTCAGCTCATCCACTTGATGATTACAGATTGGAAATCGATTCCTTCTGTAATGCATCTTTAACACAATTGTCAGCGGATATTGTAAATTTTAAGGATAAGGATGTAAATATTGCAGGAATGGTAACTGCCATTCGTCGGGGAACTACAAAAAACGGCAATCCTTTTGCAATTGTTAACATTGAAGATTTCACAGGCTCGTTTGAAATGGCTTTTTTTGCTAAAGATTTTGTGGAATACAGCAATTATTTTATTGAAGGTTTATCTGTATTTATAAACGGGAGAGTGCAAACCCGATCCTGGCCAAGAGGTTCGACCGAATTGGAGTTTAAAGTTAAAGGGATAAACCTGCTTTCCGAGGTAATGGAGAAGCGCGTGAAAGAGGTTACCATTGAGATTCCGGTAAGCAGTCTTTCAGATGAATTAGTAACCGAAATGGCAAGTTGTATGGAGGGGAACAAGGGGAATTTGAAGGTGAATTTTGTGATCACTGATGATAGAAATGTGAGGGTAAAAATGTTCTCAAGAACTTGTAGGGTAAACCTTTCCAATGAATTGATCGAATATTTTAAAAATAATTCTGATATTGAATTCAAAATTAATTAACTTGCACGGATAAATATAAAATTCAAAACAATTAAAAATAGATTACCATGACAATTGCAGTAAACGATGCTAATTTCGAAGAAGTTGTGTTGAAATCAGATAAGCCTGTATTGGTTGATTTCTGGGCCGAATGGTGTGGCCCTTGTAGAATGGTTGGCCCAATTGTAGACGAACTTTCTAATGATTACGACGGTAAAGTTGTAGTTACAAAAATGGATGTTGACAGTAGTCCTGCTACTTCTGCAAAATTTGGAATTCGTAATATTCCTACTATTCTTTTCTTTAAAGGTGGTGAAATTGTGGACAAACAAGTTGGTGCTGTTCCAAAATCAAGTCTTGCTGAAAAAATTGACGCTTTATTGTAAGTGTTGATTGCAAAATATTTGGGCATAGAGAGATTCTTTCTATGCCTTTTTTTTCTTTGTTCACATTCAAAATAGATTTTTTTGAAGCAACTCTCAGATCTGATACAATTCGAAGAGTTTGATAATCTGGAGCTTTTGGCCAAGCAGATTGTTGAAGGATTTTTAATTGGTTTGCACCGAAGTCCGTATCATGGATTTTCGGTTGAGTTTGCAGAACACCGACTCTACAATAAAGGAGAGTCAACCAAACACATCGATTGGAAACTATACGCACGCAGCGATAAGCTGTTTGTAAAACAATTTGAGGAAGAAACCAATTTAAGGGCTCATATTGTTGTAGATACCTCTTCTTCAATGTTGTTCCCTTATCAGCAGAAACACCAAACTAAATTGGGATTTTCGGTGCTTTGTGCAGCGGCTTTGATTCATTTATTACGAAAACAAAGAGACGCAGTTGGCTTGTGTACCTTCTCCGATAAAATAGATATTCTTACTCCGGCAAAACTTTCAAATACTCATGCTCATTTGCTGTATGCTCATTTAAGCAAACTCTATAACAAAGAAGGAATTGAGAAAAATCGGGAAACCAAAATTTCTGATACATTGCACAAGCTTGCCGAAGGATTGCATAAACGTTCACTCGTAATTGTTTTTTCTGATTTTATGGGTGATGAAACGCCTAAGGAAATCCTGGAATCTTTGCAGCATTTACGTTTTAATAAACACGAGGTTTTACTCTTTTCCATTCGGGATAAAGAATTTGAAAACGAATTCAATTTTGCAAATCACCCCAGTCAGTTTATCGATTTGGAGACAGGAGAAAGCATTAAATTGAATCCTTCGGATATTAGAAGTTTATACAGCCAAAAGCAGAAGGAGTTCTTTACAGAATTAGAGCTTTTGTGCGGAAAGTTTGCGATTGATTATGCAGAAGCAGACATCCGAAAAGAATTTCATACCGTTCTTAAGGCTTATTTGCTGAAGAGAAAAAAAATGATGTAAATCAGCCATTCTTCATTATTAAATAGACCAAAGGCTTACCTTCCACTTATTTACTGTTTATTTGTTGATGAATAATTTTCATCTTCCATACCTTTGCATTATTTTTATGAAACACTCAATAATTTCTAACACGTAGAGAACTCCCCAAATGAAAAATTGGATTTGCCTATTCGTATTGATTTTGCTGTTTGCCTGCGAGCATAAGAAAGTGCAATCGGTAAGTTTGGATGAATCTTTTGTGGAAAATGGAGTTGTTAAGCAGTATGATGATGAGAATAGATTAACTGCCGAAATTACTTTTCGAAATGGTGTGCGTCATGGGGTATGTAAAATTTATTATTCATCAGGTGAGTTGAGTGATGAAATCATGTATGTTGATGACCAGAAGAATGGCGTTGCCAAAAAATTCCATAAAAACGGCAAATTGTATAGCATTACTCCTTATCACAAAGATGAAAAGGATGGTGTTCAGAAGAAATACTATTCCAATGGTAATATCTGGGCTGAAACGCCTTATAGGAAAGGCCAGCCCGGTATTGGTCTGAAAGAATACAGACAGGATGGACGTTTGCGGACTAATTTACCAAGTATTGAAATGCAGAAATTTGTGAAGGAAGATGTTGTGGTTTTAACATTGTCACTAAGTAATTACTCTAAGAATGTGATTTTCTACATCACCGATTTAATGGAAGATAAATACATTCCGTTTGCAGCCAAGCCTCTTTATGCAAAAGGAGGATTAGCACGATTCGAAATTCCTTACGATCGTGTTGCAGGACTTGATACCACCTTGAATATTGTTGCAAAATACCAAACGCAGGATTACAACATCAATGTTTCTGAGCGAAAATTCCAGGTAATTATTAAATAGAAAGCTTATTCTTTAACAAAGGAGAGTTTGGATAGAATTGGAAAATGATCGGAGTATTGTTTTTTGATTCTCTGATACTCGTTGCAGATTGTATGCTCATCATGAAGAATATAATCAATTCTGAACGATGGAAAATCTCCTACATAAGTTGTGCTGATTCCACTGCCTTTGTCTTTAAAACAGTCGCTAAACTGATCACTCAAAGTTTTATAGGTAAAGGATTGAGGTGTGTCGTTAAAATCACCACATACAATTGTAGGATGAGGCGATTTATCGATATGTGCCCGAATTATTTGGGCTTGTTTGGCTCTGCGGATAAATGCATAACGCAATCGGAAGGAAATGTCTTTAAGCTCGTTTAATTCCTGTTCATCAGCCTTGAACTCTTTTTTGTTGATGAATTCGTAATTTTTACCTGCAAAACGGTTCGACTCCAAATGAAGATTATAAACACGAAGTATTTTTTTTCCAATTTGTAAATCTGCAAAAACAGCACTGCATAAATTTCCCTTCTCAAAATTAATTTCCCCATGATGGATAATTGGATATCGGGAGAAGATTGCGATACCTGTTCCATGCTTGCTTCTGATTGAATATTTCGTGTTCAATTCTTTTTTTAGATTACTAATTGAAAGTAAACCTGATTTTGTAGCTCTGAATTCCTGAAAACAAATAATTCCTGCTCCAAGCTCTTTAGAGAGCTGAATGATATTTGAAGGTGTCTTTGGGTCTTTTGTCCATTTGTAAATGTCAAATGAGCGCACATTGTAACTTAAAACGTTAATGGAATTTTCATTGTTTGTTGAATTACCGGAGAAGTTAAATTGAATGAAATTGGAAAAAGATTGATAACCAATTAATATGGCCAAAAGAGGAATTAAAAAACTCCAACGCCTTCTAATCATCCAATAAATAGTAAATAAAATATTAATAGCCAGCAGATAAGGATAGGCTAACCCCCAAAAGGCTGGTGGCCAAAAATTGTCCGGGTTGATGTAAGCTGCCAGATAGGAAATCAAAAGTGAGCCTGAAAATATCAGGCTAAAGATAACAAGTGATTTGTGCAGAAAGTTCTTCAAGCGATTACTTCTGGTTACTGGATTTAAAAAGGATTTCTTTTTCTTCTTTACTTAGGCTGTCGTATCCCGATTTTGCAATTTTCTCCAAAATAGCATCTAAGTGTTCCTGGTGTTGTTTTTTTGCTTTGTTGTACTCTTTATCGTCCATTTTCTGGGTATTCTTATAACTTACTTTCATTTTTCTTTTCTTAAAAAGGCCAAAAAACGAATCCATAAGTGAATTAAATCCAGAAGAAATATCTTTACCCTTACGAAGCTGATTTATGAATAACCAACCATAAAAAGCACCGCCTAAATGAGCAATATGACCACCTGCGTTACCCATTGGAATGCTAAGTATATCTGTAACAATAAAAAATAAGGCGATGTATTTAATTTTAACCGGACCAATAAACATGAGATGAACAACATGATTGGGAGTATAAATTACCGTAGCAAAGACAATTGCCATAACCGAAGCAGAAGCACCCAAAGCATACGATCCAAATCGAAGACTTTCGAAAACAGGAAAGAGGTTATAGGCAAATATATATGTTGCAGCACCGGTTAAACCGCCAATCAAATAAATGCTCACCAGTTTTTTCTGATCAAGATAACTTAGGAAAATTCTTCCAAACCAGAATAACCAAAGCATATTCTTTAGTATGTGCAGAAATCCTTCATGTAAAAACATGTAGGTAAACACAGTCCATGGTCTGCTTAATAATGCATTGGTTTCGGCAGGTACCGATAACCAGTGAACAAGGAATGGAACTTGTGAGGTTTCAATGCCTGCAAAAAATGTTAATACATTCACAATTTTAACAATCAGAAAAACACCAAAGTTGATGTAGATCAGTCTTGTTAAATTACTTCCTTCTTTGAATGAGTCTTTAATTCCGTCCCAAATACTCTGGTGGGAATAGGACTGATATGGATTGTTGAAATTCATGCTCATGAAATATCAATCATTTAACTATTAATAAAATCGGTTTGAATTCTTCTGCCAATACTTTATCAGGATAAATCCAAATAACATTCCACCTAAGTGAGCAAAATGGGCAATATTATCGCCACTTTGATGTTGAAAGCCCATAAATAATTCAATTGCACCGTATCCAACTACAAAATACTTTGCTTTGATTGGAATAGGAGGAAATAAAAGCATCAGCTCAGTATTTGGGAATAACATACCAAAAGCCAAAAGAATTCCGAATACTGCTCCCGAAGCTCCAATTGTAGGAACATTAATGTTCTCAGTAATCATTTGGTTTACCATCGCAATAGCCTTTTGCGTATCGAAGGCATTATTCGGATGTTCGGCCCAGCTGTTTACAAAATCGGTAACCCAAGGTTTAACCGGTCCCATGTGCTCACGAATAAATTGAAGCATTAAATCGGGAGATGGCGTATTGCTAAATGCATTTGCAGCAGCTTTCATTGAGGAATAGTCAAGCCACCCTACAAATGTGTGAAGTGCAGCCGCACCAAGTCCTGTTATCATGTAGTACAGTAAAAATCGTTTTGGTCCCCAAACTTCTTCCAGTACGCGACCAAACATGAACAGGGCAAACATATTAAAAAATAAATGACCTATTCCTCCATGCATAAACATATGCGTAATGAACTGATGCGGTCTGAAATACTCTGATGCCGGTTGGTGCAACGCAAAAAGATTATCCATACTAAAGCCAAACCGGTCGCCGATTACCATGGTTCCGAGCAGGACTAGCACATTTATAATTATCAGGTTTTTTACAACCGGAGGGAGGTTTAATAGAGAAGATCTGAATTGACTCATTCGAATTTATTTTAATATTTCCTTTTAGCTAACAATAGTCAGACCAATTTATAATTTGTGTGTGTGATTAACAAATCTACGACAGATTGTCACCTTATTTAAATCTGCTTTCCAATTCCTGAGATTCAAGAACCGAAATAATTGCTTTCCCATCGGGTGTGAAATTAGGAGTTGCACAGGCAAAAAGTTGATCGATTATTGAACTCATTTCCTCATTCGAGAGGGTTTTGCCATAATTTAAAGCCGATGCTTTTGCCAATGACTTTGCTAAATTTTCGCGAATTTTCAGTTTCACATCCATTTGGTTCGACTTGTAGTTCGCCAACAGGTTTTCAACCAATTCTTTTGGTTCGCAATTGTGGATATCAGCCGGAGTTCCATTAATCACAAAGGTTTTCTTCCCAAATTCTCTGATGTCAAACCCCAAGGCTCTCACATCTTCAATAATTACCTGTAAAAGAGTGTAATCCGAAGCATTGAGTTCTATGGTTTGAGGGAATAAAGTTTGCTGAGCAATTCCTTGATGATTTTCCAACGAATTGATGAATTTCTCAAATAAAATGCGCTCATGTGCTTTACGCTGATCGATGATCATCAAGCCGGAGCGAATCGGTGTTAATATGTATTTGTTCTTTAACTGAAAAAAATTCTTTGCTTTCTGAATTTGTTCCTGCGGATGCAGTTTCTTTTGTACAAATTCTTCCGGTGGTTTTTGCGGCTGAAAATAATCCGGAATATTTTCCCGATCAATTTTCGCCTGATTTAATTTCTCATCCGACTCTCTTTTAGAAGGTTCTTCGTATAGAGTCTCCCATTTTTCGGGTACTGGTTTTCTAGTACTTCCACTTTGCTGATGAGGTGTTTTCGCTTTAAATTCCTGATAGAATTGGTTCGATTCAAAAGATCTTCGTTCCTCGTCAAAGGGATTATAGCTTTTTTCTCCATCAAAAGGGTTGTAGTTCAAATCCGCTTCGAAAGGGTTGAATTCAGGATTCACCTTAATCATTGGAGCCTCAATATCGGCATTGCTGCCGGCCACAGGAATTTCCAAACTGTTGTCTTCATCAAAATCGATGGAAGGCACAATATTAAATTTCCCCAAAGCCTCGCGGATAGATGCTTGAATAATTTGATAGATCGCTCTTTCGTCTTCAAACTTAATTTCTGTTTTGGTCGGATGAATATTGATATCAATAATCTGTGGATCGACCTCAAAAAAGATAAAGTAAGGCGGTATGGTTTCAGGTGGCAATATTTTATCGTAAGCCTGCATAATTGCTTTGTGAAAATAAGGGTGCCGCATGTAGCGGTTGTTCACAAAAAAGAATTGTTCCCCTAAATTTTTTTTCGCATTTTTCGGTTTCCCGATAAAACCGGTCAAATTAACAATGCTGGTGCTTGTATTTATACTGATTAACCTTTGGTTCATACCTTTGCCAAAAACATTGATAATTCGTTGGCGGATATGACTGGCAGGCAGGTTGTATATTTCTGAGTCGTTGTGGAGAAGTTGAAAAGCAATTTCGGGATGCGAAAGCACGATTCGATGAAATTCGGTAATGATATTGCGAAGTTCGGTAGAATTTGCTTTTAAGAATTTTCGACGGGCAGGAACATTAAAAAAGAGGTTTTTTACAATGAAATTACTTCCATCGCTGCAAGCCGAAACTTCCTGAGAAATTGCTTCGGAACCACTAATAACAATGTGAGTCCCTAATTCGTCTTCGGTTCGTTTGGTTTTTAATTCAACATTGGCAATTGCCGCAATAGAGGCGAGTGCTTCGCCGCGAAAACCCATGGTTCGAATCGCAAACAGATCTTTCGCTTTTCGAATTTTAGAAGTTGCATGCCGTTCAAAAGCAAGACGCGCATCGGTAACGGACATACCACATCCATTATCAATTACCTGAATTAATGTTCTTCCAGCATCTTTTAAGTTGATTTTTATAGAGTTACCTCCAGCATCAATGGCATTCTCCACAAGCTCTTTTACAACTGAAGCTGGTCTTTGAACTACCTCACCTGCAGCAATTTGATTGGCTACATTGTCAGGCAGAATCTGTATCAAATCCGACATATAAATTTCTACTTCTAAAGTTTAACTTTCTAGTAACGTGTTGGGTGAAATTTAAATTGTCTGATTTCAGGAATTCTGAAGAAGAGACAAAAATAAATTTAGAAAAGGAGAAATTTAAATGACTCCATTCCATCCATAAAGGTAAATATATGCTGCCAGTGCAAGCAAGACAAAGATAATTAACAATCTAATGTTCGATTTATTTCTGGAGCCATTAGAATCGAAGTGACCATGACGCAGTTCACTTTTCATTCGTCCTTTTATGTTGGGGATGTATGGTTCATTTTCATCCTTCAAACCCAGTTCTCCTCGTATCCTTTTTTCTCTGTCTTCTCTCGCTTCTTTTGCAGGATCCCAATATCTGGGTTGAATATTAAATCTTTTGTATTGAGGTTTTTTAAAAAAACTTGTAAATCCCATGATAAAATGTTTTATACCAGTTAAAAGTGTAATGTTGTAGGTATAATTTGAATGCTTCTGCTGCTCAATTTGGAAAATCGCCCATCTAAAGCAAAAGATTCAATACAAGCAATACTTTTCGTCTAAAAAAGACACACAAATATATCGTTTTTTTCTGAATTTATTTTCCCTCTAATTGCACAGCCATGAGTTAATATATCCTAAAAAAACTGGATCTGCTTGTGGGGTTTTAAAATTATTTTCTTTCGTAAGAACAGGGTCTAGTTAAGTTTTTTACCACATTGATTGCAGTACAGAGCATCTTCGGCATGATTGTCGGCTAAACAATTTGGGCAAACCTGAGTGGATGCAGCTTTTGAACTTTGTTTGCTCAGTTCAACAGTTACAATCCCTGTTGGAACGGCGATAATGGCATAACCAATAATCATTACGAAGCTGGCAAAAAACTGACCAAGAGATGTAGTCGGGGAGATATCGCCATAGCCAACGGTGGTAAGCGTAACAACTGCCCAATAAATGCCGCGGGGAATGCTGGTGAACCCGTTTTCGCCGCCTTCAATCAAATACATGATGGTTCCGATGATGATTACCATGGTTAGAACAGCAAAAAGAAAGACGGATATCTTTATTCTGCTTTGTCGAAGCGCTCGAACAATAATAGCTCCCTCTTTAATATATCTGTTGAGTTTTAAAATCCGGAAAATCCGAAGTAATCGTAAGGCTCTGATTACCATGAAGCCGTGAGTTCCAACTATTACAAGGCCTAAGTAGGAGGGTAGAACCGAGAGTAAATCGATAATGCCGTAAAAGCTGAATATATAGGCTTTGGGTTTTTGAACGATCCATATTCGCAGCATGTATTCCAAAGAGAAGATCCCTGTAATCAACCATTCCGAAAGTTTCAATACATCGTGATAATCTCTTTCGATGGAAGGCACACTTTCCAAAACAACTAGAAGGATGCTTAGAATAATAACAATAAGCAGTGCAATATCGAAGATTTTCCCCGATTTGGTGTCAGCCTCGAATATGATTTCGTAAAGACGATCTTTTGTAGTACTCATGAAAGAAAGAGATTTGGGTTTCAGAACATAAACTTACTAAAAAAGTCTAAAATAGTCTGGAAGGGTCTTGAAAAGTCTAACGGTCAAATGGTCAAAAGGTCGGGGAAATCTTAAAATAATATAAAAGTTGGGGGATGAATGAATCTGACCCCTTATCTCGTAAATCTCATTGCTCTTTTTTTTATACTTTTGAATAAAATTTGAACAAGATGATTATAAATGATATAAAAGAAAGCTTTTTGGATGCACAAAAAGTTTTGAATGAATTTATTGCCGATGAGGCTAACTTTTCAGCAATCGAAGCGGCAGGTGAAGCAATGGCAAAATCCATAAAAAACGGGGGAAAGATTATTTCCTGCGGTAATGGTGGTTCGATGTGCGATGCCATGCATTTTGCCGAAGAATTAACGGGTCGTTTTCGAGGAGACAGACCCTCGATGCCAGCCGTAGCCATTTCAGATGCCAGTCATATAACTTGTGTGGCAAACGATTATGGTTTCGATTATATTTTCTCGAGATATGTGGAAGGAATGGGCCAAAAGGGAGATGTATTTTTAGGAATTAGTACTTCGGGAAATTCAGCGAATATTATTAATGCAGTAAAGGCGGCCAAAGAAAAAGGACTGATTGTTGTTGGTTTAACCGGGAAAACAGGAGGTGAAATGGCTGCTCTTTGCGATGTTGAAATTCGGGTGCCTTGGGAGAAGTACTCCGATAGGGTACAGGAAATACACATTAAAGTGATTCATTGCCTGATTCAGTACATCGAAGCAAAAATGAAATAAGTATTGTAGATATTAGATGTGAGAAATGAAGTTTTTTTCACAGATAAAAAAGTGTAGAAAAAGGATGTTGGAATGACATCCTTTTTTTTGTGCCTGAATTTTTGAATGCGGATTGCTGTTCTATAATTTGAATTATGTTTTGGTTAGTTTGTGTATTATTGTTACATTCACGGGTTGATTTTGTTTATTGGTAAAATTTATAAATATGCTTGTTAAAACCTACGGAAGTGCAGTATATGGCATTCATGCCACAACAATAACAATAGAAGTAAATGTTTTTCCCGGAGTTCGTTTTTCCTTGGTTGGATTGCCCGATAATGCGGTGAAGGAAAGTCAGCAGCGAATAGATTCTGCCTTGCGCGAAGTTGGCTATAAAATTCCCGGTAAAAAGATCATTATTAATATGGCTCCTGCCGATATCCGAAAAGAAGGATCGGCTTACGATTTGCCGCTGGCGATAGGAATACTCACGGCAACCGAACAAATTAATTGCGAAGTGCTTGGCAAATATATTATTATGGGCGAATTGTCGCTCGATGGCAGTTTGGTTCCTATTAAAGGCGTGTTGCCTATGGCCATTCAGGCACGGGAAGAAGGTTTTGAAGGTTTAATTTTGCCAAAAGCAAATGCACGCGAGGCCGCTGTAGTAAACAAACTGAAAATAATTGGCGCCGATACGATTAAGGAAGTGATTGAATTTTTGAAAGGTGATTTGGAAATTCCACCCACCGAAGTCGACACCCGGGCTGAATTTTACGCACACTTAAACAATTTCCCTCACGATTTTGCCGATGTAAAAGGACAGGAGAATGTGAAACGTGCTTTGGAAATTGCCGCTGCCGGCGGACACAATATCATTATGATTGGGCCTCCGGGAGCAGGGAAAACCATGCTGGCCAAACGAATTTCAGGAATTTTGCCTCCCTTAACACTGCAGGAAGCGTTGGAAACAACAAAAATACACTCGGTGGCCGGTACTTTGGAAAAGAACAGTGCCCTGATGACACAAAGGCCGTTTAGATCGCCGCACCATACCATTTCGGATGTAGCTTTAGTAGGTGGTGGCACATTTCCACAACCTGGTGAAATAAGTTTGGCGCACAATGGCGTGTTGTTTTTAGATGAGCTGCCCGAATTCAGACGAACCGTGCTTGAGGTGATGCGTCAACCATTGGAAGACAGAACCATCACCATATCGAGAGCTAAATGTACCATTGAATATCCTGCCAGCACCATGCTGATTGCTTCCATGAATCCTTGTCCGTGCGGCTACTACAACCACCCCGATAAAGATTGTTTGTGCGGCCCCGGAATGGTGCAAAAATACCTGAGTAAAATTAGTGGTCCGCTTTTGGATCGCATTGACATTCACATTGAGGTAGTTCCCGTTTCTTTCGATAAAATATCGGATCAGCGACTGTCGGAAAAGAGTGAAATAGTTCGCAAACGAGTTGAAAAAGCCAGACAGGTTCAGGAAAAGCGATTTGCGGAGCACGATGGCGTTCATTGCAATGCTCAAATGAGTTCGAAATTGCTGCGGAAACATTGTCAGCCCAACGAGGCCGGCAACCAGTTGCTAAAAACCGCCATGGAAAAAGTGGGACTTTCTGCCCGTGCCTACGACCGGATTTTAAAAGTTTCGCGCACCATTGCCGATTTGGAAGGTTCAGAAAGCATCGAAACGGACCATTTGGCCGAAGCCATTCAGTACCGCAGTTTAGATCGCGATGGATGGGGAGGATAGGTGAGAGTTATGAATTAATAATATTTGTAGGGTCATGCCATGGCGTGACCTTTTTTGTGATTCATGATTTCGGATTGCGTTGAATGCGATGATCTGAATTGTGGATACGACATGTCGTATCCCTACGGCATTGCCGAATAGATTGGTAATTGTATTGAACCAATGTGTTTTGATTGAATGTTTGTAGGGTCATGCCATGGCATGACCATTTTTTTTTTTACATCGGTCGTTTCTGCATTTCTCTGCCTCTGGCTTCAGGCAGAGGATTTTTTTATTTGTTCGTGAAGAAACCTATTTTACCGCATAATTTATCTGTAAAAATTAACAACATTAATTCCTTTACCCTTGTTCCTTTATCCTTGAAACTTGCTCCTTGATTTTGGCTTAGGGATTGAAGCGGAAAGCCCGCAGGCAGAATTGGCCGGTGGGTGGGATGGCGAGGACTTGGAGCGAAAAGCCCGGCCGACTAAAAGGAGGTAAGCCCCACATTTACATGGCGGAAATCACTCAAATAACAGATTTAACGGAAAAGAAAAAGACGATTGGCTCGTTTTTTATATTGTTTTCTTACATTTGTTTTTACCTAGATAATAGAGTCGTTGTGCTAAAAAACGAAGCTTAAAAAGAAATACTTACTATGGGAAACAAATTGAATGATCCTATCGCAAGATTAATGGGATTGCGTTACAAGTCTCATCCTTGGCATGGAATTGATGTTGGAGACAATGCGCCGAATTCGGTAATGGCTTTTATTGAGATGGTTCCGACTGACACCGTTAAATATGAAGTAGACAAAACGAGTGGTTATTTGAAGATTGATCGTCCTCAGAAATATTCGAATGTTGTTCCTGCTTTGTACGGATTTTTACCTCAAACTTATTGTGGGAAATCTGTTGGTGAATATTGTAGTGAAAAATCGGGCAAGGAAAATGTTCAGGGTGATTCGGATCCTTTGGATATTTGTATTTTGACTGAGAAAGTGATATCGCACGGTGATATTATTGCAGAGGTTCGTCCGATTGGTGGTTTTCGAATGATTGACGGAAAAGAGGCAGATGATAAGATTATTGCTGTTTTGATGAATGATGCTACTTATGGTGCTTATACTGATATTTCGGATTGTTCGGATGTGGTTGTAGGCCGTTTGAAACATTATTTTTTGACTTATAAGGATATGCCGGGTTTGGAAAGCGAAGCCGAGATTACACATATTTATGGTGTTGAAGAAGCTCACGAAGTAATTGTTCGGTCGATGAACGATTACAAAACCAAATTTGAGAATCTGGAAGATATTCTAAGACACGTTTAAATCAATTGGTAATTATGAAACGATAAATGGCGATGGTTCGAAAGGGCTGTCGCTTTTTTTGTTCTGTTTATGGTGAAAATAATAATGAGGCAGTTGATATTTATCTTGACTCTCTGTGTTTTGTGAGTGTTTAAAAAAGGAACCACAGGCTTATCTTTTAAATCTAAAGTTGTAATAGGAATTTCTGTGGAACTCCGTGAACTTTGTGGTATAGAATTGGAAATTACTTTTTTTGAGCTAACAAATTGTGGTTAGATTGAGTGTGAAATATTAATTGAAACTTACTTAAATATTATATTTTGGTCTAAATAAGAATCTATTTGTTTAAAAACTTGCACAATTGGCAGATATGTCCGAGATTAAAAAGATTGATTTTTTAATGAATAAAGGAGAGCTAAGAATGAAAATATTGTGTGAAACAGAAAGATTGTATCTACGGGAAATACTGCCAAGCGATGCCGAAAGCATGTTCGAGATGGATTCGGATGCTGAGGTGTATAAATTTTTAGGTCGAAAACCCATTCGGAATATTAACGAGAGTAAAAAGATGATTGAATCGATTCGGGATCAGTATGAGCGGGTTGGTATTGGACGTTGGGCAATTGTTGAAAAGGAATCGGGGAATTTTATTGGCTGGACTGGTTTTAAATTTGAAAAGGAAAACCAGAACGGGCACAGTGATTTTTACAATCTGAAATTTAGATTGCTGCGCAAGTATTGGGGCAAAGGATACATTACTGAAGCAACAAAGGCTGCTATTCATTATGCTTTTACCGAGCTTAAAATTCCCGAAATTTACAGCATGACTTTACTTCGCAATCTGAAATCGCAACGGGTGTTGGACAAGCTTGGCTTTCAGTTGGAAGATAAATTTAAGTTTCAGGGGGATGATATTACCTGGTATAAACGGACAAATAAATAGTGATTACCAAATACAGGGGGCAGCTGATGAATTCGCATCATCTGAAAATTAATGCTTTGCCTCTGGCTTTAGCAGAGGATTTTTTTAATCCCTTTAGGGGTTTGGGGTGTTTTTTGGTAATTGGTTTTTCAGAAAAAGGACACGCCATGGCATGTCCCTACGGTTTTCGTGAACAGATTATTAGATCTATTCGTAACGTAAACTCTCCACCGGATTTCTTGTAGCTGCCCGCCACGACTGAAACGAAACGGTAAGCAGCGCAATTCCCATGGCAATGAGTCCTGCCAAGGCAAAAATCCACCAGCTGAGTTCTGTTTTGTAGGCAAAGTTCTCGAGCCATTTGTGCATGGCATACCAGGCAATTGGGCAGGCCAACACAAAGGCGATGGTTACCCATTTTGCAAATCCTTTGTTTAGCATTGTAATTACTTCAAAAGTTTTAGCTCCGTTTACCTTGCGGATGCCTATTTCTTTGGTGCGTTGTTCGGAGGTAAAATAGGAGAGAGCACTAATTCCGAGGATTCCGATGATGATGCCAAGAATTGAGAAACTCATCAATATCCGTCTCAGGATGTTCTCCGATTTGTATTGCTGCGCAATTTTATCATCCATAAAGAAGTAATCCATTTTTTGGTTGGGGTAATGTTTTTGCCATTCTTCCTGAATGCTGGTCATGGCACTTCTTGTATTCCCCGGGGATATTCGAACATGCATAAACCTTGCTCTGCTTCGGGATTCATCGATGAGGAAAACGTAGTCGCCAATTTGATCGTGTGCAGAACTGTAATTAAAATCTTTTACAACGCCAATGATATCAACTCTTCTCTGATCTGCTTCCAATGGTATTCCTGATCGAAATGAATTCAGTTCCTCAAGAGTTTTGTGTTTTTCCATCAATCTTTTAAACAAATGTTCGTTGATAACCATTCCTTCAATGGTATCCAATGAAGTGTTGATGTAGTTGTGAACAAATGGAATGTTCATGGTTTTTAAGAAATCATAATTAGCCATCGACATTTCTGCAGTGCCATCAATCCCAAATCCATCAAGCGATATGGTTTGTGTGGGATATCCAAAATGCTGCAGCGTAAAACCAACTGATTCGATGGGTGATTTTTTCCGTAACTCATTGGCAAACACATTGGGATCTTTCGAAAAATCTTTCATGTTGAGGACAACAATATTTTCTTTTGTAAAGCCAAGAGGTTTATTCAGCAGGTATGAGATTTGTTTGTTGACCAAAATTGCAGATGAAATGAGCACAATTACAATCAGGATTTGAAAGATCATTAATGGTTGTAAAATACGCCTGCCGGTTAAAGATGTATGACCTTTAATGATATCGCTGGTTGAATTGTTTTTTAGAATAAAAAAGCGCACAAAAAGGATGCTTAGAATTCCACTAAACAGCAGAACGGCCACTGCTGCCAGATAAATGATTGGTTCAGAATAAAAAACGCAGAATTGAATATCATAGAAGTTGTTAATGTAAGGTGTTAGTACCTCAATTAAAATTAGAGCGATAATGATTGACAACGAACAAAGCAGAATTACTTCAATAAGAACTTGTGTCAATAAATGTTTTCGGTGAGCTCCGATTGATGATTTTAATCCAAATTCTTTTGATCTTTTGAAGAGGTTAACCGTGATTAAACTAACAAAGTTGATTAAGGAAACCAGTAAAATAATAATGGCTACTACTGCGAATAAATTGATATTTATTTTTGTATTGCTCTCTTTCAATTCAAATCTGAAATTGGATTTTAAGTGAATATCGGAAAGTTTTGTAAGGCTGAATTTGTAATCTTTTGGTCCCCGGGTTTGTCTAAAGCTTGAAGTATTGAATGCATTGAGGAGTTTTTCTTCAACAATGGAAGGAGCAACTCCTTTTTTCAATTTTAGATAGTTGTAAACCCATTGAGTTTTTCTTTCAGACAAAGAGGTATAGGCTGCATCGAGCGAACCTTTTTGGGAAAGCAGGATTTCGCAATTAAAATGAGTTTTGATGGGGGTGTTTTTAACGATACCAACAATTTCATATTTTCCAAGATCTCTTCTGTATTGCAAGCCCTCAACATCAATGTATTCGCCAATTGGGTTTCTGTCTTTAAAATGTTTTTGAGCAAATCGTTCTGATATAAAAGCAACATTGGGTTTTGTAATTTCAGACAAATTGCCAACCAAACTTTCAATACCAAATAGGTTCATAAAATTGGTATCGACCGATAAAATGTCTTTTTGCGATACGCTTTGTTCGTGTATTTTAATGGTTCCCGACTGGCAATGTGAAAATTGTGCTGCGTCTTCTACCTCCGGAAAATTGGCAGAGGCTTCCTTGATGAATCCTAAACTTCTGGCCCAAGGATCATCTACATGCGAAGGAGTTGATGCGACTCTGTAGATATCCTGATAATCCGTGATATGCCTGTCGTAGCCTTGTTCGTTTTGCACATGAATGAACAAGACAAAAAAGGATGCAATTCCAATACTGAGACCCAGTATATTGGTTACTGAAAAAGCTCTGTTTTTAAGCAGACGTAAAACCGATAATTTTAAATGATACCAAAGCATGTTGTTTGTTTTAGGTTTATTCGTAACGCAAACTCTCTAACGGATTTCTTGTTGCCACTCTCCACGATTGAATAGAAACGGTAAGCAACGCAATTCCCATGGCAATTAATCCTGCTACGGCAAAAATCCACCAGCTGAGCTCTGTTTTGTAAGCGAAGTTTTCGAGCCATTGGTTCATCGTATACCAGGCAATCGGGCAGGCCAACACAAAGGCGATGGCTACCCATTTTGCAAAACCTTTGTTAAGCATTGCAATAATTTCGTAGGTTTTGGCTCCGTTTACTTTGCGGACACCTATTTCTTTGGTTTTTCTTGATATGGTGTTGAGTACCATTCCCAATAATCCCATTACAGAAAGAACAATTGCAAGCAGTGAGAAGGCACTGATTAGTTTTGCCTGTTGTTGTTCTGTTTGGTAGAATTCGGTAATCTGATCGGCAAGAGAATAGACTTTTACTATTTTATCAGGAGAAATTTCTTTGAATAAATTTTGAACAGACTCTGTAATTGCCTCATCATTTTCCCCATTTGTTTTTATGGCAAACAAACTCATTTTTTTAGGGTCTTGCTGAAGAATAACCAAGGGTTGAATCATCCTTCGTAACGAATGAGCATTAAAATCTTTAACAATTCCTTTTACATAGCATCCATTAAACATCTCACCAGCTTTCAGATTATATTGTTTGGCTGCTGATTCGTTAAAAATCATTTCTGTTTGATCGGTGCGGAAGTCTCCAAAACTTTCTCCTTCTATAATTTTAAGCTCCAGAAGTTCTGCCATTCCCTTACCCATAATTAGTCCATCGAATTGAATTCTTTCATTTTCGTATTGCAAATTAACCGGCAGAAAGTAATTGAAAGGCGGAATAAAAGAAGATCCGGCGGAATACTTAACCCCAGGAATTTTTTCCACTTCCGTTTGGATAACATTAAACTGATTTCTTAATTCTGTTGAATTTAACTCACAGATAATAATGTTTTTGGGATTGATGTTTTGGGAACTGGTTTGAGCATAATGGAGTTGCTTTTTGACTGTTAGAACACCAACAATCAATACTATAAATATGGCAAAATGCAAACTCAGAAAGGAGTTGTTCCATGATTTTACTTTTGGTGTTTGCGAAACTTTACCCAAAAGCAAAAGAACAGTTGAAACTCTGGAAACATGTATACCGATTACTAATCCGGCAACGGAACCGGTAAGCAAAACAATGAGAATCAATAAGGACCATACCTGCCACATCGAGAACAATTCAATACTCAGGTTGCGATCCAAAGTTGCGTTCAGAAATGGAATGCCAACAATCAGGATGAAAAAAGCAGGAACAAGGCTGATGAAAGAAATTAAATTTGATTCGAGTACGATTTGTTTTTTGATGGCAACACCTGAGGCTCCCAATGCTTTCTGGGTTCCCAACTCTTTTAAACGGGAGGTGATTTTTGCCTTGGTTAAAAAAATGTAATTGACAATTGCGATGAGTAAAATGAATAAAGCAATGGCTAAAAAATAAATTAACTGTTTTGCATTTCCCGATGGTGTAAATGTATCTCCCGTAACATCATTTGACTTTAAATAGATATCGGTAATTGTCTGCAAACTAAAATCCATTGTTTTCCGTTTTTCATGATTTGTTCGTGTTTTATAGTTTTGGATATTGTGAACAATTACCTCTGGATTTGCCTTCGGATTTAGGAGCAAATAACTATGAAACGGAAAGTGATTCCAGTCTTTAAACTCTTCGTTTTCCTGTCCGTAATGACCGAACATTTCTTGGTTGTGACTGAGTACCTCTTGTGTTAAATCAATGTGGGCAATGAAATTGGCATTGAAAGTAGAATTGGTGGGAAAATTTTTGTAAACGCCTGTAATCCGTAAAGATATAAATTGATTATTCAGCTTGATTTTAAGAAGTTGATTGCAGACGTTGAGGCTGTTAAAGTACTTTTGGGCAGTAGTTTCAGAAAGACAGACTTCCGATTTTGATTGGGCAGGTTTTCCCTGTATAAACCCGATACCAAGACAATCAAAAATGCTGGCATCTGCAAAAGCAAACCGATGATCCTGCACAATTTCGTTGCGGGAATCTTTTAGTTCAACATCGGCGGTTTGATAATATCTGAAATAATTATCAACCAAAGGGATTTCATCTTTACTTGTGCTTGCCAATGGGAATGAAGTGCGACAATCGTTGCCTTGCAATACTCTATATATTAATTGCTTGTTCGGTATGGAGCCATTGAATGAATTTTCGTGGATGTAAAGCAGCATCAAAAGAAAAACACAGCCTACACCTATTCCCAATCCTAAAATACTGATTATGGATTGTGTCTTCTTCTTGAAGATATTACGGATTGCTAATGTCAGGTTTAGTGGAAGATTCATATTTGTTTTTATATAGTTTCGTTACTCTTGTTATTGTATTTCACTTGTAAGCAGGTATCTACTTAATTTCGTTTATTCGTACCTCAAACTCTCTACCGGATTTCTTGTAGCTGCCCGCCACGATTGAAAAGAAACGGTAAGCAGCGCAATTCCCATGGCAATGAGTCCGGCCAAAGCAAAAATCCACCAGCTAAGTTCCGTTTTGTAAGCAAAGTTTTCGAGCCATTTGTTCATGGCATACCAGGCAATGGGGCAAGCTATTACAAAGGCGATGATTACCCATTTAAGGAAATCTTTGTTTAGCATAGCAATAACTTCGTAGGTTTTGGCGCCGTTTACTTTGCGGATTCCTATTTCTTTGATTCGTCGTGTTAAAATAAAGGATGCCATACCAAACAGTCCCATGCAGGCAAGTATAATTGCCAGTGCTGAAAAATATCCCAGAAGTTGAAACGTTTTTTTGTCTTTTTGATAGAGTTGATCCAGGCTTGCATCTAAAAAATGAAAATCAAATACCTGATCGGGATAAATTTTCTCGCATATTTGCGTTATCGACTGAATGTGGTTTGTGGCGGAGGAAGGTTTTATCTTAATCATAAGCTCTGAGCACTCATCCGGCTTAATAACGAAAACTATTGGTTTAATTCTGTCATAGAGTGATTCGAAATTAATGTCATCGATAACACCCACAATCGTCCTTTTGGATTGTGGCCAATTGCACTGAAGCGACAGTCCGATCGGATCACCATTTATCCCTATTTTTTTTACGGCAGCTTCGTTTAAAATGACTGCCTCGGTTTTATCCGTTTTAAACTGATTCGAAAATAATCGACCTTGTGCTGCATTTATGCCAAGTGTTTCAAAGTAATCGAAGTTGACATGAACATATGCAATTGCAGTCGCTTCATTTTTGGATCTACCCTCCAGCAAAACCCCGCCTTCATTATTGAGCGAGCCTGAAGGAACCCGACTCGCTGAAGAAACAGAACTCACAAAACTCTGATTGAGTAGTGTTTCCTTAAGCGTATTGTATTTTTCCTCATCACCAAAGTCAACTACAGATAAAAGGACAGATTCCTTATTGAATCCCAATTCCTTTTGTTGAAGTAAATTGATTTGCCGGGACATGATAATTGCACAAGCTATTAGAGCAATTACAATGGTAAATTGTGTACCTACAAGAATTGTTTTGAATTGAAATTTAGAACGGCCACTACTTTTTGATGCCTTTAATATTTTTATCGGATTAAAAGATGAAAGAATGAAGGCGGGATACCATCCAGCTAAAATTATTACAATCAACATGATTCCAAGAATGCCGAAGCTTATATTGACATCGAATAGTATTGAAAAAAACAGTTCTTTTTCAGAAAGGGAATTAAAAATTGGTAAACTAATCTTAACAACTGCCAGTGCCAGAATTAATGATATCATGAACACCACTATTGATTCACTAATAAATTGCATTGCCAATTGATTTCTGGAAGCACCAAAAGTTTTTCTGATGCCAATTTCGGTTACGCGTGTTGTGGCATTCGCTGTTAGTAAGTTGATATAATTGAAACAGGCAATCAATAATATTAAAAGACCGATAGTCGAAAAAATCAAGATATAAGTGATGCTGTTTTGTGGTTGAATATCACCCAAAAAATGAGAAGAATAAAGGTGTATATCTTTTAACGGCTGTATCGTGTATTTTGCCAGTGGGCTATCAGGATCTGTGTTTTGAGCCTTTCTAAGTATCTGACCGATTTTTGCTTCTACGTCGGGTTTTGAAAATTCATCCTGCATCTCAAAATAGACCAGAAAATTTTGCCAGCCCCAACTATTCATAGATTCAACACCATAAACAGTGTTGGCATCGGCCAGTGTTGCAAAAATTTCGTATCGAAAATGGGAATTGTGAGGTATATCAGCTATCACCCCTGTAATTGTATAATCAGTTTTATTATTTACCCTGAATGTTTGGCCAATGGGATTTGCATTGCCAAAATATTTTTGTGCTATTTTTTCGGAGATCACAATTGTAGCGGGCCGATCTAGTGCTGTATATGGGTTTCCCTTTAAGAATTTAAAGGAGAAAATCTGAAATAATGCAGGATCAACATAGGCAACTTTGTTTTCTTTAAACCGGAGTTCTTTATACTGAATAATCTCATATGGACGGGATAAGATTCGGGCATGAGATTTTATTTCAGGGAGATTATCATCGAGATACTTTGCTGTTTGAGGCGATTGGTAAGGATGTTGCTCCTGGCACAATCTGTAGATATGATCTGCCTTATCATGATAACGATCGAAGCTCAATTCATCCAAAACATAGATTAAAAGCAAAACACTAACAGCAAGGCCTATAGTAAGGCTTACGATGCTGATTAAAGAATAAGCTTTACTTTTAACAAGGTTTGCAAAGGCGATCTTAAAATAATTCTTTATCATGATTTTAAGTTTTTATAATGATATTACCTTCAGTCTTTCCATTGATTTATTACTAATTGTTTTACTCGTACCTCAAACTCTCTACCGGATTTCTTGTAGCTGCCCGCCACGATTGAAAAGAAACGGTAAGCAGTGCAATTCCCATGGCAATCAATCCTGCCAAGGCAAAAATCCACCAGCTAAGTTCTGTTTTGTAGGCAAAGTTTTCGAGCCATTTGTGCATGGCATACCAGGCAATGGGGCAGGCTATAACAAAGGCGATTAATGTCCATTTTAATATATCCAGATTTAGCATACTCATTATCTCGATAGTTTTGGCACCATTTACTTTTCGGATTCCTATTTCTTTGGTTCGGTTTTCAATTACAAAAAAACTTAATCCTATCAGTCCTAAACAGGATAGAAAGAGAGAAATTAGAGCGGCATAGCTGACGATTTTTTGAAACTGCTTTTCTTTTCTATAAAGCTGTTCCCAGGAATCATCAAGAAAATGATATTCAAAAGGGAAATTCGGTGAAAATTCGTTCCATTTTTTTTTAATTGAGTGAATGGTTTGTTCCAATATCTCCGGAGTATTGGCTGTTGTCTTCAGGTAAATAACTTCATCGCTTTTTCCTGAGCAGGTAAATACAGCTTCGCGAATGGGGGAATGCATCGATTCAAAGTTAAAATCTTCCACCTCACCAATTATGGTTCCGGAAGAGGGGTCTTTACCAAAGAGCATTCGGGCATCAGAAAGTTCTTTGATGTCGAAATTGTGAATAGCCGTTTCGTTGAGAATAAAGTCCCACTTTGCTTTTGAGTGTTCTGTAAAACTTTTGCCCTGTTTTAATTGAATGGTAAAGAAATTGAAAAAATTAGAGCTAACTCTAAACTTGGCAAAACTGATTGTTTCTTCCTTTCCTCTATTTATAAAGGATAAACCCCAATTTTCAGAAATTTTTAAGATTGGTTCGCTCGAAAAGGTAAGATCATCTATTCCCGGTGTTTGCAGTAGTTGGTTTGTAAAAGCCTGAATGTTGTTTTCCAGATCAGTGTTGGTACTTGCGTAGAGAATATGTTCCTTTTCAAATCCAGGATTGTTGTTGAATAGAAGTTTGTTCTGGTGGTTGATTACAAGTAAACAAGTAATTAATATGATTGAAATAAAAAACTGGAACACCAGCAAGCCATTTCTTAAGCTATTTTTTTGTTTTTTATCAACATGCCTGTTAATAAGAGCACTTGTGGTTTGCCTGCTAAAAATCAATCCGGGAAACAAACCTGTTATTGCCAGTGTAAATAGCATGATGAAAACTAACATACATAGATTCCAACCGGTAAATATTTCGATTAAGGAAAAAGCAGAATGAGTTAACTGGTTAAATCCGCTTAATAGAATCATTACGAAGTTGATTACCAGCACTAAAACAATAAGAAGAGTTATTGCCGATTCGTATGTAAACAGAGCTAAGATATGTCGTTTGTTACTGCCCATGGTTTTAATAATAGCAACATTCTTATATCTTTTTCCGCGCTGGGCAGTTACCAAATTAATGTAATTAACACAGGCAAGAAATAGAATTAGAAAACCAATGATTTGGATGATCGCCAGGGTAAATTTATTTCCATGCTTTAACTTGCTGTGTTTTGGAAAGTTAAAATAGAGTTGAGAAAATGGAAATATGGAAAATTGAATGAGATTCTTGTATTCGTCAGGTATATTTTCTTGGGACATATTCATGATCTTCTCCTGCAGAAGCTCTGGATCGATATTTTCCTTGGTCTTGAGAAAGGAGATAAAATTTTGATTCCCCCATCCCTGATTTCGATACCCATCAATTTTATAATTGGTTAGTGTTGAAAGAACAGCCTCAAAATCCCATGACGAATTATGAGGTAAATCTTCGATAACAGCTGTTACTTCTACTAATTCATTCTGTAAATGAGTGGTATTGTATAGTAAACTTTTTCCAATAGGGTTTGTATCACCAAAAATCTTTTTTGCCAGCGATTTTGTCAATACCAATTGATTTGATTTGTTCAAAGAATTAGATGGATTTCCATAAACTGATGCCAGCTGAAAAACCTTAAAAAAAGAAGAATCGGCTATCAAAAGTCTTTTAATCTTAAAACTGACATCATTATTTTTCACGAATACCTGAGGAGCCTGCTCGTAATGACAGTTTGTTATGGATTCGATCTCTGGTATTTCTTTTTTTACCAATTGACTCATTTGTTTTGCTACTCCTGGCTGATCATTTCGAAGCAGGGTAAATACCTGTTCGTACTGACGAAGAAAATGATCAGTTGATAATTCTTTTTGTGCAAAAGAGAATATTAACAATCCTATGGTTATTCCTACTGAAAGTCCCAAAATATTAATAAGCAAAACTACTTTGTTACTTAAAAGGTTTCTAATAGCAAGTTTAAGATTGTATAGAAGCATGATTTATATTCTTAAGAATGTTTTTATAGTAAATTATGGGCTAAACACAGATTAACTTGGAATCAAATTCATTACTCATACCTCAAACTCTCCACCGGATTCCTTGTAGCGGCTCTCCACGATTGAAACGAAACCGTAAGCAATGCAATTCCCAAGGCAATGAGTCCTGCCAAGGCAAAAATCCACCAGCTAAGTTCTGTTTTGTAGGCAAAGTTTTGCAGCCATTTGTTCATAGCATACCAGGCAATGGGGCATGCTATAACAAAGGCGATGGCTATCCATTTTAATATATCTTTATTAAGCAGGTGTATGATCTCAAAAGATTTGGCTCCATTCACCTTTCTAATGCTTATTTCTCTTTTTCTTGCTTGTATAATTGAAATAGAGATTGCAATTAGGCCGATACAAGCAATTAGGATTGCCAGTAAGGACAAAGCACTGAGGAAATTCCGCTGGTTGATGTATTGTTGATATCGTTGTAAATACAAATCATCAATGAATTGATAGCTTAGTGCATAATCAGGAAATAATTCTTGCCATGTATCTTGAATGCCACTTAAAGCACTTTGAAGGGCTTCTGGGGTAAAGCGTATGCTTATGCACGAATTAACCATGTTTTGATAATGAATTGCCAATGGTTTTTCCTTTTCATTCATGCTGGTTAAATGCAGATCATCACAAATTCCAACGATTTGTCCTTTGGGTAAAAGTTTCTTGTAAAAAAAGTTGAACTCAAATGATCTGTTTAGGAAATCTTCGGCTTGTAGTTTTGGATCAATGTATTGTAATGCTGTTTTATTAAGAATATATTGTTTGCTTACAGTATCTGAAGTGAAGTTGTTTCCAGCCAATATTTGTACATGATAAAAATCAAGGAAATTGTGATCACATGTAAATACATTTAACGGATTACTGGAGAATTCTTCTTGGGTAACACCTTCCAGATGATAGGGAAAAGCATCCATTATTTCACCACTGGGTTCCTCCATTGAAGCAGTAACGTTTTCAATTCCTGAGATTTTTAATAATTTATTTTTAAAGAGATCATATTTAGAAGTTAGAGAGGGCGATATATCGGTAATGTTGATAATATTTTTGTTCGTTCCTCCCAGTCGGTTTTCCATTAACAGATTAATTTGACTTTGAATAACGAAAGTGGTAATTAATAAGCCGACTACAATTGCAAATTGAAGAGATAGTAACACTCCTCTTGTTTTTTTTCCAGATTTGGCTTGTAAACTTAGAGAAGTCTTATTGAGTAAATTAGATTTTAATTTGTGCTTTAGTAATGGTAAGGTTCCTATTAAAGAACCACATACAATAAGAAAAAAGATTATTTGTAAGAAGTGCTTGAGAGTAGACTTTGTAATAATAAAATCTGGTAAGTAAAATAATTGTTGAAAACCCGAATAAGCAATTCGAGCCAAGCCAATTCCTAAAACAACCGAAACCCCAACAATTAGTAAGTTTTGCCACAAAGCAACCATTGCAATGTGCTGCAATTTTCCACCCAATAAATGGTTTATTAATATGTTTCTAGATCGTTCTTTTGTAGAAACGATATTAATATTTGTGAAATTTAATAAAGCAACAAGAAAGATAAGAATGGTCAATAGTATTAAGAAATGAATGTTTTTTATATCTCCATTGATTTCAATTTCTCTGTCCTTGTTACTATGAAGATGAATATCATGAATAGCTTGCAGATGAAGAATGTTGGAGGTTATATCTTTTTCACTAAAATGTTTTTTCTTAAATTGATTAAACTGTTTACTCACCCTTTTAATACTCTCAGCTTTGTCTAAGAGTAAATAGGTATAATTCCATGCTGAATAATCAGCTTGATTTTCGAGAGAGATTAGAATTTCAGGATGAAAATGAGATTGTGCGGGAACATCTTTTAGGATTCCAACAATAGTATAATTATGAAATTTTGGATCGTGTAGATGCTCCAAAGAAATTTGCTTGCCTATCGGATTTTCTGGGCCAAAGAATTTGTTTCGAAGTGATTCTGAAATAACAGCCTGACCTTTAGAATTTAATATTTTATTGGGATTTCCCAACAACAATGTGCCATTGAAAACTTTGAAATAATTCCAATCGGTGGCATAAGCTCCTTTGCTGTAAAATTTGTTTTCACCGATTTTTACAGCACACTGTTTAAATGGAGAAAGACGAGCCATATATTCTACCTCCGGAAAATCATCAGCCAAGTATTGAATAACAGGATTTTTTACTCGTGCAAAATGATTGTTGTAATCTTTTTTTTGATATTCTATTGTGAAACGGACAACTCTATCACTATTAGAAAAATATTGATCAAAGCCAGTCTCAAATTGAATGTAATAAAGAATTAAAAAAACGGAAGCAAGCGAAACGGACAAGCCAATAATATTTGTGATACTATAGGTTTTCTGTCTAAGAATGTTTCTTATTGCGTATTTAAAATTGTACCAAAGCATATTGTCATTTTAGATTTATTCATACCTCAAACTCTCCACCGGATTCCTTGTAGCGGCTCTCCACGATTGAAACGAAACCGTAAGCAATGCAATTCCCAAGGCAATGAGTCCTGCCAAGGCAAAAATCCACCAGCTAAGTTCTGTTTTGTAGGCAAAGTTTTGCAGCCATTTGTTCATAGCATACCAGGCAATGGGGCAGGCTATTACAAAGGCAATGGCTATCCATTTAGAAAATCCTCGGTTTAGCATGCTTATGATTTCGTAGGTTTTGGCTCCGTTCACTTTACGAACACCGATTTCTTTTGTGCGTTGTTCTGAAGAGAAAATTGCGAGTCCTAAAATTCCAAAACAAGAAATAGCAATAGCCAATAGAGCAAATAGCCCAATCGTTTTGGCAAAACGTTCTTCTTTCTCATACATCTGATCAAACCAATCATCGAAGAATTGATATTTAAGAGGGTAGGCCGGCATTATTTCTTCCCATTTTTCTTTTATTGTTTTCATTGCAGAGGGAAGACTATTTGCTGCAATCCTTATGTTTAGATGATAATAATTATTATTCTCAGCAAATATAAGACAGAGTGGTGCTATTTTATTGTGCGAAGATCTGTATTGAAAATCATTCACAACGGCTATAATCTCTAAACCATCGTCTCGGTAATTATCATATTTTTTATTTTCTAAATTGTTAAAATCAAAGTAATTATAGAATGATTCATTAACCATACAGACTTTTCCGTAATCTCCGGATTCTAAATTTCGACCTTTTACAATCTGAAGTTGAAAAGTGGAAATAAAAGCTGTGTCAACAATTAAACAAGGAATAGCAAGATCTTTATTCTCGATCCCAGATCCCATTTGAAAATTTATTTTGCCGGGTACACCATTGGTTAGAGATATATTTTGAAAAAACGGATAATTTCTTAGTTCATTTACTAATGATTGAGTTTTTGATTTTTCTTCCTTTGGAAGATAGGGGATTGAAAGGCAGATCAGATGTTCTTCTGAGAATCCGGGATTTTTGTTTTTGACAAATGAAATTTGTTTTTGCACAACCAATAAGGAGATAATCAAGATGATTGAAACCGTAAACTGAAAAATGATAAGTGCATTACGAAAGTAGGATTGAGTTTTACCTTGACGGGCAGTTTTTTTTATGATATCGTTTGGATTCGATCTGGATAAAACAAGAGCTGGTGCTATACCACTAATGCAACCAACAATTAAGATGCACATAAGCAAGCATAACAGTACAGAGGTGTCGAGCAATTTGTCAATATAAATGGGAGAACCAAATACCGAAGTATATAAAGGAGATAAGGCATAAACCAAAACAATAGATAAAATGAAAGCAATTGCAGATACGATTACCGATTCAATAATAAAATGAACAAATAAATCGGAAGTGGATGCTCCAAAACTTTTCTTGATACCTGTAGTTTTATTTCGCTTATTTTGTTGAGCCAGTGTTAGGTTGATGTAATTAACCACGGCAAGGATTAAAATAATGAAGGCAATTGCTGCAAGTAATTTTAGAAGTTCCGGGTTTCCTCTTTTTGAGTGACTCCCAATAGTGGAGTCATTTAAATACATGTTTTTAATAGGAAGAAACCCAATTTTATCAATATATGGTTGTAATGAACCAAGTTTAGAATTTATTTTTTCACTTAGAACATGATGATCTATGTCTGCACCAATAAGAGCATATATTCTAAATTCCCAGCGATGAGTACTTTTATCTGAGAATTTCTCGCAACTAAATGAGAATTTAAAATCATCATTTTCAGCATTTAATAATAAATCTGCAGATATACTGGAATTGGATGGAAAATCCTTAATAACTCCTGTTATGGTTAGAAGATTTGTTCTTTCAAATAAAATTTCCTTTCCAATTGGATTTTCTGTACCAAATAATTGTTTGGACATACTTTCTGTAAGAATTGCCGAATTGATATTTTCAAATGGTTTTGATGGATTTCCATATAGAAAAGAAGTCGAAAACAATTTAAAAAATTGATCGTCAACGGACATGATATCTGAAATGCTGAATGCTTTGTTGCCAATATTGATATTTGTTGGATTCGTTTCTCGTTGTACCAAACATGCATTTTCAA
Source organism: Labilibaculum sp. K2S (assembly GCF_030372765.1). GTDB lineage: Bacteria > Bacteroidota > Bacteroidia > Bacteroidales > Marinifilaceae > Labilibaculum. Next base: position 450,602 of record NZ_JAUCMW010000002.1, on the reverse strand, counting down.
ATTCAGGATAGTTTTCCAATAATATATCTTTTGCTCGATAATCTATATTGCTGGAGTTTTTATTCGAATCAATAATTCGAACAATACGATCAGCATTTTGAGGATAACTATCGTAGGAATACTCTTGAAGTAAAAATAAGGAGATAGCCAAACAGACAGATATTGCAAAAGCAAATCCAGTTATATTAATCAAAGTGAATTTTCTATCTGAGAAAAGACTCTTTAAAGCTGATTTTATGTCGTATGCTATCATGGGATGTGTTTTTACTGTTGGTGTTTTCTTTTTGCTGCTTCAGGAGTTTTTTGGAACGATTATTTACTCATACCTCAAACTCTCCACCGGATTCCTTGTAGCGGCCCGCCACGATTGAAACGAAACCGTAAGCAATGCAATTCCCAAAGCAATGAGTCCTGCCAAGGCAAAAATCCACCAACTAAGTTCTGTTTTGTAGGCAAAGTTTTCGAGCCATTTGTGCATGGCATACCAGGCTATTGGGCAGGCAAATACAAAGGCGATGACTACCCATTTCAGGAAATCTTTGTTTAGCATAGCCAATATTTCTTTGGTTTTGGCTCCGTTCACTTTGCGGATACCGATTTCTTTCCTTTTTTGCTGAACGTAGTACAGCGACATGGCAAACAATCCCATAACCGAAATAATTACGGTAAGTAGAGTAAAGTACATTACAATTTTTCCGGTTTTGTCTTCTTTTTCGTACCAGTTGTGAACTGTTTCGTTAAAAAATTCCAATTGTAATGGCGTACCATCGGTAAAGTCGCTATGTGCTTTTTTAATTTTTTGAATGGTTTCGTAATTATTCTTACCGTTTAATTTTATTACATAGCTCCAGGCATACTGATCGGGTTTTAGAATATGAAAATAGGCGGGTCCTAACTTGCTTTTTAAATCCCTGAAATGGAAATTTTTGACGATTCCGTAAATGGGATATTCAGTACCATTTAGTTTGAAATTGCTCTCATTTTCGGGCAATTCCAATTCTTTTACCGCGGCTTCATTCAGCAGGCAAATGTTTTTAGAAAAGGCAATGCCCGTTTTTCTAATCGGAATGTTCAACAATTTAAAGAAGTTAGTATCCACAATAAAATGTTGAAAGCTTAGTTCTTTATCCTTATAATTAAAACAAGAGTTGTTTCCTCCGTCAAGAGGTGTTCCGGCACTTAAACAAACATCTTCAACTCCGGGGATTTTTTTCAGTATTTCCTCCAAAACACGCTGTTTCTCACGAGGTATTTCACTCTCAAAACAAAGCATATTTTCCTGTTCGAAACCCAATTGATGATTCCGAAGAAAATTAGTTTGTTTGCTGATAAAAAAAGCACAGGTGATTAAGCTAATAATAATGAGGTATTGAAAACTAACCATGATTCGGGAATAGATACTTTTCTCCTTCATTCTGATTTTGCCTTTCAATACATCAATGGGATCGAACCGGGCAATTTTAATGGCTGGTATTATTCCTGAGATAATGCCAATAACCCCCATAAATAAAAGAGCAATGCAAATGTTGATCCATGTAAATTCCGCAATAAAATTGAGTTTCGCGTTCAGCAAATAATTGAAAACAGGTACTACCTGAAAACACAAGATAATTGCCAGCAGCAAAGACAGGAAACTAAGGATAATTGATTCGGACAAACTTTGCAAAAACAAGTCTTTTTTCTTTCCGCCAATTAATTTTTTGATTGCAATTTCACGGCTGCGAAAAGACGATTGAGCAACTGTAAGATTCACGTAGTTGATAATGGAAAGCACCAATATCAGAAATACAATTCCCGATAATATCTGAAGAAAACCTTTGCTTTTATTTTTAGTGTCGTAGGACTTGGACGTGCTGAAGTACGAATCAACAATTGGCTCTAATTCAATAGATTTTACATATTCTCTTTTAAACATCCAATTCACTTCCTTGAATATTTTTAATATTTCGGGTGCTTTAGCCTGGATATTGGTATTGGGTTTCGTTAAAATATACAAGCCATAAGAATTACTGTCGTACGATTCCAAAAAATCACTGATCCCAAATAGTTTCCCCATTGTGGGGAAATTAACAAGCATATCAAATTTCTGAAAGTGCGTGTTGTCAGGTACATCTTCCATAATGCCGGTTACTTCAAAATCAAAATCATCGTTAATTGTAAGAGTCGTTCCTAATTCCGGAAGTTTACCAAACAGTTTATAAGCAAAAGACTTCGTTAAAACGACTGTGTTTTGCCTGATTAATGCAGTTTTATTATCGCCGTTAAGCATCTTGAATGAGAAAATGCTAAGAAAGGATGAATCCGCAAATAGTGCCAGGTTTTTCAATTTAGGAGTGCCGGGAGCTTTTACATAAACTCCTATATTTCGGGTTCTGGCAAAATTTTCTACTTCCGGAAATTTTTGCATTAGCAATGATCCGGATGGAGGTGCAAAACCAGATTCTTCCCCATGTGTCAAACGGAAAATCTTGTCTTTTTTCAAATGAAACTGATCGGCCGAATATTCATTTTTTATATAAATACTCAAAAGGAGAATAAACATGATAGATATGGCAAAACCCAGAATAGTGATCACACTATAAAGTTTATTTTTCCAAAGGTGCAGAGCAAAAGATTTCAAATGATTAGAGATCATGGTTTATGTATTTAACGGTTATCAACAATTAATAGGGAAGAATAGATTTACATTACCTCAGCAATCAAACTTTCTTCCATCACAACTTTTCCATCAAACAGATTGATGATTCGGTGGGCATAGCCGGCATCTTGAATGGAGTGGGTCACCATAATGATTGTTGTTCCTTCGCGGTTCAGTTCGGTAAGCAGTTCCATCACTTCCTGTCCGTTTTTTGAGTCCAGATTACCGGTTGGCTCATCGGCAAGTATTAATCCTGGGTTGGAAACCACCGCCCGGGCAATTGCCACACGTTGCTGCTGACCACCCGAAAGTTGCTGAGGATAGTGCTTTGCACGATGGCTCATGTTCATGCGTTCCAGCACTTTGTTTACCATCTCTTTTCTGGTTTTGCTGCTGATGCGCTGATAAACCAATGGCATTTCAACATTTTCGAATACATTCAACTCATCAATCAGGTTGAAACTTTGAAATACAAAACCAATGTTTCCTTTTCGCAGATCGGTGCGCTGACCTTCTTTCAAACCTGCAACTTCAGTGTTATCAAAAGTGTATTGTCCTTCCGAAGGATTATCGAGCAAACCCAGAATGTTCATCAGGGTAGATTTGCCGCAACCCGATGGACCCATAATGGCAACAAATTCGCCTTTGTTGATTTTCAGATTTACATTGTTAAGCGCCAAAGTCTCAATTTCATCAGTTCTAAATACCTTACTTAGGTTTACTGTGTTAATCATAGCTATTTAATTTTAGAATTTATTTTCATGTGTAATTTACTAATTCGAATTTTTAAGTTCAGTACATGAACATTATTTAAAATCAATCCGTTCATTGTCTCCGAAAGTATCGTAACTCGAGGTAATCACTTTTTCTCCGGTTTGCAATCCTTCCAATACTTCGAAATATTGAGAATTCTGTCTGCCGATTTTGATGTTTCGTTTGGTGGCAAACCGCCCCGATTCATCCAAAACAAATACCCATTGTCCGCCGGTGCTTTGGAAGAATCCCCCACGGGCCAGCAGAGTAGCTTCAACCGCTTGTCCCAATTCAAGTTTTATGTGATAGGTTTGCCCGGTACGTAAATTATCAGGTGATTTTCCATCGAAAATAAGATCGACCTTAAAACGGCCATCGCGAACCTCAGGATATACTTTTTTAGCTTTCAGAATAAACTCCTGATCGTTGCGCTGCAGCGAAGCACTTAAATCGCGGCGGACACGGTCAATATAATGTTCATCGACTTCGGCACTCACCTTAAAATTGTTCAAAATATGAAGCTGACCTATTCTCTCGCCACGGCTAATCGATTGACCGATTTCAATATCCAGACTTCCCAGCTGACCATCAGCCGGTGCTTTAATATTCAGGTTCTCCAGTCGTTCCCGAACCATTTCAAGGTTTTGTTTCATGTTATTCAGACTGCTGTTCATTTGTGTTTTCTGATTCTCCCGAAAGATGGAATCCTGCACCATTCGTTGATATCTTAACTGGCGGTCTTGCAGGGAAAGGTCATAATCTTCCTTCGATCTTAAGTAGACTTCTTTCGAAATAAATCCCTTTTCGAATAAAAGCAGGTTCTGTTCGTATTGTCTCTTTTGTCTGATGATGTCGCTGTCGATACTAAGAATTTGTTGTTTGTTGCTGATTTTCTGCTGTTCCATATTAATCAAAGTATTGCGCAGCTCATTGGCCTGATAGGCAAGTGACGACTCAGTATTGAGAATCTGCAATTTAAGATCGTTGTTAATCAGCCTGAGAATAACATCGCCTTTTTTCACCAATTCTCCTTCGTCAATTAATTTTTCGACGACTTTACCACCTTCCTCTACATCCATGTAAATGGTCGTTTTCGGTTCAACGGTTCCAACAATCGAAATGTAATCTTTAAACTCTGCCTGCGAAACTTCTGTTATGGTGAGTTTATCGAGTTCGGTACGATAGGTAGAGGTAGAACTACTCAGCAGCATCCACACTAACAAACCCAGAAAAATGACTCCAAGCAGGATATAAATATGCTTGGTTTTAAAACCTTTCTTCACTTCTATTTTACGATCCATTGACATATGTAAGCTCTTTTTGTTTTAAAGCGGAATATTTGATTCCTTGTTTGTATTTTTTCTCTGTGCATTTCTCAGTGTGCTCTGTGGTTTATTCTTTTCTGCATCATCAAGAATAAATTCGATTGAACAATTTCAAATACATGTTTATTCCAATTCATTCACCCAATGCTTATCCAATCCTGTGCCAAGGCTTGTAAGTTTCATATTAGTAGAGGTTTGTGTTGTGGTTGTAAAATGGAAGTGTAAAAAAAATAGACAATCGTTGTCTAATTTTTTGAAAAGCTTTTTACTTTAGATCTGAAAAGTAAACGAGTTTCCCATTCCAGTCTAAAATCATTTATGAAAAAGCTTGGGATATTGAGAGCCGAAAAATGAATCTGGTATAAGACAAATGAATAATCGATGTGATTTCTAACTACTTTTTACTAATGACTAGTTACTCCAAAAAAATATGAAAGAGGCCAAAATTTTAATTGTTGATGACAATAAAAGCATTTTAAGCGCTTTGGATTTGTTACTAACCGGAAGCTGTAAAAAAGTAAAATGTTTGTCGAGCCCAAATGCCTTGCTTTCAGAATTGAAAAGTGACAGCTACGATGTTGTGCTTTTGGATATGAATTTTAAAGCAGGAATTAATACCGGAAACGAAGGGATTTATTGGTTGAATCAAATTTTGGAATACAATTCGGGATTGAGTGTGGTAATGATTACTGCCTATGGAGATGTAGAGTTGGCTGTGAAAGCAGTGCGTTCGGGAGCTGTCGATTTTGTTCTGAAACCTTGGGAGAATGAGAAGATGCTGACAACTATCGAGATGGCCTGGAAATTAAGTCACTCCAGAAAAGAGGTAAAGAATCTTCGGTTAAAGGAAAATGAATTCATTGCTGAGATTAACAAAAATAAGAATCACATTATTGGAAGTTCGCCGGCTTGGGAAAAAGTGATGGATGTGGTTCGAAAAGTGGCCATGACCAATGCGAATATCTTGATTACCGGAGAAAATGGAACCGGAAAGGAATTGGTTGCCCGGGAGATCCATCGCCTGTCGAACCGAAGCCAGAATGTGATGGTTACCGTTGATATGGGATCCATAGCCGAAAATTTGTTCGAGAGTGAATTGTTCGGGCACAAAAAGGGAGCATTTACCGATGCCGGAACCGATCGGATGGGGAAAATTGAAGCGGCCAACGAAGGCACACTCTTCCTCGACGAAATAGGAAATTTATCCATGCCAATGCAGGCAAAATTGTTATCGGTTTTGCAGAACAGGACATTGACCCGCCTGGGCGAAAATTTACCGGTTGATATTGATTTGAGATTGGTTTGTGCGACCAATTGCAATTTGTCCAAAATGATTGGAGAAGGACGTTTTCGGGAGGATTTGCTTTACCGGATCAACACCATACAAATTGAATTGCCGTCCTTGCGCGACCGTATTGCTGACATTCCCGAATTGGTGCAGTTTTTTGTGAAGCTTTACGCTGAAAAATACAATAAGAAGGGGCTCAGTATTTCTTCGGATGCAATTGCAAAGTTACAAACTTACCGTTGGCCCGGAAATGTACGTGAATTGCAGCATGCAATCGAAAAAGCCGTAATTCTTAGCGATACACATTTAATTGGGACAAGAGATTTTGTTTTTAAAATGGATGAGTTTTCGGCTGCGGAGGCTTATGGCGGCACGTTGGAAGATATGGAGAAACAGTTGATTTTGGGAGCAATCGAAAAGCAAATGGGCAACTTGTCTGCCGTATCGGCGCAATTAGGAGTAACACGTCAAACATTGTACAATAAAATTAAGAAGTATGGCTTATAGACACTACAATTCAGCTTTATTTGTACGGCTTGGTTTTGTGATTTTTTTCGCAGTGCTGATTGGCTGTTTTTTGTCGCAGGCATCCTATTATTTAGTCTTACCAATTGTCTTGGTCGAAATTGTTTTGGTATTTCAATTTGTTCGTTTTCTGAACAAAACGCACAAGGAGATGAACTACTTTGTTCAGTCCATTAAAAATGAAGATACCACTTTGCGTTTCCCCATTAAAACAGGCAATGCCATTATAAACGAACTGCATCAAAGTTTGAACGAGTTGAATGGAATTTTGCAGCAAGTGCAGGTGAAAAGCAAAATTAAGGAGAAATATTTCGGAGAAATTCTTCAAAACATTGCAACCGGAGTCGTAGTACTTGCCGAAGATGGTTACGTTACCGATGTGAACTCTTCAGCTTTGGAACTACTCGGCTTGCAGACATTTACTCATATCAAGCAACTCGATCAAGTCGATTCAAAATTTACATCAGGTCTTACAGAACTAAAAAACCGCCAGAAAAAAGTATTGGATCTCATCTTAAAAAAAGAACGGATACAGGTGATTTCGAGATGTTCGGTAATTCGTCTGGAGAATGAAGAAGTGAAGCTAATAACTTTACAGGATATTCGGGGAGAACTGGAACGAAAGGAAATTGATGCCTGGGTAAAACTGATTAGAGTACTCAGTCACGAAATAATGAATTCATTGGCTCCGGTTACTTCCATTTCTCAATCTCTGAAAAGAATATGGGAACAGAAATTGGGAGCCATACCCGATGTGTCCGATGATATTCATGTAGAAAAAACCATTAACGGTTTGGGTGTGATCACCGAGATGAGCGAAGCACTGATTCGTTTTGTACAATCGTATCGGGTACTGTCCAAAGCACCGGAACCTAAATTAACCACCATCGATGCGCATTCTTTTTTCGACCGTTTAAATATTCTGTTGTCGCCCATAAAAGAGAGTTTTTCGGGAAATTTAAAATTGACACCACCGGTTAAAAATTTTAATTTTACAGCTGATGAACAAATGATGGTTCAGGTAATTATTAATCTGGTGAAGAATGCTGCAGAAGCTTTCAACGGACAAAGCTCTGAACTCAATGCCAACGCAAACATAAGCGTGACCTCAATTAAAAAAGGCGAAATTACGGAGATAAGGGTAACAGATAATGGACATGGTATTGATGAAGAAATTGCGGATGAAATTTTCATTCCTTTTTTCACCACAAAAGAGAATGGTTCGGGCATTGGTTTGAGTTATTCCCGACAAATTATGCGTGCCCATGGCGGCAGTCTGCTTTGCCGTTCGAAAGTGGGAGAAACCGTGTTTACGGTGAGGTGGTAGCGCTTTACTGATGAATTAATAGCATATATTTTTCGAAGACTCTTAAATGCAATGCTTTGTTAGGCTATTGTAAGCGTTTGATTTTTAGTGTGTTTTACGAACAAAGTATTGTTGGTTAAAAAATTGAAAATAAGCAAGATGTAAATCAAACTAGTTACTAATTACTAAAATCTAACGGACTCTTAAAATAAATAGTATGAACAAGTAAAATTTGAATTTTAATTTTTTAGATTTTTAAATAAATAATACCTTAGCGCTCTTTATAAAAATCATAAAACTAATTATTGATTCATGGAAAATTTAGAAACACAAGGAACTGAAACTAAAAATGAGTTGTTGTTGGAAACTCAGGCAGAAGTATATTTACGTGAAACCACTAAGTGGGCGAAGTTTTTAGCCATTGTTGGCTTTATTTTTATGGGATTCATGGTGTTGGGATCATTTGTAGTGTTTGCTTTGGCCGGATCAATGGCAAACATAATACCATTTCCTATTGGAGGAATCGGTTTTTTATATTTGGTACTAGCGGGAGTGTACTTCTTTCCAATCTATTATTTGCTGCAATTTGCAAATAAAGCAAAGTTTGCACTTGCAGGTAAGAGCACGCAAAGCCTTACCGAGTCGATGAAGTACATGAAATCGCACTACAAATTTATGGGAATTTTCACCATTGTGATGCTTGCCTTATACCCAATTGTAATGATTGTTGTCGTTATTGTTGCTGCAAGTCAGGGCTTCTAAAAAAGATATCAATACCTGTAAAAGCTCCCTTTTTGTTTCAACCGAAAGGGAGTTTTTTTATATCTTGACTCTACCTTTTACAATACATTTAAATCTGCAAAATGATCACACTAAAACCACTCACCCCCGAAAACCTCTCTTTATTTTACAAATGGATCCGAGATGAGGAAGCAATCATTTATTCCTTATCGGTATTTCAGGCGATGAAAACCGATCAACAGATTGAAGATTGGTATGCACAATCAATAAAGGATAACAGGAACAGCAATCACGGAATTTATGCAGATGGTGTTTTTGTTGGTTATGCAGGCATCAGCGGCATTTCAAATATCAACAAGTCGGGAGAATATTTCATTTTTATAGGCGATAAAAACTATTGGGGAAAGGGAATTGGTACCCAAGTCACCCAAATGATTGTGAAAATGGGTTTTGAAGAATTGGGTTTGAACCGCATTATGCTGAGTGTTTCGGTGCCTAATGTTGGAGGCGTAAAAGCATACGAACGGGCCGGTTTTGTTTTGGAAGGCCGATTTCGGGAAGCAGCGCTTCGAAATGGGGAATATCACGACAAGTTGGTAATGTCGGTACTGAAATCGGAATGGAGACCGTAGGGGCACGACATGTCGTGTCCGCTCATCAGTTTAATTCAGTGAAAATTCGACAAAATAGAATGGTGACACTTATTTTTTCAAAATTCATATCAACACATTCCCCCACATTTTCTAACTTGGAAAATCACAGCAAGTGCATTTCGAAATGGAAGAGCACTTCTTAGCTAAAATGATTCATATGAAGAAAATCGATCTAAAGAAAAAATACAAACCCTTTTATTCCGAGCGGAAAGGCCGTATTTCGATAGTTGAAGTGCCGGAATTTAAGTACTTGCAATGCAGCGGACAAGGAAATCCAAATACTTCGGTTGATTATAAAAATGCAATAGAGGCATTGTATGCTTTGTCGTACAAAATTAAATTCGCAATACGGGAAAGTAAAGATGTGGATTATGGGGTAATGCCACTGGAATGTTTGTGGTGGATGGATGATATGAACGAATTTTCGAGAGACAGGATTGATGAGTGGAAATGGTCGGCCATGATTATGCAACCCAATTTTATAACCAAAGAAATTGTAGAGACTGCCCGCGAACAGGTGAGCAAAAAGAAGGAACTGCCCTATTTGGGCAACATCGAATTGGTCGATTTCTGCGACGGATTGTCTGCACAAATAGGGCATTTTGGATCTTATGCCGATGAGGCTACAAGCATCGGGGAACTGCATAAATACATTGCCGATAATGGCTTCGAACGAAGTGGCAAACACCGCGAAATTTACCTGAATGATCCCCGACGAACCGCCCCCGAAAACCTAAAAACAATTATTCGCCAACCCATTGTGAAATTGTAGGGTCACACCGCGGTGTGATTTCTGTATTGAATACAATAAACGGACACGACATGTCGTGTCCCTACCGTTTTACAATCAATTAAATTGTATTGTTTAATATAATATTGTAACTTCTTGTTTTTTATGAAAGACAGGTATGCGAAATAGGAAAATAATCAGAAAACAAAATCATGATTACAGCAGTGATGGATGGTATTTTGTAAGCATTTGCACCAAAGACCGCGAATGCTGTTTTGGCAGAATAATAAATGATGTTATGCACCCAAACACAATCGGAAAACAGGCAAATGTATTTATACAGGAAATTTGCAATCATTTTCCACATGTTGAATTGGGTAAATTTGTTGTTATGCCCAACCACATCCACATCATTGTGGGAATCGTAGGGACACGACATGTCGTGTCCGTCCAGGCAATGGATACCGAGGTCACCAACGAATTTAAAAATGGCGTGTCCGAATTGGATCATGTTGTGCAATTGAATCAATTTGGCAAAACAATTCCCGGTTCTTTATCAGCAATCATCGGACAATTTAAATCCACATTAACCCGATGGTGCAGAGCCAATGATTATGACAGTTTCGCATGGCAATCACGTTTTCACGATCACATGATCCGCACCGACGAATCGTTTGAACGAATTTCGGAATACGTTGAAAATAATCCAGCCAATTGGATCACCGACAAATTTCACCGGTAGGCTAACGCCATGATGTGACCGTTTTAATGACCATTCACCAAATCCCAATCATTAATTCCCAAACATTCCGCAAATTGTTGTAATCATCAAACCAATATTTTATTGAATTTTAAAATACGGATGCCTGAAAAGGCCACGACATGTCGTGGTCCTACAGAAAATCCCCCAAACACAAAGGTCTGGGGGATGAGAAATGAGATGTTTATTGATTGAAAAAAATGATTTTTAGTTTTCTGCCACTATTATTTCCTGTTCATCTTTAGTTTCTTCGTTTGGTTTGCTGTTACTGGCAGCAGGAAACTTGAACCATTTTAAAGTTTCCTCGTTGTCTTCGTATAAAATGCGCGCCGCTTTAAAGTAAACAGCCATTTTTTCGTGCAAATTGTTCAATTTCAACATGCGGTTTTCAGTTGCACGACTACGATCCATAATACAGTCCGATTGCAAAATCATATTTGCCTTAAGGCTGTCGCGGTGAGCCAATATCTTACTAAAGCTTTCATCTGTCCATCCTAATTTTAGTAAGGGTTCCGCATTACGGACCGAAACCATATGAAGATCGGTTAAAAACATATACATGTTCTTTCCACTTTTTCGGGCCTCTTCGTAGTCGTTAAAGCCAAACTGATCCCACATTTTTTTATCGTTGGGAAATGCCATTTGGATATCGAATTTGCATCGCTGAAAAAATTTACAGCAAGCATCCAGATCGAGCTTTACATTTTCGGTTGCCTTTGCCTGTATGTCTACATAAGCATTATCGGAAGTGATGTTGCAGGCTTCATCGTAAACAACCTTTAGGTCGGTCAGCCCCTCAGGAGTAAAAATGGGCGAAAAATTGATAAAATCATTGTGTTTTTCTTCGATTAGTTTAATTCTCGGACCCGAGAAACTGATAAAATTGGCATCTGTGCCATAATACGATCTTGATTGCGTCATATCAATTGTTTTTTTAAATTTTAGTATAAACAGTATGAAAATTACTAGATCTTGATGTGAAAAACAAGAGGAAGGAATTAAATAATTAAGTTTATAAGTATGCAGACAGGTGAAACGCCCTAAAACAAAGAGAAAGTAATCATATTGTTTTTATTTATGAATATTTTATTTTCATAAATAATCATCGGTTTAAGAATAAAAAGCTTCTATTCATACATTTTTAAAGGGTATTTTTCAAGGGTGTTTAAATATTTCTCGAAATTATTTCTGAAGAATTAAAAAGTAAGTTTGGCAATGAGGCAGTTTGCTTTTAAATGCTGTTTTTGCTTCTTATTCAATTGATTATGTTGTTTTTATTGATGTTTGTGATTGCATGGAATCATTTATGTTTCATTATTTTTGAATTTAAATTGTTATCAAACAAGTCTGAAGCGTTCCGCCCTAAGTTTGAAGCATTCCGGCATAAGTCTGAAGCGTTCCGCCCTAAGTTTGAAGTGTTCCGGCATAAGTCTGAAGTATTCCGCCCTAAGTCTGAAGCGTTCCGCCCTAAGTCTGAAGTGTTCCGGCATAAGTCTGAAGCGTTCCGTCCTAAGTTTATACTTGTGCGATGCCCGGCAATCCGAAACTGATTCCCCAAACAGATAAACCTAAAACGGCAAGTAAGAAAGTGGGGAGGAGGAAATAAAAAGGTGTGCTTACAAGCAACACACATTTACCACCAGATGACAGGATTTTTGTAAATTGCGAAGGGGCCAATAAGAATTTTATGACCGATACGCATTCCAAAGAAATACGATCCTACAACATGTCCCGAATAAAAGGGAAGAACACCAAACCCGAGTTGGTAGTACGAAAGTTTTTGTTTGCCAACGGATTTCGCTACCGCCTGCATGCAAAGAACCTGCCGGGCAAGCCGGATATTGTGCTGCCCAAATACAAAACCGTAATTTTTGTAAACGGATGCTTTTGGCACGGCCACCCAAACTGCAAATACTTTGTACTGCCCAAAACACGAACCGAGTGGTGGCTGCAAAAGATCACCAACACCCAAAAGCGCGACCGGCAGGCCAAAACCGAACTCCACACTTTGGGTTGGCGTGTAATCACCATTTGGGAATGCGAACTAAAACCAAAAAGGGTGGAGGAGACGCTTACTGCTGTTTTATCATATTTTCGGAAAATAAAATAGTGATAGCTTATTCTGTTTTTACCTTAAAGTTTACTAGAGTGTTGTTCTAATTCTGTGAATAAGGCATTTGTGAAGATTGGTTATGTATTATGATATTTTTATTACTTTTGAGAGAACCCAAACAACCTAACTCAATTTAAATGCGAAACCCGAATTGGACAAGAGAAGAATTGGTTCTTGCCTTTAACCTATACCTGCAAACCGAATATCGAAAGATTACCCAAACAAATCCTGAGATTATTCAATTGGCCGAACGCATTGGCCGAAGTCCCGGCGCAGTTAGTTTTAAACTTTCGAATTTAGCCAGTCTCGATCCGGTTGTAAAAAGCAAGGGTAAAAAAGGACATGCAAATGCAGGCAAAGCAACTGAAGATATTTTTGTGGAGTTTCAGAATGACAGGGAAGCACTGATATTTGAAAGCGAACGAATTCTTGCGCAATTCGAGGGCAACAGCATCGAAAATAAATATCAGGCACAACTTCCCGAACTAGGCAACTTGCTTGGCGAAACCCGCGAACGATACGTGAAAACACGGGTGAACCAAAACTTTTTTCGTAAGATGATACTCACCAATTATCACAGCAAATGTGCAGTTACAGGTATCGACTTGCCACAACTACTCATAGCCAGTCACATCATCCCTTGGGCCGAAAACGAAAAGGAAAGATTAAACCCTGAAAATGGCATTTGCCTTTCTTCACTCTACGACAAGGCATTCGACCAACACCTAATTAGTTTCGATGAGGATTACCGCATGATTCTCTCCAAAAACCTAAAAGAACACTGCACCAAAGCATACTATCAAAACCATTTCGGCAAACTGGAAGGACAAGAGATGATCTTACCTAGCAGGGGGTTGCCGAGTGAGGAATTTCTTGCAATACATAGAAACGATTTAATAAACTATTAATACTCAAATCATACTACAATGGCTTTAAAACCTCATTTACTTTTTAATAAAGCTCCGGAAGCAAATGCTAACTTTAAATATGGAATTAGATACCCTAGCAATTCCAAGGACAAAGAGGAAGAAGAAGAAATAAATGAATACCCTGAAAAAGTCAAAGTTTTCGAAAAGTCAATAAGGGATTTTAAACATGAGTATTCTAAAAGGCAAGAAGAAAGAATTAAAGACGCTCCTGTTCCTCAAGAAATCATTTCAATCGAACTTCATTTTCATGGTTTATTTAAAGCGAATGATTTTGAAAAAAGTTACTTAAGCGATTTTGGTTTAGCTCCATTAAAGTATTTTGATTTTAATACAAAAGGTCTATTTACTGTTATTGATAAAATAGCTTTTAAATCATTTTGGTTAAACCTTAGGAATTTTGTAAAATGTGAAAATCATAACACTCCGAATTATAATAGGAACCTTCTATTCATAGAAAACTTTAAACTTCACACAACAACTGACAGGTTACAAAGATATACTCAACCTGAATATGCAATTTATTTTGAGATGATCGACTCAGCATTAATGGATTACGACTTTATTAAGCCAACAACGAATTCATTAAAACAATATCTTAATGAGAATAAAATTGAATTCATCTTCAATGAGGAAATCCAAAGTTTTGAAATACCAAAAGTACCAAGAGAATTAATCGAAATTATTGCTCGAAATTTTGATGCCATCCATTCAGTAAATTCTTTCCGTCATACAATAACATATCCAAATAAATTTGGATTAAACATGAAGGGCTATCCGTTTAAAATTTTTGCACATAATAATATACCAACAATTGGAATTATAGATACGGGAATATCTTCAGAAACACCTTTATCAAGTATTATAATAAATAAGGACAATACTTTCGCTATAAATGGAATGAATCCATTAGTAGATGAGGCTGATGGAGGATATGGACATGGAACATCTGTAGCTGCTCTAGCTGCACTCGGGGGTAAATTATCAAATGGGTTTGAGGCTGAAATCTATGCGGATGCAATGGTATTGTCCATGAAAATATTAGGTGAAAGTTCTGGAAACATAATTAACACAGATGTTCTTAGTTTAATAAAAACAGTTTGTGAAGACCCTTCTTTAAATATCAAATTATTTACATTAACAATAAACTATGAAAGCCACTTAGAGTCAAATGATAATATTTCTGAATATGCATACCAACTGGACAAACTTGCTTTTGATTACGATATTCTAATTTTTATTAGTACAGCTAATCAAGGTTCTGAATTGGATTGGAATAATTTAGATGCTGAATATCCAGATCATTTCAAAAAATCATGCTCTAATTTAAAGAGTCCTTCTGAAAGCATGAATAATATGACTATTGGAGCGATTGGAGACAATTTTGAAGATCAAAAACTAACAAACAGTGAATTACCCCTCTCCAGTGCTGATGAACCTGCCGTTTATACCCGAAAATATCATTTAGATAGCAAACGGATGAAAAAACCAAACCCTAAGCTAATTAAACCTGATGTTGTTTTTGCAGGCGGAAACTTTAGTTTGCAAAGATGGGATTTTAATAATTCATGGATCGTAGAGCCTGCTGGTTCATCTGCACTGAAAGTGTTGTCAGCTAATAAAAATGACATAATAATTAAACAGACTGGAACAAGCTTATCGACTCCTCTTATAGCAAACTTAGCTGCTAAAATATTAAATAAATATCCCACATTAAAACCACAAACAGTTAAAGCACTAATCATTAATTCTTCAAAAAAGGTTAGTAAGAATAAGAAATTTGATTCATTCACTAATTCAGAATTCAATTGCCTCGTTGGACATGGTGTACCTAATAGTGAAAAGTGCTTATTTTCAGATGAGAACTCAGCGACATTAATTTTAGAAGATCAAATCAACATTAACAGGTGTAGAAATTTCACACTTCAAATTCCTGATTATTTCAATACGGTAGAGCAAGAAAAAAGCTTATTGAAATTTGAAGTCACACTTTGTTATAACTTTAAACCTATAAACAATAATCAAATTGCTTACTGCCCTGTAAATATAAATTTCGGTATTTTTAAAAATGTCCCCCTAGAAAGAAGTCATAAAACTAAAGATAAAGCTGGGCGTAATCGAACGGTTTATACTGGTATCACAGGTGCTTCTAAAAGTAGTTTTGCATTTAAGGAAGGATGGTCACAATACCAAGATGGTATGGATCGTAGTAAAATGTTAAGTAATGTTCAGAAAATGAATTTCACTGCAAAAAGGGAGGATATTATTAATGAAAACAATTGTTTTAAATTAGCTATTGGATCCCATTTTCATAAAATATTACCCGATTTCGTAACGGAAACATTACCCAATGAATATAGTTTTTCATTGGTAATAAGAGTCTCCGATAACCAAAAGAAATCATGTTTAGAAGGGAAATTATACAATAAAATAAAATTAATAAATGATCTTGAGATAATTCCATCTGCAATAATAGAGGGTGACCTAGAAGCAGAATTATAGTAATAAAAAAAAGCTCCAATTTTGGAGCTTTTTTTATGCTTGTTCTTTTTCGATTAAAGAAATCCAAAGTTTAGTATCAATCTTAGGTTTAAGATCTTTCTTTTGATGATCGAGACTTAATAGACTTCTTTTAATAGTTGTAATTAATGATTTCTGAATGGTATAATACGATAAACCTTGACAGGCTTTTATGATTTTAGCCAAATTCCTCTTATTATCAAATTCAAAAATACCATTACTAAGAGTTTTGTTAATGATTTCTTTAATATGAGTTTCGTCTGGTAATTCCAGATTTACCTGTAAATCAAACCTTCTCATCAAAGCAGTATCAATCATATCTGCATGATTAGTTGCAGCAATTATAATATTATCTTGTGGTAGATAATCAAACAATTGCAAGATGGTGTTTACAACTCTTTTCATCTCGCCATGATCTTGAGAAAAATCTCTAACCTTTCCTAAAGAATCAAATTCATCTAAAAAGATTATACAGTCTTCTGTTGCTGCTCTTTTAAATATCTTCGAAAGATTCTTACTTGTTTCACCTAATTTTGAAGAGACGATTGCACCTAAATTAATCACAATCATTAATTTATTTAGCTCTCCTGCTAATACATATGCGGCTAATGTTTTTCCACAGCCAGAAGGTCCATGAAAAAGGAGTTTATTAGATACAGGAAGATTAAATTCTTGTAAAATTTCAATTCTCCGATGTTCTTGGACAAAATAATCTAGTTCTTCCTTAATATTATCAGTACATACTAAATTATCAAAACTATAATCTGAAGTTAATTTTTCAAGAATGAATTCATTAATCTCTCTGTCTTCTTCTTGTGAAATATGTTTTTTAGATCCATGAATAGCTAATCCAGTCGAAGACTGCTGCCTTATTGAATCTTTTAATAAGGATTGTAATTGTAGCGCGAAATTTGTCTTTCTTGTTTTCTTAGAATGATCAATAAGTTCATTAAGGGCATGCAACAACCTATCCTGATCGTTTTCAAGACCATATTTAGCAATTTCTTTTATGTATTTAGATTGAGTCATTCTTAGCGTATATTAACAAACTACTACAAAATAAACTAAATTTAAGTAAAGTGCAATAATTTAATTGATTATGAAGATAGTCTGATTTTAAGAAAAAAATGTTTGACTGTATGAAAAATGAAAATGTAGAATTAAGGTTTAATATTAACAACAAAGCTAATTTATTTAATTAAGAATGTTCGGATATTTAAAATTGACTTGTGAAATATTTTATTATTCTGCTTGATGAGATTAGTTGCAAATTTTTATAAGCAATGGCAATCCCAATTGTTGGCGCATTTTGTTTGTGTAGGGGTTTAACCCAAAGGTTTTTAAAATGAATATCGCATGCATTGCGCGGTAGGGTCACACCATGGTGTGACCGAAATATGACATGTCGTGTCCGTAAAACACCATGGTGTTACCGTTTTAATGACCATTCACCGAATCCCAATCAATTATTTCCAAACAATCTGCAAATTTTTGCAATCATCAAACAAACATTTTATTGAATTTGAAAATCAGGGACACCTGAAAATAAAAGGCCACGCCATGTCGTGTCCCTACGGTTTTCGTGAACAAATTATTTGTGTGGATTTATGTTGTGTTGTGCATGGTAGGGA
>NZ_JAUCMW010000002.1:427960-432595 GCF_030372765.1 Labilibaculum sp. K2S | reverse complement strand
GTTTTGATCATTTGTTGCATGTGGCCATTAATTATTCCCTGTGATTCCCGCAAATTTTTGCAATCATCAAACAATTATTTTATTGAATTTGAAAATCAGGAACACCTGAAAATAAAAGGCCACGCCATGTCGTGTCCCTAGGGTTTTCGTGAACAAATTATTTGTGTGGATTTATGTTGTGTTGTGCATGGTAGGGACAACGACATGGCGTGTCCGTTTTGATCATTTGTTGCATGTGGCCATTAATTATTCCCTGTGATTCCCGCAAATTGTTGCAATCATCAAACAAACATTTTATTGAATTTGAAAATCAGGGACACCTGAAAATAAAAGGCCACGCCATGTCGTGCCCCTAGGGTTTTCGTGAACAAATTATTTGTGTGGATTTATGTTGTATTGTGCATGGTAGGGACATCGCCATGGCGTGTCCGTTTTAATCATTTGTTGCATGTGGCCATTAATTATTCCCTGTGATTCCCGCAAATTGTTGTCATCATCAAACAATTATTTTATTGAATTTGAAAATCAGGGACACCTGAAAATAAAAGGCCACGCCATGGCATGCTCCTACGGTTTTCGTGAACAAATATTTGTTGAAATATCCCATCCATTGCCACGGGTTTCCATTCAAGGATTTTTGTAAGCAATGGCAATTCCATTTGTTGGTGCATTTTGTTTGTTCAGGGTTTTAATCTGCCCGGCTCCAAGCAGGGCTTTTCTTTTTCTAACCAACTATAGCTTAGGGCTTGTGATTAAATGTGAGATAATTTTTTTTTTTCGGGAAGTCTGTTTTTTTGTAAATTGCTGTTAAATAAAACGCATACTATATCTTAAACATCATGAACGAAGAATTAAACCAACTGTCAACCGAAGAGTTGGAATATCTTTTGGGAAAATTAAATGAACCAGAGGATTGGGCATTTGAGCAGGAAGCCATGTTGCCACCAATGGAAATACCAATTCATCGATTAGAAGGGTCATATGTAATTGGAGGTTCAGGCTCAAAATTGAAAGCTCCAATAGAAATTGATTTTGATGCCGTTCGGAATAAGGGGATCTGCTTTTTTTTGGAGAACAAAGACAAAATGAAGGTCTTAATTTGCGGGAATGAGGATATTCAAAAAGAAGTACTTAAGAATGAGAAGTCGAACACCAAATGGCTATTGGAAAAGCTAACCGAAAGCTTCCTTAAAGATGTTGATTTAAAAAAATCGGCAATGGTACTGGCTGTATATTTGGTGCGAATTGGTATCAAAGGCCTTTGCCATTAAAAAAAGATGAACAGCCCCAAGCGGGGTTTTCCTTTTCCCATCCATTGCCCCAGCTAAAGCAGGGGACAAGATGATTTGCTTCTGTCTTTCGGGAGAGGATACTGAAGAGGAGAATCATCCATTGCCCTCGGATTTAAATTTCCATGTACTTTTAAATTATCCTTGGCTTTAGCACCCAAATTTATAAAGAAGGGAATCTATTTTATAAATTGCTTCAGTTTGTTTGAAAAAATAATTATAGTTAATTTGGATATGCCTAAAATAAACTAAGATCCAGAAAATATGATCGGTGAAATGACATCTACTCAAGAAGAGATCTATTTTGAGAAACACATGAGAAATAAACGCGAGGCATTCGATGGCATGCGAGCTTATCACCTGAGCGAAATAGAACATAAGAAGGATGCAGTGGAAATGATTAAGACCATACTAACTGTTACAATATTGGTATATGGTGGTATGTTAGGAATGATTATTTCGGGTAAAGTTCCACTTGCTTTTTTTTCGTCGCTGTGCTTGGCGCTTTTATTATTTTGTACAGTATGTTTTATCTCCTATAAGATTGTGAGTGTAACCAATCTTAAAATATCAAAAGATAATGCGCGCTATCGTAAATATGCCGAGGAGTATGTGAAGGAACGTGATATCCTTGAGTTGGATGCCGACTTGCAATTACAAGATTATTGTTCTGCTTGGAAAGAGGTGAAAGATCTAAACAAAACAGGTTTTTATTTCACCAAAAGCATATTGAGTGTATTTGCAGGGTTGCCAATAATTATTTCCATAATTGGCAGTGTATTTATTGTGTATGTTTCTAATCTGTTGTAATTAAATAGCATCATTTGCCTCGGGTTTTCAATCCGGGAATTGTGAAGAAATGTTCTGATGCCAGCATTTGTTATTCAAAGCCAAAGATTCTTCGTCAAGCTCAGAATGACAATAGAATTTCGGGAGATAAATGATTAGGATCACATGCAATGATTATTTATTCTTTGCCTTTGGTTTTAACCAAAGGATTTTAGAGAGGCCGCATTTGTTATTCAAAGCCAAAGATTCTTCGTCAAGCTCAGAATGACAATGGAATTTCGGGAGATAAATGATTAGGATCACATGCAATGATTATTTATTCTTTGCCTTTGGTTTCAACCAAAGGATGTAAAAAGAAAGATGGAACAAACCCTACAAATCGTAGCCCGGTTTATCGGCCGAAGAAATCACGAAAGTGCTGTTGAACCGGCTGATGTGTTCGAATTTCGATAGTTTCTCCTGAATAAAGAACTGGAATGCTTTCATGTCTTTCACCATTAGTTTAAGCAAGGCATCATAATTTCCTGAGGTGTAATAAAACTCCATTACCTCGGGCAGAGCCAAAACTTCCGCTTCAAATTTATCCACCACATCGCGGGTGTGCTTGGTCAGTAAAATAGAGATGAAAACCATCATGCTTCGGTCTATTTTATCGGGATCGAGACGGGCCACATACCCTTTAATAATACCACTTCGTTCCAGCTTTTTAACCCTTTCGTACACAGGCGTGTTGCTTAGGTGCAGTTTTTCGGCAAGCTCCTTGGTGGTGATGCGGCAATCCTGTTGCAGGAGCTGTAAAATTTTACGATCTGTTTTGTCCAGTTTATCCATGAGAAGAAAATTTATCCAGCAATATTGGTATAAAGTCTGAAGCAAAGATATAAATTCTTTTATAATCGATTTATGTAGATCAGTTTACTGTAAATCTACTCTTAGCTAGTAAATTTTTACCGTAAGTCATACATTTGAAGAGAATTTTAACAGGAAACAAATACGGATTTTCACCTTTTCACCTGTCGGCACTTGGTTTACATTCAATTATATTTTGAAATGTGTTCACGATCTCCGCTTCGCTGCGGTACCCATAAAAGGCGGAAGATTCGAGAATTGGAATTGATGAAGTTAATTTTCTCCCATTTTTAGGGGATCCCGAAATTCGGAACAAAGGACAGAGGGGTGTTTTTATCCCGGTTCAGTAAAAGCAAAATAACAAACAACTAACGCAAAACTGAGTGCCTCACTTAAAGTGAGACTCTCAGTGATAAAAATTAAAGAAATGATCAGCGATTTAAAAGGAACCTTTTCTCAAATCAGCAATAACAACAAGCGATCAGCCATTCGTGAGATTTTGAAGTTGACACAAAATCCCGAAATCATCTCTTTTGCAGGTGGACTGCCGGCTCCGGAATCTTTTCCTGTTGATGCATTGGACAGCATTGTTTCGAATATGCTGCGCGAAGAAGGAGCTGCCGTATTGCAATACGATGCTACCGAAGGCGTTACTGAGTTAAGAGAATTGCTTTTAAAAAAGTATCAGGATGAAGGTGTAGAATGTTCTTTGGATAACCTGATTGTTACCACCGGATCGCAGCAAGGTTTGGATTTGGTAGGGAAAGTTTTTGTGAACCAAGGTGATGTGGTGATCTGTGGTCTGCCTTCTTACCTTGGAGGGATTGGTGCCTTTCAGGCTTATGGCGCAAAAATGGCAGGCGTGCCAATGGATGAGCACGGCATGAGTGCCGAACTTTTGGAGGCCAGACTGGAAGAACTAAAGCAGCAGGGCATCAAGCCAAAGTTTATTTATGTGATTCCTGATTTCCAAAATCCAACAGGTATTACCATGCCTGAATCGCGTCGTTTGGAAATTATTGCATTGGCTCACAAATACGATGTGCTGATTGTTGAAGATTGTCCGTATCGTGAAGTTCGTTTCGAAGGAAAATCTCAGCGCATGATGTACGAATTGGACAATGACAATCATGTACTCACTTTAGGAACTTTCTCGAAGATTTTTGCACCGGGATTCCGTATTGGATGGGTTTTGGGACCCAAAGATGTCAACGAAAAGATTGTGGTTGCCAAGCAATCGGCTGATTTGTGTACACCAACATTCGTACAGAAAATTGCCATTGGTTATATGAAATCGGGTTTGTTCGAAACCAATCTGCAAAAAACGATTGATCTGTATCATCAGCGCAGGGATGTAATGTTGGAGCAGTTGGAGAAGCACATGCCCGAGGGGGTCAATTGGACGCGTCCGGAAGGTGGCATGTTCCTGTTCATTACTTTGCCGGAACATATGAATGCTTTGGATCTGTTTCAGAAAGCCATCGAAAAAAAGGTCGCCTTTGTTACTGGAAATGTTTTCTATTGCGATGGTGGCGGACACAATACCATGCGCCTGAATTTTTCCTATGTGAACAACGAAAAAGCAATAGCCGGAGTAGAGCGCCTGGCAGAGATTGTGAAAGAAGAAATGTTGGTTGAGGTTTGAGAAAACCCCCAGCTAAAGCAGGGGACAAAGGACATGAGGGGTATTGTGTTATTTTGATGATGA
>NZ_JAUCMW010000002.1:13284-427863 GCF_030372765.1 Labilibaculum sp. K2S | reverse complement strand
GCCTTATGTATTGCCTCTGGCTTCAGCCAGAGGATTATTGAATATTATTGCCCCAGCTAAAGCAGGGGACAAAGGACATGAGGGGTATTGTGTTATTTTGATGATGATTATTTGATGTTTTATGCATTGCCTTATGTATTGCCTCTGGCTTCAGCCAGAGGATTATTGAATATTATTGCCCCAGCTAAAGCAGGGGACAAAGGACATGAGGGGTATTGTGTCCTTTTTTTTGATGATGATTATTTGAGGTTTTATGCTGTGCCTAATGCATTACCTCGGGTTTCAACCCGAGGATTGATAAGGTGTTTTGAATGGATTGCCCCAGCTAAAGCAGGGGACAAAGGACATGAGAGTCATTGTATCATTGTTTGATAATTATTTAATGTTTTTATGCATTGCCTCTGGCTTCAGCCAGAGGATTATTAGATATTATTGATCCAAGGTTTTCATATATTTTTTGAGTAATTTTTCGGCAAATTTAACGATCCACTCCCATGAAATTGATATCCTCTGCTTGTCCGCGAAACTGCTACAGCACCTGCAGCATAAAAGTTCGGGTAGAAAACAATACAGTCACAGGCATTGAACCCCATATTGAAAATCGGGCAACCCCCGAAGGACCTTGCATTAAAGGCCTGGCTTATGTGGAACGAGCCAATTCCAAATCAAGAATATTATACCCGCAAAAAAAGGTGGCCGAAGGGAAATACGAGCGGATTTCCTGGGAGGAGGCTTTGGATACCATTGCTGAAAAACTAACTCATTGCAAAGAAAATTTCGGTCCTCATTCTATCTTGTATTTTGCCTCAAGTGGCATGTCGGGATTGTTGAATGGCGTGAGTACCAACTTCTGGAAACTCTTTGGAGGAGCAACAACCACTTATGGTAATTTGTGCTGGCCCGCCGGATTGGAGGCAACCCGATTGACATTGGGTGCGAACAAACACAATGCTCCCTGGGATCTGGAATACGCCAAACTGATTGTTTTGTGGGGAAAAAATCCTGCCGAGACAAACATTCAGGAGATGATTCCTATCGAAAAGGCTCAGGAGAAAGGGGCGAAATTTGTAGTTGTCGATCCAAGAAGAACTCCATCTACCGAACGGGCAAACTCTTTGTTTCAGGTAAAATCGGGAACCGATGCGGCATTGGCATTAGGCTTGGCACGGGAAATCATCAAAAATGATTGGATCGATCATGAGTTCATAGAAAAAAATGTATTGGGTTTCGAACCGTTCAAAGAGCGGGTAGAGGCGTACACGATAGAAAAGGTATCGCAGATTTGTCGAATTTCAGAAGATGCCATTCGCAGCCTGGCCAAGCAGATCGGAACCATTAAACCCATGACTCTGATTCCGGGGTATGGCTTGCAGCGATACGAAAACGGCGGTCAGACAACCCGCTGTTTATTGGCCCTTTCGGTGATAACAGGAAACATTGGCAGGAAAGGCGGCTGTTGGCATTATGCCAATTTGCAAAGCTATGTTTTCGATGATGTAAAAGAACCGGAATCATACTTTCCGGGTTGTGAACATCCCAGTTTTCGCAGAAAAATATCCGTAGCCAAATTGGGTGAAGATTTGCTAAACATCAAAGATCCGGAAGTGAAATTCATTTGGGTGGAGAGAGGGAATCCTTTGTCGCAAAATCCGGATACCAATTCCATTCGCAAGGCATTTCGCAAAGCAGATTTTCGGGTGGTGGTAGAACAATTCATGACCGATACGGCTTACGAGGCAGATCTTATTTTGCCGGCCAAGAACATGTTCGAGCAATCGGATATCATTGGTTCGTATTGGAATCCGTATGTGCAGCTGAAACAAAAGGTTTTGGAACCTGCCGGAGAAGTGAAGCCCGAAACAGAAATATATTACTTGCTGGCCAAACGTCTGGGTATGGATGAGGCGGCAATCAGCAAACACATTCCGGAACCAACGGATGAAGCCATTGAAGAATATTTGAATGGATTCTTAAAAGACTTTCCGGAATTGAGTTTGGAAGAACTAAAGAAAGGACCGCAACTGGCCAATTCTTTCGAGGAGATACCATTCGCAGATCATCAGTTCCCGACTCCATCGGGTAAAATAGAATTGTATAGCGAGCAAGCCAAAATACTTTGGGGAATTGATGCCTTGCCGGATTATGTGCCCTTGCCGGTTCAAAAGGAGTTTCCCTTGCAGTTGATTTCACCCAATTCTAAAAACAGAATTCATTCTCAGTTTGGAAATTTGGAGGTTATCAAACAATTCGAACCCGAAGCTTATTTGTACGTTCATCCATTGGATGCCGAAGCAAAAGGAATCGCAAACAGGGAAAAGGTTGAGATTTATAATCATCAGGGAAAATCGGAAGTAAGAGTACAATTCGATTTGGGTTTGCGTCAAGGAAATGTGGTGCTCACCAACGGACATTGGGCCATAAATGGTGCCGCACCAAACCTATTCACCACAGGAAAAGAAACAGATATTGGGCATGGAACAGCTTTTCACAATACTTGGGTAGATCTAAAGAAAATTAAGAATTAGTAATTATGAATTAATAATAGAACAAATTATAAGTTTGAAATCAATTGCGCCCTAAACGTTTTAGAGAATAGCTTTTACTTTATTCATTTAGATGGTATTATGTGCATGATTTCTTTAAAGGGGATTATTTAAATTACGTGCTGATTGGCATCTATTTTAAAGAGTTTTTGTTTTATCTCTAAGATTTAGTAAGACCGGGAAGCTGAGAACTTGTTCGAAGATCACCCGGCCGCACTTAAGCTTGAGGTAAATAAGAAAGCTTTTTAAAATGTAGCCTTGATTTTTTTTATTCGTAAATGAAATTTCTGGAACTCATGATCTCTCTTCGTTCGGTAGCTTCGTTTTTTGGATCAAGCCAAAAAATGAAGTCGGGCTTGGGCGGATAGCCCAATACAAAAAATAAATAGGACAATGTTGGTTTGAAATGTAAGTCAACTTTAAGAACTAATTTTAAAGGAACGTGAATAAAAATGCATTCATATTTAACACGAATAAATGTGTTGGCTGTATGGCTTGTGTTGCCGGTTGCAGCATTGAAAACGGCACCGGTTTACAGGTGAATTGGCGCGAGGTAAACTGCCACAACAATTTAAAGCATCCCAGCTTGCCGGTCTTTCATTTTTCATTGGCTTGTAATCATTGCGAAGATGCCCCCTGCATGAAAAATTGTCCCGCGCTGGCTTATACTCGCGATCAAGAAACCGGAGCCATCATTCATCATGCCGAAGCTTGTATTGGCTGTAAATATTGCACTTGGGCTTGTCCGTATGATGCACCAAAATTTAATAAAAGCACTAAAATTGTTGAGAAGTGCAATTTTTGTGTCGATAGAATCTCTGAGGGGAAACGTCCGGCTTGTGTTGAGGCTTGTCCGGTTGGGGCCTTGGAATTCGGACAGAAAGAAATAACTGAAGAAGATCATATCACTCCAGGTTTTATCAATATTGGGATCAAACCATCCATTCAGCTAATTCCCTTGCTCGAAGAGCATACAACACCAGCCATCGAAAATTTAGATGCGGTGGAAATTAGCAGCGAGAAGTTGGAAAGTTATCTGCCAAAAGAGGAATCGAAAGTTTCTCTTGATAAAGAATGGACCTTGGTACTTTTTACTTTGGCTGTTGCCGGATTGGTGAGTTGGCAGGCGGCTCATTTGTTTGGAAAAGTTGGAATGCCATTGATTCCTTTTGCGATTGTCTCCGTAGTTGCAATAGCACTAACATCCCTGCACATAGGTAAGAAATTACGCATGTGGCGATTCATTTTGAATGTGAAAGGTTCGTGGCTGAGTCGTGAAATTGTCTCCTTTTCAGCATTTCTTGGATTAACAGGCCTGCAAATCATCACCGAAAATCAGATCATTGGTTATGTGGCCATAGCTTTTGGCATATTCAGTCTGATATCGGTAGATAGGGTCTACAAATTCCTCAAAAGAAAGGATGGATTGGTATTGCATTCAGCTATGGTGAGTTTAACCGCAATTTTACTTTTTGCCTGGATTGCAGCAATACCTATCTTGCTCGAATTAATAATTTTGACAAAAGGGAGTTTGTATATTTGGCGAAAAGCAATAGTAAAGAAAAAAGGAATCAGGTATTTTCCTGTTCTTTCACTCGTGAGAATTCTTTGTTTATTGCTGGCCTATATTTTATTGGATCTTGACATGGTAATGGTTTTACCAATTTCTTTGATTATCATTCTTGCAGGAGAAATAATTGACAGATCTGAGTTTTATTACGAATCAGATATTGTAACACCAATGGGTGAGTTGAATGACTTACTAAAGAAGAAAGGAACTGTATAATTGCAATTGTTGAGTGTTCTCCCTTTAAGGGGAGATGTCCGAAGGACATAGGGGTGAAGCTATAAGAGAATTACGAATTCTAAATTAGAAATTACGAGACCTGACAGCGTCTTTAGACCTGTCAGAGTCAATTAGAAGAATAACACCCTTTCGCCTGTCGGCACTTTCCCTAGAAGGGAAAGACTCTTAAATGAAAAAGTCACAAGTTGAATTCTCCCTTCTTGAGGGGAGATGGCGATAGCCAGAGGGGTGTTTTAAAGTTTCAATACCCCAAACCCCTAAAGGGGCTTTAAAAGAATTATTGCTTAATTTGTTTTGCATATTGGAAAAGTCCCCTTCAGGGGATTTAGGGGTAGTTAGAAATTAATATACGTCAAACCACAATACAATGAAGAAAAAAGAAATCAACGCATCACATACGCCGCTTTACCGCGAAGCTGGCTTTAATCTGCAAAATTCGAAGCGAACCAAAGAAGCTTTTGCTGCCGAATTGAATCATGCTCACGAACCTGAAGATTATATCTATTCCAGATATCGTAACCCGACTGTTGTAGCGGCCGAGAAGCAGATTATGGAATTGGAAGAATGCAATTGGGCTTTGTTGGTGGAAACCGGAATGGCGGCCATTGATGTTGCTGTTTCTGTTTTTCAGAAAGGAGCAGCAACCCGTCCTTGGTTGTTCTTTCATGAGATTTACGGAGGAACGAATTCATTTATTGATACGGTGTTGATCAAGCGTCGTAATTTGGATGTGCACCGTTTTTATGCGAATGAGGGTTTGTATGATTTTGAGGAATTGGAGCGCATGCTGGCAGAAATTCAACCTGAGTTTTTGTATTTCGAAGCCGTTTCGAATCCCATGTTGATTGTTGCCGATGTAAAGCGCATCATGGAATTGGCCAAGCAATACAGAGCTAAAATAATTGTAGACAATACTTTTGGAACACCTTACTTGTGGAAACCACTTTTGGATGGAGCTGATCTGGTGATTCATTCAGCTACAAAATACCTGAGCGGACATGGAAACATTACTGCCGGTGTTATTTGCGGGAATGATGAGGAACTGATGAAAGAAGCCATTGAATACCGAAAATGGGCAGGTCATTTCTTAAGTCCTGATGATGCTTACCGATTGGGAACACAGCTGAAAAGTTTCGAGTTGCGATTCGATAAGCATTGTAAGAATGCAATGGAATTGGCCAAATACCTGGAAAATAATTCTAAAATAGAGGAGGTGTTGTATCCCGGACTGGAATCTCATCCTACCCGAAAAGAGGCTGTGGCTTTGTTTGGCGATAATGGTTTTGGTGGGATGATCACCTTCGATATCAAAGGAAATTCTGATGAGGACAAAAGAGAAAAATGCAATCGCTTTATTGCGGCTTTGGAAGATACAATTCCATTGGTTCCGACATTGGGCGAAGTAGATACCATTTTACTACCTGTTGAGCCGGTTTGGGGTGCAAAATATCCCTTACCGGGAGTTATTCGATTATCGGTAGGAATCGAGAATATCGAAAAATTGAAAGGCTTGATTGGTGAGGCTTTGGAAAATATGTAACCTGTGGGGGCACGATAGGTCGTGCCCCTTTATTTTAGATATCTCTTTAATGGTTTATGATATGCCAATTTAATTTCAAAAGTATCTTTAAATAAAATGGAATTATTTTTAGTTAGATCAAGGCAAAAAAGTAAAACATATCCGGGTTACGTTGCATCTTTTTTAACGAAGATATAGTTGAAAGAAACATTTTATAAAATCAGTTTTGATGTTAATTTGGTATTAAATAGTAAGGATTTACAGTTTTTACTATTTAGCTCCTAATTGGTATTATTTAGTTTTTATAGTTCCATTTCTATATAAATCTAAAGCGTCATTTAATAATAATTCAATAAAATTAACAGGCAGGTCTTCATTCGGGTTTACTCTAAAAATTTTCATTCGGGAACGACTTCCTTCTTCTAATTCCGGATGGGTCAAGTGTTTTCCTTCAACCATAAGAATATAAGGCTCATCTGTTTTCTTGTCAGTCCAAAGGTAACAGAACATTTTTTTCTTGTAGCAAAAGCAAGGCATTCCCCATTTCGTTGTCTCTGTAATGTTATCATCTTGTGTAAGAATAATCTTTCTCAAAGCAAGTAAGCAACTTTTGTTCGGTTCTTCCTTGTTTAAATAATAATTATCAGTTTCTCGAATCATATTTTTTTCAGATGTTATTTTACAGCAATTAAAAAGTCTATTGTTGCGTCATTTGGGTTTTGTAATTTTTCTCCAAACACTTCAAAATCTGCTGTATAAACCCGATCTAAATCCATTCCCCATATTTTTGTCCATTCATTTACAATTAATCCTTTTGTTAAATCTCCTTTGGCTGATATTTTAATATATTTTCCACCTTCAAATGATTTACCAACCATTCCGTTGGGTATTTCATTTAGATTTTCAACTTTGCAACCCAAAACTGTTGTGTATGGCCTTGTATGGTCGCTTTCATATTCTGTATAGATTGAATAAATTGTATTGTCAATTTTGTTCGGTATTTTCTCAAGAATTCCTTCCGTCATAAACTTGTTCCACAACCCTCCAATGTCTGTTGCCGCTTGTTCGTTTTCGTTTGTAGTTCTTACTGAAATACCGATTACTTTAAATGCATTAACACTTACCTTTTTCATATGATTATAATTTGTTTTTGACTTGTCATATGGAACTTACCGTGCTGAGATAATCATCTCCCTGTGTGTCAAAATTGCTTAGGCATGGACGTTTCATATTCTTATTTTTTATGATTTGTAATGTTACAAAAGTAAATGCAGGCTATGACAAAGGTGTGTCAGGGGGTGTCATGTATTTTTCCCTGCAAATTTCAAAATATTCTTGAAGTGTCATTTTTTGAGGTTCAAAATGCTCTTTTTGAACAATTAATTTCTCAATATGGTCAAGTCGAAAAACTCTAAAATCATTTCTTAACTGACAGATAGCAATTAACAGCCAGTTTTCTTGGGTGCTGTATATTGCAAATGGTTCAATTGTTCGTTTTGTAAATTCTCCTTGCAAAGATTTATATTCAATTTTTATAAGATTAGAATTTGTAATTGCTGATTGAATGGTCATTAAATAATCACTTGTTTTCTGACTTTCCGGATTATTCCTGAAAAATATTCTTTCAGATAAAAACTCAATCTTTTCTTTCTGAGAGTGTCGTAAAATCGATTTTATTTTAGAAACAGCATTTTGATATTCCTCGGTAAAAGATTTGTCTTTGTTTCTTACTATTAGTTGTTCAGCTGTTATTAAGGCATTTGCTTCTTTTTCTGTAAACATTACTGGGGGAAGATTGAATCCTTGCATTAGGGAATAGCCTTTTCCTTCTTCTGTAATTATTGGGATTCCAGAATTTTCAAGTGTTCTAATATCCCGATATACAGTGCGGATGCTGACATTATGCTTTTTAGCAATTTCGCGGGCCGTTAAAATCTGTTTTGATTGTAGTTGAGTTAATATAGCAGTTAATCTTGACAGTCTAGGTTTTTCTTCCATTTTGGATGGTTTTTTGCTTGTGTGTGGCACGTTTTATTTTTCTATGTATTTTGTTGCATTTGTTCCCGCTCACAAGAAACAAGAAATGTTAGAGCTATTAAAATTAAAGAAAAATGTAATAGTCCTTTTATGTCTTTTAATTGTTTTATTTATAGGGTGTTTATTACAATGAAAGCCACATTGGGCGAAGTAGATACCATTTTGTTACTGGTAGAGCCTTTTGTGAAATTAAGTGCTTAAATGTTTGGTTTTATCTTAGAATGCTCAGAATGACAATAAAATCGAACTTTTTGGACCCCAAACTGGTGCGATTGCATCGCGTTCCTTTTAAGCTTATCTGCTTAACTTTTTATCACACGATACAATCGTGCGACAGCGTTTTTTTTCCGCCCATGAATCTACAAAACAATAATCCCTAAACAAAAGAAACAAGTTGGTTATTTTACAAGGCATTATTTTTAGCGCAAAAAGGAAAGTGATATTCGGAGTATTACAACCGACTTTGGTATTATTGGTAGGTAAAAATGAGAATTTCTTATGCCTGTCGGGCAAATTGATATTCCAGATGGATACTTTTATACTCCTGTAGCTCGATTTGAGTCTCCTGTTGTTCAAATGTTGCTCCTGTTGCTAAGTTTAGGTCTCCTGTTGGAGAGATAGTGCTCCTGTTGCTCAGTTTAGGTTTCCTGTTGGTAAAAAGACCTTCCTGCTGCAAAACGGGTCAACAGTAATAGGGCGTACAGCATGTTTATCTCTTGTTCATGAATAAAAAAAGGGTCACGACCTATCGTGACCCTAGCTAAATATTATTGAAGTTTTTTTATTTCAGCAAAATACCAATTTTAAGACCAGCCGTTATAGTCAGTGGTGTATCCGAATTGGCACCCGAAAAACCATAATGATAGGATTCGTAGTCATTATTACCACTAAAGCCATAACCTAATCCAAAGTACATATCCAAAAGAAAAATATCGTTAAAAACATATTGCTTTCCTACAATAATATTAAATGCAACCGCCCAATTCGACTCACGCTCACCATAATTAGATGAGTAACCGTATAAATAATCATAATTTCTGTTCTCATAAGAATAGGTCGAGAAAGCAATCTCAGGTTTTACATAGGTTCCTTTTAAAACATGAGCGTAACGCATGCCTTTCAAATAAAAGTCTGGACTCTTTATAAATTTCATACCAAACTTCGCAAAAGCACCTCGGGGATTCTCGTCGTTATTATCAACACCTAAACCAATTATCCCCAAACTAACTTCCCAGCTTCTTGAAGGTCGGATTAGTTTTTCATATGATAATGTTGTGTTTCCGGTTAAGGGAGCCAGAAAATCTACTTTAATGGCATGTTTTTTCTGATTTTCATAGGTTTCCTTTCCATAAAGAGAATGAGAAAAGCTCAGCTCTTTCCCGTTTTCCAATATGATTTTCAGAATGTCATTTTTATCGATTCCAAACAGAATGTCATTTGAGGTTTCCGGAATGATGTATTTTACCTCATCGGTTAAAACTTCCTTAACCTTACATGCAATGGTATCCTGATTGGTTTTTACAATTTTGTCTTGAGCACTAAGCTGAAAAGAAGAAAACAAAAGAATTGGTAAGAGGTATTTTAAATAATTCATACTTGGTT
This sequence comes from Labilibaculum sp. K2S, assembly GCF_030372765.1. Classification (GTDB taxonomy): domain Bacteria; phylum Bacteroidota; class Bacteroidia; order Bacteroidales; family Marinifilaceae; genus Labilibaculum. The sequence goes on along the minus strand of NZ_JAUCMW010000002.1, from coordinate 418,355 downwards.
TATTTAGAGTTTAATCTTGTTATTAATGCAAAAATTCAAATTTCACGTAAATCAATATGAAAAATAATTTGTGAATTTATCAAAATAAAATTGGATTAATGTTAACAGAAGTTTTTTTTAATATAGATCAATTGTCTATTTGTATTGATTGTAATTAGCAGATGAAATAATCCCGGATAGTTCGGGCAATCGGGTTTAAGTTTAGCGACACTGCACAAACTTCTTGGAACGATAATATTTTGGTGCAAATAAAAAGGTCACGACATGTCGTGACCTTTTTTTAGTATAGGTATTTTATGATTATTCTGCAATTGCTTCCGTATCGTTAATTCTATCGATCAGCGATTGAGGCAGTTTCTTTTTTACTTTTGCGCCTAACTCACGAATGTTCTCTGCTCTTCGAATAAGGTTACCACTTCCTTCGGTTAACTTATTCATTGCGGTAGCATAAGTCTTTTTTGAGGTGTCCATTTGTCTGCCTAAATTGATCATATCCTCAACAAAACCAACTAATTTGTCGTAAAGCAAACCACCTTGCTTGGCAATTTCCAACACATTTCGGTTTTGCTGTTCCTGTTTCCAGATCGAAGCAATGGTACGCAAGGTTGCCAGCAATGTTGAAGGACTCACAATTACAATTTTGTTGTCCCACGCATAATTAAAAAGCTCCTGATCGTATTGCACTGCCATGGCAAAGGATGATTCAATTGGCATAAACATGAGAACAAAGTCAGGCGAGTTTATTGCTGCAGAGCTTTGATAATGTTTCTCGGCCAATTCTTTTACGTGAGCTTTCATCGAAACAATGTGTTCCTTTTGGAATTTTTCGGCATCCACATCACCAATTGAATTTACATATCGTTCGTAAGCAATCAGCGATACTTTAGAATCAACAATTACGTGTTTTTCTTCTGGAAGATGAATGATTACATCTGGGCGAATGGTTTGTCCTTCACTGTTTTGCATCACCACTTCGCGGTCGTATTCCTGACCTTTGGTTAAACCTGATCTCTCCAATATTCTTTCTAACACTACTTCACCCCAATTCCCTTGTTTTTTCACATCACCCTTTAAGGCTTTGGTCAGGTTATTGGCTTCATCACTAATTTTAGAATTCAGATCGTAAAGCTTTTTCACCTCTTCTTTCAGGCTGATTTTATCACGCAGTTCCCTATCGTAAGTTTCCTCCACCTTTTTTTCAAACGACATCAGTTTTTCCTTAATCGGGCTCATGATGTCACTCATGTTTTTTTGATTGGATGTCGTAAATTCTTTGGTGTTTTCCTTTAGTATTTTGGTGGCTATATTTTCGAATTCAGTAGTAAATTTCTTCTGAAGTTCTTCCAGTTCTTGTTTTTGAGTGGTTAAGCGTTCTTCTAAATTTTTTCGCTCGGTGGCGGATATGGAAACAGAGCGGGTCAAATTCTCATTCTTCTGACGTTCCAGATTAACCGCTTCGTTTGCATCTGTTTTCTCCTTTAGCAGATTATTGGCACGCTCTTCCAAAACCGAGAGTTTGTGCGAAAGCTCACTCTTTTCGTTGATAAAAGCATTTTCCTGTTTCAGCAACTCTTCACGGTGCAAAGCCGACTCTTGTCCTGCTTTTCTGCGGTAGATAAACCAGGCAATAACCAATCCACAGATAATTCCGATTGCTATGTATACTATTTCCATTTTGTATTTTTTTGTTTTATCACAAAGTATGCACTAAGTATTTCATGATGTATCGCAAAGAATTTAATCACGAACCTAAAAAAAGCACTTCTGTTTTTCCAATACCAATCGGACAGAGAATAGATAGTTTCTCAAAGTGAAATATGTAAATAAACTTTGTGTTCTTAGTGTAATTCTTCGTTTTCCTTAGCGGTTCATCTTTGGTTTTTCGTATTCCTTAACCTCCATTTTTTCTCCATCGAATACAGCATAGGTAAAATGAGTCACCCAATCGCCGGTGTTGATGTATCTGCTTTTCCCATCCAAATCAACATCACAGGGCCAGTGCCGGTGTCCAAAAACAAAGTAGTCGAAATGTTCCTTTTTCAGTTCATCTTTGGCAAACAGAATCAGCCATTCCTTATCCATGCCTCTAAAGCTGTCAGCCTCTACTTTTCCATCTCGAAGTCTGCTGTGTCCCGACCATTTAAGGGCTAACCAAATCGATAAATTTGGATGGATACGGGCAAACGACCATTGCAAAAAACGACTGGTAAACATTTTCTTCAGTAGTTTGTAATTCTTGTCGAAGGGGCCCAATCCATCACCATGCCCAAGGAAAAACTTTTTCCCCTTAATTTCAGTTTTTACGATATCCCGATGTACAATCACACCAACTTCGGTTGGTAAGTAGTCGAACACCCAAATGTCGTGGTTGCCGGTAAAGAAATGTACAGGAATTCCAGAATCAGTAATTTCAGCAATTTTACCCAGTACACGAGTAAAACCTCTTGGCACAGCACGTTTGTACTCAAACCAAAAATCAAAAATATCTCCCATCAGATAGATGGTTTCTGCATCATCCTTAACCTGATCGAGCCATCGTACAAACAACTTTTCGCGTTCGCGGTTGTTTCGTAAAGCAGGAGCTCCTAAATGTACATCCGATGCAAAGTATATTTTTTTGTTATCGATCATTTCTGTCTAAGACAAATGGTTTGTAATTGTTATTTTTTTCTCCCCCTTCGCGTTTAGGAGAAGGGGCTGTGGGATGAGTTTTTGTGTAAACTTTACTTCACGTATTCGGCAACTTTCTCTTCCAAAGCCAATCCGAAAAGGTTTTTTCCAACAATTTCACCTTTCTGATCCAACAGGTAGTTGGATGGTACTGACTGAATATTGTATAGTCTGGTTGCCATAGCACTTCCGTTTTTTAAATCGCAGACATTAGTCCAGTTTAACTGATCTTCCTGAATGGCTTTAGTCCATAAATTTTTATTCTGATCAACAGAAACCTGATAAATTTCCAGTCCTTTTTTGTTGAATTTATCGTATACCTTCTTCAAGCTTGCGTTTTGTTTGCGAGAATTGGCATCTTGAGACGCCCAAAAACTTAGAACAATAAATTTACCTTGTAAAGAGCTAAGGGTAATTTCCTTTCCTTTTGCATTTGGAAGAGTAATATCAGGAAAACTACTTCCTTTTTCTTCAATCAGCTTAGACATTTTAAGGTTGACCATACGTTTTTCAAGATCGGCAAGATTACTTAAAATTGCTTTGGTGTAATCATGTTCAGGATACAAGGCTTTCATCGATGACGCTACGATTTTAACATATTGGATGTCATCGTTCTCGTTTAAGGTAAAAGTCTTGTCATCTAATTTCTGATACAAAGCCATATAACTTGATAAAGAGGTGGCATTTTTCATGATGAAATTAATTGAAAATTCTCTTTGGCTTTGAAGAGCTTTCACGTAATCAGCCAATAGGTTTTGCGAAATGCTGGAGTAGTTCGGATCATTCTTTTTCTCTTCTAGATCTTTTCGGATTCCTGCAAGTTGGTCTTTGGTTTCATTCAATTTGTCGTTCAGCTCCTTAACTAACTTCGAGCCTTTGGAGCCTTCAACAATGTAATTTTTTCCCATATTTTCACTTTTGCTGTAAACAAGAATGCTCTCCTTGGCTTCAGCTAAAAGGGTAATTAATTTTCCATTCGAAAGGCGCAGTAAATAGAATTCGGGTTTGGTGTTTTCCACTTTAAATTTAAATCGACCTTCTTCATCCAATGTAGTAGAGTCCAAAACTTCAACACCAGCAGTATTCAGTCTGTCAAAGTACAATACCTTACCTTCGGCATTATCAATTTTACCTTCAACTTTAACAAGGTCTTTTTGACTACAAGCCCAGAATAAAAGGATTGGAAGGGCGAATAATAATTTTTTCATATGATTATAATTTGTTTTTTAGTTGCCATATGGAACTTACCAAGCTGGAATAATCATCCTCTTGTATATCAAAACACCTTGGCATGGACGTTTCATATGATTAGCTTTCTTTGGTTACGTTCAACAGTTCTTATATTCTCGTCCGGATGAATATTTACAGCCACTTATTTAGTAAGTGATCCTCATAATATTACTATAGAAAAACGAAATAAATTTAATTATCTCATAATTGTATTCGGAAACTAAGCGGGAAATTTACTAATAATTTCCTGTTTAATCATTATTATTTCCTGCTCCGATTCAATTTGTTCTGTGTAAAAAAATGTCTTATTTGCGTCTTACAGAGGAATCGTTTTGTTTCAATCATTCGCATGAAATTTAATTCGCTTCCTTTAAGGCTGAGTTTGTTCCTTAAATTTTCATATTTTTGCATCAAGAAATTAAGATGTATTCTCAATTGTATAGCTGTAAAAAGCTGGATGAGAGGTGGAGATGAAAGAGAATGTTTTTGATAGAATAATTTTGCCGGCACATGAAAATATATACGGATTTAAAAGATTTTTCCGCAATTAATCCAGTTGTTACTATTGGCACCTTCGATGGGGTGCATCTTGGGCATCGAAAAGTGATTCGTCGCTTGCAGGAATTGGCTCAAAAAGTAAATGGAGAAACTGTAATATTCACTTTTTATCCTCACCCACGACTGGTTTTAAATACAGAGGACAATGGCTTGCGCTTAATCAATACCCTGGAAGAAAAGAAGGTGTTGCTCGAAGCTACGGGTATCGATCATTTAGTTGTTTATCCTTTTACAAAAGAATTTTCCAAATTAACTTACGTTGAGTTTGTTGAAAAGATTTTGGTGAAGCAATTGGGGATGAAATATCTGGTGGTTGGTTACGATCATCGTTTTGGGCACAACCGGGAAGGGAAATATGAGGATTTAAAGATTTTTGCCGATCAGTTAAATTTTAAAATAGAGCGTCAGGATGTTTTGAATATGGATGCTATAAATGTTAGCTCTACAAAAATAAGGAATGCCATTGCTGATGGCGATATTCAAATGGCAAATAAATATCTGGGTTATCGGTTTTTCATTAAGGGAGATGTTGTTAACGGGAAGAAATTAGGACATACTATTGGATTTCCAACGGCAAATATTGATCCTCAGGAAAGCTATAAACTGGTTCCAAAAGACGGCGTTTATGCCGTAAAGGTTGACGTGGATGATAAACGGTATTTGGGAATGCTGAATATTGGTGTTCGGCCAACCGTAAATAATCAGTTAGATAACCGGTCTATCGAAGTTCATATATTGGATTTTGATAAGGATATTTACTACAAAAATATTACGATTCATTTTTATCAGCGCATTCGAAACGAGCAGCTTTTTGCCTCACTTGATGAGTTGAAAGCTCAGTTGGCACTGGATAAAATTGAAGTTGCAGCTTTGTTGGGATAAATAATTAACACAGCTAAAAAATAACCCCGAAGAAAACTCTCCGGGGTTTTGTATTTCAATGAAATAGCTCATTGCTCGATTTGCCGGCTACGTCCACTTTTATCTGATTCTTATGATTGCTTTCCATTTTGTGTTTCCTCAAATACTGGCTGAGGGTTGGAAGTGTTTACTTTTCTTGCCGGAATTCTCATCCCATAAAATGAGCGGTAAACAAAGAACAAACCAATTACTAAGAAAACAGCTCCAATGTAAGGGGCGTAATTTATGTTTCCGGTTTTATCTGATTGAACGATTAGTTCAATGGCAATTTCGGCTGCCAATAGTCCAAATAATGTAGAGAACTTAATGATTGGGTTTAAAGCTACCGATGACGTGTCTTTGTAAGGATCACCAACAGTATCACCAATAATTGTAGCATCGTGTAATGGAGTGTTTTTCTCTTTTAAATCAACTTCGACCACTTTTTTCGCATTGTCCCACGCGCCACCTGCGTTAGCCATATACATGGCCTGAAACAAACCAAAAATGGCAATAGAAATCAGATAGGCTACAAAGAAGTTTGGACTAAAGAAGGCAAATGCAAGCGTTAAGCATAGAATCACAGCAAAAATGTTCCACATTCCAGTTTGTGCATATTGAGTACAAATCTTCACAACATTTTTAGAATCTTCAATGTCTGCTTCTGTTTTGTCCAAATCGATATTCTCTTTGATGTACTCAACAGCACGATAAGCTCCGGTAGTAACAGCTTGCATCGAAGCGCCCGAGAACCAGAAAATTACAGCACCACCGGTAATCAAACCAAGAATTACAGATGGATCGGTCAATTGAATTTGCAACAATGATTCCCCATTCGAGAGAATAGTACCCTTAAGCAAAAGGATAATTGCAAAAATCATTGTAGTTGCACCAATAACTGCAGTACCAATTAATACAGGTTTAGCTGTAGCTTTAAAAGTATTTCCAGCAGAGTCATTCTCTTCCAAATTGTGTTTTCCGCTTATAAAATCAGGCTCAAAACCGTAATCATTAAGAATTTCTTCTTTGATGTTTGGAATTTTCTCAATTTGAGACAGTTCAAAAACCGATTGAGCATTATCGGTTACCGGACCATAACTATCAACAGCAATGGTAACAGGTCCCATTCCCAGGAAACCAAAAGCAACCAATCCAAAAGCAAAAATTCCAGGGTAATCGCCAAATGTGGCAATGTCTTGAACGGTGTAAAATGCGACTGCCATAAGAGCCATCATTACCATACCTTTCCAAAAAGCAGAGAAATTACCGGCTACCATTCCCGAAAGAATTGTTAAAGATGCACCGCCTTCGCGGGAAGCAGTAACAATTTCCTGTACATGGCGGGAACTTGAACTGGTAAATGCTTTGGTCAATTCAGGAATAACAGCAGCTGCAAGTGTTCCGCAGGATATTATTGTTGAAAGTTTCCACCACAATCCTTCAGGCAGATCTGATATAAGAATATCGCTGACTACATAAGTTACAACAATTGAAACAATCGAAGTAATCCATACCAAAGAAGTTAATGGTGCTTCAAAATTAAAATGATCAGCCTGACTGTATCTTACTTTTGCAATGGCTTGATTCACCAAATAAGCAAATACCGAAGTGAAGATCATTAGAACACGCATAGCGAAAATCCAGGCAATAAGAGTGGATGCAAAACCAACGTTAGGCATTAATCCAGTTTCACCAAACATTAAAATGATGAAAGTAATCAATGCAACTCCTGTAACACCATAAGTCTCAAACCCATCAGCGGTTGGCCCAACGCTGTCACCTGCATTATCACCAGTACAATCGGCAATAACTCCAGGATTACGTGGGTCATCTTCACCAATTTTGAAAACAATTTTCATTAAATCGGCACCAATATCAGCAATCTTGGTGAAAATACCACCAGCAATTCGCAGAGCCGAAGCAGCTAAAGATTCGCCAATTGCAAAACCCACGAAACAAGCACCGGCACTATCGCCAGGAATAAACAGCAAAATAGCGATCATCATAATCAGCTCGATACAAATTAAAAGAAGACCAACACTCATACCAGCCTGCAATGGAATGGACATTACATCGAAAGGCTTTTTCTTAAGCGCCGCAAAAGATGTGCGACTGTTTGCGTAAGTATTTATTCGGATTCCAAACCAGGCAACTCCGTACGATCCTAATATTCCCAGTACAGTCCAAAGAAGAATAAGCATAGTTTTTGGAATGGATACGTGAGCTAAACCAATAAAATAATAGGAAATTGCAAAACCAATAATCAGAAAAAGAATAATTAGAAATTTACCTTGCTGCAAAAGGTATGTTTTACAGGTTTCGTAAATAATGTTGGAAACCTTGGCCATTGAATGATGTACAGGAAGATTTTTAATTTTATTAAATTGAATCATTCCGAAGAATAAACCCAGGATGATAACTACAATGCCATAAAATAACAAGTTCCAACCATTTATTCCACCCAGCCCGTTAAAAACGCTCTGTCTTAAATCGGGAACAACTAGGTCTGCTTCACTGGCAAAACTTGCGAAAGGAGTTAATAATACCCCGAACACTAGTAGTAATAATGCTTTTTTCATAGGATAGAGATTAAATTAGTTAGGTGAATTCCCTATCAAATTATGCATTATTGTAAAGTGAAACAAGACTTGGACTGATTAAAATTTTAAAAAGTAAATTTTATAAGATTTTGATTGTATCCTGATTTTCTTATTTTTAACCTGTTAAAATTAGTTCACTAGGTAAGGGAACTATTGTTATGGAATTAATTTAATTGCGGACATTTAATGTGTTTGTACTGGAAGAGTAACTGTTTCGATATTCTTTTAATTTGTATTTAGCCTCAGAATCATTAAAAGGCCATCCTCCGGTTAACAAACTAAATTTACTTCCGCAAACAGGACATTCTGCATAGGAACCTTCAATTTTCAAATGTTCTTCTGAATCTCTATCATTAGTGCAGCTTGCGTCAAAAACGGCAAATCCAGAAGTACTGGTTCTAACTACAATAAATCCATGCCCGTTATATCCAACAGATGCGCCAATTTCATCAAAGTAAAGGGCATTACCTACAGAATTTAGTTCACTGTAAAAATTAAGATATATGGTTCCCTTCACATAGGTATATGGGATGATCTCATCCACGTTAGTATCTTTACTGCACGAATAAAAAGTGATGCTTAAAAGATAGAAAAGGAAAAAAAATGGTAAATTTGATTTGTTGTGGCTCATTGCAGTTAGTTTTACTCTTTAATTAACGTAATTGTTGCCGGTATAGTGCGGGCATTCGCAAAATTAAGCTTTTAAATTAATTTTAACAGTATGGACGATAGTTGGGGGAATATATTGTACTATGTTATAGTGGCACTCTTTGTTATTGTTGGTGCTCTCAAAAAAAAGAAGCCGGCAGCTGTTCTGCCTCCCGATGATGGAGAAATTCATCAACGATCGGAGCCTGAAACTCAGGGAGGATTCGAAACACTTTTTGAGACCCTGCTGGGCAATGAAATACCCAGACCTTACGTTCAGCCTGTAGAAGATACAATTCCCGAACCAAAGGAAACAATGATGGAGGAATATACAAGACTGCAAAAATTGAAGGAAGAGGTTCATGAAGAGAAAAAGGAACCTGTTTTTGCTGATTTAAAATCAATCTACAGTGATACTGATGTTCAGAATGAGTTGGAAGAAGATCAGGAAGAAGAAATTGATTGGCGCAAGGCCATTATTCACAAAGAGATTTTAGATAGAAGATACACCTAAAGCAAAAAAAAAGTATACTTTTATTGATTCCTGTTATTTAATACAGGGAAGGGTTCATTTATACTAAATTTGTATATTTGTACCCAGAAGAGTTTCGAATAATCGAAATTCTTTTTGTTTTTTAGATCGTTGTCGATCAAATAGATTAGAATTATAAGAATTTAAATAGGAGGGAATTATGTCTGGTTATTCATATGTAACAGCCGAAGGACTAAAAAAACTAAGAGCAGAAGTGGAACATCTTGAGACGATCGAACGTCCAAATATTTCCAAACAAATTGGTGAAGCAATCGACAAGGGAGACTTGTCGGAAAATGCCGAGTATGATGCTGCAAAAGAAGCTCAAGGTTTATTGGAAGCCAAAATTTCACAATTAAGAGGTATTCTGGCAAATAGCCGGGTAATTGATGAGACTAAAATTGATACCTCAAAGGTTCAGATGATGACGAAGGTTACCATTAAGAATCAAAAAAATGGTGCCGTAATGGCTTATACTTTAGTGTCCGAAACCGAGGCTGATTTTAAGAATGGGAAACTATCAATCAATACGCCGATTGCCAAAGGTTTAATTGGAAAGGTTATTGGAGATGTTGTTGAAATACAGGTTCCAAATGGTTTAATTCCATTTGAAATTATTGATATTTCTTTATAGTTACAGCGGGTAAAAAATCAGAAACACACGGATATGGCTTCAATTTTCACAAAAATAGTAAATGGCGAAATTCCTTGCCACAAAATAGCTGAAGATGAGAACTATTTTGCTTTTTTGGACATCAGCCCTTTGGCATTAGGTCACACTTTGGTGATTCCAAAGCAGGAGGTTGACTATATTTTTGATTTGGATGATGATGTTTTAGCTGGATTAAATCTTTTTGCCAAACGCGTAGCGAAGGCCATTGAGAAGACCATTGAATGCAAAAGAATTGGAATTGCTGTTATTGGTATAGAGGTTCCGCATACTCACATTCACCTGGTGCCGATAAACAATGTTGGAGATTTAAACTTTGCGAATCCAAAATTGGAAATTTCATCTGATAAGCTGGCCGAAATTGCTGCAAAAATCAGAGAGAATTTTAAATAGAATCAATTCTTCCAATAGAGATATTAGCCACTTTTTAAGTGGCTTTTTTTTTGCGATATAATTAAAAATTATTTGACCCTGTCCGGATTATTTTTTACAAAATCAGCCCAAGATTTTGGTTTACCTGCAGATGCAATGGTATTAGACTGAAAAAAATGACACATTGCGATTGCAATGGCATCCGTTTCATCCAAATTTTGTGGGAATTCCTTCAAGTCAAAAAAACGTTGAAGAACGGTGGCTAATTGTTCTTTCGAGGCCAGTCCTGTGCCGGTAATCGCAAGTTTAATTTTTTTTGGAGCATACTCAAAAATAGGAATGTTGCGATGCAATGCTGCTGAAATTGCAACACCTTGAGCTCGTCCTAATTTAAGCATTGATTGAATGTTTTTTCCAAAAAACTGTGATTCAATAGCTAATTCATCGGGTTTGTATTCATCAATTACCTGCAGTGTACGTTGGAAAATTTTCTGAAGCTTAATGTAAGGATCAGTAATTTTTTTGAGATTCAAGACACCTGAAACCAAGATTTGTGGTTTTTTGTCTACAACTCTTATTAGTCCGTAGCCCATTAGATTGGTGCCAGGATCGATTCCCATAATTATTCTGTCGTTACTCAATTGAATTGGTTTTTCGAATAAATTTCTGCAGTACGATACCCAAAATGATAAGTACCAGACCTGCAAGAGTACTAAGATAGATAGATTCTCCGATAATAAGATGCACAAACAGCAAGGAAACAAACGGACTCAAAAAAACCAGATTGCTTATTTTATCTGTTGAACTTGTCATTTTTAATGCTTTTAACCAGAATACAGCGGCAATTCCACATTCTACAACTCCAATATATACAGCAGCTAAAATACTTTTGTAATCAGGCATGCGAAATTCAGAAAACAGGGTGATAGATATCAGTATATAAAGAAATCCAAAAGCCATGTTCAAAAAAAGTTTACTCTTTTCTTCTCTTAAATCGCGAACATTAAATAACCAGAATAGAGCCCAAAATACAGAGCTGGAAAGAGCTAATAGTACTCCAAAGGTATTTGGAGTTTGAATAGATGTGAATGAACCTTTGTTCGCGATAATCACAACACCCGAAAAACTTACCAATATGCATGAGATACTCTTCCATCCAATTTTATGTTTTAGTAAAGGGATCGAAAGCAGTACCAAGGTAATAGGCCAGATATAGTTCAGACTCAAAGCAAATTGAGCAGGCAGTATCGAGTACGCTTTTAAAAGCACCAAATAGTATAGAAATGGATTTAAAAAGCCCAATCCTGCCGATCGAATATAATCCTTTGTGCTTCCTGAAAAAGTTTTTTGTAATTGAGATGTAAATAAAAGTAAACAGCCCAAAAAAAGCATGGCTACTCCTGAAGAGATTAGCAGAAGATGAAGAAAATCCATTCCTCGTAATGCAATTTTAAATGCTGTCGCCACTGTTGACCAGCAAAAGATTGCTGACAGGGCGTAAATGTATGCTTTCTTTTGCGTATCCAAAGTCTTGGAAATTATGCTTCTTCCAGCAAGGATGAAAAACTCATTACCAGGCTTCTGTATTTTGCTTCGAAAACGGCTTTCACTCTTGGCTCGAAACTACCGTGATATTTAGTGAATAGTTCTTTGTTTTTGAATAGAAGTTGAAGAGAATAGGTTAAGCCTTCATCTTTTGTTGCAACCATTACTTTGCAAAAATAACAGGCAGAAAAGGTTCCGGTTTCTTTGAGTAATGGGATAAATTTTGTTTTCATCCATTCACAAAACTCTTTCTCCATAGAATTTTCGATCAAATAGCTGGTATTGTATATAATCATTACTTGCAGTCTTTAGTTTTGGCAAAGGTATTTAAATTTCACTTCCTTAGCTCACTTAATTTTTTTCGGGCTTCAACAGAGTAGATGCTATCAGAATATTCAGTCACAAGACTTTTGTAATTCGCCATGGCTTTTTCCGTATTGTTTAACCTTTCGAGCAGTTCTCCCTGAGTAAACAATGCCTTTGCAGCAAGAGTTTCGTATGGATGTTCTTCTATAATTTTTGATAAGGCCAAAAGTGCTTGCTCAGTTTTATTTGTTTTGTTGAAGATTTCATATTTCAGAAAATAAACTTCATCAGTTAGTGAATGTCCCGGATGATTTTCAAGCAATTCATTCAGCTTAAGAAGAGCTAAAGAATCTTTTCGCTGATAGATCAGGAATTCTGCTTCAGCATAGGTTTTCATGGCTGTGTAGCTTGTATCTAAAGTAGTATTGTCACTAATCAATTGCGATAGGAAAATTGCATCGTTGGCTATTAGTTTCGAAGTACTTCCTTTTAGCGCATCCAGCTGGGCTTTGGCCCATTTCAATTCGCCCATAAAGTAAGACACTTTGGCTTTTTTGTATTTTGCTTCGAAGCCTATCGTGTTGTTTTTGTTTGATTTTTCGATTTGTGAATACAGTAGAATTGCATCCCATTTTTCGTTGGTAAATAGCTTTATATCTGCCAGTTCAAGTTTTAATTCCGATCTGTTTTGTTGACTAAGTCCTGAACTTGCCAATGCTTTTTCCAATAGTTCAATTGATTCTGCTGATTGATTCAAATAGAATGAATTAATGTGTGTGTATTGAATTAGAACAGAGCTGTTTTGTAATGCATTATTCTCTTCCGAAAAGAATTTTTTATACTGCACCGAAAGTTCAATCCAATCAGGTTTCGAAGTCGAATTTTGTTTTTGAAGCAGAAGATAACGGGTTTCCAAATCACCAATGCGGGCATTTAAATAATTGGGCGATGCAGATCCTTTATCAACAACATGTTGATAACATTTAAGAGCTGTTTCGAAATCATCATTTGTTCTGGCTGCGCTTGCTAAGGAGAGCAGGCGGAATCCATCCTCTTTTCCGATTAAATCTATCGACCTTGCTTGTGTGAAAGCAGCTTGAAACTGTTTTTTCTGCATAAAATACCATTGCAGCAATTCCTTAAAGCTTAGGTTTTCAATCTCAGTTTGTATTTTTTGCAATAATTGATTTTTGAGAATAGGATCCAAACTTGAATTGATATCCTGAAGGAGTGCGGATTGTAGATGGTTTTCTACCGTTTTTATCTGCGTTGGATCAACTGAAAGTGCCAGCAGGTATTCCGCAACCATCTTTTCAAAATCTCTCTGAGACAGGAAAATAGTTGCCAGTTCAATGTGAAAGAGATGCTCCTGATTGATTAGTTTTCTGCCAGTCTCGTAAGTCTTAATGGCGAATTCATATTCGCGTTTTCGAACGAAAGCGTTAGCAATATTTGTGATTTCACTGCTGACAGGGATCAATTTTTCTAAAACTTTATTGTATTGAGCCAGACTTTGATCACTTTCTCCTGCCATTTTGTAAACGAATCCCAAGTCTATTAAAAAACTGCGGTCGTCGGGATTTTTTTTAATTTCTTTTTTTATAGCTTTCTCTGCTTCCTGATAATCCTCAAGTTGAATTAAGCAATCAATGTAGTAATTGAAATAGGTTCTTGATCGTGTAATTTTATGCAGATTAAAGAATAGGGACGATGCCGGTCTGTATTCTCTATCACGAAAGTAATTAAAAGCCAACTGACTTTCTGTTTGGATATTGTTTTGCGAATAGGCGGATTCTGATCCTAAAAATGAAATAAGAATGAGAATGCTTACTATGAATTTTTTCAAAGCAGATGGTTTAAGAATGATACTCTACTCAAAAATATAAAAAAAGCCCGGTTGTTTCGAACCGGGCCGTAAAATTAAGTAAATATCTTTTAGTCGATTAGCTCAAATCCAGTGTAAGGAACCAATGCTTCTGGAATTCTGATTCCTTCAGGTGTTTGATTATTTTCAAGCAAGGCAGCTACAATTCTGGGCAATGCCAGTGCACTTCCGTTTAAAGTATGTGCCAGTTCAGGTTTTTTCATATCCTTACCTTTGTAGCGTAATTTCAAACGATTCGATTGATAGGCTTCAAAATTAGAAACAGAACTTACTTCCAGCCATTTTTCTTGCGCTGCAGAAAATACTTCAAAATCGAAAGTAAGAGCGGCAGTAAAACTTGTGTCACCACCACATAAGCGAAGCAGGCGGTAAGGAAGTTCCAATTTCAGGATAAGACCCTCAACGTGGGCTACCATTCCTTCAAGAGCTTCGTATGATTTGTCAGGATGCTGTAATTGTACAATTTCTACTTTGTCGAACTGATGCAGACGATTTAAGCCACGTACATCTTTTCCGTACGATCCGGCTTCTCTTCTAAAGCAAGCAGAATAAGCAGTATTCTTTACCGGGAAATCTTCTTCTTTCAAAATAACATCGCGGTAAATGTTTGTTACCGGTACTTCAGCAGTAGGTATTAAATACAAGTTATCCTCGGTTACATGATACATCTGGCCTTCTTTATCTGGCAATTGGCCGGTTCCGTATCCTGAAGCTTCGTTCACAACCAATGGAGGAATTACTTCTTCGTAACCGGCTTTGCGGTTTTCATCCAAAAAGAAATTGATTAATGCTCTTTGAAGAATTGCACCTTTGCCTCTGTATAAAGGGAAACCAGCTCCGGTGATTTTATTTCCCAATTCGAAATCAATAATATTGTATTTCTTAGCTAATTCCCAGTGAGGAATTGCTTCGGCGTGCAGTTTTGGAATAATTCCACACGTTTTTTCAATAACATTTTCGTTTTCACCTTTACCGGCAGGAACCGATGAATGCGGTGTATTCGGAATTTGAAGCAGCAAATCATTTAATTCCTGAATTGTACTGTTCTGAATCGCAGTTAACTCAGCAATAGAATCCTTCAATTCTCCGGTTTTTTCTTTTGCAGCATTCGCCTCATCAGCTTTTCCACTTTTAAAAAGCATTCCAATTTCTTTAGATAAACCGTTCATTTCTGCCAGTGTGGCATCTAATTTTACTTGGCTTTCTTTTCTTTTTTCGTCAAGAACGATAATTTTCCCGATGATTTCTGTTGCGTCGAAATTTTTGATCTTCAAAGCTTTAATGGCTTCGTCTTTGTTTTCCTGTAGGTATTTGAGGCTTAACATCAGTATCTTTTGTAAATGATTATATCTATAACTTTCAGACTATAAAAATAAAAAAATCTCCTGTCTTTATACGAAATAAAGCAGGAGATTTAAATATTTTAAAGCTAAATAATCTATTCAGCTAAAGGTTCAATAGAAACGTAAGATTTGTCATCTCTTTTCTTTCTAAAAACTACTGTTCCAGGAACAAGAGCAAAAAGAGTATGATCTCTACCAATACCTACATTTTCACCAGGGTTGTGTTTTGTTCCTCTTTGACGAATAAGAATGCTTCCAGCTTTAGCAAATTGCCCACCAAAAATCTTAACTCCTAATCGCTTACTTTCCGATTCTCTACCATTTCTGGAACTACCGGCTCCTTTTTTATGTGCCATTTTGTTATATTTTTAAGGATTAAGCAACAATTTCTTCAATTTGAATTTGTGAAAGGTCCTGACGGTGTCCGTTCAGTTTTCTGTATCCTTTTCTTCTTTTCTTTTTGAATACTTTTACCTTGTCACCTCTCATGTGAGATAAAACTTTAGCAGTTACTTTAGCTCCTTCAACAGTTGGAGCACCAACTACTATCTCACCATCGTTATCCACTAAAAGTACTTTAGGGAACTCTACTTGTCCACCTTCTTCAGCAGATAGTCTGTGAACAAAAATCTTTTGGTCTTTTTCAACTTTGAATTGCTGACCAGCGATTTCTACAATTACGTACATTATTTCTAATTTTACGGTTTGTTCCTGAGGGTGGGTTATTTTAAACATTAAATCTACCTCTTGGTGAACCCCCAAAGAATTTTATTTCGGATTGCAAAAATAAAAAAGAATAATTGATAAACAAAGTTTTACTCCTGTAAATGAATGATTTTGATTCTTTTTTTTTCGATTTGGATGTTATTTGATTGATTTCACAAAAAAAAATCAAGTCGGTAAGTTTCCATGGCTAGTTTTGGATTTTTTTGGCTATAATATGTATCTTCATAGATAAGATTTGGGAAAAATCAATATATGATATATTTACGATTGATGAAAATAAATTAGAAGTTGCTTATTTAATAGTTGGCAGACAAATTGATTCTGTAAACAGAAGTAAATCAGCAAGTATTGGTAAATTGAGAAATAAGCTCAGTTTATTGTTAATAGTCAATTAAAAACAATTCTTATATTTGTTAATTGATTGATGAAAAAAGAGGAGTTTTTATGGGGAAGATAAAACTTAACGTTTTAGGATTGTCGTACAGTCAGACTCAAACAGGAGCCTATGCACTTGTGCTGTCTGAAGAAGATGGAGACCGAAGGATTCCTATAATTATAGGAGGTGTAGAGGCTCAGTCTATTGCTATTCAATTGGAGGAATTAGAGCCTCCGAGACCATTAACTCATGATCTTTTTAAGAGTTTTGCCGAAGCTTTTGCAGTGAATGTTGTTGAGGTAAACATTTATCGGTTGGAAGAAGGGATTTTTTACTCTGAGTTAATTTGCGAAAAAGGGTTGAGTCGTATTCGGATAGATTCCCGCACATCAGATGCTGTTGCCATCGCTCTGCGTTTTAGATGCCCAATATTCACAACAGAAGAAATAATTGAGAAAGCAGGAATCGTATTAAGTATTGAGGGCGAAACCGAAGGACCGATGATTGCGGGACAAACAGACCCAGAGGTTCCTAAGCCGGAGATGAAAAGCCAATTTACCGAATATTCTTTGTCACAGCTTAGAGGGATGTTAGATGATGCCGTTCGTGATGAAGACTACGAAAGGGCTTCACAGATTCGTGATGAAATTGATCGTCGGGGAGAATCAGTTTAAAAGAAAACACAAAGTATTATTTAATCATAAAAAATGGCAAGTAAAAACTTGCCATTTTTGTTGTATGTAAACTTTTTTAGTGGTTAAATCCGGCAAGTTGTTTTGGGTCGTGCTTGTGTTTAAACAGGATCGCAAATAAAATGGCAACAATTAGGGAATAGATTGCAAATGTACTCCAAATCCCTTCCCAATTAAAAAGATCTCCCTCGCCTTTAAAGAATGTATCGATAATAATACCACTTGACCAACTTCCCAAAATGGCACCAAATCCATTGGTCATCATCATAAATAATCCCTGAGCACTTGCACGCATGCTTGAATCACTCGAGGTTTCAACGAATAGTGAACCTGAAATATTGAAGAAATCAAAAGCCATTCCATATACAATACAAGAAAGAATTATCATCCATAATCCACCTGATGGATCACCAAAAGCAAATAGTCCGAATCGAAGAACCCATGCGATCATACTTATTAGCATGACTTTTTTTATTCCAAATCTCTTTAGAAAGAAAGGAATGGCAAGAATGAAAAGGGTTTCAGATATCTGAGAAATCGACATGATGATAGCTGGATATTTTACAGCAATTAGTTCTTTGTATGCATCTATTTTTGCAAAATCGTGCAAGAATGTATCGCCATAGGCATTGGTTAGTTGAAGAGAAGCACCCAACAGCATTGAGAAAATAAAGAACATTGCCATTTTAGGATTTTTGAATAACCGAAAAGCGTTTAGTCCTAACGAATTGACAATGGATTTATCCCGAGGTTCTTTGCTGATGTTACATTTCGGTAAAGAAAATGCATAGAAGCCAAGACACAGAGAGGCAAGGGCCGCTACGTAGAATTGTAATGCTGAAGTTTCAATTTTAAGCAAACTAACCGTCCACATGGCAATAATAAAACCAACAGTTCCAAAAACTCTTATGGGTGGATATTCCTTAACTACATCCATATTCGATTTGTTTAATGCCGAATAGGCAACTGTAATTGACAAGGAAATAGTTGGCATGTAAAAAAACATATTAATCAGCATCAGCCAAAACATAGATGATGGCGTGTTTGCTTGGGGTAAAAGAGTAAGTATTATTGCCCCGCAAATGTGGAAGATTCCAAGAAGTTTTTCGGCATTAACCCAACGGTCGGCAATAATTCCTGCAATAGCAGGCATAAACAAGGATGCTATGCCCATTGTTGAGAAAATAGCGCCAAATTCTGTTCCCGACCAGCCTTTGTTTTGAAACCAATAACCACCAATAGTTATTAACCATGCTCCCCAAACAAAAAATTGAAGGAAGTTCATTACTATCAGACGATTTTTTATACCCATAACGTAGTTTTAAAAAAGGTTAGTAATTTAATATGTCTTAATGGTTATTGGTTGTTTTCGTAGTCTCAATTTGAAATTCATTCAAGGATTCGTTAATAAAGATTGAAATCTTTACTCTTTTGAAAGCCAGAGGTGTCAAAACTAACTAAAAAAATAGATTCTTAAAACACCGGCATTGTCTTTTTATGACAATTACAAGTGATATGAAAACATTCTAGATAGAGCAGTCTTATTTTTTAGCGAACGAATTCGGCAAATGTATATGCAAGGGAAGACCTATAAATTGAATGAAAAAAGTATTTTTGTACTTCACTCAAGTTGAATGTAAATGATTCAGGAAAGTTCGTTTCAAACTAAAAATCAGACATCGAAAGCTAAAGTTGTTGCAGCTGTCAGGGAATCTATTCCAAAAGCCTATTCCACATCTAAATGGCTTTTGAGTATTATGATTCCGGTTTCATTTGGTGTGTTGTTACTAAACTATACCGGAATATTAGCTTTGGTTTCGGATTATTTGAAGCCTGCATTTGAGTATATGGGCTTGCCGGGAGAATCGGCATTTGTTTTACTAACCAGTATTTTTACGAATATTTATACGGCGATTGCTGTAATTACCAGTTTGGAGCTGGAGGGGCGGGTGGTTACAATTTTAGCTGCAATGTGTTTGGTGGCACACGGTTTTATAATTGAAACTGCTGTTCTGAAAAAAACAGGATCGTCGATGCTTCGAATGATATTACTAAGATTAGCAGGTAGTTTTGTGCTTGGGTTATTTCTGAATTGGATCTTGCCGGCAGATTCATTTCAGGCTCATTCCAGCCTTTTTGTGCAGCAGGAAACGTTTAATTCTATGTTTAAAGCCTGGCTCTGGACTTCGTTGGTTTTAAGTTTAAAAGTGATAATTCTGATCACATTGTTGATGATCTTGCAGCGAATTCTGGAAGTTTTTGGAGTTATAAAATGGCTGTCGCGAATGTTGGCTCCCTTACAGTCAATAATGGGACTGCCTGATTCTACTTCATTTTCTTGGATTGTGGCCAATACTTTGGGTTTGGCATATGGTTCTGCAATTATGATAGAACAAGTTGAAAAGGGACAAATGACAAAGTCGGAAGCTGATCTATTAAATCACCACATTGCAGTATCCCATTCACAATTAGAAGACCCGCTATTATTTGCCGCTATTGGTGTGCCTTTGGGCTGGTTGATTATTCCTCGTTTATTTTTAGGAATTATTGTGGTGTGGTTATATCGTTTCGAACTATTTATAAGGAAGTCGTTAAATAGTTTTATCTTTAAAAATTAAATTTTGACAATTAGTTATGCAACAATATCTTCACTTATTAGAAAGAGTTCTCGAAGAAGGGAATAAGAAAGAAGACAGAACCGGAACGGGAACCGTAAGCGTTTTTGGTCATCAAATGCGCTTCGATTTATCCAAAGGATTTCCTCTTTTAACTACTAAGAAGCTTCACCTAAAATCAATAATTCACGAATTGCTTTGGTTTTTAGATGGGGATACCAATGTAAAATATCTTCAGGACAATGGAGTTAGAATTTGGAACGAGTGGGCTGATGAAAACGGCGACTTGGGACATGTTTACGGATACCAGTGGAGATCGTGGCCAAAAAGCAATGGAGAATCAATAGATCAGATCACGCAAGTGGTGCATGATATTAAAAACAATCCTGATTCAAGAAGGTTAATTGTAAGTGCATGGAATCCGGCAGATATTGAAAATATGGCTTTGCCTCCCTGTCATGCACTGTTTCAGTTTTATGTAGCCAATGGCAAACTTTCCTGTCAATTATACCAGCGCAGTGCTGATATATTTTTGGGTGTTCCGTTTAATATCGCTTCCTATGCTATTTTAACAATGATGATGGCTCAGGTGTGTGATTTGGAACCAGGTGAGTTTATACATACCTTGGGCGATGCGCATATTTACATGAATCATATGGATCAGGTAAAACTGCAATTGTCGAGAGAACCGAAAGAACTTCCGGTACTTAAAATAAATCCTGAGGTTAAAAGTATATTCGATTTTAAATTTGAGGATTTTAGTTTGGAAAACTACGATCCACATCCTCATATTAAAGGAGTAATTTCCATTTAAAACTAAACATTATGAACGTATCAATTATTGTTGCCGTTTCCCGAAATCAGGTAATCGGAAAAGATAATCAGTTAATATGGAAGTTGTCTGCCGATTTAAAAAGGTTTAAAGCTTTAACAACCGGGAATACCATTATTATGGGGAGAAAAACTTTCGAATCAATTGGTAAGCCATTGCCAAATAGAACTTCTGTGATTATAACCCGTCAAGCAGATTATGTGGCAGAAGGTTGCATTGTTGTTAATTCCTTAGAGCAAGCTTTGGAAAAATATTCGGATCAGGAGGAAGTTTTTATTATTGGCGGAGGAACTATTTATAAAGAAGCTCTGGCTAAGGCTAATAAGATATATTACACAAAAGTTCATAAGGATTTTGAAGGAGATACTTTCTTTCCAGCTTTGGATTTAAAAGAATGGAAATCAGTCAGTAGAGAGGATTGTTTTCCGGATGAAAAAAACGAGGTTCCTTATTCATTTATTGATTACATAAGAAAATAACAATGCATATGAGGCGTTTTATTTCAGGTTTGGTATTATCCTTTTGCGTTTTATTGGTGAATTCATGTTCAACAGGGTCCGATCCTGAAGATATTATTCTTGATGTGTTCTCTGTTCCTGCCGAGCTTAGTTTGCAAATAGAAAATGTATTTAATGATCTAGCCATGGATGTGAATGGTATTGCGATGCATAAATTGAAATTCACAGGTGATTTAATCACAACAAATGTAGCTAAATGCTTAAAGGCTTCAGTTCATCGAAATTCAGAGACTTCTGTGCTTGATTCAATTGTATTGGATTATGGAACATCAATATGTTCTTCGAATGGTGCAGCGTTTAAAGGAAAAGTAATTGTAGATCCTAAAGATGAAGATTTGAAATCATTTGATATTCGCTTAAAGGATTTCAAATCTTACGGATATTCCGTAACAGGAACAATTGAGTTTCAGATAACCGGAGAAACTGCTGGAAATGATTTTTCCATGACAATGGAGAATGCTGAATTTTTAATTAGCGGAACCGGGGAAACAGTTTATACAGTTACTGTAGCAAGTATAAACAATGTTTACACTTTTCTTAAGAGTGAAGAAGGCTCGACTGCTTATATTGATGATGTTTTTAAATTTACAACGAATCTTTCGGGGAAAACTCCTGATGGAGTATTGTTTGACCTGGAAAGTAGTAGTGACTTAATCTACGCTTATTCGTGTAAGAACATTATAGGCGGGAAGGCTGATTTCTCATTAAGCGATGTTGGTGATGGGACAGTAAATTTTGGAGGAGGAGATCCTGATTCCGATTGTGATGCTAAGGTGGCTGTAAGTGCATTCGGAGCAAATATTACAATAACACTATAAAGAAAAAGAGGCTGTCTCATAACTAAGAAACAGCCTCTTTTCTATGCGACTTTTAAACGCTTGAGGTTTATTTTTTCAAGTTTCTCACTTGCGTACTTTCTGTCAATATTAATATTCTTTTCACCACTCGTTGGTAATTCAAACATGGCATCAATCATGATGGCTTCGCAAATGGATCTTAATCCACGGGCTCCCAATTTAAATTCCAATGCTTTATCAACAATGTATTCCAATGCATCATCTTCAAATACCAATTCGATATCGTCGATTTTAAATAGCTTGGTGTATTGTTTCATTATCGCATTTTTTGGTTCTGTCAGAATGCTTCTCAATGCTCTTCTGTCCAAAGGTTCTAAGTAAGTAAGAACAGGTAAACGACCAATAATCTCAGGAATTAAACCGAATGATTTCAAATCCTGTGGAGCAATATACTGCAATAAATTATCCTGATCAATCTGTTCTTTTTCTTTGTTGGCATTGAATCCAACAATTTGAGTGTTTAATCGTTGAGCAATTTTTCTTTGAATACCATCAAAAGCACCACCACAAATAAATAGAACGTTCTTGGTATTTACCGGTATCATTTTCTGATCAGGGTGTTTTCTTCCTCCTTGTGGTGGAACATTAACAACTGATCCTTCCAGTAATTTGAGTAATCCTTGCTGAACACCTTCACCTGACACATCTCTGGTAATGGAAGGATTATCGCTTTTTCTGGCAATTTTATCTATTTCATCAATAAATACAATTCCTTTTTCAGCTGCAGCAACATCATAATCTGATGCCTGAAGAAGCCTTGTTAAGATCGATTCAATATCTTCACCCACATAACCAGCTTCAGTAAGTACCGTTGCATCCACTATAGTAAATGGCACATGAAGCATCTTGGCAATTGTTCTGGCCAATAGGGTTTTACCTGTTCCGGTTTCTCCAACAAGAATAATATTCGATTTTTCAATCTCGATATCTTCGTCATCTCTTTCCTGAAGTAGTCTCTTGTAATGATTGTATACCGCAACCGCAAGATATTTTTTTGCATCATCCTGTCCAATTACATACTGGTCAAGAAATGTCTTTATTTCTGTTGGTTTTAATAATTGAATCTCTTTTAGGTTGATATCAGTACGATTCTTCAATTCTTCCTGTACAATAGCATAGGCCTGTTCGATACAGCTATCGCAAATATGACCGCTGATTCCGGCAATTAGAAGATTTGTATCTTTCTTTTCTCTCCCACAAAACGAGCATTTATCCATGTTTCTTAATTTGTTATACTAAAAATGCAAAGTTAAGAATTTTACGCTTAACTCTGCATTTTGTTATTCTGATTTCTATTTAGTTAGCTTATTGCTCACGGATAAGCACTTCGTCAATCATTCCGTACTCCTTTGCTTCCGCGGCTGTCATCCAATAATCACGATCAGAGTTTTTCTCAACTTTTTCGTAAGTATTTCCAGAATGATCAGCAATAATAGTATAAAGTTCTTTTTTCAGTTTCAAAATTTCGCGTGCAGTAATTTCGATATCTGAAGCTTGCCCTTGAGCACCACCCATTGGTTGGTGAATCATTACACGCGAGTGCCTAAGTGCTGAACGTTTTCCTTTTGTTCCTGCAGTTAATAACACAGCGCCCATCGAAGCAGCCATTCCGGTACAAATGGTAGCAACATCACATTTGATATATTGCATGGTATCGTAAATTCCTAAACCTGCATGCACTGAACCTCCGGGAGTGTTGAAATAGATCTGGATATCCTTTGAAGGGTCTGTAGATTCTAAAAACAGCAATTGTGCCATAATAATATTGGCTACGTAATCATCAATTGGAATACCAAGGAAGATAATCCGATCCATCATAAGACGAGAGAACACATCCATTGAGGCAACATTTAGCTGTCTTTCCTCAATAATAGTAGGAGAGATGTAGCTGTTGTGAATTGATGTGTATCTATCTAAGTTTAGGCTGCTTATGCCCATGTGCTTTGTAGCAAATTTATTGAATTCATCTTTTGGTACCATAGCGAAGTGATTTTATATTTCGTAGACCTAAATTAGTTAAATTTTCCCCATTTGAAAAGAATGGCTTAACAAAATCTGTATTTTAAAAGCCAAAAAGAAAACCACGCTTTTTTAAAGCGTGGTTTAATGTCTTATTAAGGTGTACTGACTTATTCAAACAGCTTGTTGAAATCCTCAGTAGAAATCTCTTTTTCGTCCAGTTTAACGGTTCCTTTGATGTATTCAACAACTTTATCATCAGCTTTACGCTCATAAATTTTTCTTTGCTCGTCTTGATTTTGCATCATTTGTTGAGCGTAGTTGTTTAGGTACTCTTCAGGTACATCCATCATTCCGTATTGCTGGAATTGCATTAATGCTTGTTTTTTAGCAAATTCCATAACTTCTTCCTGGCTAACTTTCAGATCATTCTCCTGAATCAATCTGTTTTTAATTAATTGCCATTTGAATTCGTCAGCATAATTTGCAAAATCAGTATCAACTTGTTCTGCTGTCATATCCTTATTTGTAGAAACAATCCAACGCTTCAGGAATACCTCAGGAAGTTCAATTTTTGCTTTTTTTACCAATTTGGCTTTGGCATCGATCAGGAATTTGTAGTCACTGTCGTTAACCAATTGCTTTTCGATATCTTCTTTGATTTTATTCTTGAATTCTTCCTCTGAAGATACAGTGCCTTCGCCAAATACTTTATCGAATAATTCCTGATTCAATTCAGCATTAACAAATTTGGTGATTTCGGTAATTGTAAATTGGAAATCAGAATCTAATGTTTCAGCTTCTTCTTTCGAAATTCCTAACATAGAAGCCACGTCTGATTTGTTTTCAAAAGCTTTCGCAGGATTGAAAACTACAACATCATCTTTTTTAGCTCCAATGAATTTCTTTTTAGCGTCTTCGTCTTTCATGTATTCTAAAGACATGGCAACATTTTCGCTAACAATTCCTTCTTCAATTAGTTTTCCGTCTGCATCAACTTGAGCGTAGTTGCCTTTCAAAAGTTCTTTTTCTTCAACAACTTCAACAGCATCGTTTGATCCGAAACGACGGGAGTGCATATCAACACCGCTCTGAATCATTTTCTCGTCAACAATAATTTTGAAGAAGTCGATTTTATCTTTTTTGCTTAGATTAAGGGTATATTCAGGAGTTAAAGCAATATCGAAAGAGAATTCGAATTCTGTATCTTTTTCCCAGCTGATTTCCTTTTGCTCAGTTTCATTTGGGAGAGGTTCGCCCATGATGTTTAAATCATTTTCGCGAATATACTTCATTAGCTCCTCGCTAAGAATTTTGTTAATTTCATCAGCTAAAACAGGAGTTCCGTACATTTTTTTTATCACACCCATAGGTACTTTACCTGCACGGAAACCATTGATATTTGCTTTTTTACGATAGTCTTTCAACACATTGTTTACTCGTGTCTCGTAATCTTCTTGAACAATCTGTAATTTGATTACAGCATTTAAATCATCAATATTGGTTTTTGTAATGTTCATTTTTTAGCTATTATAGATAAAACCTCTTTAATTGAAAAAAAACCGCCTCACGATCGATACACATCAGTATCGGAAGTACGGGCGGTTTAAGGTTATTCTTTTTATTGTGCGGATGAAGGGACTCGAACCCCCACGCCTCTCGGCACTAGATCCTAAGTCTAGCGCGGCTACCAATTACGCCACATCCGCGGGTTAATTGCGGTGCAAATATAGAGCTGTTTTTTATAATTTGCAATACCTGTTCGAAAAAAAAATGAAGTTTTTTTGAGTAATATAATAAGGCTGAATTTTGTTCGGATACTAAATCAATTCAATCCTCCTGAAAATGAGCTATTTTGAAGGCCTTCGAAGCTCAAAATTCTTCCCTAAATAAACTCTCCTTACATCTTCATCTGCTGCAAGTTCTTCTGCAGTTCCCGATTTAAGGATATTACCTTCGAATAAAAGATAGGCTCTTTCAGTAATGGAAAGAGTTTCCTGTACGTTGTGATCGGTAATTAGAATTCCGATGTTTTTATCTTTTAAATGGCGAACAATGTCTTGGATATCTTCAACAGCGATTGGGTCGACACCTGCAAAGGGTTCATCTAAAAGGATAAATTTTGGTTTGATTGACAGAGCTCTTGCAATTTCGGTTCTTCTTCTTTCGCCACCCGATAGTTGAATACCAAGACTTTTTCTGATTTTCTGCAAGCTAAACTCGTTCAGCATCTCTTCCAATCGTTCTTTCTGGTATTCTTTTGAGAAATCAGACATTTCAAGCACAGCTCTGATGTTGTCTTCCACACTTAGCTTTCGAAACACGGAGGCTTCCTGAGCAAGGTATCCAACACCTAATTGCGCTCTTTTATAAACAGGCTCATTTGTAATTTCTCGGTCGTCTAAAAAGATTCTTCCTCCGTTTGGCTGAATCAACCCAACAATCATGTAAAATGAAGTGGTTTTTCCAGCACCATTAGGTCCAAGTAAGCCAACAATTTCACCTTGTTTAACTTCAACAGAAACACCTTTAACAACAGTTCTGGTTTTGTATCTTTTTATTAAATTTTCAGCTCTTAAAATCATCGTTGTTCAATATATTTAAGGATCGGAATGGTGCAAATATAGAAAAGATCTGTGAGAATTAAACTTTGTATGTAAGTTCAAAACCAGTCAGTAATTTCTTCTGATTATTAAAAAGTAAACTGGAACATCGCCCGGATACCAAAATTTTCAAAATCCTGATATGGATTGTCTTCCAAATGATTTAACCGCCACATAGCATCAATCCGGATGAATTTAAATATGTTTTCAATTCCCACACTTGCTTCAAAGTAAGGTTTGCTTACATCCGAAAGACCATTAGGGAAAATCATTTCAGCTTCAGTATTGGTTAATGAACCATTGTTCTTGTCGCTTAAACTGCCAATTAGTCCTTTGCCCGATACCACAGTTCTCCATTTTAATTTTCTGAATAATGGGATTCTGTTCAAAATGAGTCCGTTAAAGTGATGTTCAACAAATAGACTAATGTATTGATCACTTGTGAATTCGTAATAGTTCATCATGTTAAATGCATACGGATCAAAAGCGTAAGTCTCGTTTCCTTCATGCAGATGAAGGAGGGGGTACGGAACTTTTCCGAATAGTTTCCCTGCAGTAACTAAATAGTATAGATTTCCTAAGGGAGGTAATTCTATGGTGTGTTCAATGCTTAAGTCAATTTTTTGATAATTGTAATCGGCACCCAAAACATCTTTCATACCCATCGTAAAATAAAGATTGAATATAGGGAATGGTCCACCCAGATGAACTCTTTCGAATTCACCCATTATTACTCTCTCATTTCTGGTAAACCTTGTTTTTAGCTCAATTTCCGAAGATGTTATTCCTGCAACAGGTATTCCTCCGCTTACATCAGGAGCATTAAATGGAACATATTGGGTTGGAGTAATGTCACGATAACGAAATTTTAGAGTGTTCGAAAATCCCTGAAACCATTCTTTCTCGTAATGAGTTTCCAGTTGATTTACCATTGTAAGTTTATTGTTTGGGTTTCGTTTCAAAAGAGAGGATAGAATATTCCCTTCGGTAAATGCATTTGGACTTTTTCCTAATTGCTGAATGTCATGTTTGTATTGTACTCCGAAAGTTTCTCTTGGAAGTTTGTTAATCATGTAAAGAAATCCCAATCCATATTTTAATTTATTGTCCTTATCACCGTAAGCCAAATGACCGTTAAACATTATCTTGGTGCTGAATTCGTTCGAAGTCCTGCCTCCAAACATAAATCTGTTGCCCTCAATTTCGTTAAAGCTGTAAAGTTTGTAATATGGGCCGTATTCAAATTTTCCTTTCACATAATATCCTGTAACAAATGTTTGGATTACATCAATTATATTTCTGTACAAGGGAACATTTTGAATTGAATCAACCATGGCGTAAATGCCTGATTCTCTTTTCGATAATTGATACGGCCGGGCATTGTCCCAATACTCTTTAGGTTGTTTTAAGGCTGTTTCTTCAACGATAACATTATTGTCCAGCTTAATAATTTCGTCTTTTATAGGTTCGTTTATTTTAACGTTTTTGTAGGAAATTGATTTTCTTCCAAAAAAGCCCATTTGTTTGGTCGAATCTTTGTCTGTTATCATGAAATCAACAAAAAGATTTTGCTTTTTTAAAAACCAGGTGCTGTCGTTTAGCTTCTGAAATTCATTGTTGCTAACCAAATCTTTAACCCAGTTTAGGTTTACGTCTTTTGCAATACGCATTTGCATGTTTTGTATGGCAAATGTAGTGTCGGCTACCCAAAAGTCGCCGACAAAAGTTGGTTCCTGTTTTCTTTTTGGCTTAAACGACATGTGATAGCACCAGTTGCCATCTCTGTATGCACTATCGGTTAGGTAATACTTGTAGTAACGAAGTCCGCCATCTGCAATAGGACTTACGAAACCCATATTGAAAAGATCAATAAAGTTGTCGTAAATATTCACATTTTGATGAAGCTGCCCTGTGAATTGCGCCAGGCTGGCATTGTCATTTATACCAGACATCTGAGAGGCTTTTATGATTTCCCTTTCTACTTTCGGTTTTTTCTGATAATGATAATCCGAAAGAGATTCGGTAATGAAAACCGGTAGATATGGCTTTCCTGTTATTACAGAGGTGTCGATGTAATCAAAGACAAACTGGAATTGACGCATGATTTTTTTATTCTTAAAACTATCTTTGATGTTGTTCAAATCCATTTCCATTTTTGTGTATGATTCGTATTGATACGAATCAAACCGGGAAGGATTATTGGCCTCTTTTTTTGCGATAATTTTACGAAGAAGGACATGTGCGGGATTCTCTCCGGGAGTAACAACAATTTCATCTAAATCAAAAGTTTCAGATTCTAATTCGATGTTAAGGGTTTGGAAACTGGCTTTTTGAATTAAAAATGATTTTTCCTTATATCCTATGAATGAGACCTGTAGAGAGTCTGATGGTGTTCTGGTCTCCAGAAAATACTGTCCATCGAAATCTGAAGTAGTACCAATGGTGGTTCCTTTGTAAGCAATATTTACAAAGGGAAGAGGTTCTTTCGTTTCCGAATCAATTATTCGACCTCTTATTTTGGTGGCTTGAGCAAAACAGGTGTAAGTTAAGCTTGAAAAAACAAGAATAGTTAGGAGTGAAAATCCTTTTTTTATAATCTGATTCATAAAGATACAATAGTGAGAGCCCGGATTAAATAGTAATCCAGACTTTGGTTACGTGAAAATACAAATAAACTGTGTAATTGTTTAACCCAAATTAGCTTGTTGGTTTTTTTGAACCCGCTTCGATATTTTAATACCAATTTCGTAAAGCAACATCAGTGGTAAACAAACCAGTATCTGACTAAAGATATCCGGAGGAGTGATGATTGCAGAAAGAATTAAAATTAAAACCACGGAGTGTTTTCTGTATTTTTTCAAAAATTCCGGGGATACCAAACCTATTTTGCTTAAAAAGAAAATAAGAACAGGCAGTTCAAATATGACTCCACTTGCCAAAACAATTGAAGTAATAGATGAGATGTAGGATGTTAGGTTTATTTGATTCAGAACCTGATCACTTACACTGTAAGATCCAAGAAAATGAACTGATAGTGGGGTTATAAGATAGTAGCCGAAAAGAACTCCAAGTGCAAATAAAAATGAGGTGTAAAAAATAGATCCTCTCGCATGTTTCTTCTCATTATCGTACAAAGCTGGTTTTAAAAAGCTCCAGAATTCGTAAAATATATATGGGAAACTGGCAATTATTCCGATCACTAAGGAAACACTTATATGTGTTGCAAATTGTCCGGCCATGTTAATATTTATAACCTGAAATGGATGAATGTTAATTTTCAGAGAAGCAACTCCTGTATATTCAGATAGTTTGAAAAACATTCTGTTTGTAAAGAATTCCGGATTTTTAGGTGCAAGAATCAAAACATTAAATACGAAATCATAAAAGATAAAAGCAACTATTGCAAAAACCATAACGGCAATAACTGATCTCATTAAGTGCCATCTTAGTTCTTCGAGATGTTCAAGAAAACTCATTTGGTTTTCTTCTTTTGTTGCTTCTTTATCCGACATTTGTATTGATTTACTAATTGCGCCAAGTTATACAATTCCTTCTTTTAAGATATCATGCAGATGAACCATTCCTACATATTTTTCATTTTCAACAACTGCCAGCTGAGTAATGTTGTTGTCTTCCATTAATTGAAAAGCATTAATGGCAAGTGAATCGGGATCGATCGCCTTAGGTTTTGCAGACATGATATCACGAGCAGTTAATTTGCTTACATCTTCGTTTTGTTCAAGCATTCTACGAAGGTCACCATCAGTGATTATTCCAATTAGTTTATCGTCTTTATCAACAACGGCAGTAGCCCCCATTCTTTTTGAAGAAATTTCAAGGATAATAGGACGAATGCTTTCTTCTTCTGATACTTTTGGGGCAAGATCGTTTTTGTAAAGATCACTAACCCGCAAATATAATTTTTTCCCCAGAGCTCCTCCCGGGTGATATTTGGCAAAATCCTGACTGGTGAATTGTCTGCATTCCAATAAGGAAACTGCTAAAGCATCTCCAATTACAAGTTGGGCGGTAGTCGAATTTGTTGGGGCTAAATTGTTTGGATCGGCTTCTTTTTCGACAACGGCTTTTAGAACATAGTCCGATTCTTTTGCAAGAAAAGAATCCAGTCCGGAAACCATTCCAATTAATGCATTTCCCATGTTTTTGATGAGTGGCACTAAAACTTTGATTTCGGGTGTGCTCCCACTTTTCGAAATGCAAATAATAATGTCATCAGGAAGGATCATTCCCAGATCCCCATGAATAGCGTCGGCTGCATGCATAAATAAAGCTGGGGTACCTGTTGAATTAAGGGTTGCCACAATTTTGTTGGCAATGTTGGCACTTTTGCCAATTCCAGTAATTACAACCCGGCCTTTACTTTTTAAAATCAATTCAACAGTATTAACAAAATCTCCATCAATGTACTCTTTTAGCTGACCAATGGTTTTTTCTTCTTCTGCAATTGTTTTTATTGCAATTTGCTTAATATCGTATGTAGGCTTCAAATCTTCTTGTTTTTATTTTGTGTACAAAGCTAATTAAACTCAGATAAATGAAACTTTAAGAATCAGTTAAAATCTGTTAATTGCAGTTTTTGTTTTGAATTGTACAAGTGTTTATCTAAATTTAAAATACAAAAGTATCGAAATTTGTAATACGGGAATGAATGGTGATGTAAAAAATTACCATTTAAAAATTTTAGGTTGCTAAGTAAAATGTTAATTTAGCCGACCGCATATATTTTTGGGAAAAAAGCATATCAATAGGAAACATGGGAAAGAACTTTGAATTATCAACTAATTTAAAGAAGTATTTTGGATTCGAGAATTTTAAGGGAAATCAAGAACCGGTAATTCAAAATATCTTAAGTGGTAACGACACATTTGTGTTGATGCCCACAGGTGGGGGAAAGTCATTGTGTTATCAATTGCCCTCACTAATGTTGGAGGGTACAGCAATTGTTATATCCCCATTGATCGCTCTGATGAAAAATCAGGTTGATGCAATGAGAAATTTTGGTGAAGATGATGGCGTAGCTCATTTTTTGAATTCGTCTCTCTCCAAATCAGCCACCTTAAAAGTAAAGGAAGATGTTCTGGAAGGCAGAACTAAGCTTTTATATGTAGCGCCGGAATCGTTAACAAAAGAAAGTAATATTGAGTTTCTTAAACAGGTGAAAATTTCTTTTTACGCTGTTGATGAGGCGCATTGTATTTCAGAGTGGGGGCATGATTTCAGGCCTGAATACAGGAAGATTCGTTCAATAGTTAATGAAATTGGTTCAGCTCCGATAATTGCACTTACTGCAACAGCAACACCTAAAGTGCAGCATGATATTCAAAAGAATTTGGGGATGTTGGATGCTTTGGTTTTTAAATCATCGTTTAACCGGCCTAATTTATATTATGAAGTTCTTCCAAAGGTAAATGCGACTAAAGAGATCATTAAGTTTATCCGGGCAAATGCGGGGAAATCAGGAATTATATATTGTTTGAGTCGAAAGAAGGTTGAGGAATTAGCCGAAACGCTTCTGGTTAATGGAATTAAAGCTGTTCCCTATCATGCAGGAATGGATTCTTCAACTCGTTCCGGAAATCAGGATAAATTTTTAATGGAGGATGTGGATGTTGTGGTTGCAACAATTGCTTTTGGAATGGGCATTGACAAGCCGGACGTGCGATTTGTAATTCATTACGATATACCAAAGAGTTTAGAAGGCTATTATCAGGAAACAGGAAGAGCCGGTCGGGATGGTGGAGAAGGACGATGCCTGACTTTTTATAGCTATAAGGATATTCAAAAGCTTGAGAAATTCATGCAGGGAAAGCCTGTGGCAGAGCAGGAGATAGGCAGGCAGCTTTTGTTGGAAACAGTTTCGTTTGCAGAATCGGCTATTTGTCGCCGAACAATTTTACTTCATTATTTTGGGGAGAATTATATTGATGCAAATTGTGGCAGTTGTGATAACTGTTTGCATCCTAAGAAAGAATTTCAGGGAGAAGAATTTGTTATTAAAGCATTGAAACTGGTTAAGCTGGTTAAGGAGCGTTTTAAAATCGATCATTTGGTTAATATACTTACCGGTGAAATGAATTCTTCGATTAAATCATATAAGCATGATGAATTGGAGATGTTTGGTTGCGGTAAGGATCGGGATCAGCATTTTTGGAACATGGTTTTTCGAAGAGCGTTGGTTCATTCTTTAATTGAAAAGGATATTGAGCAGTATGGGGTGATTAAACTTAAAACCGAAGGACGTAAATTCTTGAAAAATCCGGTGCCTTTTATGCTTACTGATGATCATGATTTTGAAGGTGTGGATTTGGAAGCAACAAAAGTGGCCAGTACGGCAACTGTTGATACTGAGCTGTTATCAATGTTGAAAGATTTAAGAAGGCAGGTTGCTAAGAAAAAAGAGGTGCCTCCATATGTGGTTTTTCAGGATCCTTCTCTAGAAGAAATGGCCATTAATTATCCAATAAATATTGAGGAGTTGTCTCATATACAAGGGGTGGGAGCTGGTAAGGCAAAGCGATTTGGAAAGGAGTTTGTCGGTTTGATAGGCAAGCATGTTGAGGAGAATAATATAGAAAGACCGCAAGATATGGTTGTTCGCTCTGTAGTTGATAAATCTAAATTTAAGGTTTATATTATTCAGAGTGTAGACCGGAAAATGGATTTGGAAGATATTGCAGAAGCCAAGGGAATGGCATTTTCTGATCTGCTTCGAGAGATGGAGGCTATTGTTTATTCAGGAACGAAACTGAGTCTGAATTATTATGTGGATGAGACGATTGATGAAGATCGTCAGGAGGAAATCTTGGAGTATTTTGATGAGGCCGAGACTGACAGTATTGAAGCTGCTCTTGAAGAGTTAGGAGAAGAAGATTTTTCGGAAGATGATATTCGCTTAATGCGGATATTGTATCATTCTGAAAATGGATTGTAAATTATCAGAAAAAATACAGCAAAGGGTGCTCGAATTTGAGCAGCCTTTTTATTTTATAATTAAGGAACGTTTAAATTCTTTTGTTTCATCGAACAATTTTCGGTAAGTATGATGAGTTTTGTAGATTTTTGCACCAATGTGCTCCATCAAATGACTCATTCTTGGATTGAAATCACCGATCCAATTCATTTCCAAATTTAAAAATGGAAAGCTTGAATCAAAACCTGATCTGGAGAATTCATAAATCATTGCGGCTTCAATACCACGCTTTTGAAACTCAGGAACCACTCCGAATATTAGACCTAGTGCATTTTTGTTTTTTTGCAGGTGCTTGTAATAGATAAAACGAAGCTTTGCATAAAGGTTCATTTTACCATTTATATGTTGCAGAAGTTCATTTAAGTCTGGAACCATTATAAAAAAGCCAATGGGTTCTTCATTGTGATAGGCAAACCACATCAGTTTTTCATGCATGATTGGTTTTAATGTCTCGAACAGGTCTTGCGTTTGTTGTTCGGAAATGCCTTCGATACCTGGTATTTCTTTCACCCAGGCTTCATTATAGACATATACAAAATCCTTTATCAGTTTGTCTGAGTTTTTCCTGTCCAAATGGATTACTTTATATTCGCTGTTATTTAAAAGCCTTTGCGCTTTCCACTTTATAATTTCACTTAAGCTTTCGATCGAAAACTTCGTTCGGTAAGTATATTGTTTAAAGTAGATTTGGAATCCGTAAGAGTCGAAAAAACCCTGATAGTATTTAAAATGGTAAGGCATACAATAAACAGGTTTGTGATCTCCGTCAACATGAAGTCCCCACCATTGATGCCTTTCCCCAAAATTAATTGGTCCATCCATGGCTTCAATTTGCTTGTCTTTCAGCCAATTTTTGCAAGTGTCAAATAGAATGAAGGCGGCCTCTTTGTTGTTAATACATTCGAAAAACCCCAGGCCTCCAGTTGGTTGCTCGTTTAAATCTTTTGCTTTGTGGTCTATAAATGCAGCAACCCTGCCTATGGTTTGCTTATTTTGATCTTGAAGAATCCATCGGATACACTCCCCATGAGCAAACATTTTGTTTTGTTTCGGATCAAAAACTTTCTCAATGTCAGAATCCAAAGGTCGAATCCAGTTTTTCATTTTCTGATAAAGTCGTACCGGAAGTTCAATAAATTCTCTTTCTGAATGAAGATCGTTAACTTCAATAATGGTAAAATCGATTCTCATCTCAAATTTTAGGCTTTATTAATTTCACTTGCTTTCGGTTTGCTATTGGGAGAGCAATTACTGAAGCTGAACCGAGTATGATAATCATAGCTGTTTGTGCACCGTGAACTACAAGAGCAAAGCTTTTCGACATAGTTTCGATGTTGGCAACTTCAGGAAGGTAAACCAGAAGAGTTCCGATCACCATAAAATGCCAGGCACCGATTCCGCCCTGAACAGGAGCAACCATTCCAAAGCTTCCCATTACAAAAACGGTTAGTCCGGCAATAGCGGGAAGATTTGATGTAAATCCGAAACTGAAGAAACAGATATACGTCATTAAATAATACATGATCCAAATAAAGACAGTGTGAAAGACAAATGACCATTTATTATCCAGTTTCTTAATGGCACGAAAGCCTGCCATAAAATTTGAAAGAGTTTGATCAATCTTCTTAAAAAGGGCTGTATTTTTAAATTTTTTTCTTAAAATCCAGATTAGAATTGATACTGCAGCGATTACATATATGGTGTTTGCAGATGCAAATACATTCGAGAGCTTGTTGCTGACTTCAGGATTATTTGAGAAGAAATGAGAGATAACCGAAAATTGTGTTGATAATGCGATTAGTAAAAAAATGATCAGCATGATTATATCCAGCACTCTTTCAAGAACAACTGTGCCAATTAATTTGGAAAATGAAATATTCTCATACTTGCTAATTAAGCCACATCTTGAAATTTCGCCCATTCTCGGAAGTGCAAGATTTGCAAAGTAACCAACCATAACTGCAAGAAAAGTATTGATCGTTCTGGGTTTTTTTCCTAAGGATTCAATGAGCATGTTCCAGCGGATTGTTCTGCTGATGTGACTTAGCAGACCAAAAAACAGAGAAAGAAGAATCCAGTAATAATTGACTTCATTTTTTAATGTGAAAATTAGCTCAGAAGTATTTAGACCTCGATAGACGTACCAAAATAAGAAAGAACTAATAGAAAAGAAGATTAGAAATTTTATGATATGTATGAGATTTTTCTTCAAAATTGATAATTTTAGAGTTAGCATTTTATAGAAAAAACTAACTGAGATTAAATTTTAAGCAAGTATAAGCTGTGTTTCTATTATTAAGTCCTAAATTTGCCGGGCGATAAATCAGCTACAAAAATAAGTAAATGTTTGAAATCTCCTTTGAAAAGCTGCTGTTTTTAATTTTTGTTAATTTGAGATGCTGAAATAAAAGGGATTAAATGGATGGATATGGGGTACGTTAGGGCAAAAAAGAGTTTAGGGCAGCATTTCTTAAAAGATTTGAATATTGCCAAAAAAATTGTGGCAAGTATGAAGGCTGATTGTGTTTCGAAAGTGCTTGAGATTGGTCCGGGGATGGGAGTGTTAACACAATATTTACTTAAGGAAAATGGGTTTGAAACGCATGTTGTTGAGATAGATAGAGAATCTGTATCTTATTTGAATGAAAATTTTCCGGAATTATCAGGACGAATAATTGGAGAGGATTTTCTGAAATATGATTTGTCGAGATTATTTTCGGAGCCTTTTGCCGTAATTGGGAACTTTCCTTACAATATATCCTCTCAAATATTCTTTAAAGTTTTGGATTATAGAGATCAAATTCCTGAAGTTGTAGGAATGATTCAGAAAGAGGTTGCTGAAAGAATGGCTGCTGTTCCTGGAAATAAAACGTATGGTATTTTAAGTGTGCTTATGCAGGCTTTTTATAATATAGAATATTTGTTTACTGTTAGCGAAACGGTATTCTCCCCACCTCCAAAAGTTAAATCTGCAGTAATACGTATGGAAAGGAATACTACCGTTAGATTGGCTTGTGATGAAAAACTATTTTTCCGAGTCGTTAAATCCGGATTTAATCAACGCCGGAAAACCTTACGGAATTCTTTAAAATCAGTATTGGGTGATTACAAGCTTGATGATGAACTTATGGCGCAGAGGCCAGAGCAATTGTCTGTAGATCAGTTTGTTTATTTGACCAATAAAATTGAAGAATTAATAAATACGGAATTAAGAGAATAAAATCACACATAAAATACATTGATATGCAATTTGAATTGACTCGCGAATACATCGATCAGTTAAAAAGAATTATCGAAGAGAAGGATGAGGTCGGAGCAATTGGTATGATGGATGGATTGCATCCTGCTGATATTGCTGAAATATATGATGAACTTAATACAGAGGAGGCTAAGTTTCTGTATTTACTTCTTGATATTGATACTGCGGCGGATGTCTTGGCTGAATTGGAAGAGGATGATCGGGATCGTTTTTTAAAGGTTTTGCCTGTTGAAATTATTGCAAAACAGTTTATTCACAGAATGGATTCTGATGATGCTGCCGATGTGATTGGTGGTATGTCGGATGAACAACGAGAGGAGATTCTTTCCCATATAAGAGATGTTGAACGAGCTGGCGATATTGTAGATTTACTTCATTACGATGAAGATACAGCCGGTGGATTGATGGCGAAAGAGTTGGTGATGGTTAATGAGAATTGGACTGTTTTAACCTGCTTGAGAGAATTAAGTCGCCAGGCTGAGGATATCGATGAGATTTACTATGTATATGTTGTTGATGATGATAATATTTTAAAGGGAACTCTTTCCTTGAAGATCATGATTTTGAGTCCTACATCGGCAAAAATCAGTAATATATATCAGCCGGATGTGATGTCGGTGCATACTGATGAGCCGGATGAGGAAGTAGCCCGAATCATGGAGAAGTATGACCTTGTTGCAATACCGGTTATTGATAGCATTGGACGATTAATGGGACGCATCACCATTGATGATGTTGTAGATGTAATTCGTGATGAGGCTGAGAAAGATTACCAAATGGCATCTGGTCTTACTGAAGATGTAGAGTCAAGTGACTCGGTTTGGATTCAAACAAGAGCACGTCTTCCATGGCTGTTAATTGGTTTAATGGGGGGACTTATAAGTGCTTTTGTAATATCAAGGCATGAAGGTGATTTGGGGAATTATACAGCTATGGCGTTTTTTATTCCGCTGATTACAGCAATGGGAGGAAATGTGGGTGTTCAATCGGCGGCGATTATTGTACAGGCCTTGGCAAGTAATTCATTGGGTTTTGAAAGTACAATTAGTCGATTGTTAAGAGAGCTGATGGGTGCATTTGTAAATGGTATAATTTGTTCAGGCTTGGTTTTCTTTGTTAACTTATTTCTGGTTGGGCACTCCTTTAGCTTAACAATAAGTGTATCGGTTGCGTTATTCTCAGTTATTATTTTTGCATCAATATTTGGCACCCTAATTCCATTAACTCTGCATAAAATGAAAATTGATCCTGCTTTGGCAACAGGTCCCTTTGTAACTACCTTGAATGATATCGTGGGTCTTTTTATTTACTTATCAATTGGAGCCTATTTTTTAAGCTTTGTTTAGTTCATTTTTTGGGGAGTAATTTTATTAGAATGGAAATTTCAAGTATAAAAAAATAGTTTCTCAATATTATGATTCAATGAAAAAGTTCAATAAAAAACTTTTTTTAGACGGTGTTTTTTTTAGGTTTTTCTTAACTTTGCATGAGCTTTTAGGAGGCTGGATAAGTGCCTATTATTAAAGTATTTACAGTCTTGTTTGAGTTGCTTTTGTTTTTCGAGAGAAAATGAAATTTACGCCATTTTATAAAATTACCCAAATAAGAGAATTATGAAGAGAGCGCTGATCAGTGTGTTTGATAAAACAAATGTTGTTGAATTTGCTAGAGAATTAACAGGTTTAGGATGGGAAATCATCTCTACAGGCGGAACTTCCGCTAAATTTAAGGCCGAAGGAATTCCTGTAATGGACATTTCAGATCTTACTAAATTTCCTGAATGTTTTGATGGACGCGTAAAAACGCTGCATCCAAATGTTGAAGGTGGAATTTTAGCAATTCGGGATAACGAAGCGCACATAGCTCAAATGAATGAGTTAGGAATTGAGCCTATTGATATCGTTGTTTGTAATTTGTATCCGTTTAAAGAAACAATTTTAAATCCTGAGGCTGGTCACGAGGAAATTATTGAAAATATTGATATAGGTGGTCCGACAATGTTGAGAGCGGCTGCAAAGAATTACAAATTTGTTACTGTTATTACCGATCCTGATGATTATTCAAAAGTAATTGAAGAATTAAAATCAGGTAATGATACGAGTCTTGAAACAAAAGAATATCTAACAGCAAAGGTGTTTGAACATACTGCTCATTACGATGCCTTAATTTCCGGGTATTTTAATAAAAGACTGAAAATTACATCTCCTAAAACATTAACGATTACATACGAAAAGAAGCAAGATCTTCGTTATGGAGAGAACCCTCATCAGAATGCAACTTTTTACAGTCAAATTCAGGAAACTGAAGGAACTTTAACTGCGGCTAAGAAAATCCATGGTAAAGAACTATCTTACAACAATATTGGTGATACAGACGGAGCTTTGGAAACCTTAAAAGAGTTTGAAGAACCTACAATTGTTGCCGCTAAGCATGCTAATCCATGTGGAATTGGCAGTGCCAAAACAATTTCAGAAGCTTTTAAGAAAGCTTATGATGCTGATCCGGTTTCAATTTTTGGAGGAATAGTGGCTTCAAATCGTGAAATTGATAAGGCAACGGCCGAAATTATGAGTGGAATTTTTCTGGAAG
The DNA here is from genome assembly GCF_030372765.1 of Labilibaculum sp. K2S. Taxonomy (GTDB): domain Bacteria; phylum Bacteroidota; class Bacteroidia; order Bacteroidales; family Marinifilaceae; genus Labilibaculum. The sequence goes on along the minus strand of NZ_JAUCMW010000002.1, from coordinate 379,079 downwards.
TAATTGTTGCACCATCTTTTAGCAAAGAAGCTTTAGAGGTATTAACAGCGAAGAAGAATTTAAGATTATTGGAATTGCCTGAAATTTTGAAAACAGATTATTCCTCATTTAAAGGAAAAACTGTTTTAGGAGGTTTTTTAATTCAGGAAATGGATAAGGAATTAATTGGTGAAAAATTAGAAGTGGTTACCGAAAGAGAGCCATCAGAAAGTGAAATGGAAGATTTGATGTTTGCATGGAAAACAGTGAAACATGCAAAATCAAATGGAATTGCCATAGCAAAAAATAAAACTACATGTGGTGTTGGTCCGGGACAGGTAAGTCGTATTTGGGCCTTGGAAAATGCCATTCGTCAGGGAGGGGATAGAATTGCAGGAAGTGTTTTAGCTTCTGATGCATTTTTCCCATTCTCAGATTGTGTAGAAGCAGCTCATGCAGCAGGAATTACTGCTATTATTCAACCAGGAGGTTCGATAAGAGATAAGGATTCTATTGAGGCAGCTAACAAATTTGGAATTGCTATGGTATTTACAGGAATGAGACATTTTAAGCATTAAAATAAGATAACAGAGATTTATACTACCATATGGGATTTTTTTCATTTTTAACTCAGGAGATCGCGATTGACTTGGGGACAGCAAATACAATTATTATCTGTAATGATAAGATTGTAGTTGATGAACCATCAATCGTAGCTATTGATCGTCGCACCGAAAAAATGGTTGCGATTGGCGAAAAGGCTCGCCAGATGCAGGGCAAAACCCACGGGAACCTAAGAACGATTCGTCCGCTTAGAGATGGCGTAATTGCTGACTTTAATGCTGCGGAGCAGATGATTCGTGGGATGATCAAGATGATCAACAAAAAACCTCGTCTGTTTCCACCATCATTACGCATGGTGATTTGTATTCCTTCGGGAAGTACAGAAGTTGAAATGAGAGCGGTTCGTGATTCTTCTGAGCATGCCGGAGGACGTGATGTATACATGATTTATGAGCCTATGGCGGCAGCTATTGGAATCGGTATTGATGTTGAAGCTCCTGAAGGAAATATGGTAGTAGATATAGGTGGAGGAACAACTGAGATTGCAGTGATTTCTTTGGGTGGAATAGTAACTAATAAATCGATTCGTATTGCGGGTGATGATTTAACTTCTGATATACAGGAATATATGCGTCATCAGCATAATATCAAAATTGGTGAAAGAACTGCTGAGGAAATAAAAATTCAAGTTGGATCAGCATTATCTGAGTTGGAGGAGCCACCAAATGATTTCAGAGTGCAAGGACCAAATCAGATGACAGCACTTCCTATTGAAGTACCTGTATCTTATCAGGAAATTGCTCATTGTTTGGAGAAATCAATCTCGAAAATTGAAATCGCAATTTTAAGTGCATTGGAGCAAACACCTCCGGAATTATACGCCGATATCGTAAATAGAGGAATTTACCTTGCCGGTGGTGGTGCGTTGCTTCGTGGATTAGATAAGCGGTTAACAGATAAAATAAATATTCCATTTCACATTGCGGAAGATCCATTAAGGGCTGTTGCACGTGGTACTGGAATTGCATTAAAGAATGTAGATAAGTTTTCATTCCTGATGAGATAATCAGGAGTGAAACTTATTTTGGTTTAACAGGGATTTGATTTTTTGAATGAAGAATTTATTACATTTTATCGTAAGATTTCATTTTACGATCATTTTTGTTGTAATTGAAATTTTTTGCATGTTATTGTTAGTCAGCTACAATAACTATCAAAAGACAGAGTACCTGAATTCGAGTAATGCCCTTACAGGAAGTATTTATGAGAAAGTTTCATCCACTACCGATTATTTGGCTTTGGCTGAAACAAACGAAGAATTAAATAAAGAAAATACCCGATTGAAGAATATCCTGGCGGAATCATACAAGATGTCAGTCGATTCTTCTATTCTTTATAATGATTCCTTATATCAGCAACAATACCTTTATCGAACCGCCAAAATCATTAATAATTCCGTTAATAAACAACTGAATTATATTACTTTGAATAAAGGCAAGTTAAATGGCATTCAGCCGGAGATGGCTGTAGTTACAGATCATGGTGTTGTTGGGGTTGTAAAAAGTGTTTCAAATAATTTTTCAACCGTAATTTCTTTATTGAACAGCCGAATAAGTGTTTCGGCTAAAATTAAGAAGAACAATTACTTTGGTTCCCTTTCCTGGGATGGAAGAGATTATAAATCAGCACGTTTGTACGAAGTTCCGATACATGTGTTAATTCAGACAGGAGATACAATTGTTACCAGTGGTTATTCATCAATTTTTCCAGAGGGAATATTGCTGGGTACAGTACAGGAAATTTTGCCAAGCTCAGGAGGCAATTTTCATGAATTGATAATCGCCTTTTCCAATGATTTTAAAAGTCTGTCATACGTGAAAGTTATTGGTGATCTGATGAAAACAGAACGCCTGCAACTTGAGAAGGAGGTGGTAGAATGAATCAGATCGTAAAAAATATAATAAGATTTGTGGTTCTTGTATTTATTCAGGTTGCCATTTTAAATAATATTCAAATAAGTGGTTTTTTAAATCCTTATATGTATATCTTATTCATTTTATTGCTTCCATTTGAGACCCCAAACTGGCTTTTGTTGGTTCTGTCGTTCTTTTTGGGATTGAGTGTAGATATTTTTTCCAATACTCTGGGAATGCATGCATCCGCTAGTGTTTTTATGGCGTACTTACGTCCATATATATTAAATTATTTGTCTGTAAGAGATGGTTATGAACAAGGAACAACGCCAAGTATTCTTCATTATGGATTTGGATGGTTCTTTAAGTATTGCCTGATATTAGTCATCGCTCATCATAGCTTTTTGTTTTTTATAGAAGTATTTTCATTTTCCAATTTAAGTGAAACCATTACCAGGATCATTCTTAGTACATTCTTTACTTTAAGCTTACTCATTACATCTCAATTCTTACTGTTTAAAAAATAGATCAATTATTAATATAAAATGAATAATTTCTCAAACCGAAAATACATTATTGGCGGAATATTCATTCTGGTTGTTCTAATTTTCATTATCCGTTTATTTAACCTTCAAATAATTGATGACACCTATAAATTATCTGCTGAGAATAATTCTCAAAGGCAGGTAACGCAATATCCGGCAAGGGGATTGATTTATGATAGGAATGGAAAATTGTTGGTGTATAACCAGGCAGCTTACGATCTAATGTTGATTCCCAGGCAATTGGAAGTTTTTGACACCACTGATTTTTGCCAATTATTGGGAATTGAAAAATTAGAATTAATTGAAGGAATTGCTAAGGCAAAGCATTATTCTTATCGAAAGGCATCTATTTTTTTAAAACAGTTGTCGTCTGAAAGATATGCTGTCTTGCAGGAGAAGTTATATAAATTTCCCGGTTTCTTTGTTCAGACGAGAACATTGCGGAAATATCCATTAAAAAGTGCTGCCCATGCATTAGGATATCTTAGAGAGGTAACCAATCAGGAGATTAAGAGTGATCCGTATTTTAGACAAGGAGACTATATCGGGAAAAGTGGTATAGAACGGACATATGAAAAGGAGCTTCGAGGAGAAAAGGGAGTAAAGATTTATTGGGTTGATGTTTTTAATAGAATAAAAGGATCATTTCGGAATGGGAAATTCGATGAAAAAGCTATCTCGGGTAAAAATTTGCACTCGAGTCTAGATATCGATTTGCAGCAATATGGAGAGTTGTTGATGCAAAATAAAAAAGGAGGAATCGTTGCGATTGAACCTCACACTGGTGAAATATTAGCAAAAGTATCCAGTCCGGGATATGATCCTGAAATGTTTGTTGGGCGGGCAATGAATAAGAATTATCAGATGATGGTTCAAAATGACTCATTAAAGCCTTTGTTCGATCGAACAATGCAAGCGCTGTATCCTCCAGGGTCAATTTTTAAATTGGTAAATGCATTGGTGGCTCTTCAGGAAAATGTAATTAGCCCTGCGACAAGATTTGAATGCCACAGCGGTTATCATGTTGGCAATTTTACGATGGGATGTCATTCTCATGCTTCTCCTTTGGATCTGCGTCATGCTATTCAGCAATCCTGTAATGCTTATTTTGCAAATGTATTTCGTTATATTTTGGAAAGTCCTAAGTTTGGTTCTGTTCAGGATGGGTACACTGCATGGAGAAAGGATGTCACTTCTTTTGGTTTTGGAAGTGAACTTGGCATTGATTTACCGAATGAAAAAACAGGTTCTATTCCTACAAACGAATATTATCAGACTAAGTATCGTAAGAATTGGAGGGCTTTAAATGCAATTTCCCTTGCCATAGGACAGGGCGAATTGCAGATAACACCAATGCAGATGGCAAATATGGTAGCTGCAATTGCCAATAGAGGTTATTATTTTATTCCTCATATCGTAAAGGCTGTTGGAGAGGATGGGGTTTTGGAAAAAAAGTATTTGGAAAAACATTATACCAGTATAGACTCTTCTAATTTCATACCTGTAATTGATGGTATGGAAATGGTAATTACTGGAGGTGAGGGGAGTACTGGAGCATTGGCAGCAATTAAAGATATTCGTGTGTGTGGAAAAACGGGAACAGTTCAGAATTCCGACGAAGCAGATCATTCTGTTTTTGTTGCATTTGCACCAAGAGAAAATCCGAAGATTGCTATCGTTGTTTATGTTGAAAATGGAGTGTGGGGAAGTAGATATGCAGCACCAATTTCTGGGTTGATGATCGAGAAATATCTAAATGGAGAGATTGCTGAAAATAAAAAATGGATAGAAAAGAGGATGCTTGAGGCTGATTTAATTAATCAGGCAGCAGCTTCCAGTACTGGAGTTATTGAATAAAATAATAAAGTTGGAATGACTAGAAAGGTAAGTTCAATAAAGAATCTGGATTGGTGGACAATTTTTTTATATGTTCTGCTTGTTTTTCTTGGATGGATAAATATTTACGCCGCAGTTTACAACGAGGAACATCAAAGTATTTTTGATATCAGTCAGAGATACGGAAAACAATTGATGTGGATCGGAGCGGCTTTTTTTCTCGCAATCGTTATTCTGATAATAGAAGGTAAATTTTTCTCTGCGTTCGCTTATCCCACCTATCTGTTTATGATTTTTCTCCTCGTTGCAGTACTGATATTTGGCAGGGAGGTCAACGGTGCCCGATCATGGTTTGAGATTGGAGGAATTCGTTTACAGCCTGCAGAGTTTGCTAAATTTGCAACTTGTCTGGCCATTTCACGATACATAAGTCAGTTTAATTTTAAGATACACAAATTTAAGTCCTTGGTTATAGCAGGAGTAATTTTATTTACCCCGGCTGTTTTAATACTTCTGCAGCGAGATGCCGGATCGGCTTTGGTATATGTCGTTTTCATATTGGTGTTATACAGGGAAGGACTTTCAGGTGTTGTTTTATTTGTTGGCTTTTTATCCGCGGTATTATTTATAATAACACTTCTTTTGCCCAAGCTAAATGTGCTTCTTATTATTTTAGGATTTTCTTTTATATGCCTGAAATTTATGGGGCTTCGGTTCAAGCAAATAATAATTGGTCTGTCTGCGGTATTTATCTGTTTTGGTTTGGTTTGGGGAGTAATTAAGGCTTTGCAATTGAATGTTTCCACCTACGTGATATTAATAATATCAATAAGTTTAAATATCATACCCTTCTTATATTATATTTATAGAGAACGACTTAAGAATGTTATTTGGGTTTTGCTGATTGCTGTTGGTAGTTTGTTTTTCACATTTTCGGTGAGTTATTTGTTTGAAAATGTTTTGGAATCTCATCAACAAGAACGTATAAACGACTTGTTAGGAATTGAGTCAGATCCTTCCGGTGCCGGATACAATGTGGCTCAATCAAAAATTGCAATTGGATCCGGCGGATTTACAGGAAAAGGATTTTTGAATGGAACACAAACGAAATTCAAATTTGTTCCTGAACAAAGTACCGATTTTATTTTTTGTACCGTAGGTGAAGAATGGGGATTTATTGGTTCTACTATAGTTTTATCCCTTCTACTACTTTTAATAATTCGTTTGTCGTTTTTGGCCGAAAGGCAACGATCTCCTTTTAGTCGGATATATGGATACGGAGTAGCTTGTATCTTGTTTTTCCATGTGGCAATAAATGTTGGTATGACAATTGGCCTTGCTCCGGTTATAGGAATTCCTTTGCCATTTTTCAGCTATGGTGGATCTTCCTTGTGGGCCTTTACCATTCTGTTGTTCGTATTCCTTCGTTTAGATGCCAATCGTTTGGAATTGTTGCGATAATTTGATGTTCATTGCTCACATAGCTTATGAGATCACTCATGAAGCAGTCAAATTCATTTTCAATTTCCTTATATTGATCGAGGAGCGTTTTTATTGCATAATCGGTCTGATCAGGCAAACTGGTTCTGCGGGACATGATTTTTAACGCAGTTTGTAAACCATCAATTGTTGAATAGCTTTCTAATCTTCTGCTTTGAATTAAGAAGGGAAGAAACAGTTTTACTTTTTGAGGAAGAATCAAATAGTTCTTCACTAATATTTCATGTGATTTGTTGACAAAGCTTGAAATGGGCTGAGTATGATATTGATTCCATTTTTTAGCTAAAAAATGGTCGTAGATCATATCGACAACAACTCCTGAGTATCTTTTATATCCATTTTTAAGTCTGTTTGAGCTTTGCAAAACAATTGGATGATGATCAGTGAAGTAATCAATATTTCGATGCAGGAGAATGCCTTTTTGGATTTCAGGATGATAATCCTTGTATTTATTGCCTTTAATGTAATCACCAATAAAATTTCCAATCTTCACTTTTTCCGAATCACCTGAAAGGTATTGGTGTGCTAAAAAATTCATGTTTCACCAGTGTTGTTTCCCGAAAATAAGCAATAAATAATAATTTCAATTCAATTTTGTATTTTCTTTTTTTACGGGGAAGTGTTTGGGTATTGGCAATAGGGAAGTTTAAAAGTTTTATAACAACGGAAAAACTAAATAAGTTATGACAGTTTCATGACAAAGTCAATTTTTCGGCTCGTGTTAAGCAACAGACTCAAAATCTATAACTTAAAGTCGTTAAAATTAGAAAAATTCCTTTAAAGTTTTAATTTTAAGTATTCATACCTAATACTAATTTTAACTTAAGAAACAGAAGTTATGGCTAAAAAGAATGTCATTATTATTGGTGCTGCAGGTCGTGATTTTCACAATTTCAACACTTACTTTAGAGACAACTCAGAGTACAATGTTGTTGCATTTACTGCCGCTCAAATTCCTGATATTGATGGAAGAAAATATCCTGCTGAATTGGCTGGGGTATTATATCCTGCGGGGATTCCGATTTATGCAGAAGAGGATTTGGTTAAATTGATTAAAGAACATTGTGTAGATGATTGTGTTTTTTCTTATTCGGATGTTCCGTATAAAAAAGTAATGAACGTGAGTGCGATTGTTAACGCTGCCGGATCTAACTTTAAATTGTTGGGGCCTGGTGATACAATGATAAAAAGCCATAAGCCTGTGATTGCTGTTGTTGCGACAAGAACTGGTTGTGGTAAATCCCAAACATCGAGAAAGGTTATTGAAGAATTAATGGATAAAGGATTAAAGGTGATTGCAATACGTCACCCTATGCCTTACGGTGATTTGGTTGCTCAAAAAGTACAACGTTTTGCAACAGTAGAAGATTTAAAAAAGCATAAATGTACCATAGAGGAAATGGAGGAATATGAACCACATGTTACCCGTGGTAATATAATTTACGCCGGAGTTGATTATGAGGCAATTGTTCGTGCTGCAGAGGAAGATCCCGATGGATGCGATGTTATTTTATGGGATGGCGGCAATAATGATTTCTCCTTTTACAAACCAGATTTAACAATTACAGTTGCAGATCCTCATCGTGCGGGAGCCGAAATGAATTACTATCCGGGAGAAGTTAATCTCCGGTTGGCTGATGTTGTTGTTATTAATAAAATGGATTCAGCAACTCCGGAAGGAATTCAAACAGTCCGCGAAAATATTGCATTGGCAAATCCAAAGGCTATCGTAATTGATGGAGCTTCACCAATCACTGTTGATCATCCTGAGTTGATTCGTGGCAAGCGTGTTTTAATAGTTGAAGATGGGCCAACTTTAACTCATGGTGAAATGAAGATTGGCGCAGGTACAATTGCGGCACGCAAATTTGGCGCCATAGAAGAAATTGATGCCCGACCTTATCTTGTAGGAAAATTGAAAGAAACCTACGAAATTTATCCAAATATTGGTAATATTTTACCTGCAATGGGTTATTCAGATCAACAGCTTAAGGATTTGGAAACTACAATTAACAGCAGCGATTGCGATTCTGTTATTATTGGCACTCCAATAGATTTAAATAGAATTATCAATATTAAAAAACCTACAACCCGCGTTTATTATGATTTGGAAGAGATTGGGTATCCAAAATTATCTCATGTAATAAATAAGTTTACTGAAAAACATCATTTGAATAAGGAAATGGCTTAAATAGAGAAGTAATCTTATTTTTATTGTAAAAGAGTAGATTTAATCTGCTCTTTTTTATTCTAAAAGATGAATGAAAACAAAACTTTATTTAGAAAATGAAGTATACATTTTTTGTAAAGTAAGAGATAAAACACTCTTAATATTGACTATAACCACAATAGGAAATTACTACTACTTTATTTATGAATAATTCCATGTTTCTAAGTTTAATACAGAACACTGCAATATTGCTGTCATTTAGTATGTTGTATGATTATTTGTGGGTGAGAAGAACTGGTCTTAAATCCATATGGGATCAATTATTGGCAGGTGGAATTGTAGGTGCTATTGGTGTTGTTCTTATGCTTTCTTCCTGGGAAATGGCAACTGGAGTTGTTTTTGATACGCGTTCAGTTATCCTTTCCATTTCTGGGTTATTTTTTGGTGCAATTCCTACTATTATTGCAATTCTAATTACAGGTACCTATCGTTTTATTTTGGGCGGAGAAGGAATGTTTATGGGAATTGCCGTTATAATCAGTTCCGGTGTGATAGGTATTTTATGGAAAAAAATCGGTGTGAAATCTTATTGGTTAAAATATTTACTTTTAGGAGTTGCCGTTCATTTGGCGATGATTAGTTGCTCTGTATTTTTGCCTTCGGAAAAAACCATGCCGACTTTGCTGCAAATTTCCTGGCCCCTGTTAACGATTTATCCACTGGGCAATATGTTGCTGGGATTATTCATGAACCGACAATTGCAAAACAGAGCTAATAAAATCGCATTAAGTAGAACAGAGGAAAAATATTCGCGTTTGTATGAAAGCATGAACGATGCATTTGTTGTTTTGGATATGGATGCCAATGTGATCGAATTTAACACAGCATTCAAAGAAATGCTTGGTTACTCCTCTGATGAATTGCTGCACATGAATTGTCATGATTTAACCCCTTTAAAATGGCTTGAATTTGAGCAGAAAATAATGGAAGAAGAGGTTCTCGTATCCGGAAGTTCCAGAGTATATGAAAAGGAGTGTACACGAAAAGATGGAAGTTTGATTCCTGTTGAACTGCGTATCTATTTGTTGAAGGAAGAAAAAGATAAGCCCAAAGGATTTTGGGTTATGGTTCGTGATATTTCTTTGCGTAAGAATGCCATGGCGTTGGTTGAAAATGAAAGAGCTCATTTAAAAATACTGATAGAAACTGTGCCTGAAATGATTTGGTTAAAAGATCCAAAGGGAATATATCTGTCGTGTAATCGGAACTTCGAAAAATTTAATGGCTTACAAGGAAATGCGCTTATTGGCAAATCAGATTATGATTTTTATCCACGTGAGATTGCTGATTTTTATTGGGAAAAAGATTTGGAGGTTTTAAATAGCGCAAAAAGCGTTCGCTTTACCAATTGGGCTGTTTCCGCTACCACTGGAAACAGACTTTTAACTGAGACGATTAAAACTCCAATGCACGATGTTGAGGGAAAGTTACTCGGAGTACTAGGTGTTTCAAGAGATATTACGGATATAAAGCTGGCTGAAAGAGAGCTGTTAAAGGCAAAAGAAAAGGCTGAGGAAAGTGATAAGTTGAAATCGATTTTTCTCGCCAATATGAGTCATGAGATACGTACTCCAATGAATGCAATTATGGGATTTTCAGAATTACTTGTTGATTCAGAATTGGATGATGCTGAAAAATCTCAGTACATAAATATTATTCAAAATTCAGGGAATAGACTGTTGCAGCTTATTGATGATATTGTCGATATCTCTAAATTGGAATTGGATCAGGTGGCGGTTCATAGAGTAGAAACCAATTTGCACGAATTATTTGTAAGCAGTATAGAGGTTGTAAAAAGGGGAGTGTTATTAGAAAGTAAACCTAATATCGAGTTGGTTTTGAATTTGCCGGAAGAGTATGAAAGACTTTCTGTTTTTACAGATTCTAATCGGTTTCATCAGATTCTTGATAATTTGCTTAATAATGCAATCAAATTTTCAGAAGTGGGTAAGGTTGAAGTTGGATATAGTTTTAAGGAATATTTGTCGCAGACAGTAATTGAAGTATATGTGAAAGATGAAGGTTGCGGAATACCTAAAAACAGACATGATATCATTTTTGAACGTTTCAGACAAGGAGATGAAGAGCAGTTTACTGATGGAACAGGATTAGGTTTAAGTATTTCAAAAGGACTTGTTGAGCTTTTGGGAGGTGAAATCAGGTTCGAATCGGTAGTTGGAAAAGGCAGTACTTTTTATTTTACACTACCTTATTCTAAAAACGAAATGATTGGTGCTGATGATGCACAAGTTGTAAAGCGGACGGAGTCTATTGGTCGAAAATATGTATTAATTGCAGAGGAAGATTATAACTCATTTCTTTATTTGCAAAAATTATTTGATGGAGAAGATGTTATTATTTCTCATGCTTCAAATGAGAATATCATGATAAACATGTTGAATGAATTAACGCCTGATTTGCTTATTCTTGATATGAACATTCATAGTAAATCAACGATAGATTGTTTGTCTTTAATAAAAAACAGGAATCAGGATACAAAAGTGATTGCTCAGACAGCTTATGCTATAAAAGGGGAAGAAGAGCGATATATTGATGCAGGATGTCATGGCTATATTACAATGCCAATTACTAAAAATGATTTTTTAACAGAGGTAAGAAGGGTTCTGAATTAGTTCGATTTCTTTTGGATATCGCCAATGGTGATTAGCACAATTCCAAAAATAATAAAAATTCCACCTAATAACTGATTGTTGCTCGGCAAAAGATCCATAAAAATAAAGGCTCCTAAAACAATAAAGAAACTTCTTGATGTGCAAATTAAGGTAGTGATTGATGCATCGACAAATTTTAAGGAGGCAAACGTAAGGGTTACACCCAAAAACGGCCCAAAAATGGATCCAACACTGATGCAAAGCAGTGAGTCTGCCGTGTAGTGAGGCACTTCAAAAATAAAGAGGCTGTACAATGCAAATCCCAGAAATAAAAACAATGATCGGCAAACCGTAATCATCGTAGAAGGAATTGTTTTAATTTCAGATCGTGCAAGCACCAGGCTTATTCCATAGAATAATGCAAAAACAAGCGTGGCAATACTTGCCGGCGTTATAAAACTTCCCAAATCGGAAACGGTGTTGTTATAATTGATTAAAACAACGCCGCTAAGAGTAACTGCAATTCCGATTACAGCCGGTAAATTGTATCTTATTTTCAGAAAAACATATCCAATGAAAATTACAAATATGGGACTGGTATTTGCTAGGAATGAAACGATTGCCGGATTTTCAGTCAGTTTTATTGAGAGAAAGAAAGCAGACATTGATATTACCTCTGAACATCCGATTAGAATTAAAATGAATTTTGATTTATTAGATAATGAGCTTAGTTTTTTTCTGTCAGTAAAAAAATAATAGTACAGGTAATTGTATAGCAGAGCAAAGGCAAACCACAACAACCCAAAAGAGGCAAGACTGACATCTTTCATCGCCAGTTTACTGAAAATGTATATGTTCGAAAAGCTGATGGTTGCCAATAGCGCCAACAAGCTTCCTTTTAGTTTAGATGAGTACTGCATCGTTTAAGGTATTTTTAATTGCAGTAAATGTAAATATTAGTTTGTTTTTATTAAGGAGATTACGCCCCGTTTTATTAGATATTATTAATATATTCGTTTGCATGGAACTAAATTTACTTTTTGCAGCTCTCTCGACTTTTATTTTGAATGTGCCTTTTGGATTTATCAGGCAAGGATTTAAAAAGTTCTCAGTAATGTGGTTTGTCTGTATTCATGTACCCATTCCATTTGTAATCCTGTTTCGGCATTTATTCGGTTTGGGTTTTCAGTTATACACCTATCCAATTATGGTGAGTGCTTTCTTTTTGGGACAGTTTGCCGGGAAAAAAATACGGATTAGAAGGGATGCAAAAAAGAGTTTAGCAGAAGAACTGCAAACCGAGGAAATAAAAAAAGATCAACTTTGAGTTGATCTTTTATTTATAGTATTGTATTGAAATTGAGACTACAATTTCTCTTTGATTTTTTTAGTTTCCTCTTCGAAACCTGGTTTTTCAAGCAAAGCAAACATGTTGCTTTTGTATGCTTCAACACCTGGTTGGTCAAATGGGTTTACATCCAAAATATAACCACTAACACCACAGGCAATTTCAAAGAAGTATATTAATTCTCCCAAGTAGAATTCATTCAACTGAGGCATTTCAATTCTTAGATTTGGAACACCACCATCAACGTGAGCCAACTGAGTTCCCAATTCGGCCATTTTATTCACCGCATCAATACGTCTTCCAGCCAAAAAGTTCAAACCGTCAAGATTGTCTTTATCTTCAGGAATAACTACAGTATGGTTGGGTTTAGCAATTGAAATAACAGTTTCGAAAATGTTACGCTGTCCTTCCTGAATGTATTGTCCCATTGAGTGTAAATCACTTGTGAAATCAACACTGGCCGGAAAAATACCTTTGTTTTCTTTTCCTTCACTTTCTCCGTAAAGCTGCTTCCACCATTCGGCTACATTGTGCAGTTTAGGATTGTAATTGGCCAAAATTTCAATTCCCTTGCCTTTTGCGTAAAGAGCATTTCTGCTGGCAGCGTATAGTAATGCTGGATTTTCTTCGAATGCAGTTGCCATTGAATATTCCTGCATCGATTTAGCCCCTTTTACCAATTCCTTGATATCGTGACCCGCTACTGCGATAGGAAGCAAGCCAACCGGAGTTAACACAGAGAACCGACCGCCTACATCATCAGGAATTACAAAAGTTTTGTATCCTTCCTGAACAGCAAGAGTTCTAAGAGCGCCTTTCGATGCATCGGTAATAGCGATTATTCTTTCGCGGGCTTCTTCTTTGCCAACATTTTCTTCCAAAAGTTCTTTTAACAAACGGAAGGCAATAGCAGGTTCGGTAGTTGTTCCCGATTTAGAGATTACACAAATACCAAATTCAAGATCTTTTAAAATATCCATTAATTCAAACAGATAATCTTCGCTAATGTTTTGTCCGGCATACAATACAAGTGGATTTTCATTACCGATATTCAGTTGATCGAAACTATGAGCCAAAGCATCGTTAACAGCTTTTGCACCCAGGTATGATCCTCCTATACCAATAACCACAAGTACTTCTACTTTATCTTTCAAAGACAAAGCAGTTGCTTCGATATCATTTAGCTCTTCTTCAGTAATCTGAGAAGGTAAATCTACCCAACCAACAAAATCATTTCCCTTACCGGTTCCTTCTCGAAGAGCAGTTAAATGTTTTTGACTCTCTTCTTTAAATTTGAAAATCTCTTCCTTACTTACGAAGTTTAAAGATTTTTCAAAGCTCAACTTGATGTGTTCCATTATTTTCAAATTAAGATGTAAAATCCAGATCTGTCAGAACCGATACCCCCTCAGAGCGAAAGACAGAAATGGGTTTAATGTGTATAATTAATAATATTTATTCAAACTAAAATGATTGATGAATGCTTTGCGGATCTGCATTCATGCAAAGAAGTTCCTTTTACGTTTTGAAAAAGATAAAATTTCAAAAGGTAAATTTACAATTGAAAAATAACTTTAACGTAAATCTTCTGTTAATAATTTAATTTCCATAGCTGGAGATATTTTTTCGTACAGAATATTATAAACAGCCATGGTAATTGGCATGTGAACCTTGTATTTATCATTAATTTCCTTGATACAACTAACCGCATAATATCCTTCGGCAATCATGTGCATTTCTAACTGAGCAAATTTCACAGAATATCCTTTCCCAATCATGGTTCCAAAAGTTCTGTTTCTACTAAATTGAGAATAACAGGTAACCAATAAATCGCCTAAATAAGCTGAGCTTTTAATATCTCTTGTAATGGGATGAACCGTATCTACAAAACGTTTAATTTCTTGAATAGCGTTCGAGATCAACACAGCTTGAAAATTATCACCATAACGAAGTCCGTGGCAAATACCGGAAGCAATGGCAATAACATTTTTTAGAACGGCAGAATATTCAGTTCCATAAATATCATCAGAAATGGTTGTTTTAATATAAGCACATTCCATTTTCAAAGCCAAAACTCTTGCGTTCTTGGTATTTTGAGAGGCAATAGTTAAATATGACAATCTTTCCAATGCAACTTCTTCCGCATGGCAAGGACCGGAAATTACTCCGATGTTATCAATTGGCACATTGTATTTTTCATTAAAGAATTCACCAATAATCATGTTTTCATCGGGAACAATACCTTTAATTGCAGATACAACAAATTTATCTTTAAGGCTTACTGTAAGATTTTTAAGCGCATTTTTTAAGAATGCGGATGGTATTGCAAATATAATGATGTCTGAATTTGTTACGATTTCATCAATATTATGCGAAAAATTGATTTTGTCGATATCAAATTCTGCGCTGGTAATGTAGCGTGGGTTATGACCTAATTCCTTGAACTGGTCAATGGTATCCGGATTACGCATGTACCAGTTAATTTCTGCTACATTTTCCATAAAGATTTTTGCAATAGCTGTAGCCCAGCTACCACCACCAATTATGGCAATTTTTGATGATTTGTTCATGAATTTATTGATAAGTCAGGTACAATTAGAGAATTATTTTTGTAACGATCAGATCTCTAATTTACTAAATATCGGAGGAAGGGAGAAATTCCCGACCTCCGATATGAAAATATTTTTAAGAAAGGATTAAGACAACCACTCTGCTACTTCTTCTTGACTTGGGTTTTTTAATCCCATTTTTAGTTTTTTATTCCAGCCACAAATATCTTGGTGAAGTTTTGTTGACTTCTCATCTTTTAAAGCGCTGACAGTTTGGAATCCTGCTTTACGAATTATTGGCATCCATTCAGGAGCAATTCCCAAAGCAATAAATTTATCATCACTGTCAACTGCAGCTTTCTTCTCAGGTCTCATTTGAGGGAAGAACAATACGTCCTGAATCGACTGAGAGTTGGTCATCAACATGGTTAACCGATCAATACCAATTCCCATACCTGATGTAGGTGGCATACCATATTCAAGAGCACGAACAAAGTCCATATCAATAAACATAGCTTCATCATCCCCTTTTTCGCTCAGTTTGTTCTGATCCTGGAAACGCTCTAACTGATCAATAGGATCATTTAGCTCCGAATATGCATTACAAAGCTCTTTTCCATTCACCATTAACTCGAAACGCTCGGTTAATTCCGGATTGTCTCTGTGTTTTTTACAAAGAGGAGACATCTCAACAGGATAATCGGTAATGAAAGTTGGCTGAATGTAATTCCCTTCACATTTCTCACCAAAAATTTCATCGATTAATTTTCCTTTCCCCATGGTTTCATCCGCTTCGATATTCAGTTTTTTACAAACTTCCCGAAGTTGAACGTCATCCATTCCATTGATGTCGATTCCTGTAAACTCAAGAATAGAATCAAGCATAGAGATACGCTTGAAAGGACGCTTGAAATCAATCTCCTTGTCACCAACCATTAATTTGGTTTTGCCATGAAGATCCATTGCAATTTTTTCAATCATTTCTTCGGTAAAGTCCATCATCCAGTTGTAATCCTTATAGGCAACATAGATTTCCATGACTGTAAATTCAGGGTTGTGAGTACGATCCATTCCCTCGTTACGGAAATCTTTCGCAAACTCATAAACTCCATCGAATCCACCAACGATCAATCTTTTCAAATATAGTTCGTTGGCGATACGCATATACAAAGGAATATCCAATGCATTGTGATGTGTTTCGAACGGACGGGCAGATGCACCGCCGGGAATAGCTTGTAAGATTGGAGTTTCTACCTCTAAGTAATCTTTGCTGTTGAAAAGCTCACGCATCGAGTTGATGATCTTTGTTCTTTTCAAAAAAACATCTTTAACAGCCGGGTTTACTACTAAATCAACATATCGCTGACGGTAACGCATCTCAGGATCGCTGAAAGCATCGTATATTTTTCCGTCTTTTTCCTTAACAACAGGAAGCGGACGAATAGATTTTGAAAGGATTGTCATTTCAGTTGCATGAACCGAAGTTTCGCCTGCACGAGTAACAAATACGTATCCTTTAATTCCAATAAAATCACCAATATCAGTCAGTTTTTTGAATACAGTATTGTATAGAGTTTTATCTTCGCCCGGGCAAATATCATCTCTGGTAATGTAAATCTGTATTCTTCCCTTCGAATCCTGAAGTTCAAGAAAGGAAGCTTTACCCATAATTCTTCTGTTCATGATTCTACCCGCGATACAAACCTCTTGAAGGTTGTTCTTTTCAGGATCGAAATCTTTCAGAATATCTGAAGAAAAGCTGTTTACATGATATTGTGCCGCAGGAAATGGGTTGATACCCATAGACTGCATTTCTTTAAGGGAATTCCTTCTAATGATTTCTTGTTCACTAAGTTCTAACGCATTCATCTTAATCTCAATAAAGTTTATTCGGGTGCAAAGATAATATAATCTGTCCAAATAATTAATTTCAATAGCTTTACTTATTGGATTTAATGTGAATTGCGCTGATAAAAGTATGATAATTGATTGTGTCTGCTAACTTAGGGAGTTTACTAAAGGTTCAAAAAGGGAACTTATTTTCTTTGCCAGAAAATTGTTCTTTTTCTTAATCGAAAAATGTGTTGTTTCAGATCCCATTGCAAAGCCAAATATAATTGGTAATATTGCATGAAATTAATAGTATTTAGATTGAATAAACATAGTGAAATGTTCACGAATGAGGCAAAAACATGAGGTATTTTATGAAAAGTTAAAATGTTTCGAATACCTTTGCGTGGATTTGTTTTTATTTAAAAATAAAATTTTGACGTTGTGTTTGTTGCTGAAAATCAATTGATTATTTGTGGCTTTTTGATCGGTTATAAATTGTTGATGAAAAAGCCTAAAGAGTTTTTAATCATCAGGAAAAATTAAGCAGTAGTAAAATGAAGACAAGAAGAAAACCAGATTGGTTGAAAATACAGTTGCCAAAGGGTGACGATTATGCATACGTGAATGGAATAGTAAAGGAGAATGGATTGCATACTATTTGTTCGAGCGGGAAATGTCCGAATGTTGGTGAATGTTGGGGGAATGGAACTGCTACCTTTATGATTTTAGGAAATATCTGTACGCGTGCCTGCAAATTTTGTAACGTTCCAACAGGAAAGCCACTTGAGGCAGATTGGAAAGAACCTAAGAGGTTGGCTCGTTCTATTAAGTTGATGAGCTTAAAACATGCCGTAATAACTTCTGTTGACCGGGATGATTTGGAAGACGGAGGTTCTGGAATTTGGGCTGAAACTATTAAGTGTATTAAAGAAACTACTCCGGAAACCACACTTGAGGTTTTAATCCCCGATTTTAATGGGAAAGAGGAGGACATTCAAAGAGTGATTGATATGAATCCGGAGGTGATCTCCCATAATCTGGAAACGGTTCGAAGATTAACCCGTGAAGTTCGAAGCAAAGCAAAATACGACCTTAGCTTAAAGGTGTTAAAGCAAATTGCAGATTCGGGGATCGTTGCTAAATCGGGAATAATGCTTGGTTTAGGCGAGAAAGAAGAAGAGATTTATCAGGTAATGGATGACTTGCTTGAGGTGGGAGTTAGAGTCATGACTATTGGTCAGTATTTACAGCCAACAAAAAACCATTTGGAAGTTCAGGAATACATTACTCCTGAGGTGTTCAAAAAATATGAAACTGTTGGTTTGGAAAAAGGTTTTGCATTTGTAGAAAGTACGCCTTTGGTGCGTTCTTCGTATCATGCAGAACGTCATGTGAATGCGTTAAACTTAAAACGGAGTTTAAAAGATGATTAAGACTGTATTTCGCGATCTGGGATCGATTGATTATAAAGAAGCATGGGACTATCAGGAGAACCTGTTTAATGAAGTCCTGACATCCAAGCAGGCTAATGCTGATCTTCCGGCCGATCAGAAAAAATTATCAAACAATTATTTGTTATTCTGTGAACATCCACACGTGTATACACTGGGGAAAAGCGGGAAAGAACAAAATATGCTTCTTGATTTGCTGCAACTGCAGGCAAAAGAGGCAACTTTTCATAAAATTAATCGCGGAGGTGATATTACCTATCATGGACCAGGTCAGATTGTTGGTTATCCAATTTTAAATTTGGAAACCTACGATATGGGAATTAAAAAATACATTGAAACTCTGGAGCAAGCTGTTATTAACTGTATTGCCGATTATGGAATTGTTGGAACGCGATTAGAAGGAGCAACAGGAGTTTGGTTGGATGTTGAAAAACCTACTGTTCGAAAGATTTGTGCTATTGGTGTGCGAATCAGCAGATGGGTAAGCATGCATGGTTTTGCTTTTAATGTAAATACCGATCTTAAATATTTTGAGTACATCAATCCATGTGGATTTGTTGATAAAGGAGTAACATCATTAAAAAAAGAATTGGGCAAAGAGCTTGATATTGAAGAAGTAAAACATAATTTGAAGAGCCATATCACTAAACTGTTTGATATGACGCTTGAAATTGACTAATTTAGCTAGCCAAATTCTAGAATATGGAAAAGAGATGGGTAATCAATGAGCCGGGAGATGAAGGAACGGTTATAACACTTATGGAATCACTTGGTGTTGATCGTTTAGTTGCTGACCTGCTGGTTCAACGTGGGATTACTACATTCGAAATGGCAAAGAAATTTTTTCGTCCCAGCCTTGATGATCTGCACGATCCTTTCCTAATGAAAGACATGGATAAAGCTGTTGAAAGAATCGAGACAGCAATTCAGAAACAAGAAAGAGTTATGATCTATGGTGATTATGACGTTGATGGAACCACATCTGTTTCTCTTGTTTACACTTATCTTAAAAAACACTTCGATTTTATAGATTATTATATTCCTGATCGTTACTCTGAAGGTTACGGCGTGTCGACAGCAGGGATTGATTACGCTGCGGAGAACAACTTCAGATTGATAATTTCATTGGACTGTGGTATTAAGGCTGTTGGTAAAATTGCATACGCGAAAGAAAAAGGCATCGATTTTATAGTTTGTGATCATCATACACCAGGCGATATTTTGCCTGAGGCGGTTGCAGTTCTCGATCCTAAAAGATTGGATTGCGATTATCCTTGTGATGCATTATCAGGTTGTGGAGTTGGCTTTAAGCTAATGCAGGGGTTGGCTCAGAAAAAGGAATGGCCATTTGAGGAGTTAATCCCATTACTTGATTTATTGGCTGTTAGTATAGCTTCGGATATTGTCCCAATTACTGGCGAGAATAGAGTACTGACTTATTTTGGATTAATACAGCTAAATAATTCTCCGAGATTAGGCCTGAAAACAATATTGAATTTAGCCGGAGTTGACAAAGATTTAACAGTAAACGATATTGTTTTTAAAGTTGGCCCAAGAATTAATGCTGCAGGAAGAATTCAATCGGGCAATCGGGCAGTTCAATTGCTGATTGCCGATACAGAGGAGTCTGCCATATTAATAGGAGATACTATTGATGTGATGAACGAAGATCGCAAAGAATTGGATCATAATATTACGGATGAGGCACTGGAAAGAGTTGCAAAAAGCAACGCGTTGCTTGCTAAAAAAAGTACTGTTCTTTTTGATCGGAACTGGCACAAAGGAGTGATTGGTATTGTTGCTTCTCGAATGATTGAGAATTATTATAAACCAACAGTAATTCTTACCGAGTCGAATGGTTTTGCTACTGGCAGCGCTCGTTCGGTTGACGGTTTTGATTTGTACAATGCAATTTCGGAATGTAGTGATTTATTGGAAAACTTTGGTGGTCACAAGTATGCTGCAGGTTTAACTATGAAAATTGAGAACGTTGGTGAATTTCAAAAACGTTTTGAAGATTATGTGGTAAATAACATTTCAGAAGACATGTTAGTTCCTCAGGTTAAGATTGATGCAAATATAAAATTATCTGATATCACACCTAAATTTTTCCGGATTATTAAGCAGTTTGAGCCTTTCGGTCCAAAGAATATGACCCCGGTTTTTATGAGCGAACAAGTTCTCGATTACGGTTACAGTCGTCCGGTAGGAAGAAATAAAGAACATCTTAAACTTTCAGTTGTTGATGATATTCGCGAAGGAGATGTAAAAGCAGGTATTGCCTTTTCAATGGGAAATTTGTATCCTAAAATTTCAAGTGGTGTTCCATTTGATGTTTGTTACTCACTTCAGGAGAATGAGTACATGGGAAAAGTTGAAACTCAATTAATGGTTCGTGATATTAAATTCTAAATAATTTTAGATCTATCAGGAATTGGTTTCTTCCTGTTTATTCATTTTATTTCCTTTTTTTGACTGTTTTATTTAGATAGTCTGAGTGTTTTAAACGCTTGATTTTATTGTGTGTTGAGCATGATCATCATAAAGAGAGCTTCTTTAAAAACAACTATTCGAATTTGTTCTTCGAGGCATCCTTGCTATATTTGCGCCAATTTGTAAAAAATCTAAACCTATTTTATGATCCAGTCTCAAGAAACCAGCACTCCGAACTTTGATAGTCCCGCGAAAAGAATTATTATCGGGATTCAGTTCTTATTTGTTGCATTTGGTGCAACAGTCCTTGTCCCGTTATTAGTCGGTATTGACCCATCAGTCGCATTATTTACAGCAGGAATTGGAACCTTGATTTTTCATTTAATCACAAAAGGTAAGGTTCCTGTTTTTTTAGGCAGTAGTTTTGCATTTATCGCACCAATTGTAGCCGCCACAGAATTGTATGGTTTACCGGGAGCGCTCTCTGGTTTAATTGCTGTTGGTTTGGTATATGGCGTTGTCTCTGCAATAATCAAAGTTTGGGGCTTAGGTGTAATCGAGAAAATATTTCCTTCTATTGTGGTGGGCCCTGTAATCATGATTATTGGTCTTTCACTGGCTCCAGTAGCCGTAAACATGGCGAAAACAAATTGGATTATTTCCTCTGTCTCTTTATTAACGGCAGTTCTTATCGTTGTTTACAGCAAAGGAATGATTAAGCTGATTCCTATTTTTGTGGGAATTATTGTTGGTTACATTCTCTCTATTGTATTAGGAAAAGTTGATTTTACGTCAATTAATGATGCTGCATGGTTTGCATTGCCTGATTTTGTTCGTCCGGAATTAAACTGGGGTGCTGTATTATATATGCTTCCTGTTGCTTTTGCCCCGATTATAGAACACGTAGGTGATATGTATGCGATTGGAGGAGTGGCGAATAAGAAATTTGTAAAAGATCCTGGTTTGCACAGAACACTTCTTGGTGATGGTATTGCAACAGCTTTCGCTGGATTTTTTGGTGGACCACCAAATACAACTTATTCTGAAGTAACCGGAGCAATAGCATTAACTAAGGTTACCGATCCGCGGGTATTGAGAATTGCTGCAATTACGGCAGTAGTATTTTCTTTGATCGGAAAAGTGAGTGCATTTCTTAAAACAATTCCACAAGCCGTTTTGGGAGGAATTATGCTGCTGTTGTTTGGTCTGATTGCCAGTATTGGAATCAAAACATTAATTGATGCCAAGACAGATTTCTCAAAAACCAGAAATCAGGTGATTATTTCTATTGTATTAACCGTAGGAATTGGTGGAGCACAAATTTCATATGGAACTTTCTCCTTAGCAGGAATTGGTCTTGCTTCTTTGGTAGGAGTTATTTTGAATCTGATTTTACCAGATACTTCTAAGCCAATTAAAGGAAGTAAGGAGGACTAGTTAAGAATACTTTACTCACAATAGATATAAACGAAAAGTCCCGGTTGGGACTTTTTTGTCATATACTATATTAATACATCAAGAAATTTATTGGGTTATTTTTCTAAAAGAATATCTTCCAAATTCAAAATTATTTGTCTCGCCTTTTCGGATGTAGTGTCCCTTGTTGTCGCACATGCTATCTCCAAAACTATAAAATACCGTTTCATTTTCTATTTGAAATTCAGTTTCGCCGGATAAAATGAACTCGCACGAGCGACTTATTAACAATGGTGTTGATATCTTTGAATGATATTCTCTATTTTCAGAATTGATTCCATGGCATTCACCGGAAACCAGAAATTGATCATCCCATGGGTTTTCCGGAGTGCTGTATCCGTCAATCCATTCTTTGGTTTTTGTACCTGTAATACTGTATTGTAATCCGTTTGAAGAGGTGAAAACAATACTGTCGTATAAAATGGTAAAGCTTAGCTGATCAAATTCGTTGAATCCATTCGATGTAATTTCAATACGACCTTCTATTTTTAGATCATTAATACAAAATTCTTCGAAATGAATAGATTGAAGAGTCTGACTCGTCATGTATCTCCCTGAAATTTCGTTGTGTATTTGTCCACGCTTTAATCTTCCTAAATGATCGGTATGATTACTTAATCCATAGTTGATACTTATTGTTTTTGTGGATGTTTGAGGTTCGTCGTCACCACTTACTTTAATGACTGGAATTGAATCTCTTTTGGTGTTGTCTTTTATGTTTGTACCATAATCGGTTGCAATCACATTTTTTTCCACCTCACAAAGAAGGTCTTCTAAAATGCAGTTCACCATCGCATTTTCTTCAATATTAATCGCGTTGGTGATTTGAATTTCCATATTCATATCTTCTTCCGATGTGGAACAGGAAATTATTCCTGGTATAATAAGAAATGCCCAACCTATTAATCCTCTCGCTCTCATATCTTTCCTTATTTATTTCAATATGTATTCTTAAACGGATAAAAAACAATAAAGTTTTGATAAAAGATTCATAAATGGTGATAAATGACTTATATTCTGCGATTAGTGTGTGGTTGAGCATAATTTTGTTTCTATGAAATTGAAAAAAAAATGATAAAAAAATCCCCCATACACTGTATGAGGGATTGTAAATATTTTGGGAAGAGGCAATTACTCACCAATATTATAAATGTATTTCAGTACAAATAAAAAGGAAATACAAATCATTGCAATGTTTAGTTCCTTGTAACGACCAGTTAGTACTTTTAAAATTACATAGGAAAGCATACCGAATGCAATACCTTCTGCGATGCTGTATGCAAGAGGCATCATAATCATGGTAAGGAAAGCAGGAATGAATTCTGAGTAATCATCAAAGTTAATTTTGGTGATTGGGCTCATCATGAAAATACCGATGATTACAAGAACTGATGAACTTGCAGCTGCAGGAATCATTGTGAAAAGCGGCGTGAAGAATAAGGCCAGAAAGAACATGAATGCTACAACCAATGAGGTCATACCTGTTTTTCCGCCTTCGGCTACACCCGCAGCACTTTCAACGTAAGTTGTTACAGTTGATGTTCCCAATACCGCACCTACAGTAGTACCAATAGCATCAGCAAAAAGAGCTTGCTTAACACGTGGTACTCTTCCTTCTGAATCCAAAAGATTTGCTTTTGAAGATACACCAACAAGAGTTCCAACAGTGTCGAACATATCTACAAAAAGGAAAACGAATAGAATCGAAACAAATTTCCAGGATAGAATTTCTTCAAATCCGACAAACTTAAAGAAAATAGGTTCTAATGATGGAGGAAGACTAACTAAACCACCATCTTTAGGAAGACTGGTAACATCTAATCCTGGAATCAATCCAACAACAGTTACTGCAAGAAGTCCAATTAAGATTGCACCTTTTACATTGCGAACCAAAAGTACACCAATAACAATGATGCCTAAGATACAAAGCAATGCCCCTGCAGAATGAAGGTTTCCTAAGTGAACAGGAACTCCTTGTCCCTGAACAATAATTGCAACATCTTTATGAGCTAATCCGATAAAAGCAATAAACAGACCAATACCTACAGAAATAGCATGTTTAATATTGGTAGGAATTGAGTTGATAATGGCTTCGCGAACGTTAAAGAACGTAAGCAAAAGAAAGATGATACCTTCAGCAAATACTGCAGTAAGAGCTAACTGCCAGCTGCATCCCATTACACCACATACGGTGAATGCGAAAAAGGCATTTAGTCCCATTCCCGGAGCCAAAGCAAAAGGAAGTTTAGCAACCAATGCCATAACTAATGTAGCAATAACTGCTGATAATGCAGTTGCAGTCATTACAGCACCATAATCCATCCCTGCAACGGAGAGAAAGTATGGATTTACAGCCAAAATATAGGCCATAGTGGCAAAAGTGGTTAAACCGGCGACAATTTCTGTCTTCAAGTTTGAACCTTGCCCGGTGATATTAAAAAATTTATCTAACATGGTTGTTTATAATTAGTTTTTCGATTAGAAATTCCATTTTACAGCTAAAGTAGGGCGAACTTTAAAATCGTCACCAGCAAAATTGTTAGAGATTTCAATTTCTCCACCAAGAGAGATGTTTTCTGTGGCATTATACCAAAATTGTGGTTCAGTTAAGAAAACCAGTTTGTCTGAAACAATACCTGAGGCAATCGCTTCATTGTCTCCATTTTCTGACCAAAGATCAGCAAAACCAGATAGTGTTACTTTATTTTTAAACAGGTTCGCATACCAAGTTCCTGTTACCTGAAAATTACCTTTGCCGGCATTTTTAAAAGATTTGTAACCTGCATAAGCCGAAAACCCACATTTTGCATTTCCTTTGGAATAGTTTAAACCATAAATCCAGGCATTTGTAATGGTGTATCCGAAGTTTGTGGCATTTCCAACACCACCATTGAATTCAATATGGATACCAATAGGCATTTTTTCTGTTTTTAAGACACGGGCAATCTCAAAATAACCTTGGTTGATTCCGTTTTCTGAATTGTAATCAAAATCTACGAAAGTAAAAGTGTTACCCCATTTGTCTATTTTAAACATTTCGAAAGTAGAAGTAAATTGATCTCTGTCGAAATCGCGGTGCAACTGAAAGTTTTGCGCATTAACTGCGAAAGAAGCCAGAACAGCGAAGATTACAAGTAATTTTTTCATCTTAAAATGATTGTTTAGGTTTAAAAATAGTAGTTACTAAAAATGGTTGTTTTAATTCTTTATAATATCGTTAAGATGATTGACCACAATAGGGCAACCGGTCTCTTTTAATTTCTTGATTGATTGATGACCTGCAGCAATTAATATGCAATTACAGCCTAATTCCTGAGCAACTTCGTAGTCGTGAGTAGTGTCTCCAAACAGGCAAACATCTTTCGGAGTAAGCTGATGACTTTCAATCATTTTAATTCCATTTGCAATTTTCGAACTGGCATAAATGTTATCAATACCGGAAATTTCGGAGAAAAAATTGCCGATATTTACACTTGCAACCGAAGCGTTCAGCATGTTCTGTTCCATTGCCGACAGGATAAATTGTTTTTTACCTAAGGACGAAAAATGGGAAAGAAGCTGAATGGCTTCAGGAAATATACTTGATTCGGGTAATAAGGATCTGTAATTAGAGATAAATTCTTTTGCTGTAAGATCCCAATCTTCTTTTTCAAAATTGAATCCAACAGATTCGTAATATTTTTTTACCGGAAAAGTAAAAACGTCTCTATAGCTTTCCGTGCTTAATATAGGAAGCTCCCTCTTTATCAGCATTTGGTTGATACTCTTAAGTCCTATTGACAGATCATCCAAAAGTGTTCCGTTGTAATCCCAAATAATTGCTTTACTTTTTATCATTTAGTTTGGGATTTTAAGGTAGCTATTGCTCCGGTTGCTGCACCTGATACTTTTAGCAGATCATGTGGATTTAGCTTTAGCTGTTTGCCTCTGATACCAGCACTAATTAAAATATAATCAAGCTTAAGAGCACTCATATCCATAAAGATAGGGTAATCTTTTTTCATTCCCAGCGGAGAACAGCCACCACGAATATAGCCAGTAAGTTCCTGAATATTTTTCACGGGAACCATTGCACATTTTTTATTGCCGCTAAGAGTTGCGAATGCTTTAAGATCAAGTTCGGAGGCTCCGGGAATGCAAGCGACAGTTGTGCCTGTTTTATCTCCGGTAAGGACAAGTGTTTTGAAGATAAATTGAATATGCTGACCTGTTTTTTCGGCTACGCGTTCGGCTCCCAATTCTATTGGATCCACATCGTAATCGATAATTTCGTATTCAATTTTTGCCCGATCTAAAATGCGGGCAGCATTTGTCTTTTTCATCCTTTTGTTTTTTGGCCAGTTAAAAAACAATCGTTTTTTACTGGAAACTACCAGTTTCCCAGATGATGCCTTTATAATAAGGCGCAAAAGTAGTAAAATTTTTAAATTTCAAAATTAAAAACTTTTTTGTCTGCCCATTAAAAAACTGACATTTGTCAGAAACAAAGGTTTGCAGGAGGAAATAATATTATTGTTTTAATTTGTTAAGAATTAAAATTACATATTTAAGTGAAAGAAGATTAGATATTTGAAGTGTGTTATTACAGAATAATGACAATTTTTTATCGGGTGTCGATCTAAGGCAAATACTGTCCTGATTTTGTTTTATCTTTCAGGGATAGAAACTTAAACTAAAATATTATGAAAGTAATCGAAACGCATATTGTTCCGGAGGGCATAGGAGATATTCGTTTGCAGGATTATGCTCCTTCTGTTTTTGTTTCAATTTCATCTCATCAGGGGATGAAAAAGGCGATAAAGAAGGGGATGGTCTTTGTGGATGGTGTTGTTGCAAAAACTGGTTTATGGGTAGAATCAGGGCAACGAATTGAAATGTGTGATTTGGAATTGCCACCGGCAAAAGTATATGAGCTGCAACTGGAAGTAATTTACGAAGATGAGCATATTGCTGTGATCAATAAACCAGCAGGAATTTCGGTAAGTGGAAATCTGTTTCGTACTGTTCAGAATACTTTGCCTTTTAATTTGAAATTATCATCGTGCAAGGATGTCTTGCGTGTTTTTCGTCCTGTTCATCGTTTGGATAATCCAACCTGTGGTTTGTTGCTGATTGCGAAAACATCTCAGGCAATTGGCGCGTTGGGAGTTCAGTTTGAGAAAAGAATTGTTAGTAAGCGATATACGGCAGTTGTAATAGGTAGTTTGCCTGATAAAGGGATGGTTGATATGCCTGTTGATGGTAAGGATGCTGTAAGTTCATTTCAGGTCATTCGAAGAAATAATTCTATTCGAAATCAAACCTTGAACATGGTCGATTTATTTCCTAAAACAGGAAGGACTCATCAGTTGAGAATTCACATGGCAGGAATGGGAACTCCAATTTTGGGCGATAAATTATATGGAAGTGAAGGTGAGATTTTGCGTAAAAAGGGATTGTTTTTATGCGCTACAGGGCTTCAGTTTTATCATCCGTTTACCAACGAGAAGATGGATATTTCAATAAATCCACCTTATAAATTCGGCCGTTTTATGGAAATGGAAGAAAAACGATGGAAGAGATACAAAGAAGATCTTAATCTGGTGTAATTTTACTCATAGAATGCTTCGATTCCTGGATACCCAAACTTTTTCTTTGCCATCTCAGTAGGAAATATCATATACTGTACCTCGGCTTCAGAGCAAACTTTTCCATTTTCATCCAATATTTCGGCATGAATGTTCGCAAATTTCTTTTCTTGAGAAATTAATTGAGCCCGCACTGTCAGCAATCCTTTATCTGTAAAAGCAGAGCTTCTGAATCTTGCATTTAAGGCTGTGGTTACTCCACTGGTTTGGCATTTTACAAATACTACCCAGCAAGCAATTTCATCAAGAATGGCAGTCTGAACTCCTCCGTGTAATACATTTTTGAAACCCGATAAATGAGCTTTCGGATTCTAGTGAGAGACAATAAAATCGTCATCTTCGAAGAATTCCATTTGCAAACCTTGCTCGTTTTTTTTGGAGCAACCAAAGCAGTTTCCATTTTCGGTTTCCATATAAGGATTGATTATTTTTTTCATGCTTATTGAATTTCGGTTTCGAAAGTAAGAAAGGATTCTTTAATTCCGAAATTATTGCCGATGTATAAATGAACAAAGCGAAGGAGTGTAACGAACTTGGCGCTAGATTCATTTAATTATCGGTATTAAAAACGAAATTTGAGCAGTAATTTGATTTCAGATTTTGTGTTACCACTTATTTCTGAGTTCCCGGAGCCTATGCTTGTTTGGTTGGAATATTTTGTTTGAGAATATCTCGCGTATAATTTAAGATGCCTGTTTAGCTCCCAGTTACAATTGAAATAAAAACGATTTCCTTTCAGATAGTAGGCGGGCACGGAGTAGGCATAAAGAATATCATTTTCATACGCGTAAATTCTTGAATTAAAAGAATCTGTGTCGAATAAAGCGTAACGAAAATTTAGGGAAATTGGTTTGTTGGTAAAGTGATAGATTAAATCCTGATAAACCAGATAACCACTCTCACTTACATTATCCTTTTGATATTGAGCAATTTCAATTCGGTTTCGTATTTCCCAATTTTCATTCAGTTTTGCCGATAAATGAAGACGGTATTGATTTTTCTTCTGGATAACCAGACTTTTAATAACGCTTGAACTGTTGTTTTCTGGTTTGCTCTCCTGCTTGTACCTAAAATAAACCGAAACCGAATTGTTGGGAGTAAATTCAAGTTGTGAGAAATATTCATGTCCTTCACTGGGCGAGTTGGCTGAATATCTTAGCCAGGGAAATTCGAATTGATCGTAATAAGCTTTTAACGTCCATTTTGGATAAGGATGAAATTCTACGCCTATGTAAACCCCTTCTTCGTTTTGAGTTTTACTTTGTTCTGCAAATGCATTCGAGAATAATCCATGATAATCCGGATCGTATTTTCGGTAGATCAGCTCGAAGTTAAGTTGTGGATGAGCTTGTATATTTGCTCCTTGCAAAAGTGCTCTGCCTCCGGATTTGCTTTGCGCTATTTCTCCAAATAAGTGTATCGATCGAAATTGTGTTTCGTAGTAAAGACTAATATTACGGTTGCCACTTCCCTTAAAACCGTAAAGATTGTAAGTGGCATCAGTTCCTTTTATTTCAGGTGTATATTTAGATTGCAGAAATGATATTCCCAGTTCTATCTTTTTCAGATTGGCTGATAAGTAGGAGCCAAAAATCATTTCTTTCAATTTGTGTTTTTTATCAAATTCGGTAACGTTTCTATGAAAACCTGTGTTTACAATGCTTGATATGAAAGATGCAGTGGAATCAGATTGAAGAGTTCCGTCTTTCTTTTTGTAGGAGGTGAACAGTGCAAAATTTACATTTTTAAGAGGTTCTAATAGTACTGATATACCACGGTGGAACTGGTTTTCATCAGTAGATTTATAGCTTTTAATCCCTTGAGATTTACATGCGTTATGAGTTGTTAAAGAGGATTTTCCACCTCCCAATCCAGACCAAACGCTCAGTCCTTGTCCAAATTTGATCTGATAATCACCCAGATTTACTTGCTTTAAAATTCCTTCGGAATTGTATTGAATGAAAGCTGAGTAGAAATCGAAACCATTCTTATTTTCTTCTTCAAAAAACGGCTCTCCTTTGTCTTTTTCGGAGGTAAAACCAAAAGAGATATTTTTTTTAGGAGATACATATTGGTAGCGTGTATAATATTTCCATGGATTTCCAAGATATCTTGAATTTGCGTTCTCAATTGCGTAGCCTTTCTCTTCTTCAATTGTTCTTTCTGATTTTAAAAGTAGAATGTGCTTTGCTTTTTTTCTTTTGCTGAGAGTATCCTGCACCATTTGTTTTAGACTAACAAAAGGAGAAATGGTTCGAATAATTTCCGATGAAAATCCAGGTATTAGCTGTAATTCATAAAGACTAAATATTTGTCCGGTACTTTCTCTGTATTTTATAAAATTATTGATTTGATTTTTATTGAGAATAAGCAGCTTGTTCAGATCACTTTCATTCGCACTATTTAGATTTATTGGATCAATTAAAAGGATGTTTAATTCGTCTAGCAGATTCGAGTAGTCCAAATTTTCTTCACTTTGTTCTGCAATTGATTCAATTAAATTTTCAATCAAATCATTTTGTGATGCTGTGTTTTGTGATTTGGTTATCAGTGCGTAACTGAATAAACACAAGAGTATTATTAAATGTTTTGAAGAATTCATGCGCACAAACTAAAAGGTTATATTGATATCAGCCGAAGGAGTATAACCCAATACCGGATGCCGGGAAAAGGAAATGTTGGCTTTCACAATTTTAAAAGAAAATCCCATTCCCATGCTGATTGAATTCGGATGATTGTAAACTCCGGCGCGTAGGGATATTTTTTCGGTTATTCCGTATTCAATGCCAAATTTGCTTCTCATGTCATGATCCAAATCCTTTTCAATTTCAGAGGTGATAATCGTTTGATCGGACAACTTCCATGAAAGACCAAATCTTGCTATGCAGGGAATTTTATCTTCATAATCTGCAGTGGTGAAATTTGTTTGACTTGGGTTGAAAATATGAAAGCCTAAATGAATATCAGGAAATATTTCTGCGAGAATTCCAGCTTCGAATGTGTATTTGCTCTGTGATCCGTAGGATTGATTCAATTCTTGTCGGATTTGATCAAATTGCAATCCTGCCCAAAAGTGTTTCCCTAGAGCACGGGAATAAGCGATACCAATTTTGGTTTCTTTATATAGATTAAAACCAAATTGAGTATAAGTCATGCTGAAAGTTCCCTGTTGAGTCGGATAGTTAAAATGAAATGCTTTAGTGCTTAATTCTTCTACATCAAACCGATTTTCGTAGTACGCTCCAAAAGATTTTTCATCCAATTTTGCCAATATTGCCTGGTTGTGGAAGCCAGCCCAAATATCTAATAATGCTACACTTGAATTTCCCATTGCATGCGAGCGGGCACCAGCTAAATGATTTTCATTTGATGCGAATAAATGAATTGGGAGTAAAAGAAGAAGAAGCAGATATGTTTTTTTCATCCTGAGATTATTGTCCAAGTCATAGAAAGAATAAATGAACACCTTTCCTCTTATGATTATTATCTGTTCCGAGAGGATTTTAATGTATTGATACCCTTGAATCTATGAAATAATATTATTGTTGAAAATTGTGATTGTGTTATCTTATAAGCTTTGGTTGTTTGTTGTAAACAGAATTACATCGTTTAAATGTTAATCAGAATTACATCGGTGATAAATATAATAAAAAAAACCACAAAACAGAATTATGTTTTGTGGTTTTGTGTTGGTGAATTTTATTTTGTTTCCTAGTTGGTCTTGAATTCGTATTTGATAGAAGACAATTCTTCGTTCGCTTTAACGATCTTTTCTTTAAGACTTTCTTTAAACGCGATAACTTCTTTTTGTAATTCACTGTCTCCAATGGCAAGCATTTGCCCGGCAAGGATGCCTGCATTCATAGCACCGTTAATACCAACTGTTGCAACAGGAATTCCCGGAGGCATTTGAGCAATACTTAAAAGTGCATCCATACCATCTAAGGATGCGTTGATTGGCACTCCAATTACCGGCACAGGTGTCATTGCGGCAATTACACCAGGCAGATGCGCTGCCATTCCGGCTCCGGCAATAATGGCTTTTATTCCACGGTCGAATGCTCCTTTGGCAAATATCTCAACTTCTTCAGGTGTTCTGTGAGCAGATAATGCATGAATCTCGAAAGGGATTTTGAAGTCGTTTAAGACTTTGGCGGCTTTTTCCATAACCGGAAGGTCAGATGTACTTCCCATTATGATACTTACTTTTGCTTTCATATGGTTTTATTCGTGGATTTGGTAAATAAAATGACAAAAAATTGTACTTTTGCAACAAAAATTAAGGAATTGTTTTAATTCCAATGTTGCTTGCATCGCTGACTATTTTTTCAAGCGTAAAATTGAAAAAAAAATATGTATGTAACACTGTGGAATTGAAACATTTTTTATTTCTGTTTTTTTAGAGTGAGACATATTTATTTTACGATATTTTAGGGCATTGCCTTAAACGCCCGATATTTCAAGGGAAACCTTGTTGGGGGAAATCGGACAACTAAGACAAAAATTGAATCAATGAAAACTGTAAAACTTCTGGATCGAGAATTTAGAGTGTCTATTCCTTCTGAGGATATTGACAATGTAATTGCTAAAATGGCTGAAAAAATGAATAAGGATCTTGCTGGGACAAATCCGTTATTTATTTGTATTTTAAATGGTTCTTTCATGTTCGCATCAGATTTGATGAAGCAGATAACTGTTGAAAATGCTCAGATTACATTTATGAGATTGTCCTCATACGACGGAATGGGAACAACTGGTAAGGTGAAAAAATTAATGGGTTTTACGGAAGATTTAAAAGACAGAACCGTTGTATTGTTGGAAGATATTGTTGATACAGGAATTACGATCACAAATACACTGGAACAGATTAAAGATTACGAAGCCAAAGAAGTTTTGATTGCAACCATGTTGTTTAAACCGGATGCTTTGATTCGTGATGTGAAATTAAATTACGTAGGTATGGAAATACCAAATGATTTTATTGTTGGAAGAGGTTTGGATTACGATGGAATGGGTAGAAACCTTCCGGATGTATATACTGTAATTGAAAAGTAAATGTTGAACATTGTTTTGTTTGGACCTCCTGGTTCGGGAAAAGGAACTCAGTCTAAGTTGCTTCAGGAAAAATATGGGTTGATTCACCTTTCTACAGGTGATGTATGCAGAGAAGAAATTAAGCTGGCAACACCCGAAGGATTAGAAGCAAAAAGATTGATTGATGGAGGAAATTTTTTTCCGGATAAATTAGCCTATCGAATTGTTGAGAAGTTTTTAGACAGTAATACCGAAGCAAAGGGGTTTGTGTATGATGGAATGCCACGTCATGAAGGTCAGATTGATGTGTTTGACGGAATGTTAGCCAAACGGAACAGTGTTGTTGATATAGTTATTGAATTAAAAGTGGAAGAAGAAGAATTAATTCAACGACTTTTAAAAAGAGGCGAATCTTCCGGCCGACCGGATGATGGTGGAAGAGAAGTAATTGAAAAACGTCTTCGGATTTATGAAGATGTTACTGCTCCAATTGCAAAGCGATATAAAGAAAAGGGTGTGTATCACTCTCTCGATGCAAAAGGATCATTAAATGATGTACTTGAACGAATTAGCTTATTGCTGGAAAAATGTTTAACGGGACAATTGGTTCCTGTTGAAGTACAATAGATTAAAAATATAATATTATGGCTGGGTCTAATTTTGTTGATTACGTAAAAATATTTTGTCGTTCAGGTGCCGGAGGTGCCGGGTCAACTCACCTTTTCAGGGATAAGTTGACAATGACCGGTGGACCGGATGGTGGTGATGGTGGCAGGGGAGGACATGTTATCATACGTGCAAATAAACAACTTTGGACTTTGGTGCACTTAAAGTATAGTCGCCATGTCTTTTCTGGTGATGGAGGCGATGGAAGTCAGAGCCGAAGTACGGGTAAAGAAGGAGAAGACAAGGTGATTGAGGTGCCATTGGGTACAGTTGCCCGTGATGCTGAAACTGGTGAAGTTATTTTTGATGTAACCGAAGATGGTGAAGAGAAAATCTTAGTGAAAGGTGGTCGTGGAGGTCTGGGGAACTGGAATTTCAGATCTTCAACAAATCAAACACCTCGTTATGCTCAAAGCGGAGAAGAAAGAGTAGAACGACCGGTAATACTAGAATTAAAGGTTCTAGCAGATGTTGGTTTAGTTGGTTTTCCCAGTGTAGGTAAATCTACTTTACTTTCTGTAGTATCTGCAGCTAAGCCAAAAATTGCAGATTATCCTTTTACCACATTGGTTCCTAATTTAGGGATTGTGTCATACCGTGATAATCGTTCCTTTGTAATGGCAGATATTCCTGGTATTATCGAAGGTGCACACGAAGGGCGTGGATTAGGTTTGCGGTTTTTACGACACATTGAGCGAAATTCGGTTCTTCTGTTCATGGTAGCTGCCGATAGCGATGATATTCATAATGAATACAAAATTCTGTTGAACGAACTAAAACAGTTTAATCCGGAACTTCTCGACAAACAACGATTACTGGCAATTACAAAATCGGATATGTTGGATCAGGAGTTGATTGATGAGATGGAACAGGATTTACCTGAAATACCACATGTTTTTATTTCTTCAGTGGCTCAAAAAGGACTTGCCGAACTAAAAGATATGCTTTGGAAAGCTATTAATGAGTAAGCTTTAATAGCATTAAAATATTTTACGGCTTCTTTCTCCATTTACTGATGAGAAAGAAGCTTTTTTTACATCAGGAATTTTGCCTTTTTTTCGATTCTACCATTGTTTATTTTCTTTATTTCTTTGTCTTTCTTTTTTTTGATTTAGTAAAACTTAAAAAAAGCAATAGTCAATACAATTAAGTTTTTAGATTGAATTTTATTTGTGTTTGTTCTGAATTACTGAGTGTTGTAATATCTTTTTTCGTTGATTTTTAGGGAAATAGGAATGGCTTTATTTCCGGAATATTGCTTTAAGTAAGCGCATTTCAACAGGCTGTTGATAAACTACTTCCTAACGAATGGTTCTTTTAACTATATTTGTAAAAACGCGATTTTTCATGACTGCAAAATATTCTGAAGACTCAATCCGTACATTAGATTGGAAAGAACACATTCGCAAACGCCCAGGTATGTATATCGGGAAACTTGGCGATGGATCTTCTCATGATGACGGTATTTATATTTTATTGAAAGAAGTAATTGATAATTCAATTGATGAGTTTGCTATGGGAGTGGGCAAATCAATTGATGTTAGTATTACAGACAGGAACGTAACGGTTCGTGATTTTGGCCGGGGTATTCCCTTGGGGAAGTTAATTGATGTAACTTCTAAAATGAACACGGGAGCAAAATATGATTCTGAAGTATTTAAAAAATCCGTAGGTCTTAATGGAGTGGGGATAAAGGCCGTAAATGCTTTGTCCGATCAGTTCATTATTGAATCTTTTCGCGAAGGAGAGGTTAAGAAAGCTATTTTCTCAAGAGGTGTTCTTGTTGAGGAAAATGAAATTCAGCCTACCGAGGAAAAAAATGGTGTGAGAATCGTTTTTCATCCTGACGAGGAGTTGTTTTTAAATTATCGGTTTATTTCGGAATATATTGAAACACTGCTTAAAAACTACGTTTATCTAAACGCAGGCCTGTCTATTTACTTTAATGGTCAAAGATTCTTTTCGAAAAATGGATTGCTTGATCTTTTGAATGAGAATATGAATTCGGAAGGATTATATGATATTATCCATTTGAAAGGTGAGGATATCGAAGTTGCTATGACCCATGGCAGACAGTATGGTGAAGAGTACTATTCTTTTGTAAACGGACAGCATACAACGCAAGGGGGAACTCACCTTGCTGCATTTCGAGAGGCCTTGGTGAAAGGGATTCGGGATTTCTTTAAAAAAGATTTTGACACATCAGATATCAGGACTTCTATTATATCTGCAATTAGTATTAAAGTACAGGAACCGGTTTTTGAATCACAAACGAAAACAAAATTGGGGTCTAAAGATATTGGACCCGAGGGGCCATCCGTTCGGAATTTTATAATGGATTTCGTGACTTCTAATTTGGATAATTATCTGCATAAAAACCCAATTGTAGCCGAGGCTATTCTCCAGAAAATTATTGAGTCAGAAAAGGAAAGAAAGGCCATTTCCGGCATTAAAAAAATTGCCAAAGAACGAGCAAAAACAGCTAGTTTACACAATAAAAAATTACGTGATTGTCGGGTTCATTTCGATACAAAGCACGAACAAAAATCAGAAGCTTCTCTCTTTATTACCGAGGGAGATTCCGCCAGCGGATCAATTACCAAATCTCGCGATGTAAACACTCAGGCAGTTTTTAGTTTAAAAGGGAAACCTTTGAATACATATGGGTTAACGAAAAAGATTGTTTACGAGAATGAAGAGTTTAATCTGTTGCAGGCGGCATTAAACATTGAGGATGGGTTGGAAGGTTTACGTTATAACAATGTGATTATTGCAACTGATGCCGATGTGGATGGGATGCATATTCGCTTGCTATTAATTACTTTCTTTTTACAATTCTTTCCTGATGTTGTTAGAAGCGGACATTTGTATATTTTACAAACACCGCTGTTTCGGGTCCGGAATAAGAAAACAACTCACTATTGTTACTCCGAAGAGGAGAGGGTGAAGGCAATGAAAAGTGTAGGAGCTAACCCTGAAATAACCCGATTTAAAGGTTTAGGTGAAATCTCACCAAGTGAATTTAAACACTTTATAGGTAAAGATATCAGGCTTGATCCTGTTGTAATGAAGAAAGATGATTCTGTTCCGGACATGTTGGAATTCTACATGGGGAAAAATACTCCTTTAAGACAAGAATTTATCATCGGTAATCTTCATATTGAAAGAGATGAGCTTTAAGCAAATTTCATCAATCTATTTTTTAGAACTAAATAAACCCAAATACCTCTATGAGTAACGACGAGACAAATGGTATGGAAATCCCAGAGGAAATGGATAATGATGTGAATGGCGCGCACTCCGAAACAATGAGGAATGTGACATATCTTTCCGGGATGTATCAAAATTGGTTTCTGGATTATGCATCCTATGTGATTTTAGAACGAGCTGTACCCTATATAAATGATGGGTTAAAGCCTGTTCAGCGAAGAATTTTGCATGCCATGAAGCAGTTGGATGACGGACGATACAATAAGGTGGCCAATATTATTGGTAACACCATGCAGTATCATCCTCACGGAGATGCTTCGATTGGGGATGCTTTGGTTCAGCTGGGACAAAAAGATTTGTTGATTGACATGCAGGGAAACTGGGGAAATATTCTCACCGGTGATTCTGCTGCTGCACCAAGATATATTGAAGCACGTTTATCTAAATTTGCTCTTGAGGTTCTTTTTAATCCAAAAACAACCAATTGGAAACAATCTTACGATGGGCGTAACAAAGAACCAATAACGCTTCCGGTAAAATTTCCACTATTATTGGCGCAAGGTGTAGAAGGTATTGCGGTTGGACTGGCATCCAAAATATTGCCGCATAACTTCAACGAATTAATTGATGCTTGTGTGTCCTACCTAAGTGGTGAGGAGTTTGAACTCTATCCCGATTTTCCTACCGCAGGGATGGTTGAAGTAAGCCGTTACAACGATGGTTTGCGTGGTGGTGCTGTGAAAGTGAGAGCTCGAATTGAAAAGTTCGATAACCGAACTCTTAAAATCACTGAAATTCCATTTGGAAAAACAACATCAAGCGTAATTGAATCCATTATCAAAGCAAATGATAAAGGAAAAATCAAGATCAAAAAGATTGACGACAATACGGCTGAATTTGTTGAAATTCAGATTCATTTGGCCAATGGTATTTCTTCTGATAATACCATTGATGCTCTTTATGCTTTTACGGATTGTGAAATTTCTATTTCTCCCAATGCATGTATTGTAGAGAATGATAAACCGAAATTTATTGGAATTGCTGAAATTTTAAGGCGCGCTGCCGATAATACGGTTGCTTTACTGAAGCTGGAGCTTGAAATACGAAAAAATGAACTTGAAGAATCATGGCATTATGCTTCTTTGGAGCGAATTTTTATCGAAAACAGAATCTATCGGGATATTGAGGAGTGTGAAACATGGGAAGAGGTTATCCAAACCATCGATACTGGCTTAAAACCTTTTACGGCAACATTAATGCGTGCCGTAACCCGTGACGATGTTGTGCGGTTGACTGAAATTAAAATTAAAAGAATTTCTAAATTCGATATCAATAAAGCCAAGGATTTTATTCAATCTATTGAAGATGAGATTGCAGAAATTGAGGTTCATTTGGCGAATATTATTCCTTTCACAATCAGGTACTATAAATCCATAAAGAAGAAATATGGAATAGGACGTGAAAGAAAAACTGAAATTAGAAGTTTCGAAAATATTGTAGCAACCAAAGTAGTGGTTGCCAACGAAAAATTATACGTTAACAGAGAGGAAGGCTTTATTGGAACAGGTCTCAAAAAGGATGAGTATATCTGCGATTGCTCTGATATTGATGACATTATTGTGATTAGAAAAGACGGTACTTATTTTGTGACTAAAGTTGCTGATAAGTGTTTTGTTGGAAAGAACCTGTTGCACATAGCGGTATTCAGAAAGAATGATAAGAGAACGATTTATAATGTAGCTTATCGGGATGGCAAGGCTGGAAACTCTTACGTAAAACGTTTTTCGGTCACCAGTATTACTCGTGACAAAGAGTACGATATCACCAAATCAAAAGATGGTTCACGAATTCTGTACTTTAGTGCGAATCCAAACGGTGAGGCTGAAGTTATTCGTGTTGTTTTAAAGCCAAAGGCTCGTTTGAAAAAAACAGTTTTTGAATTTGATTTTGCTGAATTGGCTGTTAAAGGACGTGCTTCAATGGGGAATATATTATCCAGAAATGATGTCCATAAGATCACTCTGAAACAAGAAGGAGTTTCCACTTTGGGTGGACGAAAAATTTGGTTTGATCCAGATGTTTTGCGTATAAATACGGACCAAAGAGGCGATTTTATTGGTGAATTTACAGGAGATGACAAAATTCTTGTTGTAACAAGAGCATCATCATTTCATTTTACAAGCTTCGATTTAAGCAATCACTATCCCGATAATATCAGTATTATTGAAAAATACGATGATGAAAAAATTTGGTCTGCTGTCTTTTTTGATGCCGATCAGGATTATTACTACCTAAAACGCTTTACCATGGAAGGAAATGGCAAAGAGGTAAGTTTCTTAGGTGAAAATCCTGCCAACAGACTGGTATGCTTGACTGATGAGCAATATCCAAGGTTTGAAATTTCATATGGAGGTAAAAATGCAGATCGGCCTAATGAAATTGTAGATGGAAATGAGTTTATTGGTGTAAAATCATACAAAGCAAGGGGAAAAAGATTATCGATTTACGAAGTATCTGAAATCAAAGAAATTGAGCCTCTGCCACGCGAAGATGAGGATGAAAATGTTGAAGGTGTTGAGATTGATAATGTTGATCCTAGCGGGGATGGTCAGGATTAATTTTCTTTTTTAGCGAATTCTGATTCCTCATTTATTTAATATTTTGTAATGAAGATTTTTTTGATTGGATATATGGGGTGTGGTAAATCGCGCTGGGGTAAGATTATTGCAGCCCATTATGGGGTTCGTTTTGTTGATCTTGATACTTTAATTGAAGAGAGAGAGAATTTAACGATCCCGAAAATTTTCGAAAAATTTGGAGAGTCTGGTTTCCGGCAACGGGAGCATGATGCTTTGAAATCGATTTCCAATACGGAAAATATTATTGTAGCCACCGGAGGCGGAGCTCCATGTTTTAATAACAACATGGAGGAGATGAATCGCTTGGGAGTTACTTTGTTTATCGAATGCAGTCCTTCATTGCTTCGTGAGCGAATTACGAACTCTGATACTGAGCGTCCTTTGGTGAAAAATTTCTCGCAGGATGAATTACTGGACTACATAAAGAGGCATTTGAAGATCAGAATGCCTTTTTATGAAAAGTCGCAGTATAAAATGGTCTCTGGTAATTTGGAATTAGGTGACTTTACCACAATTCTTGATCCAATTATAAATCTGTAAGTTGAGGAATCTCAAAATCATTTAAACTACCAAGAACTTTATTTGCGATGATAAATTTATCAAGATTAAAGGCATCTTTCTCAGGAACAGCAATACATTTCATGCCAGCCGCAAGAGCGGAGATTACACCATTTAAAGAATCCTCGAAAACGACACATTCCGAAGGGTGAATTCCGAGTAATTCCGCTGTTGTTATAAAAACCTGCGGATGTGGTTTTCCATACTTTTCAAATTCGGCAGAATGAACTACTTCGAAATAATCCTGAAGTTGTAGTTTTTCTAAAACAGCTGAAATAATTTTCATTTTTGAGGATGAGGCAAGCCCAATTTTAAAGGAAGCCTGTTGTAAATTCTCCAGAGTCTTATTCACACCATCCAAACAAGCTCCTTTTTCCAAGACCAAACGAATAACGTTTTCAACAATATCTTCGGTAACTTTCTCTTTCGAAACATGATTCCAGGGCGTCATTTTATACATGACTTCAACTACCTCGTCTATTCTTTTTCCCATGAACTGTTCAAACATTTTATTGTTAACATCCAGTCCAAGTGAAGAGAATACTTTTGTTTCACTCTCTTGCCAGAATGGTTCTGAATTTATCAGAAGACCATCCATATCAAAAATTACTGCTTTAATCATAGTTACATTGTACATTTAGCTTGCAAAAATACTTATTTTAAGTATATGATAGAGAGGGCTGCCATCACATCTGATTATTTACTGTTAATAATTGTTAAAATGCTAACAGTTCAGTTGGATAGATGGCCTTTTTTCTAAATTTGTTAGATACAATTAGATTTTTCGTATATGGATATTGTTGTTGAACATCTTACCAAAAGATATGGCCCTCAAAAGGCTGTTGATAATGTATCTTTTCGTGTGAAAGCAGGAGAGGTTTTGGGTTTTTTGGGTCCTAACGGAGCAGGAAAAACCACTACCATGAAAGCAATGGCATGTTTTATTAAACCTGAAGAAGGAGACATATTGGTTGGTGGTTACTCTATTCATGATCATCCCGAAATCATTAAGAAAAATATTGGATATCTGGCCGAAAATAATCCATTGTATCAGGAAATGAACATCATTGATTTTTTGGAATTTGTTGCGAAAATTCATGGGATACCAAAATATCTTATTCCCGAAAGGATATTGGATATGATTCGGACTTGTGGTTTAGAGGGGGAAAAACACAAATTAATTGGTGAGCTTTCTAAAGGTTATCAGCAAAGAGTTGGATTGGCTCAGGCATTAATACATGATCCGGATATCTTAATTCTTGATGAGCCAACAACAGGGCTTGATCCAAATCAGATTGTTGAGATTCGGGAGCTTATTAAGCGTATTGGAAAGGAAAAAACGGTTATCTTAAGCTCTCATATTTTAGCCGAGGTTGAAGCTACCTGCGATCGTATTTTAATTATTAATAATGGTAGAATTGTAGTGGACGGAACCGCTGCAGAATTAAGGAAGCAAGCCCAGGGAAATGAGATTTTAAAATTGGGAGTACAAGGAGGTAATATCGATCATATCTTTGAATCCTTATTTGAGATCGAAACGATTGATTCTATTGATATTATTGATGTTGATAAACAATTGTTTGAGATCCAGTCTTTGCCCAATACAACATCAGTTAAATCTATATTTGATACTTGTGTTCGAAATAATTATTACATTACTGAGCTGACCCCTACAGAAAAAAAACTGGAGGATATATTTCGGATATTAACCCTTCATTAGATTTTTATGAAACAAATTTTACACATTGCCAGCCGAGAGCTAAGCACTTTTTTTGATTCATTAACGGC
Source organism: Labilibaculum sp. K2S (assembly GCF_030372765.1). Taxonomy (GTDB): domain Bacteria; phylum Bacteroidota; class Bacteroidia; order Bacteroidales; family Marinifilaceae; genus Labilibaculum. The sequence goes on along the minus strand of NZ_JAUCMW010000002.1, from coordinate 337,288 downwards.
TTATGTATTAATCGTTATTTTTTTAGGATTTAGTGGTTTTTTTACCTGGATTTACGGGGCAGATGTCTTTTTTGTAGGGCAAGCTAATCTCAATACATTTTTTACAGTTGCATACTGGAGTTTATTTATTTTTATTCCGGCTCTTACTATGCGTTCAATTGCCGGGGAATTAAAGGCAGGAACACTTGAGCTCCTTCTTACTAAACCTGTAAGCGATTGGCAATTAATTTTTGGTAAATTTTTGTCCACTTTACTGTTAATTGCAATAGCACTGGCTCCGACAGTAATTTATTATTTCACTTTATGGGCAATTGGTCCGGTAGATCATTCCGCAATTTTATTGGGATACGTGGGCTTATTGCTTATGAGTATGGTTTATATTAGTATTGGATTGCTTGCCTCCTGTATTGCTTCCAATCCAATAATTGCATCTTTAGCAGCCTTGTCCATAGGTATTTTTTTTCACATTATTTTTGATGTATTGGCTTCTAACTTTGTAGGCCTCATTGGGAGTTTCTTTAGTTATATGAGTCTTTCAACTCATTTTGAATCGATTTCAAGAGGTGTTGTTGATACAAAAGATCTGATTTATTTCTTCTCTATTGTGTTTTTCTGTCTTTTTACGTCAAAAATGATTTTATCAAATCGCAATCTGTAAATCCTGATTTATGACTAAAAGAAAAAATATAATATATAGCAGTTTAGTTGTAGCAGGGATTTTAATTATCCTGAATTTTATTTCTTCGGTTTTTTTCTTTCGAGCTGATTTTACCGAGGATAAGAGATATACATTGGATCGTTCAACCAAACGTATTTTAAGAGAGGTGGAGATACCTATTATAATTACTTTGTATGTGTCTGATAATTTACCTCCAGACGTTAACAGGACGGTACAGGATCTGAAAAATCTTTTAACAGAATATAATAATTACAGTAAGAAGAAAATTGATTTTGAATTTATCAACCCCAATACGAATGAGGAGTTGGAACAAGAGGCTATCGAGGCCGGAATCAATCCAGTGCCGTTGGAAATTCGGGAAAAGGATCAGATTAAAGTACAAAGGGTCTTTTTGGGAATGTCTATTCAGGTTGGAGATAAGTCAGAAATTATTCCATTAATTAAGCCTGGAATAGTTATGGAATATACTTTGTCTACCTTAATTAAGAGACTAACCATTAAGGATAAACCTAAAATTGGCTACATTGTTGGACACGGTGAGCCTGCACTTGGAAAATTGGAACAGGCCATTGCTGAATTGTCTATTTTGTACGACGTTAAGCAGATTCATTTATTGTCTGAGCCTGATCTTTCGGAATACAAGTCTTTGATGTTAATTGGGCCAATGGCAACCATTTCATCAACACAATTATCGCGACTGGATAAATATTTAGCTGAAGGAGGTAATTTATTTATAGCCATTGAGCGGGTAAACGGAATGTTGAATGATGGAATTGGAGTTTCTGTGAATACTGGTTTAGAAACATGGTTGCAAACCAAAGGTTTATATGTAGATGATTCCTTTATTGTTGATAAAAAATGTGGAACTGTAACGGTTCAGCAACAAGGATATTTTTCCTATCCACAGCAAATTAATTTTCCCTTTTTACCTGTGATATCTAAATTTTCAAATCATACGATTACGGATGGTATCGAAACGGTTGTATTGCAATTTGCAAGTCCGATTAGTTTTATTGGTGATAGCACGATGAACTATCAGCCTCTTGCCTTTACATCCGACATTTCGGGGAAATTAAAAGCGCCAATTAGTTTTAATATTGGAAGAATATGGCGAGCACAGGATTTTCTCTATCCCGATTTAACCGTTGCAGCAACAATTAGAGGAAATATGGGGGGTGAAAAAGAAGCGCGAATTTGTGTTGTTGGTGATGGAAATTTTATTGTAAATGGTTTAGGTACAAGTAAGATTACTATTCAGAGGGATAATATTAATTTTTTAGCAAATGCGGTAGATTGGTTAAGTGATGATACCGGATTAATGTCGCTAAGAACAAAAGGCGTTTCTTCACGCCCCATAAAAGAAATTACCGATGCCAGAGTTTTCTTTTTGAAATACCTTAATTTCTTACTTCCACTCGTGTTAATAATTGCATATGGTTTGTTCCGTTTTGAAAGAAGACGGAGAAAGCGATCTAAAAGAATGAAACCTGGTTTTATAAAGTAGAAAGGGTAGTAGTAGAAGGAGTTTTATCCCGGCTTCTGGCAATTCCGGGAAAGAACAACCAGAAGCTTATTAGCATATCAATAAATCGGGATAAATAAGTCAGATCGAGTCTGATTTTATTTATTGATGGCAATTTAATTATATATTTCTTTCCGATCAAAATTTTTTGATTAATGTGTGGATTGTTTGTTGTGATGAAAAGGTTTCTAGTCAGTAAAATCAGTGTGTGCAGCACTTTTCATTAGCGTTATTTAAAAGGAATAAAAATAAAGATCACTAATTTTTGTTAATAAAATATTTAGTATTGTTAATAAAACAGCATAAAAAAAACGAAGTAACTACTTCGTTTTTTTTATTTTATATTGTTTTAACTAGGATTTATTTTTAGCCTTTGGGTTGAATCTTTAGTTTTTGCCCCACCTTAAGACTTCCATCATCTTTTATATTATTGATTTTCATGATGTCGGAGTTGGAAATACCCGGAAATTTTTTGGCGATAGTCCAGAAGTTATCACCTCTTTTTACAGTGTAGTAAATGTATGATCCATTACTGTTAGCGGTTGGAGTTGATTTCGTTGTGGTTTGTGTTGTTGATGAAACTGTTTTTCCTAATGTAGCTTGCTTTTGGCTGTAACCCATTGCATTGAAACTACTATAATAGGACTCTTTTCCTTTAGGGACATAAATAACCAGTTTTTGCCCAACCTTAATTAAGTTTCTTCTTATGTTATTCCAATATCTTAAATCCGAGGTTCTAACATGAAACCAGGAAGCAATAAGTCCAATGGCATCACCCGATTTTACTTTGTAATACACCTTATCTTTATCCTTGGGTGTAACGTGGGCAAACTTTTGGTACCGGTCATTAGGATTTACCACCTTATCTCTCATGCTAAAATAAAAATCTTTTTTGTAAGCAAAAATAGAGTCTTGATTATCTATAAACTTAGCGGTGTACTCCAGAGGGATTTTTAATGCATAACCATTTTTACTCGCAGGTATAATATCAGCTCTGTATTGAGGATTCAATTCTCTTAATTGTTCTTTTGAAATGTTGATTACGTTGGCAACCTGATCGAAGTGAAGTTGTTCACTGATAAGCAATGTGTCGCATGCAACTGGCAAATTAGATGGTTGTGGGAATAACTGATGCTCTTTGTGGTAATTGAAAGTATAAAGAGCCGCTATAAATGCCGGTACATATCCTCTTGTTTCTTTAGGCAAGTGAAAATAAATATCCCAATAGTTTTTCTTGCCGCCACTTCGTCTGATCGCTTTATTTACATTTCCTGGTCCGCAGTTGTAGGCAGCGATTACCAAATGCCAATTGCCGTAAACCCGATACATATCTTTCAGATATTTTACTGCAGCGTAACTCGCTTTTACAGGATCTCTTCGTTCATCAACAAAAGTATTAATATCGAGCTTGTACATTCTTCCCGTTCCATACATAAATTGCCATAAACCACTTGCTCCGGCTCTGGATAGTGCTTTTGGATTTAAAGCCGATTCGATGATGGGTAAATATTTTAATTCCTGAGGCAGACCTTCTTTGTCCAAAATCTCTTCGATAATCGGGAAATAGTATTCTGACATTCCCATCATCATTTCAACCTGAGATCTTCTTCTTTGCGAATACAATTCGATGTAGTTTCGTACGATTTTATTGTAAGATAAATCGATTACAGAAGGAATTTGTTCCAATCGTTTGATATAAACGGAATCAGGAATTTTTTCTGTTTGAACTGAAATGGAGTCCTGAATGTATTTTCTTGTTTTAAACGTGTTTTTTGCGTACCACGAATAAAGCAAACTGTCTAAGTTGTTTGAGAAAGTTGTATTGATACTGTCATTCAAATCCCAGCGAACATCCACCGGATTAATTTTCAGAAAATCCAAAGAGTCCTTTTCAGTTTCCTCAATTACATTTTCTGCAACTTTCGATAAGGTGTCAATTTCAGAAAGAGTTACTTGTTCAATTTCTGACTCTGTTTTGAATGTTTGTTCTGAACTTGACTGTTTGGTAGTGCTGCAAGCAAATGTTGTACCCAAAAAAATAAGGGGTAAAATATATTGTTTTCTTTTCATCATTGTTTTTTAAAAGGTAATTTGGCATCTAAAGCCAAGAGAATTGCCCGAAAAAGCAGAGTAGCTAACCGCAGGTTCTACTTTAATAGTCAAGTCATTGTTCACATTAAAATTGGTAAAATGTGCATCAACCGCAGCATCTACAATATTTAGTACGTAAACTCCGACCAAAATGATATAGCTAAGATCGCGATCGTGCTTATAAGAGTCTTTGCCATTTTGTAAAGTGGTTTTAAACCATGTATCATAGGATGTTGTTGTGGCATCCCAATCATTTTCCAGAATTTTCTGATAACTATCCGCAGTAGGTTTTTCGGTCACTAGTTTTTCTTCTGCAGAGAGAGCTTTCCAATCATAAAATTCAGAAAAATCTTTAAAGCCACTTTTGTACTTTCTATAATTTTTGGTATTCCAGTTAATGGCATAAACTGTTACCCCAATTCCCGCGTATAGTATAGGTATCTTCCAATACTTCTTGTTGTAGGCTTGTCCTAAACCAGGAAATATAACAGAGTACATGGTTGCTTTATGCGGAGAATGAACTTTAACAATTGATTCTACCGCTACAGTGTCTGCTTCTACTAATTGCTGAGAAATGGCATTGTTTGACTTGCCAAAAAGCATAAGAAAGATCAGCCCAAGGATAATTACCAGGCGCAAATTATTCAATGTTTAAATTTTTAAAAGTTTCAACTAACTTATGATTTCATTTGATCCAATACAGCAAGGATACGTTCTAAATCGTCATCGGATGTGAATGGGATAATGATTTTTCCTTTGCCGTTTTTGGTGCGTTTAAGATCAACTTTTGCACTAAAATGATTGGCTAAGTGATCCTTTAAAGATTCATACTCTTTAGGAAGTGCTGTTGCTTTCTCCTGAGTCGGTTTTTCTTCAGTTGTTTGGTTGAAATTACGAACCAATTCTTCAACTTTTCGAACTGAGAAATCATTTTCAACGGTTACTTGAAAAATTTCAAGTTGAGTTCTTGGATCATCAACATTTACCAATGCGCGGGCATGGCCCATAAGTAGTTTTTTCTCGCGAATTCCTTTTTGGATTTCAGCAGGTAGTCTTAGTAGTCGTAAATAGTTGGATACTGTAGAGCGTTTTTTACCTACACGGTCAGATAAACTCTCTTGCGTTAGTTTACACTCTTCAATTAATCTTTGATAACTAATGGCAATTTCAATAGAATCAAGGTCTTCACGTTGGATATTTTCAACCAAGGCAAGTTCCAGCATTTTATCATCTTCAGCCAATCGAACGTAAGCTGGAATTTTAGTCAGTCCGGCAATTTTAGCTGCTCGATAGCGTCTTTCTCCGGCAATAAGCTGGTAGGAGTTATTATGAATTTTTCGAACCGTAATTGGCTGAACAATTCCTAATTCTTTAATAGATTGAGCCAATTCATTCAAAGCTTCCTCATCAAATTTGGTTCTTGGCTGATAGGGATTTGCTTCAATTTTTGAGATCTCGATTTCGTTACTTAAATCTCTTTCAGGTCTCGCCTGAACATCATCGATATCATTAATCAGTGCTCCTAATCCTCTTCCTAATGCGCTCTTTTTTATCATCTTACTATTTCAATATTATTCGCTAATGAGTTTTGCTTTGGTGTTTGTTTTTGTCAGGTTATTATTTTTCAATAATTCACGAGCCAAATTTAAGTAATTAACTGCTCCGGCCGATTCTGCATCATAAAGAATTGCTGGTTTACCGTAACTTGGAGCCTCACCTAGCTTAGTGTTACGTTGAATGATCGTTTCGAAAACCATATCCTGAAAGTGTTTTTTAACTTCACTTACAACTTGATTTGATAATCGTAAACGGCTGTCATACATCGTCAAAAGAAATCCTTCAATTTCCAAATCCGGATTTAAACGGTTCTGAATAATTTTAATTGTATTCAGAAGTTTGCCCAAACCTTCCAATGCAAAATATTCACACTGAACAGGAATGATTATTGAATTAGCTGCTGTTAGCGCATTCACGGTAATTAAACCAAGTGAAGGCGAACAGTCAATTAGAATAAAATCATAATCAGGACTCAATTTTTCAAGAACCTTCAATAAGATTTGCTCACGATTTGCAAGATTCAACATTTCAATTTCAGCACCTACCAAGTCGATATGCGAAGGAAGAATATCAAATCCTTCAATTTCGCTATGTAGAATGGCTTCTTTGGGTTCAATTCCATCAACAATACATTCGTAAATGCTTTTTTCAATGTTTCGAACATCAAAGCCAATGCCTGAAGTCGAATTTGCCTGCGGATCAGCATCAACAATTAAAACCTTATACTCCAAAACAGCAAGACTTGAAGCAAGATTTATTGCTGTAGTGGTTTTTCCAACCCCTCCTTTTTGGTTTGCCAGAGCAATTATTTTAGCCATAAACAATTCTAATTACAAGGTTTTATATTATAAAAATGATCTTGTTCCAAAGATACTATTTTAAAGCATATTTAAAATTTTGAAGCCATCTAAAATAGTAACAAAAGCAAGTAAATTATCAACATATTATAGCCTTGTAAGGCTAAAAGTATAAGGAAACAGAACTCCCTGGGGATGAACGTTTTTCATAATCACAGGATAGCCCTTTTGATTTTCTAAAGTTTGTCGATTATCATACTGCTTTCGGCTAAAAGCTGATCCTTGTTGATTGGAACAACAACCGGAATTTCACACACAATTCCACCTGCAAGGTTCGAGATTGCGGCAATTTGTCTTGCATTCATACCAGCGGCCAAACACAAGGTAGCAACACTGATTACAGTATCACCGGCTCCTGAAACATCAGCAATTTGCCTAACTACAGCAGGAATATGTTCATAGGTTTTTTCATTGCTGATAAAAACGCCTAACTCAGATAACGTAATAAATAGTTTTTTAATACCCATTTCATTCTGAAACTTTTTGGCTTCATCGAATAATCCTTGAATATCTCCTTTTTCAAGCAGGAGATTGGAACCTTCCACAAATTCTTTGAAGTTGGGTTTGAAAAGGCTTACATTTTTATAATCGTTGTAATGTCGTTTTTTAGGATCTACGGAAACAGGAATTGCTTTACTATTAGCAAGATTGGTGATTTCATCAATCAGATTTTTAGTGATTACACCTTTGTCGTAATCTTCAAAAATAATCGCATGAATTTCATGCTTTTCGATTAAACTTTTGATGTGATCAATAAATTCATCTTCTATTTCATCCGCTAATTCATGAGTATCTTCTTCATCTACACGAATAAGGTGTTGATTATTGCTTATGAAGCGCGTTTTTACTGTTGTTTTGCGTTTACTGCTAACAACGATTCCATATTGTTCCTCTTGTATGTCAGTTAAAAGGTTTAGAAATTCTGTGCCTTTTTCATCTTTTCCAATCACCGAACAAAGAATAGGGTTTGCGCCTAATGATTTGATATTTAGAGCTACATTGGCGGCTCCCCCTAATCTACTTTCGCGTTTAACACAAGAAACAATTGGTACCGGAGCTTCCGGCGATATTCGATCTACCTTTCCCCAAACATAAGCGTCGACCATAACGTCGCCGATAATTAATACATTCAATTTGGAGAAGGACCCGAAGATTTGTTCTAATTCAATTATATTCACTATTTCCTGGTTTTTGAATTATGAAAGCAAAGATAAACAAATTCACGTGTTTGCGAATTTTTGGTACATCCCTTATGTATTTTTAACATTTTTAAAAAACTTTGCAGGCGTGAAAAAATGGAGCTTTCGCTGATGTGTTTGTGCTTATTGCCTAAGAAGCCGGATGTCCTTATCATCTGAAAAACAGGGCCGGTAATGGAGTGAAAGACCTGATTTACGATGCAGTTAGCGAGGGCTTTGGAGTAAAACCCTTTGTGTTTTTATGAAAAAAACTTTGTTGCTTATGTAATTTGCATGATATTTTAATAAAAAACATTTATTCCTTATGCGGTTTACATCATTCTTTAGTTGCAAAACAGTATCGATTAAGTAATTAGCTTCTCTTTTTAGGTGAAAAACTAATATCACCATGTATTTTACATCTTAATAACAGTAAAAAGCATCTATTTAGTAGTTTTCACATCAAAATTATAGTAAAAGGCTGGTCTGTCAGAGCAAATAGCTCCGTTGTGAGTGCTTTTTGAATCGTAAAAGAAGATTTTTACATCGGATCAACATCGAAATTTATTTGGACAGACTTAAATTTATCCATGCTTTTTAAATGATTCGCTTGTTGATTTAAAATCCATTTGGCTTTTGATGGAGAACTTTTCTTCTCTATTTTCAGGAGAATATTAACAATGTGAAAGTTCTGAATTCGATTAATAACAGGTGCTTGAGGTCCAAAAATACGGATGCCAAAAATTTTCCGTAAAGATTTTGCTAAGGTTTCTGACGCCTGATTCACTACAGTCTGGTTTTTGTGTTTTAAACAGATGTTGATTAATCGATAGTATGGTGGATAAATGTATTCCTTTCTTTCTGCCAGCTGGCCATTATACATAGACAGGTAATCGTTGTCAATCACATTTTTAATGATTGGATGCTCTGGCGTGAAAGTTTGAATCAGTACTTTTCCTCTTTTCTTTTTTCGTCCGGCACGACCGGAAACCTGAGCCATCATTTGAAAACTGCGCTCATAGGCACGGTAATCCGGATAATTCAGCATCGAGTCAGCATTTAAAACGCCCACCAAACTAACATTATCAAAATCGAGACCCTTCGAAACCATCTGTGTGCCCACTAAAATATCAAGCTCATTGTTTTCGAATTTGTAGATAAGCTTTTCGTAGGCCATCTTTTTACGGGTGGTATCCAAATCCATTCTTGCAATTCGTGCATTGGGAAATAATTCCGTCAATTCTTCTTCAATTTTTTCAGTTCCAAAACCTCTGTCTTCAATTTCGGTTGAGCCACAATGATCGCAACTGCTTGGCGGATGAATACTGTGAGCACAGTAGTGGCAAACCAATTGATTGTTGAATCGGTGGTATGTTAAACTGACAGAGCAGTTTGGACAATGAGGAACCCATCCGCAGCTTTTGCATTCCAGGTAGGGAGAATATCCTCTTCTGTTTTGAAATAGAATGATCTGTTCCTTATTTTCCAGACAAGTCTCCATCATTTGCATCAACTCAGGAGAGAACATGGATTTCATCTGTTTTTTTCGCTTGGCTTCCTTTATGTCAGCAATAATTATTTCGGGCATTTCCAGATTTTGGTATCGCTGAAATAATTCTACCAAACCATATTTGCCTGTTTGGGCATTGTAATAAGTTTCGATGGCTGGTGTCGCAGTCCCCAATAAAGTTTTAGCCTGATGCAAATGAGCCAGGTAGATAGAAGCATCGCGGGCGTGGTATCGTGGAGCCGGATCGAATTGTTTGTACGTGTTTTCGTGTTCTTCATCGACAATAATTAATCCTAAATTTTTGAAAGGTAAAAATATTGATGAACGAACACCTAAAATAACCTGATATGCAGAATCAGGATCGTTTTGATTGATGTTGTTGTAAATTTCTACCCGTTCGGCATCGTTAAATTTTGAATGGTAGATTCCTACTTTATTTCCAAATACAGTTCGAAGCCGATTGATGATCTGAGTTGTTAAAGCAATCTCAGGCAACAGGTAAAGAACCTGATTGCCTTGCTGTAATTGCTCCTGAATCAGATGGATATATATTTCTGTTTTTCCACTTGAGGTGACTCCGTGAAGCAGTACACAGTTCTTTTCTTCAAAATTCTTACGGATTTCAGCAATTGCTTTTTTCTGGTATTCATTCAGCTCTTTTAGTCCTGAAGTTTCTGCTTGAGACAGATCGATTCTATCCAGCTTTTCATGATAAATTTCAAGAATGCTTTTTTCTACCAAAGCTTTTAAAACACTTTTGGATACATCTGCTGACTTTAAAAGTTCCAGGACCGAAACTTTCTGAGCATTTTCCTCAAAATAGTGTTTGGAAAGGTTGAGATAGGAGTGAAGAACCTCCTGTTGCTTTTTGGCTCTTTTTAGGTCATTAATCAAATCTCCCATTTCCGATTCGTTAAAATCAGATGCCAATCGAACAAACTCTTTTTTCTTTTCCTTGTAATGGTTAATGATTTGTTCTTCGATGGAAACAGCTCCTTTTTCGAGTAGTGATTTTACTTGAGGAAGCGTATTTTTTAATCCTGTGGCCTGATTTAAAGCAGAGATGTTCACATCCTTTGAATGCTTTAGTACATTCAAAATTTGCTCCTCGGTTTTGCTAAGGGCTTCCTGAGTCTGAAAATCTTCGTTTGCAGTTATCTTGGTTTGGCTTTCCAGCTTTAATCCTGAAGGAAGAGCAGCTTTAAAAACATCACCTAAGGTGCATTGGTAATATTGTGATATCCAATCCCAAAAATTGAATTGAAAAGAATTGATAATCGGAGATTCATCCAGACAAGTAATAATGTCTTTGGTTGAATAATCAGCAGGAGGAGTGTTGTGAGTGCTTTTAACAATTCCGGTGTAGAATTTTTTACTGCCAAAGGGAACAACTACCCTTTTTCCAATGGCCACATCAGCTTTTAGTTCCTCTGGAATAGAGTAGGTAAAAAGCCGGGCCAATGGAAGTGGCAGTATAATATCTGCAAATTCGGTAGTCTTGTTCATTACTGTGTGCATTTTCCTCAAAGTTATGAGTTCTGATTAGAATCTCATCATTTGGGCATTAAATCCTAACAGGAAAGCTGGCATGAACAAAAACCACCGTGCTCAAATTATTTAGATAGAAAGAATATCGTTAAGACTCAATAGTGAATCCTTCACTTTCTTTTTATTTTTAATTGCTTTGTTGAATGAAACATGTGAAACTTCACCGTTTACTATTCCTACCATGATACTCTTCTGATCATCCAGTAATGCATCAACTGCAGCAACACCTAAAGTAGAAGCCGTAACACGGTCGAAAGCCGATGGAGAACCACCTCTTTGCATGTGACCTAATACGGAAACACGGATATCGTATTCAGGATGTTCTTTCCCAATTTCCTGAGCAATTGTATAAGCTCCGCCAGATTTATCACCTTCGGCTACAATTACAATACCACTCGATTTGTGTTCTTTGTACCCTTTTTCAAGATATCTTTGCAGATCTTGAGTATGAGTTTCTCTTTCAGGAATCAAAATGGCTTCCGCTCCTGTAGCAATACCACTTCGTAAAGCAATAAAACCAGCATCACGTCCCATTACTTCAATAAAGAATAAACGGTTGTGAGCACTCGCCGTATCACGTATCTTATCAACAGCTTCAATTACAGTATTGATAGCTGTATCGTAACCAATGGTATAATCAGTACCGTACAAATCATTGTCGATAGTACCCGGAATTCCCACTACAGGGATATCATATTCCTGAGTAAAAATACGTGCTCCTGAAAATGTTCCGTCACCACCAATTACTACCAGAGCATCTATTTTGTTGGCAATCATTTGCTCATGCGCCTTTTTTCTTCCTTCTACTGTTCTGAATTCTTCACTTCTGGCCGAACGAAGAATAGTTCCGCCTTTTTGAATAATGTTGCTTACATCATGAGATTTCATTTTTTTAAAATCACCATGAATTAAGCCTTCGTATCCTTGGAATATACCTACAGCTTCAATTTTGTTGTAAATAGCAGCACGAACAACAGCTCTGATGGCTGCATTCATTCCTGGAGCATCGCCTCCTGAAGTTAAAACTCCAATTTTCTTAATTTTAGACATGCTTAAATCGTTTTTATTTTCAAGTTTTATTTTTTCAATTGTTTTATTCATCAGCCAGGCAGGAGTAGATGTTGCTCCACTTACACCAACCGATTTCGCATTCGCAAACCAATCCATATTCAGATCATCGGGACAAGTGATAAAATGACTGTTCTGATTTGTTTTTTTACAGACGTCGAACAGTAATTTTCCGTTCGAACTTTTTTCCCCGCTCACAAAAATGATCACATCGTGTTTGCTTGCAAAATCCTCAATTAAAGGAACACGATTTGATACCTTTCTGCAAATTGTGTCATTAATACTAAGGCTGTTTTTGCATTCTTTTTTCAGATATTCTGAAATTTCAGCAAAGCCTGAAATGGTTTTTGTTGTTTGTGAAAACAGAACAACCGGCAAGCTAAAGTTTACCAATTTTAGATCTTCTGTGTTTTCAACAACAATTGCCTTGTCTTCGGTTTGACCGACTAAACCATTTACCTCGGCATGACCTTTTTTACCGTATATAATTATTTGACCGTTTGACTTCTTAATCTCCCGGTATGCTTTTTTTATTTTTTTTTGCAGGTTTAAAACTACCGGGCACGAAGCGTCAATAATTTTAATATTTTGTTTTTTAGCTGTTTCATAAGAGGATGGCGGTTCTCCATGTGCTCGAAATAAAACTTTTTTTCCTGATAGTTTCGAAAACTGATCGTGATTGATTGCTTGTAATCCTTGAGCATTAAGGCGATCAACTTCGATATTGTTGTGAACGATATCACCAATACAGAAGAGTTGATTATCCTCTTTCAGTATTTCTTCCGCTTTATTTATGGCATTTACAACACCAAAGCAGAATCCGGCGTTAGGATCAATTTCAATATTCATTCTTTATCCTATCTGTTGATTACCTATAGTTCATTCATTCGATCAACAATCCAATCCAATTGTTCATCAGGAGTTAAATGACTGTTGTTGAGTGTAATTGCATCATCAGCTTTTCGAAGTGGGCTTTCATTACGGTTTTCATCGATATAATCTCTTTTTGAAACGTTCTCTCTGATTTCGTCCAATGAAATATTTTCTCCTTTATCTTTTAATTCTTTATAACGGCGAATGGCTCTTATTTCCACATCGGCAGTCATAAATATTTTCAAATCAGCATTTGGGAAAACCACAGTTCCAATATCCCTGCCATCCATTATAACTCCACCTTCTTTGCTCAATTCACGTTGAAAAGCCACCATTTTCTCACGAACAAATTTGATTTTAGCAATCAAACTTACATTGTTCGAAACATCCATTTTACGAATCTCATCTTCAACCAATTCAGTATTCAAATAAGTCTCGTGACGTTGTTTTTCAGTGTTGTATTGAAAAGAGATGTTTACTTGGTCGATCAAATGAGCCAACTTATTTTCATCTACTTTGTCGCCGGAAATTAAGTTGTTTCTCATTGCAAAAAGAGTTACCACCCGATACATTGCACCACTATCAATATAAGTGTATTTAATTTTTTTTGCCAAATCCTTGGCAACAGTACTTTTTCCGCACGACGAATGTCCGTCGATTGCTATAATTAGTTTCTTTTCAGGTATATCCATTCTATTTATTGCTCGATTTTTTTGTGCAATTGGCTACAAAAGTATAAAGAAAATCCATCAAAATATGAGATTTGGAACTAAAAATAGGGGGTGCGAAAGATTATAGTCTCCTGTAAACGATTGAAATGCGTAATTTGAATTATTTTTTTAGAAATTAAAGTCGCTTAATCGGGTGCTGATTGAAAAATGATTGCTAGCACCTGCTAAATGATACTTTGCCGAGGCAAAATTTATCCGGAAACGGGAAACTTTAACTCCAAATCCCCAGGTGAATCCAACAGTAGAAGTTTTTTCATCGACTTTAAGTTCCATTCTTCGCTGAAAGTTGTAACCCAGCCGAATGCTAAAGTTCTTCGATGGCAGAAACTCTGTGCCTAAAATAAAGTGCTTCAGTGCTTTGTCGGAGAAGCCGTCTTTGCTTGATTTTGAGAAGGAGTCGTCCGTTTTATTTAATTCGGATTCGTAAGTCAGATCGAATTCTTCCAGATGGCGGTAGGTGATTGCAAAACGGAAAGGAGCGTGTTGCAGTTTGGTGCTCATTCCAATTAATACTTCATTCGGAAGATCTTCCCGATGCGATCCGTAGTAAGCTTTTATCTGATAACCAAAATTCCGTGCCACAATTGAAGCTCTGAATAGTTCATCGGAACTGTCGTAGATAAAAGCCAAATCGGCGGCCAAACCAAAAGAGCTGTATTTTTCTAATGATGAGTAGATCGGTTTTATGGAAGCTCCCACACGAATGTTCTTATTCAATTGCCGGCCGTAACTAATAATCAGTGCGTAATCGGAAGCTTTAAAATTGCCTGTTATTTCTCCAAATTCGTTTGCTTCGGTAAATTTTCCATAGTTTACGTAATGCATCGCCAATGAAAAGGTGCCTGTTTTAGTGTAATCTTTGGTGTAGGAAGCATATCCGTAATTAATATCGGTAAGGTAATTTACGTAATTCAAAGCTACTTTTTGATCCAAATCGGGATGAAGGGCTGCGGGATTGTAAAAAGAGTAATCTGCATCCACATCGCTTAGTGCAATTTGATCTCCTCCCATAGCAACAACTCTGGCCGAACTTCCCAAATTCAGAAACTCATAGATGTTCTCGCCTCCATTTTGGCCTTTCAAAGAAAGACTTGCAAGAAGGGAAATGAGGATTAGAATTGCTGTTTTATTCATGAAATTGATTGCTTAGGCATCCTAAAGATAGAAATCCGAATGAAAAGATTTTTGCTTACAGTTGTTCTTTTTTCTTTTTAAGGCGATCGACTACTTCGTATACTGCCGGACAGTAATGTGTATTTTTTAATGTAAGATCGAGTATTTGAAAGAAGCGTTTGCGATCGGTATGTGGATATTCGCGACAGGCACGAGGACGATTTTCATAAACCATACAGTAATTGTCAGGCATTAAAAACGGACAAGGAGTTTCTTTAAAAACATAATCGTTTTCATTGTCCATATACAGATATTGATTGATGAATTCGGAAGGTTTCATTCGAAACTGTTTTGCCAGACGTTCAATGTCCTTATCGATAACAATCGGACTAATGCTCTTGCAGCAATTGGCACATTCCAAACAATCCAGATCTTCGAATACTTCATCGTGAAGTGTGTGAACAATAGAGTCCAATTGTTTGGGTTTCTTCTTTTTAAGTCTGGTGAATAATTCTTTGGTAGCAGCTTCGGTATTTTTTGCATTCTGCTTCAGTAACTCCAAATCGATCTCTATATTGCTCATTACTTGATTCTGTTTTTTGAAAGTTTTTGTTTGGCTTGGGATAGAAACAAACCACAAATTACGATGGAAATACCTGCCATTTTCTGGAAGTTTAAAATTTCATCGAGTTTGAAATAGGCAAATATAGCAGTAAAAACAGGAATAGCATTGATGAAAATATTGGTTTGTGTAATTCTAGTAGAATTTAAGTTAAAGAGGATGCGAATAGGATGAGTTTAAGTGAAATTGTTCACACTTCGGTTTTTGGCTGTATGTTAGGTAAGTATTGAAAATTAGGAGTGTAGGGTAATTATAATGTCAAATAAATTTGATGTGCAAATGGTTATATATTAATAATTAATTATTGTTATTCGATAATAAATTGTTGCTAAACAAGAAATTATTATTTATGTTTGTGTCTGTAATGTTAATTAATCTCATAACAAATGAAACGTCCATGCCAAAGCGATTTTGACGCACAGGGAGATGATTATTTCAGCATGGTAAGTTCCATATAGCAAAAACATATAATTATAAACATATGAAAGATAGTAACAGAATTATAGGGTTTCTTTACGGGCTGTTTAATGTTGTATTTTTTTTTAGTATTTTGATTGGTGTGGTAGGCGCGATTTCTGGAGTTGTATTCCTGATTATTGGGGATGATATTGGGCTTAGTTTACCATTTTACAGCACAGTAGAGCTGCCGTATTCTTTTTCTTTTCTATGGGGAGAACACATGGAAGGAATTCGTGAATTTATTGTTAGACCCGAGTCTATTATTTCAAGTAATATTTGGTTCCGAATTGTTGCAGTATTGAATAAGTTAATTCTTATGGGATTCTTTATTTTAAGTGTTAAGCAACTAAAAGATATTTTTAATACATTAAAAGAAGAAAATCGAGAGAAGGGTTATTTTTGCAAGGAGAATTACATTCGAATTCGAAAATTGGCATTTTTGATTTTAGCTTATTCTGTTTATACTTTTGTTATATTTTTTGGTTTTTCTATGTTTTTGATAGAGGATTTTAAATTAGCAGGTAATCTCTTAAGGCTTATACCCGATGGAATAATTCTTACTGGTGTATTCAAGGCTATGATTCTTTTTGTTGTTGCTGAAGTTTATAAGGTTGGTTTGGAGATGAAAAATGATGCTGAATTAACAATTTAAAGGAAATATTGACATGCCAATAATAACAAATTTAGATGTGATGCTGGCCAAGAGAAAAATGAGTTCGAAAGATCTTGCAGATCGAATAGGGATTACTGTAGCCAATTTATCTATTCTGAAGAGTGGTAAGGCGAAAGCCATACGTTTTTCTACATTGGAGGCTATTTGTCGTGAACTCGATTGTAAACCAGCTGATATTCTGGATTATATGCCGTGTGAAGATGATTCTCCGAATTAATGTTGACTGAAATTTACATAGAGGGAATTTACGTGAAATTTTGTCACCAATTCAAGCTAGTCACAAAATAACTGTTTCGTAGGTGGGATTGTTTTTTTTGTTGCCTCTATGTAATCAATAATCTCTTTTAGACTAATATCTCCAATATATTAAGTTTTCAAAATATCAGTTTAGAATTGAATTTTGAGTAAATTATCTGTGCGAATTATTGCTTGTTCGGAATTGTTTTTTTTAATTGTAAATACTCCTCGTGCAGTAGAATATGTTTTTCCTGTAATTCCACTAATTTGTGCAGGAGAATTGCATTTTCGGTTAAAAGATCGTTTAGTTTTTTTGTACTGTGATAGATTACGTTTGGTTCTTCTATTTTTATCTGTTTATCTTCTCCTTGCTTAGAGTTGCTGTCCAATATTTTTTTTAGCAAATAGTTGGCATCTTTATTACAGGCAATCGAAATCTGTTTTAAAGTTTCAGGTTTCCAATTGTCTTTCTTCATATAGGTATATATTGTTCGTCTGTCAACATTAATTCTTCTTGCAATTTCAGTAATTGGCAGTCCCGATTCTGTAATTAATGTTTTGATAATATCGCCTTTTGACATAGGGTGTGAATTATTTAATCAAAAAGTGTCTATTTTATTTGGACATCTTTGTGAAATTTATAATCTTTATTGTGAAATAGAATAAGGGTTATGTGATCTCTAGCGCACAAATTAAGCAATAGTTTTAAAATAGCGGTATTCAATGCAGAAAAAATTTAACATCAATGATCGATTGGGGAATCTGAAAGCCAAGGAGGGAGCTGCACTCAGAAAGGCAATTGCATTGATGATGGGCAGAACAAGAGAACATGTTAGCAGAATTCTTAATGCTCCGGAAGGTTCAGTAAAAGATTTTCCTTCTGAAGTAATTATAAGGCTTGCTGATTTTTTTGAATGTAATCCTGAAGAGTTATATAATACTCCACCTAGACCAATTAATAAAGAAGATTTGTTTAATGTGGAGCATGATTGAGAAGTAAAAAGTGACACTCTTATCTTTTGTGTGCGTTTTGTAATGTAAGTATGAATAAGATGAATAATTATGATATTTTTAGTACAAAAGCCAAAGTGATTGACAGACTTTTGGTTGTATTGTTTTTTGTGATATTAATATTGGCTGTATATTGGGTTTGGTTGTCTTATTCCTGGAGTTTGTCATTGAATTCCTCAATTTCTTACCAATAACAAAAGAAATATAGAAGTGTGGCGAGAAAATTCCAATGAAATATTATTTTAACAATTCTAGTTTCCGTTTCAGGGGTTGTAGTTGGTGGTATAGGAGGAGTTTTAACAGAAGCTGCTATAATCCACTGAGTTTACAATTATTACCTTTATGTTGTTCCAGATAGATTTTAGTATGGATATGTTGAGTTTTTTTTTTCGACTATCAAAAATGCTTAAAATTTAATCCCCCCAACTTTTCCTCCTGACCCCGTTCATCGAAATCAGGGTGATCTTTATTGACATTAAAATAAATGGGAGCCTGACGGATTTTTTTAGGATTTCCGAACTCAGTTTTTGCCGTTGGATGTTCAAAAGAATAGTAAACATACCAGCGGTTGTATTTTTTCAGAATAGCATTTTTCTCATCATTTGTGAATGAGGAAAGTGGCTTGGAAATTACAATTTTTGGATAAATACAAGGTGTAGTATATTTTTTCACAAAGTATTCGCTTGAGTATTCGCTACGTAGTAGGTCTATAATTTTAGCCATAAAAAAATGCGCCGTAAGGCGCATTTTCATTGACTTTTTATCTAGGGTGAAAGACCGGTCTCGAACCGGCGACCTCTGGAACCACAATTTACCAATGAAATCAATGGTCTCAGACTGTCAGACTGTTAGGGTTTCAGTCTTACCCTTGTATTCTGTCAATAATATTCGCCTTTGTATGCGTCTTGTTAAGTTGTTAGTATTACTATCATTTAATATTGTTGTTGTTATCTGTTTTTTTTTAGTGCAACGTTAAATGTATGACTTTGTAAGGGATTTCGGGCTTTAAACCTTGTCATGTTGCCACTCAAAACTACAATGCTCGAAAACCTCTGAAACCCTTAATTATACACATTGTAGTATGCTAGCTTTGTTTTCTGTCTTGGGTCGGAATGAAAGTTCTTTTGACTTTGGAGGCACGGAAAAGGCAAATGTGCTTGAGCATAAAGGGGAGGGGTTATCTCATTCGTTTCGTTATAAGTTTTTTTCTAATATTTTGAATTTTCTCAATGTCAGGTAGCGATAAGTTAAGTACTTTGTTAAGTATTAGCTTATCATTTATGTGCAAAACTTCATTTATATTATTTTTGTTTTCAAATCTGTTTACAAATTCTACAAAGTCTTGATTATTAATTGCCACATAAGGAATAGGTAAATTCTTAAATTCATTTGGTGTAAGTTCTAGAACTCCTCCACCATAATATCTCCCATCAATTTCTGAGAATGCTAGAGTTAATGAATTATAAAAAGAAAATATTAGGCTATTTAAATCAAATCCTTCCCGAACCATAACCTTGTAAGCAGAATCTGTAACCAAGGCATTTGTATTATTCTTTAACAATTTAGGATAATGATGACTCCTTTTGAAAAAGAAAGCATCCGGTGAATTAGCTATATTCGGAATAACATACCAGTTATTTCTTTTCGTGCACTTATATCTTTTCGGAATTTCTTGCTCAACGCCTATTTCAAGATATTTTTTCAAATCATTGTTGATTATATCGCTATTATTAAGCTGAATAAGACGTGATGGGTGTTTATTCTCTAAGTTGGCAAAATCTGAATAATTAAATTCGACACTACCATTCACATAATATCCTTTTTGAATTATCGGTTTAGTATAGTTTGATAAATTAAATTTCTCTTCTATTTGCCGATCAATGATAAAGAACTTATTTGCTGCTGTAACAATGCCAGGTTTAGATTCACAATAGTCATTTATTTTTGAGAGAGATTCTTTTAGCCTTTTTAAAAAGATTATTTCATCATTAGAAAGGAAATGATGTGTCCATTTTACTTTTGACTCTACCAATAAGTCATTATTTTTTAATTCAAAAGACTGATCTATTAGACTGTTCTTATTAACGATATTTGTAAAGTATTCCCCTTTTTGAGAATGTAACTTGTATGCAAAAAGAACAATAGTATCTTGTCCTTTGCACTCAAACATTAAATCATTAAAAGTAAAAATCTCTATCCTTTGAAATTGATTTTTAAGATATTCTCTTATTTCTTCAGCAAACTTTACCTGAAGAAGCTCAGAAGGCAAAACGAAGGCTAAAACACCTGAAGAAGCTAAATGCGTATTTGACTTAATTAAAAAAGTAGTCCATATGTTTTTTACGGATGTTTCAGATAAACCTTCCTTTTCATGTATTCTTTTTGCAATTTCAATTTGCTCTTCTTTCAAAAAGCTTTTCTTAACATAAGGAGGATTACCAATTATAGCAGAGAATTTTTTTTCTGTGTTAAAATTTAAGAAATCACTATTAATAAATGCAGACTTATTGCCATTCCATTTAGATTTAGCATATTTCAGCTCCTGTACATTAATGTCAATCGCTGTAACATTAATTGCAAGTTTACTTTTATCGAGTTCTGCTATAAATGAACCATTCCCTACACTTGGTTCAAGAATAGATATACGTTTCCTACCTTCAAAATGAGAGAGAACTCTTTTGGAAATGAACCCAGCTAAAAAATCTGGTGTATAATATGAACCCGTATGTTTCTTAATGTCTTTCATTAAATATTATCTCTCAACATTTCATTCAATTTAATATACTCTAATAAAAACTCAATTTTAGGGTCAATGCTTTCTTTACTTTCATAATGAGTCTTTATTTGTTCTACTACACTTTTTAATTTGTCTAGTTGCCATATTATTGAATGTCTTTTTAATCCAAGATTCAAATTTTTTATCATCCAATTACCTAAATCTGAATCTGATACTATTCTTCCTTTATCATCTCTTCTGAAGATATTAGAATAATCTGAAGTCCACGGTTTTTCAAAACCAGCCTTACCATCATTTGGGTTATTTTTATCTCCTGTAGGCCATTTAGCACGCTTTGAATTATTACAGTAACGGCAAGAATAAACCAAATTCCCGTAGTCCGTTATTTCTTTGCCAGATAGATATTGTTTAGGAACAAAATGATCAATTTCGTAAAAAGAACTACGCCAAGTAGCATGGTCATCACAATAACCACACCTATTGTTAAAGTCTATTTTTAAATCAGATTTATGATTCTGATATTTAGATACAACTTTATCAATCTCTCTTTTGGATGGATTCTGTTCTCTGAAATTATTCATCTTCTCCTTTTATTTCTTTTAAAATTTCTTCGGCTAGCTTTCTCATCTTTTCTATTCCTTCAAAACCTTCAGGTCTTTTCCATCCTGTTGGTATTTTTGATTTTTGACTAAATGAATGTTCTAAGAAATCATCTAAGTCAATCATTTTTTCTCTTTCAGGGTCACTCAATTCTTCTTTCTGTTCTTTTTGGATTAGGTTAAAAAGTTCTTCTTCTTTTTTTTCTATTTCTTTATAATACTTTATTATATAGTTTTTTAGCTTCTTTAACAGTTCTTCACCTTCTGTTGATTCTGGATTTATTGCCCTCTTTGAAATTATTCTAAAATCATCGATATTTTCTTCTGAAGCATCAGGGACTAAATTTGTTAAAATAAAGGCAGGGAAATTATACCTTTCATCCATTAATTTTTTCAAAATGATATTGCCATTAAAATCTAATTTAGGATGATCTATTAATTTGTAATCAATTGCAACTGCATCCAATTGATTCTCTATAACTTGATTAATTAATTCATCTTCATTTTCAACATCCAAGGATAGTTCTATACACTCAAAATCATCTTCAAAAAAAGCTATGCTTTTAGTTCTATCTTTTTCTGATTCGTCAATTATGCCTAATCTATATTTCGTCATATTCTATTTCTTTGGGAATTCAATTAAAACTTTAAATCCTTCAACAGTAGTGTCTATTTTCAAAGTTCCTTTGTATTCATTTACAGTATTCTTAACAATCCACATACCGACACCTGTTCCCTCTTGTTCACCCTGTTTATTTATTTTTGAAGACTCATTAAACTCTAATATTCTATAAGGTTCTTTTTTATAAGCTTCAATTAGACCTGGTCCGGAATCTTTATATTCAATTAATATTGAATTGTCATTATCAGTTAGATTAATGTTGATATTCTTTTCTCCCTTAAATCCAGGTCTAGAGAAAGCATCAACAGAATTTACTATTAAATTATCAAAAACTGAGTTAAACTCAATTTCTGAAAAAGTAAATACTTCATCGTATAGATTCGGGCTAAAATCAACAACAATACCGTTGGTATTGATTAAGTTCTGCCACTGCGATGTTAACGAGTTTAAATAACTTACTATGCTCTGAGGTTTTGATAAATGTTTTTTTCTATTTATTTTATTCAAAACAAAATCATACCACTGTTTAATTATCACATCTGTTTCTTCTATTTGACCTGCCCAATACAATGGATTTTTGTGCTTAATTAATTCGCTAAGATCAATATTTAACTCATTGATATATTTTCTTAAGAAAGGAATTTGACTATCCAAATCATTCCTTATTGCAGCAAGTTCATGAGCAAAACTTGTAAATAATATTCCAGTACTAGCTAACGATTGTAGTCGCGCTTCTTTATTTACAGAAAACTCTTGTTCCTTCTTTAGCGCTTCAAAACTTGTTTTAAAGTCTTGATTTTCTTTTTCTAATTGCTCTAAAGTTTTATCCTTCTTTGGATTTGGATGTTTACCTGCTTTTTCCCTTTTTAACTGTTCTTCTTTTTCCTTTTTTTCTTCTTCAAGTATGCGGTTAGCATTTTCAATGGCTTCTTTAACTTTATTCTTTTTAGTTTCTAGAACATCCAAATTGTATGCAATAGTACTTCTATCATCTTCAAAAATCTTAATGATTTTAAGTAACACCTCTCTAAGTAAGTTGAAAGTCTCATTTTCTTGAAGCCCTTCACGGCTTGATTTATCTTGCAATTCAAGATTGAAGATCCTTGAAATATGAACATTCCCAGCAACATTGTATGGTCTAGTTCGCCATTGATTCTTTCTACTAACCGCAGCTGGGCTACTTGCTTGTCTCTCCCCAAGAGCGAGCCAATCATAAAAGCTACTATTTAATTCACCAAATGGACGAACTCTAAAACTGTCTCTGAAAACTCTAATTCCTCCAAATTTTTTATACCAATTGTCTCGCCTAGATTTTGAGATATCCTTTTGGAAAAACTTTGTTTGGTCAATGCTTGATATTGAGCGCTTTAAAAAATAGAAATTAAATTCAAATTGCCCTAACATATTAAACTTTTCCTCCGCCAACTCTCCAAGTTCTTCTTTATAGCCTGGAAAGAAATCATAGAGCGTTCTATATAATGTAAAAGTACTCTTTTTAATTGTGTCAGCATCAAAAGGGTAAGATTTCATATCTTCTTCCTGAAATAAATCTTTGTCTAAAAGTTCCCAGTCGATTTCATTTCTTTCAATTGTAATTTCTATATTCTTTTCTGTATCGTTCAAAAAACTTGCTTGAATCTTATAATCGTAATCATTAAAATCAGAATTGTCAATTTTACCAAAATCTTCAGGCTGAGCATTTGAAAATAAATGAATTGAAAACTCCCGTTGTCCTTCTGGAGGTGTTAATATCTCAAGGCTATTGAATATTCTACGTACATTTTTTTCGTTCCAATCATCACGCAGATTGGTCACCTTTAGAATAGTGCCATTATTGAATTCGCAATTTACAACTTCCTCAATCCGCTTATTGTCTACAGAATTTACAATTTCATCATTAAAGTTCATATTATTAACTTCAAATAAATCTGCTGTAACTTTTCCAATGATTGCATTCTCTTTTTCAAAATCAGACCAATCAACATTCCATTTAAAGCCAAGAGAAGATATATTTGGTTTGAAGGTGTTATCTGGTTGTGTAATTTTATTTGGTAATGTAACCATTTCACCATTATCACCTAATCTATCAAGAGCAAAACGTCCAATACCTTTAGCTCCTGACCGAATTCTTCCATTGGGTGTATAAATGTCGTTTAATTTGAAATCTGTACCAATGTGCATCCATCTTTTTCGGATAATATCATTGTCCATTCCTTCACCATTGTCGATAATATAAAGTGATGTTTTGGAACGAAAGAATTGAGAAATGTTTTTTTCTATTTCTTTCTCTAATTTTTCTATCAAAGAAAAACTGCCAAGTAAGTTGGGGTGATATACATTTTTAATATTTTCATTCTCCGAAGAAAAATGTTCAAATTCCTCTTTTGAAAGTTCAATTGGAGGAGAATTATATTTGTTGTCAAAATATACAATACAGCATTTTGCATCTGCATCATATGAATTTTTAACCAGTTCAATTATAGCACCTTCTGCATTGGCTACATTTTCACGACCAATTAATCTAACCGTCCTTGCTGATACAGTGAACTCAACTTTTGACATTATTTCTCTGTTACTAGTTCAACATTTTTACAAACTTCCATTAATAAAATAGCAGGCTCAATATCCATAGCTTTCGCAATTAAAACAACCTCTTCTGCCGTTAGCCTAGCTTTTCTATTAAGGCTTAACTCACTAAGTCTTGAAGTGTTGATTCTAGTTCTTCTTGAAATTTCTGCTTTATTAACAGATTTCTTATTAAAAAATTCTCCTAATTCTGTCATCATTTAGAATTTGTTGATACAAATATATGAAAAAAGGATATCTATTTAGGATTTCGGGATATCTATTGAGCGATTGCAAATGAAAGCTCTTTTAATTTTTGGAGGAAAGGCAGAAGCTAAAAGAGCTTAATGAGGGGCAAGCCTAAATACAACTTCTAAATAAACGCAATAGCATTTATTCCATTTATATTTGGAATCAAAATTGTATTATTCATCCTGTTTAGGAAGTAATTTTCGCAAGCTATGTTGAATTTGTCGTAGTAATATGTCTATTAGTAACTCCTTTGTGATATTATCCCAATTACCTTATATATTTCAGAAATATACTTTTTAGGTATTTCAAAATCACCATAATTGGTATTGTAGCTTTTTAGTGTGAAAATATCCTTTTCGGTACTCTTTGAGACGGTTTTACAATATACTTCATTATCGGTTACCACAATAAAAATATTTCCGTAGTCTAAATATTCTCTCCAATTTGGCATGCCTCTAACTACTGCAATGTCACCGCTCTGCATTGCTGGTGTCATTGAATCTCCAACAATTGTAAGAGCTATGTCATTTTCACGTGCAAAAGGAACTTGTAAATTATCTATTACATATTCATTGCTGAGCTGTAATGCGCCAATACCTGCTGAAGCTTCTGCATTGTATAGTGGTATTGTGATTATACGTTCTTCTTGAAAACTTCCGCTGGGTGAATTTTGATTTTCCCCACTTAACAGCATTTCTCCTTCTCCTGTTATAAGCCAAGCTGTATTAATCTCAGGAAAAGTCGAGACATATTTCTCAATAAACATTTCCGAAACACCAGTTTTTTTATCCAGAGTGCCATTTGGTATGCCTGTAAGCTTGTAAAACTTACTCTTACTAATGTTCAAGCTGTCAATGTGTTTTAAAACTCTGTCTTTAATCATTTAGAAATATGTCTATGGTTTATTTGTTAATTGAGATATATGTCTATATATTCGCAATCTGATTACGAACGAAATTACAAAATAGAATTATGGAAAACAAACAAGAATGCAAGCCTATCATGTCGGTAAATTGGAAAGAGACTTTGTTGAGTCTAAATCCGAATGATGAAAAAACTTTCTTGATTACTGATGTAAGGGAGATTAATCAAATTAAAGTTAAGTGTACACGTCTTAAGCAATCGGGTTTTAGTTTTAGTACAAGTTCTCGAGGTATGTCAATAACCATTAAACGGGTTTCGTAGGGTGTCAAAAGCAGTCGACATAGTATTAAGTGTTATTGATAGCATGAATCTAACTGATCAAGATAAGTTACAGCTTATTGAGCAGTTAGGGAAAGGTGTGCAAGTTGACCAGCAATTGAAACCAAAACCTATGACCGAAACGGAGTTGTTTCGAAGAAGATTTGAAAAATGGGTAGTTGAGAAAAAGATTTTATTCCCTCCAAAAAATAAACATCACTATGGAAAAAACAATTAATAAAGCATTTCGGGTGCTATTCCTATTTCTTGCCATAATGGCTTTAATCGGAATTATCATTGGAGCATATCAGCATATCATTACTCTAATAATGTGTTTAACTCTACAATTCAGCTTTGCTGAACCAGCAAAAAAGCAATTATCATGAAACATCTTTTAAAGATTTGGCCTAAATACTTCGAAGAAGTGGCAAAAGGAACCAAGACTTTTGAAGTCCGCAAAAATGACAGAGGCTTCGAGGTGGGAGATATTTTAATTCTTGCAGAATACAGCATTTCTATTCAATCATTCACAGGTAGGGTAATCGAAAAGAAAGTCACCTACATTTTAGAGGGTGGGAGCTTTGGGATTGAAAAAGGCTTTGTTGTTATGGGCTTGCAAAACGGTTTTTCTTAAATCGGCTTTATGCTTCGTATTTACTGATAATCCAGAGCGAAACACGCAGTAAAAAAGGGTACGAATACACAGACTTTTAAAGTCTGTATTTTTTTTGAATTTCCATTTTTGGAAAATAAAAACGCACGTCTTTAGGGTACGCATACACATACATTTTAAGACAATTAACTCACCACATTTCACTCATCTACTCACCTTGATAGACGGCATTTCCATAGAGCTTTTAAATTTCAATCCAAGTACTTGGGAACAAATACCGGAACTTGAATTTTCGGTGCTTACCTCGGTTGGTTCCGGTGAAGAGCTGGGAAGCAGAAAAGCCCATTACAGGGGTTTAGATTTTATTCTGGAACCAAGAGGAAAAGCCAAGCTTAAAGGCTCGATTCACAAGTTTTACAACAACGGACAAAACAATGCTAACCGCTTTACCTATGAGGATTTACAGAAAGCAGTTAGTCAATTAAAAGTTTTTGGAATCGAAGCGGAAAAAACCCGATTAAAAAGTTTCGAGATCGGTTTAAACCTAGATACTTCAAATAGTAAAATTGATACTAAAACTTTTTTGGAAAGTATCCTTTATTGCCGAGGGGCGGAACGCTCCGATATGGAGCTAAACGGAAAAATCGGCTATGGATACACCTACAATACGACCAATGCCACTTACAAATTCTACGATAAAGCGGAGCAATCAAAAATACAAGCTGAACTCTTAAGGGTTGAAACCAAATTCACCCGAATGAGAGCGGTGGAAAGTTACAAGATTTTCACCCTGAACGACCTTTTAGACAGGGAAAAACTAAGCAAGCTAATATTAGATAAGTTCCTGAAACCCATCGATGAAACAATCTTTTTTGAATGGGAGCAAATCAAAACCACCCGAAAACTACCGGCCAAATACAAAAGCAAGTTTAAAGACTTACGTAATCCCGATTGGTGGATAAAAGATGAGCGAAGCAGAAAAGAAAGGCTTAGAAATAAAGTGTTGCTTGAAAAGCTGATTGACAAGTATGCAAACCGTAACATTAAAAACATTCTGAAAGGCTTGATTTCATTCGAATTAAAAAGGTTTTCACGCAGTAAAAAAGGGGACGAATACACCGGATTTGAAAGCCTTGAAAACTGGAACAATACCGAAAACGCAGTAAAAAAGGGGACGAATACACATTGTATTGTATGTGCGGATTCAACCGAACAAAGTGAGGTGAAAGAAAAAAAATATTGTTTGTGTTGTGGAGCGGATATTTCCCACCAGAAGAAAGAATCAAAGTACTGTTCCCATAACAGGAAATGCAGGGATAAAGCCTATAACCTGAAAGTGTCCGAGAAAAGGAAAGCCAAACGAAGTGAAAAAGAAAAGGAGATACTACACCTGATTAAAAAACTAGGTAGTGAACTGAGCTTAGTCAGGACTACCAACCCCAATAGAAAAAAGATAAAGGGAGTTCCCAGCCGGAAAACCTCAATAGTGGTGACCATAGGAGGAAAGAAAAAATATTACCACGGATCAGAAGCCAGGTTCTTCCTGAATGAATTCGAAAAGAAAACAGAAAGTAAAGAATTTAACCCAATACCGACACCATGAAGCAAATTGTATTAGAAAACTTGGAAAGGATTACCAAAGAGAAGATACTAGGCAAACAGTTTCCTACCCATGTGATGTATTTGGAGCTTAAGGCAGAATTAGGCAGTCAGATTGGAAAAGCACTTCGAGAGCTTTTGAATGAAGGAAAGATAAAAGCTGGAAATACACTCAACGATAAATTTATTGAATTACTTAAATAAAAATCATGACTACAGACGAATTAAAAAAACTACAGGCTGAAATGCCAAATGATGTTTTAATTTAAAAAGTTAGACATCAAATATCCGAAATGGCTAGAACAGGTGGGAGAAGTCACATAATGTGTGTTCCTCCTGAAATTACTGATACAGATATGATTTTATCCGAATTAGTTGATCGATATGAAAAAGCATTAGGAAATGAAAGCGAATAATAAAATATCTAATCATGAAGTTTTTGAGACTTGTACCAATTGTGGGGCTCAGATCGATATAAAAACAGAAAACACTTGTTCATTTTGTAAAACCTCATTAAACCCTAAATAACTATGAAATACAAAACAACGAACCGAAAAGAAATTGCGAAGGAATTGGAAATTTCAGTATCCACTCTTTCCCGAAGAATACGAAACTTAAATCCTGAATTTCAAAAACTGATTTTTGGCAAACCTATTTTGTTCGAGAATCAGGCAAAGTACATTATTGAGAAAGTAACCGATATGAATACTAAATACGAATAAACACAAAACAGGTTCAAAATAGGGTATAGTCTAGTTTGAGCCTGAAAACAAAGGGAATATTGATTTTTTCCCAATCAAAACAATGAAAAACGAACCCACTCTAAAATTGACCCCGATATGGATACAGTAAAAAAAGCCACTTATATAAGAGTTTCAACCGAAGGACAAAACACAGGCAGACAGGAAGAAATCATACAAGGCAAGGCCTACATTGAGAAGATAAGCGGACGAATCCCGTTTAAAGAAAGAAAGCAGGGTTCAAAACTTTTAAAAGATGTGGCAAACAAGGAAATTAACTATGTGATTGTTGAAGATATAAACAGACTTGGAAGAGATACGTTTGATATTGTTGAAACAATAAACACGCTTGTAAAACAGGACTGCACGATTGAAATAGTTAGGCATGGATTGAAAAGCAAAAAAAACGGAAAGGATGATTTCTTTTTTACTCTTATGACTGGAATTATGGCATCATTAGCCGAAATGGATTACATGAGTAATCGAGAAGCCCAAAGACAAGGTATTGCCGTTGCTAAAATAAAAGAGGTTTACCAGCTTCATGCTGGAAAAGGAAAAATGAGCAATGAAAAATATTTAGAGCAACATTCTGATATTATCGAAATGCTAAACGATGGCAAGTCTATACGAAACACGGCGAAGATTGTAAAAAAATCAAAATCCACGGTTCAAAGGGTGAAATCATTTATTGAGAAACAAAAAGAGTGTTCATTTAAGGGTGTTTGAATGAACACAGCAAAACAAGGGTTTTTCACATAAATAAATGTGCCCTCTATTGGGTACACTCTAAAAAGAATACATTCCAGAAAATTTCATCCGAAATTAAAAGCTAAAGACCATGTTTATAGAAATCCTTATTGCATTGTCAAAACCAATAACTTTTTATTTGTGCCCCAAATGCAAAGCAAGTATTGAGGCAAACAGTGCAAAATGTAATAATTGCAAAGTCCGGCTGGATTGGCCTAAAATTGAAAAGGATAAAAAAAAGCAACTGATATGAATCGAACAAGGATAATTGAGCATTATAAAAATTTTCACGGCATTTTGGAAATAACCGAAGAATGCCAAATAGATATTGACTGGGCAGAATCATTAATAAAGGATTCCTGTAATGGCTTACCGTTACAGGAAAACAGAAAAAAATGTTCTGCATGCGGTCAAATATTCACGGCTAAAAATAAGCAACAGGAATTTTGCAGTGGAAAGTGTCGGGTTCGGTTTCATCGGGTAAATACCCAACTGCAAAAATTTAATCAAAAAGTAAAAGAGATTATAAGAAATGAAAAATTCTTAGTCGAACAAATAATTACCAGTGAGGGCAAATGTCCGTTTGTTGTTTACTGCAATGGTGAAAAATACCAGTCGGATAACACTAAAAGCTTGCTATGTAAAATAAGAAAGCAGTATGGAAATAAATTGAGTGTTATTTGCCTATAATTGAGTATGTTAATAAATTAATATCCCGAAATTATTAATAAAAATTGTTTATTGGGGTTACCTTTTTGTTAAATTCGGAATAAAGGGATAGTTTAAGTAAAATCTTTAATTTTGAATTTTTATGATGAAATTTAATTACACATTACTAAGTTTCTTTTGTATTTTATTCATTGTTTCCTGTGACAAGAACGAAACATCTTTGATACAAAAAGAAGAACTGCAAGCAGAAGTGCCGGATATTGTTCTGGGTAAGAAATTAGAAAACCCCTATACAGTGGAAAATATGCAGAAAGCATACGATAATTTGAATAAAGAAAACGGGCTAAAATCCTCCTTTCAAATTCAAACTACAGACCTGTATGTCAGGTTTGCACCTGCTGATGAAGAGCAGTGGCAACAGTTAAGGGCAGACAGTCTTGAACTTTTTGACATGCCTTTGGATTATGAGATAGAAGAGGGCGGAACATTTTATCATGATCCGGGAATTTCTACAGATCAAATTACTTGGCAATACACGGTTGTGCCTGTAAATTACAATTTCCCGGATGTTACATATGAAGTTTTGGCTGAATTATTCCTTCAGGAGGAAGATCAGGAAGATAGTGGCATGACCAAAAGCGGACTGATGCAGAATAATGATTGGGCTAATCTGGAAGACGAAGCACTGAAGATAACAGGAAATTACAATCCTGAAGATTATCAGGAAGAAGGAAATCTGAAAAGAAAATGGAGGCCTTCGGGAGAAATAAAAGTAGAGGACGATTATATGGGGGTTATCCCTTTGGTGGGAGTCCGTGTTGTTGTAAAAAGATGGTTCAAATGGAAGCATAGTATTACCGATAAAAACGGAAAATTCAGTACTGCAAAATTCCGGAGTAAAACCGTTAAATATGGTATAAAATGGGAAAGACGGGATTTTGATATCCGTAGTGGCTCATATGGACAGGCTTGGTATAATTTTGTAAAAAAAAGAAAAGAATCTTGGAATCTCACTATCACTAAAGCGAGCACTCCTAAATCATGGCTATATGCACATATACATAGGGCTGCAATGACATATTTTTATGATTACGGGCGTTGGGGATTAACCCCACCTCCAAGAAGAACCGGAATTAAAAAATTAAAACATCGTCTTCATATTGCAGGAAAAGACAAATCGGGTCGTTCGCACTATTTTACTTTTAATAATTTTATATGGTCTGCACAAGTCGCTGTGTATTCAAAAAGCAAAAAAGGAAAAGAATTGAACAGCCGAGAAATATTTGGAACGACAATTCATGAGCTGGCTCATGTTGCTCATTGGGGTATGGGTTATTCTACAGGACAATTCGTATTGGATGCATTAACATCAGACCCTAAGTTACCGGAAAGCTGGGCTGTTGGTGTTGAATGGAAGGTTACTAAGGATATTTATGGCTCATATCCTGAAGATTTACAAAGCTATACAATCAAAAGTATTACTGATAATAAAGGCTACACTCCTCTAGTAATAGATTTAATCGATGATGAGAATCAAAAAGTTACACATTATAATAATTCGGCTTATCCTGATGATAAGGTGTCCGGATATACTTTAAAACAATTAAACGATGCTCTCCCTGGTGCTTTAGGATCTTGGTGGAGTTGGAGAACAAAAATCAAAGAAAAATACAACAATAGTACAGAAGAAAACGTAGATTATTTATTCAGGACTTATAATTAAATAAAATTTTCATGAAATATATTTTTTTAATACTCTTTAGCTGTGGGTTTTATTCTTGTGGAGATTCACCAACTGTAACTTACAAGCTACATAACGAAACTATCTATCAAGTTAAAATTTCAGGGTTTAGTAATCGGACAGATATAAATAATGAACCTTTTTACAAAGAAGCTGAAGTAATTTTTATTGAGCCACTTCTATCTTATGAAGTTACGTGGGATACAGGGGAGGGATTAAATACTAACACTTATTTCTCAGAAGATGAAATTGATTCTGTCAGAGTTGTATTCAATGATGAAAAGCTTTTGGTTTTAAAATGTGACCTTAGCGACGCACGGTCTTGCCATTCTATTTTTCAGGCTTTCGAAGCTTCAATAACTCAAGAAGATTATGAAAAAGCTATTCCAATAGAAAACAACTAAAACCAAAATAGTGGTAACACAGAAAATAATTTGGATGAAATATTTGATTACTGGAATAATTAGTTGCTTGTTTTTTGCTTGCGGAACTAAGGTTGTTGATCATAGTGTAACAGGTCAATTTCATTTGATTAACAAAATGAAAAGTGAGATTAGATTAGACTTTTTTAGTAAAGGAGAGATTCTTGAAAATCATAATATCGCTGTTAATGATACGTTGAAATTGATTGTAGATACTGAAGGTCCAAAAGATTTATCTCCTTCAGATATATCTTTCCCTATAGAGTGTGATTCTGTAATTGTTTTCATTAATAATGAAAAGCAATTTAAATACATTTATGATGACGTGTCGGATGAAAGTAATTTTTTATTGAATAAAAATTACAATGTTGATATTATTAGTTCTAATGATTTCATTTACTCTTATGTTTTTGAAAACTAAGAAATAATTCTAAATAGAATGCCTCTGTAATTAGAGGCATTTTTTATGCTCATTCTTTCAGTCAAAAGGCTAAAGAAATGTGAACCCCAAAGAAGATTTTTATGATCTAGGATTTCTGACGGATGTAGTAAATGATATACCAAACTTATGATCTTTGTTATCCTATTTTCAATTAAAAAGAAAGCCTCCAATTTGGAGGCTTTCTTCTTTGCCATTAATTTAATAATTGCCATTATGCCTTTTTTTTAGTGTACACCGGTTAAATATCGTCTGTTTCCTCTTCTTGGGTCATGTAGGCCTGTAATGAGCTGAATATCTGCATTTGTTCCTCATAAGGTTTTGAAAAGAGAATGTAAAGCATTTGTGCAAGATAGCCTTGTGCATCGGGTTGCATTCTTCGGATTGCATCAATGATTTGTCTTTCCTGAATGTTCAGTTGATCAGCCAAGCCGTTTAATCCATTGGTGTTGCTGGGAATGAGATTGTTTGCAAAAGCACCCAAAGCCGATTGAATGGCCGGCATTTGTGTGATTGCCTGAACCGTTTCTTTGGTTGTGCTGGTATTGGCATCGCTAATATCTTTACTGTGTTTCTCCCTAAGTTCTGCAAGTTCCTTTGCATGTTTTTCCTTAAGATCAGCAATTTTATCAGAGAGTTTTTCAATGGTGAAATTGTACGTTAAGTTCGAGTTCTCCAAAGCCCTGATTTTATCCCCGTACTCACTTCTTAGATTTAAAATCGTGTTGAAATTGTCCTTTTCTATGGTTCTAAGCTCGTTTATTCCTGTTTTATCCATGTTTTGTTTTTTTGGGTCGTTTTCTTCGTAAACGTGTTTAAACCCGTTTAATTCATTTTTTTCTTTTTCCGTTACTCTTTTGCGTCTCGCCCTGCCTGCACAGCTTGCAGAGCAATACTTGCTGTCAGCACGCCTGTTTCTAATGGGTTTTAAACACACCTCACATTTTCTGGTCATAGTCCTGTCTGTTTACTGGTTTTTATCTAGGTTAAAATGCTTTCAATCAAAGCTTTGTTTGTGATAAGAGGCTTGTTTTTCAGAAAAGACAGGTATAAACCCCTTTAGCAACCGGTTTATTTTTGGTTAAAAATCTAAAAATCAATTGTTTGCAGATTTTATTCCGGTCATTTTCTGCTTAGACCTGTTTAAACCTGTTTATAGACAGGTTTAATCCCTGTCAAATGATTGATAATCAAACGTTTTACCTGTGTCTGAAAATTAGCCATGTCTTATGGGGATAAAAGTAGGTTAAAAAACAAGTAAGCCTGTAAATCATCGTAATTCACCGTAATTCTTGGTATGTCAACATCTCTCACGGTCAGTTAATTACATTTTTTACTGACATGATATTCCCATATTTGAGGCATGAAAACAGGACACATAATACTCATTGGCGGAGTTGTAACCGCCTTAGTTTTTAAAGACGATATCATCCCTTATGTGAGTGGTAAGACCAGTGAGATAAAAGATAAAATCATTTCATACACCACCAGTAAAATCAGCATAACCCCCAAAGGCTTTCCAAGGCTGGGGGTGGATTTTCTAAGAGGAGCCATCACCCTAAAAGGAAGTATAGAATTATCGACTAAAGTAGGTTTATCGGCCACACTGAACAGTTATCAGATTAATCTGGTTCTGGAACAAGGAGACAAAAAACTATCACTGGGAAAAACCCCGCTTTTAACGCCAAACAAGGAGATAAAAGGAAATTCAAAAACAGCAGTCAACTATGTTTTTGCGGTAAAGCTGGACAGCATTTCCAAACTGTTGGAATCCAAAGAACTGTTAAGCTACGGACTGTTTCTTTATGTAGACAGTTTACGGGTTAACGGTTTGGATATGCCCGGTGTGAAAATAGACATCAGCAAAACATGGCGGGACATTGCCGGAAAAGTCAAAAACCCTGCCTCTGTAATCACTGACCTGTACAACCAGTTTTAAACATGGAAACAATCTCAAGAACGATCAACGAAAAAGGGGAGACAGCTTTCCGAACTTCTACAGGTTTATTAGTGAATCAAGGTGTCAGGAGGATTCAGTCAGGTGATCAGTACGATCACCTGATTGATACCAAAAGCGTACAGTTCACCAGCACATTTACAGAAGGAACGGTTGAAGATACCGTTTTGATGATGTGTGAACTCATCCGAAAACACCACCCACAGGTAAAAGCCTTGGCCGATTTCCTGAAAAAGGACAGCCGGATTAAAACGCTGGAATCCATCTGGGATTTTGTGTTTCATCACATCCAGTACAAGCGGGATAAAGTCGGGGTTGAACAATTGAGCACACCGGCAAGAATCTGGCTGAACCGGTCTACACCCAATACGCCCAGTGATTGTGACGATCATACCGTTTTTGTGGGTTCCCTTCTTTACTGTCTGGGAATTCCTTTTACCATCCGGATAGCCGGTTACGGGGGAAAACCCTATTCACATGTTTACGTGATCTGCGGTGATGTTTGCATAGATACCGTTTTACATCGCTTCAACTGTGAAGCAAAATATACATCTAAAAAAGACAAGCAAATGCAAATTGAAACATTGGCAGGGCACGGAGAAAACGAGCTTGAAGGTCTTGGAGCATTAAGCGAACTGCATCAAAGCGGTGAAGATTTTGATTCTACAATGCAGAACATTGAGAAGCAGGAAGAGCTTAACGGCATTCAGGATTCAGGATTGGCCGAAGAGGAACAAGCCCTGAGATTATTGGGAAAAACCCAATTGGCAACCACCTTGCGGGAGTACGAAAAAGAGCCCGAAAAATACCATGCTTTGGGTTTTGGCCGAAGGTACTGGGAGCATATGAAAGGAGCTTTTCAAGCCTTGAAAAACGGTGATTCTCTGGACGGTATCATCATCAAACTAAATGACGGATCGGAGTGGGAAAAAGCAAATTTATCACCGCTTAACGGCATGAGTCTGGAAGGTGAAACCATTGGACTTTTGGGTGCTTTGGACGGATTTTTCAAAAAATTCAGGAAAAAACTAAAGAAAGCCGTTAAGTCAGTAGGCAAGGGAATCAAAAAGGCCGCCAAATTTGTAGCCAAAGGATTTTCAAAAGTTGGCAAATTCCTGATGAAAATCAATCCGATCAACATTGCCATTCGTGCGGTTCTTCGTTCCAAAATCAGCAAAAATAAAAAAGATTTAGCGATTAAAATGGGCTACGGTTTACTAAGCGAAGCACAAGCAAAGCAACTGGGTGTTGATGCCGAAAGCTGGAAAAAATCAAAACAGGCTTATGCCAAATTCGCCAAGAAGTACAAATTTTTAGGAGGAAAAGAAAGCAAGCTGAGAAAGGTTCTAATCTCGGCATGGCAGAAGGCAACTAAAAAAGCAAACATGCCGTCCATGAACCTTTCGGGAGATTTGGGGCAATTGGAAGGCCGAAGGAGACGAAGACGTAAAAGACGCAAAGCTCAGGCGAAAGCACAGCAACTGCTTGCAAGCAGAAAAAAGGCAGGGAAAACAACAGCAAGGAAACCAGTCAGTACCGAAAAACCAATGTCAGCCTACGAAAAGGAACGGCTTGAATTTTTAAAACTGGTTCACAGCGATATCGCAAAGCAGGAACTGGGAGTTGTCACAATGGCCGCCGCAGGTGCAATTGCTGCAAAAGTTGCTTTAATCCTTGCACCCATACTAAAGATTTTAAAATCATTGGGATTGGGTAAAATGATTACCAAGCTGAAAGAAAAGCGAATTGAAAACCTGAGTGAGCGGATTGCCAACGAGCCTGACCCTGTAAAAAGACAGGCATTGGAAGCAAAGAAAGCCAGAGCGGAAAACAATCTGGCCATTTTCAACAATGTGGCGAAAAAACCAAATCCAACGCCGGACAGCAATGTACTGCCATCACCAAGGAACATAGCACCTGTTACCTATCCGGCCAATGCAGAAAGCGGTGCGGACAATGCAGATTCAATGCAGTCAATGACCAGCCAAAACAAACGGCAGGCCGGAATGAACCCCTTTGCAATCGGAGCCTTGATTCTGATTGGCGGTGGTTTGCTGTGGGGAAGAAATAAGAAAAAGTCAAATCAAACTAAAAAGTAAGTAAATGAGTAATTCAAAAGTGGCCGTAGTAGGCACAGAGCTGTTAAAAACAGTAGGCGGTGTAATGGTTGGACGTTATGCGGTTGTAATGGGTAAAAAAGCACTGAAAGTTGATCAGGAAGCAGACCCCAAGAAAAAGAAAATCAAAGAAATCGGCATCGGTTTGGGTGTAACAGCAGTCGGCGCCTTCGGAGCCATCAAAGCACCCAATCAGTACAAAAGTATTTGTGCCGGTATCGCAACCGCCGGAGCCCTTTCAGCAATGACTCCCTTTGCCAAGGAAGAAGGAGGCTTTATTCCTGCCCTTCACGGAGGTATAGGAATGGCAGAATTGGACAACTACAACGAGGATGACATGAGCATCGAATTGAACTCGGCAGAGGATATGTTGGACGAGGAAGACAGAGACGAGTTAAACGCTTTGGAAGCCTTGGAAGGTAACTACGAAGATGCAAGCTATGAGGAATTAAGCGAGGTAAACTAAACCCGTCTGTAACAAACAGATTATCAGTAAATAAATATCACAGGACACAAACAGAAAAAGATTAAATAGTATGGAATTAGTAAAAGTTTTAGAAGAAAAAGCAAACGTAAGAGCGATTGCAAAATCAAACAAGCAGATCACTTTTGATACTGACGGAGCACAAATTGAAAAAGATGTTTTGTTTTTCCGCAGAGCATTGTCAGGAAAAACAGGAATTCAGCAATTAATGAAACCTCAGGATGTAGAAAAAGACGGAGTTCGAAACATCGATTCAGCCCGATTGACAGGTGGTACAGCTTTCCTTGTTACAGGTATTTTAATTTCGACTGCAAGTTCAAGAACAGTATTAAAAGATGAAAGCGACATTTCAGCTCAAACTTTTGCAGTTGGTTCTACTGCAAGAAATCCAGTGTTTTACAACAATGAGTTATCGATCAAGGTAGCCAACAAAGAGAAAATGAAAGCCGTTTTACGTCATATGTCTCCTGAGCTGGCAGGTGATGACAAAGCAGTTGATATGGCATATGAAGTGAGCCCGTTTATCATTGCTCCGAATCAAACCATTTTGCCTGAATTGAACATCTTCAACGCTCCTTGTGCAGACACGGAAGACCTTGTGATTGAAGTTGCTTTTGTTGGGTACAAAATCACTGAAAACCACGCTTAGCAGAAGCCGTTAAAACATTTATTAATAGTCATTAAGATTCACCACCCTGTTTGCGGTGGTGAATTTTTACCAGAAAATAATAACTAATGAAAAGATTTGTTTACAACATTAATAAAGTAGCTGGTGATCCAACAACAACCTCAAACGAGGTGGTTAGTTTTGATGATTACAGTCACCTGAAAGCAGTTTCATGGATAGGCGAAAACGGGGGAAGTCTGGATTTGGAACTAAAAACCCATGACGGCAAATCATCCATCGTTGAAAGTGTTCCCTTGGAATATTACAAAATCGGTTCAGGACGTGAAGAAATGATTCTGGAACAGCCGATTTCGAACAATTCCATTCGGATTGCCACTTCTTTTACCACTGGTACAGCGATAAAAGGAGCTTTAGTATTCACCTTGGAAAAAGAGTAAGTATGAGACTTTTTGCAGACATACAGAAAATTGTGGGAGCCGGCACAAAACAAAAAGTAAGTGTGCCGGCTTCCAAATCTTTAATAGTAACCAACAAAACCAAAGCCCCTGTAATACTTTATACGAATTCATCCAGCAAAATAGGTTATCCGCTGGAAAAGAAAGAAAGCTTGGAGGTTCAGGATATCACAGAGGAAACGGACTTCTATGTTTTGATTGAGGATACGGAAATCATTGAGAACGAAGGCTTGTTCCTGATTTCTCAGACCCCGCTTTCTGAGGCAGAAAGAGTAAGTAGAAATACAGTAATTGTTCAAAACAAATAAACATGGCAGAGGAAAAAAAAACATTCAATAAAAAAGAGAAAGCCGAACTTTTAGAAAGCTTCGGAAAGTCCCTAAACGATCAGTCCTTGCGGATTATTGAATTCTTTCAAGGTTCAGGTAAGGATATGAATAAGCTTTTAAAACTAGCTCACAAACACCGTAGATTATGCTAGGACTACCCGTAAAAGCAATCCAAACCGCCAAAAAGGGGAAACAAGCTTATTCCTCTTTGGATTCAAAAAGCAAAACAGCAGTAAATATTGCTATGGCTCTTGGAGCTTTTGGAGCTTTGTTTTTGGGTTATAAAATGGTTTCCGGCATGGGCGATATGTTCAAAAGTGTTACCGGTCAGAAATGGAACGAAGAGCGCAAAGCAGAAGAAAGCAAGGAAAGGGCAGATATCAGTGATGCCTTAAGAGATCAGAAGCAAAATCCGAGCCTGTCCAAAATGTCAGCCAAGAACATCGCAAACAGCTTGTTTCAGGCTTTTTTAAACACTCAGCCGGAATGGTCACAAAACCTCTGGGATGAAGGAACGGACGAAAGCGCAGTTTACGCCAGTTTGAAGCTTTTGAAAAACAGTTCGGATTGGTTACTGGTATCCAGAGAATACGGAATGCCAAGGCGCAGAAACTTAGCCTCTGAGTTAAGCTATGAACTGAACACAGGAGAAATGGGAAAAGTAAGAGAAATACTAAGTAAAATCGGAGTAACAATTTAAATACATGGCACAATTTGGAATAAGTTATCACATTACAGAACAAATGGAGGGAGGCTACTCAAACAATCCACTTGACAAAGGCGGGGAAACCTATGCAGGAATTTCAAGAGTATCCTTTCCCGACTGGAAAGGATGGGCGTTTCTGGATAAACAGGCAAAACCCATCAAAACAAATTCTTTTTTCTCCTATTTGAGCATGTCAGTTATGCAGTTTTACAAAGCACAGTTCTGGTCACCTCTGAAATGTGGTTTTATGTCTCAGGTGGTAGCCAATCAGCTTTTTGATTATGCAGTGAATTCCGGCAAAAGCAAAGCCGTGAAAGATTTGCAAACAGTCCTGAATCGTTTGGGTGCATTCCTTCAGGTGGATGGAATTGTAGGAGAAAAGACACTAACGGCAATGGCTCGTTTCAATCAGGATGATATCGCAGGAAATTTATTGATTGAGCGGGAAAATTTCATTAACAGACTGGCTCAGCAACAACCGCAGTTTAAAAGAGGCTGGCTGAACCGGATTGCCTACCTGAAATCTCATTTGAGTACGGCGGGTGTTTCTTTTGGATTGCTTGCTTTAGTTGGTTTGACTGTTTTTTTTTAACCAATAAAAAAAGCAAATGACAACAACAGAAATCAAAGGGTTTTTCTCTAAAGAACATAGCTTGATTGTGTTTTTAATATGTTTTTGTTTTATCTGGTTGTACAAAACCGATACAACACTAAGAACCATATTACTGCAACAGGCCGAAATCAAAGCGGATATCAAAATCATTACCTACAAAATCAACAATGGAAAACAAGACAACGCAGAGTTACTGGCTGAAAAAGACCTTTCAGGACGTAAAAGGAAATCCGAGTTTCAAAAGGCAGATTTCCCTGGTCTTAATTGTTTTTATACTTATTGGAACGATCACTAAAATTCCCATTGAATACATTCAGCAACTGGTCATACTTACCTGTGCATGTATCGGCTCAGTCGCCTCGGAACAATTTGTAAGTACATCAGCAAAAACCTACTAAAATTCAAACATCATGCTCAAAAGAAAAATTACCATACTATCAGCAATTCTTTTGCTCACCACGGGCTTAGGCTTTGGAACGGCAATCGGATACAAATACGGAAAAAATCAAATTCCGGCTCAGCAGACCCGTATCGAGATCAAGGATATCAAAACCAAAAAAGGCGGTTCCATTGAGATTGACACAAAAACCGATCAGGATCAGGAAAATAAAACCCCTGAAAAGAAACAAGGATTCTTCAACCGTTTATTCAATTAAGTATGTTAGGATTATTCAATACAGAACCAAAAACTAAGGCTAAGCAATCCCAAAAGCTTAGCCTTAGTGGTATATTAAAGGGGATACTTGACGTTTCGCTCGAAGGATGGAGCGAAGACAAAGAGAAGTTTAAAACTGAGCTTCTAAATGATATCAAGGATTTCCTGTTTACAAAATGGGAAAAGCCTTGGAAAGCAGGTTTGATTTTTGATGAATCGGGAAAGCTTCTTTCCGGATTCAGGAACATTAGCGGACGAGTGTATAAAAACCTTTCCAACATTCTTTCTCTGGCTTTAAACAGTAATAAAAACCCGTTTTTCATTACCCTTAAAAAACTGACGGCAGATGGTGGAACCATAGAAGATAAAAGCAAAACGGTGCAGGTTGTTTCCTATGTTCCCATGTGGAAAGATAAGGCAAACAAAACGCCAAGGCCGGCAGATTACTTTCTCCCTAAATACCACAGGGCAATTAACCTTGAATATGTAAGCGGAATTAAAAAACCGGCACTAAAAATTCAGCATTTTGAAAAGCTGGAATTGAATCAATACGTTGAAAATTTCATCAAAGAACTGGTGAAAAGAAAGCGGATTCCAAAACTCTACTACGATCAGGCGGATAGTTGCCATTACAAACATTCATTGATGGACTACAATATAGAATCCATTCACATGGTAAAGATTGATACGTTCAAAAAGATTGAATCCTACTATTCTGTTTTGTTCCATGAAATCACTCACTCGACTCAAAACCCGAAACGATTGGGGAGAGGGAAAAGTCTTGGTTATGCCAATGAAGAATTGGTTGCAGAAATGGGGGCAATGATCATTTGTGAGGAATTGGGCTTACAATACAACCGTCAGAATTCACTGGTGTATTTAAAAGGCTGGTTGAAAGGCACTAAAAATGTAGATCATTCTTTGCTGGAAGCGTACTCTTTTGCCAGTGATGCAGCGGAATACCTTTTAAAAGATATTGATCTTGAAAAATTGGTTCCTGATTCCATGCGCAAAAGGGCTTCGGATACTCAGGAAAAAAAGACGGTGGAAAAAACAGCAAAAAAGCAGACCAAGCCACAGTCAAAACCACAGGCCAAACAGCTCACTTTATTAGGCCATACCCAAACCAAAACAGCAGATAAAACGGTGATTAATCTTGCTAAGTGGAAAGCAAACACCCAAATAACAGCTCTTGGCGGGGCACTGGGTAAATTTATTGGAGGCTTTGAGCGGAATCGATTTTCGGTGGTTCTCAGAGGGGAGAAGGGAGCCGGCAAAACCCGTTTGCTTTGTCAGCTGATCAATTTGTTTGCCGGCAGGAATCTGAAGTCATTGTTTCTTTCTCTGGAAGTGTCGCCGCAATCAGAGTTATTCGGAAACTACATTTCTTACATCGAGAAAAAAACACTCAAAAATGTAAGTGTAAGTGCTGAAAGTGATCTGGAACAACTGGAAAAATACGCAAAGCAGTATGATGTGATTGCCATTGATTCATGGGGAAAACTCGACAATCTGAATCAATCCGATTTCGGTCGGTTAATCGAAAAATACCCTAAGGTGATTTGGCTGGTGATTTTCCAAAGTACCACAAATGGAACAGTACGGGGTGGAATCATGAGCGAATATGACAGTTCCATTGTGATTCAGGTTGCAAAAGGCGGTTTTGCCGAATGCGAGAAAAACCGCTACAATACCTGT
The DNA here is from genome assembly GCF_030372765.1 of Labilibaculum sp. K2S. Classification (GTDB taxonomy): domain Bacteria; phylum Bacteroidota; class Bacteroidia; order Bacteroidales; family Marinifilaceae; genus Labilibaculum. The sequence goes on along the minus strand of NZ_JAUCMW010000002.1, from coordinate 294,990 downwards.
GATTTAGTTTATAATGTATTCAATAAAAAATTAGTGAAAAATGAGAATATCTAAACCATCAACTACCGGAGAATCAAGCTATGAAATTTATAAAAACATAGCATTAAGAGATCAGGCTTCTGAAAAAATGGAGGACGGCCAAGAGGTAAAAGTTTTGGACGCTTCGGGCGATCCCAAGGTTAAAATCGGTTGGGCGATCTATAAATTTAGTAAGGAAAGCAATTGGTTTGATTTGCTGGAAAAAGAGGTACAGCCGATAATTCCCAAACCTACTATTATCAATACCGATGACTATTCAATTTTCAAAACCGTAAATAACCTAAGTGTTCCCGAAGCGATGTTTGCTATGCGAACAAATATGAGAATTTTAGAGGATTTTGACTTTGATTTGTCTTTTGACGGCAAAGACATGCAATTGACTCCTTTGGGTGGTGCCCGTACGATAAAGATAGCTTATGACGGCGTGATAAAATACCTTTCCATCTTGAATCAAAAACTAAGTTTTTCGGTTTTCGATAACAAAGGAAAGGGAAAGCGTGTTCATTGGGTAGTGGATGCGAATGTTTCGGACACAGACATTTTGAGTACTTACATGGTTTTTTCATTCAATGATCAAGGCTCTCCTGTTTTGGTTAAACCAAAGTCCACCGATGCTCAAATTCCAATCATGCAGGTATCTGTATTCGTTCCGGCAAATGGAACTGCGCCAAAGGCTAAAGATTTTGTCATTCATAAGTACTGGAAAAAAGCACTTGCACCGGCAGAAGAAAGAATAAAACCAACAGCACCGGAAGCGGTGGAAATTGACAATTACACCATTGAGAAAAACGGGGAGGTGTTAACCGTTCCAGCTTCATTGAATCCGATCCGGCACAATTACACCATACGGAAAAACTTTCAGCTTGATTTGAATTTCGATGATAAGAATTTTATTCGTGTAACGCCAAGGGGTGCAGATGAAAACGGTTTTCTTCAAATTCCGATTGAAATTTCCAGTACAGGGGCAATTTACGCACTCCAATTGGGAACCGTTGATTTGCCTGTCAATGCTTTTGCAGGTTCGCCTGAAATGGTTCATTTCGGTATCATGGCAAAAGTTGAAAGTGATCAGGCTCCTAAAGTTGCTTGTGAATATATTATAGAGGCTGACGGCTCACCCATTAAACTGCAACCAAAACAAACAGATCAAAAAATCTGTATTGCTCAGATAAGGGCAAAGCTACCAGTAAACACAGACGGATGGAGAGAAGAATTTGTAACGATGTGGCGGTATTGGGAAACGGCATTATTGGAAACATTTGGTGAAACTCCGGTCGATGGTTACGGGGCTGAATACATAGAGAGTAATGGTTTAAAACAAATTACCTCGATTGGCTCAATGAATCCGACCTATTACAATCTACGCTATTTGCAGGATTTTGATTTTGACTTTAAAATCAGCTACAATAAAACGAACAACGCTCTTAACTTTGCTGGTGTTCCTATTGGCGGAGACAGAACAATCAAGATTACCAGAGCGATTTGGGATGGTTTGCCCGATGGTTCTGTACTGCCAAAAGAAACACTCTATGGGAGTATTAAAACTTTTAGCGGTTCATACACCCCTGTAAAAGGAAAGTATTGTTACATTCATATGGGTACTAACATGAACCACATTGAAGAGATTCAGACAGTAAATGTTACAATATCAGCAAGCCCGAATATTAAACCACAGTCGAACTATATGGTTACATGGGGAGTAATAAAGGTTTATATTCCTTTAGATGAAGAACAGTTCGATTATTCCAAAGTTATCATTTACAAATACTGGAAAAATGCCCTTGCAACTTTTGATGAATTAATGCAGGATTATAAAGAAAGAAACCCATAAACGACAAAAGAGAGCTTAACGGCTCTCTTTTTTGACACTGTCCCGCAAAGTGTGTAAGTGATATTTCCAGGGTTAGACTTTAGTTAAGTCTGACCCTTTCTTCAAATATAGCTAAAAACTGATTGAGTATCACTCCCCAGTTTTGAATTGGCATCGTCCATTTTCTGGTCGCTTCCCTTGTGGCCAGATAGGCCGATTTCATTACTGCATCATCAGAAGGAAAGGACAATTTGTTCTTTGTGTACTTTCTGATTTTACCATTCAGATTTTCGATTAAATTGGTGGTGTAAATGATTTTTCTGATCTCCAGAGGAAATTCAAAAAAAGCAGTCAGTTCTTCCCAATTCTCCCGCCAGCTCTTTACTGCATAGGAATACTTTGAATTCCATTTGTTGGCAAAATCCTCTAAGGCAGCCTCTGCTGCATTTTTAGTAGGAGCACCATAAATGAGTTTTAGATCCATTGTAAACTCCTTCTTATCTTTCCATACAACGTATCTGCAGGTGTTTCGGATTTGATGAACCACACAGATTTGAGTTGTTGCCAGTGGGAATACGTTACGAATGGTATCTGTGAATCCGTTTAAATTATCTGTTGCGGTAATTAGTATGTCCTCAAGTCCACGAGCTTTCATGTCTGTTAAAACACTCAACCAATAAGCCGAGGATTCATTTTTACCCAGCCATAGTCCCAAGACTTCCTTAAGTCCATCTCTTCGGAGTCCTACGGCAATGTAGATGGTTTTGTTGATGATCTTAGAATTCTCCCTCACCTTAAAGACAATACCATCCATCCAAACGATTAGATAAACCGGTTCTAATGGGCGGTTTTGCCAGGCCACAATGTCTCCAATTACTTTATCGGTAATACGGGATATCGTGCTGGCAGAAACATCAAAGTTGTAGAGTTCCCGAATTTGCTGTTCAATGTCACTGTTGCTCATTCCTTTGGCATAAAACGATACAATGATATTCTCCAGACCTTCAACCATACTGCCACGCTTGGGGACAATCATCGGGTTAAAACTAGCATCCCGATCACGGGGTACATTGATTTCAGACTCTCCCAGACTTGTTCGCACTTTCTTTGTTCCATAGCCGTTTCTGGAGTTCTCGGCAATTGACTTTTCGTGCTTCTCATAACCTAAATGATCATCAAGTTCCCCTTCCAGCATTTTCTCAATGCCTCGCTTTTGAACCTGCATCAGAAAGTCATTTAGCTGTTTTCCTGTTTTGAATTGCTTTAAAATTTCATCGGTCAATAAATCTTTTGGTTCCATAATAAGTGTGCTTTTAATATGAGACTAACGTAAAGTTATTTCCAATTTTTTTCTTGAGCTAGAAAAGGGCTCCGAAAAAATCAGAATAACTTTACTTACACACTTCATGGGATACGGCTTCTTTTTTTATTGCTTCCAATGTTATTGATATCTTTTTATAATTCAATTTGAATTTTAACCTTACCGCCCAAACCTTTTTCAACTATATCAAAAAGAGTTTTTAGAGTTAAATTACTGCCATTGTTCTCAACTCTTGAAATGTAGGTGCGCTTTTTATCTACAAGCTCAGCTAATTCATTTTGAGTCATGTTTTTATCTTCTCTAGCTTTACGTAAAAGGAATCCTATTTTAGTAGCTTCAAAATCTCTTTCAAGCTCATCTCTTCGGTCGGTTCCTTTAGCACCGTAAACGCTATCCTTAATGTTTGCCCAGCTTTTAGTGTTCATCTTCTTTTGCTTTTTCTTCGTAATACGAGTTCATTAATTTTAAAGCCTTGTCTATCTCTTTTTTCGGTGTTTTTTGTGTTTTCTTTTGAAAACCATTTAAAAGGATTACCAGTTTACCTTTATCGAAAAAACAGAATACACGCCAAATATTTGAAGCCAGTTTTATTCTTGCTTCGTAGAGTCCGTTGGTGTCTGTTATTGCTTTTAGATATTGTACAGGAACTCTTTCGTAAGTTTCAATAATCTCTATGATTTTAAAGATTTTATCTTGCACCTTACTAGGTTGCTCCTTTAAAAAATCTTCGAAATGATTTTCGTAAGCAATAACCTCTCTTATTCTATCCATACGCCAAAGGTAACTTAAAAGTTACATATTTAAAAGTGAGTATTAGTTAATAATTACATATTCAAAAAAACAGCAGAATTGATATTCGTTAAATCTATTCCAAAAAACTACTGTAATCTTCTGGTAATTCAACATCATTAACTCGAATGTAATTGAAGATAGCTTTACTTTCGTGTCCTGTGATAAGGCTCAATTGTTGTATTGTTTCGTGCTTGGAAAGCGTTTTACGTAGTTCTAAATAGATTTTAGTAATGTAGGTGTGTCGGAATGAATACAGCTTAAAATCTTTGCTGATATTGTATTTCTCTCTGAATCTGGAAAATCTTCTGGTGAAATATTTTCGTTTGTCTTCTTCGGACAAATCCCAGTTCTCAATTTTATCAGGTTTGAATAAAAAGCCTGTTTTTCCCTTTGCAAATTCTGCTAGTTCGTCAATCAATAATTTGGGAATAATCTTGGTTTTGCTTGATTTTGTTTTGGTTTCAACCGAAATCGTATTTCTTTCAAAATTGATGTCTTCCAGTCTGATACGAAGGATTTCAATAGGCCGCCAAAACATAAACGAAACAAATTTTATAAACATCAAAAGTGTTTGGTCGTGCTGTTTTAAGAGTGTTGATATTTCGGTCACGTCTTCCTCGGTATAGATTCTTACGGGTTTTTCTTCTTTTTTTGAGTTCTGAATCTCTTTTATAAAGTTAACGGGTATTAAATCTTCGCTGGAAAGAACTGTAAAAATAGCACTTAAAGCCCCTTTTGTATTGTTTCTGTTGGTAGGGTTTTTTATCGTTCTCAGGTATTGGGTAACAATACTTTTATTGATATCCTTTATTGATAAATGAGAATATCCCTGACTCTTGATGTATTTTTTGAACAGGTTAATTTTAGTTTCGTAACCTGAAAAGGTAGTTCCCTTTACTTCCGGCCTTTTAATCTCCAAAGCAAAGTCCAGTGCCGAAAGTGCGGTGTGTTCGCTTGCTGTTTCTCCTGTTTCGTAGGGGGAAAATCCATCTTTCAAAAGCTTCTCAATACTGTTTCGAACCATTTTCAGAAACTTTAATCGTTCGTCAAAGTCTTTGTAATCTTGATTTACATTAAAATAGATGGGAGTTTGTGGAACTTTTTTAGGTTGTCCAGTTGTTGTTTTTGCCGTTGGATGTTCAAATGAATAGTAAACATACCAGCGTTTGTATTTTTTCAGGATAGCTTTTTTTTCATCTTCAGTAAATGATGAAAGTGGCTTTGAAGTCACTATTTTTGGATAAATACTAGGTCTTGTGTATTTTCTCACGATATATGCGATCGTATATTCGGTATGTAGTAGGTCTATAATTTTAGCCATAAAAAAATGCGCCGTAAGGCGCATTTTCATTGACTTTTTATCTAGGGTGAAAGACCGGTCTCGAACCGGCGACCTCTGGAACCACAATCCAGCGCTCTAACCAACTGAGCTACAATCACCATTTTTGCTCTAATGCGGTGCAAATATAGAGAAATCTTTAATTATTATCCAAGTGTTTTATGAAAAAAATACAAAAATATATTCTGAAAGGATTATAAACTCTACCTTTGCAGGCAGTTAACTAATTTTAGTAAAATGGATTTTTTTATCGATAGAAAAGAAACAGAAGAATTGTTTCAGGAAATTTTCAAGAAAATTCAAATTCTTCGTAATGGTGAGACACATCATGAAATGAAAAAATTTGGATTGAACTACCCAAAAGCATTGGGAGCAACAATTGTAAATTTGCGGGAAATAGGGAAAGATTATCAGAAGGATCATCTTTTAGCGCATAAATTATGGACAAAAGGCTTTCGCGAATCGAAAATTGTGGCAACCCTTCTCGAAGAACCGGAAAAAGTGACAGAAGCGCAGTTAGAGCGATGGTTCGCCGAGATGGATTCAAATGAATTGTTGGAGCAAGTAAGTATGAATTTATTTCAGTATATACCTAATATAAAGGAGCTTGTTAAAGAGTGGGTGAAAAGTGATACTGCAGCAAAACAGGTGTGTGCAGTAATGGTTGTTGGACGCCTGGCAATGGATAAAAAGGAGGAGAGTGACAGGCTGTTTATCGATTTTATAGAATTGCTTCCAAAGAAATTCGAGGATGCTTATTTTTTTAATCAGGTAAAAAGAGCCTTGGGTAAAATTGCCCGAAGAGGAGATGTTGTTGTGAATAAGCTTGTTGCTTTGGTTTGCGAATTGAAAAGAGAGGATGAGGACTGGAAGGAGATTTGGGGTGATCTTCAATATGAACTTAATTTGTAAGTTTTTTAAGATATTTTAAGATGTGATATGGCATTCACATCTAGGAAAAGAAAATTAAACAAAGTAAATTTGAGCTATATTTTGTAAAAAATTAAGAATAGATTTTAAAGATTAAGAGTTAACACATATGGGATATACAAAAAGTTCTAATCCTGTTCTGAGCGAAAAGATTTTTTACGCATCAAGAAGTGGATCGTACAGCGAAGCAATGACGGTAAGCGGAACCGTAAATAAAGTTGGTTTGTTACTGTTTTTTCTGGTAGCAGCAGCAAGTTACACATGGGGATTGTACAATGACTCTATGGATTCATCAGTGATCATTCCATGGTTAATCGGTGGGGCAATTGTAGGCTTAATTCTTGCCGTTGCTACTGCTTTTAAGCCGGTTTGGTCGCCTTATACGGCTCCGTTTTACGCTTTAGCCGAAGGGCTTATGCTGGGCGGATTGTCGGCAATGATGAATTCAACCTATCCAGGTATTGTGGTACAGGCTGTTGGTTTAACATTTGCCACTTTGTTTGCAATGCTTTTTGCTTATAAAACCGGATTGATAAAAGCAACTGAGAAATTTAAAACTGGTGTGATTGCCGCAACGGGTGGAATATTTATATTTTACATGTTGAACTGGATTTTAGGCATGTTTGGCATTGGCTTAAACATCGCAAATGGTTCTGGTTTACTAAGTATTGGAATTAGCCTGTTTATTGTTGTTATAGCTGCACTTAATTTAGTTTTAGATTTCGATTTTATTGAAAAGGGTGCGCAATCTGGAGCTCCAAAATACATGGAGTGGTATGGTGCATTTGGGCTAATGGTAACATTGGTTTGGTTGTATGTTGAATTGTTGAGATTGCTCTCGAAATTGGCCAGACGATAAATCTGCATTGAAACCCAAAGAAACGGGTTAAATTTTATTTCTTCATATAAAAAAAGAAGGATAAATTTTAAACAGTTTCTAAATTACAGAACTTAAATAAAGTGAATCGAGTGAGGATAGTTGAAGTTTTAGATCAGACGCATCAAAAAGATTTTTTAGATATTGCCAGAATCATTTACAAGGATGATTCCAATTATGCTTGTCCGTTGGATGCTGAGATTGAAGGTATATTTGATCCGAAAGAAAATTCATTCTTTAAGCATGGTGAGGCAAGCCGATGGATATTGCAAAACGATGAAGGAAAAGTTATTGGACGAATAGCTGCGTTTATCAACACCAATAAAGCTTTTTCTTTTGATCAGCCGACAGGCGGATGTGGTTTTTTTGAATGTGTAAATGACAAAAAGGCAGCATTTTTATTGTTTGACACAACCAAGGAATGGTTAAAGAATCGTGGCATGGAAGCCATGGATGGTCCGGTGAATTTTGGCGAGAATGATAATCATTGGGGCCTTTTGGTTGATGGTTTTATGCCTCAGGGATTCGGAATGCCATATCATCAGAAATATTACAAGGCATTTTTCGAGGAGTATGGCTTTAAGGTGTTCTTTGAGCAGTATAGCTATCATCTTGATTTAAAAAAACCTTTCCCGGAGCGATTCTGGAAAATTGCTGAGTGGGTTGCTAAAAAGCCGGGATTTACTTTTGAGCATTTTTCATATACAAAATCGGAAAAATACATTCAAGATTTAATTGCAATTTATAATGAAGCATGGAAATTTCATGATAATTTCTCGCCGATAGATCCTGAAGATATTCGTAAAATGGCTCGTGATGGAAAAGGAGTAGTTGAGGAAGAATTTATTTGGTTTGCTTATCATGAAGAAAATCCAATTGCATTTTTTGTGATGATGCCGGATATCAATCAGATATTGATAAAGATGGATGGTAAATTTAATTTATGGAACAAACTAAAATTTTTATATCATTTAAAAAAGAAAACAATTACCCGCGCTCGAATCTCAATAATGGGTGTTGTTCCTAAATATCAAAGATTTGGTGTTGAGTCTGCAATTTTCTGGCACATGGATAAAGTGATGAAGAGAAAACCGAACTATAAAGAAGTGGAACTTTCGTGGGTGGGAGACTTTAATCCGAAGATGGTTTCCATTTATGAGTCGGTTGGTGGTGTGAAAATGAAAACGCATTATACCTATCGTTTGCTTTTTGACCCTAATAAACCCTTTAAACGGACACCTATTATCCCTCTGGAAAACAGGGGAAGTAAGGCTAAAGAGAAAAAAGTAATGGAAAGTGAAGAATAATTTATTTATTCTTTTGCAAAACAGATTACAATATTTACCTTTGCAGCCTATTGGAAGTAGATTATAAGAAACTAAAGGATATTAAAATGAAACAAGGAATACATCCGGAAAATTACCGTCTTGTAGCTTTTAAAGACATGTCAAACGAAACTGTTTTTATTGCTAAGTCGACTGCTAGAACTAAAGAAACTATTGAGTTCGAAGGTATTGAGTACCCAGTTATTAAGCTTGAGATCTCTAATACATCTCACCCTTTCTATACAGGTAAGATGACATTAGTAGATACTGCTGGTCGTGTTGATAAGTTCATGAATCGTTACAAGAAACACATGGACGGTAACAAGAAGTAAGATTAAAAAATCTACCATATTAAGAAAAAGCCTCGATTATTCGAGGCTTTTTTTTATTTTTGATCATGCATAAAAATCCTTCGGATTTAAATTACTACTACAATGAATTATATTCTTTTTGATGATGGGACATGGAATGATCTGCGTCCACTCACATTTACTCGTCCGGTATCTGAGATTCGGGTTGGCATTTTAAGCATTCGTGAAAAATGGGAGAAATATCTTGCCGCCAGCTTAAGTCATTCTACGCAGGATTATTTATCTGTAAAATATCCAATTTTAGTTCAGGAACAAAATGTATTGATTAATGGTTCTGTACTTCCTGATGAGAAGTTGAAAGATGCAATTTTGAACTTAAAAGTGGGAGAGTATCTTGCAAGGGAAGGAGTTATTTTGGCTGCTAATTTTTTGGCTGCTGATGTTGAGTTGGTGAACAGGGAAGAAATTGAAGCAAAAGTTAAAGTTGTGTATGAGCAGGCTGTTGATCGAATAGCAATGCCTTACGATATATTTGAAAGCAATGACAAGGCTCTTCGTGCCGATTTTGAATTGCTGACCAAAGGAAGAAAATCTCAGAAGATAAGCGATACGGTAAATGTTCTTGGAAAAGAGAATGTATTCCTTGAAGAAGGAGCAAAAGTAGAATTCGCAAGTCTTAATGCTGCTGATGGTCCAATTTATATTGGAAAAGATGCAGTTATTATGGAAGGATGTTTGGTGCGTGGTCCTTTGGCCATGTGCGAGCACGCGGAACTAAAAATGGGAGCCAAGGTATATGGAGCAACTACTTTAGGACCCTACTGCAAATGTGGCGGCGAACTAAATAATGTGGTATTGTTTGGTTATTCGAGCAAAGCTCATGATGGTTTTTTAGGAAATGCAGTATTGGGCGAATGGTGTAATATTGGTGCTGACACGAATAATTCAAATTTAAAAAACAATTATTCGGAAGTGAAGTTGTGGAGCTACTCAAGTGAAAGTTTTGAAAAAACAGGCTTGCAGTTTTGTGGTACGATCATGGGTGATCATTCCAAATGCGGAATTAATACCATGTTGAATACCGGGACTGTTATTGGTGTGAGTGCCAATGTGTTTGGGGCCGGCTTTCCCCGTAATTTCATTCCATCTTTTGCAATGGGCGGCAATCATGGTTTTAAGGAATATCGCTTAAAAGCAACTTTCGAAGTTGCTGACTTGGTAATGCAGCGCAGAGGTTTGGAATTTAATGAGGTGGAGAAAAATATCTTGACAAATGTATTTGAAATGACAAAAGAGTATCGGAAATCATTTTAGCACAAATCCTTATTATATTAATATGAGTTCTTTCTGTTAACTGATAGAACTCATTTTTTATTTTGGCATAGCTATTGCCAAGTAAATAGTGACCAATTAATTTTGGTGGAAACAGACATTTTGTCACTTTTTACAGGACATAAGTTTGTTTTCTTTATAGTGAGTAATGAGAACATGACAAGCGAAATAATGAGTAGAAAGATTGAAATCAATATAAGTGATATCGCATTGACGAATATGATGGATGAAGATTCAGATTTTATTCCAATTATAACCGATGAGGATGAAAATGCGCTGGACGAACTAGTTGTTCCTGACAGTTTGCCAATTTTGCCTCTTCGGAACACGGTTTTATTTCCTGGCGTAGTAATCCCTATTTCGGTAGGAAGAGAGAAATCCTTGAAATTAGTTCGTGAAGTATACAGCAAGAAGGGGATGTTGGGAGCCGCCACTCAAATAGATTTGAGTGTTGAAGATCCGCATTTTGATGATATTTATAAAATTGGAACGGTTGCTCAAATTATCAAAATTTTGGAAATGCCTGATGGTTCTACCACAGTTATTTTACAAGGTAAAAAGAGATTTGAGTTGCAGGAAATGATTTCAGAGGAACCTTACCATATTGCTAAGATTAAAACACTGAAAGATATTCGTCCAGAGGAGGAGGATAATGAGTTTAAAGCTCTTATATCTTCGGTTAAGGATATGGCTGTTAAGGTGATTAAATTGTCGCCTCACATTCCTAATGAGGCTAGTTTTGCGATCAAGAATATCGAAGGGTCTTCGTTTCTAATCAACTTCATTTCAAGTAATTCTGAAATAAAGCACAATCAGAAACAAAAGTTGCTGGAGATTGAGGAAATTGCCGGCAGAGCAATGAAGCTTTTGGAGTTATTGGTTCGTGAAGTGCAGGTTTTGGAGCTGAAAGATGATATTCAGACCAAAGTAAAAACTGATATGGATCAGCAGCAAAGAGAGTACTTGCTGCATCAGCAAATGAAAACCATTCAGGATGAGTTGGGCGGAGGTCCAAACGAACAGGATGTAGAAGAGTTGGAAGAAAGGGCACAAACTAAAAAATGGACCGACGAAGTTGCTGCTGTTTTTGAAAAAGAATTGAATAAACTTCAACGTTTGAATCCTGCTTCAGCAGAATATTCGGTGCAGTTAAATTACCTTGAGGAGTTGCTTGATTTACCATGGAGTGAATGCACCAAAGATAATTTCAATTTGAAAAGAGCTCAGAAAATTCTGGATCAGGATCATTTCGGTTTGGAAATAGTAAAAGACAGAATTATTGAGCATTTGGCTGTATTAAAACTAAAAGGAGATTTAAAATCACCGATTTTATGTTTGTATGGACCTCCGGGAGTTGGTAAAACATCTTTGGGAAAATCTATTGCGAGAGCTTTGGATCGGAAATATGCCAGAATGTCTCTAGGTGGATTGCATGATGAGTCAGAAATCCGCGGACACAGAAAGACATATATAGGTGCAATGCCAGGAAGAATTATTCAGGGTATGAAAAAAGCCGGTTCATCCAATCCTGTTTTTATTTTAGACGAGATTGATAAAGTGAGTAATGATTTTAGAGGAGATCCATCTTCTGCTTTATTGGAGGTTCTCGATCCTGAACAGAATAGTGCATTTCATGATAACTTTTTGGATGTAGATTACGATTTATCGAATGTGATGTTTGTAGCTACAGCTAATAACGTGGGGGCGATTTCGGCACCTCTTCGCGATCGTATGGAAATGATTGATGTAAGTGGTTACATTCAGGAAGAAAAAGTACAGATTGCCAAGAGTCATTTGATTCCAAAGCAGATGGATAATCATGGAATTACTGCCGGGAATATTAAAATCTCGAAAGAAGTAATTGCTGAAATCATCGATAAATATACTCGAGAGTCCGGCGTAAGAGCATTGGATCAGCGTATTGCCAAAGTGATGCGACGTGTTGCCCGTAAGGTAGCAATGGAAGAGGAATATGATATTAATGTAAAGATTGAAGATCTTAAAGAATTTTTGGGCGCTCCAATCTTTAGCAGAGATAAATATCAAGGAAATGAATACGCAGGTGTTGTAACAGGTTTGGCGTGGACTTCGGTTGGCGGTGAAATTTTGTTCATCGAATCGAGTTTATCGGCTGGTAAAGGGAAATTAACTCTAACCGGTAATTTGGGCGATGTAATGAAAGAGTCAGCATTGCTGGCACAAGAATATTTGAGGGCACACTGTGGTGCATTGGGCATTAAAAAGGAAACTTTTGATGAGTGGAATCTTCATGTTCACGTACCTGAAGGAGCAATCCCAAAAGACGGACCTTCGGCTGGTGTTACTATGGTGACTGCTATGGCTTCAATTTTCACACAACGTAAAGTAAAAAAACACCTGGCTATGACTGGTGAAATTACACTTCGTGGAAAAGTGTTGCCGGTAGGCGGAATTAAAGAAAAGATTCTTGCAGCCAAGAGAGCTGGAATTAAGGAGATCATTCTTTGCAATCAGAATAAAAAAGACATTGAGGAAATTAAGGATATTTATTTAAAAGGTCTGAAATTCCACTTTGTTGATGAGATTATGGAAGTTTTGGATATTGCCTTGATGAAACAGAAGGTAGATAATCCCATAAAATTTTAATTTGGCGTAAATTGGGAAAGGCTTTCGAAAGAAAGCCTTTTTTTGTTTCGGATTCTTTATACCATAAAATTTCTTACTTTTAAACTGTTGTGCAATTAATTATTCTTATTTGAGATACTCAACAGACAAAAATTATCGTCTACCTATGAATGAAAAAGGAAAATATTTTATTGTAGTTCTTGGTTTAATCTTGTTAGGGCTATTGTTTTGGTATTTCAGTAACATAGTAACCTACGTTTTAATTTCGGTTGTTCTTTCTTTCATCGGACGTCCGGTTGTCGACTTTTTAAATGGTTTAAAAATTAAGAAATGGAAATTTCCTACAGTTCTGTCGGCGGGGATAACACTCATTCTTTTGTGGATGGTCATGATCATGTTCTTCCGCATTTTCATTCCAATGATCGCATCGCAGGCGCAGGATCTGTCAAGTATAGATGTGAATGCCGCGGTTCAAAGCCTTGAAGAACCAATGCAAAAAATAGAAGCTTTTGTGGTGAAGTATTCTTCCAATGGCGAGACTTTTGACCTGAAAGCAGTTCTGGTTAAAAATATTTCATCATTCGTGAAAATATCTGATGTTTCTGATATTTTTGGTTCTCTTGTTGGTACTTTGGGAAATGCATTTATTGCTTTGTTTTCGATCTCTTTCATTACTTTTTTCTTTTTGAAGGATAGCAGTTTGTTTACCGAGGGAGTTGTGGTTTTGGTTCCGGCCCGCAGCGAAGAAGGTGTTCGTCATGTATTGGATTCGATAAAAAAACTGTTAATGCGTTATTTTGTAGGACTGTTTTTTGAAGTAATACTGGTTGGCTTTATGGTAACCATTGGTCTTACCATTGTTGGTTTGCCTTTTAGTACCGCAGTTGTAATTGGTCTGTTTGCAGGTATTATGAATGTGATTCCTTACATTGGGCCAATCATTGGAGCCTGTTTTGGGATGATTATTGGAATTGCGACCAATTTAGATGTCGATTTTTATACAGGAATTGTTCCTCTTTTAGGATATATGGCAATTGTATTTGCAACGGTTCAGATGATCGATAATATTTTGTTTCAGCCCTTAATTTATTCCAATAGCGTAAATGCTCATCCTCTCGAGATTTTTATTGTGATTATCATGGCAGGTAGTATGGCAGGTATTTTAGGAATGATGCTGGCAATACCATCTTACACAATTCTGCGTGTTATCGCAAAAGAGTTTTTCAACAAATACCGGTTTGTAAAGAAATTAACGGAGAAAATATAAGTAATTATTAATGAATTAATTCTTAAGTTAAGAATGAAATGTTACCGCATATTTTTAAAAAATATTTTACTGGTATTCTTTGCTCTGTTTTTTACGAATTGCGATACTGAAAACATGAAAAAAGTATCGGATGATAAGTTTATTGGAGTTTGGGAGTTGAAAGGACGTTCGATGTTGGATGGAATCAAAGTATCTATAGAGCGTACCGAAAATGGTGATTTTGTAGGTAAGGTTCTGGATATTAACTCAAATAAATACGTGAACTTATTTTTGGAACCAGGAGATGTTCTCGTGAGTAGTATTAAAAGGTCTTCAAACTTTCAGTTTCGATTGACAGAAAAGAAAATTGGAGCCGGGTTATTTTCTATTTATGGATTAGATACGAGTGAGGAATTTAAGCTTGAGTTTATTGATGAGAATACACTAGGATTAGGTTCTGGAACTTCAGATCCATTAAAGTCTACAGTATTTTACAAAAGAATAAAATAGCAACCAGTGTTAGAACAACAAAAAAAGCTTGATTCATTCTCGAATCAAGCTTTTTTGTATCTGGCAGCAAATGTATAACCAATAGCTTTTATATGCTTGAAGCCTCAAAATGATCTTTTAGTATTTTTAATTCTTCTTCAAAGCCTGATTTTTCTCCTTTGTACAATTTCATAATTCGCTCATCAACAGCAACCAATTGCTGAGGCAATTCAAGATGTTGGTTGGTAAAAATCATTTCCATGTCTGGATTTTGCACTTGCATAACTTCCACTAAATCCATAATTGATTTGTTGTATTCCACCAAATTATAAACTCCTGAATCTAATTTTCCACCTAAAAGATTGGCTAAAATACTGCTGGTTTTTTCCAGAGAAATAAACGGACGTTTTTGGTTTCCACTTCCGTGGATTGAAATACGCCCCACAAAATGTGAATCGAAAAATAAACTGTTTAGAATTCCTTTCATATTCATGCTTACGCCGTAACCAAAAACATTTCCCAAACGAATAATTTGAGTGTTTATTTTCGACATGATTCGCTCAACATGTTGTTCGCCTCTTAAAGTAGAACTTCCCAATGAAGTGGTTGGTTCAGGAATTGAGTAAACATCAAATTCATTATCAGAATAACCGTAAACAGCGGTTGAACTAACGTATATCAATTGTTTTACATTGCTTTCTTCGATGGCATAAACCAACTCAGCGGTTCCCCAGTTATTAACCTGCTCATGAAGATGATGGAGCTTATCGTTGTCCGAATTTTCAGCAGCAAGATGATAAACTACATCTACATCTTTTATAATTTTATCGAGAGTTCTTGAATCCAAAAGTTCACCTCTAACAAAAGTTAGTTTACCAGGTTTTATTTGGGAGTGTAAAAACAGATTGAAGTTGGCTTGATGCAGATTATCCAATACAATAATCTCTTTTACATCAGGGTTCTGATTCAATTTTATGCATAATTCGGTGCCAATGTAACCGGCACCACCTGTAATTAATACTCTCATTGTATCTGTGTTTTAATTTCGGACTATTAGCTGTAATTATTACTTATCTTTTTTAATCACCAAATCGGTATTTAAGCCACATTCGGTTTTTTTCATTCCAAACCATCGTGCCGACCGGTCATCTCCCAGAGTCATTTTTCGTGTACAAGGCTCACATCCAATGCTGTCGTAACCTTTTGCTTCGAGCGGATGACGGGGAAGATTGTATTCTTTAATGTACTTGTAAATTTCCTGCTTGCTCCAGTCTAACATCGGGTGAAACCGGATGACACCATGAGGAGCATCTTGTTCAATGTTCATCGCTTTTCGAACAGCCGACTGATCTGCCCGAACACCATTGATCCAAACATCGTGATCAGCCAAAACAGCATCCAGAGGTTGTACTTTATTTAGGAAACAACAGTAGTCAGGATCAGAGGTGAAAAGAAAATTTCCCTTTGCATCTTTTTGTTGTGCTTTTGGCACTGAAGATTTTGCATCTATAATTTTCAATCCAAATTCTTTGGCGATTTGATCTTTAAACTGAATGGTCTCAGGGAATAGAAATCCGGTATTGATAAAATATACAGGTATGGTATTGTCTATTCGGCTGATAATATGAAGTAAAACAAGACTGTGCGACTGAAAAGAGGATGTGGTAAACATCGTCTTTCCTTCGGTTTTGTATTGCTCCAGTTTCTTTTTTATGCTTTCAAAATCCATTGTAAAATCCTTTTGCCTTGCTAAATAAAAGGCGGGTAAATGTGTATGTAAAGGACGGTAAAGATACTAATAAATATTCCAAATTTTGGAGATTTTGATGGGAGAGTAGCTTCGGATAACCGATAAATGCTGAACTTATAATATAAGTTGCAGTATAAGGTTTTCAATCAATTTTAGTAAAGTAGTATGGCAAATAATTAATTCGGATTAATGTTTGATGAATTTAGAATATTTTGGGTTTAAAATTTGAGCTAAGATTATTGTTTTGTTAAGTTCTGATCATATATTTGTATGCGCATTTTTTTTGTCTTAAATTCACTCATTCAGAATGTTTGTGGTAATTTTTTACAGAGTTTGGCAACTTATTGAGGATTGGTGTTATATTTAACGTGTGTTTTTTAGCTGTTTATGTAAGAAGATTTATAATTGTTAATATGATAAAAAAATTCTTTCTTTTCTTTCTTTTCGCGATACTAATTACTGAAGCTTATTCTAAGGATGATTATAAGAAAGTCCGGTTTCATGATTTAGATAGCTTGAAAGCAGCCATAAACGAGCTGATTATGGTTGAGGGAAAAATGAAAAATTCTGATAGCGTAATCGGCCTTGTATCTGATAACAGGAAAATCTTAAAAGATGAATATTCGTCCTATTTACATCTGCTTTTGAATAAAGTTAAAACAGATGAGGATACTACTGGCCTGGCAGAAATATATTATCGGATAGGGGTAAACCATCGATATACGCATGGCTACGATTCTGCTAAATATTACTATCAAAAATCATTGCCTTTTGCTCATAAAATAAAAGATTATTACAAATTAGGGCGAATATACAATGAGTTGGGGGTTGTTTGTCGAAAAACGGATCGGAACGAAGAGGCTCTTAATTATTTTGTTTCATCAATAAGTACAACAAAATTTACTAACAATTTATATGGCAAGGCAATTGCTGAAAATGGAATTGGAAATATCTATTTGGTACAAAAAGAATATAAAAAGGCTTTATCTTATTTTCGGGAATCTTTAAAGTATGGATTGAGTAGTGAGAATAAATATCATTTAGAGATCAGTTATGGCAATTTGGGCGAAGTCTATCTTGATCTTCATGAACCTGATTCTGCGATTTATTACGTGAACAAATCATTAGAATTGGCAAACTTTCGTGGCAATCCTATTGGCGAAGGAATTTGTTATCAGCTGTTGGGGCAGGTGAAAATGTTTCAGAATGAGTATGAAAAAGCGTATGAGTATTATGAGAAAGCGCTTGATTTACAACGGAAAAAAAATGATCAGCGATATTTGAGTACCATTTTAATTCGACACGGAAATGTTTGTTCAAAATTAAAGAGATACAAAGAAGCTGAAAAGAATTTATTGGAAGGTAGAGAATTATCAAAAAAAATTCATTCTATTGATAATTTGATGTTTGCCAATCAGGTGTTGTACGAGATTTATTATGCTACGGGAAGATTTCGAGAGGCAAGTGATGCGCTGTTACTGACTAAGAATTATACCGATTCGTTATACAACAGCGAAACTGTACGTGTAATGAATGATTTGGAATTTAAATATCAATCGGAAAATAAAACACATCAGATCGAATTGCTAAATACCAGAAATCAATTAATTGGGGAGTCTAAAAAAATGCAGAGAAATCAGTTTGGAGTTCTGCTATTGCTCTTTGGAGGATTGGCTGCTTTTTTTTATTATTTATACAAGAACAAACAAAA
The DNA here is from genome assembly GCF_030372765.1 of Labilibaculum sp. K2S. Classification (GTDB taxonomy): domain Bacteria; phylum Bacteroidota; class Bacteroidia; order Bacteroidales; family Marinifilaceae; genus Labilibaculum. The sequence continues at coordinate 277,114 of NZ_JAUCMW010000002.1, read as the reverse complement.
GGTTTCAAGAGAGTTACAGATAGTCAATCAGATGAAATCGAAATTCTTCAGTAGTATTTCCCATGAATTTAGAACCCCTTTAACATTAATAACAGGTCCGGTAGAAAAGCATTTAGCCCGGCCTCATAGTAATGAGGAGCAAGATGAAATGAAACTGATTCTGCGTAATACCAATAGATTACTTGCATTGGTCGATCAACTGTTAAACCTCTCTAAAATTGATGCAGGCCATTTTGCTATCTCGGCACAGGAAGGCGATTTGTCAACATTACTAAAAGGAATCTCAAATTCGTTTATTTACCAGGCATCTGAGAAAAAGATAAATTATCAATTGGAAATAAATGAATCAGGAGATGTTTGGTTCGATACGAATATTGTCGAAATAATCATTACCAATTTATTATCCAATGCATTTAAGTTTGTTCCTGGAAATGGGAATGTAGAAATGAAGCTTGACGCGTTTAATGATCATATTAAAATCATTGTAAGTAATTCGGGCTGCACATTAACCAAAGAGCAATTGGCTCATATTTTTGATCGATTTTATCGTGCAGGCGAAAACGAAACACAGGGAACCGGTATCGGACTCTCTTTAGTGAAGGAATTATGTGCTCTTTACCGCGCACCTATAAAGGTTAGTTGTTCCAATAGTCAAATTATCCAATTTGAATTGTTGTTGCCTACGTCTAAAGAGCATTTTAAGGCAAATGAATTGTCGCTTTTACCTCTGGCAAAAAAAGAGGAGCAGTTTTATGAAGTAAATTCAGATTTGAACCCGGAAGAAGAAAATGAGATGAAAATTGAAGATTTGCCCGTATTATTGCTTGTTGAGGATAATTTAGATATGCGGAAATACATCAAGACTTACTTTATTCATAAATACAAAATTTTAGAAGCTGAAGACGGGGAAATTGGTGTTAGGATGGCAATTGAATATATTCCTGATTTGATTATTTCGGATGTAATGATGCCAAAAGTTGGTGGTGTTGAACTTTGTTCCTGCTTAAAAGCAGATGTAAAAACCAATCACATACCAATTATTTTATTGACTGCCAAAGTTGGTGATGACAATGAATTGGATGGTCTTAAATCCGGTGCAGATGATTACATTGTAAAACCATTTAATGCTCAGGCTTTAATTGTTAAGGTTGAAAGACTAATTGCCACAAGAAAAGAGATGCAGAAAAAGTATCAAAATGAAATAGTTATCAGTCCTTTAAATATTGTGTTTCCATCAGAAGAAGAGAAATTTGCCAGAACATTGCAGAAAGTTCTGGAAGCGCATTTACACAATCCCGATTTTACTGTCGATCAGTTTTGCGAGGAGACTTTAATGAGCCGAACACAACTTCATCGTAAGTTAAAAGCATTAACCGGACTGTCGGCTACTGCATTCATCAGAACGCAAAGAATAAAAATGGCATCGGAAATTTTATTGAAACCGGATGTGAATATTAGTGATGTTTGTTTTTCTACCGGATTTAACGACACTTCGTATTTTTCCAAATGCTTTAAAGAGATTCAAGGTTGTACTCCCTCGGAGTATATAAAGGAACATTCCAATTAAAACTTTTTAAGTAAGCTTATTGTGATACATTCTTAAGTAGTATTTCTTAATGTGTACAGGTAAATCTATTTGTTTTATCTAGGTAATAATTATTTTTAATGTACATCAAACTTTATCTTAATGTACATCAAAATAAAGTTTGATGTACATTAAAAATTAAAAAGATAAAGAGAACAAAATCGCTTGTTGCTTACCTGATGATTAGCAGGTAGGCAATTTGTTATTTGGTCTCTTGCCAAGTAAACATCAAAACTTAGTTCATTTAATTTTATAGAATCTTTTTTGTTGAGGATATTCGTGTTGCCTTACACGAAACACATACGGGTTATTGCTCCTGTGTTTGTTAATTTACCAACTCATTTTAATTGTTATCGGCTCAAAAATGATGTTTTCTTAAAACCAGAGCCAATTTATTTTACGATACTTGTTTGGATGGTTAATTTAAATCTTGTATCAATCAGCTATATTTCAATTAGTTGTATTGTTTTGGAACATTTGTTTTGCCATCTGGAACATTTGTAATACTCCAATTTCTTTCTTTTCTATTTTTCTCTGTTAATCCACAAACATTTTAGAAAAAAGGATCAGACGTGAAATGTCACTAAAAGTCTCATATCCAAGAGGTAATTGATGTTTAAACTGATCGGATTTTATTGCATGATTGTGTCTGATCAGCATCCCTTCTGTCTTCCATTTGTGTGAATGTTATGTAATTGTAATTTATTTATACAGATAAATAAAATTCATGTAAATATCTGATATTAAATATTTTGAACATTCATCTTTGTTTTTGGAACATGCTTCCTATTGGAGGTTTGGTTTACGGCATACATTTACATTGTATTCGAAACCAAAAAATAGAGGTCATGAAAAAAGGAATATTTATTACGCTTTTGTTCACATTTTGTTTTGCTCTTGTAAATGGACAAGTAGTGGAGCCGGAAAAAGTAGTTAAGAAGCAAGGTACACGTCGTGCTAATAATAAAATAGAAAGAGGTGTAGATAAAGGCTTCGATAAACTGGAAGAAGGTATTGGAAGTTTATTCGGTAAAAAGAAGAAGAAAAAGAAAGCTGCGAATGAAGAGTCAAAAATTACTTCAGGAAACAATGAAGACCCAAATAGAAATGACGGGAATAATAGTAACGAGGGAGCAGAAAAGCAAGTTGCTAAAAAGCCTGACGTGGTTTGGAATAAATTTGACTTTGTTCCCGGTGATGTTGTAATCTTTGAAGATGGTCCTGCAATTACGGAAGAGAACGGTGAATTCCCTAGTCGCTGGGATTTGGTGAAAGGGCAGGTTGAAATAGCAAGTGTGAATGGCGAAAATGTGATGATGTTTATGGATGGAACGCCAGCTGTTGTTCCATATCTGAAGAATGCAAGTGAAGATTATCTGCCGGAAGTTTTTACTGTAGAATTTGATTTTTACAAGCCGGTACACGGCAATAGATTTTCGGTATACTTATATGATATAAAAAATCAGAGGAATAGTGGTCAGGAAATTGAAATAGGCTACAAACATATTTCTGTTGAAAATAGTAACGTTTCCGGAGAACACCCGAATTTGGATTATACCTGGAATGATAAAGCCCGATGGATACATGTATCGATAGCCTACACAAAAGGCAAGTTGAAAGTGTATATGGATGACACTCGATTGATAAATATTCCGCATTATGAAGCAAATCCGACGGGAATCTGTCTGCAGGCTTATTGGGCTGAACTCTCTGCCGATAAAGCATATTATGTGAAGAATGTTCGCATTGCAAAAGGAGGAGTGAAATATTACGACAGAGTATTACAAAATGGTAAAATTATCTGCAACGGTATCCGCTTCGATGTAAACAAGGCAAGTTTAAAGCCTGAATCGATGGGGCCAATCAATGAAATATTCCAACTCTTACAAAAACAGCCGGATCTAAATTTCAGTATTGAAGGTCATACCGATAGCGATGGCGATGATGCTTCAAACAAAAGTTTGTCGGAAGCCAGAGCTAAAGTGGTGATGGAGAAATTGATTCAGATGGGCATCTCATCGAACCGATTGAGTTATGCAGGCTATGGAGAAAGCAAGCCATTGGATAACAACAGCACTCCCGAAGGAAAAGCAAATAACCGTAGAGTAGAGTTTGTGAAAGTGGAAGGAATTGCAGCAGCTGGCAATCCAAAAACATCAGGCAATTCAATTTTTGATTCTTTGGATCGAAATGCAATTGACACAAAAATGAACAGCCTGCAAAGTGGGAGTATTGAAGTAGCGAATCAATCAGGAGTTGTTTTGCAAAATGGAACTACAATAATTTATGGTACGTCTGACGGGTATCTTGGTAAAATGGAAGTTCTGGATGTTGATGAAAGTGACAATTATAAGCTTACCGTTAGATATGTTACCTATAATGATAATGGTTCGGTACATAGTAAATCTGATCATTTGGAAATAGGCGGATCCTATACGTGCGATTTAGATAAAGGAAAAACTGAAGATTTGATCAGCTCAGAAGAAGATTTTTGGTTGAACCGACCAACAGCCAAAGAGGCGAAAATTGAACAATTGGAAAATACAGGCTTTTATGTAGTTCCGAACTAATTAGAATTTTTAAAAACGAACCAAATAAATACCAATTTGAATTATGAAAAATATAGTAAAGTACTTAACACTAGTTGTATTTAGTATCGCATTGTTTTCTTGCGATAAGGACGATGATTTACAGAGTAAGGACATTAAGCGTTATAACGTGGAATCAGGTATTGTGCATTACGAAACTTCAATATTCGGCCCATATGTGAATGGATCAGGCACAGAAGATTTGTATTTCAAAAAATGGGGTGCTCTGGAGATGAGTTTTGAGGATAAATCGGAAACAATTACCATCGTTAATGTTAATGGAGTAGAAGAATCGACAACTACGAATGCCCGTAGTGCCTATAAAATTGATAATGAGAAACTTTATTCGGTTGATTATAAAAACAGTATAATTTATACCAAAGAAGATCCTCTAATTGATTACATGCGCCAGAATAATTTAGATGCATTGGAAGCAGCGAAGGAGACAATGGTAAGTATGGGAGGAATGCAACTGGATAATGAAAAAATTTTGGGTTGCGATTGTGAAGTATGGGATCTTCTTGGCGTTAAGGAGTGGATTTACAAAGGGGTAACCCTTAAAGTAGTTTCTCATATGGCAGGAATTACCGTAATAAAGGAAGCAACAAGTGTCAAATTTGAAGTTTCGGTTGCTGACAGCTATTTCGAGCTTCCTAATTTTCCTCATAAGGACATTTCTGATTTGTAAACAGATTATCAAGTAATACGAGAGTATTTGTATTCATTATCACAAAAAATATAGATATGAAACGTCCATGCCAAAGCAATTTTGACACACAAGGGGATGATTATTCCTGCTTGGTAAGTTCCATATGGTAACTAAAAAAAAAATTATAATCATATGAAACAAATTTTAGTCATAGTGCTCTGTTTTGTCGCCAATTCGACCTTGTTGGCTCAGGGGAAAGTGGAAAAAGAAGGCGTAGATGTGATGCTGGAAACCTACATGAAGGCAAACAAAAATATGATTGATTCGACCAAACCCATGATTGATTTTTTCTTGAAGTATGATGAGAAAGATAGCCTAAAGGCGCCCAATCAAAGTGATTTCGATCAGATGTTGAATCAGATGGGAATTATGGATGAGGTGAAAAATGATCAGAGTGGTCTGACGAAAGAGGATGCTTTTCAATTCATTAATGCATACATCAATGCAGATAAGTCCATTGGAAAAGAAGGCGAAAGACCAAAGAAACCAGTGCAGGAAAGCCAATTGGATCAGGAACTGAAAAAGGCTGAAAAGCAGTTCGATGAAGCCAAGCCCGAACTGGAAAGAATGCTGAAAGAAGCCGAAAAGGAATTTGAAAAGCTCCAAAAGCAATCAAATTTCATGTCTTACGATGATTTTAGAAAAAGAGCCAAACAAAGGAAGCCTGATTTGAGCGAGAGTGAAATTAGAGATGCTTATAATGAAGTTATGAAAGTGTTAGGTAACCCATTTAAATCCAAATAAAAATGAAAAAAGCAACAATTATTCTTATCGTATTGCTGTCGCTGATAAAAGTGACAAATGCTCAGGATTCAAAAATAAGTGGGAGCTGGCTGGTTACGAAAATTGTGGTGGGCGATCAAGTTGATGAACCATTATTTGTTATCGATTACAGTGCAAATGGATCTATTATAACTCAGGGAATTGATGTTGGATCGTGGTCGCATAATCAGAAAGAAGAGAAATTGATTATGACCTCGGATATGGATAAAGATTTTGTCGGAGATTGTAAGATTATAAATTTGAACGAGAAAGAGCTAAACTTTGAAAAGGGTGATCAGAAATGGTTTTTGTCCAGATTAAATATGGATGAAATAGCTAAGATTAATTCTGAATCAGGTCTCATTGGATCATGGAAGTTTGCTGATGATGCAAATGATGATTCAACAAGAGTATTGACCTTTGAAGCTCCGGACAGTTTTACTTTTATCGAGAAAGAGCCGGGAATGGAAAGTAGAACTGGTGGAATGTGGATTTACAATCAGGAGGAGAAAAGTCTTTTGTTGATTGGTAGAATTGAGCAGGTTCGAGGTAAAAACAGAATCCTTACAATCAGTAAAAAAGAATTGGTTTTAGAGAATGCAGGAGTGGAGATAATCATTCGTAAATCAGATGATAGTTCCCAAAAGATCGAAAGATTGAACTTTACGGGAGATGATTTTTTCGATGAGAATGGTGATTATAAGTATGATAGTGAGGAAGGAAAATTGCCTTGGACTGATCCTTTTGAAATGCTGATGTCTTTAGTAAATACGAGTCAATTGGAATATAATTTTTCAACATTAGTAGAAGGGACAAAAGTTTTTGAAACTAAAAAACTGACCGCCGATGTTAAGACCGATAAAGATGAACAAAGTGTAAGTATCGATTTTATTTTTTACGGATACGACAGATACAATTTGCCTGATGATACTCAATTACCTCCGAATATTTTGGATTTCAATTATTATAATCGCCTGTATCCATTAAAAGAGAATTCGTTTCGGGTGGCTGGGCAAGAAAAACTAACAACACCATCGGGCACTTTCGATTGTACCGTAATTGAGTCTGTTGGCACTTCCGAAGAGAAATATAAACTATGGATGATTAATGATAAACCTGGAATTTATGCCAAGATAATTGAAGACAAAGATGGCATGTTTGGTCATTACTATATTTATGAATTGAAGAACATAATAACAAACAATTAAGCTATGAAAAAGACACTTTGTATTTTATTTTCGATCCTAATTGGTTTCGCTTCGTGCGATAAGATTAATGACTTGAAGACAAAAGATTTTTATGATCTTAAATTATCGAAAAAAACACTTGTTACCGTAAATTCGGATAAAAGTGCTGCGGTTAAGATTGCAGAGAATCATCCTTTTTCTCAAACAATTAGTCTCGATTTTAACGATTTGAATGACGTAAAGGAATACCTGAACAAGTTGGAGGCTGTAGATGTTACTTCCGTGACTTGTAAAATTACAGACCTATCGGCTGGAGAGGTAAATTCATTAAACCTAAGCGTGCCGGATTTGAATTTCGATTTTGACATTCCAACAGTTTCCGAAAACCAGCCTCTTGTTGTGAACTTCACTACAGAGCAATTGGATGCAATTGCAAATGAATTGTTACAAAGCAAAAATCTAAAAATGATAATCTCAGGAACAGTTACTGAAAAGTCGGTTAGTTTCAATATTGAAACAACAGCTTTAGTAGATGTAGAGGTGAAAGTTTTATAATCCTAAATAAATTATTAATAACTAGTAAAAGTAAAAAAATGAAAAACAAAGTAATTTTATTATTCGCAACCGTGCTTACCGTATGTTTTAGCCTTACAACACAAGCACAAGACTCAAAAGTTTTGGCCGGAGCTGGTCTTAAGTATGCAACCGACATCAGTACTTTGGGTATTGAAGCTAAAGGTGTTTATTTAGCAAGTGATACATGGGAAATTGCTCCTGCATTCACTTATTATCTTAAGAAAAATAATGTGAACTGGTCTACATTAGATTTCGATGCACATTATGTTTTTTCTGCAGATGATAAAAATACATTTTATGCCATTGGAGGTTTGAATGTAACCTTTTGGAAATTTAAAATGGATGGTGCTGATTCATTAGGTGAAGAGTATGGTGAATATGCTGATTTAATTGGAGGTTTTGCATCCGATTTAGATGCTTCAGGAAGCGATGTTGGAGTAAATATTGGTGTGGGTAGTCGTTTTGCTATTTCCGATAAAATGTATTTTAATGCAGATTTGAAGTATACCATTGGCAATGCCAACTACTTGTCAGCAGGAATAGGATTGTTATACCATTTCTAGAGTTTATTTAACGGCATACATTAGTTAGTACTTCCTGTTTGGGCAATCAACCAATTCACTTTACAACCATTCAACCATAATAAAAAAGTCCCGGACAGGAAGTCTTTCTGATTAAATTTCTTTCAACATTTTTCTTACAGCTTACAAATAGGCCCGAACATTTAATTCAAATCCATTAACCGATGAAACGTCCATGCCGAAGTGATTTTGACACACATGGGGATGATTATTCCAGCATGGTAAGTTCCATATGGCAATTAAAAAACAAATTATAATCATATGAAACAAATAATTCTGATCGTAACCTATTTACTAATGACCTTTGTTGCTACTGCTCAACAAAAGAGTCAAATATATGCCATCAAATCGGGGCATGTTGAGTATCAGCTCAGCGGAAATACGACTGGCACCAAATCTGTTTGGTGGGACAACTATGGGAATTCATCTTTTACGGAAACCAAATCGGTAAGTGTAACTAAAATGTTTGGAATTAAGAGTGAAACCAAAACACATGATATCTCGATTATTAAAGATGGCAAATTTTGGTCTGCCAATTTAATTGAAAATAAAGGACAGAAAGGAACTGTTCCTTTTCAGGATATTACTGAAAATATGACCGATGCAGAAAAGAAGAAGATGGGGAAAGATCTTTTGGAAGCTTTTGGCGGCGAGATTGTTGGCAATGAAGATGTTTTGGGGAATGAGTGTGAAATTGTAAAATTAATGGGCGCTAAATGTTGGATTTACGAAGGTGTTACTTTAAAATCAGAAGCAAAAATATTAGGTATTGAAGCGATCGAAACAGCTGTCCGATTTGACAAAAATATTTCTGTGTCTGCCTCAAAATTTACTCCTTCTGCCAACATTAAATACGAAGATCAGGATCAATATCAGCAAGAAATATTTGGAGGTATGAGTGATGCTTTTAATGATGATAGTGATGGCGATGATGAAGCAATGAATTTAGTTCCTGTAAAGTATCCTTATGAGAAGTTTCAGAAAATAGCAAATGGTTTTAGCTTCAATAATTACCGAAAAATGATGGTAATGAATATGGAGGGAACCTATAGTGCCATGTTTATGAAAGGAATGAATGGTAGTTTGGGAGTTGCGGCGACTTCTCGTAAAAATGGCAACCTTGAACAAGAAGGAAATCTTGAAGTTTTCACTCACAGTGGGAAAAAGTGTATGTATGGCAAAATGGAAGGAGATGAGGGCATTTCTTTAATCATCGAAATTCCAAATTACGATACATACATTATACTTGTATCCAGCTCTGTTCAGACTAAACCAGAGATGCTTCAACTAATGGATGCTTTTAATTTTTAAAAAAGATAGACTATGGAAAATAAGCAAAGTTCATCTGTTGCTGCACTGGTTTTTGCCGTAGCATTTATTATCGGAGGTTGGTTTTTTTACAAAAATATCAGCCAAAATATTGTAGGAGAGGCGAATGCTTCGAAGTCATGGCCTGCCGTTGAAGGCACTGTTACTTTAGCAGATATTAGCACATCGATAAGTGATGGAACGAAAATGTATGCTTCCAACATTGTTTACAAATATGTTGTTGAGGGTAAGGAGTATTCAGGAACCCGAATTTCTACTGTTGATGGAAGCAGCAGCAGTGCATCAAGTGCAAAAAAAGATATTCAGAAATATTCAGAGGGAAGTTCGGTTACAGTTTATTATGATCCGGAACTGCCTGATGCTTCCTTGCTTGAACCCGGACCCAATTTTTTTACTTATTTGATTACTTACGGACCCTTACTTTTTTGTTTAATTGGATTCCTGATGTTATGGCAATTTGTTAAGAAAATAGGATTGTTTGTTTTAGCCTTGTTTATAGGCTCAAGGAATTGAAATAGAAAAGAATTAGATAATTAATATCACCAAATTATAAATACATAAATCATGAAATCACACGAAATAGATTACAAGATTATAGGGCACGATATTCAGTTGGTAGAGATTGAATTGGATCCAAATGAAACAGTCATTGCCGAAGCTGGAGCAATGTTATATATGAAAGAAGGAATTGAATTTCAAGCTAAGATGGGTGATGGATCAGAGCCGGATAAAGGAATTTTCGGAAAATTACTCTCGGCGGCATCCAGGAAAATTACCGGAGAGTCAATATTTATAACTCATTTTACGCACCGGGGAACAGGAAAAAGTCAGGTTGCTTTTGCTGCACCCTATCCAGGAACTATTGTTCCTATCGATTTGGACCAATTAGGAGGAACCGTGATTGTACAGCGTGATGCCTTTTTGTGTGCCGCATTAGGAACAAAAATAAGCATGCATTTTAATAAGAAATTGGGTGCAGGTTTTTTTGGAGGCGAAGGCTTTATTCTCCAGAAATTGCAAGGAGACGGAAATGCTTTTATCCATGCAGGAGGTACATTAATTGAGCATGAGTTGAATGGCGAAACTTTGCGGGTTGATACAGGTTGTGTTGTTGGTTTTCAGGAAGGCATCGGCTTTAGTATTCAACAGGCAGGGAATTTAAAATCGATGGTTTTTGGAGGGGAAGGTTTATTTCTGGCAACTCTTCAGGGAACAGGAAAAGTGTGGCTGCAATCCATGCCGATTAGTAAATTAATTAATCAATTATCAACAGGAGGTTCCAATAGTCGAAAAGAAGGTAGTAACGGGATTTTACAGAGTCTATTGGAATCATAATTAAAATCCTGAAATCATGATAAATATTGAATATTTAATCGACAGAGTAAAACTGGTTACCGTTCAACCGAAAGAAGCATGGACGAAGATTAGTGACGAGCAAATAGACCTGAAGGATTTCTTGCTATCCTACGTACTTCCTTTGGTTTTGATTCCTACCATAGCCTCTTTTATTGGTTACGGATTGATTGGCCTGGGGAGTTATTTTAAAGTTGCTTCTTTTAGCTGGGGACTTCATCAGGCTATTCTGGCTTTTTTAGGCGCATTTTTAGGTGTTTTCCTAAGTGCTTTCTGCATTCATAAGCTGGCTCCTGCTTTCGATACTCAAATAAGCTTTGCCAATGCAATTAAACTGGTAGCCTATTCTTATACGCCAATCTGGCTTGCAGGAGTTTTTTACATTCTTCCAAGTCTTACCATTCTGGCTTTACTGGCTGGCATTTACAGTTTGTATATTTTATATATCGGTTTTGTTCCGATAACAAAGGTAAGTGAGGAAAAAAAGACCAGCTACTTTATTGTTAGTCTGATTTTAGTAATTGGAATGTCCGTTTTGGTCTCTTTCGTGATTGGAGCAGTTCTACTTTCAGCAGGCTTAAGTACATATTAAAAAAAAATCCGGAGGTTACAGCCTCCGGAAGAATACAATTAAAAGGAATTAAACATCACGTGAGATCTCTTTAATTCCAAATTATTAATCATTTCAAATTTACAAAAAAAATGAAAACGAGTAAACTTTATTTTTTCGCAGTTGCTTTTATGGCGCTAAGTATTTCGATGGTTTCTTGTAGTGGCGATGATGGTGAGGCCGGATTATTAGGTCCTAAAGGTGATAAAGGAGAACAAGGTGTAGCAGGAGAAGTTGGACCAGCTGGAACCGATGGCAGCATTATTTATAGCGGTGAAGGCGAGCCAGCAGCTACAGTTGGAACAACAAGCGATTATTATTTGGATGTTGCTACAGGAATGTTGTATGGTCCTAAAGTAAACGCTGATAACTGGACTGATACCAATGGATTCTCTTTAAAAGGTACAAATGGAACGAACGGTACAAATGGTTCAAAAATACTTTCCGGCGAAGGTGCTCCCGGTAATACTATCGGAAACACAGGTGATTTTTACCTTGACAAAGCAACTTGTTTGCTTTATGGCCCGGCAGTAACCGATGAGGAAGGCGATACAACCTGGGGAGCTGGTTTAGAATTGAAAGGTGCCGATGGAAATGCCAATGTAAAAACATTTAAATATACTGCCAGTGTTTCTAATTGGACTGTGTATAGCAATATCGCTACTAGTTTTACAAAAACGATTATTGATGATATTGACTTTCCTGCTCTAAACGAAGATGTATACGAAAATGGTATTGTATTGGTTTACTGGAAAGATGTAAACTCCATAAGACTTTTACCATTATCAAAACTGACTAGTCAGAACAACTTCCTTACACGTGAGGGATGGATATTTAAAAATAGTAGTGATGGCAGGTATGTACTACGATTACAGAACACTCTTAAAGGAATGGAAAATATGACAGAATTGCTTACTGTTGAAGATATTGAGTATCATATTAAAATTGTAACAGGTCAGGTTGCTGTTCAGTTAGAAGCAAATAAAGGCAATCAACTTGAGTTTGATAGATTAGTTGAGAGTTTACACTAGAGAAATATTGAAAATATAAAAGGGCATTCTTTTGGGAGAATGCCCTTTTTAGATGTCATTAAGATTCTATTTTGGAATGTTTTTCTATTGCAAATTTGTCAAGGTTGAGATTATTTTTTCCATTTTTTTGTTGCAGTCATCTATTGCAATTTCATATGCATCAGTATCTTCTTCAATAGATTTACATACAAATTCATAACTTTTTATTCTAAGTTCGCAATATTCTCTTAAAATTTAGAATTAATATCTTCCTGTGGCATTGTGTTTTTTGTTTCTTCGAAAGTGGAAATAAAGAGTTGTGTATTTTTTTTATTCTTCCCCCAGTCTAAAACTTGAATGCTAGTGCATGCACTTTTAATAGTAACCGTGTTTTCTGAAATATTTATATGTACCTCTTCGCTCCACGATACCATTGAAAATTTGGTGTAGGCAATAAATCCATTCTCACTAATAAAACTTACATCCCAATTTAGTTTTTTGGCAGCTTCAATAGTAAATAGCAAAAATTGGTCATTATCCAATTGATCAACTTGAAAGTTCTCGGTGTAGGTAGGTGGAAAACCAAATGCCATATTTCTTGTTTTTTATAATGGGTTCGAAAAAAATGTTATTATTTTATGAGTTTTGTTTTCTGTTGTCTTTCACTTGTTTCTTTGTGTTGTTATTCAGGTTATTATCGTGAAATAATTGACGGCAAGTAATGGTTTAAATAGAAATTTCATCATTTAACTAAATATCCTTCTGTAAAAGTTACTGCTAAATAAAAAAACAAAGCAAAGCCTGCCCAAAAGAATAGAAATGCAAAAGTATTTCTATTGGAACGCTGGCTTTTGTTTAAAAATTGATATTCTTTCTCTATATCCCATTTGTAAAATGCTTTTTTTGCTTCTTTTTCTATAAAAAAGGAAATGCTAAGCATTACAATTCCTAATCCAATAAATATAGGCAGGAAAGTTTTAAATTTATAATCAATTGTGCCCATAATAGTGCAGTATAAGCCTGCAGATATAAAAGCAAAAGGAGTTGTAAAGGTATGAAGAGCAGTAGGAATTACTCGTTTTGGTAAATTTTTATTAACGATCCATTTGGCAGCACAATAATTGGCGGCGAGTAATGGTTTAAATAGAATTTTCATTATTTGTTCTTTATCTTAGCGAATACCCTCCTAAATATTTTGCCCCCAAGTAAAAGAAAAGGATAATTCCTACCCAAAAGAATAGAAAAGCAAAAGTATTTCTTTTGGAGCGTTGTTCTTTACTCAAATTCTTGTAGGCTTTTTCAATACCCCACTTGTAAATTGCTTTTTTAGTAGCTTGCCAGAATCCCAAATACACAATTCCAGCAGTCATCATAAGAATAATTTCAGGAAATTTAAACTGATAATCAATATAGTTTAATGCAACACAAGATAAACCTGCAAAAAGGAATGCAAATGGAGTTAAGAAAATGTATGTTGAATTAAATATCATACTGTGAGCCATTTTTTTATTGACCCATCTTTTGGCAAAACTGTAGTTTGCGGATAACAAATATTTAAATAGAAATTTCATCATCGGTTTTTTTATTTTAAGGGCATAATCAGTTGGGGTGCTACATAAGTATTGTCAATTTTAAATATTGGATTTGCATCTATCGGGAAAAAATTGATTGGTCTATTGTCCCAAAAGCCAGAATCTCTACCCATAAGATCATCAATACCATCACCTACATCAAAAACAAGATCTAGTAATCCATAAATTGCAATTCCTGTTAGAATAACTCCTGCCCCAAATGGTGCAGCGATAAGTCCTACTACTAGTATCGCTCCATTCACAAAAGTATGAGCATCCCAACTGTCCGTTCTATATTCATAACCTATCGTGCCAATTGTAAGAATGTTACCTAAAGGACCTAAGAATTTAGCATTTTTTGCTAATTTTTGTGTTCCTTGAAATATTTTTCCTGATTTAGCAGGTTTGCCAACATTTTTTGCAAGTTTAGATAGTTTGTAAGAATAAGTTCTCTTGAATTCATTTGGGGTGTGATTGAAGATAACTCTCGAATTGTTTAGGTTGTTCGCGCTTTTATCTGTGATACCATAGATTTGTCCACCTAAACGCATCCAATCCAGTTCTCCATCATTTAGTCTTAGGTTTTTACCTTTAACCAATAGTTGTTCGTTGTCTACAAGTGGTTTGTTGTTTTGGAATTGCTGATAGGTTTCACTTGAGGTGTAAGTAGCAGTATTTCCACCGTGGCTAATAGTTACGGTAAAGGAAGCTTGCAAATTTCCAGCATAACTGTCTGTTCTTGCTTCAAAATTGATACTGGCATCTGAAGGAATCAAAACCCATTTATCACCTACAAATACCTCTTTGTGATTAAATTCACGATCAGAAATCCGAACGAATTTCGTAAAATCGATAGGTTCAGGTGATCTGTCTACCTGACTTAGTTCATCTTCTGCAATTTCGTTTAAAAGTTTAGCTAACTCACCGCTTCTTGCTTGTAATGTAAATTCAAGATGTTGATCAAATCCTATTGGATTAGGGTCATATTGTGAATTGTTCTGGCTTGCTCTCCAGGCTGTATCAGCAGCATTTTGAACAAACTGTTGTAAATTATTTAATTTTTCTGACATTTTTTTTAATGAAAATCATTCTGGTAGTTAATAGTATAAACTATATTTTTAATAAAAATCAAATTTATGAAAAATAATTACATGATACTATAAGCGCGATGTAGTTATTGAAATAATTAATTGCAATGTTTATTTGTCAGCTGATTTATTGTCGAGTTAAAGGTGTTCTGAAATTAGAACGGCTCTGTATTCCATTTTGGGTTTTAGTATAAAAGCGGCAAAATTTCATTCATTTTCAATTTATTTCTGAATTAGACCAATTCCGTTTTTTTTCAAAATTCATGTACCATTGGGAAACATTAATAAAAGACATTTAAGTCTGTATCTATTGTTGTTTCTACTTGTATTTCATTATGTGAATGAATATGATTTATTCGTTTAAATTATTATATTTGGTAGAGAGCGAGGAAGTTACGAAGAAAGTGAGCTCAGCTGCCTTAGTATAGAATGGTTCGATTGTAGTTGGATTTGACAGATAAAGGTTTCGTATTTTGATTTGTATTTTCATTATTGGCTATTATATAACCCTAATCTGTACCAAATACATTACCTATGAGTAGACCCTACGGATTTTTTTATGCCCTGATTATACTTTTTCTGTTGTTTAGTCCTCCTGCGCTTCTCGCAATTGAAGCCGACAGCACTCATGTTGCTGAAAATGATAATCATCACTTCAACTATTTTTTAAATTCTGAGAAAAGGGGAGAACGTCTTTTTAAAGGCTTAACCAGAATTAAAACGGATGTAACATCCTGTGTTTCCTGTCACAATATTGAATACATCGATACGCTGAATTGGAATCCTTCTGCGTTGGATATTGCCGGAACATTTGCCGATAAATCAATTGCAGAATTCAAGTCTGTATTGATGAGCCCGTTGGGGAAAAAAATGGAGGCATCGCATGTAGGGTATACTTATTCGGATGAGGAACTGGGATATATAAAATCATATCTCATTCAATTAAAAGAGGATACTCTCCATGAAGCCAAACCTAAGGTAAATAACCTGATTGTTTTTTTCTTTTTGGGTGCCTTAATTACTATGGCCTTAATCGATTTGTTTTTCACAAAAAAAATCAAATATAAATTTATACCCATACTAATTTTTGTACTTGCTTTTGGTTATCAGATAAACATGTTGGCTGATGGAGCTATGGCCCTGGGACGCAAACAAAATTACCAACCGGCACAGCCCATTAAGTTTTCTCATAAAATTCATGCTACCGGTAATAAAATTGATTGCAGATATTGTCATACCACTGCCGATGAAAGTAAATCTGCAGGAATTCCTCATGTAAATCTTTGTATGAACTGCCATGTTATTGTAAGGGAAGGACCTAATTCAGGGAAATTCGAAATCAACAAAATTATCAAGGCAATAGAAAATAATACTTCGGTGGAATGGGTTCGGATTCATCAGTTGCCCGATCATGTTTTTTTCAGTCACGCTCAGCATGCTAATGTGGGAAAAAGAGAATGTCAGGAATGTCATGGCCCTGTTGAAGAGATGGATGTAATTAAGCAAGTTGAAGATTTGTCGATGGGCTGGTGTTTGGATTGTCACGATAAAACTGCTGTTGATTTTCAGTCCAATGGATACTATTCCAATGGATTTAAAAAGCTGCACGAAGATTTGGCAGCAGGAGTTATTGACAGTGTAAGAGTTACAGATATTGGAGGACGGGAATGTGCCCGATGTCATTATTAGAATTGTAAAAGCCAATTATTGCCCAGTTGCATTGTATTTTACCTATTGATAATCGTTTATCTATGAAGAAACATTGGAAAAGTCTTGCCGAACGTAAAAATGGATCAGAAACTCCCGAAAAGCAAAATTTGCCTAAGGGAAATCTGGAACAGATACTCGATATATTTGATAACGGGAATGAAAAATCACAATCGAACCGTCGTGATTTTCTGAAGCTTTGCGGATACAGTCTGGCAATAAGTACCGTGTTGGCCAGTTGCGAAAATTCTGTTCAAAAGGCCATTCCGTATTTGATTAAACCCGAAGAAATTACTCCGGGGAAAGCGAATTACTATGCCTCATCCTATGTAAATGGCAGTGAATACTGCAGTATTCTGATTAAAACCAGAGAAGGCCGCCCAATAAAAATTGAAGGCAACGATTTGTCGTCGGTTACTTATGGAGGCACAAGTGCAAGAGTCCAGGCTTCCATTTTGGGATTGTACGATACCAGCCGTTATAAAAATCCGCTGAAAGGCGATACCAAAATTTCATGGAATGAATTGGATCAAAGCATTATTCAGCAATTAAATCAATTAAAAGAAAGTAAAGAGAGAGTCGTTCTTTTGACTCCGACAATATACAGTCCATCAACAAAGGCTGTGATAGAGATGTTTTTAAAATCTTATCCCAATGTGAAGTGGGTACAGTACGATAATCGATCGGCATCAGCATTAATAAAGGCGAATGAAATGTGTTTTGGGAAAGCAGGAATTTGCGATTACCGTTTCGATTTTGCAGATGTAATAGTGAGTTTCGATGCAGATTTTTTAGGGAATTGGCTGATGCCAGTTGAACACATTCGTCAGTACACCAAAAAACGCAAACTGAGCGATGGAAATACAAATATGTCGCGACACATTCAGTTTGAATCGCGTTTGTCTTTAACCGGCAGTAATGCTGATTATCGGATTCCGGTAAAACCTTCCGAACAAGCTTTGCTTGTTGCTCAATTGTACAATGAAATACTCAAATTGAAAGGTCTGGAATCCTATTCTTTGAATGATACTTCAGAAGACATCCGTGAATTGGCCAAAGAGCTTTGGGAAAATAAAGGGAAATCATTGGTTGTTGCAGGAGAAAATGATTTGAGTATTCAGATCTTAATTAATGGGATTAATTACGAGTTGGAAAATTACGGAACAACCTTACGGATTGATAAACAAATACTGACCAAACAAGCGATTGATTCGGATATGGAACAATTGCTTACTGATCTAAATTCGGGTAAGATAAAAGCTTTGTTCTCTTACGGTGTTAATCCGGTATACGATTATTTAAAGGGAGAGGAATTTGCAAAAGCAATAGATAAAGTGCCATTTTCTGTGTCACTGGATATGGCTCCAAGTGAAACCAGTAGTCGGTTTAAATATGTAGCTCCCGATAATCATTTTATTGAAAGCTGGAATGATCTGGAACCTAAAACAAGTCGCTACAGTTTGATGCAACCGGGAATTCGTCCATTATTCAATACCCGGCAATTTCAATCTACTTTGCTTGCATGGATTGGTCAGGAAACGGACTATTTAAAATTTATAAAAAATTACTGGGAAGAGAAATTATATCCAATTCAAACGGCCTATCCAAATTTCACCGGTTTTTGGAACAACAGCCTGCAACAAGGAATATTTGAACCCAAAACAAAATCGGTTTTCGACACCAAATTTAAGTTGGATGGCATTGGCGAATTGATTGATAACATAGCAAATGCACCAAAATCTTCTGGTTTTGAGCTTCAGGTATATGAAAGCTCAGCCATGGGCGATGGAAAAATGGCAAACAATCCATGGATTCAGGAACTTCCCGATCCGGTAACGAAAATTTGTTGGGACAATTACCTCACCGTATCGCCAAAACAAGCGGAAGAAATGCTTTTAGAAACAGGTGATGTGGTGGAGTTAAATTCAGGCATAAAGTTACCCGTATATATTTTACCGGGACAAGCATACAATACTGCTGCAGTTGCTTTGGGTTATGGAAGAACAAATTGCGGAGTAGTTGGAAAGAATGTGGGTGTTAATGTTTCAAAACTATCTCAGTTTAAAAATGATTCCCGTGTTGATTCTTCAATTGGTGTTGAAATAACAAAAACAGAAGAGAAGTATGAATTGGCAATGACTCAAACTCATCATTCCATGGAGGGAAGAGCCATTGTTCGTGAAGCTTCTTTGCGAGAATATTTAAAAGATCCGGCGGCCGGAAATGAATCGCATCAGGAATATGAGAATGCAGGTATTTACAAAAAACCAAATTTTCCAAATCATCATTGGGGATTGGTTGTCGATTTAAATTCCTGTGTTGGTTGCGGTGCCTGTTCCATTGCCTGTCAGGCAGAAAATAATGTGCCTGTAGTTGGTAAAAAAGAGGTGATTCGGGCACATGAAATGTCATGGATTCGAATTGACAGATATTTTTCAGGCAGTGAATTTAATCCGGATGTTTCCTTTCAACCGGTAATGTGTCAGCATTGCGACAATGCACCCTGCGAGAATGTTTGTCCGGTAGCGGCTACCACTCATAGTAGTGAAGGCCTGAATCAAATGATCTATAACCGTTGCATCGGAACTCGTTACTGCGGAAATAACTGTCCGTATAAAGTGCGTCGTTTCAATTGGTTCGATTTCACAAAAGCAGATTCTATTCCGAATAACCTGCACGATGTGGCTGAAATGACGATCGATTTAAAACGAATGGTTTTGAATCCGGACGTTACGGTTCGGGCCAAAGGAGTGATTGAGAAATGCTCTATGTGCGTGCAGCGAATTCAGGAAGGGAAATTGAACGCTAAAATTGATGGAAGAAGGCCTCGGGACGGCGAAATAAAAACAGCTTGTCAGCAAGCCTGTCCTGCCGGAGCAATCATATTCGGAGATTTAAATGATAAGGACAGTCAGGTAGTAAAAGAAACTTCGGGCAAGCGGAATTACTATTTGTTGGAAGAGATTCATACGCTGCCATCGGTAAGTTATCTAACAAAGATTAGAAATAAAGAAACGAACAATTCATAAAACCACGCTTATGTATGTGTCGCCAATTCGTGAACCATTAATCACGGGAAAAAAAACGTATCAACAGATCACCGATGAGATTTCTGCTCCAATTGAGGGGAAAGCGGGAAAAGCCTGGTACGTTGGAATAACAATTACGATAGCCGCATTGTTTTTTGGTTTGGCCATGATGGGCTGGACAATTTGGCAGGGAATCGGAACATGGGGATTGAACAAAACCATAGGATGGGGTTGGGGAATTACCAACTTTGTGTGGTGGGTAGGAATCGGTCATGCAGGTACATTTATTTCGGCCATATTACTGCTGTTTCGTCAGAAATGGAGAACGAGTATCAATCGATCGGCCGAGGCAATGACTCTTTTTGCTGTAATGTGTGCCGGTTTGTTTCCCTTAATTCATATGGGACGTCCACTACTTGCATTCTTTGTGTTTCCTTATCCAAATACGCGTGGTCTTTGGGTAAATTTCAACTCACCACTGCTGTGGGATGTATTTGCCATCAGTACTTATTTTAGTGTTTCGCTTCTATTTTGGTATGTTGGTTTAATACCTGATATTGGAACCATTCGCGACAAAGTGAAATCAAAATTTAAGAAAGCGGTTTACGGATTTTTAAGTTTTGGATGGACAGGATCTGCCAGACACTGGAGCAGGCACGAAACCATGAGTTTGGTATTGGCAGGATTGGCTGCGCCGCTTGTACTTTCGGTTCACAGTATTGTAAGTGCCGATTTTGCCACTTCGGTAATTCCGGGATGGCACACAACAATTTTCCCACCCTATTTTGTTTCCGGAGCCATATTTTCTGGCTTTGCGATGGTGCTGACTCTGTTAATTATTACGCGGAAAGTACTAAATCTGGAAAGCTACATTACGGTTGGCCATGTTGAATCGATGAATAAAATTATTATTGCAACAGGTTCGATTGTTGGCATTGCCTACATCACCGAACTGTTTATTGCGTGGTATTCGGGCGTGGAATATGAGCAATATGCATTTCTGAATCGGGCAACCGGACCATATTGGTGGGCTTATGCAATCATGATGACCTGCAATGTGATTTCGCCGCAATTGCTGTGGTTCAAAAAACTGAGACGAAATCTTGCATTTACCTTTGTTCTTTCCATTTTCATCAACATTGGAATGTGGTTCGAACGATTTGTAATTATTGTAACCTCTTTGCACCGCGATTACCTGCCGTCAAGTTGGTCGATGTACAGTCCAACCATTGTAGAGGTGGGAATATTTATCGGAACATTAGGTTTGTTTTTTACTTGTTTCCTATTGTTTATTCGGGTGTTCCCGGTTATTGCCATCGCCGAGGTGAAGGCGGTCATGAAAAGTTCCGGAGAGAAATTTACAAATAAGGATGAAAACGAATTATCATGAAACGAGCATGAGAAAAGTTCTCACGCAAGAGAATGACTATTTGGCGAGTTCCATGTGGCAAAAACTTAAAATTATAAACAGATGAAACGTCCATTTATAAAGCTTTCTACACACAGGGAGATGATTGTATGGTAAGTTCCATCTGACAACTGCATAAAAATTATAAACAGATGAAACGTCCATTTATAAAGCTTTCTACACACAGAGAGATGATTGTATGGTAAGTTCCATCTGACAACTGCATAAAAATTATAAACAGATGAAAAGATATATTTCAGCCTATTTTGAAGATGAAGAGAATCTTCTTCGTGCTGCCAAGGAATTGCGGGCTCAGGATGTGTCCATTCAGGATGTTTTGACTCCTTTTCCGGTTCATGGATTGGATACTGCGTTGGGCTACAAACGATCCAATTTACCAACCGTCGCATTTATTTGTGGGGGAATAGGTCTGGCCGTAGCTTTTGGTTTTCAAACCTGGGCTTTTACGGTCGACTATCCATTGTTTATTGGAGGAAAGCCACATTTTGCGATTCCTTCCTTTATCCCGATCACTTTTGAACTGACGGTTTTGTTTGCCTCTTTTGGAATGGCAATCGCTTTTTTTATTCGTTCGAAACTCGGACCGGGAGCCAGGAATGTGATTCATGACGAACGAAGTACCAACGATCGTTTTGTGATTATTGTAGATCTGGATGAGGATGGAAACCAGGATGATGTTGTGAAAGGGATTCTTGAAAAAGAAGATGCAATGAACATACAGGTTAAGGAGATTGAATTGTAAACCGCATAAACCATATGGTGATGGACAAGAATTATACATTTTCCCGAAAAACGCAAATTGCACTGCTTGCAGCAGGAGGATTCGGAATTCTATTGCTGCTGCTGGGGTATTTAATAGAAGCCCCCAACGGTCAGCGATTTTGGACAAATATTTTAATTAACAACCTGTTTTTTCTATTTATAGCTTTGTTTGGAGGCGTGTTTCAGGCATTGCATAAAATAGCTTATTCAGGATGGCATACCGCATTGCAGCGTATTCCCGAAGCTTTTGCATCATTTCTGCCGGTATCAGCAATTTTAATGTTCCTTTTGTACTTTGGTATGCATGATATCTATCATTGGTCGCACGAGGGGTTACACGATCCTGTATTGGAAGGGAAAGCGGCCTATTTAAATATTCCGTTCTTTTTTATCCGAATGGCGGTTTATTTTGGTGTTTGGATTTGGTTAACGCGCTTGTTACGAAAAAATTCCTTGCAGCAGGATTTATCTACAGATATCAAATACTATAAAAAGGGAAAGTTACTGGGTGCTTTATTCATGGTTTTCTTTGCCGTATCTAGTTCTACCATGAGCTGGGATTGGTTAATGTCTATTGATGCACATTGGTACAGCACCCTTTACGGATGGTTTATTTTTATTGGTCTTTTTGAGATTGGCATTGCAGCCATTATTCTTTTTATCACTTTCCTGAAATGGAAAGGCCATTTGGAATTCATCAACAAAGAACACATTCACGACATGGGAAAATACCTGTTTGCATTCAGTATTTTTTGGATGTATTTGTGGTTCTCTCAATATCTGTTGATTTGGTACAGTCACATTCCTGAAGAAACGGCCTATTTTGCACCCAGACTACACGATCATACCATTCTGTTTTTCACCATTTTGGTTCTTAATTTTGTAATTCCATTTCTGGGATTAATGACCCGTGATTCAAAACGAAATTTAAAATGGTTATCGCTTATGGCGGTGGTTGTGTTGATTGGTCAATGGTTGAATATTTATTTACTGGTAATTCCGGGAACAATCGGGAAATCGGCGCAAATTGGAGCAACCGAAATTGGATTTGTGTGCTTGTATCTGGCCGGCTTCTTGTTTGTTGTCTTAACCTCTTTGGCTAAAGCGCCACTGTTGAGTAAAAATGATCCTTTACTTGAGGAGAGTTTTCATTACGAAACCTGATTCATGACCCCAAAAAGAAATTGTTATGCAAAAATTCGTATTCTATTGTAGTGCTTTGTTGGTAGCTGTGGTTTTGTTGGCATCCTGCGATAAAGATCGCAACCATCCGGGCTATTCCTATTTTCCGGATATGGTTCAATCGCGTGCTTTTGAACCATATTCTGCGAACCCTAATTTCGAAGACGGGTCGAGTTTGCGTTTGCCTGCAGAGGGAACAATTCCCAGAGAAATGATTCCTTACCATTTTGAAAAAACACCCGAAGAACGGATTTGGGCAGGCAAAAATATTTTTAATCCCAACGAAATGACCGTCGCCGATGTGCAGAGAGGGAAGAAACTTTTCGGGATCTATTGCATCCATTGCCATGGTGAAAATGGAGATGGAAAAGGATATCTGTTCACGAGTGGCAAATATCCATTTCAGCCCAGAAGTTTGGTTACTGATGTGATGAAAACAACTCCCCGCGGTGAGATTTTTCATGTAATAACCGTTGGTTTTGGGGTTATGGGTGCTCATGGAGCTCAGGTTAAGCAAGCCGACAGATGGAAAATTATTGAGTACATAAAAGTTGATCTGCAAGGACAAAAGTAGGGCGTGCCCCTTATGAGTTATCGTGAAATTTGAAGAAAAGGGTCAGGCTTAACTAAAGTCTAAGCCTAGGAATAGCCTTTACACACTTCTGGCGGTTCGTTGTTTATTCATTTATTTTTTTTCGTCTTATTGCGTAAACTAGTTCGTCTAAATATTCTCCATTTTTAAAAAGCACTTTCTTAAAACTACCTTCCAAAATGAAATTATTTTTTTCAAGTACCTTTTGTGAAGCAATATTTGTCCCAAAAGTTCTTGCAAAAATTCTGTCTATATCATAATGTGTAAAGGCAAAATCAATAATTTGTTTAATTGCATTACTTATTATCCCTTGTCCCCAAAATGGTTCTCCTAACCAATATCCGAGTTCTGCATTTTTTATAAAAATGTCAGTTTGAGGGTGTATTCCAATTCCACCAACAGCTTCTCCATTAATGTCAATTGTGAATATGTGAATTGGATTGTCCTTTATAGCAAACTCAATAAATGCTTTTCCATCTGTTTCAGTGTATGGATAAGGAAATTTGGTTGTCAAGTTTTTTGCTATATTTAAATTGTTCGCATGCTTAACTAAACTTTTTAGGTCTGATATTTCCCAAGGTCTAATTTTAAATTTTACTTTGTCCATTTTGTTCTATTGTATGTCGTTATACCCCAATGACCGCCAACGTCAGTCTGTCTAAAAACTGATCAAACTGCTCAATTGAATTTTAAATATAGTGGTTTTAAGGATACTTAACCAGTACAAACACTTTAGACGCAGCAAAGTGAAAGCTGTGAGATGGTTAAGGCGTATCTGTAATTGTTATCCCAATCTATTTTATCATTGGACATTAGGCTATCAGTTAACCTAAAATTGAATTGACTGCATAATAAGAGCCGTATGAAACGAAGTTCGGCGAAGCCAATTGAGAGATTCACGTACGGTTCTGTGAGAAGTTAGGGGTGAAATTCCCCTAGCTTACTCGACTGGCAACTGGCAGTTTATTGGTCTATCTTAATTTATAATACGATACTCTGATAGATTGATATTTGCTTTTTCTTAATTTTCTTTGAAAATATGTTTTTGGTTTCCTAAACCATCTGTATTTATGTCTTCTTGCTAATTCCTTCTCAAAATCAGGAGTTATTAAACCATCAACTCCATTTGACACATACATCTTTTCAAGCGGATTATAAAAAATCATATGATCGAAAATATCGGAATAATGAATATTAAGTGCTTTCCAATTTGTCCAAGGGTAATGATCAAAAACATCTTGTCCGAATGGTGAACCTTTAAATGCAAATGCAATTGATTTATTATTATTCGCTTTAAAGGCTTTGTCCCATTTACCTCCATGAATCAATTGTCTATTTACTGTTGTTTCGTTGAGAAAAACATTAGTTGTTTGCTCTGGAAAAACTTTCATGATAACACTTGCCGTTGAGTGCATAATTTTATAACTGTGACGAGTATTCATTACGATTAGAGCTTTATGATTTTTATTGGATTTATACCAATCAATCACAAAATTCCCCATATATAAGTCCCGATCTAAAAACTCTTTCGATTTTTTAAATTTTCTTAAATCCTTCCTATTTTTAATATTTTTCCAACTAAATGCTATATCTGCCCCTATTAATCGAACTTTCTTGGTACTACTTAAGTTTTGATTTAATGTATAAATGTATTTAACAAGTGTGTGAAAATTAGTACAAGACCAAAGAGTATGTATTGAATTGTTTCTGCAAATATGAATTAAACGTTTTTGGAGCTCTTCTTCATCCAAGTTTTCCGACATTAAAAGATCATCTAATTCGCTTTGAATAGAACGGGTTGACACTTCTAGGATTAAATTACCTACTCTATTAATAAACCATTCTTGTGAAATAATTTCCTGAATCAATTCGTATTGTGTCATTTCTGGATGCATTCTCTCACATAATACAACAAGGTCCTTCTTTTCAAAAACATTTTCAAGATATTGTATGGGACTAGAATCATTTTCCTGTAAATAAGATAAATATTTATCTTGAGAGTATATCTTTCCTGATATTCCAATAAATAAAATAATTATAATTAGTTGTTTCATAATTCGTTTTGTGCTTGTTGCCAATGTCAGTCTGTCTAAAAACTTATAAAACTGCTCAATTAAGTGTTTAAATAGCGGGGTAATGGTTGTCTTCTTTTCCAGTCTAACGGAACGCGATACAATCGCGCACTAGCGGGGCAGTTCCTGCCACACGAACGCTTAGTTGTTATAAGCCGTTTTTCCCTTTTAATATCCACTCAATCATTTGGTCATTATCTTTGTATCCAAGTCGAAACTTATCTCTTTTTATATAATCAATAGCGTCTTTTGTCAAATAATTTGTAGTTACAATAAGAGCTTTGGATGCAAATTCATCATTTCGTACTGTAGATAATTCTCTTATTTCATGAAGTTTAACCTTATTATTCAATCCATATTTCTTTGCTTGCCAAACAGATTTTATTAATCCTATATTTTCATCATTTCTAATGGCAATAACATCAACACCTCCATCCCTAGTGGCTTTTGTCAATTCAATATCCCAACCATCTTGTTCTAATAAATATGCAATCAATTTTTCGAAATCCCGCCAATTCATTTGGCTTAATAATTTTCCTTTTCTTATTAAATCTTCAGCTAACAATAAGTAAGAAGGTGAATTTGATAGCCAGTTTGGTTTAATTATACTATCTGGTTTCCATATTAATGATTCTTCTGGTTCTCGATTTGGTATTGTTATTAACCACGGTTCATCTGATGCTAGCCAAGTTTGATTATTACTCCAGTCAACTGTATTTTCTTCAAATTCTTTAAGCCAAGCAGTATCTACTTTTGCTTTTTTAAATTGAAAACCGAGTAATCCAGGGTCTAAAAGTTGCTCCATTAATTCGGGGTCATATAGTACATTACTAACAATAAAATCATCTATTTCATCTTCCGTTGGATTTCCTGTAATCTTAACATATGATTCATTGATTAAACTTTTGGATTCACGATGAAAATCAATAGTCCTTGAAATTATTTTCGCAATAATATCTCTTAATTCGTCTACTGTTATTTCATTCATTTTCTTCTTTTAAATGGCTTATAATGCTTGTGCATTTATATTTCTTTTATCGATCTTAAAACATACACTTAATACATCTTATTGGTAAAAACCTCACTAAAGTAGTAAATCGAACTGATGATTCAAGCTGTCAAAGTTGCCAACTTGCAGGCCTGCGGATAATTGCCAAAAAAAAGGCTTTTTTATCTGGGCGAGAATCAAAAAGGGAACTGCTTTTTCCTATTTGCTTTGTGTTGTTTCAGCATCTTGCGGTATTATTTATTTTATGTGGCTAAAGCCTGTTTATTACTTTTATAATATCAGTTGCTTAAAAGCAACAGCAATAGATGTTTTGCATTTGTTTGATTTCACTTCTTCAATCATTTGTATTTTCAATTATCAGTTGCCTGAAACTCTGTCAGGTCTATCGACTCTGACAGGTTATTTTAAGTAAATGAAATCCTGACAGAGTCCGAAGGTCCTGTCAGAGTTGAATTTGAAAAAAGCAAAGCAAAGCAATAGATGCTGAACTTTTCTCTTTTAATCAGCAAAAGCTTTGTATTTTTTTATCTATTGCAGTTTGGCTTTAGCCAACTGAAATTAAAATATTGTTCATGTTTTGCTTTAGCATCATTTGATCAGTTGCTTAAAAGCAACAGCAATAAATGTTTTGCATTCGCTTCATTTCACTCCTTCAAGCCTTTATATTTCCTGTTATCAGTTGCCTCAAAACAAGAGCAATCTTGCTTCAACTTGTTGGCCGAAGCCAAATCTTTCTTCACGCTTTTAGCATGCAGCAGTGATTTTACTCGAAACCACACGTGCTTTTGGTCAAAACCACGTGTGGTATTACTCAAAACCACACGTGCTTTTGGATGAAACCACGTGTGGTTTGCATCGAAACCACACGTGGTTTTCTGAAAAGATCAAATTTTGTTAAATCCAGCGTCGTTTACTGCTTTTATAATGCGACTGTTGGCACGGTAATTAACACCTGCATTTTTAATTGAAGCCGAGCTTACTTTCGCAGCCTCCAGCTCGCCGGCACTGCTTATTGATGGGTAAAGACTGCCTGTTTTTTTCCAGTCTAATACCGATTCGTATTTGAATTGAAAATCGACGAAGTCAAATAATCCCTATCTGCGCCAGCTGGATATTGATTCTCATATATATCGGTATCATTTTGCATTGGGTGCAAATTCGCAGCCAAAGTCTGGCTTTGGCTTAATTCATAGAAAGGAAAAGAAAGATGTCCAAAAAGTAATATTTTGTATCGGATTGTCATGTTGAGCGAAGTCGAAACATCTGTATTTCAAGTGAAAGATTCTTCGACAAGCTCAGAATGACAATAGAACGATACTTTTGGGACAGCCTCTTTGTAATGCAGCTTCGCAGGATCTTATTTTACTTCTCTACATTGTAACCAATGGCTTCAATTTGCTGGGCAATTTCATCCCGATTAACCTTATCCTTTTCCACCTTAATGCTTACTTTATTGTTTGTATGGGAAGCTTCCACTTCAACAACACCATCAATTTGTTTCAACCCATTTTTAATTGTGTTTTCGCAGCCGGTGCAGGTCATTCCAGTCACGGTAAATTCCATTGTTTCATAGTCAACCACTTGTGTTGTTTCTGCTTTTGAATTACTCTCTGCTTTTTTAGTATTCGACTGACAGGCGGCCAAGCAAGCAATTGCGAATACTACGATTAAAATCTGTTTCATATGTTTATAATTTTATGTTTTTGTGATATGGAACTTACCATACTGGAATAATCATCCCTCTGTGTGTTACAATTACCAGTCATGGACGTTTCATGTCATTTTGGTTTAGTTGAAGTGTAAATATAAAAAGGATTGGTATAAATGTCCAGTTTATTGGTTGTGATAATAATAGAACAGCTCTAAAAGTAAAGTTTATCAATACTAATTAGGATCATGATCATCAGGAAATAAAGATTTAGGCGCAGGAACAATTTTCGCACGCTTATTCTGTCGTAATTTTTTAAAAGGATAAAACTGTTCGGAATAATCCATAAGGATAGGGCCAGTAAAGACCATATCAAAATTTTTGATGAGAGAACATCAAAGATGGGAAGCAGCAAAGCGACCATTATTGTTGCCAGCATCCATATTAATGTGATGTTGTGAATTTGTTTCACGCTAAACACATCAGTCAGTACTTTAAAGCCTCCTTTTTTATAATCTTCGCCATAGAGCAGCAGTAAGAGCCAAAAGTGCGGAATTTGACCAATAAAGAAGAAAAACGAAAGGGCTAAAATTGGCCAATCCAGAAAATTACCGCCTGCGGCTACGTAACCAATCATTGGAGGAAATGCACCGCTTAATGCTCCGGGAACAACGGCAAATGCCGAAATCTGTTTTAAGGGAGTATAAACCAGATTGTACCAAAAGATAGAAAAAATGGCCAGCCATAAACTTTCAGTAGTGCCTCCTAAGGCTAGTAAACCGCAGCCCGAAAGTAAAAAGAAAACACTCCATTTTACTGCTTCCGAAATGCTGATTTTCCCGGATGGAATGGGACGGAACCTGGTGCGGTTCATTAATGCATCTTTTTTGTGCTCCTGAATGTGATTTAAGGCCGAAGCTCCTGCCACAATCAAAAAAATACCAAACACTACATAAGCCATATCTACAGAGAATTCCGGAGCATACAGTAAATATCCGGTGAAGCAGGAAATGGCTATTGGAACAGCGATTTTAATTTTTCCCAATTCAGAGAGCGTGGATATTTTCGAGGAGATATGCATAGGTAGATGAATTATTTAAGTGTCTTCATAAATTCAATTATTTCGCCGATATCATCTTCTGTCAATTCATTTTTATAGGATAGCATCAATCCTTTATTAAATCCCTTTACAACATCATCGTTAGGATTGTAAACGGAGTTGATTACATAGGCGGTATCGACAATTATCTCTCTTGTTTGTCCGTTAGTAACAACCGTTTCTGTTTTGCCAAACAAAGCTTTCCAGCTTGGACCCACCAACTTCGATCCATCGAGCGAGTGACAGGCCAGACAACCATTCTTCTTAACAATGATTAAGCCCAAAGCACCGGGTTTATCCGTAATAAGAGGAACGGTTTTGGTTGTATCAATATACCAGCTGTCGAATTTATCCTGCGGCATTACAATCACAGATGTTTGCATAGAGGAATGTCTCAACCCACAATATTCGGTGCAAAATATATCGAATTCACCTTCGCGTCCGGGTATGAACCACATCATTTGTTTTTTTCCGGGAACAAGATCCTGCTTTAGTCTAAACGAAGGAATGTACAAACTATGTATTACGTCGAGAGCAATCAAATCCAACTTTACGGCACGATTCAAAGGAACATACAGCGTATCTGTTTTTTTGCCGTTTTCGTATTCGAACTGCCAATTCCACATTCTGCCAACACTTTTAATTACAAAAGCATCGTCAGGAACTTCTTTCATTGGCTTGTAGCCCATCCATCCGTAATAGAACATCACCATCACCAATAGGGTGGGAATAACCGTCCACAAAATTTCAAGGGGAACACTTCCGTGGATTTGAGTGGCTACCGGATTTCTTTCTTTGCGATATCGAAACACAAAGTATATCATGGTAGCTGTGATGGCGATGAGGAAAAAGAAAATAATTCCCAATATCACCTCGAAAGAAGTATCTACACCTTTCACAAAATTAGAAGCATCGGGTATTGCTTTAGAAGTCATAAGCTATCGGTATAAGTAGTCTAAGAATGTAATAAAAATAACAGAGGCAAATAGTAGAAATACTCCGCCTACCATTATGGAATAGAACTTTTTATCGAATTTAAGATGCATGAAAATCAGTAATACCAACAACGATTTACTACCAGCCAGCAGTAAGGCTGCCGAAACCGTGTACGGCCCTAAATTCAGACTCGTTATGGCAACTGATGTAAAAGTCATGAGAAGCAAAGCAATCAAAACAAATACATAGGTTTTGTATTTTACAATGTGGGTATGTTGTTCTTTTTCCATAACAGTACAATTAGGTAATTAGGTAGAATAAGGGGAAAAGGAAAATCCAGATTAAATCGACTAAATGCCAATACAATCCACTGTTTTCAAGTATTGTGAAATTGTCGTGCTGAACCTCATCTTTTACAACCAACCTCATTACATAGGCAATAAAAGCGACACCAATAATAATGTGTATTGCGTGAAGACCGGTCATGGCGTAGTACAAACCAAAAAACAGGATTTCTCCCTGGCTGGCTTCCATCAGTGTTGGGCTGCCGGGATAAATTCCATGCGCAATTTTCCCACTCCACTCAAAATATTTATTCACCATGAATACCACAGCCAGTAAAATGGTAACGCCCATTAATATCAACGTAAGTTTTTTATTCTGATATTGTATGGCACTGACAGACATCGCGATTGTCATACTGCTTGTAAGTAGAATAACAGTATTTACTGTGCCAATAAAAGTATCCAGCTCTTCGGCCGCCAAATGAAAAGCAGCAGGGTTTAAGTAACGGTATACCGAATAGACAATAAACAGTCCGCCAAAAAGGATCAGTTCAGTAAATATGAAGATCCACATTCCTGTTTTCGCGCCTTCATCGTCCCGGTGTTCATCAATGTGTGCGTGATTACTCATAGTCGTATGGTCGTTTCGTTACTACTGGGATTTCCGCAAAATTCTCTAAAGGCGGAGGACTGGCAACTGTCCATTCAAGTGTTTTTCCTTTCCAGGGATCGGCTTCTGCAATCTCTCCTTTGCGGGCCGAGCGAACCAAATTGGTAATGATGATTACCAAGCCGGAAATCATCAGCATGGCTCCAAACGAGGATACAATATTTGGCCCGTGAAATTCTTCAACATAGTCGTAATACCTGCGGGGCATTCCAATCATTCCTAAATAAAACATGGGAAGATAAAGCGTGTTAAAGCCAGTGAAGAATACTGCTAAACCTATGTTTGCCCAACCTTTGTCGTACATTCTGCCGAACATTTTAGGATACCAATAATGCAAAGCTCCAAAAAATGCATATCCGGTACCCCCAAAAACAATAAAGTGAAAGTGTGCAACAACAAATGCAGTATCGTGCAAATGAACGTTGGCCGATAAAGCACCCAGTACCATTCCGGATAATCCTCCGATCATGAAAACAAAGAGGAAGCAAAGTGCCCACAAGAAAGGTGTTTGAATATCGATGGAGGCTTTATGAAGAGTTGCCACCCAATTGAATATTTTAATAGCACTGGGAATGGCAACCAAAAATGTAAGAATCGAAAATGTATACAGGGCCGTTCCACTCATTCCTGATGTAAACATGTGATGTCCCCAAACAAAGTAACCCACAAATGCAATTGCCAGTGTGGATACTACAATTGCCTTGTATCCAAATATGGTTTTTCGCGCGAATGTTGGAATAATCTCCGAGATCACACCCATTGCCGGCAATATCATGATGTAAACAGCAGGGTGGGAGTAAATCCAGAATAAATGCTGATATAAGATTGGATCGCCACCCAAAGCAGGATCGAAAAAGCCGATTTGCAGGGTACGTTCCAGTACAATCATTAATAAAGTAATGCCAACAATTGGTGTTGCCAGTACTTGAATCCAGCTTGTTCCGTATAAAGCCCATGGGAATAGAGGCATTTTCATCCAAGTCATTCCGGGAGCTCTCATTCTATGCATGGTTACAATAAAGTTGATTCCGGTTGCTATGGAAGAGAACCCTAAAATAAATGCACCAGTCACGGCCGGCAGCATATTTGTTCCGGTTCTAAAACTGTAGGGTGCATAAAATGTCCAGCCGGTATCCGGAGGTCCATCTCCAAAAAACTGAGACGAAAGAACAATTGCAGCACCCGCAATGTAGATCCACCACGATAAAAGGTTGAGCTTGGGAAATGCCACATCTTTTGCCCCAATCATCAGAGGCAGAAAGAAATTTCCAAACACAGCGGGCAAACCCGGAACTACAATTAAAAAAATCATGGTTATCCCGTGAAGGGTAAAAAAGCTGTTGTAAGTCTGGGCATCCATTATGGTTTTCCCAGGTGCAATCAGCTCTATTTTCATTAACAGACCCAGAATAGCGGCTGCACTAAAAAGCACCAGCATACTGTATAAATACAACAAGCCAATTCGTTTGTGATCTGTTGAGAAAATCCATGCAAATATCCCTTTGTATCGTCCCTGATATTCAAGGTAATTTGGTTCATGGTTTTGAATTACGGTATCAGACATATGCATCGTGTTAATTATTATCTTAATCAGCACCACAGATTTCACAAATTCTGACAGATCGCATTTGTGTTAATCTGAGGATTTGTGGTTTGTATTATTGTTGTTTCCTTTTTGTTTTCACAAACACCAATAATAGAAAAACAATCAGTCCCATTATCAATATAATGACTCCGGTTATTTTGGTAATATTTAAAACGTAGGCTTGTCCTACCGGATCGTAGGAATAGCAATATTGAAGTATTTTGTTGATGGTTGGTCCTGCCTGTCCTTTCGAAGCTTCCATCATAGCCAGTTTAAACTCAAACGGCAAAAAGTAGGTGCCATTTAAATAGCGGGTGATTTTTCCATCGGGACTTGTTACGATAACTGTAGCTGCGTGTGTGTATTCGTTGCCAACCTTTTTATATCTAAAGCCCAATGCTTTTGTTGCCTTCGCAATATTTAAACTGTCGCCGGTATAGAATTTCCAGCCCTCTTGGGTGTTTTTACCTTTAATTAAGGACTTGTAGTTGTTTTTCTTTTTAACTGCCAAATCATAAGTTTCTGTAGGATCAAAACTAATTGTGATGACTTGATAATCTTTGGCGATTTCCAAATCACTTTTTTGAATGACATCAGCCAAACCGTCCATAAGAGGACTGCAGATTCCCGGGCAACGGAAATAGACAAATACAATTGCTGTAGGTTTATCAATCTGATCTTTTAAAAAGACCAATTCACCAGCTTCGTTGGTTAATTGTATGTCCTGAGGAACGGTGTCGTTAAGATTTTCTATAACTCCAACTTCCATGTCGTAATACAAATCTTTGGCACCTTGGCTAAAGGACAATGAAGCAATCAAAATTAGTAGAAAACAAACGGTAAGTTTTTTTTTCATAAATAGTCCTCCATGGTTTAGGGTTAAGGAGATAAATGGGGTAATTATATGGTAATCATTACTCTGATCTATATAAATATATAAAAATATTTGATGGGTTCTTATGGTTAATTGGCTTTTTTTGCGGTAGTTAGCTATTTAGAAAGTAGAATAATTTTGATTATTCACTGTGTGTTCGCTATTTTTACTGGATCTAAAAAAGAATAAGGAGTATGAATAAATTGAACGTAATATTTTTGATAATTGTGTTTTTATTAACTTCTTGCGTAGGATCGGATAAGAAAACGGCAAAGAAAGAAGTTGTGAGTGCCGAAATACCAGCATCTGAAATGGAAAAAGGTGCTCAATTATATAGAACCAAGTGCATGAATTGTCATATGAAGACGGGTAGTGGTATTGAGAAATTTTATCCGCCTTTGGCTAATTCCGATTACTTGAAGAAACATACGGAAGATGCCATAAAGATGGTAAAGTTCGGAAGCAATAAACCCATTAAAGTGAACGGCGTAAAATACAATAGTTTAATGCCCGCGTCTGGTTTAACAGATAAGGAATTGGCTGTTGTGTTTAATTACATTTTGAATTCCTGGGGAAACAATTACGGTCAGGTTACTTTGGAACAGGTTAAGGCTGCGGAAAGATAAATGAGCTTTTGGCTATGGTATTTGAGGTAAGGGATAGATTGAGCCATGAGCCAAAAGCGCAGATCTGTTAATGTACATTCGATTTTACACGATAATATTCTTTGCGAAGGCGTTTTACACTTAAAACTTTAATTTGTTCTTCTCCGGTTGTTTCACTAATTTTTTTAACAGCAACCTTACTTTTCTTCTGATGATCTGGGTAATGACAAGCTTTGTATTTTTTACCGCTATTGCAAAAGCATTTGTCATTTCGTTCAATTCTTACATAGTAAAAGGAATCTTCTTCGGTAGTGTTGAAAAAAGTCAACAAATTGTTAAGGATTTTTTTCATAGTGTTAGAATATCTTTCGTTAAAATTAGGCTCCTCTTAATTTACAAGATATCCTGATTGGAAACAATTAAAATAAGTTCTCGTGTGTATATTTTGGAAAGACATGAAAACGTCTGGTTACAAAATCTTATTACGGTGAAAAGCAACCAACTAGGATTAATAAAATCATTATGCTGTGGGTTGTAATGTTAAGTTTCTGTTGTTATTATTGCAATAATAAGTTAATTGATTGGTTCTGTATGTCATTTGTTGTTTGGTTTAAATTAAAGATGGTCAGCATTATATATTGGATTGTGGGTGAAGGTTAAATAATAATTATAATAAATTATTAAATTTCGGTTTTGTGAGCTTAATTAAATAGTATAACTTTGTTTTGTTAATTAAATAAAATAAAATAAATGAAGAGATTAATTTTGATTTTGGCATTAGCCTTAGCCGTTGTAGCTCCTTCGCAAGCACAAAAACTAGGTAAATTCGGTGGTTTAACTGAAAAGAAAATTGGACCAAAAACAATTAAAGTGCCTTACACAGATGTTGTTTCGTATTTGGGGTATGCTGCTAAAGATACTGAAGATGAAGTGATTGATGGTAAGAAGTTTTATTTTATTTATTTATGGGTTCCTGCAGTAGCTCCTGAATTAGGTGTTCGAATGATGTCTCCAGTTGGAAAAACTACGGTAAAAGATGCGATAGTTTCTGATGATTATACTGCAAATGCTGAATCGGAAGACTATTTTGATACTTATATCACTTTGGAACGTTCGGATATTGTTAGTGCTGATAAAATTTCTGCTGAAGGAGTAAAAAGTGCAAAATGGTTCTCATTGGCAAAAAATGATGATAGCAGCGAGATGCCAAAAACACCAAGAGGAACAAAATACAATTCATTGTTAAGATATAAAAGTGAAGTTGGTAATCCTTTGAAAGCCTTAACTGTGGGATTGTATCGAATTGGGTTTACAACTTATAAAAAAGGTGAAGTAAAAGGTACTTTTTTAGCACAAGTTGGAGCTCCGGTAGAAATTCCTGGAATTGTAATGGCTAAAACAATTGAAGAGTTAAAAGCTCAAATCAAATAAAATTTATTGGAGATCGATATTCGAATCTGTAAATCAGTTAAGAGGCTAAATTCAAATTGGATTTAGCCTCTTTTTATAGTAAAATCAGGAAGGATTCTGGTAAATATTGGCGTGTGTTATTTTATAGTTTCAATCAATATTAAACCATTTGCTGCCATCATTCCATAAAGTCTTGATTCTTCATCATTCTTAGTGATAATCTTAATCTCTTTGACTTCTGATAATTTGTACTTGTTAAGTCCTGCCATGTAGGATGGTTTCTGGTCAATAATGAAGAATGGGAATTTTGTGTGACTAGTTTTTTCAGTTATCCCTAATTCTAATCCAATTCTTCTTTTTACTTCCTTATATAACGATGATTCCATTGACCCTTCAGGTAAAAAGCGATCAATATGTCCTGAGGATAAACCATATCCTCCAGGAGGAATAGTTTCAATAAATTCGTTGAAAAATTTATTTCTATTTAGAATTGTGTTAGCTAAATGTTCAATTTTTGCAACTTTATATCTATTTTCAGTTTCATTCACAGAAGGACTCCAATAGGTGTAAGTACGATAGTTTTCTGGGGTTGAGACCTCAATATTAACGTAACTGCCATCAATTCCCCATTTCGTATCATCTGGAATTGTTGTAATATCATAGGCGAGGAGAGAATCCAGTAACTGTTTGGAAATTTCAGATTCGAATTCTACTTTTTTAATAATCGGATCTGACCATCTCACCCATTGTGTTAGTTGTGCTTTAACTCCATTTTGTTGTTTGATTTCAATCGTTGAATTACTGCTCCAAATTCTAATTCTCAGCGAATCGGTACTATTTCTTAAATCCTCTAACCCAAATTTCTTACAGTTTTCGGGCATTTTATCGTAGAAAAACTGGTCTCGTTTATCATTTGAAACTTCAATTTTTTTTATGCTGTATGTATTCAGATAACATAGCAGGAACAGGAAAATAGCAATTGTTTTATTCATAGTTTAATTAGTTGAAGAGAGAGCTAAAATTGTTGTTGTTGATAAACAATAATCAAGCCAAAATAATTAAAGCAATAAATAAATTTAATGACAGCAATCCGGTTTTGGTTTGTTTACATCCACTTGTTCGGTTGGAACATGCATAGCTTTTTCGGGTGGACTTAAGAAAGGAATTCCTAAACTCAATCCGCGAAGTACGAACAGAATGCCGATAAATACAATGGCATAAGGAATCAACCGGGTAATTTTCTTTCTCAATTCTAATGTAATTAAGTTGCCAATTAGCGAAATGGCCAACATCATGGGAAGTGTTCCCAAGCCAAAAATGAACATGAAAAGTCCGCCGCCAACCGATGATCCTGTGGCAATTGCGGCCACGATAGCAACATAAACCAATCCGCACGGAAGCAATCCATTTAATAATCCAATTAAAAAAAGAGAACCATAACTACGTTGAGTAAATAATTTACCGAGCGAAAGTTTTACTTTGCCAACAAATGAGAACACACCTTTTTCAGCGTTAAAACGATTCTTATAGATGGAAGGAGTGATAACCGATAGAATCATGACAGCACCCATGATAACGGAAACCCATTGCTGAAATCCACTCATGACCAAACCTCGCCCCAAAAGACCAAAAAATGCACCCATAATGGCATAGGTAAGAGCACGGCCAATGTTGTAAATTACACCGCCCGAAATTCTTGCCAGCCATGATGTTGTTTTTAAAGGAATTGCCAGTGCAATAGGACCACACATTCCCACACAGTGAAAACTGCCCATAAGTCCCAGTATTAATGCTGATAGATATACCATAGTATCAATTTTATATTTGTACGCCTCACCCTTAATCTCTCTCCTTCAGGAGAGGGAAACTTGTATATATTGTTCTCCCTTCTCTTTTAGGAGAAGGGGATAGGGGATGAGGTCTTATTTATTCAAGTAAACAGCCTCTTCTTTATAATACCCTATATTGTTGTGTTCCCAATCTATTTTGATGGTGTACATGCCTTTTAAAAGATGATCTGTATTAAGTTCCTGCAATCCGTTTTCGTTCAGATCAATTGAAGTTTTGAAATCTGATTCATAATCGGCAGGACGATAAAATACGATTTCGCCTTTTACCTGATCGTGCATATTGGCAGGAAATTGAAATTGTAATTTCCCGTTTTCCTGCGATATAAGGATCGTCTCATTTAATTTTTTGGCATTATTTAATTTATCAATTTGTTGCTGATATTCCACCTCTTTAGGATAGTAATCTTTCGATACCAAATTGATTTTTTGTGTTGTGCTAAATGCAACAAAAGAAAGAATCCCGATAACATATATCGAAGCTCCTATTGCTAGTTTTGTCCCCCAACTCATCTTTTTCATACTTCAATTATCAGTTATTTGTACGTTTTTATTAGTAATCACTGTTTACTTCAAAACGGATCTTTTTTAGTTTGGTCCTACAAAAGTTAGTTTAACTTCTTCTATTAATCGTTTATCCGCATACACACCAATGGTAATTGGAATGTTATCGCTTGTAATTTCTTTTTGTGGTAAAATGGCGAAGAATACACCTTCCTTTATTGAACTGGCTTTCGCTTTTAATTCCTCTCCAATTACTTTAATTACACCTTCGTGATTCATTATTTTAAAATGAATAGGAACCTCGGCAACCGTTTTGTTAACAACTTTAAAGCTGTACATATTACTAATTCCACCTTCCTGAGGTTGATACATTAAGCCCGGAGTTCGTAAGATAGTGGCTTCCAAATCGCTTCTCGAAGCAAACAAAACAGCTACAATTCCTAGTAGAATGCACAGAACTACGGTGTAAGCAATTTTACGGGCAGGCCATTTTTGCTTTTTGCCTTCGGCGATATTTTTTTCAGAATCGAATCGAATTAAGCCTTTAGGTTTTCCTATCCACTCCATTACAGAATTGCATTCATCAATACATGCAGTACAGTTGATGCATTCCAATTGAGTACCATCACGAACATCAATTCCGGTTGGACAAACATCAACACACTGATAACAGTCAATACAATCTCCTTTACCATCTTTTTTTCGGTCTTCGCCAGCCTCCAGCGGAGCTCTTTCTTCGCCTCGTTTGTAATCGTAAGCAACTACTATCGAATTGGAGTCTAATAGTACACCTTGCAATCTCCCATAAGGGCAAATCATCGAGCATACCTGCTCTCGTAATTTTGTAAAGACAAAAAACATAACGCCCGAAAACAAAACTGCCACAGTAAATCCAACGCTATGTTCGGATATTGGAGCCTTCATTATTTCCAACAACTGGTCAATTCCAATAATGTAGGATAAAAAGGTGTTCGTAATTAAAAAACAGATTGCATAAAAAAGAATGATTTTCAAGCTCTTTTTCCAGAATTTAGTGAAATTCATTGGTTGGGAATCCAATTTTCGTTGTTGGCTGGGATTTCCTTCAATTAAGTACTCAATTCTTCTGAAAATAAATTCTAAAAAGACAGTTTGCGGACAAGTCCAGCCACACCATATTCGACCATAGCTAACGGTAAATAGTACCACAAATACAAAAAGAGTAATCATGGAATACAGAAAGAGATGAAAATCCTGAGGCCAGAAATGAATGCCAAATAAAATGAATTTTCGCTCTAAAATATTCAACATCAAAAATGGCTCACCATTTAGCTTCACAAATGGAATTGTAAAAAGCAAAAATAGTAAGGAATAGCTAACAATATTCCGATAGTTATATAGTTTCCCTTTCGGTTTTTGTGCGTATACCCATCTACGTTTTCCCGTCTCATTAAGAGTAGCAAGCTGGTCACGATAGCCGGTATATGGGTTTTTAGGAGCCATATTTTTCAATTACAAAGAAAGCTCAAAGGTATTTCACGAAGAACACGAAGTACGTTTTGTGTGAAATTCTATTTTACAAATGAACTCGCTGGTGTTTGTTAATTTAGTTTCCCACAGTATAAACAAAAACTGAAGTTGCACATTATTAATAATCCTTTGTGCAACTTTGTGTTGTACTTTGTTAACCTTTGTGGTTAGATGTTTTTTTATTCAACCAATTCTCCCTGAGGATCTTTTGCATTAGGAGGATTTGTTCCCTGAAGCCCCATTATATAACTGGCCACCTGCAGCATCTGCTCCGGCGCCAATTGATTTTGCCATGCTAACATACCCTTCATAGGTTTTCCTACTTTAATGATTTGGTATACATCTTTAAGGCTGCCACCGTTCAACCAATACTTATCGGTAAGGTTTGGTCCAATTGCATTGCCTTCTCCCAATGATCCGTGACAAGCAATACAGTTTTTATCGTAGATGGCTTTTCCATTGTCCAAATCTGCCGATGCTGTCATTAAAACGAGAGCATTCTCATCAAAAGCAGTTTTGGGTTTATTTGCTTCGGCAAGAGCCATTTCTTTATTGTATTCTGCAATTTGAAGATCGTCACCAAAAACATGGTAACGGAACAT
Source organism: Labilibaculum sp. K2S (assembly GCF_030372765.1). Classification (GTDB taxonomy): domain Bacteria; phylum Bacteroidota; class Bacteroidia; order Bacteroidales; family Marinifilaceae; genus Labilibaculum. The sequence goes on along the minus strand of NZ_JAUCMW010000002.1, from coordinate 236,810 downwards.
GTAAACTGCGGCAAAAATAATTGTGATGTAGAACAAGTAACGCCACCAAGTTGGCATTGGGTTGTTTAATTCTCTAATTCCATCATAATCATGATCGCTCATTAGATGCTCGTTTTCTTCTAAGAATTTATCTTTTTTCTCCATTTTATCTTGATTTTGGAACCTGTTTATTCTTTCGCTTCCGATGATGAATTTACACCATCCTCGTCAAGGGCATAACTTTCCATTTCCGTAAAGAATTCTTTGTTGCTTTTTTTGAAGGTCCACCAAAGCATTCCTGCAAAGAACAGGAAGAAAATGAGTAATGAGATGCTTGGAAAAAAACCAACATCAGCAATGCCCTGCAAGTAATGACTGACTATTTTCATGTGTTTATAATTTGATTTTTATTTGTCACATGGAACACCCAAATTGCAACCATCTTCCTGTGTGTAGAAAGCTTTATATATGGACGTTTCATCTGTTTATATTTATTAGTTCTAGATGAGAGATATGAGTTAAAACCGCTGTAAAAGTATTTTCCTCATTTCTCACACCTAATATCTGATATCTATTTTTGCACCGAAATATCTCTACCCAAACGTTGCAGGTAAGCAATTACAGCTAATATTTCTTTATCACTAGCTACTTCAACACCCGAATTTTTAAGGTCGGCAGCAATTTCTTCTGCTTGTTTCCTCAAATCGTCATTGGCAATTAGATCGTATCCTTCAGCATATGGCACACCTAAAGTGGTCATCGCGCGAATTTTTGCAGGAGTTGATGAAGTATCCAATACGTCTTTTATCAGCCAGGGATATTTAGGCATAATAGATTGAGCATTCATTTTTTGTGGATCCAGCATATGGTTAAAATGCCAAACATTAGTTTTGTACATTTTTCCACCGGGAACACCTTCGCGGGCCAAATCCGGTCCTGTTCGTTTCGATCCCCACAAGTGCGGATGATCGTAAACTGATTCGCCGGCTTTTGAATACTCACCATATCGTTCTGTTTCCGAACGGAAAGGGCGGACCATTTGGGAGTGACAAGTATTACAGCCTTCCCGGATATAAATATCTCTACCCTGCAACTCAAGTGGAGTATAAGGTTTTACACTTTCGATAGTCGGAATGTTTGATTTGATCAGGTACGTTGGGATAATTTCGAATGCACCACCAATTAAGATTGCAACTGTAGCCAAAATCATAAACTGAACAGGTTTTCTTTCTAACCAACGGTGTAAACCTTCATTCTTGCTGCGTTTTGTATCGGTAACAATTGCAGGAGCCGAAGCTTCTTCATTGTCTATACATTTACCTAAAGCGGCGGTTTTCAATAGATTATAAACCATTAAGAACAGTCCGGAGAAGTAAAGAAGTCCTCCAAAAACTCTGACGTGATACATTGGCAAAATCTGAGTAACGGTTTCTAAGAAATTAGGATAAGCTAATAATCCGTCCGGAGTAAATTCTTTCCACATCAAGGTTTGAACAATGGCACCCCAATACAATGGCAACGCATAAAAAATAATACCTAATGTTCCAACCCAGAAGTGTGCATTGGCTAATTTTTCAGAATACAATTTTGTATTCCACATTTTTGGGAACAAGTAGTACAACATTCCAAAAGTAAGGAATCCGTTCCAGCCCAATGCTCCAATGTGAACGTGAGCGATTGTCCAGTCGGTATAGTGGGTTAATGAGTTTACCCATTTAAGAGACATCATTGGCCCCTCGAAGGTTGACATTCCGTAACAGGTAACAGCAACCACCATAAATTTTAGAGTTGCACTGTCACGAACTTTATCCCAGGCACCGCGAAGTGTTAATAATCCGTTAAACATACCTCCCCACGATGGAGCAAGTAACATGATTGAGAAAACAACACCTAAGGATTGTGCCCAATCCGGTAAAGAAGTATATAGCAAGTGATGAGGACCAGCCCAGATATACAGAAAAACCAATGCCCAGAAGTGAATGATCGATAAGCGATACGAATATATCGGACGATTGGCAGCTTTCGGCAAGAAATAGTACATCAATCCTAAATATGGAGTGGTCAGGAAAAATGCAACAGCATTATGTCCGTACCACCACTGCACCAAAGCATCCTGAACACCTGCATAAACAGGATATGACTGAATCCAGCTGTAAGGCAGGGAAATTGAATTCCCAATGTGAAGAACGGCAACCGTTACAAAAGTTGCAATATAAAACCATATGGCAACATAAAGGTGATCGGCTCTTCTCCTTAGGATGGTACCAAACATGTTCCAGCCAAACACAACCCAAATAATGGTAATGGCAATATCGATCGGCCATTCCAGTTCTGCATATTCTTTACTGGTAGTGATTCCTAAAACAAAAGTGACAGCAGCCGAAACAATTATGGCCTGCCAGCCCCAGAAATGGATCCAACTAAGTCTGTCATTAAACATTCTGGCTTTAAGCAAGCGCTGAAGTGAATAATAAACTGCTGTAAATATTCCATTTCCAACAAATGCAAAAATTACTGCATTGGTGTGAATTGGACGAATTCTACCAAAAGAGGTATAAGCCAGATTGAAATTAAAAATCGGGAATGCCAATTGCAGTGCTGCCAAAAGCCCTACCAGCATTCCAACTACTCCCCAAAGAATGGTTGCGTAGGCGAAAAATTTCACGATTTTGTTATCGTACGAAAAATGTTGTGTCTCCATTAAATTAAGATTTATGGTTTTTCTTAGTTGTTTCCTTTTCTATTTGTTGTTTTTTTTCTTCTTTTTGTGCTTCATATTCCTGATCGTCGAATAGAATTCGAACAGATGGGGAATAAGAATCATCATATTGTCCTTTCTTTACGGCCCAAAGGAATGCGATAAGAAATCCTCCTGCTACAAACATGCTAACACCTATTAAAACGAACAATACACTCATTTACTATTTAATTTAGTTGAACCGATTTTTTTAGAAAAACAGATGTTTTTGCTTCTTTCATATTCGATTCGGTTTTATTATTTGTCTCTTTCGATTTAGCAATGTAATTGGTTGTAAAAGTTGCAAAAGCCACTACCGAAATGGAACTGATTGGCATTAACAGAGCCGCAACAATAGGCGATAGAATTCCTTGTACTGCGAAATACAATCCAAATAAATTGTAAAGAAAGGAGAGTATGAAACTTAGTTTTACGATCCAAACACTTTTTGCTGATATTTTTAGGAAGTACTTTAATTCTTGAAATTTTGAAGCTTCCAAAATAGCATCGCACGCAGGCGAGAAATGGTAAATATCATCGGCAATTGAAATACCAACATCGCTGGTTTTTAATGCCCCGGCATCGTTTAAGCCATCACCAATCATTAAAACGTATTTGTTTTGTTTCTTTAAATTGTTGATGTATTCCAATTTGTCATTTGGCGACTGATTGAACCGGATAATTGATGTTGTTGGAAATATCTGTTTCAGATTTTCCATTTCCGAATCATTATCACCCGACAAAATGTGCAAATCGTATTTAGGAGCGAGTCCGTTTATTAGTTCTGACAAACCGGTTCTGTATTGATTACTCATAGAAAAATGTCCCTTTATTTTTCCATCTACCGAAAGGTAAACTTCTGTGTTTAAAGAACTGGTTTCTGTTTTTCCTTCATGAATAAATTTAGCCGAGCCTAATTTAATTTTCCGGCCATTAATTGTACCCGAAATTCCCATTGATGGCAATTCAGTATAGTCAACAACCGTTTCGGGCGGAATACTTTTGTAATATTCATACAAAGTGGCACTTAGTGTATGAGTGGAATGTCTGGTTAATGATTTTATGGCGATTTTGTCATCATCGCTTAATGCATCTCCATGAAAATTAACCTTTACCTCGTCGGCTTGTGTTATTGTCCCTGTTTTGTCAAAAACGATGGCGGTGATTGAATTCAATTTTTCGACCACAGCCGAGCTTTTTAGATAGATTCCCATTCTTCCCATCAATCGCATGGTGTTTCCCAGAGCGAAAGGAGCAGAGAGAGCCAGGGCGCAGGGACAAGCAACAATCAGAACCGAAGTAAAGGCAAAAACAGCTTTGCTTGAATCATTCAACAGCCAGTAGATTCCTGCAAACAGTCCAATTGCGATAATTACAATGGTGAAATATTTGCTGATCTGATCGATTAATGAGTTTAGTTTGGTGTTTGAAGAATCCTCACCTTCAAATTGATTCCACAATTGAGTCAGTCGACTTTGAATTACATCTTTTTCGATGGTTAGTTCAATGGCACTTCCTATCTGTTTTCCCCCTGCAAAAACGGCGTCGCCACTTTCTTTAAATACAGGTTTCGATTCACCGGTAACAAAACTGTAATCAATCTGGGCTTCTCCCTTCATTAAAATACCATCGGCAGGAATCAATTCCTGATTTCGGATTAATATGATATCGCCTTTTTGCAGTTTCTCAATAGGAGTACTTATCTCAATTCCTTTTTCCAATTTACTAACTGCAACCGGAAAATAGGAACGGTAATCCCTTTCGAACGAGAGTGCCTGGTAAGTTCTGTTTTGATACCACTTTCCTATTAACAGAAAGAAGATTAATCCCGTAAGGGAATCCATATAACCAGCTCCCGAACCGCTGAAAATCTCAATACTACTTTGAATAAAGAGCATTAGTATTCCCATCGAAATAGGAACATCAATATTAATGAATTTGTGTTTTATTGCTTTAATTGCGGATAGCAAATAGTCGCTTCCGCTGTAAAAGAAAACTGGTAAAACGAGAAAGAAATTCATCATGCCAAAAAATTCTTTGAAATGAGTTTCCAAATACTCATGACCCGGAACGTATTCGGGCAAGCTCAAAAGCATGATGTTTCCAAAGCAAAATCCGGCAATACCGATTTTGTAAAGAAGACTTTTGTTTACTTCTTCATTTTGTTTTAATTGTAATTTATCAAGAGTAATTTCAGGGATATAATGAATGGAAGAAAGTAATTCAGCCAATTCTCTAATTGAGATTTCATCGGAATTGAAAGTAATAGCCACTTCTTTCTTAACGAAATTAACCATCGACTTAATAACTCCCTGATTTAAAATATTGAGATGTTCCAACAACCAAATACAAGAACTGCAATGTATGCTTGGGATATAAAGAGTTATTTTCCTGATATTTCCTTCTGCGAATTCATAAAGTTGCTCTGCAATTTCGTTGTCATCTAAAAAGGCAAATTTCTCTTTGTATTTTCCAGCCTCAATTTTAATTCCCGGGTTTGATTCAAAATCGTAGTAGGTACAAAGTTCATTTTCGTGCAAAATCTGATATACAGTAGAACAACCATTGCAGCAAAACGGCTTTTCATCCCAAATAACGGGATGTGAACCACAGTCGTCGCCACAGTGTACACAAATGTGTTTTTTTGTTTCTTCCTGCATTTTCACCAACTTGCAGACCTTACAGTCTTAGATTATTTGATATGAAATCTGATTCAACTCTTGTTTACATTATAGCTGGAATTACAGCTCTTCACTTTTTAGTGGGGATGGGATACCTCTTGTATAAGTTAGGTGGACCATCAAAAAAGAAGAAAGAGAATGATTCCAAGTAGTTTTTATTCTTTGTTTTTTGCGAGCTTAGGTAGCTGAATTAGTTGAAATAGTACCAGAAAGATAACTCCCCAAATACAGATTACTCCACCAACATAGCTTAAAATAATCCATATTGGAGCATTTGCTCTGGTTCCCCACATGGCTCTTTCATCCAAAGGATTTACCGGGTTGGTCGGTATGCCAAGGCTGGCAATCCGATCAACAATTACTTCTCCATAGTAGGCATCATCGGTAACTTTAACTAAAAGGTTCACATGTCCTTCACGATCGGCGGGTAAGTCTTTCGGAAATTGAACACTGACTTCCCCTTTTTCGTTTGTGTATGCATCGTCGCCCGAGATATCTAAATAGCCAAAGTTTCTCTTCACTTTTACGCTTAGTTCAATGCCTTGCAAAGCAACGCGGTCTCCCTTTTTTGTAAGTCCCGACAGGTTTGCAATAATCCTTTTGTCCTCTTTATTAATGTCCAAAAGAATTCTAACATCGCTTACTTCAGGGTTTATTACCTCTGCAATTTTCTTGCTTGCCTTCTTATTTTGATCGAAAGAGCGCAGATAGGTAATAACCATCCATTTGTCCTCGTCGCTTAAGGTTTTTTCGAAGGTCGGCATTGCGCCGTTGCCTTTGTTTACTTTGTAATAGATTTCTCCATCAGTCTGCATTAAAAATGCCTGAGATCCTAAATCGGAAGGAGCAACCGGCTGAAGCGGCAGCATGTTTCCCATGGTAGCATCACCATGGCAGGATTTACAGTTAATGTTATAAATCTTTTTGCCGGAACTTATATTTTTAGTGCTGGCCTCGTATGGGTTTTGCTTCTTTTTTGCAGATGCAGGAGCCGACCACTTTTGGGCCATTGTTACGGTCGCAGAGAATGCAAAAAGTAGAAACAGGCTGGCAATTATTTTGATAGCATTTTTCATTGTTTGTATGTTTTTAAGCTTCAATTTTCACTTCAATTCCTTTTTGTTCGGCAATTTCACATATAGGAACCACCGGGAATATTTTTGATAAAACGGTGATGATTAAGAGTGCTAAAGCAAAACTTAAAACGGTTACAGAAATTTCTATCGCAGTAGGATAGTAGTGTACAAAGTTTTGTGGTACATTCTGAATTGGTAAATGAGGATGAAGCAATGTTGGAATCACAATTACATATCTTTTGATCCAGGCTCCTGCTAAAATGAATAGGGAAATAACCATGATAGGAAAAGGCTTTCTGAATTTCTTGGTAACCAAAAGCATAATTGGAATCACATTACCCAACAATTGAGACGACCAGAACATGATTGCCCAATGGCCGGCGAATAATTCCGTTAAATGAACATCATCTCCGGTTTTCATCTTGTACCCGGGAACTAAAAACTCATTTAAATTGAAATATAAATATACCAAACATACAGCCACCATCAGTTTTCCCATATTATCGAACTGAACATCGGTAATGTAATCCTTCAGTTTATAACTAACGCGGAAAAAATACATGGCTACGATTAATCCTGCCGAACCTGCAACAAATGCTCCTGCAACGAAGTAGGGGCCAAAAATTGTAGTATCCCAACCATTTCGCAGGGTTGCAGCAAACAACCACGATGTTACGGTATGAATTGCCAAACCTACCGGAACAATAAGAACCATTAATGTCCGGATCATTTTGTGTAAATGCTTGTACTGACTGGGAGTGTTGATGTACCCAAATGATAGAAGATTGTACAGTCTTTTCAGAAAAGGAGAAGCTTTTTTCAATTCATTTTTGCAGATTGCCAAATCGGGAATCATTGGTAAAATCAGTAATAGAAGACTTATTGTCAGGTAGGTTGTTACTACGGTTATATCCCAAAGAATTGGAGATTGAAAACGACCATGGATAAGCACATTAACTACTCTGTCGGGGCGTCCCATATCCATAATAATTACCAAACCAGCTACTGCAACAAAGGCAACTGCTATTATCTCAGCAATTCTGGATATTGGTGTTATCCAATCGATTCGGAGCAAACCCAGAATGGACGAAATAAGCATTCCAACTAAACTAACGGCAACAAAAAACACAAAGTTGGCAATGTAAAGTCCCCAGGATACGTAATCGCGCATTCCTGTAACTCCTAATCCGTCTCGTAACTGTACGTAGTAGGCCCAGGCGCAAACACTTATCACGGTTACCAGGAAGGCAATCCAAAGTTCTAAGCCTTTGTGGTTTTGCATTGGACGAAGAATGTCTTTTTTAATTTTCTCAAACGAAAGAGTCGTTTCTTTCTGTTCTGGTAAGTCATTCATAAGATTAAATTATTTAGGGCAAATAAAATCTGTTTATTATTCTTTTATTGATAGCTGAAACAATGTTTTAATGAAGATTTTCTTCGTTTAAAAGATCGCCGTTAAATTTGAAAGCTCTGTTTTTAGGAGGCAGGTAATAAACGCGGGGTTTCGTTCCTAATTCCGGCATTAAAGTATATCCGGCATTTTCTTCAATTAACTTCGAAAAACGAACAGTTTCGTGAGTTGTACCATTGGTAACAGCATCTTCATTTTGATCTCCAAAATAGTAAACACCATTCGGACAGGAAGAAACGCAAGAAGGAAGTTTGTTTTCGCGAAGTCTGTCGGCACTAAATAAACATTTACTTACTGTACCTTTCTTTTGAGGAACGTTAGCTTCGATATTGTAAGTGAGATTTTTGTATTTTTCCGCATCCTTAGGTTCTGTCCATTGGAAAATACGTGCAGAGTAAGGACAGGCTGCTATACAAAACCGACAACCAATACATCTTTCATTATCAATTAGTACAATTCCATCCTGACGTTTGAAAGTTGCATCTACCGGACAAACTTTGGTGCACGGAGGATTGTCGCAATGCTGACAAGGTTTGGGCATAAAATAAGGAGCCGTATGTTCAGCATCCTGCATTTGAAGAACATTAATATGGTGTTGATCCGGCCTTAGCTGGTGATGATTTTGACATGCAACCATACATTTTCGGGCATTTCTACATTTACTAAGGTCAATAACCATCACAAACGACTTCCCGGCAATACCTTCACGTCCTCTTTTCTGCAATTCGGTAAGTGGTCCAGTTACTGTTGGGCGCAATTGATTTTTATCAACTTGAACTAGTTGCCCATCTTGTGTTAAAAGATTTACTGTTTCTCCAGGTTCTTGTGCTGCCGCTTTTGCCGCTCCAAGAAGAGAAAATCCACTAACAACACCGGCAGCACTTACTGTAATTCCTACACTTTTAAGGAACTTTCGTCTGCTGTTGTTTGATGTTTCTTCTTTCATTATGCAATTAGGTTAGTTTTCTGTTTAAGTACGTCCATTTTATCAAATGGTAGTAATTGAAATAAGAGCTGAAAACACTTTTTAAAATAATTCTAAATAAGAAAGTCAATTTCTTATGTATATGGCTTTTAGCCTATGTTTTTTAAATTGTATTATGCTTTACAAACGATTACGAACTAACTCAAATATAAATAAATATTTCCATTTGTAAAGACGTATCAAACAGAGAAACGAATAAGCTGATTTTAATGAATTTTCATCAATCTTTAGAGTTATTTTAGGGTAATGTCTTGATAATATGAATTTTAAAATATGCTTTTTAAGTTTTTAATGTTTAGTGAGATAAAACACGGGAATTTATTATAAGAGGTAGTAAATTAATGGATACCTTTAAAATCAGTGGGTTTGAAGCTGTTCTGTTTGGTAATTGGTATTTCAACTAATTGTTAATTAAATATTTATTGATTTTCTATATGACTATATAAAATCTATCTATGGGGAATTTGACTCCTGTTTCCTAAATAATTTTACATTTGTTATGTATTTTGATAAGCAAAATCGGACTTGGATGTCTTTTATTTTATCAAGATAAAGTATGTGGAATAAAAATACAGTAGTTCTTTATTACAATGAATAATACACTCAACAAATTAGTGAAATTGCCAAAAACTATTTGGGAATTTTATTACGAAGGTTTTCGAAATCAAAGTAAATGGAGCCGTCAGCTTTGGCTTATTATTTTGATAAAGCTATTTGTTATGTTTTTTATTTTAAAGTTGCTATTCTTTCCCAATTTCTTAAAAACAAAATATGACAACGATCAAGAGCGCAGTGATTATGTGATTGATCAATTAACTAACCCTAAAAATTAATAAAATGATCGAAAATTTTGATCTTTCTGTAGTGGATTGGTCCAGGGCGCAGTTTGCACTTACTGCGATGTATCACTGGATTTTTGTCCCCTTAACGTTAGGTATGGCTTTCATTATTGCTATCATGGAAACCATCTATGTGAAAACCAATGATCCGGCATGGAAAAAGATTACCAAGTTCTGGATGACTCTTTTCGGAATCAATTTTGCAATTGGTGTTGCAACAGGAATTATTCTTGAATTTGAGTTTGGTACCAACTGGTCTAATTATTCATGGTTCGTGGGAGATATATTTGGAGCACCTCTTGCGATAGAAGGGATCATGGCCTTTTTTATGGAATCTACATTTATTGCGGTGATGTTTTTTGGTTGGAATAAAGTAAGTAAAAAGTTCCACTTAATTTCTACCTGGCTTGTTGCAATTGGTTCCAATCTATCTGCTTTGTGGATTTTAGTTGCCAATGGCTGGATGCAGAATCCTGTTGGAATGAAATTTAATCCGGACACGGCACGCAACGAAATGGATAGTTTTTGGGATGTCTTATTTTCACCAACCGCGGTTAATAAATTTTTACATACAATTTCTTCAGCTTATATTCTTGCAGCGGTTTTCGTAATTGGTGTAAGTGCCTGGTATATTTTGAAAAAAACGAATGTGGTTTTTGCAAAAAGAAGTATTGTTGTGGCGGCTGTTTTTGGATTGCTTGCCTCAATATTTACGGTTATGACCGGTGATAATTCGGCGAGAGAAATTGTGCGCGATCAACCAATGAAATTTGCTGCCTTTGAGGGCTTGTACAATGGATCTAGAGGAGCTGGTTTGGTTGCATTGGGAATCATGTCAACAAGTGAAGGAGATGGAACCAATGAGAATATGAAGGATTTTAATTTTAAGATTGAAATTCCAAACATGCTTTCTTATATGGCTTATTTGGATGGAAATGCTTTTGTTCCCGGAGTTAATGATATCATTAAAGGATATACCGATAACGATGGTGAAATTCATCCGCCTGTAACTGAGAAGATGGAAATGGGGCGCAAAGCCATTGCTGCGTTAAAAGCGTATAAAGCGGCTAAGAAAACTGATGACACAGTTGGTGCAAAAGAAGCAGAAAAAGAGCTGAAAGCTAATTTTAAATATTTTGGTTACGGTTATTTTTCTGATCCGTATGAAGTGGTTCCTCCGGTTTCAATATCCTTTTACAGTTTCCATATTATGGTTGGACTGGGAATGTATTTTATTTTGCTGTTTGTATTGAGTTTGGTATATATCTATAAAGGAAGTGTAGGTAATAAAAAATGGTTTTTACGTATGGCAATCTGGAGTATTCCGCTGGCATACCTGGCTTCTGAGTGTGGGTGGATTCTTGCCGAAATGGGTCGCCAGCCATGGGTAATTCAGGATTTGATGCCTACAATGGCTGCAGTTTCAAGTATCGATAGCATGTCTGTGATAATTACATTCTTTCTTTTCTTGGTTGTATTTACCGGACTATTGATTGCAGAGATCAAAATCATGTTAAAGCAAATTAAAATCGGACCTAATCACGGAGGAAACTAATCATGTTTGAAAATTTATCGCATTTAGCATTGCAGCAGTATTGGTGGATTATTGATTCATTACTAGGCAGTTTGCTTGTATTTCTGATGTTTGTTCAGGGAGGTCAGACGCTAATCTATCAAATTGGAAAATCAGAATTGGAAAGAACCATGGTAGTTAATGCACTGGGTCGGAAATGGGAATTCACTTTTACAACTTTGGTAACCTTTGGAGGTGCCATGTTTGCATCTTTCCCTTTGTTTTATTCTACCTCATTTGGAGGTGCCTATTGGGTTTGGATGGCAATTCTTTTTTGTTTTATCATTCAGGCCGTAGCTTACGAATTTAGAAGTAAACCCGGTAATGTTTGGGGTGCTAAAACTTTCGAGGCTTTCTTGTTTATCAACGGATTATTGGGAACCATACTTATTGGAACTGCCGTAGGAACCTTTTTCAACGGAGCGGAATTTACAGTTAATGATTTTAATCAATCCAAATGGGCAACACCTTACGGTGGATTGGAGGCAGTTCTTAATTTTCACAATGTAGCCTTGGGATTAACAGTCTTCTTTTTAGCAAGAGTATTGGGAAGTCTTTATTTCATGAACAGCATAGAAAATGATCAAATATTTGCCCGGTCAAAAAAGCAATTGCTGGTTTCAGGAATTCCATTTCTGGTATTTTTTCTGTTTTTCACCATTCGGTTGTTGATAATGGATGGATTTGCTGTCGATTCACAAACAAGTATCGTAAGAATGGAGTCCTTTAAATATCTTCATAATCTTATAGCTATGCCTGTTGTGGCTGTTTTATTTTTAGTAGGTGTAGTAGGTGTATTGTTTGGATTGGCAAAATCATATTTGCTTGACAAATACACAAAAGGAATCTGGTTTACCGGTGGAGGAACAATTTTAGTTGTTTTCTCTCTATTTCTTTTAGCAGGATTAAATAACACTTCATTTTATCCTTCACTGGCTGATTTGCAATCCTCTTTAACTATTCAGAATGCATCATCATCGCATTATACATTAACAGCGATGAGTTACGTTTCCCTTATGGTTCCTTTTGTTATAGCCTATATTGTTTGGGCATGGAGAGCTATGAATAGTAAAAAGATTGATGCTCAGGAAATCAGTTCGGAAGATCATTTGTATTAATTTAAATCGTAAGACATGTATACATCATCTATAATATGGCTGTTAACCTGGCCGCTTTTGATTTTTATTTGTTACAAAACCATTCGGTTTGCACTTAAGAAACTAAAAGCTCAAATAGAAAAAGAATAATAATTATTTGATTGGCATCCTAAAACAGGATGCCAATTCTAATTGCACACATTTCCCGATGTCATTTAAAAGTGTATTTTTGTGCGAGTAATATCAGCTTTGGTATTAGACAGTCTTAAAATGAAGATATGAGCGGATTGGAGAATTGTAAACCAATGAATACTTGGTTTAAGAAGTTGGATACAAGACCAATAGTGATAAGTGGCCCCTCAATAGTAGAGTCGGAGGAACAATTATTGAATACTGCCAGAGAATTAAAAAAAGTAGAACAGGTAAAAATTTTTAAAGCCGGAGCATGGAAACCACAGACTACTGCTAAGTCTTTTGGTGATCGTGGTTTGGATATTTTGCAATGGCTGAATCAAGTTAAGCAGGAAACCGGATTGCTGACAATGGTTGAAGTGGCCTCTCCGAAACATGTTGAAATGTGCTTAAGGCATAATGTTGATATATTGTGGATTGGTTCCAGAACTACATCCAACCCATTTTCGGTTCAGGAATTGGCTAGTGCTCTTCAAGGAATGAGTGTCCCTGTTATGGTAAAAAATCCAATAAATCCTGATATTAATTTGTGGATTGAGGCTTTGGAAACCATCAATAAAGCTGGTATTTCCAGATTAGCTGCAATTCACAGAGGATTTTATCCTTTCGAGAAAACGAGGCTTCGTAACATTCCTAAATGGGAAATTCCTATCGAATTGAAATCACGATTTCATAATCTTCCCATTATTTGTGATCCCAGTCATATTGCCGGAGCAAACAGATATGTGCAGGAAATGGCACAAAAGGCAATGGATCTGAATATGGATGGTTTGATGATAGAAAGCCATTTTAATGCAGCAGAAGTAATCAATGATCAGGAACAACAATTAACACCTGCAGATTTAGATCAGATAGTAAGGAGTTTGGTTTGCCGATTACCTTCCGTTGATGATGTTGCAGAAAACCGACTTGAAAAGTATCGGGATCAAATAGATTCTGTGGATTCGCAGTTGATAGAATTACTTGCGCAACGGATGAATATTGTTGAGGGAATTGGTGAATACAAAGCAGAAAAGAATATGACAATTCTTCAGCTTCAACGATGGGAGAAGGTTCGTGAAAAAGGAATTGAATTGGGAAAATCCTTGGGCTTATCAGAGCCATTCGTTGCGCAATTGTTGCGAATGATTCATAAGGAAGCCATTTTAAAACAAAATGAGGTAATGAATCGAAAATAGTACCAATCAAAAAAATAAGAAAAGGCTAAGAATGTGATAAACATCTTAGCCTTTTTTTGTTGGAGATAAGCATGCTATTCTTTAAAATAAATCTATATAAGTAATATCAATGTGTAAAATTGAGTAAAAATGGAAAATTTAATTATACGATATAAATATATTTTGTTAATTTGAAGCACCTAATTCAAAGTTTATGAAATATATAAAACAATTCTTGTTACTCATCATATTTATTTTGAGTATTGTTAGTAATTCAAACGCAAAGGGAATAAAGTTTGGAAATGTATCTAAAGATGAGTTTGCTTTAAAAGAGTGTCCTTATGAAAAGGATGCGTCTGCAGTTATTCTTAGCAGAACATGCTCTGTTGATTTGAGTTACTCTATAATTCGTTATTTTTATCATGTACGGATAAAAATATTGAAGGAGGAGGGAATTGATCAAGCCAATATTAAATTGGCATACTATAGAAATAATAATATAGAAAATATTTCCGGTGTAAAAGCGCATACAATTAATTTGAATGAACAGGGAAAGCAAGAGGTTGCAGAGATCGCAAACAGTTTAATATTTGATGTGGATGTTGATGAAAATTATGGTGAAGTTCGGTTTACTATGCCTGATGTAAAGGTTGGATCCATAATTGAATACAAATACACAACTAATTCACACTTTTACTCTTATTTGGATACATGGTATTTTCAAGATGAAATTCCGACTTTAAATAGTTCGTTAAAGGTGAATATGCCTGAATCATTTCGATACAATATTGTAATGTTTGGGAGTCAGATACAAGCAAAGTATCCCGAATCAAAGAATAACCAATGGACTCTGACCAATATGCCTTCCATAAAAGAGGAATCTCATGTTAATAATTATCATGATTTTGTGGAACAACTGCGCTTTCAGTTAGCCGGCTATTTTACACGGGATGAATCTACTTTAAGCGGTTCTCCGATATTTGTAAATTCCATGACCACTTATGAAGAATTGGCAAAAGAGTATAGTGAAAAAGTGAATTTTTTGGGACGAACAAATTTTGCGAAAAAGCAATTGGAAACAATTCTGGATGGAAACGAAAACAAATGGGAGAAATTACAGAAGATTTATGATTTTGTAAGAACCAATGTAAAATGGAATGGAAAATATAGAATATATCCGGGAAATTCGCCACCCAATGTATTGGACGAGAAATCCGGAACAAATTCAGAAATAAATTATTTACTCGTTTTACTCTTGCAGGAAGCAGGTTTCGATTGCAATCCTGCCTTAGCCAGATCCAATACCAGAGGATTAATTCAAAAGGCTTATCCATTGCTAAGTCAGTTCGATCAGGTTCTTGCTTTTGTTGAGTTGTACGGGAAAAGAATTTTTTTAAATGCAACATCCCCTTATCGCCCTTTTGATTTAATTGCAGAAAAGGATTTGAATTATCATGCATTTGTATTGAAGAAAGGAAATCCTTTTTGGGCCGAAATAAAACCAAACGAAAAGAACCATCAGGATGTATTAATAACCTATGATTATTCAAATTCAGAGAATCCTGTTTGTAAGCTTAGAGTAAGGGAAAACGGATATTTTGCTGCCAAAAGCCACAAGGAATTGACTGAAGCTGGCTCTGAGTCCTGGATGACGAGTTTATTTGATTTGGAGAAGTGTGATTTTCAGAAAGATTCTCTCCATTTTCAGAATAGAGACGATGTAAATCTTTCATTGAAAATGCAGTGTGATCTTAAATTGGAGAATAGTTTGGATCAGGAAAGTGATTACATATACGTTAACTTATTTAATAAAAAGGATCTGAAAAATCCATTTTTAAAAGAATCGAGACAATATAGAGTCGACTATAATTATCCAAGATCCCGATCATATATAGTGAAGATTATTCTACCTGAAGGTTATCAGTTTGAAGATTTCCCAAAAAGAAAGAAAATTATTTTGTCAGGAGAAACAGGGAAATATACTCTCGATTCTCAGATCATTGGGAAAGAACTTTGCATACGAACATCATTTTCTATAAATGCAACATCGTTTTCAAAAGAATACTATGGCGATTTACGCGAGTTTTATAGTCAGATGAGTAAAATGATGGGATCGAAGGTGGTCATAAAAAGGAGTAACTAAATATCTAAAGAATGAATCAAATCACAACAGAAACAGAAGAAGACGAAGGGAAGTTTGAAGCTGAAATGGCTTATCCAACAATTAAACAGGGATGGGGAATTCTTGGATTATTTTTAGCAATTACCTTTGCTTACTTTATTCCATTAACGATGATTAGCCTTTTCGGTATTGATATTCAGCACGGTCCTTTTTTTGTGTTAAATTATGCTGTGCCTGTTATTATTCTAATTTTTATCACAGGAAGATGGTGGAAAAAGAATCCTCGGAATACTGAGGTTTTCAAGCTTCGATCTTTTCCGTCGGCACTATTGCCTGTAGTAGTTGTTATGACATTGGCAATTGTTATTATCGATTCTGAAATTGGCAGCTGGTTACCCATGCCCGATATTCTGATGGAGATGTTTAAAGAAATGCTGCAGCCAAATATCTGGGGATTTTTAACTGTTGTGGTAGCTGCACCCATTTTGGAAGAACTCTTGATGCGCGGTATAGTGCTGGATGGTTTGTTGCGCAACTATTCGCCCTGGAAAGCCATTATTTGGTCTTCGGTATTTTTCGGAGTGATACACTTAAACCCATGGCAATTTATTACCGCCATGATTGCGGGAATTGCTATTGGGTACCTCTATTGGAAAACCAAATCGTTGTTTTTATGCATGCTCATTCACGCTTTGAACAATGGCATTGCCTTTTATTTGATGGTTCGTTATAGCGATTCGTTCGATCTTGCCGAGCTTTTTGACATAGGAATTCTTGAACGAATAGGATTGTTTGTTGTTGCTTCGCTGATTCTTTGGGGTTCGTACCGCTATTTCGAGGATTTTTTTAGTAAAAGTAAACTGGTGGAATAGGCAAAGAAAAAAGACTAAAATTAAATCATCATTTTAGTCTTCTTTTTATCTTGTAACTGCAAAAAGTGGTCGTTTATTTTTTACTGATCATGTTGTTAATCAACGAGAAGATAATGTAAACAAACAGAATCATTGGAATCACCAGCCATTTTAAAAGTACAGCTAAAACCAATAAGGTGATTAGAAACAAGTATCGAATTTTATTTTCTTTCCAGGCTAAGCTTTTTACTTTAAGGGCAAACATTGGAATTTCTGTAACCAATAAATAAGATGTTATCAGGATAGCTCCAATAAGAATGAATTCATTGGATAGCCATTCTTTAATAACCGGATAATCTCCAAAGAACATCACCAATGGGAGAGAAGCCCAAAACATTGCATTTGCCGGAGTTGGTACGCCAATAAATGAGGAAGTTTGCCGGGTGTCAATATTAAATTTGGCCAAACGTAAAGCTGAAAATATTGGGATAATAAATGCCGAGAGTAATATTGCAATTTGTGGATAACTTAATTCTGCAGGCACAAAATCTGCGGAAGCACTACCTAAAACAGCATTTTTTAAATAAGCTAAAGCAATAACCCCCGGAGCAAAACCAAAACTAACCATGTCGGCAAGTGAATCGAGTTCTTTGCCCATAGGCGAATAAGCTTTTAGCACCCGGGCAGCTAAACCGTCAAAAAAGTCGAAAACAGCAGCTACAAGAATCAGGAAAGCGGCATTCACTAAATAGCCTTCCATCGCCATAAGGCTCGCAGTGCATCCTGATAGTAAGTTTAAACAAGTAATTGAATTTGGAATGTGTTTGATAATCCCTTTTGCTTCTGACATGAAATTTGATTTTGTATGGTACGCCACAAAAATAATGGATTTTTTCGAAACTTATGATTTCTTTTGCTTCGATGCATAAGTTTAAAAAAAGCATAGTATTTTTACCTGTCAAAGAAAATCAACTATATGTCCAGAATTATTGCATTTTTTATTTGCTTATGTCTCGCAGGGGCAGTGCTCGGCCAGACTTCAGCTCCAATATATAGTAATGAATTTCTGTCTATAGGAGTAGGTGCAAGATCTTTTGGAATGGGAAATGCCACCATCGCTTCTCAAAATGATGTTGAATCGTCTTATTGGAATCCGGCCAATTTAGTAGAGTTAAGAACAAAGTTTGATGTTTCGGCAATGCATGCTGAATATTTCGGAGGCTTATCAGCATACGATTATTTGGGCTTTGGCATGAAAATAAATGAGAAAAGTGCGGTTGGCTTAAGTTTGTTGCGCTACGGTGTTGATGATATCCCGAATACTCTTGAATTAATTGATAAAGATGGAAACATCCGCTACGATTTGGTGACAACTTTCTCGGCGGCCGATTATGCATTTCTTTTTTCGTATTCGCGAAAAACAGGAATTGAAGGATTGAGCATAGGAGGAAATGTGAAACTGATTTATAGGCACACGGGTGATTTTGCTTCGGCTTACGGCTTTGGATTTGATATTGCAGGAACATATCGAAAAGGGAAATGGCGGATGGGAGCAGTTCTTAGAGATGCCACAAGTACTTTTAATGCATGGGTGTTTAAAACCGGAGATCTTGAAAAAGTGTTTGAACTAACAGGCAACGAAATACCAGAGAATTCCACCGAAATTACTCTGCCCAGATTAATACTGGCTGTGAGCAGAGAATTCTCCATTTCCGATCAATTTTCATTGTTAACCGAGCTCGATATGGATATGACTTTTGATGGACAGAGAAATGTTTTGATTCAGGGAGATCCTATCAGTATAGATCCGCACATTGGTTTGGAAGCTTCCTATAAACAATTTGTATTTCTTCGAGCCGGACTAAGTAATTTTCAGGAAGAGACCGATTTCGACCAAAGCAAGTCCTGGACTTTTCAACCCAATTTAGGTTTGGGGATTCGTTATAAAAATTTTAGGTTGGATTATGCCTTAACGGATATTGGAGATCAGTCAATTGCAAAATATTCCAACGTATTTTCCTTGTCTTATGCTTTTGATTAGACAAGATTTACAATCATTTTAATAGAATCACAATAACGCATGGCAAATGTTATTATCCAAATTCATGGTTTAGGCAACAAACCACCCAAAAACTTATTGGAACGTTGGTGGGAACGAGCCATGATTGAAGGCTTAAAAAAGAACAATTACAAAATTGATCTGCCAAAACATGAAATGGTTTATTGGGCTGACGTTTTGTATGATAAACCACTAAACCAGTTCGAAAAGGATAAAAGAAGTCCTTATTATTTGGATGAAATTTATGCAAAGCCAAGCAAAGAACTGTTGCCGGAGAATCATGATACAAGAAAAAGGATCATTGGTTTTTTAAACCGGCAACTAAACCGAATTTTTCTAAATGACGACTTCTCTTTAAATTATTCTTTTATAACGGACACTATTTTAAGTAATTACTTTACAGATTTAGAGACCTACTACAAAGAAGAAACTACTGTAGAAGCAACATCCACCGCCAAAACGAAAGATCTGATAAGAGAGAGATTATTAAAAGTACTCGAAAAGTACAAGAATGATAAGATCATGTTAATCGCGCATTCAATGGGGTCGATTGTGGCTTTCGATGTTCTGACTTTTTTAGCTGATCAAATTAAAATTCATACTTTAATTACTATTGGTTCTCCTTTAGGTTTGCCAATAGTTGTTAGTAAAATTGCTGCAGAGCAAAGGCAAAAATTAAACGGGCAAAGTTTCATGATTACGCCGGAAGGTGTTAAGAACAATTGGTACAATTTTTCTGATATTTTGGATAATGTAGCTTTAAACCATGAATTGGCTGATGATTTTTCCGAGAATAAATATGGTGTAAAGCCAGTCGATTTTTTAGTAGTAAACAACTATGAAATAAATGGAGTCGCGAATCCTCACAAATCCTATGGTTATTTGCGCACGCCTGAATTTTCTAAAATACTGAATGAGTTTATTCTCTCCGAACGCTTAACATTCAAAGAAAAATTAACTGGAAGAACAAATAAATACTTTAAGATAACCAAACTGAAACTTTCTATTCAGAAAAGGAAAGTTCGGTCGTGGTTTCGCAGAAAGAGATAAGATAAATTTTACTAACTACATTGTAAGATGTAGATTTTACCTGACCTAATACGTCGCGCACAGTGTCAATTTTGCAGGAATGAGTAAGAATTGCAGCTGTGGGGCATGTGATTGTAGTTTTCGGGAGCAAAAATGTAACTCAAAACACTTCTAATGTTGCTTCCGGGAATTTGAATGTAGATAAAGGGAGTTCAAATGTTTCTTTTGGGAATTTGAATGTAAGCCAAGCGAATGAAAATGTAAGTGTTGGGATTCAGTATGTTGTTTGTGGAAATGTCTTATCCTGATTTTTTTTTGGAATATTATTTCATTCTAAATTGAATGTATATGATCATAATTTGAAATGTTATAAGTGCATATAAGGATTAAATTGATTAGATTCATGTAGTTAATAAATTGGTAGTCTCAGTAAACTAGTAAGCGTTATGAAAAATCTAATCGTAAGTATTCTGTTTTTAATTGGCAGTATTTCTGCATTTGCCCAAAAACATGTTGTAATCCTTCATCCGGTTGTGGGAGACACCATTGACCTGACCGAGAAACAAACTTATTTGTTGTTTGCTGATGTTGATGATTCTACTTACGACTATGGTCAGGTGATGAAAGAGGGAGACAAATATTTTTTGAATGTACATTCTCAATCCGGTGAGAAGTTAATAGAAATAGATCTGTCGAAATTGGAAGAGTATCATGCTAACATTCAAAAGTTACTTGCCTACTATTCTTATTTGGAGAATCCCGATCAATTAAAAGAGGCTCCACTTGTGGTCTTAAATCAAAAAGATACTTGCGCACTGGAGATGGATATTGAATATTTATGTCCGAAAATGCGAAAGAAATTAAAATATGATTCTTCTCGATATCAGACAAAAAAATCAACAGCCGAAGAAATGGAGTTTTGGGTGACAGACAAGAGTAATTACATCTATACTTCCGGGTATTTTGAGATTTTGGAATCCAGAGGAAAATAAGAGGGATGGCACACTGTAAAGTGAATAACGTACAATTTTACGTGTGATTTAAGCCGGTAGCAGTAAGATATTTCAGTAAATAAATTTTCCCTGTAGGGGATATGGAAATAACATATGAAAGAAAAATAATAACCCCAAAGAACTTTATTCTTTGGGGTTTGTTTTTATCCGTGAATTCCTAATATTTGTCCCCCGTCAACGCTGATGGTTTGTCCGGTGATATAGCCTGACGAAGGAGAGAGCAACCAAGTTGCCAGCTGACCTAAATCTTCGGGATTTCCCATTCGTTTCATTCTGATGCCCGAGGCAATTTTATCTTTAGCTTCCTGTGAAGTGATATTTTCCTGTTCAGCTTTTTTCTCTAATAATCTATTAATGGCTGGGGTTTCATGATATCCTGGTCCAACAATGTTTAGTGTTACTCCCGATTCGGCAATTTCCTGCGAAAGGGTTTTTACAAAACCAACAACCGAAAGACGCAGCGAGGTACTCAACACCAAATTATCAATGGGTTGTTTTACCGATGAACTTTCCAAAAAAACCATTCTTCCGTAACTTTCTTTTATCATCAAAGGAACAAGAGTCTGGGTCAATTCTACTTTCCATCGCAGTAGCTGATGATAGGCATTATCCCAATCGTCAAGTTTTGTTTCCATGGTTTTCATTGCAGGTGGCCCTCCTGCATTTATAAATGCTCCAGAGAGCTTTCTACTGCCTATTTTTTCCAATAACAGATGGATGGTTTCCGATTGAGTGATATCACCGCAAAAGCTTTCTATTTGATCTGGATTGGTTTTTTGCAATTCATCCAGTTTTTCCTGTCCGCGGGCAATGGCAATCACTTTAGCACCATCAGCGACTAAATTTTTTAATACGGCATTTCCAAATCCCGATGTGGCACCGCAAACCACAAAGAGTTGATTCTTAATGTGTAAATCCATAAAATTATTTTTTTAACTGATAGGCAATTACCCTATTGTTGTGAAATGTAGGAACTAAAATGATTTTCTGTTCGGGAATATAGCCTAAATCGGCTGCGTTTATTTGCTGTTCGGCCGAGCTTAGCAGTTTTTTAGCTTTCCCCGATTCAATCATTTGTATGTTGCCGACCCAATCTGATATTACCCAGGTGTTTTCATCAAGACTTAGCAATCCATCTATGCTTCCGGTGTTATCAGCAAGAGTTGTAATCAATTTAGTGTCTGTCTCAATTTTTAGAATTTTGTTGAGAACACCGGCACAAAGAAAATCATCTTTAAAGGTCAGGCCATTTACATGATCGAGTTGATCGTCTTTTAACCAGACGGTAAAATTTCCATTTTTTAAACGGTGAATACTCCCTGTCATATTATCGGAAACATAAACAGTCCCGGTTTTGGGATTTACTGCAACATCATTAAGAAAAATGGCTGT
The DNA here is from genome assembly GCF_030372765.1 of Labilibaculum sp. K2S. Taxonomy (GTDB): domain Bacteria; phylum Bacteroidota; class Bacteroidia; order Bacteroidales; family Marinifilaceae; genus Labilibaculum. Next base: position 214,617 of record NZ_JAUCMW010000002.1, on the reverse strand, counting down.
CGGGGCAGGATATATTTTAGTGATTTCTCCTTTAAGGATATCGATAACAACCAAATCATTAATATCACTAACAAAAAGGAAATTGCCGTATTTGGCCATTCCTTTAGGAGCATCAAGTCCGGTAATCCATTTATGAGTAGTAATTTCCCCTTTTAGGTTAAGCTTGGAAATGTATCCATTACCATCCTGATTGCCGGGTGTTCCTTTTATATTCGAAACATATATGCAGGAATTGTCAGCATCGAAAAATACCGATTCAGGTACTTCAAGAGAGTTTTCGCTTTCCCAAACAAATTTAAGTTCTGAGCTGAGAAATGCGGGAACATCTGTTTGTTGTCCAAAACTTGCAGAGCTTTGTATGCAAATTAAGGCAATGGCTATAAATCGAATAATTTTTGTCATGATATATTGGTTAAAAGTTCGCAAATGTGAAGTTACGACTTTTTACAGATCAGACCTGAAAAATTATTCGCGATAAGGATATGTTGCTGTTAATTTAATCGGAGAAACGACCAATGATAGTTTGAGAACCAGTTACATTTTGGTTTAATTTCACATCAATTTTTGTCCCTAAGGGAAGATACAGATCAACTCTCGAACCAAATTTAATGAATCCTTCCTGCTGAGATTGGTCAACTTTTTCGCCTTCTACCGAGTAAGACACGATTCTACGGGCAACAGCACCGGCAATTTGTCTCATTAAAATGGTAATGTTTTCATCTTTCTCGATTACGATTGTAGTTCTTTCGTTTTCGGTAGATGATTTAGGCAACCATGCTTTTAAAAATAAGCCGTTGTGGTGTCTAAAATATTTTATCAATCCCTGTACAGGATACCAGTTAATATGAACGTTTAAGGGCGACATAAAGATAGAAACCTGAAGTCTTCTGTCTTTAAAATATTCCAATTCTTCAGTTTCTTCTATCACAACCACTTTTCCATCTGCAGGAGCAATAATCAAGTTATCCCCAACTACAGGAGTACGTTTAGGAACCCTAAAAAAGGATACGACTAACAAGAAAAACGCGATGCTTACCGCCAAGAAGATATTGAATAGAAGTCCGAAACCAATGGTGAAAAACAGTATTGCATCTATAACTGCAATAGCGATAAAAAATACTGCGATAATTCCGAATCCTTCCTTGTGAATGGTCATACTTTGAATTTAATTTTTGGCAAATTTAATGAAAAAATTCTTTGATTGTTTGCAAGAACACAAAAACCATAGGAGATACTAGTAAAATGGCATCAAAGCGATCAAGAATGCCGCCGTGTCCAGGCAGGATATTTCCTGAATCTTTAATGTTAATACTTCGCTTGAAAAGAGATTCAACTAAATCACCAATTGATCCGAAAACAACAACAATTACTCCGGTTAACAGCCATTGAACCGGAGTAAAATCGTCTGAGTAATTGGAGTATAACCAAGCGGCTCCTAATGTTATAATTGCACCACCAATGCTTCCTTCCCATGATTTTTTAGGCGAAATCCGCTCAAAAAGTCTGTGTTTTCCAAAATTTACACCAACTAAATAGGCTCCTGTATCATTCGCCCAAATCATCACAAAAACACCCATAATAATCTCGTAATGAAATTGTTGATCATTAAATGGGAAAACCATATAATTTAATAATGAGAAGGGAAGTGCCACATATAATAAGCCCAATAATGTGAATGCGATATTCGCAAATGGATTTTCTTTTTTTCGGTACAATTCTATAATGGGCAGCATTACAATGGTTACCGTTAACAGAAGGAAAACACTTGTAATGTTAAGGTACAAATCAGCAAAGCAGGCTAAGAATAAAAATCCTGCAGCAAGCATACCAGTTATAAATTGAGGAGAACTATTGGCTTTCTTTGCCAACTTGTAAAATTCAAAAGTACCTAACAGGGTAATTCCAAGAAAAACGGCTAAAAAGCCAATTGGGTGCAGGGTAATTCCCGCTATTAAAACAATTGCAAAAATGGCAGCTGATAATGTTCTCTTGATAAAGTTCCCCACTTGATATATTTTAATAGTTGAATCTGATTTAAACCAGCAGATTTTGCTTTTGTAATTATTCGATTCCAAAAATAGTATTTTTTCAGCACTAATAACAATCGGGTTGTTTGAGCTTAGCTTTTTTAAGGAGATAAGAAAAAACAGGATTAAAAAAAAGCTAAATTATTGAGTTTCCTCAATAATTTAGCAAGTGAATTTAGAACAGTAAGAGCTGATTAAACAGCCTGACTTTCATTGTCTTTAGTTGTGTTTTCAACTTCAGGTGTTGGGGTGATTTTCTTTTCTCCAAAACCTTGAGGCTCGCCAAATTTTCTTTTGCCAAAAATTGCTTCTAAATCTTCACTGAAAATAACTTCACGTTCCAAAAGTAATTCTGCAAGTTTTTTGTGTTTCGACATATTGTCTAAAAGAACTTGTTTGGCTCTTTTGTAGCTTGTGTCGATTAAGATTTTAATCTCAGAATCAATTAGTTCAGCAGTTTTTTCACTGTATGGTTTTGAAAACCCATAATCCGATTGTCCTGATGAGTCGTAATAACTTACATTTCCCACTTTCTCACTCATACCGAAAATTGAAACCATCGCCATTGCTTGCTTGGTTACCTTTTCCAAATCGTTTTGAGCACCAGTTGAGATTTTTGCAAAAGTAATTTCTTCCGCAGCACGTCCACCCAATGTAGAACACATTTCGTCCAGCATTTGTTCTTTGGTTGTAATGCTTCTTTCTTCGGGTAAATACCAAGCTGCACCTAAGGCTTTTCCACGCGGCACAATTGTTACTTTCACTAAAGGATGAGCATGTTCCAGTATCCATGAAATAGTAGCATGACCAGCTTCGTGATAAGCAATGGTCTTCTTTTCCTGAAGTGATATGATTTTATTTTTCTTTTCCAATCCACCAATAATACGGTCAATTGCATCTAAGAAATCTTGTTTCTCAATAAATTCTTTTTTCTTTCTTGCTGCAATTAAAGCTGATTCATTACACACATTTGCAATATCAGCACCTGAGAATCCAGGAGTTTGCTTGGACAAAAATTCCTTATCAAGATTTGGATCTAATTTTAGAGGACGCAAGTGAACACCAAAAATTTCTCTGCGTTCATTTAAATCCGGCAACTCAACATGAATCTGACGATCGAAACGACCGGCACGCATCAAGGCACGATCCAAAATATCAGCGCGGTTGGTTGCTGCCAAAATAATTACACCTGAATTTGTGTCAAAACCATCCATTTCAGTCAGCAGCTGATTCAATGTATTTTCACGCTCGTCGTTCGAACCCATGTTAGGATTCTTACCACGTGCTCTACCAATTGCATCAATCTCATCGATAAATACAATGCAAGGCGATTTTTCTTTTGCCTGTTTAAACAAATCACGAACACGACTTGCTCCAACACCAACAAACATTTCCACAAAATCGGAACCCGACATGCTAAAGAAAGGAACATTTGCTTCGCCGGCTACAGCTTTAGCCAATAGGGTTTTACCAGTTCCAGGAGGTCCTACAAGTAGAGCTCCTTTGGGGATTTTACCTCCCAATTTGGTGTATCTTTGCGGATGTTTAAGAAATTCAACAATTTCTTCCACTTCCTGTTTTGCTTCTGCTAAGCCTGCAACATCTTTAAAATTGATGCTAATGTTAGATTCTTTATCGAATACTTTGGCTTTCGATTTACCAACATTAAAGATGTTACCACCTCCGCCACCACCACCGGCACCTTTACTCATTCGTCGGAATACATAAAACCAAATACCAATAATTAAGGCAAATGGAAGTATCCATCCAATAAAATCACCGAAATAATTTTCTTGAGTTGTATACTCAGGTTCAATTCGGTTTATTTCTAATACATTCTCCTGAGCTTCGCTTAATTGATCTGCAAATTGTTCGATCGATCCAATAGGGAAGGTGTAGTGCGGACCTGCTTTTGAAGGAGAATCAAAATTACTTTCGAAAAGAGCCGGGTATTTGTTCAGACTTTCCTGTTTAAGATAAACATTCACCGCAAGAAGATTACGGATCACAACAATTCGTTCAACATCTGAGTTGTGAATCATGTCATTTTTCACCTTTTGCCAGCTGGTTTCCTGAGGTTTTTGGCCAATGTTTAGAAGATTAAGAGCAATAAACGCTACGGCAATTAATCCGTAAACCCAGTATGCGTTAAATTTTGGAGGCTTAAGCATACTGTTGCCATTCTTTCCTTTTTGGTAAGGAGATTTATTTTGATCATTATTTTCTGTCATTCTTTTTAGTTAAAGGTTATTGTATTGGCTAAGCGTTCTGAATTTTAGTAACAGTAGCATCTGCCCATAAACTTTCAAGTCGATAAAAATCCCTGTATTCTTTTTGAAAAATATGAACTACGACATCAGCATAATCCAATAAGATCCATTGAGAATTTTGATATCCTTCTATTCTCCATAATTTTTCATTGATTTTTTCTCTTACATATTTTTCTGCCGATGCGGCGATTCCGTTTACATGAGTGGATGATGTTCCATGGCAAATAAGGAAATATTTGCAAACCGAACTATCAATATTTCTTAAGTCAATCTTAACAATTTCTACTGCTTTATTTTTTTGCAATCCTTCAATTAAGGACTCAACGAGTTCTTCTGTTGTATTTCCTTGTTTTTCTGCCATTCTTACTATTTTAATTACAAAGATAATTTTTTTTCAAATGAATAAAATTTGTTTTTCAATTTGATTTAAATAAGCTTTAAATTTTTTGGGTTTAGGCTTAATTTCATAAAAATCAGTTATTTATCCTTGTTGTTTTTGCTTCCTATTTCGATTTAACTGATTGTAATGTTTATTAAATTTTTCTTTCATCCTAAGCTTGCAAGGGTGATTAAGCGAAATCAAAGTTTTACATTTGTCTTTCATTATGCAAGGTAATGATTAATTTCACCAAAGATTACCAAAATATAAATTGTTAACAGAACAGATTTATCTCGTTGAAACTAATAATTTTCATTCATGAATAGATGTTTATTTTCTCCCCAATTATTAATCCGCAAAAAAGAAATACATTCTACAAATGATTTTGCTTTAGAATTGATAAAAACTCAAAAACCGTCAGCTGGGACTGTCGTTTTGACATTAAGTCAGACAAAAGGCCGAGGACAGCGTGCAAATATTTGGGAAAGTGAAGGAGGCAAAAACCTTACCATAAGTATCATTCTTATGCCGGAATTTTTGCCAATACCACATCAATTCCAAATTTCCATGGTTATTTCTCTAGGTGTTTACGATTATTTGAGGGGATATTTAAAGAATGTTTCTATAAAATGGCCTAATGATATTTATGTTGGAAATGAGAAGATTGCCGGCATATTAATAGAACATTCCATTATGGGATCAGCTTTGAGTCATAGTATTTGTGGGTTAGGTTTAAATATTAATCAGTTAGAATTCGTATCCGATGCGCCAAATCCTACTTCATTGGCAATTTGTACCAATAAAGAGTACAATTTGGACGAAGAACTGACAAAATTGTTAGCCTGCATTGAAAATCGTTATTTTCAGTTGGTGGATCGGAAGTCGGACCAATTGGAAAAGGATTATTTAAATGCCATGTATTGGATGAATGAAGAACACTTTTTCTCGGACGAAAATGGTGAGTTCACGGGGGTAATTGTTGGTGTTACAGAATACGGACAGTTGCGAATTAAAGCTGATGGTATAGAGAGAATTTACAATTTTAAAGAGGTGAGCTTTATTAATTAGCCCACCTCTTTGTTGTTGTTTAGAATTTTAAAGAAAATTTAAGACTAATGTCTCTTCCTGGATTGTAGAAATTTAAGGGTTTTAAACTGGATAAATGATCTATATATGTTTCATTGAAAAGGTTATTTACACTAAGAACTAAACTAGTTTGATACTTTGCTAATTGAAAATCGCTTCCTGCCTGAATGGCAATTAGATCGTAAGCAGATGTTTCACTTTCAAATTGTGAAGGATGATTTTGTTCAAAGGCATGTTTCCAGCTTAAGCCGATGAAAGGAGATTTAAATGTTTGATTTCCTTTCGCAAATAACCGTGCAGAAGTATTTAGCTTGTGCTGAGGGATAAAAGGCAAATGTCCACCATCATTTTGTTTTGCAATTACCATAGCATAGTCCGAATGTAATTTTAGAAAAGATGTTGGTGCTAAATTAACAGCAAGTTCACCACCATACAATTTGGCATCTTGTTGTTGGTATGCATAAACAAATCCGCTTCCTTCAGGCGCAACTTCATCGGTCGGAGCCAAATACATATAGTCGTAAATCTTGTTGTAAAAAACAGAAAAATCGATATTGTAATTACGTGTGTGGTAATGAATTCCCAAATCGGATTCCAAACTTTTTTGTGGATCAAGATCCGCATTTCCTTCCTCAAAACGGTTTCCGTGTAAGCCATGCTGCGTTAATTCTGCCAAATTTGGTACCCGATAACCGGTTGCAAAGTTTGTTCGCATAAGTAATTTTTCTGATAGATGAAATGTTGCTCCAACTGATGCATTTAGATTGTCGAATTGTCGGTTGATGTGAACAGTTTCTTCTTCATGGTCATCATGTACTCCTGGTTCAGCATGCGAATGTCCGCCGGCTTTTTGTTCCGGAACATACAATGACCGATGATCATATCTTAGACCTAATTGAATCCCCACAGTATTGATCTCCTTTTTTAAAAGAGCAAATGTTGAGAAATCATCAATTTGAGCGTTTGGGATGATATGATTTGGTGCTTCGTGATTGGTATTGGATTGATGCATTCCCTGAATTCCGATAAGGAATTCGGTTGTTTCAGAGCTTGGGAAATATAATTTACTATCATAGGTAAAGGTGTTTAAATCCATATCTACCAATCGGAAAACAGTTGATTCAGGGTTTCCATTCAATCTTCTTTGGTTGAATTGATAAGCGGCATTCAATTCTAATTTATAGTTTCCCAAAAACAATTTGTTTCTCGACGAAATTAAATGTTGAGTCAGGTTTTGATACCAACGATTATTTTTTCGGTTTCCTGCATTCACTAAATTTATTGATTCCTCATTGGTCATGCCAAGTTTGGGCTGCAAGTAATCGTAGTAAATTTTAAAACTTCCAAAATCTTTAACCATTCCCATACCTAACTGCAATCCCTTTGAATTGAAGCGTGTATTGGGAACATATTCTCCATTGCCATCTTTGTAGTCTTTGTGAGATTGTTTGTTGGCTCGCAGCATCCAGAACCAATTTTTTTGAGAAGCTTTTACTCCAACAGTTGTTGCCAATCCCTGAGTTACGCTGTGGTATTCACTTGAGATATCTGCCTTTAAACTATTGGCAGGTGCAGGTTTCTCCCGTACAATATTTATTACACCTCCCATGGCATCCGATCCGTAAAGTAAAGATGCAGGACCTTTAATTACTTCGATATGATCAGCTCCTTCTTCATTAATTAAAAATGGATGATCAGTTGAGAATTGAAAGTTCTCCAAACGCACTCCATTGTTTAAAAAAAGAATATTATTTAAGGAAAGACCACGAATTACGGGAGTGCTGACTCCTGGGCTCCGTGAAATCACATCTACACCTGGTATAGTTGCTAATTTTTCACCTAAGGACGGTGTCGATAGCCTTTTCAGATCTTCTTTTGCAAGTACAGAAATTTTAATTGCATTTTCGTGCTGCGCAGAAGGAAAACCTCCCGAAACAACAATGTCCTGGGTAGTGACCGAAGTGAATGGCATGCTAATATTTAGTTCTGTGTTTTCTTTTGTTATTGATATGGTGTTGATTGAACTTTCGTAACCGACAAATGAAAATTGCACTTTAATTTTGCCATTGGGCAAGTTTTCTAAGGCATAGTTTCCATTAGAATCACTAACAGTTCCTTTTTGCAGTTCGGGAATGAAAATGCTTACACCGGGAAGAGCTGTTCCATTATCAAAATCGGTGATTTTTCCAGAAATTTTATTGTTTTTTATTTCACCTAAGGCATAGGTGTATTGGGGCAATAGTAATAGTATTGCCAAGATATATCGTATCATGATAACTCTGAGTTATATTAATTGATGTAGGAAAATTTGAAATACATAGATATAATCGATGAGTTTTCGTGAACCTATCGACATTATACCTTCTGATCTATTCTTAAATAAGATCAACAAATTGAACATACAGTAAATGGGGGAGCCCTTAGGCAATAGGGAAGTTTGGACTTTTTATAAGATTTTTTAGTTGATTCTACAATTGGGACTTCAAATTTGAAAATCACAATGGTTGGAATACTTATAATACTTGCCGGAGTAAAGTAGAAATAGTCGAATCCCTGAATCTCACAAATATCTTCTATACTTGATGTGCTATGATCGCACGAATATTTGTGATGTTCGTGATTGGGGAACATCATGTGTTCTGCCTTAATTAAAATTGGCAGAACAAAGGCTATCGATAATAGCCATGCAAGAATTCTATGGTTTTTATTTAGAATCATTCAACGCAAAGCTATCTAAAAAAACGAAATGTACAAAAAAAGCTGTTGAGATTTTCAACAGCTTTCATGAGATTGATAAATCCCTATTCAATACTTTGAAGCATATTGTAAGGAATTTGGGTTAGACCTTCGGCCAACTGATCAATTCCTTTTTCCAATTTCTTTTTTAGCATCATTTTCATCATGGCATTCAATTCTGCATGAACGGTTAGTCTTATTCGTGTGTCATATGCATCTTTTTCAACCAGTTGAATCCAAATATAGAATTCGAAAGGACTTCTACCATATCCTGTCATTTTCAATACTTTATTTTCTTCTTTCTCCACAAACTCTAATCCAGCCTCACCGAAACCTTTGATCACGAAAGTGCAGTTGTTTTCGGTAGCTTCCCAATGCTCAACGTATTCTTTGAAATTTACTTTTTTCTTAGCCTGAGCTTCAATTTGTTCCTGAATCTGAGGATTGTTGGCAGCCAATTCGAATAGCTTGGCAATTTTTCTGAAATCAGAAAAGAAACCATATACATCACTTACAGTATGTGGAATCTTTTTTACTTCACTAATAATTTTTGTTGTCGACATTTGTCTGTTCCTCCTTTAGAATGCAAAAGAGGGTATTCGCATTGGAATACTCTCTTTCGACAATTATTTTTTATAAAAATGCGGCGGTTATTTTCTCCAGTTAGCCGGATCTTTTCTCCATTCTTTTAACTGATCAACATCTTCAGCTTTCACGTATCCAATTTCCTGAGCACGATCAATCATTACGTTGTAATTGCTTAATGTGTCTAATTTACATTTTGCATCTGCGAAATTGTCAACCGCAGTTTGAAAACCGTAAGTGAAAATTGCTAACATTCCCAACACTTCGCAATTTGCTTCACGCAGTGCTTCAACAGCTTTTAAACTACTGCCGCCTGTCGAAATTAAATCCTCAATAACTACAACTTTTTGTCCGGCTTTAATTTCACCTTCAATTAGGTTTGTCATCCCATGGGCTTTCGCCGATGAACGGATATAAACCATTGGTAAATTCATCTCTTCGGCCACTAAAGCTCCTAGTGCAATTGCTCCTGTCGCTACACCGGCAATTACTTCCACCTCAGGATATTTTGCCAATACTGCCTCAGCAAAAGCTTTTTTAATGTAAGTTCTAACTTCCGGATACGAAAGTGTTTTACGATTATCACAATAAATTGGCGATTTCCATCCCGAAGCCCATGTAAATGGGTTTGTTGGTTCTAGTTTAATTGCTTTTATTTGCAACAAATATTCAGCGACTTGTTTAGCAGTATCTTGCATTCTTTCAATGGATTTATGGATTGTTAAATGAATTCAAAAAGCGGAAATTCAGTTGATTGTATTTCGCAAAGCATTTTTTAAATTTCTAGCGCAAATGTATAAAGTATTTTTTAAAGATCGAATCATTTTTTTAGGAGATAAGGACGAGAGTGTAAATTTTGAAGGAATGGTTTATGCCTGGATCGAAGGGGAGTCTTTAGAAGGTCTCATTCTTCAGTTTGATGAAGAGGAAAGTAGGGAGGCGATTTTTATTGTTGGGCAAGATTTAGAACAGCTTTTTGAACATTTTGCCGCTTGTTTTAAATACATCGAAGCGGCGGGTGGAAAAGTGTTCAATTCCAATCAGCAGATTCTGGCAATTTACCGACTCGAAAAATGGGATTTGCCCAAAGGCAAAGTAGAAAAAGGTGAGTTGGTTCGTGAGGCTGCAGTTCGTGAAGTAGAGGAAGAGTGTGGTATTACTGATTTGAAAATAGAGAAAGAATTGAATTCTACCTATCACACCTACTGGATGAAAGGCAAACACATACTAAAACGAACCTACTGGTACAAAATGAGCTACTCAGGTGCAGAAAGTTTGGTCCCTCAAACCGAAGAAGACATACAGGAAGCCAAGTGGCTATCGTCTGATAATCTGGACGAATTCAAAACAAATACTTATGCCTCTATATTAGAAGTGATGAGTGAGGAGTAATTCCTTAGGCTTATTTCTTATAAGCCTTTCTTGTTGCATCTCTGGCAATCTTGATAAATTCCAATTGAATATTTTCCTTTGGACCCTGAGCAGGAGCTTTAACGATTTTACCTTCGGGATTAATAAGAATGTAAGTTGGAAAGGCTTTCACATTGTACTCTCCAAGTAAATGTTGTTGGTCTCCAATGTGGATTATTGGCCAGTCAAGAGTCTTTTTTGATGTAAAATCAAGATATTTACTTACGTCCCAATCACAGGCAATACTTAAAAATTCGATATGTTCACCAAATTGTTTTTTCAGCTTTGCCATTTCTTTAAAATCCTGCAAACAAGGATAACTTTCTGTGTTGCAGAAATTCAGATATAAGAATTTTCCCTTATAATTTGCCAATTGGTATTTTCCAATAGAGAAATCAGGAGCGGGGTAATTTGTATGTAAATGGGTAATTTTTTTGATGAAATTTTCACACAAATCCTGATTGTATTGGGTTGTGCTGTGATCTTTTAATTGTGATAGTATCTCAACCGTTTTGTTTCTGCTGTAGAATTTTCGGGTATAGGCATCAAATACCGATGTTGCAATAATCAATTCTCTAAATTGAATATTTTTATAAGCAGGATAATTCCGCATTAATTCATAAATATCACGATAAGTGTTTTCTGATTTTAGAGCATTGGAAAGTTCTGAACTTTCTAACTGACTAAAATATCCGGTTAGAAAATTGCCATACTGTTTTTTGTAAAGACTCGTATAAGCAGAATTATTTAGCTTGATTTCCTGATTTTCGAAATACTTTTCCTCAATTTTTGCAAACGAAGCAGGGTAGGCCAAGTATTCGATAAACCCCAAACGATAGGTCAAATAATCTTGAAAAAATGGATTGTTTATATCTTTATATTCCAGTTTTAATTCCTCTGAGAATTTAATTCCCGGTGAATTCTCTTTTTTTCGGTAAATCTTATTGAAGTTCTGATTCACAAAAGGATCAATTCTGTCGTCCAATTTGCGAACCAGTACATTAATATCATTTAGATCGGCGTTCGCAACACCTATGAGAAGTTCTTCCTGTTCAAAAAACGGATTTAATTTTTGAACGGGCGATAAATCTTTTTTAGGGGGTAATTTGATTTCGTACTCTTTGCCAGGTTCTAAATAGAGGAATCCTTTGTAAATACCAAGAGGTAGAAATACTAACGTAACTTCATCGAGATCTAAATTGATCGAAAAGGAACCATCAGCCAGAACAGTAAATTCTGTTATTGTTTTTTCTGAGTAGGTAAATACATCGGTATGATACTTGATCTCAATTTTTGATCCTGCGTAGCTTGTATTTGTACCATGAATACGCACAGTATCTGCCAAAGAGACAGAAATTGAGATAAGCGATAAAAACAATAATAAAAGAATTCTCATTGGGGCAAATGCTTTGTGATGATTTTACTTGATTATTTTCAGGGCAATGTCTATATACTTTGGAATATCTAAAGTGATCTGACCTTGCTTAATCTTGTCCTTTTGCTTCCCTAAACGAACAACAACTGCATTTTTTTCAGCAATACTATATATGTACTGACCGAGATGTCCTCTCATATAGGGAATATTCATCCTTGAGTAAGGAAGAATCCAATACTGAAATCCATAGAAATTTAATGGCTCCGTTTTTTCTTCATTTAAGAGATATGAAGCGGCTTTAGTTGCTTCTGTAATATATTCTTCCGATACCAGTTGTACGCCATTCCAGTTTCCTTTATTCAAAACCAGTTGTCCGAAACGGGCTGCATCTCTGGCGTTTGTATTGAAGCAGCAAAATGCTTTTTCATCTCCTTCTTTTTTATCCAAACTCCACAAAGCAGGTTGTGTTGCCTGCATTGGTTTCCAAAGCATGCGTTCGGCGTATTTTGAAATTGTTTCGCCTGTAGCTTCCTCTACAATGAACGATAAAAGTTGGGTGTTTCCACTTTGATATCTGAAACGAACACCGGGTTTTTCAACCAGTTGCTGATTGGTGGAAACTTCTCTTAAGTTTTTGCCATAGTAAGCTTTTGTAGTAATTGATGTTGGACTGCTGTATGCTTCGTCCCAATCCAATCCAGAGCTCATGGTAAGTAGATTTTTAATGGTTATGTTGCCACGTTCATCTTTCGAAAACTCTTTAAGATATTTACCAATAGGATCATTTATAGAATTAATTTTCCCTTGATCGACAGCAATACCAATTAGTAAACTAACGATACTTTTTGTAGCGGAAAATAAATTGGAAAGTGATTCTGTACCGTAATCGTCCCAATATTCTTCATATAAAACAGTGCCGTTTTGAATAACCAAAAAAGCAACGGTTTCATTGTCTTCAAGATAATTTCGATCTGAGGAATCAAGCGTATATTCGTTATAATCTGCATCTTCCGGCCAGTCTTTACCATTTTCTACCGATACTTCTCTATTTTCAAAGATGGTATAGTCATCAATGTTGGCATACCAATAAATTAGACTGGTTCTAAGGTAATTGGGAGCGATTAGCATCCATGCACCTGCAAGGATTGAAACAATGATAAGAATTTTAATGAATTTAGACATAAGGCTATTTGTTGTATTGATAGGCTTCTGGATCTTTCACTTTGGGTAAAAATTGCAAGGCATTTCCACCGTGGCGGATGATATCTCTTACAATGGTGGAAGTAATAGGAGTATGTTCAGGGGTGGTTAAAAGAAATATGGATTCCAATTCGTAAACCATTTTTTTATTGATCTGAGCAATGGCTCTTTCGTACTCAAAATCGGCGGCAGTTCTAAGTCCGCGTAGTATAAATTTTGCATTTTTAGATTGACAATATTCTACCGTTAATCCGCTAAATGTTTCTACCTCAATCTTTGGATTGTTCTCAAATGCCTCTTTTATCCACTGTATTCGCTTTTCAATAGGGAAAAATTGTTTTTTTTCTGAATTGTATCCGATACATATAATGATTTTATCAAATAAAGGCAAAGCTCTGGTCACAATTGATTCGTGGCCTACTGTAAAAGGGTCGAATGAACCCGGGAATATGGCAATGTGTTTCATTAAATAGATTTTAAATACTAAACAAAAATAGTAAGAATTATCGTAATGATTTTTGCTTTGGTTAAGAGTTTATTTTTAGAATTAAATCCTTAAAATACTTTCCTGCTTTAAGCAGATGAGATTCAAACCAGGAAAACATTTCACCATCAACCAGTTCAATTTTTGTATTTGGCAATAAGTTCTGAATTTCCGGTATGTGTTTTTGAGTAAAAGAAAATGGTTCCGATGATAAAAAGATCAGATCAGGATTAAGTGCCTGAATTTCTTCATGAGTTAGTTGTGGATATCTTGAACCTGCATCTTCAATTGCATTTTTAAATCCGCATTTATCAATCATCGAATTGATAAATGTATCTTTTCCTGCTGCCATATACGGATCTTTCCAAATTAGATAAAGTACAGTTTGCGAATGCTGCTTGATTGGCAACTGCGAGAAACTGGTATGAATACGATTGGCAATTTCAAATGCTTTGGGTTCGGCTCCTACAATTTTACCGGTATTCAGTATGTTTTGAAGAGCTTCATCGTAATTGCGGACTTTACATACATAAACTGTGAATTTGTCCATCAAGGCTTCAATCTGATTCTTACTGTTTTCCTCTTCGTTGGCAAATATTATATCCGGATCGAGTAAGTTAATCTTATCAAAGTATAAATCTTTTGTTCCTCCGATATTTGGGAGTTTAGCGATCTGATCTTTCGGATATTTACAAAATTTTGTTTTGGAAATAACCCGGTCTCCCAATCCTAAATCAAATAGGAATTCGGTTGTGGATGGAACCGTAGAAATAATTCTTTTGGGAGGAAAAGGTATGTTTACTTCTCTTCCTAAATCATCAGTAACTTTAATAAAATCGTCCATTCTTTACTATTTATTTCTTTGTACAAACATACAAAGAGAATATTTCCCATGTCTTTGAAGCCTGTAAATAATTCAAATCCTTCCTCTTCACATCTTCATGTTTGAATTAATCCGAACAGTTTTCCTTCGGACTATCTGTTCTAATTCAGTAAATTATAGGGTATCGTATCCAGCTTTATTTTTGTTAGCAAGCAGATAAATATAGTTAATCAGAATTAAAATAAACTCTTTAAGGCTTTGAAACAAACTTAGTCAGTTCAGATATCAGTAAGTCAGTATCAAAAATATCCTGATGATAAATAATTTTGCCTTCTCGATTGACTAAAAATGCGTGAAATTGGCGATCCAGATACTTAATAAGGTCAACACTGTTGTCTATGCTCTCTATTTCGATGTATTCATGTGAGGAATCAGCAGCAGGCCGCCACTGTTTCCATTTTTTTGTTCCTTTAACAGGAAGCAGATTGTAAGATGAATTTCGAATAAGGCTTACCAGTTCAATCCCATTTTCTTTACAGTTGACCTGTAATTGATCCAAAGCCTGATAATTCGGTTCATTTTTATCCGGAGTCCAGGCTCTCCAGATATAAAATAAGTAATACTGAGCTTTCCGGTCTGCAAAATTGTATTTTTGCCCTTTAAGTGTAATGGAGCTAAAGTCAGGGAATTCGTTTCTGGTGAAAATCTGCTCAATTGTTTCAACACGTTTGTTTAAATTTCTCACATAAATTCCGTTTGGATTGGCTATGTTAAGAGTTTTTAAGTAGTTTTTCACATCGTCTAAACTGCATTTGGCGCCAAAATATTCCTGAAAAATTAAATAGGATACAACAGGAGAAGATGCATAATTGTGAAAATATTCTTTCTTGAATTTATTTAGTCTTTTGTACTCTGCAAGCAGCATTTTCTTTTTAATTGAATCGGAATTTACTTCCGGTAAATCAAGATCATTGGCTATTTTTAATTTTTGCTGATTGTTCTTCTGCAATTTATCTTGAAAATCTTCGTATCGGTTTTGAGCTTTGGAGCCAGTGAGTTTTTTGATCAGGAAATTATGTTTAAACTCATCTTTATGAACCAATAGATTCATTTTGGATGGAGATATGAAAATTTTTGCCCGTCTGTTTTTAGATAATCCGAGTTGTCCAGCAAATGCGTGATCCGTTTTTCCTGTAAATTGGAATTCACCGTTTTTTGTAATTACAGAGTCAAGAAGAATTACATTTTCTCCGGTTTCCTGATAAAGAAACAGAGTTTCGTTCTGAATTCCTCCTATCATTCCTGTTAGTACAAATTCTTTTTCTTGAGAGTAAGTGTTTAAAATACTGATTGATAGGAATAAAAATGTAACAAATAATTTTTTCATAGTACAATCACTTTATCTAAAATTCGCTATAAATAGTCTGAGTTTGAATCTTCAATTTTTGCAAAGGGAGCAACTGCTCGATTGTAAATTCCTTGAACGTAGGCGATTGCCATTCCGTAATTTGTGACAGGTATTCCGGCATCTATGGCAGGTTGCAGACGATTACCCAATTGTTTTGGGGTAATCATACATCCGCCACATTGAATCAAAAGAGCGTAATCCGATATTTCTCCCGGGATTTCATCCAAACCTGCAATTACCACGAATTCCAGTTTCTTACCGGTAAAGTTAGAAATCCAACGAGGAATTTTCACTCTTCCAATATCGTCACAAGAGCTGTGATGAGTGCAGCTTTCCAGTAATATAATTTTGTCGCCATCAACCAGTTTGGATATTTTTGGTGTTCCTTTTAAGTATGCATTAAAATTTCCTTTAAAATGTGCCAGCATAATACTGAAACTTGTTAATGGAATATCAGAAGGAATGGAAGCTCCGGCTTTTAAAAATACCTGACTATCGGTGACAACCAGCTTTGGTTTAATTCCTGTTTTTCGTAAAAACGCGTCTATTTCCCGCTCTTTTAAAACAATACACACGGCATCATTATCCAAAATATCTCTTATTGCCTGAACTTGCGGTAAAATCAATCTGCCTTCAGGGGCTTCAATATCAATTGGAGTTATTAAAAGAATGATGTCGCCGTATGAGATCAAATCACCTAAGAGAGAAGGGGTCGTATAAGCCGATTCAGGAATTGTTGTTTTTATACTTTTAACGATAGGTTCGATATTGGCTTTGCAATTGGAAAAATGAAGAATGTCCTTTGATCCGTACTGTTTCAATAAATCAGTTGTTTGCTGATTCAAAAGCTCAATATCTTCTTTGTTGTGCACCGCTATGAACAGAACATTTTGTTTGTTGAATTTATCGATAAGCCCCAGTTCAAAATCACCAAAAGTATTTTGAGCGATTACAAGAACAGCAAGATCTATGATTTTTATGATCTGATTGGTTTTTGTGATCCGCTTTTCTCCCAACTCACCGGTATCATCAATTCCTGCCGTGTCAATCAGAATAACCGGGCCAAATCCGGTAATTTCAAAAGACTTTTTTACCGGATCAGTTGTTGTTCCTGCAACATCCGAAACAATTGCAATATCTTGTCCGGCCAAAAAATTGATGAGAGTACTTTTCCCATTGTTTCTTCTTCCAAAAATTCCAATATGAGGACGTCTTTCTCTTCCCATTGTTTTTCAGTTATCAGTAATCGGTTATCTGTTCAGAGTTTCTCCAATACGAAATCCCATTTTTAGCAATTCTTCCGGCAGAATTAGTTTGTTCAGTAATTCTTCCGTAACTAAATTTAGTTTGGTATTTGCTTCTCGAATTGATATTTGGTTGGTTTTCATTTCTTTGGCAAGCTTGGTTGCCTGATGATAGCCAATGTAAGGTGATAAAGCTGTTGCTATAGATGGATTTTTCAGGATACTTTCTTCGAGAGGATTGGTTTTTATTTCCAATTTCCGAAACAAATTCCTGACCAGACTGTTGTTGGCTGCAATCAGTAGTTTAATGCTGTCAAGTAAAGCATGACCAATTGAAGGTAAATAAGCATTTAATTCCAGACAGCCCTGTCCTGAAAGATTACTAATCATCAGATCGTTAGCGTAAACTTTATGAGCAACACTGATCACAAATTCAGGAATTACCGGATTTATTTTCCCGGGCATAATGGAACTGCCGACCTGTTTTTGTGGCAAATATACTTCCCGGTTCACAAATAAATCAGATCCCAGTAAACGGAGATCGGAAACCATTTTCTCCAAATTCACAGCATGAGCTTTTAGCGTAGCATGAACTTCAACAAAAGAATCCAGGTTTGCGGTCGCATCCGATAAATTCTCTGATCGGGTAATAGGTAGACCTGTTAATTTTTGAAGATTTGGAACCACTTCCATAATGAAAAATCGTGGAATGGATAAGCCTGTTCCAATGGCTCCGCCACCTAAATTAACTTCTTTTATCCGTTCGAAGCATTTCGAAACTCTCCACCAATCTCTCGAAAGAGCATTGTTATAAGTGCTGAATAATTTATCGTAAGAGGAAGGAACTGCCGCTTGCATTTGTGTATAAGCTTGTCGCAATACATTTCGGTGTTTGCTTTCAGTCTTTTCCACTTCCATACGAAGCGTGTTGATTGATTCTTCCAGTTCTTGTAAGAGACGAATACTCGCTACTTTTAAAGAAGTGGGAATAACATCATTCGTGGACTGGAATACGTTGGCGTGTTCAAAAGGATCAATATCATGGTATGATCCTGCAGGTTTTCCCATTTTTTGAAGAGCCCGGTTGGAAATTATTTCGTTTACATTCATGTTGATGCTTGTACCGGCACCCCCTTGAATTGCAGGGATTATAAAATGTTCAAAATGTTTTCCCTCATTAATTTCAATCGAGACATTTTCTAATTCTTCAATTAATTGAGATTCGATCAATTGAAAGGGGAATTGCTCATTTGGAAACTTGTTCTGTATCGCTTTTAAAAAGCTTGAATAAGTTTTGTAACAAGCTTGTTTTACGATGCCAATGGCCATAAACCACTCTTTGTGAAAAGCAGTTTGGTCGGGGAAATTTTCTTTGGCCCGAAGAGAATGAATTCCCCAAAGAGCATCTTTTGGAATTTCCCTTTGTCCTATAAAATCAGATTCGGTTCTCATGATCAGCTTGAAGATTTGGTATAGGATTTTACATCCTCTACCGAAATTCTTTCCTGGCCTAGAATGATCAATCGTTCAATTATATTTCTGAATTCACGTATGTTTCCGGTATAGTTAATTTTTTGCAATTCTTTGATTGCTTCATCATCAATACTTTTTTGAGGCACACCCATTTCGTCGCAGATTGTTTCAATAAAATGATTTGCCAGCAGCGGTATATCTTCGGTTCTGTCGTTTAAAGGTGGCACAGATATCAAGATAACGCTCAATCGATGATATAAATCTTCCCGAAAATTGTTGTTCTCAATTTCTACAGCTAAATTTTTATTTGTGGCAGCAATAACTCTAACGTTTACCTTTATCTCTTTATCTCCACCTACGCGGGTAACTCTGTTTTCCTGTAAAGCACGTAGAACTTTTGCTTGCGCAGATAAGCTCATATCACCAATCTCATCTAAAAAAAGAGTGCCGCCGTCGGCCAATTCGAATTTACCTTTACGTTGCTTAATTGCCGAAGTAAATGATCCTTTTTCGTGACCGAAAAGTTCTCTTTCTATTAATTCTGAAGGAATGGCCGCACAGTTCACTTCAATAAACGGACATTTAGAACGGTTGCTTTGTTCATGAATACGGTGAGCGACCAATTCTTTGCCAGTTCCGTTTGAACCGGTAATCAGAACTCTGGCATCGGTTGGAGCAACCTTGTCAATCATACTATTAACTGATTCCAGTACTCCTGAAGACCCAATCATTTCATATTTCTTACTGACTTTTCGCTTCAGAACCTTGGTTTCTGTAATCAGTTTTGATTTGTCCATAGCATTTCGAATCGTGATCAAAATACGATTCAAATCCAAGGGTTTCTCAAGAAAATCAAAAGCTCCTTTTTTAATGGATTCTACTGCAGTATCAATATTTCCATGTCCCGAAATCATGATAACAGGAATATCTAATCCAAGCTCTTGTATTTTTTCAAGAACTTCAATTCCATCCATTTGTGGCATTTTTATGTCGCACAAAACAACATCAAATTCATCTGATTTAGCCAATTCAATTCCTTCAAGGCCATTTTCGGCAAGACTTATTTCATAATCTTCGTAACTCAGTATTTCTTTCAAAGTGTTACGAATACTTTTCTCGTCGTCGATGATCAGAATTTTTGACATGCTTATTTTTTTTGTTCTGTAATTATGTCTTCGTCAGAAGGGCTGCTGTTTTTTTCAATAAACTCAAAAAGAGCACCCTCTTTTAGTGCAAAAGAAGATTGGAATAATTTACTAATTCCTGATTCTTTAATCAGATAATTAATGAA
Organism: Labilibaculum sp. K2S; assembly: GCF_030372765.1. Lineage (GTDB taxonomy): Bacteria > Bacteroidota > Bacteroidia > Bacteroidales > Marinifilaceae > Labilibaculum. Next base: position 194,826 of record NZ_JAUCMW010000002.1, on the reverse strand, counting down.
GATACTGGCGATAACAATCAGCTCAACACGAACAGGATCCATTCCCGGCATTTGTTCTCTTTCTTCAAGACTCGAAGCCAAAAATAATTGGTGCAATTTGAAAAAATCTTTTAGTTTAATTTCAAAATGTGTTGCTGGAAAGACATTTAGTTCAGGACTCTTAGCTACCAATACTTGTTTGAATGTGTCGAATGATCCGGAAGAACCGATTAATGTTTTTACAGAGTGGATGTCCAGAGCTTCAAATAAATCAGTCATCTGAGATTTGAGATACTCTTCAATATCCCTTATCATATTTTTGTTAATAGGATCTGTAGGATTGAATTTCTCCAATAAACGAGTCATTCCTAAAGGATAACTGTTTTTCCAAAATATCTTTTCATTATTTGCAATTATAATCTCGTTACTGCCACCACCAATATCAAGAATTGCTACAACTTCATGATTTAATTCAATGGCTTTTTTTGTTCCTGAAAAAATCAAATCGGCTTCTCTGTCTCCCGAAATAATTTCGATATTGACATGGTATTTTTCTTCAATTAATTTTACAAATTCGTTACCATTCTCGGCAGATCTAATTGCAGAGGTGGCAAATGCAAGGGTTTTTGATACTTCAAATTGATTCGATATTTCTGTTATCGTATCAAAGGCATTTTTAGCTCTTTCAATTGCTTCATCAGTAATTATATTATTGTTGATGCCGCCTTTCCCTATTTTTGTTGCGTATTTTGAACGGTTCAGAATTTTTGGGATTCCGGTTTCATCCCATTCTGCAACAAGCAAATTAAATGTATTCGTTCCTAAATCTATTACAGAAATTCGCATGAATTACTATTTGGTTGAGTTAATTGTCTGATTTGCTAGTGTTTCCTGAAAAAACTATTTAACTTTTCAAGATTCAATTTGAAACCGAAGATAGTAAAAACTTTGTTCTCGGCTTGCAATTTTTGATTGGCTTATTGCGATGAATAAGTTTTTTTAACGTTTAAGGATTCTCCAAAGATCATGCCTGTTATCTATTTGTAAAAAATGCCTCATAAAATGAGGCATTTACAAAGGTCATTATTTGTTTCTTTCTAATTATGATAGCGAAGCCATTTCCAAATTTCTTTGTAGGAAACTTTTTTTCCATACATTAAAATTCCGGTTCTATATATTTTTGCTGCAATCCAGGTAACAAAAAGGAAAGTTCCGATTAGTGTTACCATAGAGAGTAACAATTCCCATACCGGAACTCCATATGGAATTCTAACAAGCATCACTATCGGAGAGGTTAATGGGATAATTGATCCCCAAAAGGCAAGACTACCTTCCGGATTTTTTGCAACAGCAAAACCGATATACATAGCCAATATCAGAGGAATCGTTATGGGAAGCATGAATTGCTGTGTTTCAGTTTCATTATCAACTGCACTGCCAACGGCGGCAAAAAGTGCAGAATATAATAAATAGCCGCCAAGGAAAAAGAAGACAAATGCACCAAGAATTCCGGCAACATATCCAAAGTCAAAAGTACCCAGTAAATCCTGAGCCATTTTTAATTGGTCAGCATTTAATGAAGCGGCACCCTGAGGCAATTCCGAAAGAGTTTTAGCTTGCTGTAACGAATCCATATCAACACCTGGCAATACTACTGCAGTACCAATAGTGATAATTATGCCGGAAAGAATTACCCACATAATGAATTGAGTTAATCCAACCATGGCAACACCAACTATTTTTCCCATCATCAGTTGAAATGGTTTTACCGATGAAATGATTACCTCAACAATTCGATTGCTTTTTTCTTCGATTACCCCGCGCATTACCTGCACACCATACAGAAAGATGAACATGTATATAATGAAGCTGGAAATAAATCCAATGGCCATTGCAATTTCCGTAGAGCTTTGTTTTACTTCTCCGCCTTCACCAAATTTGATGGTTTTCATGGAAATAGGAGTTCTGGTTGCAGCCAGTTTCTCTTCTAAATCGGGCATATTAGCCTGAGCAATAATTTTTGATCGTTTAATTTGCTCGATATGATCTCGAAGTTGTGAACCTGCTTCCGATTTTACCTCCATTGTTACCTGTTTGTAAGAGAATAATTCTGCCGTTTTGCTCTCCAAAATATTTTCGGGAATCAGCAGAATTGCATAGTAGTCTTTCTCTTCCATTTGAGCTTTAGCATCTTCAAAACTAGTATTGTTTAAGTATTTGAAGGTGGTGAAGTCCTTGGATTGTACCGGTTCAACTAATTGCGATTCATTAATCACAGCAATAGTTCTGCTCTCAGTATCGTCTTTAAGCATCATCCAAATCATGAATGCATAAATACCGGCTATTAACACAGGGGTTAAAAAGGTTAAAATGAGGAATGATCTTTTCTTTACTCGGGAAAGATATTCTCTTTTTATAATGATGAAAATTTTATTCATTTTTAAAGGTGTTTCGGGTTAGATTTTTTTGTTTTCATTCACAACGCGAATGAAGATGTCATTCATACTGGGAATGATTTCGCTAAAGGAAACGATGTTTAAATAGGGGAGTAATTGTGCCAATAACTCATTGGATGTAGAACCATTATTTAATTTTACGGTAAGAGTGTTGTGCTCAACTCCTTTTTGTTGCTCAACAATTTCAAAATCCGATTTTAGAACTTGCTCCAGTTTGTCAAATTCACCGGTATAAGTTAGTTCATAAGTATTGGTTCTATACTTCTTTTTGATCTGGTCAACCGGTCCGTCCAGTATTTTTTCCGATTTGTTGATCAATGCAATGTGGTCACAAATTTCTTCAACAGATCCCATATTGTGTGTAGAGAAGATGATGGTTGCTCCCTTGTCGCGAAGCTCCAGAATCTCTTTTTTAAGCAGATTGGTGTTGATAGGATCGAAACCACTAAATGGTTCGTCGAAGATCAGTAATTCGGGTTCATGCAGAATGGTAACAATAAACTGTATTTTTTGTTGCATTCCTTTCGAGAGCTCTTCAACTTTTTTATCCCACCATTGAAGAATATCAAACTTATCGAACCAAACCTTTAGCTTTTTTGTCGCTTCCTTTTGGCTCATTCCTTTCAGTTGAGCCAGGTAAACAGCCTGTTCTCCAACCTTCATTTTTTTATACAAACCTCTTTCTTCAGGAAGGTATCCAATTCGGGTAATATCATTGGGAACTAAAGGATTCCCATTAAATAAAACCACTCCTGAGTCGGGGCCGGTTATTTGGTTTATAATTCGGATTAAGGTCGTTTTTCCTGCACCATTTGGTCCCAGAAGACCGAAAATACTTCCTTTTGGAACGGAGATACTTACTTTATTTAAAGCTTTGTGCCCTGCGTACTGTTTAACGATGTCTTTTGCTTCGAAAAATGCCATGTATATTTTGGTTTGGTGACACTAAAATTTCAATTGGAAACTAAAGTAATCAATTTAGAGAAATCCAACATATAAAATCGATGTAAAGAAGATTGGACAGGTTTTTAATTTGGTTTTGTACGATGTAATTTATAACTGATTGCTTTGATCAAAGTCAGATAAATATTCGGATATGATTTGGTTGTGTTTAACTCATAAATTTCCCTTTTCGGATAGGAATTTTTCCCGTTGATTAAGGATGGTTCTCACTTTTAGAGGGAAATTTCTTCTTTTAACACAGCAACTTGCCTATGGCGAAAGGAATATTCCCACACTGAGAGGGAATCATGCTACTGATTTGGAGAAACTTGCCTCTCCAGACAGAATGCATGCCTTATCATATAGAATGATTGCTGAGGAAAGAGTGGCGCTGAACTCTCGAAACAGGATTCCCGCAACCTGAAGCAGAAAGTTTGCTGTTTTGTTCATGAATTTGCTCTTCGGGTTTGCAATTTGGGTAGATGAAAAAAGAGATCACCTGGTATTGGATGATCTCTTTCTTTATGGATTCTATATCTTAATTCTTAATCGAAAAAGTTCTTCACTTTTTTGAAAAAGCTTTTTTCATGAGCCGTAGGCTTAGGCGTAAAACTTTCAGAGGTTTGCAATTTCTCTAAAATTTTCTTTTCGTCTTTGGAAATGGAGTTCGGTATCCAAACATTAATTTTAACCAGTAAATCTCCTCTACCGTATCCATTAATATCAGGCAAACCTTTGCCTCTTAATCGAAGAATTTTTCCAGATTGAGTACCTGCATCAATTTTCACTTTCACCTTGTTTTCAATTGTAGGAATCTCAACAGCAGTGCCTAATATCGAGTCAGGAATACTAATAAACAGATTGTATAAAAGATCGTTTTCATCCCGAATTAATTCCGGATGCTCTTCTTCATGAACAAGAATTAATAAATCACCATTTACTCCACCCCGGCGGGCAGCATTTCCTCTTCCGCTAACCGACAGCTGCATTCCTTCGGCTACTCCGGCAGGAATATTGATTGTGATTACCTCTTCATCCTGTACAATTCCTTCTCCGGCACAACGGGTACACTTATTGGTGATAATTTTTCCTTCACCACCACAAGTCGGACAAGTTGAAGCTGTTTGCATCTGACCCAAAATTGTATTCTGAATTCGGGTTACCTGACCAGAACCATGACAGGTAGAACAAGTAGAAAATGACGATCCGTCTTTTGCTCCTGAACCTTTACAGGATTTACATTCAACCTGCTTTTTAACCTTTATTTTCTTTTCAACACCTTCTGCAATTTCCTTTAATGTCAGCTTAACCTTTACTCTCAGGTTACTGCCACGGTTTACTCTTCTTGAGCTACGGCCGCCACCGCCAAATCCACCGCCAAAGAAAGAGCCGCCACCGCCACCAAAGATGTCGCCAAAATGAGAGAAAATATCTTCCATGTTCATTCCACCACCACCGAAACCACCTCCGGCTGAACCGCTCATTCCCGAATGACCAAATTGGTCGTATCGCTGACGTTTTTCAGGATTACTTAAAACTTCATAGGCTTCAGCTGCTTCTTTAAAACTTTCTTCAGCTTCTTTGTTATCCGGATTTTTATCCGGGTGAAACTGAATGGCTTTTTTACGGTATGCTTTTTTTAATTCGGCTTCCGAGGCTGACTTGGAAACTCCCAACACTTCATAATAATCTCTTTTTGACATCTTTTCTCCGCTTATATTTTGAATTTCCTTATTCTCCTACAACAACTTTGGCAAAACGAATTACCTTGTCGTGAAGGAAATATCCTTTTTCAACACAGTCAACAACTTTTCCTTTCAGCTCCTTGGTTGGAGCAGGGATTTTAGTAATTGCTTCGTGGATGTCGGTATCAAAAGCCTGATTTACTGCTTCAATTTCTTTCACTCCATTTTGAGTGACAAATTCTCTGAAATTGCCATAAATTAAATGAACACCATCTTTTATCGCATCGATGTCTTTTGCTGCATCGATTGATTGCAAGGCGCGTTCAAAGTTATCCATTACAGGAAGAATGTTGATAAGAATTTTTTCTCCGCCCGATTTGGTCAGTTCCATCTTCTCTTTTAAAGTTCTTTTACGATAGTTGTCAAATTCAGCTGACAAACGTACATACTTGTCACTAATATCCTGAAGTTGGATTGTTAATTCAGCAAGTTCATCTGTTTTTTTTTCTTTCGCAGATTTCTTGGTTTTCTTGGTTTCCTTATTTTCTTCAATCTTTGACTCTTCCTTTTCGAAGGTCTCTTCTACTGTTTGGTTTTCAGTAGTTTCTATATCTTTGTCTTTCAATTCTTCTTTGTTTGATTTGCTTTTATCTTTTGTCATTTTTCAATGATTTTTATCGTTTTAGTTTTTATTACCCGGCAATAAATACAAATAGTCTGCCAATGTGCTGCCTTCCGACAAATTGGCACAAAGATAGAATTTGTAATTATAAGTTTTCATTTTTATTTTTTTTGCAAAATGAGGGTGCCTTATTGTATGTTGTGATTATTAATCGATAAGCCTATGTTGGGAGTTTTGTGTCCTACTACTCCAAAATGTAGCATTATTCAAATAAATTGTTCGAAATTCTTTCGGAAATCTTATATTTAGGTTTTAGGCTGTTAAATAAGAGTGCGATAATAACCGAAAATTTGCCAGGATGAAAATTGTAATTGATAATGATGATTTTTGTATTCGAGTATACTCTAATGTAGCGTATCTTAAGGTTATGGGAATGCAGGACGTGGAGGCTGCTTATTTTTTTTCCAGTGCAATTGATCAAATGTTGGAAGAGTATTCTTACAAAGACCTGGCGTCTGTTTGCGATTTGAGCGATATAATTATATCATCACCTGAAATAGCTTTAATAATAAATAATGCAATTCGTAAGCTCACCTGTAAATTAAAGTATAAGTATAATGCAGTGATTGTTAGTCCTAAGTTTGGACAAATTGTAAGAGCGTATGTCTTTTCTTTTTATTTAAGGGATACAAATTTAAAGACACATGTATTTAGTCGGGAGGATAAAGCTATTAAGTGGATTGAAAGTAAAGGCTTCTGTGTTGAAGAGATTAAGATGTTTTTAATGACATATCAGGATTAAAAAACGCCATTCAAATTCATGAATGGCGCATTATATATCATAGAGATTATTACTTTTTTTGATAGTATTGAAGAATTAATTCTAATTTTTCACCTCTTAGGTTTTTCGCTAGTATAATTCCATTCCCATCAATTAAAAAATTGGACGGGATTGAGTTAATGCCAAATTTGTTGGATGTAGGAGAGTGCCACCCCTTAAGTTCACTAACGTGATAATCCCAGTCAAGTTTATCTTTAGCTACTGCCGCTTTCCAGTTTGCTTGTTTGGTATCAAGAGAAAAACTATAAATTGTAAAGCCTTTTCCATTTTTAAAACTGGCGTCTTTAAATTTATTGTATGCGTCTACAATTCTAGGGTTTTCTGCACGACAGGGAGGACACCATGAAGCCCAAAAATCAACTAAAACCAATTTGCCTTCCAATGAACTTAATTTTATGTCGTTTCCAGCGATTGATTTTGCTGTAATATCCGGTAATTTATCACCAATTTCATAGCCTTCTTTTATATTTTTTCCTTCAGCAGATTTTAACGTCCCAGCAAATGCGGATAAAGAAAAAAGAAAGGAGAATAATATCAAGCTTAATTTTATTTTTTTCATAATTCATAATTTTAACTGTAACTAACAATTTCTATTCCTCTAAATTAATTAGATATCCTTATTTAAAATGTTAATAAATAGTTAATTACTGATTCTTTTTATGCTGGCACCAATTGCATTCAATCGCAGGTCAATGTTTTCGTAACCTCTGTCTATCTGATCTATATTATGAATTGTACTTTTTCCATCGGCAGAAAGTGCAGCAATAAGAAGGGCAACACCTGCTCTGATATCCGGAGAAACCATGGTTGTTGGTCGTAAACCCTGTCTTTGATTTAAACCAATAACAGTAGCTCTGTGCGGATCGCAAAGAATGATCTGAGCTCCCATGTCGATTAGTTTATCCGTAAAGAACAAACGACTTTCGAACATTTTTTGATGAATTAATACACTCCCTTTTGCTTGGGTTGCTACAACAAGAAATACACTTAGTAAATCCGGAGTAAGCCCTGGCCAGGGAGCATCTGCAATCGTAAGAATTGAACCGTCGATAAAGGTTTCAATTTGATAATTTTCCTGCTTTGGAATGTAAATATCGTCGCCTCTTAATTCCATTTTCACACCTAAGCGTTTAAATGCACCAGGAATCATCCCTAGTTCGTGGTAGGCAACATCTTTTATTGTAATTTCGGATTTAGTCATTACCGCAAGTCCAATAAAACTGCCTATTTCAATCATATCCGGAAGAATTCTATGCTCACATCCACATAAAGAGGTAACTCCTTCAATCGATAAAAGATTCGAACCAACACCGTTTATTTTTGCACCCATCGATATCAGCATTTTACACAATTGCTGTATGTAAGGTTCACAGGCCGCGTTGTATATTGTTGTTGTGCCTTTGGCCATTACTGCAGCCATAATAATGTTTGCAGTTCCGGTAACTGAGGCTTCGTCGAGGAGTAAATAGCAGCCTTTTAATTCTTTGGCTTCAACACGATAGAAATTTTCATCCTGATTAAAATTGAATTTGGCACCTAATTTTTCAAAGCCTAAAAAGTGTGTGTCCAGACGTCGTCTTCCGATTTTGTCTCCTCCCGGGCGAGGAATATATCCTTTGCCAAATCGTGCCAATAAAGGGCCGATAATCATTATTGACCCTCTTAATGACGATCCCTTGCTTGCGAATTCAGGAGAATTTAGATAGTCAAGATTAATATTTTTTGCTTCGAAAGAATAAGTGTTTTTAGATTCCTGACTAACGTTAACTCCAAGTTCCGACAGCAATTCGATTAACTTATTAACATCGAGTATGTTTGGTATGTTGTGGATGGTTACCTTTTCTTCAGTTAAAAGAGTGGCGCATAAAATCTGAAGGGCTTCATTTTTTGCCCCTTGCGGGGTTAATTCTCCCTTTAACGATTTACCTCCAATAATTTCGAAAGTGCTCATTGGTTGCTATTTTTATTGTGTATAAAGGTTAAAGATAATTATAAAAAACGTTTGGAAAAGAGAATGCAGACTGGTCTTGACATAAAAAAAACCGGTATGGAACCGGTTTTTGTTTTATGCTCTTGGTTTATTGAACTTTCGATGATCGTTTTTATTGTCGTTTCGATTATCAGTTCTTGGATTTTTTTTCTTTTTAATTTTCTGAACGAATTCCCTTTCCTTGACTTCGGCTAATTTTAATCGCTCAGGAATTTCAAGTTTTCCTTTTGATAATGCAACCAGGTCTTTAAATATTTTCTCGTCAGGAACACTGTCTTTATTCCAATTAAGGAATGATTTTTTCATGTGATTGGCAATCATTATTATGAGAGCATCTTTTTCCTTCGGATCTTCAAGTGCGATGGCTTTTGCAATTAAAACTTCTACCGTACGGCCATAATGACGATACTTTATTCTTTTAGTGCTGTAAGGCAATCGATCAGGTTTTTCAGCTAACTTTTCCCTTGTAGGGGCTTCGTAAGGCGAGTCGATGTCTAAATTAAAATCAGACATGATGGCTATATGATCCCACAGTTTGTGTCTAAAATCACTAACATCTCTAAGGTGAGGATACATATTTCCCATAATGGCAATAATACTTTTTACCACATGGTTTCTCTGAGCCCTGTCTTCAACAGTTAGGGCATAATCTACCATTTTGTGAACATTTCGTCCATATTCAGGAAGAATTAGATATTTCCTGCTCGAATTATAATCCATTTATTTTGTTGTTGTTTTAATCTGGTAATAACTTTTTTTATACGATAGGTAATTTTGGCAAACTTGTAAGAATGCAACGCAATAGCACAAAAAAATGAAGATAGTTATAAGTACTATTGAAGAATCTAAGATTTCACTGGTTTTACTAAACGAAGTAGAAAAGAAGCTTTAATGAATTGTTTTTAACGAATTAAACAACTACAGAAAATCTTAGAACTCAAGGCAAATGTAACAGATTTCTTCTTTCAATACAAATAGTTAGCGTATTTATCCTACAATTTTAAGTTTTGCGAATTTTAGCAGTAACTGTTTTTGACCTACATTTTGAAAGAACACGGTTGCTTTGATGTTTGGTTTGCTTCCTTCCATTTGCAAAACTTTTCCTTTGCCAAAGCGCTGATGCTCTACAATCATACCTGGTTGTATTTGTTCTGGATTGGAAGGGATAAAATTAGGATCATTAGCCTGACTACTACTTGTATTGTTACGAGTAATGGGTTGATTTAGTTTTGGTTTCGATGAGAAACTTTGTTTTGCTTCGAATTTTTTTGGTTGATTTACGATTTCAGAATCGGTTCTGCTTTGTAAGTTTTCATTTCCGGCTCCCGAAAAATCAGGCTCCGATTCATATTGAAGATCCATAAATTTCTCATCAATTTCATTGATGAAACGACTTGGCCGGGGATAACTAATGTTTCCCCATTTGTATCTCGATTTGGCAAACGATAAGGTGACTTTTGTTTCGGCTCTGGTTAAAGCAACATAAAACAGCCTGCGTTCCTCTTCTAATTCATGCTGAGTGCTGGTAGCCATCTGCGAAGGAAATAAATCTTCTTCTAATCCTACTATGTGTAAGTGCGAAAATTCCAGACCTTTTGCCGAGTGAATGGTCATTAAGGTCACTTTGTTCCGATCTTCATCTTTATCCTTGTCCTGATCGGTTAACAGTGCAACATCTTCCAGATAATTGGCCAATTGCAATTCGTTGCCTTCTTCCAATGAGTTTTGTGTAAATTCCTGAATTCCGTTTAACAGCTCCTGAATGTTTTCATGTCGGGAGACTCCTTCAGGCGATCGGTCATTATAAAGATCATGGACAATACCTGTTGTTTTGGCAACGTAATTCGCAAGGTCGATAGCTGTGTCGGTATCTTGTCTTTTCTGAAAATCAGTGATTAAAGCTGCAAATTTCATCAGTTTCGAGATGGTTCCGGAGTTGATTCCATAGGGTCTTTGGTTCAGACCGCAAATCACATCCCAAATACTGCATCCGTTTTGGGTGGCAGCATCCTGCAGTTTGTTAACGGTAGTATCTCCAATTCCTCTTTTGGGATAGTTAATCACCCTTTTAATTGCTTCTTCATCATTAGGGTTTACCGTCATGCGGAAATAGGAAAGCAAGTCCTTAATTTCTTTTCTCTGATAGAAAGAAAGTCCGCCATATATTTTATAGGGCAAATTTAGTTTGCGTAATGATTCTTCAAAAATCCGCGATTGAGCATTGGTTCTGTATAGAATAGCAAAATCCTGATATTGAAGATGCTCACGCATTCTTTCCTCGTAAATGGCATTGGCAACAATGTACCCCTCTTCGTGATCGGTAAGTGCTTTAACAACTTTTATCTTTTCTCCTTCTTCGTTTTCCGAAAAAGATACTTTTTTTATCTGATCGAGGTTTTTATGAATAACACTATTTGCCGCATTCACAATATTTTGTGTCGATCTGTAATTCTGCTCTAATTTATAAAGCTTGTATTTTGGATAGTCGTTTTTAAAATTGAGTATATTTTCAATTTTTGCACCGCGAAAAGAATAGATACTCTGGGCGTCATCACCAACAACACATACGTTTTTATGGTTTTCGGCAAGCTTTTTTACAATTAAATACTGAGAGTAATTGGTATCCTGATACTCATCAACCAAAATGTATTTAAATTTGTTTTGGTACTTGGCTAATATTTCAGGTTTGGATTTAAAAAGAATATTGGTCTGCAATAAAAGATCATCAAAATCCATCGCATTGGCTTGCCGGCATCGCTGACTGTATTTTTTGTAAATTTCAAAAATTAGCGGCCGGCGATTGCTCGAGTCAATTTTTTGAATGCCGGAGTTTTGAGCATATGAATTAGCGGTGACCAAATTATTTTTTGCTGATGAAATTCGATTCAAAACTTCATTCGCCTTATATACCTTATCATCAAGCTGCATTTCTCTGATAATAGCTCTAAGCAGATTGCGCGAATCTTGAGTATCGTAAATCGTAAAATTAGAATCAAAACCCAAATGCTCGGCTTCGTATCGTAATATTTTCGAAAATATGGAGTGAAAAGTTCCCATCCAAAGCGATTGAGATTGTTGTTGATCGACAAGATTACCGACCCTCTCTTTCATTTCCCGTGCGGCTTTATTGGTAAAAGTTAAAGCTAAAATGGAGTAGGCAGGAATTTTCTGATTTAGAAGATGGGCAATTCGATAGGTTAAAACTCTTGTTTTGCCCGATCCGGCTCCGGCAATAATCAGCGATGCTCCATTAATATTCTCAACGGCTTCTCGTTGTACCGGATTTAACTCATTTAAATATTCCATTCTTTATCTTTCCAATTATTTCGAAGCTCAAAATTAATATTTGAACTGTAATTTTTGTCTTTTTTTTGAATATTACTCCATAAAAAGCATTTAGTGTGAAGTAAACTAGTGTTCTAATGAGGTGTCATCAAAGGCCTTACTACAGCCTTTTGCTGGTTTTGTTTATCCTTTAGTAGGTATTTCGCAAATAAAGATAATTGTTTAATAATAGAAAAAACGGCTTAATTTTTTTAATATTGTAATTCCAGATATATCATAAAACTATTCATACATCACTATGAGAATTAAGTCCAACTTAATAGATTCGATGACAATTTTTCGCTGTGCACTTCTTGTGATATTTGCAGTCTTGTCTAATCCGATTTTCTCGCAGATTACTGCACCAACAGCTAGTTATAGCTCCGCAACTCATTATACGAGTCCCCCACAGGATGATATTTTTGTCTTTTGTGATAATATAGGTGCCGGTGTTGGTGAATTAAAAGCAGTCTCTAATGATGGAACCTCAGGTTGGACTTTCACATGGATGAAATGGGATTCAGGTGCAGCTGATTTTACAATTCCGGTAATTATTGAGAATAATCAGAGTGAGTCTGTTCTTACAAATCTTTCTGATGGACTATATAGGGTAGTTGTTGAAAAAGGATTGGAAACATTTGAAGATCAGGCGTGGGTGTTGAATAATGCTAATGCGAACCCAAGTTTAACACTGATATTAATGGATTGTGTGGGATTGCATTTTGTGGCATCATTTCTTCCGGTTGATTTAAAGTATAATGATATTCGATCAGGTAATCCAAATGATTTGAAAAGTGTTCTGGATGAAACTACTGATCGGGTTGTGAAATTTTCTATGCTGAGAAATTCGGAGGTAATTTTAAGTGCCGCTGAAAGTTTAGGTGTGTTGCCCTATTTACAAACAAACAAAAGTTTTATCGATTTGGAAGCCTTTGAAGGCGAACGGCCATATGTTGTTGTTGTACAAGATCAATACAATTGTGTTTTTGAGTCAGTGACAATAATGACTTCTACTGATAAAGTAAAAGCAGAATTTTCTGTTGATCCGATGGCTGGTGAAGCCCCGTTGGAAGTTGCTTTTGATAATAAATCTGTGAATGCTGATGATTTTGAATGGTTCCTTTATCAGGATTTTGATCGTATTGCAAATGCCACTACTGTTGAGGATAGTCTTCTTGTTGATGGAATAATTACTGATGAGGGGCCTATTGATTATACATATTTACATCCTGGAAATTATTTTGTGAAACTAATAGCTTCGTCAGAAAATGTTGATGGAACATGTATCGACGAATTTAATTTTAAAAAAGAAGGAACACCAATTGTAGTGGATACTTCTTTGGTGCAGGTTCCAAATGTATTTACCCCTAATGGAGATGGTAGGAATGATATTTTTAGAGTAAAATCTCAGTCATTGAAAAGTTTTAGTGCAACAATTATTAACCGATGGGGAAGAGTCGTATACGAATGGAAAGATCCTGAAGGAGGCTGGAATGGAAAAGTTAATGGGAAATGGGCAACTCCGGGAACCTACTTTTATGTGATTACTGCAACGGGTAGGGAAGAACAAAAAAAGAAATATACTAAGAAAGGCTCTTTTATGCTGATCAGAAAATAGGATGTTGAGATATAAGAATTATAAATAGAAAAAGGCCTCATTCGAGGCCTTTTCTTTTTTATGCTTCAGCAGTTTCTTCTTGATAAGCTGCTAAAAGTTCAACCTGAACTTCGTTTGGAACTTTTTCGTAGGTGTCAAACTCCATGGTGAATTGAGCTCGACCTCTGGTTAAAGAACTTAAAGTAGTTGAGTATTTGTTCATTTCCTTTAAAGGAACTTTGGCTAGAATCTTTTGAAATCCTTTTTCAGCTTCCATTCCCATAATCATTGCACGACGAGATTGTAAATCACTCATTACATCACCCATTCGATCTTCAGGCACCAATACTTCAATATTATATATTGGTTCGAGGATTTTTGGGCCTGCATTTTTAAAGGCGGCGCTAAAAGCATGTCGGCCAGCTAGTCTAAACGAAATTTCATTTGAATCAACAGCGTGCATCTTACCATCATAAACAACCACTCGGATATCTCTGGCATAAGATCCTGTAAGGGGGCCTTCATCCATTTTTTCCATAATACCTTTTTGAATGGCTGGAAGAAAACGAGTATCTATAGCACCTCCAACTATACAGTTGCAGAAAACTAATTTTCCACCCCAGCTTAAATTAGTTACATCAGTACCACGCAGGTTTACCTTCATCTCTTTACCATCTATTTTGTACATTGTCGGATCGGGCATTCCTTCAGTATATGGCTCAATAATCATATGAACCTCTCCAAATTGACCAGAACCTCCTGATTGTTTTTTGTGGCGATAATCTGCCTGAGCAAGTTTGGTGATAGTCTCTCGATAAGGAATCTTAGGAGTTAGGAACTCAATCTCAATATGATCGTTGTGACTCAATCTCCATTTAAGGGTGTTCATATGGAATTCGCCCTGTCCGTGTAATATAATTTGTTTTAGTTCTTTTGAATATTCTATTGTTATTGTAGGGTCTTCTTCATGCATTCTATGCAGAAGTTCTCCTAGTTTCTCATCATCAGCATCATCTTTAGCTTTTACAGCGGTTCTGTACTTTGGTTCAGGAAATTGGATGTCTTTGTATACAAAATCACAATCTTTACAATTTAATGTATGATTGTTTTTCGTGTTTTTCAATTTTACAGTTGCGCCTATATCGCCGGCAACAAGCTCACTAACTCTCTCTCTGTTTCTACCTGCAATAACATACAGTTGAGAAACTCTCTCTTTTATGTTGTTATTTATATTGATTAAATCGTCACCTTCTTTAATTCTTCCTGATATAACTTTAAAGTAACTTACTTCTCCAATGTGGGGCTCAATGGATGTTTTGAATACGAAAACTGAAGTTGGGGCATTGGGGTCGCATTTTGCTTCTCTTCCGCTTACTGTTGGTATAGCAGGCATTTCTGTTACGAATGGAACGATGTTTCCAATAAATTCCATTAATCGACGTACGCCCATATCTTTTTTGGCTGAAACGCAGAAAACAGGAAAGAAATCACACGCGATCATTCCTTTCTTCATTCCGGTTCGCATTTCATCTTCTGTTAAAGTCCCTTTTTCAAAAAAAAGTTCCATCAAGTCTTCATCATTTTCTGCAGCCGATTCAACAAGCTCATTGTGCAGTTCATTGGCTTTATCAATTTCAGAGTCCGGTATAGGAAGTATTTCCGGTTCTCCTCCGTCAGGACCCCATTGATACATTTTCATTTTTAGTACATCAATAAGAGCATTAAAATTTACGCCAACGTTTACGGGATACTGTACGATTGAAACTTTACTGCCAAAATTTGTTTTGGCCGATTCGATGCATAACTCAAAATTAGCTTTGTCATGATCGAGTTGATTAACAACAAATATCAAAGGTTTATTTAAAGCTGCGGCTCTACGTCCTATAATTTCGGTACCAACTTCTACACCATTTAAGGCATTAATAAGCATTAAACCTGTATCAACAACATTGAGGGCTGAAATAACTCCTCCGGAAAAATCATCTGCGCCGGGAGTATCTATAAAATTAATCTTCTTTCCTAACCACTCTGAGTAAAGAACCGTTGAAAAAACAGAGTTCTCATATTCGTGTTCTACAGGGTTGTAATCAGAAACGGTGCTATTATCTTCCACGTTTCCGCGTCTTGTAATAACACCGCCTTCAAATAGCATTGCTTCAGCAAGGGTAGTTTTACCCGAGCCGGCATTGCCAATGAGGGCGATGTTTTTAATTTCATTTGATTGATACACTTTCATAATGGTATTTTTTTTGGTTTGAAAAAAATGTATTTATTTTGGGTTTGAAGTTGATAAAACTTCATTTTGACTCATAAGGTTTTCTAAATTAATTAACTTTTTAGTTAGATACAATATACATTAAGGGATCGAAGGACATAAAAATTGACATCTATAAATTTTGATCGTATTTTTAACTTTTACTCCTTAATTTTACTGGGAGGCACGGCTCTTTTTAAAATAAACTCAAATAGCATATTTTTTTGATAGAGAATAACTTGTCTTTTCTAAAGGCTTTTCTTACCTTTGTGCGCTGATTTAAAGGGGTTTTATAAAATTACATGGCTGAATTGCTGATTTTATAAAATAAATAATACCTTTGCAAACCAAATTGTTAAAAATATTTAATTAAAAAAGTAATTGTTAATATGCCTACAATTCAACAGTTAGTTAGAAAAGGAAGAACCAAGCTTATCGATAAAAGCAAGGCTCCGGCATTGGATTCTTGTCCACAGAGGAGAGGGGTTTGTGTTCGTGTGTATACGACTACACCTAAGAAGCCTAACTCGGCTATGCGTAAAGTTGCCCGTGTTAGATTGACTAACGGAAAAGAAGTGAATGCTTACATTCCAGGAGAAGGACACAACTTACAGGAACACTCGATCGTTTTGATTAGAGGTGGTCGTGTAAAAGATCTTCCAGGGGTAAGATATCACCTTGTTCGTGGTGCTCTTGATGCTTCAGGAGTAGAAGGTCGTAAACAACGTCGTTCTAAGTATGGTACTAAGAGACCAAAAGCTAAAAAGTAATTAATTCTAGTTTTTAAAACTGTGAGTTAATGTTTATGTGTTGTTCTCTATTAAGTTGAGTAAATGATCGTGAGATTTTTGAAGACTGAACCAGGCAGCTACAACGGATAACTCGTAAACTAAGAGAAAATGAGAAAGTCAAGACCAAAAAAAAGGATTTTATTACCAGATCCAAAGTTTAATGACGTTTTGGTAACAAGATTTGTTAATGACTTAATGGTTGATGGAAAGAAAAACCTTTCCTTTAAAGTGTTTTATGATGCTTTAGAAATCGTTAAAACGAAAACAGAAAAGCTAGAGAAATCTCCACTTGAGATTTGGAAAAAAGCTTTAGAAAACATTACTCCAGCAGTAGAGGTTAAGAGCCGACGCGTAGGTGGAGCAACCTTTCAAGTTCCTACAGAGATTCGTCCTGAAAGAAAAGTTTCAATCGCTATTAAAAGTATGATTCTTTTTGCACGCAAAAGATCTGGTAAATCTATGGCTGAAAAATTGTCTGCGGAAATTCTTGGTGGATACAATGAAGAAGGTGGAGCTTACAAGAAGAAAGAGGATACACATAGAATGGCTGAAGCTAACCGTGCTTTTGCTCACTTTAGATTTTAATAACTGTTAAGCGATTCTTAAAGAATATGGCAAAGAGAGATTTAAAATTCACCAGAAATATTGGTATCATGGCGCACATCGACGCCGGTAAAACAACTACCACTGAGCGTATTTTGTATTATACCGGAGTTTCTCACAAAATTGGTGAGGTGCATGATGGTGCGGCTACAATGGACTGGATGGAGCAAGAGCAAGAGAGAGGTATTACAATTACTTCTGCTGCAACTACCTGTTTTTGGAATTACGACAGCGAAAAGTATCAGGTAAATATTATTGATACTCCGGGTCACGTTGATTTTACCGTTGAGGTAGAGAGATCATTGCGTGTGTTGGATGGAGCTGTTGCATGTTTTTGTGCAGTTGGTGGTGTTGAGGCACAATCAGAAACGGTTTGGAGACAAGCTGATAAATATAAAGTACCACGTATGGGTTTTGTAAATAAAATGGACCGTTCAGGTGCTGATTTTTACAAGGCTGTTCGTGAAGTAAGAGAGAAATTAGGAGCGAATCCAATTCCTGTTCAAATTCCTATCGGAACTGAAGAAAGTTTTAAAGGTGTGGTTGATTTGATCGCAATGAAAGCTGTTATTTGGTATGATGACGAGAACGGAACTAATTATACGTTAGAGGATATTCCTGATTACTTGGTTGAAGAAGCTAATGAGTGGAGAGAGACACTTGTAGAAGCTGTTGCAGTGCATGATGAAGATATGATGGAGCGTTTCTTCGAGGATCCGGATTCTATTACTGAGCAGGAGCTTTTAAATGTGATTCGTAAAGCTACTATTGCTATGGACATTGTTCCAATGTTGTGTGGTTCGGCATTTAAAAATAAAGGTGTTCAACGTTTGTTGGATGCTGTTATTACATTCTTGCCATCTCCATTAGATGTTGATGCTATTGTTGGTAAAGTTCCCGGAACAGATGAAGTTGTTTCAAGACAACCTTCTGTTGATGAGCCTTTGGCGGCTTTGGCATTTAAAATTGCTACTGACCCGTTTGTAGGTCGTTTGGCATTTACTCGTTTGTATTCTGGATCTATTGATGCAGGTTCTTACGTTTATAATGTTAGAACAGGTAACAAAGAACGCATTTCGCGTTTATACCAAATGCACTCAAACAAGCAAAATGCGATTGATCGTGTTGAAGCAGGTGATATTTGTGCATGTGTTGGTTTTAAAGATATCAGAACTGGTGATACATTGTGTCAAAAGGAAACTCAAATCGAGTTGGAATCGATGGATTTTCCAGAGCCAGTAATTGGTATTGCTATTGAGCCTTTAACTCAGAAGGATCTTGATAGGATGGGAATGGCATTGGCTAAATTAGCTGAAGAAGATCCAACTTTTCACGTGAAAACTGACGAAGAATCAGGACAAACAGTTATTAGTGGTATGGGTGAGCTTCACTTAGATATCATTGTTGACCGTTTGAAACGTGAATTCAAGGTAGAGTGTAATCAGGGTGCACCTCAGGTTGCATACAAAGAAGCTATTACCGGAACTGTTAATCACCGTCAGGTATTTAAGAAACAGTCTGGTGGTCGTGGTAAATTTGCTGATATTATTTTCAACTTGTCTCCAGTGGATGCTGATTTTGAAGGAGAAGGACTACAGTTTGTAGACAAGGTTAAAGGTGGTAATATCCCTAAGGAATTTATCCCATCTGTACAGAAAGGTTTCAAAGAAGCAATGAAGAATGGTGTGTTGGCAGGTTATACTGTTGATTCATTAAAAATTGAGTTGCTTGACGGATCTTTCCACCCGGTAGATTCTGATCAGCTTTCGTTTGAATTGGCTGCTAAGCAAGGATACAGAGAAGCTTGTTCAAAAGCGAAACCGGTACTTCTTGAGCCTATCATGAAAATTGAAGTTATCACACCTGAAGAATACATGGGAGATATCATTGGTGACTTGAATAAGCGTAGAGGTCAGATTGAAGGAATGGAGTCTAAGCATGGAGCACGTGTTGTTAATGCTACAGTACCATTGTCAGAGCAATTTGGATACGTTACTGTATTGAGAACCTTATCCTCTGGTCGAGCAAATTCTTCTATGGAATTTGATCATTTTGCTGAGGTGCCAAAAGGTATTGCAAAAGAAGTGGTTGAAAAAGCCAAGGGTAAAGTTGAATTACTATAGTTTTATCGTATAATATTAAATAATATGAGCCAAAAAATTAGAATTAAACTGAAATCTTACGATCATAACTTGGTTGATAACTCAGCTGAGAAAATCGTTAAGACAGTTAAGGCTACAGGTGCGGTAGTAAGTGGTCCTATTCCACTTCCAACTCACAAAAGAATTTTTACCGTTCTTCGTTCAACTTTCGTGAACAAGAAATCAAGAGAGCAGTTTCAACTTTCTTCATTCAAACGTCTAATTGATATTTACAGTTCAACTGCAAGTACAATTGATGCTCTTATGAAACTAGAGTTGCCTAGTGGAGTTGAAGTAGAAATTAAAGTTTGATAAACTGTTACATTTATTTTTAAAAAAATAAAGAAAAATGCCAGGATTAATTGGAAAAAAAATCGGAATGACTTCCGTTTACAGTGCCGAGGGAAAAAATATTCCATGCACTGTCATTGAGGCAGGTCCATGTGTTGTAACCCAGATCAAAACTATTGAAACTGATGGTTACGAAGCACTTCAGTTGGCTTTCGACGAAAAGAAAGAAAAGCGAACAACGAAGGCGCTAGATGGGCACTTTAAAAAGGCAAACACAACCCCTAAGAAAAAACTTGTTGAATTCAGCGATTTTGGAGCTGAGTACAAGTTAGGAGATCTTATTACAATTGATATTATTGAGGAGTCTACTTTTGTAGATATCACAGGTATATCAAAAGGTAAAGGTTTTCAAGGGGTAGTGAAACGTCATGGTTTTGGCGGAGTAGGAGGACAGACACACGGTCAGCATAACCGTTTGCGTGCTCCAGGTTCTATTGGTGCTGCATCTTACCCAGCTCGCGTATTTAAAGGCATGAGAATGGCCGGACGTATGGGTGGGGACACTGTGAAGGTGGAAAACCTTCAGGTTCTTAAGGTTATTCCTGAGAACAACTTATTATTAGTTAAAGGATCTCTTCCAGGGTCTAAAGGTTCATACGTAATTATTGAAAAGTAATGGAATTAACTATTTTAAATAAATCTGGAGAAGATACAGGCAGGAAAATTGAGTTGAACGACTCGGTTTTTGCAATTGAACCAAACGAACACGCTATTTACCTAGATGTTAAGCAGTATTTAGCTAACCAACGTCAGGGAACTCACAAATCGAAAGAAAGAGCTGAGATCTCAGGTAGTACTAAGAAGATAAAGAAACAAAAAGGTACTGGTACAGCTCGTGCGGGTAGCATTAAATCGCCTGTGTTCAGAGGGGGAGGACGAGTATTCGGTCCACGTCCAAGAAACTATAGTTTCAAATTGAATAAGAAATTAAAGCAATTAGCTCGTCGATCAGCTTTAAGTTTAAAAGCTCAAAATGATGGTTTGTTAATTATCGAAGATTTCAATTTTGAAGCTGTTAAGACAAAAAGTTTTGTTGAACTTCAAAAAAACCTGAAAGTATCTGATAAAAAAGTGCTTTTGGTGTTAGCCGAAGACAATAAAAACATATATTTGTCTTCTCGTAATTTGAAGAATGTTGAAGTTGTACGTGTTTCTGACCTTGCAACTTACGATATTATGAAAGCTTCAACTTTGTTATTTGTAGAGAGCTCCGTAAAAGGGCTCGATGAAATGTTTAAACTAAATTAAGTTTAAAAGATGGAAATTTTAATCAAACCGATCGTTACCGAGAAGATGACAGCCCAAAGCGAAAAACTAAATTGCTTTGGATTTGTCGTGGATCGCAGAGCGAAGAAGATCGAAATTAAAAAGGCAATTGAATCAATGTACAATGTTAAGGTAGCGGCAGTTAATACCATGAATTATCAAGGTAAGAAGAAGAGTCGTTTTACTAAGGCTGGTGCAATTGAAGGAAGAACTGCTTCTTTTAAGAAAGCGATCGTTACTTTAGTTGATGGGGATAAAATAGATTTTTATAGCAATATTTAATTAGAAAATGGCTGTACGTAAATTAAGACCTGTAACTCCTGGTCAAAGGCATAAGATTCTTAATACCTTTGAGCAGGTTACTACAGACAAACCTGAAAAATCATTGTTAAGACCAATGAAAAAAACCGGTGGTAGAAATAACTCCGGTAAGATGACAATGAGATATATAGGTGGTGGTCACAAAAGAAGATATCGAGTTATTGATTTCAAAAGAGACAAAGATGGTGTTCCTGCCAAAGTGGTTTCGATTGAGTACGATCCAAACCGTACTGCACGCATAGCTTTGCTAGTGTATGCTGATGGTGAGAAACGTTACATCGTCGCTCCAAATGGATTGGAAGTTGGTCAATCTTTGCTTTCTGGAAATAAAATAGCTCCTGAAATCGGAAATTCAATGCCATTATCTGATATCCCATTAGGTACAATAATTCATAATATTGAATTAAGACCCTCTCAAGGTGCAGTGATGGCTCGTAGCGCTGGTGCATATGCTCAACTCGTAGCACGAGATGGCAAGTATGCATCTATCAAATTGCCTTCTAGTGAAGTTAGAATGATTCTTGTAACCTGTAAGGCTACCATCGGAACCGTTTCTAATACTGACCATGCGTTAGAAAGAAGTGGTAAAGCCGGACGTACTCGTTGGTTGGGAAGAAGACCTAGAGTTCGTGGTGTGGTAATGAATCCAGTAGATCACCCAATGGGTGGTGGTGAAGGTAAATCTTCAGGTGGACATCCACGTTCTAGAACAGGTGTTTTAGCGAAAGGTTTCAAAACCAGAGCTAAAAAGAATGCTTCTAATAAGTATATTGTTGAAAGAAGGAAAAAATAATTTGATAATTAGATTGTTATGAGTCGTTCATTAAAAAAAGGACCTTTTATCGATTTCAAGCTGGAAAGACGAGTATTGGGACAAAACGAATCAGGGAAAAAAACAGTTGTTAAAACCTGGTCAAGACGTTCAATGATCTCTCCGGATTTCGTAGGTCATACGATCGCCGTGCACAACGGAAACAAATTCATTCCTGTTTATGTTACTGAAAACATGGTAGGACATAAATTAGGTGAATTTGCACCAACTCGTACTTTTAGAGGACATGCTGACAAGAAAAAACGATAAGCATGTCATTGGTTTTAATTAACATTTTGAATTTGTAAAAATGGGTGCAAGAAAAAGAATAAAAGCAAACCAAATAAAGGAGGAAAACAAGAGCAAAGCATTTGCTAGCTTGAGAAATGTTCCTACTTCACCTCGCAAAATGAGACTGGTTACCGATATGGTAAGAGGTATGGAGGTGAACCGAGCTTTAGATGTACTTCGTTTCAGTCCGAAGGAGGCATCAAATCGCGTAGAAAAACTATTGCTTTCAGCTATTGCCAATTGGCAAGCTAAGAATGAAGGGCAAAGAATTGAGGAAAGCGCATTATACGTTAAAGAAATTAGCGTAGATTCAGCGAGAATCCTTAAACGTTTAAGACCTGCCCCTCAGGGAAGAGCACATAGAATAAAGAAGAGATCAAATCATGTAACTATATTGTTGGGCAGCAAAACAGCTGAAGCCGATAGTACTAAACAATAGTTAGAATGGGACAAAAAGTAAATCCAATCGGAAATAGACTAGGGATCATCAGAGGATGGGATTCTAACTGGTTTGGCGGAAAAAACTACGGCGATAAGCTTGTTGAAGATACCAAAATTAGAAAATACCTAAATGCTCGTTTAGCAAAAGCAAGTATTTCTAAGATCATCATCGAAAGAACTCTAAAGTTGATCACTATAACTGTTAACACTGCACGTCCGGGTATTATTATCGGAAAAGGTGGCCAGGAAGTTGATAAACTAAAAGAAGAGTTGAAGAAGATTACTGACAAAGAGGTACAAATTAACATCTTTGAAATTAAGCGTCCGGAAATGGATGCTGTAATCGTTGCTAATAATATTGCACGTCAAATTGAAGGTCGTATCGCCTATCGTCGTGCAATTAAGATGGCTATTGCTTCTACTATGAGAATGGGTGCTGAGGGAATTAAAATACAGATTTCTGGTCGTTTGAACGGTGCTGAAATGGCTCGTTCTGAAATGTACAAAGAAGGACGTACCCCACTACACACCTTAAGAGCTGATATCGATTATTGTTTAGCCGAAGCTTTAACAACTTACGGTTTGCTAGGTATCAAAGTATGGATCTGTAAAGGTGAAGTTTACGGTAAGCGTGACTTAACCCCTAACGCAGGAATGCGTGACGGAAGAGCTCCAAAAGGAAAAGGTGGTTTTAATAGAAGAAAAAAGAAGTAGTCTTTAAATTTTAAAGAATTAGTACGATGTTACAACCAAAAAGGACAAAATTTAGGAGACAGCAAAAGGGACGAATCAAAGGCAATGCCGGTCGCGGTACTGAATTAGCATTCGGATCTTTTGGGATCAAATCACTTGAAACTAAGTGGATCACTGGTCGTCAAATTGAAGCTGCTCGTGTGGCAGTAACCCGATATATGCAAAGACAAGGTCAAATTTGGATTAGAATTTTTCCAGATAAACCAATCACTAAGAAACCTGCAGAGGTTCGTATGGGTAAGGGTAAAGGTTCACCAGAAGGATTCGTCGCTCCTGTATCGCCAGGAAGAATGTTATTCGAATGTGAAGGAGTGCCTTTCGAAGTAGCTAAAGAAGCATTACGCTTAGCAGCTCAAAAATTACCTGTAACTACCAAATTTGTCGTAAGACGTGATTATGTTGAAAATTCAAATGATTAATCATGAAGAATTCAGAAATTAAAGAGTTAACAACACAGGAAATAGTAGAAAAGGTAGATACTGAAAGATCTACATTAACTCGATTCAAGCTAAATCACGCTATTTCACCTTTGGAAAATCCTTTGCAAATAAAGGTAACCCGACGTAACATTGCTCGACTTGTAACTGAGTTGCGTCACAGGCAATTAACTGATAAGTAAAAAGTGATGGAAAGAAATCTTAGAAAAGAACGTATCGGGGTTGTGATAAGCAATAAAATGGAGAAATCCATAACTATTGTTGTGCATACCAAAGAGAAGCACCCAATTTACGGAAAGTTTGTGAACAAAACGAAGAAATTCACTGCTCACGACGAAGAAAACACCTGTAATGAAGGTGATACCGTAAGGATCATGGAAACCCGACCTATTAGTAAAAATAAGAGTTGGAGATTAGTTGAAATTATTGAAAGAGCTAAGTAAACATGATACAAACAGAAAGTAGACTTACAGTTGCTGATAACAGCGGAGCCAAAGAAGTTCTTTGTATCCGTGTGTTGGGCGGTACTAAAAAGCGTTATGCTTCGATTGGGGACAAAATTGTTGTTACCGTAAAGAATGCTATAGCCGGTTCCGATATGAAAAAAGGAACAGTAACAAAAGCGGTTGTTGTTCGCACCAAAAAAGAGATTAGAAGACCAGACGGATCCTATATTCGCTTCGATGATAACGCATGTGTATTATTGAATACAACTGGTGAAATGAGAGGAACCCGTATTTTTGGACCTGTTGCAAGAGAATTACGCGATACTGATATGAAGATCGTTTCTCTGGCACCAGAAGTTTTATAATCTTTGTAAACCTAGAACAATGCGAAAAAAGTTACATATTAAAAAAGGTGATACCGTTATTGTAAACTCAGGGGAATCAAAAGGTATGGAAGGTAAAGTATTGGAAGTTTTAGTTGACAAGCAACGAGCAATTGTTGAAGGAGCTAATATGATTTCTAAGCATACTAAACCTAATGCTGAAAATCCTCAGGGCGGTATTGTTAAAAAAGAGGCAGGAATTCACATTTCTAATTTGAATGTGAAAGATGCTTCGACCGGAAAGGCTACCCGTGTTGGTAGACGTTTGGGTGATGACAATAAATTAGTTAGATATTCTAAAAAGTCAGGGGAGGAGATTAAGTAATGAGCTATATACCTACTCTTAAAAAACAATATACAGAAGAAGTGATTCCTGCTTTAATGAAGGAATTTAACTACAAATCTGTAATGCAAGCACCTAAATTAACGAAAATAGTAATTAATCAGGGTGTTGGTTCGGCTATTGCTGATAAGAAAATTTTGGAATTTTCGGTAAACGAAATGACTTCTATTACTGGTCAGAAGGCAGTTCAAACTCTTTCTTCGAAAGATATTTCGAACTTTAAGCTTCGTAAAGGGATGCCGGTTGGTACAACTGTAACTTTACGTCGTGAGCATATGTACGAATTTCTTGAGAAATTAGTACGTGTTGCTTTGCCACGTATCCGTGACTTTAAAGGTATTAACGGTAAACTTGATGGTAGAGGAAACTATACCTTAGGTATCGAAGAACAAATTATTTTCCCAGAGATTATTTTGGATGAAGTAACCAAAATAATGGGTATGAATATTACCTTCGTTACAACTGCTAAAACCGACGAGGAAGCATTTGCTTTATTAAAGGAGTTTGGCTTACCATTTAAAAACCTAAAAAAATAAGACGATGGCTAAAGAATCAATGAAAGCTCGCGAAGTTAAGCGTCAAAAGCTTGTTGAAAAATACGCAGCAAAAAGAGCTCAACTTAAGGAGGAAGGCGATTACATCGGACTTAGTCGTTTGCCAAAAAATTCTTCTCCTGTAAGATTGCATAACAGATGTAAACTTACTGGTCGTCCTAAAGGATACATGAGACAATTCGGTATTAGTCGTATCACTTTCCGTGAAATGGCTTCTTCAGGATTAATTCCAGGTATTAAGAAGGCAAGTTGGTAAGCAGATTAGTTTGTAAAAACAATTTTGTTAAATATTGTCCCGAGCAATCGGGATCAATTTAATTTTTTAAAAATGACAGATCCAATAGCAGATTTTCTTACACGTCTAAGAAACGGGATTATGGCCAATCACAAAGTGGTTGACGTACCTGCATCTAACGTGAAAAAAGAAATGACAAAAATTCTTAAGGATAAAGGTTATATCCTTAATTACAAGTTTGTTGATGATGGAGTTCAAGGCACAATTAAAATTGCTTTGAAATACAATCCAGAGACAAAGATTTCCGCAATCAAAAATCTTAAAAGGGTGAGTAAACCTGGTTTGAGAAAATATTGTGGAGCAGCTGAATTACCACGCGTACTAAACGGTTTGGGAATTGCAATTCTCTCTACTTCGCAAGGAGTAATGACTGATAAGGAAGCTCGTCAGAAAAACGTTGGTGGCGAAATATTGTGTTACGTTTATTAATAAAGGAGGATAGAAATGTCACGAATTGGAAAATTACCTATCAATTTGCCTGCAGGAGTAAGCGTAACGGTGAATAAAGATAATTCAGTAACAGTTAAAGGGCCTAAAGGTGAATTAACACAACAAATTGATGTTGACATCAAGGTATCTGTTGAAGAAAATACAGTGGTATTGGAACGTCCATCAGAGCAAAAAAGACACAAAGCCATGCATGGCTTGTATCGCTCGTTGATGAACAACATGGTATTTGGTGTAGCTGAAGGTTATAAATTACAGCAAGAACTTGTTGGTGTGGGATTCCGTGCTACTTCAAAAGGTCAGCTTTTGGAATTAGCTTTGGGTTATTCTCATCTTATTCACATGGAAATTGCTCCAGAGGTTCAAGTAACTGCAGTAACTGAAAAGCGTGCAAACCCGATCATTACATTAGAGAGCTGTGATAAGCAACTTATTGGTCAGGTAGCGGCTAAAATCAGATCATTCAGAAAACCTGAACCATATAAAGGTAAGGGTGTTAAATTTGTTGGTGAACAGCTAAGAAGAAAAGCTGGTAAATCTGCGGGTAAATAATTTCTTAAAACAGTAAATTATGGCTTTAACTAAGCAAGATAGAAGACTTAGAATTAAAAGAAGAATTCGTAAGTCAATTGCTGGAACTGCTGAAAGACCTAGAATGTCAGTTTTTCGCTCTAACAAGCAGATTTCGGTACAAATTATTGATGATTTATCAGGACAAACTATAGTTGCAACTTCCTCTTTGATTAAAGAAATCGCTGAGAAAACTACAACTAAGCTTGAACAAGCTGAGCTAGTAGGTAAAGCAATTGCTGAAAAAGCGGTTGCCGCTGGTATTACTAGTGTTGTATTCGATAGAAATGGTTATCTATACCATGGTAGAATTAAATCTTTAGCGGACGCTGCTCGTAATAGTGGCCTTAAATTTTAATAATTATGGCAGATAATAAAAACATTAAAACTAGCGATGCAGATCTTAAAGATAGGCTTGTAGCTATTAATCGTGTTACAAAAGTAACAAAGGGGGGTAGAACCTTCAGCTTTTCTGCAATTGTTGTTGTAGGAAATGAAAACGGATTAGTAGGTTGGGGACTTGGTAAAGCAAACGAAGTAACCACTGCTATTTCAAAAGGTGTTGATGCAGCTAAGAAAAATTTAATCAAAGTGCCGGTTTACAAAGGAACTATTCCTCACGAACAACTTTCACGATTTGGCGGAGCAGAGGTTTTCATTAAGCCTGCTTCTCATGGTACCGGAGTAAAAGCTGGTGGTGCTATGCGTGCTGTATTGGAGAGTGTTGGTGTAACGGATGTACTTGCTAAATCGAAAGGCTCATCAAACCCACATAACCTTGTAAAAGCGACTATTGGTGCATTGGCTGAATTAAGAGATGCTCATACTGTTGCTGAACACAGAGGTGTATCATTAGATAAAGTGTTTAACGGTTAACAAATAAGGAAATGGCTAAGATTAAAATTACTCAGGTAAAGAGCAAAATTGGAAGCACTGATCGCCAAAAGAAAACCTTGGAAGCATTGGGATTAAATAAAATCAATGCGACTGTTGAACATGAAGCTACACCTCAGATTAAAGGTATGGTGGCTAAAGTACAACACCTTGTTTCCGTTGTAGAATAATTATTGTTAATATTTAGTATTAAATAGATATGGACTTAAGTAACTTAAAACCCGCAGAAGGATCAACCAAGACTTCAAAGAGAATTGGTCGCGGACAAGGATCTGGAAGAGGAGGAACTTCAACCAGAGGACATAAGGGTGCGAAGTCAAGATCTGGATACTCTAAAAAAGTTGGTTTCGAAGGTGGTCAAATGCCTTTACAACGAAGAGTTCCTAAGTTTGGATTTAAAAACGTTAATAGAAAAGAATACAAAGCTATTAATGTTGAAGTTTTACAGGCCTTAGCAGAAAAGAATAACATTACTACAATCGATCAGGAAGTTTTGATGGCAGCAGGTATGGTGTCAAAGAACGATAATGTTAAGATTTTAGGACATGGAACTATTACTGCGAAGCTGGAAGTAAAAGCTCACGCATTTTCAAAAGCGGCTATTGCCGCGATTGAAGCAGTCGAAGGAACAGTTGTTAAATTGTAAGTTTAGATATGAAAGGTTTAATAGAAACATTGAAGAACATCTGGAAGATTGAGGATTTAAGATCTAGAATCTTAACCACTCTCGGTCTTGTGTTAGTGTATCGTTTAGGTACCATGGTTGTTTTGCCAGGGGTAGACCCTGCACAGTTAGGCGCGTTAAAAACGCAAACTCAAGACGGAGTTTTGGGATTATTAGATATGTTTTCAGGAGGAGCATTTTCGAATGCATCAATCTTCGCTTTAGGAATCATGCCTTATATCTCGGCTTCTATTGTAATTCAGTTAATGGGAATTGCGGTTCCTTATTTTCAGAAGTTACAGAAAGAGGGAGAAAGCGGTACTCGTAAAATCAACCAGATTACAAGGTATCTAACAGTTATAATTCTTGTACTTCAAGCACCTGGATATCTATTAAACTTACATTCACAATTGCCTGAAACAGCCTTTATTATTAAAGGTACATTATTTACAGTATCTTCTGTGATGATTCTTGCAGCAGGATCGATGTTCATTATGTGGTTGGGAGAAAAAATTACCGATAAAGGAATTGGTAATGGAATCTCTATCATTATTATGATCGGTATTATTGCAAGATTACCATTCTCATTCTTTGCAGAATTACTTTCAAAAATTGAAGGTCAAGGAGGAGGTTTAATTCTATTGGTTTTAGAGATCGTAGTTTTATTCCTCGTTTTTGCAGCAACAATTTTGTTAGTTCAGGGAACAAGAAAGATACCTGTACAGTATGCAAAACGAATTGTAGGAAACAAACAATATGGTGGGGTTCGCCAGTACATTCCTTTAAAAGTGAATGCTGCTGGTGTAATGCCAATCATTTTTGCTCAGGCAATTATGTTTTTACCAATGGCGTTTGTTAACTATGCCAGTTCTGATGCGTTAACTGGAGTAGCTGCAGCTTTATCCAACTTTACTGGATTTTACTACAATGCTTTATTCTTTGTAATGATTGTATTATTTACTTATTTCTATACTGCAATAACAGTAAATCCAACGCAAATGGCTGAGGATATGAAAAAGAACGGTGGATTTATTCCGGGAATTAAACCTGGTAAGAAAACTATCGACTTTTTAGATACTGTAATGTCTAGAATAACTTTGCCGGGATCTATATTTTTAGGTTTGGTTGCAATTTTACCTGCTTTCGCTATGATTGCCGGAGTAAATAATCAATTTGCGCATTTTTATGGTGGTACTTCTTTATTGATTTTAGTGGGAGTTGTATTGGATACTTTACAGCAAATTGAGAGTCATCTTTTGATGCGTCACTACGATGGATTAATGAAGTCTGGCAGAATAAAAGGTAAATCTCCGGGAGGAGCTGCTGCTTATTAAAATATTTTTGCTTTCTTTGCAATGATTTTTTACAAAACAAAGGAAGAGATAGAGTGGCTTAAAATGAGCAACTTACTGGTAGCGAAAACTTTAGGTGTAATATCGAAAGAAATAGTTCCTGGAATATCAACTTTGAGATTGGATAAAATCGCGGAGGAGTATATAAGAGACAATGGCGGTAAACCAGGGTTTCTTGGTTACGATGGATTCCCGAATACCTTATGTGTTTCTATAAACAGTCAGGTCGTTCATGGAATTCCATCTGACTATGAGCTGAAAGAAGGAGATATTGTTTCCTGTGATTGTGGTGTTTTGTTGAATGGTTTTTACGGCGATTCGGCTTATACGTTTACTGTAGGGTCAGTAGCTCCTGATGTTCAGCAACTGTTGAAGGTTACCAAAGAGGCTCTTTACAAAGGGGTAGAGCAGGCCATTGAAGGTAATCATTTAGGCGACATAGGTTTTGCTATTCAAAAGCATGCAGAACAGAATTCAGTTTCTGTAGTTCGAGAAATGGTAGGACACGGAATTGGGAAAAATCTTCATGAAGATCCACAAGTTCCGAATTATGGAAAAAATGGACGTGGATTGAAATTGAGAGAAGGACTGGTCGTGGCAATTGAACCGATGTTTAATCTTGGAAAAAGAGATATTTACCAAGATAGTGATGGATGGGCAATTGTTACTGCTGATGGAAAACCTTCAGCACACTTCGAACATACTGTGGTAGTTCGAAAGGGTAAAGCTCAGATCTTATCCAGTTTTGAATTTATTGAAGATATAAACTAATAAAATTTAATGAGCTTATGGCTAAACAGCCTTCAATAGAACAAGATGGTACAATTACCGAAGCATTATCTAATGCTATGTTTCGTGTAGAACTTGAAAATGGACATGTGATAACAGCTCACATTTCCGGTAAGATGAGAATGCACTACATTAAGATCTTGCCTGGTGATAAGGTAAAGGTAGAAATGTCACCTTATGATCTTACTAAAGGGCGCATTACTTTTAGATATAAAAATTAAATTCAATAATAATGAAGGTAAGAGCATCTGTAAAGAAACGTTCTGATGATTGTAAGATTGTTAGAAGAAAAGGACGTTTGTATGTGATTAATAAGAAGAATCCTAAGTTTAAGCAACGTCAAGGATAATTTAGTAAACTTTGTAATAGATAAATATTTTAATTTATGGCTAGAATTGTTGGAGTTGATTTGCCTCAAAATAAAAGAGGGATAATTAGCTTGACTTATATCTACGGTATCGGTAGAAGTGCTGCTCGTCAAATTTTGGATGAAGCAGAAGTTTCTTACGATAAGCAAGTAAAAGATTGGACTGATGATGAGTCTAATCGTATTCGTCAAGCGATTAATGCTAATTTAAAAGTTGAGGGTGAATTACGTTCTTTAAATCAACTGAATATTAAGCGTTTGATGGATATTGGTTGTTATCGTGGTATTCGTCACCGTATTGGATTACCAGTGCGTGGTCAGAGAAC
The DNA here is from genome assembly GCF_030372765.1 of Labilibaculum sp. K2S. Taxonomy (GTDB): domain Bacteria; phylum Bacteroidota; class Bacteroidia; order Bacteroidales; family Marinifilaceae; genus Labilibaculum. The sequence continues at coordinate 163,500 of NZ_JAUCMW010000002.1, read as the reverse complement.
CAAAAACAACTCACGTACTAGAAAAGGTAAGAGAAAAACAGTTGCAAACAAAAAGAAAGCGACTAAATAATCGTTAAGTTATGGCAAAAAAGTCAGTATCAGTTAAAAAGAGGGTAGTAAAAATTGAACCTGTAGGACAGGCGCATATCCATTCATCTTTTAACAATATTATCATTTCCTTAACCAATAGCACAGGACAGGTTATTTCTTGGTCTTCAGCTGGCAAAATGGGTTTTAGAGGTTCTAAAAAGAATACTCCTTATGCTGCCCAGCAAGCTGCAACAGACTGTGGAAAAGTTGCTCACGATCTTGGATTGAGAAAAGTGAAAGTATATGTAAAAGGTCCTGGAAATGGTCGTGAATCGGCTATTCGTGCGATCAATTCATGTGGAATCGACATTGCGGAAATCGTAGATGTTACTCCATTACCACACAACGGATGTCGTCCTCCTAAGAGACGTAGAGTTTAATAAAAAATGCTGTTTAAGATTTTGAATTAGTTTTATTGATATCCTCTCTAAAAAACGCGGCACTTTTATAATTCAAAACTTATAGCAAAGTTTCTATTGTTAGAAAAATTTAAATTTAAGAAGTAATGGCTAGATATATTGGACCAAAGAGTAGAATTGCTCGTAAATTTGGTGAAGCAATTTTTGGACCTGATAAGGCATTTGAAAACAAAAACTACCCTCCAGGGCAGCACGGTAACAGCCGTAGAAGAAAGAAAATGTCTGAATATGGTGTTCAGCTAAAGGAAAAACAAAAAGCAAAATACACTTACGGTGTATTGGAGAAACAATTCTCAAACTTATTTGAAAAGGCCGCGCGTAGTAAAGGTATTACTGGTGAAGTTTTATTACAACTTTTAGAATGTCGTTTAGACAATGTAGTTTTCAGATTAGGTGTAGCTCCAACAAGGTCAGCTGCTCGTCAGTTGGTTAGCCATAAGCACGTAACTGTTAACGGACAAGTTTGTAACATTCCTTCATTTTCAGTAAAAGCTGGGGATATCATAGGAATTCGTGAAAAATCGAAGTCTTTAGAAGTTATTACCGATTCTTTATCTACTGCTAGATATAACCAATCATCTTGGTTGGAATGGGATCAAACCTCTCTTAGTGGTAAGTTCCTTAATACACCAGAAAGAACGGAAATTCCTGAAAACATCAAGGAACAGTTAATCGTTGAATTGTATTCTAAGTAATAAATAGTTAATCAGTAATTTATGGCAATTTTAGCTTTCCAGAAACCGGACAAAGTTATCATGCTCGACGCAGACAATAAATTCGGTAAATTCGAATTTCGTCCATTAGAGCCTGGATATGGTATAACAATTGGTAATGCCTTAAGAAGAATATTACTTTCTTCATTAGAGGGATTTGCGATTACGACTATCAAAATACAGGGTGTTGATCATGAATTTTCTACAATACCAGGAGTAATCGAAGATGTTACTGAGATGATCCTGAACCTGAAGCAAGTTCGGTTTAAACAAAAAGTTGAAGAAGTTGACAGCGAGTTGGTTACTGTAACTATCTCGGATCAGGATACTTTTACGGCTGGCGATATTAACAAGTTTCTAACAGGTTTCGAAGTGTTGAATCCAGAGCTTGTAATTTGCAAGATGGACAGCTCTGCCAAGTTGCAAATGGATTTAGCTATTAACAAAGGTCGTGGATACGTACCTTCTGTTGAAAACAAACCTGTTGATGTAGAGTTTGGAGTGATTCCGATCGATTCAATTTTTACACCAATCAAGAATGTTAAATATGCTGTTGAAAACTATCGTGTAGAGCAAAAAACTGACTATGAAAAATTGGTTTTTGATATTACTACTGATGGTTCAATTCACCCAAAAGAAGCTTTAAAAGAAGCAGCAAAAATTCTTATTTATCACTTCATGTTGTTCTCAGATGAAAAGATTACTCTTGACTCTGATGAGAAGTTTGCAAACGAGGAGTTTGATGAAGAGGTTTTGCATATGCGTCAGCTATTGAAGACAAAACTGGTAGATATGGATCTTTCAGTGCGTGCTTTGAATTGCTTGAAAGCTGCTGATGTGGATACTTTAGGTGATTTAGTACAGTTCAACAGGAATGACCTTCTGAAATTTAGAAACTTTGGTAAGAAATCCTTAACCGAGCTGGATGATCTATTGGTATCCTTGAATCTTACTTTCGGTATGGATATTTCTAAGTATAAATTAGATAAGGAATAAGGGAAAATGAGACATAGAAAGAAATTTAATCATTTAGGAAGAAAAACAGCACATAGAAAAGCGATGCTTTCAAATATGGCTTCTTCTTTGATTTTGCATAAAAGAATCTCGACTACTACTGCTAAGGCGAAAGCTTTAAAAATGTATGTTGAGCCTCTAATTTCAAAAAGTAAAGTTGATTCTACTCACTCAAGACGTATTGTTTTTGGTTATTTAAAACAAAAAGAAGCGGTTACTGAGTTGTTTAGAGAAGTTTCACCAAAGATCACTAACCGTAACGGTGGTTATACCAGAATTTTAAAAACTGGTAATCGTTTAGGTGATAATGCAGAGATGTGTATTGTGGAATTGGTTGATTACAATGAAACTTACTTGACTGAAAAGAAAGCTGTAGCTAAAAAATCTACACGTAGAAAACGTGGTGGTTCTAAAGCTTCAGAAGAAGTAGCAACAGAAGTATCAGAAGTAAAAGCTGAAGCTCCGGAAACTGCAACAGAAGCAACTAAAAAGGAAGAAGAATAAGCTTCCTTTCTAAGATAAAAAAGGGGGTAAAGTTTAGTCTTTATCCCTTTTTTAGTACCCTATAAAAATTGCATACGATTGCATTTGATCGTATAAATAAATCAGTAAAACTTTTAATATCCGAAAGTTATGTCAGAAATTGTAAACATTCATGGTCGTGAAATTCTTGATTCACGAGGAAATCCTACTATCGAAGTTGAAGTAACTCTTGCTAGTGGTTTTATGGGTCGTGCCGGTGTTCCTTCAGGAGCTTCAACTGGTGAGAACGAAGCTTTAGAACTACGTGATGGCGATAAGTCTCGTTACTTAGGTAAAGGTGTCTTAAAGGCAGTTAATAACGTGAATGACGTTATTGCAAAAGCATTAGTTGGTATGGACGCTACTGACCAGGTTGCTATTGATAAAGCGATGATCGCTCTTGATGGTACCAAAACTAAGTCTAACTTAGGTGCGAACGCTATGTTAGGTGTTTCTTTAGCAACTGCTAAAGCTGCAGCATTGTATTCAGGTATGCCTTTGTATCGCTACATTGGTGGCACCAATGCAAATGTACTTCCTGTTCCAATGATGAACATCATCAACGGTGGTTCTCACTCAGATGCTACAATCGCATTTCAGGAGTTCATGATCCGTCCTATTGGTGCTCCATCTTTCCGCGAGGCTTTAAGAATGGGTGCTGAAGTATTTCACGCTCTTGCAAAAGTTCTTAAAGGTAAAGGTCTTTCTACTGCTGTTGGTGACGAAGGTGGTTTTGCTCCAATGTTAGGTGGAACTGAAGAGGCTATTGAGTGTATCCTTACTGCTATTAAAAACGCTGGTTATAAAGCTGGTCGTAAAGAGGATGGTGGTGATGTTTCAATCGCTATGGACTGTGCTGCTTCTGAGTTCTACAAAGATGGTTTGTATGACTACAGTAAATTTGAGCCAAACGGAGCTAAAAGAAATTCTAATGAGCAAGCCGCTTACTTAGCTGAGTTGATTTCTAAATACCCTATCGATTCTATCGAAGATGGTATGGACGAAGGAGACTGGGATGGATGGGTTGCTTTAAATGCTCTTATTGGTGATAAGTGTCAGATTGTAGGTGACGATTTATTCGTAACTAATGTTGAGTACTTAGCTAAAGGTATCGAGCTTAAAGCGGCTAACTCAATCTTGATTAAAGTGAACCAAATTGGAACTTTGACTGAGACTTTAAATGCTATTGAAATGGCACATCGTGCTGGTTACACTTCAGTAACTTCTCACCGTTCCGGAGAAACTGAAGATGCTACTATTGCTGATATTGCTGTGGCTACTAATGCCGGACAGATCAAAACAGGTTCTTTGAGCCGTTCTGACCGTATGGCTAAGTACAATCAATTACTTCGTATTGAAGAAGAATTAGGCGAAAATGCAATTTTTGGTTGCTAAGCTTAATTAGATATATTAAAAAAGGGATCTTTACAGATCCCTTTTTTTATGTCCGGTTTTGTTCCAAAACGACTTGTTTTTTCTAAATATACTCCAGCATTAAACCAAATAGAGTTTTACACTGAAAAGGTTTTGAAAGGTAAGCATCCATTCCTACTTCAATTGATATTTCTTTATCATCGGAATAGAAATTAGCTGTAAAAGCAATAATCGGAACTGAAAAATCGCGTTGCTCTTCTATTTTCCGCATCCGTAAAGAGGCTTCTATTCCTCCCATAATAGGCATTTGCAAATCCATTAAAACAATATCGTATTGTTCCTTTTCAAAAAGTTCAACAGCTTGTTTTCCATTTTCAGCAATATCAACCTTAGCTACTTTTTGTTTCAGGTAAACCTCAATTGTTTTTCTGTTGCTTGGCTGATCCTCTACCAATAAAATTTTTGCTTCTTTTACAGGAACATTTCTCTTGTTAGGATGAGTTTTTACTACAACAGAAGAATCAATTGTTTCTTCCCAATATATTTTCTTTTTTGTTTCTATACCTATCTGCTCTAGTAATTCAGAAAGTTTTTTATGTGCTGTTTTTTCCATAATGACCCCAGTATTTGACATTTAAAAATAGTGATTTTTAACTATAATAAAAAACAAATGTTCTGTTTTGGATTGAAAAAGAGAAGGATCTGATTATCAATCTATAAATTAAGAATTCTAAAGCAAATGGAATTGATAAATTTTCAAAGCAATTTTCCTATTTTTGCGTTTAGGATTTGAACGAAATAAATAAAAGCGAAATAATGGCTGACGATAAAAAAATTATTTTTTCGATGGATAGGGTCAGTAAGACCTTTTCATCACAAAAAAAAGTATTGAATAATATTAACCTTTCTTTTTTTTATGGTGCTAAAATTGGAATTATCGGACTGAATGGTTCTGGTAAATCGACTCTGCTTAAGATAATTGCCGGATTGGAAAGTTCATTTGACGGACATGTTGTTTGGTCGAAAGAGCATAATATCGGCTATTTAGCACAGGAGCCAATATTGGATGACAGTAAAACGGTACGAGAAATTGTAGAGGAAGGTGTTCAGGAAATTGTTGATACTTTGAATGCATACGAAGCCGTTAATCTAAAATTCGGTGACCCGGAAGTTCTTGAAGATGCTGATAAGATGCAGGCCGTAATGGATGAGCAAGCAAATCTTCAGGAGAAGATTGATCATTTTGATGCATGGAATTTAGATACAAAGCTGGAACGTGCTATGGATGCTCTGCGTTGTCCGGAGGGAGATGCATTAATTAAAAATTGTTCAGGTGGAGAAAGAAGACGTGTTGCTCTTTGTCGATTACTATTACAAGAACCGGATATTTTGCTTTTGGATGAACCTACCAACCATTTGGATGCAGAATCGGTGGAGTGGCTGGAACAGCATTTGGCACAATACAAAGGAACTGTAATTAGTATTACTCACGATAGATATTTCCTTGACAATGTAGCAGGTTGGATTCTTGAGTTGGATAGAGGAGAAGGAATTCCCTGGAAGGGCAATTACAGCGCTTGGTTGGATCAGAAGACTCAACGTATGGCAATGGAAGAGAAAACCGCCAGTAAGCGACGTAAAACCCTTGAAAGAGAGTTGGAGTGGGTGCGGATGGCTCCTAAAGCCCGCCAGGCAAAAAGTAAGGCTCGTTTGAGTGCTTACGACAGCATGATGAATGAGGATTTGAAAGAAAAAGAAGAAAAACTGGAAATCTTCATTCCTAATGGTCCTCGTTTGGGAAGTAAGGTGATTCAGGTTCAGTCTGTTTCAAAGGCATTCGGAGATAAGTTGTTATTTGATGATTTAGAGTTTGAATTGCCGCCGGCAGGAATTGTTGGGGTTATTGGCCCCAATGGTGCAGGTAAAACGACGCTTTTCAGGATGATTATGGATCTTGAGAAACCGGACAAAGGAACTTTTGAAGTAGGAGAGACCGTAAAAGTAGGCTATGTTGATCAGCAACATGCTGATATTGATCCAGAAAAATCTGTTTATGAAGTGATTTCGGGCGGTGGTGATTTGATTAATGTTGGAGGGCGAACAGTTAATGCCAGAGCTTATGTTGGTCGGTTTAATTTTAATGGTGCCGATCAAGAAAAAAAATGCGGCGTATTATCGGGGGGAGAGCGTAACCGCCTGCATTTGGCTCTGACTTTAAAAGAAGAGGCTAATGTTTTGCTTTTGGATGAACCAACCAATGATATCGATGTAAATACACTTCGGGCTCTGGAAGAAGGTTTGGAAAACTTTGCCGGCTGCGCTGTGGTGATTTCACATGACCGATGGTTTTTGGATCGTATTGCAACACATATTTTGGCTTTTGAAGGCAATTCACATGTGCAGTTCTTTGAAGGAGGATATTCCGATTATGAGATTAACAGGAAGAAGCGAATGGGCGATGAAGGACCCAAGCGAATCAGATATAAAAAGCTGATAGCTGATTAAAGTATAAAAGGTGAAAGCTCTGTTTTGAAGTTTTCACCTTTTTTAATTTTAGGATTTGCTCTCTCCGATTTGTAATTGGCCGGTTGAGAGTGGTGGATTTTTAATCCACAGGAGTGAAAACAGATGTATGCTGGAATCGGATTACAAATCTGAAACTCCTACCTGCAGATTGCAAATCCGCAGGAGTTGGAGGCGTTAACATATAATAATGGTTTACTTAAGTCTTTTGTGGAGCCATTATAAAATTATAATGAATGTTTTATTATTTAGTGGAGCCGTTAACATATAATAATGGCTTACTTAAGTCTTTCTTGGAGCCATTAATAAATTATAATGGTTTGCCTAAGCCTTTAGTGGAGTCATTATAAAATAATAACGACCTTCCTTATTTTTGATATTTTTCTGTAAAATGCTTATTCCTTTAGGCATTCAATGATTTTTACGGTAAATTATTCTTCATAAGAAGACAGGTTTTAGGGGGAATGAAATGTATGATTGGTTGATTGTATTTTTTGAGAAATAGTAACAATTGTTGTTATTTTAATGTTGGTAATATATTACAAACTGCCACATGGATATTTTGTCACCAGACAAGGTTTATCGATTATAAATTAGAGGATTTGATAGAAAAAGACAGAAAGCTCCGGCCTTTTAATATTGGCGAAATTTAGATTTCTAATCCACAGGAGTGAAACGGATCGGGCATAAAAATCGGATTATAAATCTGATTATTCCATAAGTCCCATTTGCAAACAAGTTTAGCAGTTCAAGAGAGAATTGAATAAATCAGACTTCCAACTTCATCGTACTAACTTGCATGTAAAAAGGTGATTTTTTAATCAGATTTGTTGGATTATTCGTAAAGTTATGATAGGTTCGTGAAGCCATATTAGAAAATGAAGCTATGCCCAGAAAAACGACTAAAAAACGAAAAAAAAAGAACAGAGAAATATCTAATTTCAAAGGTCAAGGTATTAATCTGGGAGGTCAATCCGAATTTATTAATCGATTCGAGAAATTAGCTGAAATAGCAGGATGCAACAAAGATGCTTGTAAACTCTTAAATAAGAGTAACCGAATGTTGATGTATCTTTTAAGGATTCATTTGACCCAACCGCGTGTGGATAAAGGGGAACCAATCAGTAAAGAACTGGCAAAAATTTTGGCTTTAGTATTCCGAAGTTGGAGGGAGAGACGCAATATTGAATTGATTAAGGGAAGAGAGTTGATTTCAATTGGAGATGTTTACGTTATTGACTGTTTTATTTACTTTATTCGTAAAGAAGATAATGGTCTTGATTTGGAAGCATTCAATTCTGCCTTTAAACCTTTAATTGATGCATACGATGAATTGGAATCACCCGAAGATCTCCTCTACGGTATGTATGACAATATACTGGCAATGCTGAATGCTGTTGGTCGCGAAATGTTTAGTATTAAAACAGCTTTTGTCAGGAAAGAATACCCTGTTAGCGGCGTGTTTCATATCGTAAAAGTAAAACATCATCGTCCGGTTAAAAGAAGTATTGCCATAGAAGGAAAACGAAGACCGATTATACAATTTGGCTGGCCCATAGCAAACGGGGGTATTTGGTACTTTAATATTAAAAATCACAAAATAAAAGATATCTATAAAGGAGAAAAGAAAGAGTTAGAAGTTTATATTCAATCTCATGCTATTAGAAGGTTCGAAGAAAGAACAAGGCCTCTATCGTTAATTTTCTGCAGGCTATTTATGGCTAAATTACTTCGAAATCAATCTATTACAGAGGTGTTTAGAGGTAATATTCTCATCCCTCAGTATTATGGAGATATTAAGATTGGTTATTTCGTTGCGGCTATTATTGATGAAAAAGTAATTATTAAAACGTTTCTATTTATAACACATCGATCGACTCCTGAGGGGGATCTTTTGGAAAAAGTTTCGGGTCTGGGAAAAAAGGATATTAGCTATTGGCGTTTCGATTCAGTAAGCTCCTTTCTTTCAAATCCTCCTGAAGAGGATAGTTTGATTAAGAAAATTATGCAGGAAGCAGGAATAGATAAACTCTTTGAGTTAGGTAAGATAATGGAATCGGATACAAACTCGAATGATGTCGATTGGACAGAAGTTGAAGCGTATATAGAAAATGGCCGTGAGGAGCGTCTGCAAATTCCGGAAGAAAAGTACGAAGAAGAATATTGTTGAAAAGCAGAAATGTTTGAACATCGTTAAGATTTAAAAGTCTGTTGGATTATTTTAAGTGCGAATTGTATATTTGCGCATAATTTATTGGGAAAAATTAAATGTAATGAGAAAACCAAAAGAGCGAATATACATTCAGCAATGGTTCGAGATGAAGCCATATGCAACGTAAACCGTAACAGATAGTTACTATCTTAAGATTTCTAACGAGGTAAAACAGGTTATTGTAACCAACAAACAATCTTTTGTTTTACAGCGCTATTTAGATAAGGAGGAGATTGATTTATTGGTATGTTTTCTTACTTCTTATTTTGAAGATTTAATATCGGAAACGAATATTTGGAACAGCTTTGTAACTTATCACACCGAATTATATAACAAGCCACTGCCTTTTTACAATTTAGATGAATATTATACTGAAGAAATTAATCCGCAGGATATTAGTTTTTTAATTTGGTATTTTATGAATACCCTTCAGCGTGATACATTTATTGTACCGTTTAACGATTTTATTATTGAAACAGCCCATAAGGTAATGAATGTGTTCGATTCGGCATGGGATTATGCACCTGAAAACGAACTGCTAAAAACAGCTTATAGTCTTGATGAAGATGAAACTGATTTTTACATTGCCCGTAATTTAATTGATACCATCTTATTTAAAACATATCTGTTTTATCCCGATAGCTTACTTGATTTAAAAGACCAGGAAATAGATATTGTAGAAGACAGTAACGATGAAGAAAACCTGCTGAACTACCTAAATGAAAATCGTGATTACGCACTGCATAATGTACATACAAGATTGTTAGGTTTAAAGGGAAAAGAATGGGCATCGGGAATGCTGGAAGTTGATCATCCGTTAAAGAATGATTTTTTGAATATATCACGAAAAATAAGAGGGTATTTTTTTTATAAAGGTCAGGATTCAGAGAACATTTTTATCGAACACATTGCTTCGGGTAAAAAGTTCGATTTAACTAAAAAGTCTTATGAGCATTTCGAATCGCTGAAAAAGATTGATACCATTTTGTTTATGGGAATTGTGAAATGGAGAAATGAATGGTGGTTTTCTGGAGTATCTTTTCAATCTGACTTTAATGCCGATTTGGTTTTAGATGAAAAGAATTCAGTAAAAAGTCGTGAAGCCGTGAATTTCTTAGATCATCAGGACAAAAATGTAGAAGAGGTGCTGGAAAAACAATACGAGGCATTTAAAGACTTTACTAAAGGATCTCCAATTGTATTTATGAGCTCGGGCAAAGTGAATAACTTTATACAAGAATATACCGAATACTTTAACAAGTCTCTTAAACTTTCTAAAAGAGAGAAAGAAAAGGCAAAACAGCGCGCTAAAGCAGATGGTTACTTTGGTGGACAAGATGGATCTGTAGATTTTACCGATAGATCAGAAAGTGCTCTGATTTTCTTTAATCCTAAGAGTGGCGTAGAAATTGCTTTTGAAGTAAACAGTGCCTTTCCTATGACCGATAATCCTTTTTTCAGGAAAGAAGATAGCGAAGAGCATCTTTTGAGCTTACTGGAAGAAGACACTATTTCTCCCGAATTAGCAATGTATTGTATCACTAATTTTAAAGCAGATTTGCCTTTCTTTAAAACAGAACCGGGAAAAATGTATTTAGCAGATATAGATTTCTTGCTTCGTTACTGGAAAAAAGGCAACTATTTCACAAAACCATCAATAACCTACACGGGAGGCAATAATTAATCTGTTTGTAACAGATATTGGTATAAAAGGGCTGATCGTTTTCAATTAAAGAAGGGAAGGAGCCAAATTGGTTTTCTTCCCTTTGTTTTTGTAACTTGATGGAACAAAATAATTTATCACTTAATTCGATTTCCATGAATCAATTTGCTACCCTTGCCGATGAAAAGAATTGGGCAATGTTCTGCCATTTAGCCTCATTTTCCGGAGTTATAATTCCTTTTGGTAATGTAATAGGGCCACTCATTTTATGGTCGATGAAAAAGGACTATTCCGAACTGGTTGATCGGGAAGGGAAAAAGTCTGTTAATTTTCAGATATCGATGTGTATATACATCTTTGTATCCGCAATATTGGTTTTTATAGGCATTGGAATTTTATTGCTGATTGGACTTGCTTTGCTAAATTTGATTTTTGTTGTTATAGCGATTGTAAAAACTTTAAATGGGGAAGATTACCAATATCCTCTGAGTATTAAATTTCTAAATTAAAAAAATGAAATCTTTTTCTGGTTATAAGACAATCTACTATGTTGGGATTGTCTTTATTGTTTTAGGAGGTATCCGCTTATTAAATAATTTGTCCTACGGCGAAATTTTATTTGCAATTGGAGTACTGCTGTATTCAGGCGTTCAGATTAGGTTTTTGTTTTATAAAAGCATTTCGGATTGGTGGACCTTTGATTATTTGAAATTATCGGTAAATTTTTTATTTCTGATCTCAATATTTCTTCTTTTTGTGATTGATTTTAAACTGTGGTATTATCCATTTGTTTTAGGGCTTCTAGTCGATTTTTTTGCAAATATACTTCGCCGGATAAAAAGGACATAGTTAAAATAGTTGTTCTGTTTTGCATGTCAAATACAGATCGCATTAGAATGCTGTGGTATCTGTCAAATAATTTGATAATTTTGTAGCTCTAATAAAATAACTAAAATAAAGACTTAAAAATGGCTCAAAAACCGTCTATTCCTAAAGGGACAAGAGATTTCTCTCCTGTTGAAATGGTAAAGAGAAACTATATTTTTGATACCATAAAAGAAGTGTTTCAGTTATATGGTTTTATGCCGATCGAAACACCATCAATGGAAAATCTTTCTACTCTAATGGGAAAATATGGAGAAGAGGGAGATAAACTATTGTTTAAAGTGCTGAATTCAGGCGATTTTCTATCAAAAATAAATGAAGATCAAATTCGAGAGAAGAATTCGGTGAAATTAACCACAAAGATAAGTGAAAAAGGACTTCGTTATGACCTGACAGTGCCTTTTGCGCGTTACGTTGTACAGCATCGTAACGAAATTGATTTCCCTTTTAAGCGTTATCAGATTCAACCGGTTTGGAGAGCAGACAGACCTCAGAAAGGCCGTTATCGCGAATTCTTTCAATGCGATGTTGATGTGATTGGCAGCAATTCTCTTTTAAATGAAGTTGAATTAATTCAGATTGTTGATCAGGTTTACAAAAGACTTCAGTTGAATGTAGTTGTAAAGTTGAATAACCGAAAAATTTTGGCGGGAATTGCTGAGATTATTGGAGAAGCTGAAAAAATTGTTGATATCACTGTTGCAATTGACAAGTTGGATAAAATCGGTTTGGAGAATGTGAATAAGGAATTGGTTGACAAGGGAATTTCTCAGGAAGCTATTGATACATTGCAGCCAATTATATTATTGTCGGGTTCAAATTCGGAAAAACTGGCCAAATTAAAGGAGCTTCTTTTTGCTTCAGAAATAGGAATGAAGGGGATTGAAGAGTTGGAAACAGTTTTTACTTATTTATCGCAGCTTGATGTGCAAATAGAAGTTGAATTGGATTTAACCTTGGCCAGAGGATTAAATTACTACACCGGAGCCATTTTCGAAGTGAAATCGAAAGACATGGAGTTTGGCAGCATCACCGGTGGCGGACGATATGATGATTTAACCGGAATTTTTGGATTGAAGGATGTTTCGGGAGTTGGTATTTCGTTTGGTGCCGATCGTATTTACGATGTATTGGAACAAATGGATAAATTTCCGTCCAATACGGGTATAACAACCAAAGTATTGTTTATCAATTTTGGCGAAAAAGAAGAGTCGTTTTGTTTGCCAATCCTGGCTAAGTTAAGAGCAAACGGAATTAACGCTGAGATTTATCCTGATTCTTCGAAAATGAAAAAACAAATGACTTATGCCAACAATAAAAATATTCCTTTTGTGATTTTGGTAGGAGAATCGGAAGTTGAGGAAGGTGTTGTTAGTTTAAAGAATATGGAAAGCGGAGATCAGGAAAAATTAACTCCGGATCAGTTGATCGAAAGATTAGTTTCGATTTAATAAATTATTCAAAAGAAAATACAATGGGCTGTAAATGTAGAGTTTACAGCCCATTGTATTTAATCTTGGTTTTCGTGTTGATGTTTTCCCCGTTCTTTTATTTGCCTTAACAGCATGTTTTGGAATTGCCTTTCGGTATGATAAAGCGTAAGTATTTTTTTAGCGGAGAGTATCTTTTTATATTTTAGATGGTATTCTTTTTGAAGCTTTGCTTCCTGCAATTTAAGCTCAATCAGTTCGTCACTTAAATCTCCTAACTCTTTATCGGATAATTCTGCAGAGTTGTTGCGTAGTTTTCTGAAAAGAATTCTGCCTTGGTCTCTGTTTTCCTTCCTCTTTTTTTCCAATTCATTGTAAAGCGGCCAAAATAATTGAGCCTCATCAGGTGTTAATTCTAATTTTTGAGTAATGAAGGAGATTTTTTCAGCTGCAAATCGTTCACTCATCTGATCGTGCATACCGTGTTCTCTTTCCTGTGCAATGCCTGAGTAACTAAAGCTAACAACAAGTGTTAACAGGATTAAAATTTGTTTCATGTTTGGCCTGTTATAAGTTTGCTAATAAAGATTCTGAATCAATGTCAAAATCAGAAAGATATTCGATTATTTCATCAGATGTAGCCTCAGGGCTTTCATCTGAAAACCAATTAAGTTCATCCAGACTTGTACTTTGAGTATCAATAGCCGTATTTTCTGTTTGCGAAAACTGTTGAATTTTGTAATCGGATGGAACAGAATTGATCAGTACAATTTTAGCAATAAAAAGGATCCCAACTACGCTGGCTGCCATCCAGAAGTATGGTTTTAATACTTGTAACAGTCTTTTATTTGGATTTTCTTCCGTTATAATTCTTTCCTGAACCCGATCACTTAGGTTTTCAAAGTAATCCACAGGAACTTTAAATGGTTGATCGTTTTTCATGTTCGACAGATTATTCATGTTTCTTATAGTATTTAGACTGTCTGAATAGTAATTGGTTTAATTTACACTTCGTTTAGTTTCAAAAGAGATTCGATTTTTTTTACTGCATGATGGTAAGAAGCTTTTAAGGCTCCGACTGAAGTCTCTAAAATTTCAGACATTTCATTATATTTTAAATCATCGAAATATTTCATATTAAATACCAAACGTTGTTTTTCAGGCAGCTTCAGGATTGCTTTTTGCAATTCCAATTGAGCCTTGTTTCCATCAAAATAAGGATCTGCCTCTAAGTTTGCTAAAAGTATATTTTCAACTTCGCTATTTGAGTATCCCAAATATTTTTTTTGCTTTTCTTTTATAAAAGTTAAGGCCTCATTTGTAGCAATCCGAAACATCCAGGTAAACAATTGGGAGTCGGATCTGAAGTTTTGTAGGCCTTTCCATATTTTTACAAAAGTATTTTGCAAAACGTCATCAGAGTCGTCGTGCAAAAGAACAATTTTTCTGATTTGCCAATATAATCTTTCCTGGTATTTCTTCACCAAGAAGGAAAATGCCTGACTTTGCGTATTCTTATCGCGAAAAAGTTCCAGTATTTCTTCGTCAGATTTGTTGTTCATCAATTTGCATTCAAGTAATGGATTTTAAAAATAGCTATTTCACATTTGTTATGCGTTAGGTAAGACTATTTTCTTTGTAAAAGGTTTAATTTGGGATCAAAAAAAATCCGGAATCGAAATGATCCCGGATAATTTTTATTTGCATTGTATATTATTTTTGAAGTAGAGCTAATACTTCTTTTACAACATTTTCTGCAGTGTAACCAAATTTTTCATCTAAAATGTTTGCGGGAGCAGAGTAACCAAAATGATCCAACCCAACTGATTTACCAAGAGGGCCAACCAAGCCTAGAAGAGTTACAGGTAAACCTGCTGTTAATCCAAGAACGGGAATTCCGGCAGGAATCACTTCGTTTTGATATGCTGCAGATTGAGTTCTGAATAATCCTTCTGAAGGAACAGATACAATTTGCACCTTTAACCCTTTTTCAGCACGTAAGATCTTAGCACCTTCAACTAAAGTTGCTACTTCCGATCCACTTGCTAAAAGAACAATATCAGGAGTTGTTTCAGGTTTTTCAACAATATAAGCACCTTTTTGAGCCTGAAGAGCTTCCTGATAACGATTATCTTTTGAAGGAAGTTCTGTAATGTTCTGACGGGAAAGAATTAAAGCAGTAGGAGTTTTTGTGTTCTCCATTGCCATTTTCCAAGCTACAGTGGCTTCATCAGCATCAGCAGGACGAAGTGCTAATAAACTCATTTGTCCGGAGTGATTTTTCAATTGCTCCAGTAAACGAATTTGAGCTTCCTGCTCAATTGGCTGGTGAGTTGGTCCATCCTCTCCAACGCGGAATGCATCGTGAGTCCAGATATATTTTACTGGAACCTGCATTAAAGCCGCTAAACGAACTGCAGGTTTCATGTAATCAGAGAATACAAAGAAAGTTCCACAAGCAGCAATAACACCACCGTGAAGAGCAATACCGTTGCAGATAGAAGCCATAGTTAATTCGGCAACACCTGCTTGAAGAAACGCTCCGGAAAAATCACCTTTAGCAAGAGCTTTGGTGTTTTTCAAGAAACCATCAGTTTTATCAGAGTTACTTAAATCAGCCGAAGACACAATCATGTTTTCAACATTTTTAGCCAGTTCAGCCAAAACAACCGATGATGCAGAACGAGTTGCATCGCCTGATTTTTGAACAATTGCTTCGTAGTCAAGTTCAGGAGCTTCCTTGCTAAAAAACTTCTCTAATTTAGCTGCCAATTCAGGATTTGCTTTTGCCCATTCAGCTTGTTCAGCTTTTTTTGCAGAAGCATATGCTTGCTTTTTCTTTAGAACTTCGGCGTAATATTCTTGAACCTCAGGGAAAATCTGGAATGGATTTTCAGGGTTTCCACCTAAGTTTTCAATTGTTTTTTCGATTGATGCACCTGCTGCTCCTAAAGGTTGTCCGTGAGTAGAAACCATATTTTCGAAGCTACAGCCATCCACATCAACGGCACCTTTACCCATTAGGGTTTTTCCGATGATAAGAGTTGGTCTTTCGTTTTCGTTGTTAGCTGCTACTAATGCTTCACGAATTGCTGTTGCATCATTTCCTTTAATCGTAATAACATTCCAGTTCCATGCTTCGTACTTTTTAGCAGTATCTTCAACTGTAACTTCTTCAACTTTGGTTGAAAGTTGGATGTTATTGGAATCATAGAACATGATTAAATTGCTTAATCCTAAAGTACCTGCAATTCGACCAGCTCCCTGAGCAATTTCTTCTTGAATTCCACCGTCAGAAATGAAAGTGTAAATTTTGTGTGACATCCAATCACCAAAACGTGCTGCTAGAAAACGTTCTGCAATTGCAGCTCCAACAGCCATTGTATGACCTTGTCCTAAAGGACCGGAAGTGTTTTCAACACCTCTTGCAACTTCAACTTCAGGATGACCGGGAGTTGGACTTCCCCATTGTCTGAAATTTGCAAGTTCTTCCATTGTGTAATTTCCGATTAAGGAAAGAATGGAATACAACATTGGAGACATGTGACCTGGGTCAAGGAAAAATCGATCGCGATTAATCCAGTTCATGTCTGTTGGGTCAAAATTTAAAAATTCGGAATAAAGAACGTTGATAAAATCGGCTCCGCCCATAGCACCACCCGGATGTCCGGATTTAGCTTTCTCTACCATTGCTGCTGATAGGATACGAACATTATTCGCAGCCATGTCAGTTGCTGTCAGATCCACTTGGTTTTTCATTTCTTTTAGATCCATTTTTGAAAATGAGATTTTAGATGATAAAAACTTGGTAAGGTTTTATTAATTCATGCAAAGATAAACAAAAATGCCTTTAAGCATCATGTAAACACTTAATAAAAGCTTTTAAATTGTGGTTTTTGCAATATTTAGAATATTGTAAATCAATATGATTACAAGTGTACAGGTATTGATTTGCCGGATGTTATAACAAAACTTGCTTTTTTTGAGCTTTGCGACAGATAGGCGTTTTTGTTACGGAATATGATATGATATATACCCGGTTGAAGAGTTAAAGTTTCTCTCAATAATTTTTCAGGGATGTTGTAAATCCATTCTAATTTGTTTCCTTTTTGAACAAACAAGCTGCACGGGCCGGTTGTTGGTTTAAATATAGTGACCAATCCTGGTTGCGGAATCGTAATTGAGGTTGTTTTGCTTTGATTAATTTCAACATCAGGAATTGAAATTCGGGGAAGGCTTAAAACCTCTAAATCGTATTTACCAGTAAGGTATTTAGTTATCTCATTTGGAGTTTGGATATTGATAATTTCTCTGTTTTTTCGGATAAGAATTTGTAAATCTTTGTACATGGTTGTTCGCGGGCATTCAATTTTCAACATTCCTTGAGGAGCATCAAATCCAATGACCGTGTGCTTGCCCGCAATCATTTTAATGCTGTCGCGATGCAATTCGGGTATGGTATGAATTGTGATATTATAAGTAAGCAATGGATCTAAGAATAATGTATCAGGATTTCCTTTTGCATTCATGGTATGCATAAACTGGTATCTTACTTTATCAGAAACAGAATTGTAAAATGTCATTGGAACATCAGTTTCTGTAGGAGAACCATTGGCATCAATTAGATTTATTTGCGCCGAAGTTTTATTCAAAACCTGCGAGATAACATACTCAAGAGTTCCTCCGAAGCGCTCTTCTTTTTTTACTTCAAGAAAATTTCCAATGCACTCAAAACTGCTTTTAAAATCAACATCCAAGCCAATTCCGATAATAAATGGTTTTAAGTAGATGCCTCTTTTTTGGAGCTCCAGAGAAACAGCACAAGGATCGCCGGCACAAGCTTCAACACCGTCTGTAATAAGAATAATTACATTTCTGATATTGGAATTTACTTCCGGGAAATCGTTGGCAGCCAGTTCTAAAGAATGAGCAATTGGTGTTGTTCCTTTTGGATCAATATATCGTAGGGTTTGTCTTATTTCTCCTGCATTACCCGGTTTAAAAGGCACTTCCAGTTTGGTATCATTACAATCTTGCGGAGGAACAACACTTTGATGACCATATACTCTTAAAGCCATTTCAACATTGTCTTCACATTCTAAACTGTCAATCATCTGAATCAAAAATTTACGGGCTATATTTATTTTTTTTGATTCCTCCCAGTATCCATTCATGCTTTGAGAAGCATCGAAAATAAATAATATTCTTGTTTTTTCAGCTTTTTCAAGTGATCCCTGAGCTATACTCAGTTTTGAAAACAACAGCAGTAACAAAAATATGGAGAAGTATTCAAGGTATGATTTCAAGAGTAGGGGGTTGTTTTGATTAGTAAGTAAAGATAAGGAATGTGTTAAAGAATTAAAATCGATAGTTCCTGTAATTTTAAATTTAATTAATGATAGGTGTATTATGGTTAATTATCAATTGTTATTTTATTTTCCATACAAATTTTGACGTATAGTGAAATTCGAGACAGAGGATAAAAGTTGCTTATTTGAGATACTTAATATCTGAGCTTGCCGAATTTATAAGCTTGTCAACTTTTGACAGGTCAGCTTTAATTTGCAAGAGCATAATTTGTGCGGAGATGTCAGAAGAGGATGTAAACAAATCAATTGCTAATTGCATTTTCTCTTTGGCTTTTATCAATCTAAAATAATTTAGAGTATCTATTTCACCATCAAAACTGAGCATATTTCGGGCGTATCGATAATATTCGATAGCAAGATTGAATTTATTGTTTGGATTTGTCCTGTATATTTCCTGAGCTGTTTTTAAACTTTTTTTTGTGGCAGACAATTGTTTAAAATTTGTTAAGGTGTCGGCATGGTTGTAATTGGCTGGGGCAGTCTTTAGATAGTTCTTTATTGATTCTTCTCCCAAATTAAATATTTGCAAGCTAATTGGATTCTCTAAAAATTGCCACATTGGGATAATAGGTAAATGGCTTAAGATAAATTCTTCCGGAGGAACCATAAAATATTCGTTTATTTTGCTTTTAATTCCAGAATGGTAGAGTATGGCATTGGCCCAACTTAAATCGAAAAACCGCCATCCATTATTTATTTTAACAACATTCCACGAATGAGTAGCACGATCTTGCAGGGCTCCATTTTTAGTGATGTATCCTCCAATGCTGTAGGATTCAAATCCGGAATAGGTACAGAAAAATTCAAATAACCTAGAAAACCCTTCGCAAACGGCTTTACCTTTCTGTAAAACACAAACCGGAGAAGAGCAATTGTTTGATCCCATATAAAAAAACAGGTTGGGGTCGAATAGTAATTCTACCTGATCTTTATATTCTATATTAGAGATAATCCATAGGTAAAAAGCCCGGATTTTGTCCTCATCATTTTTTGCGGGAGCTACTAAATAATTGTGCAATAAAACAATATTTCGGGATAAGCTGTCGGGTGTTTTTTTTACATGACGGTCAATATCTCTATATCTACCGAATGCTGGTTCCTGAGCTTGCATGAACTCAAGAGAAACCAATGTTAAAAAAATAATGATTGCCAGTTTTTTATACATAGTAAAACGCCCTATGCTTAAAGCTAATGAAAATATAAATAGCCTATTTACTGATTTTCATCCTTTAACATTTATTTAGGAGATAAAAGTTTAAAATTGGCACAACGAAAATTAAAATGTACTTTTGCACAGATTTTTTAAAATTGAATAGTAGCAAATCATATAATATATAAATAGCCATGGCTTTACAGTGTGGAATTGTAGGATTACCAAATGTTGGAAAATCCACCTTATTTAATTGTTTGTCGAATGCAAAAGCACAATCGGCAAATTTCCCTTTTTGTACCATAGAACCTAACGTTGGAGTAATTACCATTCCTGATGAACGCTTAATCAGATTGACTGAATTGGTAAATCCGCAAAGAGTTCAGCCTTCGGTAATGGAAATTGTTGATATTGCTGGTTTGGTAAAAGGAGCAAGTAAAGGAGAAGGTTTAGGAAATAAATTTCTTTCAAACATACGTGAGACGAATGCGATTATACATGTTTTACGTTGTTTCGAAGATGACAATATTGTTCATGTTGATGGTTCTGTAAATCCTATCCGGGATAAAGAAACCATTGATATTGAATTGCAGTTGAAGGATTTAGAAACTGTTGAAGCAAGATTGCAAAAGGCGGCTAAATTGGCGAAAATTGGGAAAAATCCTGATGCGGTTCGTTTAACTGAGGTATTGGGAAGATATAAGGAAGCTTTAGAACAAGGTAAGTCTGGGCGTGTGGTTGAATTGAGCGAGGCTGATGAGAAAGTAGCAGGGGATCTTCATTTACTAACTACAAAACCTATTTTATACGTTTGTAATGTTGATGAAGCATCTGTAGTGAATGGCAATGTTCATGTTGATGCGGTTCGAGAAGCGGTTAAAGATGAAAATGCAGAGGTAATTGTTGTTGGTGCCGGTATCGAAGCTGATATTGCAGAACTGGAAACTTACGAAGAGAAACAAATGTTTTTGGAAGACTTAGGTCTAAAGGAACCAGGCGTTAATAAATTAATAAAGGCAGCATTCAGATTGCTTAATCTTGAAACTTATTTCACAGCAGGAGTAAAAGAGGTAAGATCATGGACCTATCCTAAAGGAGCAAAGGCGCCTCAGGCAGCTGGTGTTATTCATACCGATTTTGAAAAAGGATTTATTCGTGCAGAGGTAATTAAGTTCGAAGATTTTTCAAGCTTAGGTTCAGAGGCAGCTTGTAAGGAAGCTGGTAAAATGAATGTGGAAGGAAAAGAATATGTAGTTCAGGATGGTGATATTATGCACTTCCGATTCAACGTATAATTGAATTTTCTAATGAAACATGAATGGCTGTTCAATTTGAACGGTCATTTTTTTTTGCATTATTTATCTAAATCAAGATTAGTATCTTTGTCATCGGGAATGATTTTGAATTGCCCATTACTAATTATTCATTATATAATTTTAATATCGCATGTTTCGTACAGTTTTATTGGTAGGAATAGGAGGCTTTTTAGGAAGTGTCTCTCGATTTTTGGTAGGACAAGGTCTTCATCGTTATTTTGATACCATTTTTCCAATAGGAACCATGACAGTAAATATTGTAGGCAGTTTTATAATAGGAGTAATATATTCCTTGGCGGAGCGGGATAACTTGGTGAGTCCGGAAATGCGGATGTTTCTAGCTGTAGGCTTTTGTGGAGGTTTTACAACTTTTTCATCTTTTGCATTCGATAATCTTAATCTTTTAAAAGACAGTGGATTTTTGTATCTTTCAGTATATGTGGCCGGAAGTGTATTTCTGGGATTACTTGCAGTTTACTTTGGCACACAAATTCATAAACTATTCTAAACGTAAATTCATATGAAACTGAAAGGTCAGGCCAAGTTACTTCGCGTATTTGTTGGAGAAGCCGATCAGGTTTATCAAAGACCTCTTTATGAGGCAATTGTTTACGGTGCAAAAAGATATGGTTTGGCAGGAGCAACAGTTCATCGGGGAATCATGTCTTATGGAGCAAATTCACGAATTCATTCTTCAAAAATATTTACTTTATCAGATGATTTGCCAATTATTATTGAGGTGGTAGACTCTGAAGAAAAAGTTAACGGTTTTCTTCACATTATTGAACTGTTAATTGAAAAATCGGGTGGAGGAGGAATGATTACGATGGAACAAGTCGATGTAATCAGATATCAGCCTCGGAAAAAATAACTGTTTGAATGCTGGTTTAAGCTACAAATGTTAAAGTTCCTGTAATATCAAATTCAATTTCTTTTTAATCAACTCGAATCGATTATATTTGTGGCCAATAGTTAATAACCACAACGAGAATGATAATGAATAAAAGATTCGGAACCCTGTTATTTGCACTGCTAGTATTTACAATTCAATTTTCAATTGCACAAAATACGCGAAAAATCCCATCAGAAAAACCAAAGCTTGTTGTAGGTATTGTTGTAGATCATTTACGTGCCGATTATTTTTTTCGCTATTCAAATTTGCTTGGAGATGGAGGATTCAAACGATTAATGAATCAGGGAACCTATTGCAAAAACGCTAAATTTAGTTATTTGTATTCTCAAACAGGACCCGATCATGCTTCTATATTTACAGGTACACCACCAGCTTTTCATGGTATTATTTCAAACGGATGGTACAATCGCTTATCGGGAGAACTTGAATTGGCGAAAGAGGATTCAGAAACCAAACTTGTGGGAATAGAATCCGAAGAGAAGGGGAGTTCACCAAAAAAGATGCTGGCATCAACATTAGGAGACGAAATTAAGTTGTTCAACTCTCGTTCGAGAGTGGTTGGTGTGGCTTTAAACTGTGAATCAGCTTTGTTTTCTGCCGGCCATGCTGCCGACGGAGCTTATTGGATGGATGATCTTTCAGGGAAATTTATAACATCATCGTATTACCAGGATACCTTGTACAATTGGGTGAAGGAATTTAATGAGAAAAAGTTTGCTGATTTTTATCTAAATCGTGTTTGGACACCTTTTAATGAAGGAAATGCACCGAGTGTGTCTGATAAATTACTTGGGAAAGTTGGTTTGAATAATCAGTTTTTCTACGATTTGAATAAGGAGAAGAGAGAGCACGGATACAAGGCGATTAAAACGACACCTTTTGGGAATATGTTGGTAAAGGATTTTGCTATATCTGCTATTATTAACGAGAATTTGGGTAAAGATGATGATGCTGATTTTTTATCTGTCACCTTTTCCTGTTTGGATGAGAAACATAGAGACTTGTCCCCTTTTGCTCCCGAAATGATCGATAATTTTATCAGATTAGATCAGGAGTTGGAACATTTCCTTTCGTTTTTAGATGAGCAGATTGGACTGGAGAATGTATTGGTGTTTGTAACTGCAGATCAATCTGCTAATTATACGCCCGAGAATCTTTCAGAACAAAATATTCCGAACGGCTACTTTAGTACTTACAATGCAATTGCTTTATTAAAATCGTATTTCAATATATTATATGGAAATGGAGAATGGGTTTTAGGCTATGATTCGCAACAGGTTTATTTAAATCATCAGCTGATCGAAGATTCGAAACTGTCAATTATTGATCTGCAAATTAAGGCTGCTGAATTTTTAATTCAGTTTTCGGGAGTGGCAACTACTACTACTGCGAATAGTTTGGTGAAATCGAATTATACACATGGAATATTGCAAAAAGTGCAACGCTCTTTCAATCAAAAACGATCGGGTGATGTAATGCTTACGTTGGAACAAGGATGGATGCATAAAATAAAAGATGAACGTGATGAGATTGCGCAATATTCCTATACCAATCAGGTTCCTTTGTTTTGGTACGGATGGAAAATTAAGCGGTCGGTAATTTCACGATCGGTTTATATTGAGGATATTGTTCCTACAATTTCAAGTTTCCTGAACATTTCGATTCCTTCCGGTTGCGATGGAAATCCGATTGAAGAGTTGGTGAATTAGGAAAGTTTCCTTTAATAGATATTAAGCCAATCGTAATTGATAATTCAACTACTGTTGGTTTCTTTTTGTGGAATAAACCAATAAATGGTTGTCGAATAGCAGATAATGAAACGTATATGTTTTGGAAAAATCTGTTCTGTAAACCTGACCAGAGAATGTAGAGTCACCGGGAGAAAAAGGGGAAATCTTTAATTCATCGATTAAATGAACATCTTTTTTTCCATACATTTTAATT
The DNA here is from genome assembly GCF_030372765.1 of Labilibaculum sp. K2S. Lineage (GTDB taxonomy): Bacteria > Bacteroidota > Bacteroidia > Bacteroidales > Marinifilaceae > Labilibaculum. The sequence goes on along the minus strand of NZ_JAUCMW010000002.1, from coordinate 139,963 downwards.
AAACATTCCTTGGCACACCAATGCTGATAAAGATGTAAGATCTTATTTTCTTCTTCAATATTATTTAACTCAGTTTCTGAAAGGAATCGACAGGCAATTCTATTCACCCGATCCGATAAATATTCCATATCCAATGCAACAGAGTGCTTGTCTCCAATTAGAATACCAACGTATGATTTCGTATGAGAGATACTAATGTTCAAGTCTGAATTGATAAGATGAGGCTTGCCATGCTCATCATTTTTAATCTGAACATTTTCCCCTAAGCACAATTGCAGCAGGCAACGTGTTGCTGCAAATTCAATTTTACGGGATTGACTCCCGAACGAGTTAAGTTTTGCTTCTTCGTTGGGAGTTAAGCGTACAATCTGCAGCAGTTCTTCCAGAGGTTCAGAGGTTTTCCAAACAATTAGTCTGCAGGAATTATTAATTTGTATTTGATTGCAAATTGGCATGAATCACAATATTAACTTATTTCCATTTCAGACTTTCCATCAGACGAACAATATCTTTGTCGATGAATTGAATGACCGGTGCTAAAGAATCTTGATTAGGATGTTCCTGAAAATACAAAGCTCCTCTTAAGAAATGGTTTGTACTATCTGTTGCAACAAACTGAACCGATGATGCAGCATTGCCCTTAATCCGATAGATCATACCATAAACCTTTTCTTTATCATTGATATAGATCTGTTCGGCAATAGCATCTGCCATAATGGAGTGTTTGTATGCCATTTTTCTCGAATCTTCCAGATACTCTTCCAGGTTGTTATTTACATTTTTATAACTAAGGTGAATGGTTGCATGGTATTTGGGATATTGAATGTTGATCCAGTATTTCTCAGCTCCTTTACTTGGATCCTCTTCAATTTTTGCCATCGATAAAAGATCGAAACTGTATGGAAAATCGGAATTCCAATTTTGATATTCCTTTGAAGGGAAATCAATTCGGAAATATGCTTTCGGTTTGGGAGTATATTTCTTTTTACACGAAATGGGCACCAAAGCGATAAGAACAAAAAGAAAGGTTAAAAGAATTCGATACAATTTCATAAGTTGTGGATGTAGACGCAAATGCAGGTTAAGAACATTTGTTTATTTAATGATACGAAATTACTTATTCGCAGGGAGTTTTGGTAGTATAAAACGAATTTTTTTGATTCGTCGGTTATCTACAGCTTCAACAATAAAGCGATGTTTTTTATATTTGAATTCTTCTTTTTTCTGTGGAATCTCACCTTTTATTTCAAGAAGTAAACCTGCTAATGTTTCAGCATCACCTTTTATCTCATCGAAAATATCCGATCTAATATCTACAATTTTAAAGAAATCGTTTAAGGATGTTTTTCCCTCAAATAAGTAGGAACCATCTTCCTCTTTTGTAAAAGTAGCCTTATTATCATCCGACTCATCGGTAATATCTCCAACTATTTCTTCAATAATATCTTCCATGGTAATAATTCCTGAAGTGCCTCCATACTCATCAACAACAACCGCCATATGGTTTTTCTGAGTTTGAAATTCTTCCAGTAAATCATTTATTTTTTTTGTCTGGGGCACATAATAGGGTGGTCGGATAAGAGATTGCCAACGAAATGTACTTGGTTTATGATGATGAGGAAGCAAATCTTTCACATATAATATTCCTTTTATATTGTCAAAGCTTTTGTCAAAAACAGGAATTCGAGAAAAGCCAGATTCAATAATTACCGATTTTAATTTGCTAAAGCTGGTTCTAACATCTACGGCTACAGCATCCATTCTGGATATCATTATTTCTTCAACATTGATATTGCCAAAGTTTACGATTCCTTCCAAAATTTCCATCTCTTCAGATATTTCATCGGCAGTTAGTTCTAATGCCTGAGAAAGATCTACCATCGAGATATTCTGTTTTTTAGAAATACGATTGTTGACGATCGAGGTCGATTTGATAAGTGCGATAGAAAGAGGTTGAAACACTTTTTCTAAATAATATAAAGGGTAAGCAACAAATTTTGAAAAGTTCAATGAAGTTTGGGCTGCATACACTTTTGGGATTATTTCACCAAAAAGTAAAAGTAAGAATGTAATAAACACTACTTGAACCACAAATCCCAATGTAGGAGCATTAGAAAAATCGACTAGTGAATTGGTGATAAAGCTGGATAATATTACAATTCCAATGTTTACAAAATTATTACCAATTAGTATGGTTGCCAGCAACTTCTCCGGTTGACTCAGTAATTTTAAAAGCTTTTTGTTTTTTGGATTATCATCGGCTTCCAAATCATTAATATTTTGTGGAGAAAGTGAAAATAAAGCCACTTCTGATCCTGAAATCACCGCAGAACAAAACAAAAGAAGTACCATTATAAGCAAACTTATAATGGTACTTATACTTATAGAATAAAAAGCAATATCAGTATTGCTAAAAAAAAGTTTAGTAAATTCTTCAGTTTCCAATTTTGTATGAAATTAGTTTTAAATAGGATGTCTAAAAAGGAAGATCATCCGTTTCTTCTGTTGCCGATGAGTCAGAAGTAGTTTGTTGGGCGACTTCAGGACTTCCTTGTGGTTCAGAACCACCTTCTGCTTTGCGGCCTAACATTTGCATGCTGGTACCAAAAATTTCAGTTGTATATCTTTTTACGCCGTCTTTGTCTTCCCAGTTACGTGTTCTAATTTGACCTTCGATGTAAATTTGCATTCCTTTTTTAACGTAAGTCTCTGCAATTTCGGCCAGTTTACGCCACAATACAATATTGTGCCATTCTGTTTGGGTAACTTTTTCGCCATTTTTATTGTTGTACGTTTCGCTGGTTGCTAATGAAAAGTTGCAAACGGCAACACCATTGTCAAGATATTTTACTTCTGGATCTTTACCAACATTTCCAACAAGAATTACTTTGTTTACTGACATATTTTGATTTTTTTTAATTTAACAATAGTTGTAAATATACAAACTTATTGTAAGATCATAATGTTATTATGGGTTATTTTTAGTCATTTTATTTAAATGATCTTCAATTAGTTTCGGGAATGGGTATTCCGATATTTCGGAATGATTAATAATTGCATATCCATACTTATTTTTCATCTTATCGATATCCATTTCGATATGAATGAATTTCGTGTGTAAGTTTTGATGGCTTAATTTATGAATCACATTTTCGGATACAGAGTGAATAACCAATTCCATATTTCCAAATAACTCTTTCCATTCAGAAGTTCGTAACAATTCATTCGTTGAAATAGGTTTATCGTATTCAATTAAAGGATATTGGAACAAGTTCTCCCAGATGTCTTTTTTCTTTCTTTTTTCGATTAAAAACCGACTTTTACAAGATAGAAACAAATAGTAAAAATATCGATTTTTAGTCTTAATTTGTTTCGATTTAACGGGGAATTGATCAACTTGTGCATTGTTGTGGGCAAAGCAATTCGCGAGAAGTGGACAAATATCACATTTAGGACTACGGGGAATGCATTGAAGAGCTCCAAATTCAATAATTGCCTGATTGTAGATCTCTGGGATGGCATTTCCCATTGTTTCGCTTGCGATTGTTTGAAAGTATTTTTTTCCTTCAGTACTGTCAATTGCTTTGTTAATGCCATATAGTCTTGATAAAACTCTATAAACATTTCCATCAACTGCGGCATGTGGCAGATTGAAGGCAAATGAAGCAATTGCAGCTGCAGTATATGTGCCAATTCCTTTTAATTTAAGAATCTCTTTGTAAGAGTCTGGAAAAATACCATGATATTCTAATTGAATAATTTTTGCAGCGGCATGTAAATTCCGGGCCCGGGAATAATATCCCAATCCCTGCCATAGTTTTAATACTTCCTGCTCCTCAGCCTGAGCTAAATCGGAGATTGTTGGGAATTGTTTCAAAAAGCGATTAAAATAATCAATAGCTGAGGCTACTCTGGTCTGTTGAAGCATGATTTCTGATATCCATATTTGATACGGATCTTTTGTTTCCCGCCATGGTAAGTCGCGTTTGTTTTGCAAATACCAGCTTATGATTTGGTTACTAAGCATCTTGAAAATATTTGTCCTGATTTATTTTTTTTCAAATTTGGGTAAAAATAATTGTTTTCGATTTCATTAATAGCTAGAAATCATATATATTTGCATTCTGATTTGAGAAAATGATGATGTAAATAATTGATAATTAAAGATTTTTTAAGAGATGACTAAAGCAGATATTGTTAACGAGATTTCTAAAAACACAGGAATTGAGAAAATTACAGTACAAAAAACTGTTGAAGCTTTCATGGATACTATCAAAGGTTCTTTGGTAAAAGGCAAAAATGTGTATTTAAGAGGTTTCGGGAGTTTTATCGTTAAGAAAAGAGCAGAGAAAACTGCAAGAAACATTTCTAAAAACACAACAATTATTATTGCTGAGCACTTTATACCAGCTTTTAAACCAGCTAAAACATTCGTTAGTAAAGTTAAAACTAACGTAAAGTAGTCTTAGATTGTAATTAATTAAAAATATTGAAGATATGCCAAGCGGAAAAAAAAGAAAAAGACATAAGATGGCTACGCACAAGCGTAAGAAAAGATTAAGAAAAAACCGTCATAAGAAGAAGAAATAGATTCTTTTGAATTGATTGTTTGTAATAACAAAATAAATAAACCTAAAGAACTTTTTAGTACTTTAGGTTTATCTATTTGTAAGAACTGATTATCTTTATTAAAAATAAGAAAAAAAGTAGTGAGTAACGAGCTTGTAATTGATGTAACCCCTAATGAAATTGTAATTGCTTTATTAAGCAATAAGCAACTGATTGAGTTATCCAGGGAAAAAAGTAATCTTCAGTTTGCTGTAGGTGATATTTATCTGGGAAAAGTGAAAAAGATAATGCCGGGTCTAAATGCTGCATTTATTGATGTAGGATATGAGAAGGATGCTTTTTTACACTATTTGGATTTAGGCCATCAATTTAGATCTTTAAGTAAGTTCTTGCAACAAGCTTTGGCACGAAATGGTCGTAATCTTTCCATCTCTAAAATGAAATTAGAGGCGGATATCGATAAGAATGGGAAAATATCCGAGATTTTAAAGTCGGGTCAACACATACTTGTTCAGGTTGCAAAAGAACCAATTTCGACAAAAGGCCCTAGATTGTGTTCCGAAATTTCTATTGCCGGAAGAAATCTGGTATTAATGCCTTTCTCAGATAAAGTTTCCATTTCTCAAAAGATTAGCTCTGCCGAGGAGAAACTCCGACTAAAGAAACTCCTTCAAAGTATCAAGCCTAAGAATTATGGTGTAATCGTTCGCACGGTTGCTGAGGGAAAAAGAGTAGCTGCTCTTGATCAGGAATTAAGATCTCTTGTGGAAAAATGGGAGTCTGGTTTTGAGCATATTAGAGATGTAAATCCACCTAAATTAGTGTTGGGGGAAATGGATAGAACATCGGCTATTTTGCGTGATATTTTGAATTCTTCATTCGAGAATATCTATATTAATGATGCTAACGCAGCAAAAGATATTAAAAACTACATTGAAAGCATTGCACCCGAGAAATCTAAAATTGTAAAGCATATTACTGGTGATGTGCCGATTTTCGATCAACTTGGTATCGATAAACAAATTAAATCTTCTTTTGGGAAAACCGTTTCCTTCAAAAATGGTGCTTATTTAATTATTGAGCATACAGAAGCTTTTCATGTTGTTGATGTAAATAGTGGAAATCGTTCCAAAGCAGGAAACGATCAGGAGTCAAACGCAGTAGAAGTGAATTTAGCTGCGGCTGAGGAGATTGCCCGCCAACTTCGCCTGCGCGATATGGGAGGAATTATTGTCGTTGATTTTATTGATATGCATTCTGCCGAAAACCGACAGAAAGTTTTCGAGAAAATGAAAGAAATAATGGGGCTTGACCATACGAAACACAACATTTTGCCATTGAGTAAATTTGGTTTGATGCAGATTACCCGCCAACGTGTTCGTCCTGAAATGAATGTTGAGATTCAAGAGGTGTGTCCAACTTGCTTAGGATCAGGGAAAATAACTCCAGCGGTTCTGCTTACCGATCAGATAGAACAAAATCTTAAGCGGCTGGTTAATGAACAAAATGACAAGAAGTTTACTTTAAAAGTACATCCTTTTGTTGCAGCATATATCAACAAAGGGATTTGGAATACATTGCGTAGAAAATGGCAGTCGGAATTTGGCATAAAACTTTCTGTACGTGAAATTCCTTCATACGATATGTTGGTTTATAAATTTTTCGATAAAAACAATCAGGAAATAGAGATGTTATAATTAAGTATACAAAATCAATGATCTGAGGGGTTTCGAAACTTTGTTATCATTTTGTTAAAGCCTTTGTTAAGGTGCTTTATAATATTAATTTTATGCGTTAAAGCACTTAAATTATAGCACATGAAACAAAAACTTCTTACTTTATTCCTTGGAGTTTTCCTTAGCAGTCTTATCTCCGTTCAGGCGCAAATTCGTGAAACGGTATCCTGGGATTTTTCAACAGAGCAAGTTAGCAACAACGAAGTTAATTTGGTTTTTACAGCCAAAATTGCCAACGAATGGCATCTTTATTCCCAACATTTCCCGGATGGTGGTCCGATTCGATTCAGTACAACTTTTACGGAGTCGGATAATTATGAATTACTTGGAGATTTGGAAGAGATCACCAAGCCAAAATCGGAGTACGATGACATTTTTGAAATGGATATTCGGTACTTTGTTGGTGAGGCAATTCTGAAACAAAAAATAAAATTACTATCCGAATCGGCATTTTCAGTAAAGGGGGAAATGGAATATCAAACTTGTCGCGAAGGCGAGTGTGTGATGTTTACACCCGATTTTGAGTTTAAACTGAATGTCGACAAAACTTCTTCAATAGTTGAGTCTACTCCTAAAGTGAAAGAGAAAATAAATCCGATGAAGAATCCTCGAAAGGAGTATACTTCATTGTGGTCTTTGTTCTTTATTTCATTTTCTTTTGGATTAATCGCTCTTCTTACACCATGTGTGTTTCCAATGATACCCATGACGGTTTCCTTCTTTATGCACAGTTCAGAAAACAGACGAAAAGCAATTTTTAATGCTGTTGTTTATGGTATTTCAATCATTGGTATTTATACTATTATAGGAACCATTGTCGCGGTAACTTTGGGACCAAGTTTTGCCAATTGGCTAAGTACTCATTGGATTCCAAATATCTTATTCTTCATAATATTCTTGTTTTTTGCGTTTTCATTTTTTGGAATGTTTGAGATCACGATGCCAAGTTGGATTGTAAATAAGTCGGTAGCAAAAGAAGATAAAGGTGGCATTGCAGGATCTTTTTTTATGGCATTTACATTGGTATTGGTTTCATTTTCGTGTACCGGCCCCATTGTTGGATCAATTTTGGTTCAATCAGCTGGAGGAGAGGTTTTGGAACCAATTGTAGGAATGTTTGGTTTCTCTCTTGCCTTTGCGTTGCCATTTACGCTGTTTGCTATATTCCCGTCGTGGTTGAATAATCTGCCAAAGTCGGGTGGTTGGCTTAATTCAGTAAAAGTTATTTTAGGATTTTTAGAACTTGCATTGGGATTAAAATTTTTAAGTATTGCAGATCAGACTTATCATTGGGGGTTACTGGATCGTGAAATTTATTTGGGTATTTGGATCGTAATTTTCACCTTGATGGGATTTTATTTATTGGGTAAATTGAAGTTTAGCCACGATAGTGATATTAAATTTGTATCTGTTCCACGTTTAATGCTGGCAATTGCCTCGTTTTCATTTGTTGTTTATATGATTCCTGGAATGTTTGGAGCTCCTTTAAAAGCGATTTCCGGTTATTTGCCACCACAAACAACTCAGGATTTTGATATTTCTGCAATTGTTCGCGATCAATCCGGGGCGAACAATATATCTGCAGCTATGGAAATTTGTGAAGCACCTAAATATGCAGAGTATCTTCATTTGCCACATGGGTTAAAAGGATATTTCGATTTTGAACAAGGATTAGCCTGTGCAAAAGAGCAGAACAAACCTATTTTTATTGATTTTACGGGGCACGGATGTGTAAATTGTCGTGAGATGGAAGCTAATGTTTGGTCTGATCCGCGGGTGCAGAAAATTCTAAGAGAAGATTATGTGATTATTGCCTTGTATGTTGATGACAAGCAATCATTGCCGGAATCAGATTGGATTACTTCAACTTACGATGGAAAAGTGAAAAAGACTTTAGGTAAGAAATATGCCGATTTTCAAATTACACGATTTGGTATCAATGCACAACCCTATTATGTGCTTATGGATAAATCGGAGGAGACTTTGGTTGAACCAAGAGCTTATGATTTAAATGCAGATGCATTTGTTGAATTTCTTGAAAACGGGAAAAAAGAATTTAAGAATAGACAATAGAAATTACAGCATTGTTGTAAAAGGTCGGGATGAATAATCATTCCGACCTTTTTTTGTTTAGGTGTAGTTCGTTAATAGTTGTTTAATATTTATATTCATTATAGAGAGTATGATGTGATTTGAATGAAAAGAATGCCTAATTTTAGAGGTTTGCCTTTTGAAAAAACAGAAATCGGGTAAACCGCATTAATCTAAAAAATTAAACAAAGCGTATGAAGAAATACGATGTGATTATTGTTGGTGCCGGACCTGCCGGTATCTTTTGTGCTTATGAATTAGTAAAAAACAGAACTGATTTAAACATTTTAATCCTTGAAAAAGGAAGAGGAATGGACAAGCGGAAATGCCCCAAACACACCAATGGAGGAAAGTGTGTGCATTGCAAGCCTTGCAGTATTACTACAGGTTGGGCAGGAGCTGGCGCATTCTCTGATGGGAAACTTTCATTATCGCCTGAGGTTGGAGGAACTTTACCCGATTATTTAGGTATAGAGGAAACAATCAAATTAATAAAATATACCGATGAGGTATACTTGGATTTTGGAGCAGCATCTGATATTCATGGGAAATCGCTAAGCCTTGAAATGCAGAAAATCAGGAAAAAGGCTATTGAGGCAAATTTAAAGTTGGTGCATTGTCCTGTTCGGCATTTGGGCACTGAAAAAGCTCAGGAATTATACCGGAAATTATACGATTACCTTGTTGAGAGAGGTGTTGAGGTACATTTTAACAGTGCTGTTGAAAATCTGATTTTAGAGGAAGATAAAATCAAAGGGGTTAAAAATGGAAAAGGGAGTTACTTTGCTGAAATAGTAATGGTATCTGTTGGTAGAGACGGTGCAGATTGGTTAATGAAGGAGTGCAGTAAGGAAAGTATTTCTACCGAAGTCGGAGTTGTAGATATTGGTGTTCGATTAGAGTGCCGTAATGAGGTGATGAAGGATATTAATGACAATTTTTACGAGGCAAAATTGATTCATTACACACATACTTTTGATGATAAGGTGAGAACTTTTTGTTCGAATCCAGGCGGTTTTGTGTCATCGGAATATTACGATGATAACTTGGCTGTGGTGAACGGACATAGTTTTAAAGATTTAAAGAGTGACAATACTAACTTCGCTTTATTGGTATCGCAGAAATTCACAGAACCTTTTAAAGCACCTATTGAGTATGGCAAGCACATTGCCCGTTTGGCTAATATGCTGACAAATAATCAAATAATGGTACAACGATTTGGTGACTTAATAAGGGGGAGGAGAACCACATCAAGTCGTTTGTATCGAAATAACATTATACCAACTCTAAAAGATGCAGTACCCGGAGATTTAAGCCTTGTTTTGCCTCATAGAATATTGAAAGATATCGAGGAAATGATTTTGGCTCTCGATAAAGTAACTCCAGGTTTGGCATCAGATGAAACCTTATTGTATGGTGTTGAAGTAAAATTTTATAGCAATATCACTAAAGTGGATAATGGCTTTCAGTCTACTTCGGTTGAAAATCTTTATTTGGGAGGCGATGGAGCTGGAATTACCCGAGGTCTTATGCAGGCATCGGTTAATGGAGTTGTTATTGCAAGAGAGATTTTAAAGAAAGTGTAATTACAGTTATTTTGTTGATTGCTGATTCTATTGTTATCAGCAATCAGCTTAATAAATTTTTAATGGGAATTATTCTCTGAGTGTGGCAGGTAAAAACTAAATCTACTTCCTTTGTTAGGTGTACTTTCAACAGTTACCCAGCCGTTTAGTTTTTGAACAATTTGCTTTACGATTGATAATCCTAATCCATGGCCTCTAATAAAACCATTTCCTAATTTCTGAGGATCAACAAAAATAATATCGCACTGCTTTTTAGTAAGCCCTTTGCCGTTATCCTTTACCCAGAATTTATTGTAACCATCCTTAGCTTTTGAGCTGCCAATTTCGATACTGGGAGGGGTTCCACCATACTTTAAGGCATTTCGTATGTAATTGTACCAAACCTCTTCAATCCATGGTCCATAACCCAAAGAAGGTTCAAAATCATCTGATATGGAAATTTTAGCTGATTTTTTTTCAGAGTCTGCAATTCTGTTAACAGCCTCATCAACTATATTCTTCATTGAGAGCTGAGTTTTTACAATTTCATCTTTTTTAAGACTTGAGAAAAGAAGCATTTCCCGAATAATGCTGTTCATTTTAAGGCTGCTGGCAACTATCATGTCCAAAAAGGAGCTGCGTTTCTGTTCGCTTAAATCATTATCGTTAAGTATCAATTGACTAAAGCCGATGATGCTGTTTAGTTGGGAATGCAGTTCATGGGCAATCGTATGAGCAAATGCGTCTAATTCAATGTTCCGTATTTTTAGTTCGTTCTCAGCCTTTACCCGTGATGAAATATCAGTAATAAAAGCGATAGCAAGTAGTTCTTTGTCTGTATTGATAAAACTCAAACTAATTTCAAGTGAAAAAATAGTTCCATCTTTTTTAGTTCCGGATAGTTTCGAATTTGCATGTCCCATAGGACGTACTTTGGGAGCTGAAAAATAACTAAGCAGGTGGGTTTTGTGTTTGTCTCTAAATCTGTTTGGAATCAGATTTTCGATTGGTTGACCGATTAGTTCATTTCTTTTGTATCCAAATAACTGGTTTGTTGTTTCATTTACAGATAATATTTCACCCTCCTTATTCGTGAAAATTATGCCTTCGGACATTGACTCAATAAGAGAGTGAACAGAAATGTTATTCTTTAAAATATCCGTAAGATTCATCATCCTCGTATCCGTTAATCCATATTTTTCAAATGTTGGGCAAGAAACCGGGAGCTTGAAAAAACAAGTTAAGTTGAAATCTCCTTCTAAAATATCAATTTATTGTGGATAAACAAACCTTTAAGTATTTATTTATGTATTTAGATGTTATATTTTTGTTGAATCTCTAATAATTAATCTACTTGATAGGTTAATTGTTTTGGGTTCTAATATGTTGTTTTCGTGAATTCTTTGAAAAAGTCTTTCGGTTGCAATTTTACCAATTTCTATTCCCATTGGGTCAATTGTTGAAACCGGAGGGTTATACATTTGACTGAATGTATCTTCACAAAAACCAATAACAGCAATATCTTCAGGAATTTTAATTTTTTTTGCATACATAGCTTTCATGATTCCAGACATTGTGAGATCACTAATTGCCAGAATTGCATCAGGGGGATTTGTTAATTCTAAAAGCTTTTTTGTTTCGTTTTCAGCTTCCTCCGATGACTCTCCTGTTATAATAAATTCCTCATTAATTTCTATGCTATGTTTCTTTAATGCCTTCTTGTATCCACTTAGTCGATTGCTGCTAATTAGTAAATTTGGATTCCCCAGGCATATTGCAATTTTTCTTTTTCCTATCGAAATCAAATGTTCAACTGCAGTGAATGCACCTAAAACATCATCAACTAAAACCATGTCTGCTTGAATGGATTTTGGAATTCGATCGAAAAAAACAATAGGAGTATTATCCTCAATTAGACTAGTGAAATGGCTTAGATCTTCGGTTTTTCTGGAAATGGAGACCAAAATTCCTTCCACATTATTGCTTTGCAGGATATCTACATTACGCACTTCTCTTTCGTATGATTCGTTGGACTGCAGAATCATTAAATTATAACCTCTCTTATTAACTTCATTTTCAATTCCGTGAATAACAGAGGGGAAAAAAAACGGAGAAAGGGTAGGTACAATTAAACCAATCACTTTGCTTTTTTTATGTCGTAAGGACATAGCAACCGCATTTGGTTTGTATTTAAGCTGTTTGGCCATCATGTGTACGGCCTCTTTTGTAGCATTACTAATGTCCGGGTGATCTTTAAGAGCTCTGCTGACTGTAGATTTCGAAACACCTAGAAGTTTTGCAATGTCAATTATTGTAATGGCTTTATTAGTCATGAATAATATGTTTTCATGTTTATTTTTCGAAATCGTTTGAAATATTTTATTAAAAGTTATTAACCGCAACCGGTTGCACGACCGGTTGCGGTTTTAACGATCTGTTTTTAAGGTGTTTATGTGTTGACTATTGTTTTCGAATTAACTATGTTTGCTAGTATAATCTTAGCTAAGATAACGATTGCGAAAAAAAACGAATCAACTAACTACTATTTCTTTGAAATACCTATGGATGTAAATTTGAACAAAAAATTCCTTACATCCCAGATGTTTCACTCGTAATAGATTAATAAAATGAATTTATGAAACGAAAGATTCTTTTGACGTTTGCTAATCTTATCCTTTTTATTGGATTGATTAATGCGCAAACAGGGATTTTAAAAGGGAACGTTACAGATAAGCTTTATGAAGAACCCTTAATTGGAGCATCTGTAGTTGTTAAAGGAACAACAAATGGTACTATTTCAAATATTGATGGGACTTACCTGTTGGGAAATATTGAAGCGGGTACCTATACTATTGTGGCATCTTTTATTGGGTACTCGAAAGTAGAGAAAGAAGTTACTATTCTTGCAGATCAGGAAATTAGACTTGATTTTGATTTGTCTGCAGATTTAATTGGTTTGGATCAGGTTACAGTAACTGGTGTTGTGAATCAAAAATCGAACATTGAATCGAGTGTTGCACTAACAACACTAAAACCAAAATTTGTTGAGGTTTTTGGAGCTGCTACCACTGCAGAACTGTTTAAAGCAATTCCGGGTATTCGTTCTGAATCTTCAGGAGGTGAAGGAAATGCGAATATAGCTGTTCGTGGTATTCCAATTGCTTCAGGAGGTTCAAAATTTTTACAACTTCACGAAGATGGTTTGCCGGTAATGCAGTTTGGCGATATCTCTTTTGGTAATGCGGATATTTTTTTAAGATCGGATAGAACAATTGGCCGCATTGAAGCTATTAAGGGTGGTAGTGCTTCAACGTTTGCAAGTAATTCACCTGCTGGTATCATCAACTTTATCAGTAAAAATGGTGCAGTTGAAGGTGGAAGTATTGGAATGACCATGGGACTTGATTACAAATCACACAGAACAGATTTTGAGTATGGAGCTCCAATCGGGAATGGATTCCGATTTCATGTTGGTGGATTTTTCCGCGAAGGAGAAGGTCCTAGAAATCCTGGATATACAGGTAATAGCGGAGGTCAGATAAAAGCGAATATCACGAAAGAATTTGAAAAGGGATATGTTCGGTTGTATTTTAAAGTTTTAGATGATAAGTCAATTTCATACATGCCGATGCCTGTGAAAGTAACAGGAACTAAATCTGACCCTAATTACAAATCAATTCCAGGTTTTGATTTGACCAATAGTTCTCTTCAAAATCCTGGTTTCATGCATGTATTAAGTGTGGATGCTAATGGAAATAGCAGAACCAGTAATATTGGTGATGGAATGCATCCCGTTTCGAAAGTTGTGGGTGGTGAATTTTCCTTCGATATTGGTGAAGGATGGCAGCTAAAAGAAAAATTTCGTTATGCCAACAATCACGGTTCATTTACAACCCCATTTCCAGCACAGGTTGGAGAAGCAAATGACATTGCTGAAAGTATTGCAGGTGCAGGATATAGTTTAAGCTATGCAAATGGTAAGAATGCTGGTGTTGCCTTGAGTGAGTCGCAAATCAATGGTTTAAACAACAATGGATTGCTGATGAAAACGATCCTTATGGATGTGGAAATGAACGATCTAAGTAATTTCACAAATGATTTTTACTTATCTAAATCATTTGACAAAGTAGATTTTACAGCAGGTTATTATAAAGCACAGCAAAAAATAGGAATGACTTGGTTGTGGCAAGAGTACCTTACTGATATAAGTTCTGATGGAGCAAGATTAATGAATATCGCAAGTGCAGATAATTCATACTACAGCAGTAATGGTTTAACTGCGCATGGTGTTCCATTCTGGGGAAATTGCTGTACCCGTGGTTACGATATGACTTATGATATTGATGCTGTTTATGCAAATGTTGGTATTGAAGTTACTGATCAATTAAATATTGAAGGTAGTGTTCGTTACGATATGGGTGAAGTAACAGGTTACTATTTGTCAAATTATCAAGCTCCTGTTGATGTTGATAATAACGGAAGCATAACTCCGGTTGAAGAAAGTGTAACTGTTTTGGACAATGCAAATCCAATGCCTGTTGATTACGATTACAACTATGTTTCTTATTCTGTTGGTGCTAATTATAAGATTAACGACGATCAGGCTGTTTATACACGCTACAGTAAAGGTGGCAGAGCAAATGCAGATCGTTTGTTGTATTCTCCGTTTATCACTCCTGAAGGAGGAACTGTTGACGGACTGGATGCTGATGAAATCAAGCAATTCGAATTGGGATACAAATACAAATCTCCATCACTGGCTGTAATTGTTACAGGTTTTTATACTGATATTTCGGAACAGAATGAAGAGTTTGGTAAAATTATTAACAAGGAATTCACAACTTATGGTGCTGAATTCGAAGGGATTTATCAAAAATCAAATTTCAATGTGGCTTTTGGAGCAACTTACACTCATGCCGAAATAGATAAAAGTTTAAACGCTGATGAAAAAGGAAATACTCCTCGAAGAGTACCTGATTTATTGTACAACATTACACCTTCATATGATTTCAACAAAGGCAAAACGTCAATCGGTTTTAGTTTGATAGGTACAACAAAGGTATATGCTCAGGATGATAATGGTATTGTGTTACCAGGATACGCTTACGTGAATGCTTATGCCAGTCAGAACATTACCAAAGGTTTAGCGATACGTGCAAATGTAAATAATTTGTTTAATACACTTGGATTTACTGAAATGGAAGGAGATACTTTTGTTGAAAATACTACAAATTACATGAGAGCGAGACCGATTACCGGTAGAGCTTCTACACTTAGTATAACTTATACATTTTAAAAGTCAGATTAGAAAAAAAGTGAACGGGGGAGGTTTTTATCTCCTCCGAAACACTAAAGGTATGTCCGGAAAATCAAAAAAATAATTAAAAAATGAAATCATGAAGGGTGATGTTATTGTAGTGGAAGAACACCATGTTAAGGTTGCAGGAATAATTGCTCCTAGTTTGGTTGATAAAATTAAAAGTAAGGGAAAACGATATACAATTACCGTATCTGGTGAATCGGGAAGTGGAAAATCAGAAACAGGAAAGGCTATTGCCGATGAGTTGGAGAAGGAAGGAATAAAATCGGTATTGCTTGGACAGGATGATTATTTTGTTCTTCCTCCTAAATCAAATGATGCAAAAAGAAGAGAAGATCCTGAATGGTTAGGACCTCATGTTGAAGTGAAAATGGATTTAATGGATCAGAATTTACAGGATGCTATTGATGGCAAGAATGAGATTGTAAAACCTTTGATTGATTATAATAAAAATAGTGTAGAAGATGAGGTAATTAGTCTGGAAGGAATTCAGGTTGTAATTGCAGAAGGCACTTATACTGCTTTGTTAAAAAATGTAGATACAAAGGTTTTTATTGCCCGTAACAGAATTGATACTTTGGAGCACAGACAGAAGAGAAACAGAGGGAAAGAAGTTGGTGATCCTTTTATTGAGCAGGTACTGGTAACCGAGCATAAAATAATTGCCGGTCATAAACAACTGGCTGATTTTGTAATCACAAAAGATTATGAGTTGGAAACAAAATAATTAACTGTTTTGCCTTAACGTAAATAACTGTGGCATTATAATTTCAAGTTTAATGATTAATATCTTGATTAGATAGGAGGAGATGAAAGACATGAATGAGAATAAATTAATCATAAAATCGGGTCCAATGCTGAATGCTTATCCTGATAGTATTGGAGGAACTTTAGATGATATCATTAAATTCCTTGATAAAGATGAACTGGAGGATGTATTTCAGTCATTCTATATTTTACCTAGTGTTTTTAATACCGATTTAGACAGAGGTTTTTCAGTTATAGATTATAACCTGAACAAGATGTATGCTTCGAAGGAAAATTTAATCGAACTGAAAAAAATGAACATTGCACTAAAGTTTGATTTTGTGTTAAACCATTCGTCTGTTCTTTCCAGTCAGTTTCAGGATATTTTAAAAAATGGAGAGAATTCCAGGTATAAGGAGTTTTTTATACCATGGAATAAATTCTGGGATGGATGTGGAGAGATAAGAGAAGAAGGTTATATCCAACCTGATGCAGAATACATCAAAGACATGTTTTTCAGAAAACCTGGTTTGCCGATTTTAATGGTTAGCATGCCCGACGGGAAGGAGGTTCCTTACTGGAACACTTTTTATCAGGAAGTGAAATATGAGAAAATTGATGCTCAGGATTTGATGAAGGCTTCAGATATTCAATATGTTTCGGCAGATAGACTGGCGAAAATAGTAAATACAGCTATAGGTGAAGGAAAAAAGCCTGTAGAGATTGAATTTGGAAAATTTGACGAGTATCGTAAAGATACAATTGACTTACTGGAATCCAGAAGAAAATATCTTGGACAAATGGATCTTAATATCAAGTCTCCGTTGGTGTGGGAATTTTACGAAGATACCTTGAAAAAACTATCCGGTTATGGTGCCGAGATTATTAGGCTTGATGCATTTGCATATGCTCCTAAAGAACCTGGTTTGCCAAATTTTTTGAATGATCCTGGAACATGGAATTTACTTGGGAAGGTGAAAGATCTGGCCGATAAATATAATTTAACTCTCTTGCCCGAAATACATGCAAAGTACGAAGATAAAATGCATGAAAAATTAGCAAGTGAAGGCTATTTGACTTATGATTTTTTCTTGCCCGGATTAATTATTGATGCTTTTGAAAGAAACACAAATGTAGTCTTGATCAAATGGATTAAGGACATGTTGGAAAAAGATATCAAAGTTGTAAATATGCTTGGTTGTCATGATGGAATTCCTTTGTTGGATTTAAAAGGCTTGCTGACTGAAGAACAGATTCAGGTTTTGATTGACACTGTTGTTGAACGAGGAGGATTTGTGAAAGATCTGCATGGGGAAAAGAACATGTATTATCAGGTAAATGCAACGTATTACAGCGCATTGGGCGAAGATGATGCAAAACTTCTGTTGGCGAGAGCTATTCAAATTTTTATGCCCGGTAAACCTCAGGTTTGGTATCTCGATCTTCTTGCAGGAAAGAATGATCATAAAGCTGTCAAAAATGCCGGGGCTGGAGGACACAAAGAAATTAACAGAACAAATTTTCAACTAGAGGAAGCATGCAATGAATTAGGGAAAAATGTGGTACTTAAGCAACTCTCCTTGTTGAAATTTAGAAATAATTTTCCGGCTTTTGGTTTTGATGCTAAACTAAAAATTCTGGAATCTAAACCGGAATTGCTGAAATTAGAATGGGAAAATAATGGATGCATTGCCGTTTTTGATGCAAACTTAAAAACACATACCTTCAATATAGTTGCGACCAACGAAAAGGGAAATGTAGTGTATAATTTCCAGTAAGATTGTTTTATTCTTACATAAAAATAAAAAAATGCGAAATACTAATAATACACAAGGAAATACAAATATAAAGCTGATTAAATGGCTGACATACATGATGTTTTTGATGTTTGCCATGACAACCGATGCGGTTGGAGTTATTATTCCGGAAGTAATGAAGACTTTCGATTTAAACATGACAGCGGCAGGATTGCTGCACTATGGTCCGATGACAGCAATAGCTTTGGCCGGAATCTTACTTGGGTTTTTAGCAGATAAATTAGGACGAAAGAAAACAATTATACTTGGCTTGCTTCTTTTCGTTGTTAATTCCTATCTGTTTATTATTGGAAATGCTTTTGCATTTTTCTTGACCCTGATGATGATTTCGGGAGCGGCTATAGGAATATTTAAAACAGGAGCCTTGGCTCTAATAGGAGACATTACTACATCAACAAAGGATCATACTTCTACGATGAATGCAGTTGAAGGTTTTTTTGGTGTTGGTGCTATCATCGGCCCTTTTATTGTAAGTTATTTTTTGAGTGAAGGAGTAGATTGGAAATGGCTTTATGTTGTAGCTGCAAGTTTATGTGTTGTTCTAATTTTAATTGCAGCTAAGGTTAAATATCCCGAAACAATCAAAAAATCAGAAGAGCCGATTAACCTTAAGCGAAGTTTGGCAATGATTAAAGATCCTTATGCTTTTGGTTTTTCTATGGGAGCTTTCCTTTATGTTTCGGTTGAAGCTGCTATTTATGTTTGGATGCCTACTTTGATTAAAGGATATGATGGCAGCTTGTTATTTATTGCCACTTATGCCTTGCCTATTTTCTTTATTTTAAGAGCGGGAGGACGTTTTTTAGGTGCATGGATGATGTCTCGCTTTAACTGGGCTGTTGTATTAAGTTTGTTTAGTTTTGCTATTTTGGTTTGTTTTGTTGGCAGCATGTTATTTGGAGTGGAAGCAACCGTATTGTTATTGCCGCTATCAGGGCTATTTATGTCGGTTATTTATCCAACCATTAATTCGAAAGGAATTAGTTGTTTCCCAAAATCCAGTCATGGAGCAGTTGCTGGAGTGATTCTGTTTTTCACAGCGGCCGGTGCAGCACTTGGACCATTGGCCATGGGAGCAATAAGTGATGCCTTTGGAAGCGATGCAAAGTATGGATTTATGCTTGCTACAGTTTTTGCTGTGATACTTTTTGCAGGAACAGTTTATAATTTGATTGTTGATCCGACAAAGAAGAGGTTGCAGGACTTGGATTTAAGTGAATATAAGATTGAAAAGGCTTAGAACTATTAATGTAGTTTAGGGAATTATCTTTACAAAAATAGGTTGTTGATGATTCGACAGCCTATTTATTTTGGTGGATTTTTTGAGGCATAAGAATAAATTCACGTCCTTGTTCGATGTTTACTGATTTGAAGAAACTGCAGTTGATGCAATTTAGCAGCTTATCTTCCAGTTCACCCTGAATTTCCGAATCGCAAAGAGTGCCTTCAACTGTCCAGCAATACCTGCCGGAGAATGTTCCGCCATTAATACCATTGTTATGATGAAGTGTACTTGCGGGACAAGTACCCAGCTCTTCAGAGTTTACTCCACCTACCTCTCTGCCACACAAATAATATTCCCAACAGTTTAATCCTTCCATATCAATATAAAATATCAATCAAACATAGGGCATAAACTCCTGGTAATCAAAATTTATAGTGCAATAACTTTAGCTATTTGGTAAACGAATTGTAATCAATGGTAAACATAGAATTTTCTTATCCTTAAGCGTGATTTTAATTTGTGCTGTTGCCTGATTTACTATGGATTACGATCAGTTTTTCAGCTCTTATTCCAGTGTTGAAGTATTTCAGTGTCGGTTACACCTTCCATATTTAGCAATTGTTGATATGGATCTCCTTCTAATTTTAATAATTGGGCAAATGCCGGTTCTGTTTTTAAGCCTTCTTTTTTTAATTGAATTACTTTAAGCTTGAATTCTTCGCCAAGTAACTTTAGAATACGATGCTCAATCAGCATATGACGATAGGAATTTTGATCTGTACCAGGAAAAAGAGAACCAAATATTTCAAAAGGAAAACCTTGGTAGGTAAAACTTGCCACCACAACCCAGTATCCATTTTTTTCCTTTTGTTGTATTTTAAATTCTTTTCGATCTTTAAACAGATTTTCCATTTTCCTTTCAAATTTATCGGTATCTATAAATCTGCAGGTAATATCTACATCACTGGAATCAATTGAAATCCCAATGGGAATAGTGCCTGTTAAAATTGGAGAATACTCTGCCAGAAGATTAAAAACCTGAAGTTTATTTAAACTTTTAAATGCTTTTTTCTGAATTGCCGAACCCGAATTCAGGTATGAAATATCTTGCCAGTTCATCTATGTAGTTTTAAGTTGTTTCTTCAAAATTTCCTTAGCTTCTGTTAGGTCTGAGTATTCGAAGCATTGCACATCTGAGCATCCGCGAATCATTGCAGAGGTTGTTTTGCCGTTTAATACTCTGTACAAACATATTATGGGTTTATTCATATCGATAGCCCGGCCAATTTCGTAGCCAACCCCAAGCGAAGGAACAGTTACTTCTGCTATTACAATATCCGATTCTTTTACCCATGCTAAATCCCGATCGTGTATTTCCTTATCGGTTATTGTGGTATCGATCGTTTTTGATCCAATGTGCTCGGTTAATACAGTTCCGTATTGTTTCAATTCACAAATCAAATCTGCATATAAATCGGTGTCTTGCTGTCCTCCACGTATCGATCCTGAAAAATATATTTTCATGTTGTTTTATTGTAAGCTTTTTAGGGATGTAAGTTAGTTTAGTTGCTCCTGTACCTTTTCGGGAATCAATCTTTTTAGTCCTTTAGCCTGCGGTGAATTCACATCAATATACTTCCAGTTATCTGATTTTTTATCGGCAATTGCCACCATCGATCGGTGTGCCTGAATGGTAAATGAATTCGATGCTTCGTGATATTTTACATTTTCTTTGCCAAATTCCTGCTCAAACTGCGGTTGCATTAAAGAGCTTCCTTGCGACATTAATCCGGTAAGTTTCACTTTAATAATTCCGTAGTATTGAATTTTGCAATATTTTTCTTTCCCATAATCCACTACCTTCGATATTTTGTCGATAGAATGAAAGTCGGTTGTCATTTTAACACCCAGATTATCCATTTGCTCCAAAACCATTAGCATGTTATCCTTGCTCATCATTTCAAACATGGGAGGATACATCATATCGGTAACCGTATTCCATTGTTTGTTATTAAAAGCTGTTGTGTAATTCCGCAGATCTTTTTCGAAATGCTGTTTTAGCTCTGTTTGCCCAAATCCTGTCGTTATTGCAAAGCTTAGTACAAGCAGTATAGCGATCCTCTTCATGTCATTTTTTTTAAATTCTTAGGAAGATAAGAAAAAGGATGATATCAATGATTAAAAAGATGTTAAAATACAAATGTGTTTGATCGTTAAGTCTTAATATAAATGGCTGTCTGGTTTTTGTACGGTGTTCTAATTCAAATTTGGAAATGTAACATTTATGCTAAGATGGTAACATATATCATACAAACGTTTGTATTTCTGCATTTTGATACATAAATGATATTGTTGGTAACATATGTAGGATAAGATTCTTTGCGAACATACTAGATTCGTCACATAAAATTTAAACGATTTAATAAAACGGTGATGAAGAAGAAGAATACCTATGTATTTACGTGTGCATTAATTGCAGCCTTGGGAGGATTACTATTTGGTTTCGATACGGCAGTAATATCGGGTGCTGAAAAATCGATTCAGGAAATGTTCGGATTGGATGGATTCTGGCATGGTTTTACAGTTGCAATAGCGTTGATAGGAACAATTGTCGGAGCAATGACTGCAGGTAAACCTGCTGATAAATATGGACGAAAAAGTGTATTGATTGTTATTGCGGTTATTTATGGAATGACAGCATTGGCAACAGCCGTGGCAGATGATTGGTTGGTTTTTATTTCTTTTCGGTTTATTGGAGGAATAGGCGTTGGAGCATCATCGGTTATTGGTCCTATGTATATTGCAGAAATAGCCCCGGCACATCTTCGAGGAAGGTTGGTTGGTATGTTTCAGCTAAATGTAGTAAGTGGTATTCTATTGGCTTTCTTTTCCAACTACTTAATTTCATCTGTAGTGGAGGTTGATGCATGGAGATGGATGCTTGGAGTACAGGCACTTCCTGCTTTTATTTTTTTCGCACTGTTATTTTATATTCCATCTACTCCCCGCTTACTCGTTTTGAAAGGAAGATCAAAAGAGGCTCTTGGCTTATTAAAAAAATTAGCTTCTCGTGATCCTGAAAATGAATTAAAAGAGATTGAAGAATCATTACAAGGGGATAACGCAACATCCAGTGCAAATCTATTTGCAAAAGAGTATCGTTTGCCGGTGATCCTTGCCATATTGGTTGCTGTCTTCAATCAGATGTCAGGTATTAATGCAATCATGTATTATGCACCACGAATTTTTGAAATGACTGGTTTTGGTAAGGATGACGCTTTGCTTCAATCTGTAACGATAGGAGCAACAAATTTTATATTTACCATGTTGGCAATGACTGTAATCGATAAGTTTGGTCGTAAGAAATTACTCTTAATTGGCTCAATAGGAATGATGGCATTTCTTGGAATGGTGGCAAAAACTTTGTTTGAGGGATCAACGGGAAATATTTTGGTTGTAGTTTATTTAGTTGGGTTTATAGCATTTTTTGCATTTTCTCAAGGAGCTGTAATTTGGGTGTTTATTTCAGAAATATTCCCTAATAAGATACGTGCAAAAGGACAAGCTTTAGGAAGTTTTACGCATTGGATAATGGCAGCAATGGTATCATGGATGTTTCCTGCAATTGCCGAAAGTGGTACCAATGGCGGAGGTGTTGCTTTTATGATATTCTCTGTGGCTATGTTGGTGCAGTTGATTGTTGTATTCAAGTTCTTCCCCGAAACCAAAGGGAAATCGTTGGAACAAATCCAAAAGGAATTAAAACGGGCTTAAGTCAAATATAAATTGAGAAAATAATTTGTGATGGACATTAAAAATCAAAAAATAATAAGTGTCGGTGAAATGTTATGGGATATGATGCCCACTGGTCCTAAGCCAGGTGGAGCACCTATGAATGTGGCTTTGCAATTAAATAATATTGGACTTGATGTTGAATTTGCAAGTCGGATTGGGAATGATGAACAAGGTTTAAAACTGAAACGTTTTTTAGAAGAATCAGGAATGAGTACAGAGTTAATTCAGCTTGACTCAGAATTGCCTACCAGTGAGGTATTGGTTCATTTGGATGATAAGAATAATGCAAAATATGAAATTTGTGAGCCGGTTGCATGGGATCATTTAGAATATACCGAACAATTGTCTCACAAAGTAGAAGAATCAGGAATAGTTGTATTCGGGACATTGGGTTCCAGAAACAAAAAAGCAAAACAAACAATCTTGAATGTGTTGGATTCTGATTGTTTAAAAGTAATTGATGTAAACCTCCGTCCGCCTTTCGATCAGAAAGAAGATGTCGAAATATTGCTTGGTAAAGCCGACGTCGCAAAACTGAATGATGAGGAATTGATCCAGATATCAGGATGGTACGGAAAGACCTCTAAAAATGAAGAAGATTTGATTCGTTGGTTTTCAGAACAGTACCAATGTTCTATGGTTTGTGTAACCAAAGGAGCTAATGGTGCTGTTCTGTTTACAAACAATCAATTTTTTAATCATTTAGGTTATAAGGTTGCTGCAGTTGATGCTGTGGGAGCTGGTGACGCATTTTTGGCTGGGTTTTTATCAGCTTTGGTACAAAATAAATCACCGGAAGAAGCATTGAATTTTGGCTCGGCAACCGGGGCGTTTGTTGCCTCTAAAGAGGGAGCAACACCCAAGTACGATATGAGTGAAGTTTTACGAATTATGAATCAATCCTAATTAAAAATTCTATGAAAAATCAACTCTTACAAATCACAAAAAGATCAATGGCAGCTCTATTGATTTTTCTTGCGGTTTCAGTTCCGTTACATGCATTGGCTCAGACAATCAATGTTAGCGGAAAAGTCACGATGGTCAACTCCGACGAGGGAATTCCAGGAGTTTCAGTGGTCGAAAAGGGCTCTACGAATGGTACTGTAACCGACATTAATGGTCAGTATACATTTGAAGTATCAGCAGAAGGAACAATTCAATTTTCCTTTGTGGGATTCAAAACCCAGGAAATTCCTGTTAACGGACTTAGTTCCGTAAACGTTGTCATGGAAGAAGATTTCCAGCAGTTGGATCAGGTTGTTGTTACGGGATATCAATCGCAAAGGAAAGCAGATTTAACCGGAGCGGTTTCTGTTATTGATGTAGATGAAATCGTTAGCACTCCAAGTGCTAATCCCATAAAATCATTGCAAGGGCACGTTCCTGGCATGTTTGTTACCTCAGATGGATCGCCAAGTGGTTCAGGAACTACAATCCGTATAAGAGGAATTGGTACATTAAATAATAACGACCCTTTGTATGTGATTGATGGGGTTCCTACAAAAGCGGGAATGCATGAATTAAACCCTAATGATATTGAATCCATTCAGGTTTTGAAAGATGCATCTTCAGCGAGTATTTATGGATCGAGGGCTGCTAATGGAGTTATTATTGTGACCACAAAAAAAGGAAAAAAGGGAAAGATTCAGGTGAACTTAAATGCTTATTCCAATATTTCCTGGTACAATAACAAAATTGATGTGATGAATGCAGAACAGTATGGATCAGCATTATGGAGATCACTTGTAAATACAGGAACTGACCCTAATTCAAATAATCTTTCTTATCAATTCGATTGGAATGGAGACTTGGCGAATCCTAGCCTGAATAAAATTTTGGTTCCCAAGTTTTTGGATGCTAATCAAACAATGAAAGCTTCGGATACAGATTGGTTTGATGAGGTTTCTCAGACCTCTGTTTCGCAATCGTACGATGTGTCTGTTTCAAATGGAACCGATAAAGGAAGTTACTTATTCTCTTTGGGTTATCTGGATAATCAGGGAATTATAAAAACTAGCGAGTTTACAAGAATTTCCGCTCGAATGAATTCTAATTATGAATTGGCCGATGGTAAGGTGGTGATAGGAGAGAATTTCTCATTCAACCAAACCAATGAGGTTAAAATACCTGGAGGAGTTATGGATGGAGCGTTAAAAGCAGTTCCATTAGTTCCGGTTCATACTGTTGATGGTATTGGATGGGGAGGGCCTGTTGGAGGAATGAATGACCGGCAAAATCCTGTTCGTTTGTTACAAGACAACAAACAAAATGATTACGACTACATCAGATTGTTTGGAAATTTCTTTGTGGACGTTGAACCAGTGAAAAATTTAAAATTCCGTTCAAGTCTGGGGATTGATTACGGTATTTACGATGCTCTTAACAGTCAATTGAGTTATTCTTCCGGTTATTTGAAGAATGAAACCAATATGGTAACAAATAACCATTCCTCCAATAAAAAAATTGTTTGGAGTAATACTCTTTCCTACGAGTATGAAATTGACAATCATCGTTTTGATATAATGGTTGGTAGTGAATTCTACAAACAAAAAGATGAATCTTTTTGGGCTTCTGCTCAGGATTTTTCTGTAGAGGATGAAGATTATATGTATTTGGACGCGGCTACCGGGAAAAAAGATAATGGCGGTTCTGCAGCAGAGTATGCGTTAATGTCCTACTTTGGAAAAATGAACTACGTGTATAACGATAAATATCTTGCTTCGGCTACTCTTCGCTATGATGGTTCTTCTCGTTTTGGTAACAATAATCAATATGGTCTTTTTCCTGCATTTTCTGTAGGTTGGAGAATTAATCAGGAAGATTTCATTAAAGATAATTTAAAGTCAGTCTCGAATCTTAAATTGCGGTTTGGTTGGGGAAAGACTGGTAATCAGGAAATTGACAACAACGCAACTTATTCATTGTATCAGACCAATTACGGAGGTGGAGATCCTACCTGGAGATCGCCTAATGGAACTGCATATGATATGTATGGTCAGGGAACAGGAACATTACCTTCTGGTTACAGTGTAGTTCAAACAGGGAATGATGATTTAAAATGGGAAACAACCATTCAAACCAACTTGGGGATCGACTTCGGATTGTTTGATCAAAAGCTGTTTGGAGGAGTTGATTATTTCTTTAAATCAACCAAGGATATCTTGATTCTACCAGGATATATTGGTGCAATTGGCGAAGGTGGCAGTCGTTGGGTGAATGGAGCGTCAATGGAAAATGAAGGTTTGGAAGTACTTGTAGGATACCGTGGCAGCCTGAAAGAAGAATTTAAATTCGAGATCGCAGCCAATTTTGCAACCTACAGCAATAAAATCACCAAACTTCCGCTTGCAGTTGTGAATGACTATGGAGGAAACGGTTCTGATGATAATATTTTAAACCGACCAATCAATTCAATGTATGGTTACGTTGCTGATGGTTTATTTAGAACACAGGAAGAGCTTGATGCTTCTGCAGAACAACCAGGAAAAGGTTTAGGTCGAATTCGTTTTGCCGATTTGGATGATAATGGAGTAGTTGACGATGCCGACAGAACCTGGATTGGAAATCCACATCCTGATTTTACTTATGGTCTTAATATATCAGCAGAATTTAAAGGATTTGATTTAACCATGTTCTTTCAGGGAATTGCCGGAATTGATGTTATTAATGATATAAAGAGGCAAGGTGATTTTTGGAGTGTTGATGATGCCGGTTCAAACAAAGGAACCCGGTTGTTAAATGCATGGACTCCTGAAAATTCAAATTCTTCGATACCTGCACTTACAAATACAGATGCAAATTGGGAAGGTCGTTTTTCAACCTACTATGTAGAAAATGGTGGTTACATGAAGTTGCGCACAGCTCAATTAGGGTATTCATTTCCAAAATCAGTTATTGACAGATTGAGATTGAGTAAACTGAGGTTGTATGTTAGCGGTCAGAATTTATGGACGATTAAAAGTAAGAAATTTACCGGTCTGGATCCTGAAAATCCTTCTTTTGGCTACCCTAACCCGGTAATGATTACCACAGGTGTAAATGTTGCATTTTAAGTCAAGTGAACACAAAAAATAAGAAAAGATGAAAAGAATAATTTATATTTTAATCTGTATGACAATGCTTTCTTGTTCTAATGAACTTGACATGGGTCCTAAAGCATTGTTAGGCGATGATCAGGTTGGAGGAGCAGACAATATTGATGGGTTTGTTACTGCAGCTTATTCAAGTCTGGGGAATGACCATTACGATCACCCTTTTAGTCTTTGGCCTTTTGGAAATGTCAGGTCTGATGATGCTTACAAAGGTGGTTCAGGTCCTGCTGATATTCAGGATTTTCACTTCATAGAAACTTTTTCCAATGTTACAGCAAATTTTGGTGAACTTGATTTGCTTTGGTACAATTATTACGTTGCCATTTCACGTGCAAACGAGGCTTTAAATCAATTGGCTCTGCTTTCCGAAGATGAATATCCAGAGAAGAAAATCAGAGAAGGGGAAATGAGATTTCTAAGAGGTTATCAATATTTTCAATTAAAAATAATGTTTAAGTATATTCCTTATATCGACGAAACAGTTCCTGATTCAGAATATGAGAATATTTCAAATGTTGCATTATCAAACGATGAGTTATGGGAAAAGATTGCTGCTGATTTTCAATTTGCAATTGACAACCTTCCTGTATCGAAAACAGATATTGGACGAGCTGACAAGTTTGCCGCGCAAGCATTGTTGGCCAAAACAAGATTATATCAGGCTTACGAGCAGGATGATGATAATAATGTGACCAATATCAACACTGGCAAACTAGAGGAGGTTATTTCTCTTGCAAACGAGGTGCTTAATAATTCACCATATGATTTGGAAGCGGATTTTGCATACAATTTTTTGCCTGGAGATTATGAAAATGGAAAGGAATCGATTTTTGCAGTTCAGTACTCAACAGATGATGGAACTATGCACGGACGATTAAATTTTGGTGATGTGTTGGCAGTTCCAATGGGATTGGGATGTTGTGATTTTCACAAGCCGAGTCAGAATTTGGTGAATGCTTACAAAACCTCTGCTGATGGTTTGCCAGAGTTTGATACGTACAATCAAAGCAATCTCGATTTTGCTGCCAATAATGTTGATCCTCGAATTGACCATACCATTGCAACTCCCGGGCACATGTGGAAATATGATCAAAACCTTCTTTATGAAGAAAGTTGGAATCGTTCCCCTGATGTATATGGTGTGCATGCATCCTTAAAGGAAAATGTTTCTCCTGATTGTCCTTGTTTTGTAAATATCGATCCATTTTATGGTAATTCAAAAAACAGAATTCTGGTTAGATATGCAGATGTGATGTTGTGGAAAGCTGAGGCATTAATAGAATTGGGAAGACAGGCTGAAGCCTTGGAATTGATTAACAGAATTAGAGAACGTGCTCAGGCCAGTACTGAACTGTTGAAGTTTGCTAATGGATCATATATGGGGAATTATTTAGTTGGAATTTATGTAGATGGTGTGAATTGTAACTGGACTCAGGATTTTGCAAGAAAGGCTCTTCGATGGGAACGTCGTTTGGAATTTGCAATGGAAGGGAATCGTTATTTCGATCTTGTACGCTGGGGTATTGCTAAAGAAACTATGGATAAGTATTTTATGGAGGAAAAAGAACGAATCAGCTATTACGAAGGCAGCAGTGTTACAAAAGGCCGGGATGAATACTTACCAATTCCTCAAAAACAGATCAATTTCAGTAAGGGATTGTATCAGCAAAATGTTGGGTACTAAGCAGGATATATTTACTTGTTGTTTAACCGAAATTTTCGGTTAAACAACAATATCAATTCACCATTTTGGGTAAAGATTAATTATTGCATGAAACACAAGATGATCATGAGAAACATCATATTAAGTATTTGGATTGTTATTCTGTTTGTAGGGTGTTCTTCTTCACAAAAGAAAAATAACATACATTCAATACATTTTGGATTGGAATCTGGGATCTTGCATGCACCGGTATTGTTATATTATGAAGCTGGAATCTACCACCTTTATTACAAAAACAAAAAGACAAGTGGCACTTCTGTAAATATTGCACATGCATTCAGTAAGGATCTGTTAATCTGGGAAAAAAAGGAAACTTCTATTTTTCCAAAAGGAGAGAATATTTTGGGTGCCGCCATTGTGCAGGACAAACAGCATTGTCTTGCTATCGGAACAAAGACTGGAGTTCCATTGCTTGCCTTGTTGATTGAAAACAATGAAAACAACCAAATGGATGCCATTCTGAAATATAGCCTTGATAATGGCTTGAATTGGACAATTTTCAAGGGAAAACCAGAGGTTCCAAATTCATTGTTGGAAAATCCTCAGGACCCTTCTGTTTTTTGGTCTGATTCAGAAAAGAAATGGATGATGAGTATTTCTGTTAGAGATCATGTTGAATTTTATTCATCAAATGATTTTGTTTCCTGGGAATATGCAAGTGAATTTTGGTCAGATCATTTTCCTAAAAATTCGGTTCTGAATAATAATTTGATATTTCCTTTGGGTGATGGATCAAGTTATTGCCTGATTACTTTTTCGTCAGGAAAACAAGTGACATTGGAATCAGAAATGCAATATTATATCGGAAGTTTCGAGGAGAATGATTTTATAGAAGAAACAACTCAGCATCATTTTGTTGATTTTGGAAAGAATGTTTGTGGAGCTGTAGCTTTTTCTCAAGAAAATAAGGCTCCAATTCTTATTGGATTTGTTGAGGGAGAAGATAAGTCTGAAAGCAAATATACAGTACCTCGAACAGTTCATCTTACCGAAATTTACAACGAGTTAATGATTGAGTTATATCCCAGATTGGACCATAATCAGCATCAGAACAAAAAGGTGATTTTGGATTCAGTTAAACTCTCAGGAAGGATGAATTTATCCGATTATTTACCGAAAAATAAAGAACCTTTATATCTAAAATTGAAATTTAAAACCGAACACATGACTCGAATTTCTTTTCCAGGCAAATTGGGGATAGAGTTTATGAATAAGGATGGAGAACATTTGGTATTTGGATATGAAAACTTCTGGAAAAATTACTTTCTATTATCAACAGTAAATGAGGAAAAGAAAAGAGCAGTTGAAATGCCTTGCATTCATCGAGATTCTACTTTAGAAATAAATGTTCTTATTGATTCTGGGATTATTGAATTTTATACGGAAACGGGAAAACGTGTTTTGTCAAGTCTTGTGTCAGATTCGAGTGAATTTGATCAGATATTTCTTTTCACTGAGAAAGGAAATATAGAAATTCTTGAAGCATCGTATTTTTATTTTCAAAACTAAGTTTAAGCTAAAATTAATTTCATGAAAAAAATATATCAAAAATTATTCGTAGCAATGTGTGTTTTATGCATGTTGGCATCTAGTGCTTGTGATGATACAGAATCACCATCTCTTGATTTTTCAGGAGACGTTGATATTCATTCTTTTGTGGTAAATGGTGTCGAGGGTACTATTAATGAGGAAAATTCATCCATTTCAGTAATTCTTCCTTCTGGTTCAGATTTAACTGCGCTAACACCGCAGATAACACTAGGAGATGGTGCGGTGATTGTTCCAGCTATTGATGAGTCAGTCGACTTTTCAGATTTTAATGGAAATCTGCTTAATGTGACTTATACCGTGACTAACCTAAATCTATATCAAAAGTATAATGTATTAGTAGATGTTGCGAGAGCTGATATTACAAGTTTTAAAATTGGTTCGGTAGAAGGTGATATTAATCAAACAAACAAGACGATTGTAATTTATTTGCCAGAAGGTACCGATATCACGTCTCTAATTCCAATTGTTGAATATACTGAAGGAGCTGCTTTAACTCCTGAATCAGGGGCTGTTGTTGATTTTACAAGCCCAGTAACCTTTACACTTGACTATTTAGGTTCTTTGTTTAAATATGAGGTCACCGTAATCTTAGGAGAAGCTCCTAAACCTGCTCTTGTTATTTACAATGGAGAAGATGTATCTCCAATTTGGGCATCAATTGCCAGTACAATCAATAACGGATATGCTAATCCCAAAAGGGATGCTGTTAATTCCACATCAACATGTGTTGCAATAATGAGAAACAAGGAAGATACTGATGATGGAGGAAAACCATGGTCGGGTGGTGCATTATGGGGTACATATAAAGTGGATATTGATCCGGCAGAGTATAGTAAAATTAGTTTAATGGTATTAAAAGAAGCAGCCGGTGATGTACAGATAGAGATACAATCGGATGGAGAGCAAAATAAAGATTGGTTAAAAGTTTTCTATTCTGCGGACGCAATTGGTGAATGGCAGGAATTAATATTTGAAATTCCGGAAAGCAGAACCGCTGTTATAAACAATATCTTGGTTGCTCCGCATGTAAATGAAACAGTAGATGACCAAGCTTTCACTTCTCACATGATATATTGGGACGAATTAAAGGCCTATCCAAAGGAATAATATTAAACCAAAGCGAACGGAATTTATTTCCGTTCGCTAAATAATTATTCAAATGAGATTTCAACTATTATTACCTGTGTATATTTTTCTCTTAATTAATTCAAGTTGTTCAAAAGACAACAATATTGAGAACGTAACACCTCCGCTAGTTGACACAACAACAAGCTGCAGGTCCGTTGTTGACGGTGGTGCATATTCAACATTTTACAAGCCTCAAAACGGTTATGTGGGCGATCCAATGCCATATTATAATGCAGATGATAATGTGTGTTACCTGTTCTATTTGCAGGACTGGAGAAATGGAGCTGATACAGACCATCCAATCTATTGTACCACAACTAAAGACTACAGCAGTTTTTCAGGGCTTACTCAATCAATAGGCACCGGAGAATCAAATTCGCAGGAGGCTTATTTAGGAACAGGAAGTTTTATAAAAAATCCGGAAGGGAAATTATACGGTTTTTATACGGGACATAATGGTAATTTATACCCTGCAGAAAAAATAATGTTGGCTGCTTCAACCGATATGAGAACTTTTACAAAAGCTCCTTCATTCACATTCGGGGCGCCTGATGGCTATGATAAAAATACTTTTAGAGATCCTTGTGTGTATTATGATCCAACAAAATCGGCCTATGTAATGCTAATTACCGCAATTAAGGATGGAAAAGGTATATTGGCACGTTATACATCAGTTGATCTCGAAAACTGGAATTTAATAGCTCCTCTTACAGATTTTGATTCGGATGCAGAAATCCTTGAGTGTCCTGATATTTTTAAGATGGGTAATAAATGGTATCTATTGTTTTCTCGTATTAACAGAGATGAGCATCGAAAAACATTTTATAGAATAGCTGATAGTCCTGATGGGCCATGGAAACGTTGTGGAGATGAAAAAGGTCATCACGAGACCTTTGACGGTTTGTATCTTTATGCTGGAAAAACAGCTTCAATAGGAACAGAACGTTATCTATCCGGATGGTGTTCAACCGGACAGGAGGTTAATGGAAATAAAGAACTCGATTGGGCCGGTAGTTTAATAACGCATAAACTAGTTCAACAACCCAGTGGTAAGTTATATCCTGCAATTCCTGAAGGTGTTGATAATAAATTTAACACCCTGACAGATTATTCCATGTTAAATTCGAAAGGTGATGTTGCTGTGGAAGATGGATCGTATCTATTGACTAATCAAGATGGAAGATCTTATGCTTTATTTAATCGGAATACTGTTCCTGTAAAAATAGAACTCAGAATAGATGCTTCTCAATCTTCCAGATTTGGATTTTCATTTGGAGCTTGTGATGATTTGTCCGAAGTCTATTCTGTAACTTTTGATTTAACATCTTCTAATAAATGGTCAGTGCCGGCTTTATTCCTTTATAAGGAGTCTGTTTATTCAACTGGTTCATATGCTAATGAATTAAATTTCACCCCTTTAATTGTTCCTGAAGATAATGTTTTCGATATCAAAATTGTTATTGAGAAATCTATCTGTG
This sequence comes from Labilibaculum sp. K2S, assembly GCF_030372765.1. GTDB lineage: Bacteria > Bacteroidota > Bacteroidia > Bacteroidales > Marinifilaceae > Labilibaculum. The sequence goes on along the minus strand of NZ_JAUCMW010000002.1, from coordinate 107,127 downwards.
TAGTTTATGTTAATAATAATGTTGCTTTTTCAAATCGCATATACAAAATGAACAAAAACCCATGGACAATATTTGTGGATGATGGTCAAATTGAAGTTTCTGATATATCTGTTTATAAAATAGCAAATTAGTATCGGAAGTGTTAAATGTAAGTTTAGTTAGCTGTAAATCATGGAATATATTCAACCGATTCGGAAAATGTGAATTGCATTCAAATAAATAGTTTGTAAAAAAAATATTTTTTCAAACGAAAAAAAGAGGATACACCGCAGTTGGATTTTCTTAGATGTAGTATTAAGTTAACTAATTAAGTGCTAAAAATTTAATTATAAGGGTAAGTAATAAAAAATGCTGAAAATGGGAAAATACATAATAGCTATAATAATATTAAGTTTTTTAGGGTGTTCTTGTACTTCAACAAGAAAAGAGAAGTTAGATAACTCCGAAAAAATTTACAAGGAACCTTATCGTCCACAGTTTCATTTTACGCCTGAAACCCATTGGATGAACGATCCAAACGGAATGGTTTATTATGAGGGCGAATATCACTTGTTTTATCAGTATCACCCCGAAAGTTCGGTGTGGGGACCAATGCATTGGGGGCATGCCGTGAGTAAAGATTTAGTGCATTGGGAACATTTACCAATAGCATTATATCCTGATTCTTTGGGATACATATTTTCTGGTTCAGCAGTGATGGATTATGAAAACACTTCAGGATTTGGATCAAAAGATAAGCCTGCAATGGTTGCTATTTATACTTACCACAATATGGAGGGAGAAAAGGCCGGACGGAATGATTTTCAATCGCAGGGAATTGCTTATAGCTTAGACAAAGGAAGAACCTGGACCAAGTATGAAAAGAACCCTGTATTAAAAAACCCTGGAATTAGAGATTTCAGAGATCCTAAAGTAATTTGGCACAAAGAATCTAAGAAATGGATCATGACTCTTGCAGTACAGGATCATACAAGTTTTTACTCTTCCAAAAACCTTATTGATTGGACTTTTGAAAGTGATTTTGGAAAAGAATTTGGTTCACATGGCGGTGTTTGGGAATGTCCTGATTTATTTCCAATAAATGTTGAAGGAACCGATGAGGAAAAATGGATTTTAATTGTCAGCATTGGTGCTGGAGGCCCTAATGGTGGCAGCACTACTCAGTATTTTGTTGGCGATTTTAATGGAAAAGAATTTGTTAGTATTGGAAACGATACCAAATGGCTTGATTACGGAAGAGATAATTATGCAGGAGTAACCTGGTCGAATGTGCCGGAAGAGGATGGAAGAGTGCTGTTTATAGGTTGGATGAGTAACTGGCAATATGCAACTGTGGTTCCTACTTACAAGTGGAGAAGTGCGAATACCTTTCCAAGAGAATTGATCCTTAAAAAAGAGGATAACAATTACCATTTAAATTCTGTTCCGGTTAAAGAGCTGGAATTAATTCGGGAGGAATGTTATATCATTCCGAATCAGGATATAAAAGGAAATTTTGATGTGACAAATACAATTCCTTTTAAGGCAATCCCTTTGGAAATAGATTTGGAAATAGCATGGGATGAGCAACCACAAAAGTTTGGTGTTAAGCTAAGCAATTCGGCAGGTGAAGAATTGGAAGCCTTTTATTCCGGAGTGAATGAAAGCTTTACTATTGATAGAACGAAGCTTAAGAATATTTCCTTCTCAGATGTTTTCGCAAGCATTGATAAAGCAAAGATAAGTTGTAAAACAGGAATAAAATTGCAGATACTTATTGATGAATCTTCCATCGAGGTTTTTGTAAATGATGGAGAGTTGGTTATGACAGATCAATTTTTTTCTGCTGAAAGGTTTGATAAAATAGATGTAGTTAGCAGTGGTAATAACATTTCGGTTAAAGAAGCCAAATTCTACAAGTTGAAATCAGTTTGGTAGAAAAAGGATGTTAATTAATAAAGAAAAATCCGGAGTCTGTATGACTCGGATTTTTTTTTATCTAAGAAGAACAATGAAAAAATTAAGCTCGCGACCCCTGATATGAAGCCATTTTTATTAAGCATCAATTCATTTTTATTTTCTATGTAAGTGCTTACTTTATTTTTTTTGCTGAATGTATTCTTTGGGAGACATTTTAAATTTTTCTTTAAAACATTTGCTAAAATAGGATGGACTGGCAAATCCTGTTTGATAGGCAATTTGAGAAATACTTAAGTCTCCTTCCAAAAGTAGTGATGAGGCTTTTTTTAACTTCACATTCCGGATAAACTCACTGGCTGACAAATCGGTTAAGTTCTTTATTTTACGGTACAGATGAACTCTCGATAAATTAATATCCTTGCTCAATTCTTCAACTCCGTAATCGTAATTCTGATAATTGGTTTCAATGGCTTCGCAAGCTTTCTTCAAAAACTGCTGATCCAATCTGTTAATGCCATCGTTTTGTTCTGTGAAATCGATGCTTTCGCGATAATGAATTCGAACTCTTTTTTTGCTTTCGATTAATTTCCGCACCCTAACCTGCAAATGTTTTCTGTTAAAAGGTTTTGGAATGTAGGAATCAGCACCAACTTCCAGACCTTCAATTTTATGTTCTTGTGAAGCTTTTGCGGTGAGCATGATGATTGGAATGTGACAGGTTTTTAAATCCGATTTTACAATGTTTGTCAATTCCAATCCATCCATCACTGGCATCATTAGGTCGGTAATGATCAATTCCGGATTTTCTGCTTCAATCACTTTTAAAGCTTGTTTTCCATTCTCGGCTCTCAAAATTTTATAGTTTCCTTTTAGCGATTCTGCGATGTGTTCCGAAACATCCGGGTTGTCCTCTACAATAAGAATCCGAATTTCTTTGTCGGTTAAGAAAGAAGGATTTTCTTCTTCATTTGACTCAGTAAGCTGGGGAATAAAGTCCATTTCTTCTAGCTCTGATGGAATCTGCCTCGAAGTATCTTTTTCTTTAGAGTCGGCGAAAATTAAATCAGCATTATTAAAATGTGATTTACCTTTCTGCAAATAGACCGTTAATGTTGTCCCTTTCCCCAAACTACTCTCAATATCTATAATTCCTGAATGCAATTCAACCAAAGCTTTGGTTAAGGACAAGCCAACTCCTGTTCCTGGAAACGAAGCATTGGTTTTGGCTTGATAGAATCGTTGAAAGACGTTTTTAAGATCTGATTCTGAAATTCCACAACCAGAATCAACTACGCTAATTTTTACACAATCCTTCATCTCTTTATTAAATTCATGGCTTGAATTCTCCAAATGAACAGCAATTTCACCTTGTTCGGGCGTGAATTTAAAGGCATTCGATAAAAGATTGAATAGGATTTTATCAAGTTTATCTGTATCAAAATACAAGTCTTCTTTTTGAATGGTTGACAAATATGAATAGTTAATGTGCTTTTTATTTGCCAATTCTTGAAAGGAATCGGATATCTCTTTAATGAACCTATTGATATCATTCTTGGAAATCTTTAGTTGCATTTTTTCATTCTCTATTTTTCGAAAATCCATCAGCTGATTGATTAAGCGAAGCAGTCGATTGGCATTTCGGTGCATTACATTTAACTGTTGATACGATTCTTTGTCTTTAATTTTTTGATCTAAAAGATTCTCTATAGATCCAAGAATTAGAGTTAAAGGTGTTCTGAATTCATGCGAAACATTGGTAAAGAATCTAAGTTTTGTTTGAGTTGCTTCTTCCAATTGAGCTGAAATCAAAATGAGCCTTTTATGTTGATCTTCGATCTGTTCCTTTTGTTCCTCTAATTTTCGATTGGCTTTTATTTTATTTTTGAATGCTTGAAACAAGAGTACGGCCAAAAGAATGACAATAAGAAGAAAACTAAGCGAAATAATCAGCCACATTCTCTGACTTTTGTATTTAATGATTTGAGAATCGAGAATGGTTTTTGCTGTGGATATTTTTCCCTGAAGGGAAAGAATCTGATCGGTTTGCAGTTTCTGGATTTCTGCGTTGTCAGAATCAATAACAACTGTTTTTAGAATGATATTTTTCTTAAATGGTTTTTTATTTAAAATTTTAAAGGCTAACTGTATCGCTTCAGCACCACCGGTTGGATATAAAAAAGTAGCATTTATTTTCTTCTGAATTACAGCATTAACGCCGTCATTTGGTCCTGGTAGACCATCAATCCCAAGTAAAAAGGGTTTGTGTTCGCCAAATTTCGATTGCAGTATTTCATACGCGCCAATAGCCATGTAATCATTATGTGCAAAAACCAAATCGATATTATCATGTTGTTCAATGGCTAGCTTCATCATTTTAGTACCACCCTGTTTGAACCATTCTCCTGTTTCAGAGAAAATAATTTTGATATTAGGATATTTGCTGATGATTTCCGAGAATCCTTTGTGTCGTTCAATGGCAGGACTGGAACCTTTTAGTCCCCAAATTTCAGCAATATTACCTTTGCCATTTAATAATTTGGCAGCATATTTTCCAGCCTCTCTCCCAATCAAATAATTGTCGGCACTAATTTGAGCTGTATAGTTTTCACTTTCAATTTTCCGATCGAGAACAATTACCGGAATTCCCTTACGAAAAACTTCTTCAACAATGTGAGTTATTGGAGCCGACTCGTTGGGAGAAACGATTAGCAAATCGATACCGCTTTTAACTAATTCACGAATATCCCTAATCTGATTTTCATTATTGTCATGTGCATCGGTTATTACTAATTCCATATTTTGAAATAGAATCAATTCATTTTGCATTTCACTTTGCATTGCTTTTCGCCAGCTGTCTACTGATGTGCATTGCGAAAAGCCAATTTTGAATTTATCCTCTGCAATTCCCTTTTCGGAGAATACTAAAATGAAAACAATGAGTAGTAGGAAGTATTTCTTTTTTGTAATGGCCATAGTTTCAAAATTACTGAAAAAAAGGCTTTGTTTAGTCGTGCTAAACATGAAAAATTCAAGAATATTTACAGCTTCCAACCAAAGAAATTAGTAAAGCTTGTCAGGTACTATTTTGGTTGATATTGGTAGTTAATTTCAACTTGTTTTCATTGTTTCTGTTTGGTAAGTCGGGTAGATAGACGCATTGGAATTATTGACGCTCAACCGAATAAAATTAGGAACCTTACATTTTTCTTTTATTCGGAAATATTTCTGAAAGCGAATCAGTCGTTTTTTTGATCAGAAAATATGCTGCAACTTAAGTAGGTAATCTTTTTTTTTCCAAAAAATGGTCTTCTACCTAAGCAGAAGGTCTTTTATTCATAGCTAAAGTATCTTTAACAAAAGCAGATGGTCTTTTATTCATTGCCAAAGTATCTTCAACAAAAGCGGATGGTCTTTTATTTATTAGCAAATGCACTTCTACTTATGCAGATGATACTTTGGTGATGAGTAAAGGTACTTCTTCACAAGGCGATGGTCTTTTTTTTTCGGAATATGAGCTTCACCCAAACGGATGGTACTTTTTTTATCAGTAAATGTGTTTCCGTTTTTGTTGAAGATACTTTGGTGATCAGTAAATGGGTTTCCGCTTTCGCTGATAATACTTTGATGATAAGTAAATGGGTATTTACCCGTGTAAGCAGGGGGCAATTAGGAGGAAATCATCTGGTGATATTTTTAGGCTATGCTTATGGCAGTAGTAATATATGATATAAAAGTTCTGTTTAGCTTGGCTTACTCATAAAAGAGAATTATTTTAGATGGGGAATAATATCAATTACTTTATTGATGTGGCATCTTTAAAAGGATGTGAAGAAACAGATAGGTTTTGCAGATAATATCTGGGTTGGAAACAAAGAAGGATTTTTATCGGTGGCAAAAAGTAAAAAGGATAATGTTTGAGATATTGTAATTTTCAAACCACAAACGATCAGAAAATTAAAATGACTGAAAAAAAGGATAATTATTTAGACAATCATTACATCCATAGAAGTAATTGGTTGAGAGCAGCAGTTCTTGGTGCAAATGATGGAATTTTGTCAACAGCGAGTCTTGCTATTGGTATTGCTGCAGCGAGTGATGCTCGGGAACCTATTGTGTTGGCAACAGTTGCGGGATTAGTCGCAGGAGCATTGTCAATGGCAGCAGGAGAGTACGTTTCTGTAAGTTCTCAAACAGACGTGGAAAATTCGGATATTGAAAGAGAAAAACAAGAGTTGGAAGAAATGCCCGAAATTGAATTGCAGCGATTGGCAGAAATTTATGAAAAAAGAGGACTGAAAAAAGAAACCGCATTAACTGTTGCAATAGAATTATCGGAGCACGATGTATTGGGTGCACACATTAGAGATGAATTGGGAATAAATGAAATCAGCCAGGCCAGACCAATACAAGCCGCTTTTGCATCAGGTGCGGCATTTAGTGTAGGAGGAATATTACCCCTTTTGGTAACTCTTTTTCTACCCTTAAAAACAATGGAGTATTCTCTTTATTGTTTTGCAATATTCTTTTTAATTATTTTAGGCGCATTAACTGCTAAAACAGGAGGTTCAAGTGTAAGTAAAGCAATTATTCGAATTACATTCTGGGGAACTATTGCAATGGGACTTACCGCGTTTGTTGGATATCTATTTGGAGTTGCTATTTAATTAAATTTTAAAATTGAGACAGAGAACGAAGCACATTGGCATTTAGCTGCAAATCATTTGCCAATATTTTAAATTAAAAAAAAGTGAAGGCCGATTCCACTGGAATCGGCCTTCATTTTAGTTTTTATTAACTCTCTTTCAGAGGATTTTCCGGAGGGGAATTACTGCAATCTAATCTTGCAGTTGTTTGCTCTGATGTTTAGTTTCGAAAATGCTTTTTTATCGCCTACACGACCTTTTGCCACGAAAGTCTTTTTATCAGCAGTTTCTTTGTTCGATAAGATGAAGTCTTTCGAATTATCGAATTTTACTGACTTGTGATTGATTTCATAATCAATTTGAGCACCTTCCATAAAACTAAGGCCAACATCTCCGTATTTTGAGTCTATTTTAATAAATGAAAACATATTGTTGATGTTGAAGATGTTGATGTGTCCAAATTTCTGATCGTAGTCAACTTCGCCTCCCAATTGGCTAATTTCAATTTTGCTAAAGTTTGATGATCCGTATAGGTATTCCAATTCTTTAATGTCGAATTTATCACGTGCAGAAGTCATGCTAATGTTATCGGCAACACCAATCGTAAATTCAGAATCGCGGCTCTCACCGGTTAATTTGCTGGCATTTTCTATACTTACTTTAGAGTTGGCCACGTTTAATTTGGAATCACTCAGTTGTTCAACTTTAAAAGTACATCCTGTAATTGTAAAGCTGTTTTCTCCATGTAAGCTCTCAGCAGTAAAATTCCCATTTGTTAAATCAAGATTTAGGTTGCCGTCATGACTATCCATAAAAACATCTCCATCTTTCTGGATAATTTCTAATTTTACGTTGGAAGGTAGCTGAACGGTGTAACTGATCTTTATTTCGCCTTTGTTAAAAAGAGAATTGGTGAGTTTTTTTAGTGAGAAAAAGTCTCCAAATACGGTTTCTGCAGATAATTGAGCTTCTCCTTCCGTAAAATCGATATTAATATCATCGGTCATCCTTTTAGTTTTTTCATCGTCCGAACCCTCTACACTAATCAGCACCTCGAATTTAATTTCAGGATTGTCCCAGTGTTTAATCTGAATTTTACTGTATTTCGATTCAATTTTAAGGTTTTCTCCGGCTTTAAACGTCTTCTCAATTTTTTTGTGTTTGGTGATCGCATTTGCAGATCCAACAAAAAAGCAGATGCTAAAAAGCGCAAATAGTAATCGTCTCATAGTATTTGAATTTATTATTTTAGAATTATTTATTTCGAAATCTTAATTTAAGAGTCAAACTTTTAACTCCTTTTGGTGGAATTAGATTGTGTTACCACACGAATTTTAACAAAGATTAATAAAAGAGTGGCTATAAACAGACAAACTCTTCCAATAAAATCCCCATGCTCGGAGTAAAAGGTTTTATTTTCCCGTAATTTTAATCTGCCGGTCAGCACTTCTTTTTTCCACCATGTACTCTTAGCAACAATCGTGCCTTTTGAGTTGATATAAGCAGAAATTCCATTGTTGGCAACCCGAATATAGTCTCTGCGGGTTTCAACGGCTCTTAACCGACTAAAATTGAAATGATGTTTATAACCCGGAGTTGTTTTCCACCATCCATCATTGGTAATCATACAAAGAAAACCAGGGATTTCCGGAACTCTTTGTGCACAGTAATCACCAAAAATTGATTCGAAGCAGACAACAGGAACTAATGCTATGGAATCAGATATGAAATAGTCAATATCATTCCTGCTGCTGTAGGTTCCCTGGTATCCTCCAATTTCAATCGAATAGTCTTTTAAAAAGCTTAGGTATTTATCGAATGGTACTCTCTCAAATAGAGGAACAAGCTTTGTTTTGTGGTAAAATTGAGGCCTTATGGTATCGCTTAAAAATAGTGCGGAATTAAACGATTCAGATTCAATTTTGCTGTGAGTTCCAATAAGTATTTTCGTTTTAGGATATTTCTTTTTTAAATAGAGCAATTGTATATAGTTGGAAGATTTCTTAGGCTGATTTTCATCGATATATTTTAAAATCACGGTTTCCGGCGCTAATAAGAAATCGGGATGGTGAATACTGCATACCGAATCTGCTGTGGTCATAAAATCCGCAAAGTGTTTTTCTTCATTTTCGGGAACAAATTTTTCGTTGTATGGATCTAAATTTGGCTGGATTAGTGTGAAGCTTTTGGTTCCGATTTCATTTTCCTTTTGGTGATATAGAAAAATAGAGTAGAGAAGAGGAATACCAATTAAAAGAAACATTCCAATAGATTTAAAAGCGATGTTCTTTTTTTGATTTTTTATCAGAGAAAAGAATCCGAGATTGATTAAAATCACCCATAAACTTCCGCCACGCGTTCCTGTAATTTCGTACCACTGTATCCATTTAGGTGCAGAAGCAAAAGCATTACCCAAATTCAGCCAGGGCCAGGCTAAATCCCACCAGGTATCGAAATATTCAAAGCCCAGCCAAATAAGCAGAAATGGAAATAGAATGGAAATTTTCAAGTGTTTTCGTGATCGGCTAATTAACCAAAAAATCAGCGCAAGCAAAAGAGAATTAATAAGTATGATGAGGATTACTCCTGTGATTTGAGCTTTGCCCACCCACCAATACGCCAGAATATTCCAAACTAAAAAACTCAGAAAAGAATAATTGAAAAGTGTGTAAGGATTGTGGTGATTGATTGTTTTTTCTTCGAGCCAAAGAAGAGGAATCCATGCAAAAAAAATGAGCGGAAAAAGTTGTGGTATGCAAAAAGGCATTCCCAGTAAAAGACCTGATGCAATGGCAAATAGTATGTTTTTTTTCACTTTATCGATGAGTTAGATGAACTCCAACTAAGATAATAAATATGGATGCAGTTTGAGCAATGGAAATATGATCACCGCCAATTACAAGTCCCCAAAATATGGCTACAATGGGAATAATGTAGGCGATGGATGCCGCAAAAACGTGCGATGATTTTTTGATGAGTTGATTGTATAGAATTACTCCTGCGAAAGTTAAGACAGCGAGTAAACCAAGCATTAATGCACTTTTCGATAAGCTTTCAGATGCCAAAGGTGCACTTAAATCGGTGAAAGCCAGAAAGCACCCTGCCATTGGACCGACAAATAGAAATGCTAAAGAGGCAATTTCGGTTCCGCTAAGTTTTGGCAATGAAAAACTAACAATATTTATGCTGATGGCTATTGATAGAATGGCCATAAACACATAAAATACTCCCCAAAAATAAGATGCCCCAAAAGAATCTCCTGAAAAACTAATAACAAGGGTTCCAGCAAAACCCAATAGAATTCCTCCCATTACTTTTTTATTCGTACTGGCCTTAAAGAAAAGGATGGCAATCAGCAATGTAACCATTGGTAACATGGCATTAAGCATGCCTGCCACCGAAGAGTTGATTTGGGTTTGTGCTTTGGCAAAAAAATAGGCCGGGCCAATATTCCCTGTGATTCCGGAAAGTAGTAACGGAAGCATGTTTTCTTTCGAAAGTTTTCTGATATTTTTAATAATCAGAGGGATAAAGAGTAGGAATGAGAAAAATACCTGAAAAGCAGCCACCTGATTGTGACTGAAACTTTCCAAAGCAATCTCCCTCAAAATATATGGACTTCCCCAAATAAAAGAAACTAAAATCAGTAATATCCAATTGTTATATTTTTGGGGCAGTATCATTATCTTGGGGTGTTGTGTAATTATTCGTTTTCTTCTTCGAAAGCCTTATATTTCGCAGTTAATTCAGAAATCATTTGGCTGAAAGTAGTAATCGCCGAGAGGGTGTCTTTCGAGATTTCTTTTCCTTGAAGTTTAAGCATTAAAATACCATACAAAGCAGTAAGGCATACCTCAATATCATTGTTTTCCTGGGTCGCTTTCGATTTTTCGCGGAATTCGTTTATATTACCAAGAGCCTGCTGATAATGGCTGTTGTAGGCTGAATCCTTGCCTTTTGTTAGCAGATAAACATGGAAATCGTAAAGTTCGTTTACATTGTTCTTAAGAATTTGAAGATGTCCCATTTCTTCCACCTTTTCAATCTTCATCATTTCAATCAGGTTTTCGTACCATTCTCTAATTTCGTTTTGAGTAGTTTCCGGCTGATCGAATTGTTTGATGATGTTTTCGTTAATTTTATCAATATTGAATTGATAAGCTCTGATGATATCCTCAACTTGCCACATGTAAAGGATGTATTCTGCTAAATTCGTTTTCTTTTTATCCTGTGCTATTATCATATTTTTTTCTTGTCGGTTCCTGATGTGTTTATTCCTGCTTTAGCTTATCAATTAATCTGCGATCTAGTTTTGTTGGTCTTCCAACACCTCTGTCTCGTGATTCAAATCCTCGGGTATTGGTTGCTTCCAATAAATCCAATTGATCTTGAGCAGTTATGTCTTTTACAAAGTCAACGGCCAATTTTGCGCCCATCCGTTTGCCGGATATAGCTGTAACCAAGTAACTGCGGATAATAGGAGGAACACGCACATCAATTTGTTCGTTTAACCTTACTTCGCGTGATGGTTTTACGTGTACACCACCAATGGTTACTTTTCCTTTTTTACAAGCTTCGGCCGCCATACTTCTGGTTTTGAAAATACGTACGGCCCATAGCCATTTGTCTACTCTAACCTTATCATCCATGGCTTTTTATTTTTAACTGCCTGATTTTTTTGTATTGTATGCTGTCATGGTTCTCTGGATACCAATGGTACTCATTCCTTTTATCATGTTGATACAGATTTTAAAGAGCTCAGGTAGTTTCTCCAGTTCTTCAGGCGACCATTCACCTAAAACATAGTCAACTTGCTGTCCTTTGCTAAAATCGGAACCAATTCCAAAACGCAGGCGGTTGTAGTTTTGGTGTCCCAATATCTCGTTGATGTGTTTTAATCCGTTATGACCGGCATCACTTCCTTTCGGTCGTAATCGTAAAGTTTCAAACGGCAAGGCAAGGTCATCAACCAAAACCATCATGTTTTCAACGGGTATTTTTTCTTTCTGAAGCCAGTAATTAACCGATTTCCCACTTAAATTCATGTAAGTGTTTGGTTTTACAAGCACAAAGATCCGGCCTTTAAATTTGTATTCAGCAACAGCTCCATATCTGGCTTCTTTGAATTCTATTTTAGCTGTCTCGGCCAGAGCATCCAAAATACGAAATCCGATATTGTGTCTTGTGTTTGCATATTCAGCACCAATGTTGCCAAGGCCTACAATCAGATATTTCATCTCAATATTATTTTCTTGCAGCGGATGTTTAGTCTGCCCAAATAGTTTTTTTAGAAATTGTATCATAACGAATCCAAAGTTAGAATATTCATGGCATTTTCCATGAAAACTTTGTATTCATTCTATCCTTCATTTTAGGAACGAGGGATATTAAAAAACCTCCCATTCTTCAATAAATGGGAGGTTATATTTATTTGCTTCATTGTGCTGAGCAAAATAGTGTTGAAATCTATTTTGCAGCCATTGCAGCAGCACGAGCAGCTCTTGTAAGCTTAACTTGAACAACTACCGATTTCTTAGAATTAAGAAGTTCTAAGTTATCATAGGTAAGTTCTCCAACCTGAATACTTTTTCCAAGTCCAAGGTGGCTAACTTTAACAAGAAGATTTTCTGGAAGATCAGCCATTAAACCTTTCACCTTAAGTTTTCTTGAGATAACTGCTAATTTACCACCAGACTGAACACCGATTGCGAATCCTTCAACTCGAATTGGTAATTCTACTTCGAATGCTTTGTCTTCAAATACCTGATAGAAATCAGCATGTAAAGCTTTGTCATTAACCGGGTGATACTGAACATCTCTTAATACACAAGAGAATTTTTTTCCGTCAATATCTGCATTGATAACGTAAACGTCTGGCGTAAAAAGTAATTTACCCAATACTTTTTCGTTAATAGCAAAGTGAATGTTTTCACCACCACCGTATACTTCGCATGGTACCATTTCTTCTTTACGAAGAGCTTTGTTTGCTTTTTTTCCTAAATCTGTTCTTAAAGAACCTTTTAATTCAAAAACTTTCATTTCCTTGAAATTATGTGCTACTCAAAATAAACGTCATCACTTGGTAAAAAAGTTCCGTTCACTTCCCATTACACGTTTATAAAATGTTTTACCGAAAAAATCTGCGCAAAGATATAAATTATAATATGAAATTGGAACTGATTGATTCGCAATTGTAAACATTAAGAATTGTTTTTGCGAAAATGTCAGCAATTGTCAATTCTTTAATTTTTGAACATTCGCTTTTTAAAGGAATAGAATCAGTGAAAACAACTTCTTCCAAGGCCGATTCTTCAATTCTTTCATAAGCTGGACCAGATAGAACAGCATGTGTTGCAATAGCACGTACACTAAGAGCACCTTTCTCTTTTAACATGTTGGCGGCTTTCGTAATTGTGCCTGCCGTATCAATCATGTCATCAACAATTACAACATGTCTGCCATCAACGTCACCAATTGCAGTCATTTCACCAACAACATTCGCTTTTTCGCGTGATTTGTGGCAAATGGCCAAACCTGCATTTAAATATTTTGCGTAAGTATTCGCTCTTTTACTACCACCCATATCCGGAGAAGCAACAACCAGGTTATCCAATTTTAATTTTTCGATGTAAGGAAGAAGTACAGAGGAACCATACAAGTGATCAACAGGAATGTCAAAAAATCCTTGAATTTGGTCGGCGTGAAGATCCATTGTCATTACACGGTCAACACCAGCTGCCATTAGTAAATTGGCAACCAATTTGGCTCCAATCGCAACTCTGGGACGATCTTTTCGGTCCTGACGGGCAAATCCAAAATAAGGGATTACTGCAATAACTTTGTAAGCAGATGCTCTTTTGGCTGCATCAATCATTAGCAATAGCTCCATCAAATTATCAGCTGGGGGATAAGTTGATTGGATAATGAATACTTGAGCACCTCTTACTGTTTCTTCGTAACAGACTTCAAATTCACCATCACTAAATCTTGTAATGCTTGATTTTCCTAATTGCAATCCTGCTGCTTTTGCAATTTCACCTGCTAAATACTCACTGTTCGAACCAGAAAAGATTTTAATCGGGGCTTTCATTAAAATATTATTTGTTTATAAATCAGATAACTATTGTACTGTGCAAATTTATGAATTATTGCGCCAAAAAACTGATTTTAGTCAAGTTGCCGCAATTTATTTTATCCATTTTAAAGGATAATTTATTTTGTTTAAATAAAAAAGAAGATGTCTTTACGAGATCTTCCCTTATTGTTACTTTCGTTTTTGAAGCAAAACCGTTTTGTTGGTTTCATCAATAGAATTTAATATTTCGTCTTTCCCTAATCCACTTGATGCCGAACTAATGAAGTAAGGGGGCATTTCTTCCCATGTATTCAATAATTCAGTTTCGTAGGCTTTAATGTTTTCAGATAATTTTTGCTTGCCAAGTTTATCAGCCTTCGTGAATATAATAGAGAAAGGGATTCCGTTTACACCTAACCATTCCATAAAATCAACATCTTTGGCTTGAGGTGCGTGCCTGCAATCTACGAGTACAAATAAATTGATAAGATTGGGACGGCTTTCAATAAAACTGAAAATTAATTTTGAAAACCGTTGTTTGGTATTCTTTGCAACTTTCGCAAAACCATATCCCGGTAAATCTACCAGATACCATTCATCATTAATTAAGAAATGATTAACCAATTGTGTCTTACCAGGCTTGGTAGAAATTTTCGCCAAACCTTTGTGATTGGTTAGCATGTTAATAAGTGATGACTTTCCAACATTCGAACGTCCGATAAAAGCATATTCTGCCTTATTATCGGTCGGACATTTTTTAATATCCGAGTTGGACATCACAAATTTAGCACTAGTAATATTCATGGAGTGTTTTTTACGTTGCAAAGTTATACAGATTCTTATCTTTTCCGAAAAATGCTTCAACTTTATTGACTGATCATCTAAAATTCTATGGGAATAAAAAAATCCTCTTTTTAATTGTATAAAAAGAGGATCGTATAATTTATCAAGTCTATTTTATATAGACTTCAAGAATTTTTGTTTTTGATTTCGGAGTAAGAGTCAAATTGTTAATAATTGCAGGAATCAAAACGCTTTCTCCCTTTGCAACAGTTAAAGAATCTTCACCGTAGGTAATAATCATATCACCTTCTAAACACATATAAATTACAAATGAATCTAATTCGATGTAGTCTTTTTCCTGTGGTTTGTCAAATTCCAGAATGTTGGTGGTGAAATAAGGACAACGAACAAGTTCAGCTGTTTTATTAATTTCAGTTTGGTAGCTGGTTTCATATTTTTTCTCAAAACTATAGTCGATCGCATCAACAGCAAGTTCTGTATGCAGCTCTCTTGGATTTCCGGCATCATCAGTTCGGTTAAAATCGTACATTCGGTAAGTAACATCAGATGTTTGTTGAATTTCAGCCAACAGAATTCCTTTTCCAATTGCATGAACACGGCCTGCAGGAATATAAAAACAACTTCCTTCCTTTACTGGTGCGTTGTTTAAAATCTCTTCCAACTTGCCCTCTTCCAACTTCGCTAAATATTTTTCTTTGCTGATATCCTGATTAAACCCAACGATCAGTTCAGATCCTTTGTCGGCTTCAATAACATACCACATTTCTGTTTTACCATATGCATTGTGTCTTTCTTTAGAAAGTTCATCATCAGGATGTACTTGAATAGAAAGGACATCATTGGCATCGATAAATTTTATCAGTAAAGGAAATTCAACCCCAAAATTCTCATAAACATGGTCGCCTACAAGGTCTCCCATATAAATTTCAATGAGTTCTTCCAGATTATTTCCTGCTAAAAAGCCATTGCTAACAACCGAAATATCTCCCTCTACACCAGATATTTCCCAACTCTCACCAGCATTAGGTAGAGGAGAAAAATCTTTATTCAATACTGTCTTCAATTTGTTTCCACCCCAAATTTTATCTTTAAGGATGGGTGTGAATTTCAATGGATACAAACTCATTTTTGTACAATTTATTAATTTGATTGCTATTTTGGCTTTTGGCTATTCTTAAAATTCGTAGTCAATTACTTTACGTTCTGCTGCCATTTCTTTTACAACCGATGCTGCTTTTAAATGTTCAGGATGGTTAGCGTATAAAGGTAAGGCGTCTATGTTTTCAATATCAACATTTACAATAAAATCAAATGAAGCATCGGAACGAAGTTGGTCAAAACCAATTTGTAGAAATTTGATTTCAGGAATTCTTTCATCCAATCCGTCAAATGCTTTTTTTAATCTGTTAAAGTAACTCTCTTTTTCTTCAGCCGATTCGAAAGCTTTAAATTTAAACATGGCAATGTGCTTGATCATTTTAATTCTTTTTTAAATTATTAGTAACTTTCCAGCCGAAGTTAATGCAAAATTAGCATTTTTGAATCAAACATCTAAATATCATACAACATGTTGATTATTGGAATTGCGGGAGGCACAGGCTCAGGCAAAACTACAGTGGTTAGAAAAATCATTGAAAGATTAAATCAAGGGGACGTTGCTGTTTTACCGCAAGATTCATATTACAGGTCTAATGAAGAGCTTACATTAGAAGAACGTCAGGAAATAAATTTTGATCATCCAAGGTCAATAGAATTTGAATTGTTGATTGATCATGTTAAGAAATTAAAGAGTGGGCAATCGATAGAACAGCCAATTTACTCTTATCTTACTTGTCTTCGTTCGGATGAAACAATTAGAGTAGAGCCCAAAGGAGTAGTTATTGTAGAAGGACTTTTGATTTTAACAGATCCGGTTCTTAGAGATTTAATGGATTTAAAGGTGTTTGTAGATTGTGATGCTGATGATCGTTTAAATCGAGTTATTAAGAGAGATATTGTAGAGCGGGGCAGGTCGGTTGAAAAGGTATTGGATCGATACGATAAAACGGTTAAACCAATGCATCTTCAATTTATAGAGCCAAGCAAGCGTTATGCTGATATTATTGTTCCTCAGGGTGGTAATAATATTGTTGCCATCGATATATTAACCCATTTTATTCAGAAAAACCTGATTGAGCATCAGTAAGCAGTATATTTTTGTTGCCGGATAATATAAAATTAAAATGGAGACTTTGTTACTGTCTCCTTTTTTTATAACTTTTCATTTTATTTATGATAAGTCTTGTGCTATGCTGAATCAAATTAAAGTCGAAAATTTACTTTTTGTAGATATCGAAACAGTTTCTGGAAATGCAGTTTTTGAGGAATTATCGCCTAAGTTGCAGGAGCTGTGGGAGAAAAAATCTGATTATTTTCGAAAAGAGGAAGAATCGCCGTCCGATGTATATGGAAGAGCGGGAATTTATGCCGAATTTGGTAAAATTGTTTGCATTTCAACGGGTTTGGTTACTAAAAAAAATGGAGAGAAAAGGTTTGTTGCGAAATCGTATTATGGCGATGATGAAAAGCAATTATTAGAGGAATTTGCTTTGATGCTCGATCGCTTTTCCAGCAAGCCAAATAGAAATTTGTGTGCACATAACGGAAAAGAATTTGATTTTCCGTATATCGCCCGAAGAATGTTGATTAATGGAGTTGTATTGCCTGGAGTTCTAGATATTGCGGGTAAAAAACCTTGGGAAGTACAATTTTTAGATACCATGGAACTCTGGAAATTCGGCGATTATAAGCATTACACTTCTTTGGCTTTGCTTTGTGAGATTTTCGGTATCCCTACACCAAAAGATGATATTGACGGATCGATGGTGGGTAAAGTATATTGGCAGGATAATGATTTGGAACGCATTGCTGTATATTGTGAGAAAGATATTCTGGCCACAGCACAGGTGTTTTTGCGTTATCAGGGGGAGGATTTAATTCCGGAAACCAATTTTGAGCGGGTATTGTTATAAAAGTCTTGCTATTGTACAATAGTTTCGCTTTTTTCGTGTTTGTATATCAGGATGTAAATCCTAATTTGATTCAAAAATATTTTAAAAACTAAAAGATAGTAAATTGATGAATACTTCATTTTATAATAAATTGTCCTTTGCAATATTGATTGCTGGAAGCATGTTTTTAACCTCCTGTGGAAGCAGTAGTGGAGGTGGAGAAGAGGACGTTTTCGAGTTTAAATCTTCCGACCTAACCAACAAGTATTGGTATGCAAATCCTTTTTTATCATCTGATTATAATCGTAATGATGCTTTGATCGTGTATCGTTTTGAAGGTGGAGGAGTGCTTAAAAAACAAGAATTTAGCGGTCGGAGAGATGAAGTTGTTGGAGAATGGAGTTTAATAGATAATCAGTTGGTGATTAAAGATGAATCTATTTCTGCGGATAATAGGCAAGAATGGTTTATTCAGGATAAATCAACCAGTTCCTATTTGAAGCTTAATAGTTCGACAGGAACCAGAGAGTTTTATACAAATATAGATGGAATAAATGATGTGAAAGCAGATGCTTATGTTGTGAATGAGCTGCGTTTGGTGAATAATGCTTATGAGTCAGCTTACCGTTTGGAATATATTGTTCGTGGTAATAGTCTTTCAAATGTAACTGTTTTGCCTGACGCTTCAAGTTCTTATCAGTTAGAAGAATTTACCGATTTTAAAGGGGAGAAGGCATTTCAGTTATCAGCTAATGATCGGTTTAAGTATGTTAATGATTTTGCGGGATCTCAAACGATCAAGTTTTATATCAAATTAGCTAATAAAGAACAGTATAAATTGGAGGAACAACTTTACGCTTCAGATATTAAAGCGTTAAGTAATTTTGATATTACAGCATCACATGCAAGTGGTAGTTTACAAGTTACTGTAAATTGGAAAGCAATAGATGAGGATGATATTTACTACTATGTTGAGATTTTGGATAAGAATGCGAATGAAAATGCTCCTAAATTCAGAAGTGCAAGACAATCTGCTGTAGCAGGAGAGGAAAAAGAAATTGTAATTAGCTCTTCTACTGCTAATGAATTGGATTTGTTGTCAGAATTAACAGTAGGTGAAGACTATTTTGTGAAGATTATCGGTTTTAAATACGAAGACGGCATTCATGCAGATAATAGTTCAAACAAGGAAGAAAACATACAAGCTATGACACGCTTTGTTTTAAAAGGTGGTCAGTGGTAGTATGAAAATAATTGAATTTGAAACCCGAGACGAATTTGTTTCGGGTTTTTTATTTAATCCAAAACAAAATACTCCACTGTTATAATCAATAGTTTTGCTTGCTCTGCCTGTCCCTAAACAAATGTAGCATGTCCCTACAATTTGTTTCGCTTCCGGATTCTTTCCGTTCCCTGAAAATAATTCTCCGTACGTGAAGGCGAGTGTTCCGTTCGTACTTTCACTTGTTCCGTTCGCGAACGGAAGGGTATTCACTCCGAACGGAGTATCTCAACCTGCGCACGGAAGCACAAAACTGCCGAACGGAAAGGGTTCCAACGCGCACGGAAGCCCATCCATGCCAAACGGAAGACCTCAATTGGCGCACAAAGATGGTCAATTTACGAACGGGAGTGTCTTCTCCTGAAATAGTACATTTTAATCCAACGCAAAATATTCAACAGTTTTAACCAGTAGTTTTGGCTGTTCGGCATGCACCCAATGTCCGGCATTGGGTATGGTGGTAATTTCTGCTTTCGGAAATACCGTTCGTATTAAATTATGGTCGTTGTCGGTAATGTAATTCGATTTTTCGCCTCGGATAAATAGAACCGGAAATGCTGTGACTCCTTTGCCTTCGGCAAAACGATCACCATCAATACCGTCCATTATTTGAGGTAAGTAATCGTTAATGGTTTTAATGTTTAGTTTCCAGATAAACTGTTTATTCTCGTCTCTTTTCAAATTTTTAAGAAGAAACTGTCTAACCCGTTTACTGGTTATACTTTCTGTTAATTTTGCATCAATTTCGGTTCTGTTTTTGTAAAGCGATAAATCCAAATTAAGCATGGCTTTAACGATACAGGAGTGATCGATTGTTTGTGGGGCGTAATCGGAAATCCTGCTGTAGTTTTTGGGAGCAATATCCACAACAAGCAGACTGCTTACTCTTTCCGGATAATCGGTTGCAAAAAGCATAACGGTTTTTCCGCCCATCGAATGCCCAAGTAAAATGGCCTTTTCAATTTTGTGATCGTTCATAAATTCCAGAAGATCTTCTTTTAAATCCTGATAAGTATGTGAATTGGCATGAGGAGAGTCTCCGTGGTTTCTTTGATCTATAATGTAAACCGTGAAGTTATTCGATAGCTCTTTGGCAATAGTCAGCCAATTATCCGATGCGCCGTAAAGACCATGAAGAATTAGTAAAGGACGACCTTCGCCAAGTTTTTTGTAATTGAGTTTCATTTACCTGAGATTTATTTCGGAAATAAAGATAAGAACCAAATCAATAAAGTGATTGGCTAAATTGAGATTTTTAAGAAGATTCGGAAATAGAAAAGGATGCCTTAGGAGCATCCTTTTGCAAATATGTAATGAGTTTCGACTTATTTTAAACACCTAAGATACATCTGAATAGTGTTTTCCAAACCATAGTACAATGAATCAGAAATAAGGGCATGCCCAATTGACACCTCTGTTAAATTCGGAATGTTGTCGTTAAAATATTTAAGATTTTCCAAGCTTAAATCGTGTCCCGCATTAATTTCCAAACCTAATTCGTGAGCCTTTTTTGCTGCAATTACAAAAGGACGAATGGCTTCTTCTTTATTCTTCGGGTAATCTGTTGCATACGGTTCTGTGTATAGTTCAATTCGATCTGTTCCGGTAGCAACAGCACCTTCGATATTAGCAAGATCTGTATCAACAAAAATAGAGGTTCTGATGCCTGCAGCTTTAAATTCTTTAATTATTTCGATTAAAACATCACGGTTTTTAACCGTATCCCATCCAGCATTAGAAGTTAATGCCTCCGGAGGATCAGGA
The DNA here is from genome assembly GCF_030372765.1 of Labilibaculum sp. K2S. Taxonomy (GTDB): domain Bacteria; phylum Bacteroidota; class Bacteroidia; order Bacteroidales; family Marinifilaceae; genus Labilibaculum. Next base: position 86,670 of record NZ_JAUCMW010000002.1, on the reverse strand, counting down.
ACAAGAGTAACCTGCGCAGGTTTCGCTTTTACAACCAAATCGATAAAATCACGGGTTGGATACCCTTCAATATTAAATTCGGTTGTAACTAAAGATTCTAAATCCCTAACATCCTGATAACGAATGTGTCTTTCGTCAGGACGAGGATGTACTGTAATGCCTTCAGCTCCAAATCTTTCACAATCTAAAGCTACCTTGCAAACATTAGGAGTATTCCCTCCACGGGCATTTCTAATTGTCGCAATTTTGTTTATATTTACACTAAGTCTGGTCATTTTATAAAACTTTATAGGTAGAATAAGAGGCGAAAACTAAGTACAAACTTACTTTGTAATTAGGTTCTCCTTAAGACAAAATTAAAAGTAATTCCTAGAAAACAGGTATGTATGATAGCAAAAGATTTAATTTCTGATGTAGTTCCGGTATTGCGGGAAACCGATACGGGGATTCAGGCTCTTAACTGGATGGAGATTTTCAGAGTTTCTCATTTGCCAATAGTAAAGGGTGATGAGTTTCTTGGCTTAATTTCAGATAATGATATCTACGACCTAAACGAGGCGGAAGAACCTATCGGTGATCAAAAATTGTCATTATTTAGTCCCTATGTAAACGAAAATCATCATATCTACGAAGTAATAGAGATAATTTCAAGGCTTAAATTGACTGTGATACCAGTTTTGAAAGGTGAGAAAACCTATGTAGGCCTTATAACTTTAAATGATTTGATGCAATACATTGAAAGAATTTTTTCTGTTCGCGAACCTGGAGGTATCGTTGTGTTAGAACTTAATTCTGTTGATTATTCTTTAAGCGAAATATCAAGAATCGTAGAGAGTAACGATGCAAAAATTCTCAGTCTGTATGTAACATCATCTACGGATTCAAGAAAAATTGAATTAACAATTAAAATAAACCGAACCAATATTACTTCAATAATACAAACTTTTTTGCGCTACGATTACACCATAAAAACTACCTATGTTCATGAAGATGACATGAAAGATATGATGGAGGATCGATACAATTCATTCATGAGGTTTTTAAATATCTAAAAAGCTTAAATTTCAGACTTCTTTTTTCTGCATAGAATTCTTGCCACTAATCAGATTACTCTATATTTGTGCTAAACATTACTCAATGTGGATGCTTGTGTTTTTAATGCTGACCGTATTCCATGTTAAGGGTGTGAAAATTAAAAAAAAGGTTTTAGAATTTTCAAGATTCTGTTACTTGAGCAAATAAACAAAACACAAATTTGTGAAGTATGAAAGTTGCACTTTTTGGCAGGTCATTTAACGATAGCTTTACCGATAGCTTTACCATGATGTTTGATGTTTTCAATAAACACAATATCGAGGTAATAATTTATGAGCCTTTTTATGATTTTTTAATCAGAGAAATTAATTTTAAGCCTCCTGTTCAATCTTATTTCCATAGTAATGAGGATTTGGATAAGGAAGTAGATTTTTTCTTTAGTATAGGGGGTGATGGTACTTTTTTGGATGCGGTGACATTCGTGCGCGATTCGGGAATTCCATTGGTTGGTATAAATAGTGGCCGACTAGGTTTTATGGCCGATATTGCTCAGGATGAAATACCTCAGGCTTTGGCCGATATTATGGCCGGAGAATACAGTTTTGAGGAACGGAACTTACTACGATTGGAAACATCCAGGAATGGCTTGTTTGAAGAATTTAATTATGCTTTAAACGAATTTACCGTTCATAAAACAGATTCGGCTTCAATGATCACTATTCATACCTATCTGAATAATGAGTATTTAAATTCTTATTGGGCCGATGGTTTAATTATAGCGACACCAACCGGATCTACCGCATATTCGTTAAGTGTTGGCGGACCAATATTAATTCCTAACACACAAAATTTTATCATATCACCTATTTCTCCGCACAACCTTACCGTTCGACCGATTGTTGTGCCCAATCATCATGAAATAACACTTCGGGTTGAAGGTCGAAGTGATAGTTATTTGGCTTCGCTTGATTCTCGCTCATGTATTTTTGAATCATCAATTGAACTAAAAATAAGGAGAGCCGATTTTCAGATTAAGGTCTTAAAACTAAAAACACATAGCTTTTACGGAACCTTGAGAAACAAGCTGATGTGGGGTGTTGATAAACGTAATTAGAGATCAATTTTATTCTGTTTTTCATTTTAACAAAATTTAACGACGGGTTGGCGTTATTTTTTTTCATTGATAAGGTTTTTTAAGATTATATGTTACTTTTGTAGCTTGTGAATAAATTGAGATGGAATACACCCTCTTCAAACCAACGGTTTTAGGAGCTTAAGCAACAATTTTTCTTTGTTTACAGGAAGGAAAACACAAACTTGATTTCATGTATAAACTGATATTGGGAATACTGTTTTTTGCGATTGGAAATTCAGCTTTTTCGCAGACTAAAGCAGAGTTAGGCTTCTTTGGAGGAGTTTCCTATTATATGGGCGATATTAATCCTCAAAAGCAGTTTTATTCAAATTCAGTTGCCTTGGGAGGAATTTACCGGTATAATTTTAATTCACGTTATGCCTTAAGGGCTGGCATGTTGTTTTCAGGTTTAAAAGCAGAGGATAGGGATTTTAATAATTCATATCAACAGGCAAGAGGTGCGTCATTCAAAACAGATTTAGTTGATCTATCCCTACAGGTAGAATTTAATTTTCAGTCTTTTTGGTCACCTAAAAAAACGAAAAGCCAGACTCTGGTTCCCTATGTTACCGGAGGGATTGGATACATTGCTCCAAGCAGCACCAGCTCGTCATTCACAATTCCAATGGGCGTTGGCGTGAAAACGAACTTAGCGGGTCGATGGACAGCAGCTTTAGAGTGGAGTTTTAGGAAAAGTTTTACCGATGATCTGGATCATCTTGATGACCCAAATGATCTTAATAAGAGTAGTTTAGTACACAATAACGATTGGGCATCTTTTTTTGGAGTAATAATAAGTTATAAATTGTTCCCCGATAATGAAGAATGCCATTCATACGATCGCTTTGTAAAATAAGATATGTCATTTAAAGATAAAATAGTAAAGGAAAAGTTACCTACTCATCTTGCCATTATTATGGATGGGAATGGGCGATGGGCAAAAATGCGGGGAGAACATCGTATTGTTGGTCATCAGAACGGCGTTGAGGCGGTAAGGCAAACTGTTGAAGCTGCCGGTGAGCTTGGAATTTCTTATTTAACCTTGTATGCATTTTCTACCGAGAATTGGAATCGACCTCAGGATGAGGTTTTAGGATTAATGTCCTTGCTGGTCGAAGCAATAGAAAATGAGACTCCTACTTTAATGAAGAACAACGTTCGTCTGAAGGCAATTGGCGATCTGGCAAGTTTGCCAATTGAGGTAAGGGAGAAATTACAGGGAACAATTTCCAATACATCTGGTAATTCAGGTTTGACTTTGGTGTTAGCCTTAAGTTATAGCTCTAGATGGGAAATTGTGAATGCAGTTAAAAATATTGCAAGTCAGGTTCAAAACGGAGAGATATCTCTGGATGAAATTAATTCGGACTTGTTCTCTAATCAACTTACAACAAAAGGTATTCCTGATCCGGAACTTTTGATAAGAACGAGTGGAGAAAACAGAATCAGCAATTTTCTTTTGTGGCAAATAGCTTATTCTGAATTATATTTTACTGAATTGTTCTGGCCTGATTTTAATAAAGAAGAACTTTATAAAGCACTTCTTGATTATCAGAACAGAGAGCGTCGATTCGGTAAGATTAGTGAACAAATTAAAGATAAATAAGCATTAACCATTATAATTCAAGTAATGATTAAAAGATTAACTTTCATTTTTACTCTATTTTTAAGTTTTAGTGCATTAGCACAGGAAACCGATACAATTTATAATCCGGTAGCTCATTATTCTTCTCCAAAGAGTTATGAATTGGGTGGCGTTACAGTAACTGGAGTAAAACATTTGGAAAATAATGTTTTGGTTCAAATTTCAGGTCTTCGTGTTGGTACTACCATTGAAGTTCCTGGTGAGAAAGTGACAAATGCAATTAATAAATTGTATAAACAAGGTCTTTTTTCGGATATTCAAATTACAGCAACCAAAGAAATAGGGAATAAGATCTACCTTAATATTCAGCTTCAGGAACGTCCTCGATTGTCTTTGGTAAATTATAATGGAACATCAAAAAGTGAGACAACAAAACTGAAAGAGAAATTAAAGCTGATGAAAGGAACTCAGGTTACCGATTATCTTGTTGCAAACACAAAAACCATAGTTGAAGGATACTTTAAAGAAAAGGGTTTTTACAATACGATTGTCTCGGTTATTCAAAGGGACGATTCAGCAGAGGAAAATAGTGTGATACTTGATATTAATATTGATCGAAACAATAAAATTAAGATTAAGCATATTTTTGTAGAGGGAAATACAGCTTTTACCGATAAAAAGGTGAAAAAAGCAATTAAGGATTCAAAAGAGAAAACATTAAGAAATTTCTTAAAATCTTCGAAGTATATTGAAGAAAAATGGAATGAGGATAAATTGACTTTAATTGAGAAGTACAACGAAAAAGGTTATCGGGATGCGCTTGTTTTATCGGATAGCATTGAACAGGTATCTGAGGATAGAGTGAATATTCATGTGAAAGTGAAAGAAGGGAATCAGTATTTTTTCAATAATATAGATTGGGTCGGTAATACAGTGTACACCGGTTATTGGTTGCAAAGAGTTTTAGGAATTAAAAAGGGAGATGTTTACAATCAAACTTTACTCGACAAGAGATTGAGCAGTGATGATGATGCTGTTAGTAATCAGTATCTTGACAAAGGATATCTGTTCTTTAATGTAAATCCGGTAGAAACAGTTATTGGTAAGGATTCTATTAATCTTGAAATGAGAATCGTTGAAGGGAAACAGGCAACCATAGATAGAGTAAATATTATTGGAAATACAAAAACTCATGAGCATGTTGCCCGTAGGGAGTTGTATACATATCCTGGAGAATTGTTTAGCAAGTCGGATATTATTCGAAGTGTACGGGAATTGGCTCAGCTAGGTCATTTTGATCCGGAAACTATTAGTCCGGATGTGAAACCTCATCCTGAAAGTGGAACCGTGGATATTAATTATAAGTTAGAGGAAAAAGCGAATGACCAGATAGAACTTTCCGGAGGATGGGGTGCTGGAATGATTATTGGTACCGTTGGTTTGAAATTCTCAAATTTTTCAATCCGAAATATGTTTAACAAAGAAGCTTGGAGCCCATTGCCAACAGGAGACGGACAAACTTTGAGCATTCGTGCTCAAACGAATGGTTCATACTACAATTCTTATAGCATGTCATTTACTGAGCCTTGGTTGGGTGGTAAAAAACCGACTGCATTAAGCACTTCAATTTATTATTCTCAGCAAACCGGATATAGTCGCTCTTATAGCAGAAATTATAGTTATGGTGCCGGAACGAATGGTAATTCAGATCAAAGTCAGAAGGTTTTTGGGGCTAGTGTTGGATTGTCTCGTCGTTTAAAGTGGCCGGATAACTATTTCGCTTTATACAATGAGGTTAGTTACCAGAATTACAGATTGAAGGACTGGCAGTACTATCTGATATCCAATGGAACATCAAATAATTTCAGTTTTACAACTACACTTTCAAGAAGTTCTATCGATAATCCGTTATATACCAGAAGAGGGTCTTCTTTTTCTTTAAGTATGAAGATTACGCCTCCATATTCTTTATTCGATAATATAAATTATTCCCGATTGACGACTAGTGATAGAGATAATCAAAAGAGATATAAATGGATTGAATATCACAAATGGGTATTTAAAGGAAAAATGTATACATCCTTATTAAATAGTACTGATAAACTGGTTTTGTATACAGGAACTGAGTTTGGATACTTGGGGTATTTTAATAAAGATAAAAGATCACCTTTCGAAGGATTTGAAGTAGGAGGTGATGGTATGTCGGGATATAGCATGTACGGAAGTGACAATATTGGACTAAGAGGGTACGAAAATGGATCATTAACACCCGTAAGTGCAAATGGCAGACGTTTGGGAGCTAATATTTATTCTAAATTTACTGCAGAAGTTCGTTATCCATTATCTTTAAGCCAGTCAGCAACCATTTATGCATTGGCATTTGCTGAAGCAGGTAATGCCTATTATGATTTTGAGCAATTTCAACCATTCAATTTGAAGCGTTCTGCGGGTGTTGGACTTCGAATATTCCTTCCTATGTTTGGATTATTAGGAATTGATTATGGATATGGTTTTGATGAAGCGAATCAGGCTGGACAAAACGGTGGTCAATTCCATTTTGTAATTGGTCAACAATTTTAACTTATTTCATGTAACTGGTCTTTGGAGCTATTATAATTTAAGTTATTTTAGATTTTAATTATAAATAAGAATCGAATGAAGCGTTTAGTATTAATAATTGGATGTGTATGTGTATTGATAGGGAATTTGTATTCTCAGCAACGTTACGGATTCGTTGATACAGAATATATTCTGGATAAAATGCCGGATTATAAGAATGCTCAGGAACAACTTGACCAGATTTCGAGCAATTGGCAAATAGAAATTGAGAAAATAGCTTCTGAAATAAAAGAATTGCAAGCGAAGTTTAGAGCTGATGAAGTGTTCTTATCCTCAGAGATGAGAGAGAAAAGAGAAAAAGAGATTTTTGACAAGGAAATTTCAGCTCAAAAATTGCAGCAAAAGTATTTTGGAATAAATGGAGATCTTTATAAAAAGCGTCAGGAATTAATAAAGCCAATTCAGGATGATATTTATGAAGCAATAAAAGAAATTGCAAAAGACGGAACTTATGGTATGATTATTGATCGTGCTAATGGACCAACAATTATATACAGTAATCAAAAGTTTGATTTAAGTGATAAGGTACTGTATAAGTTAGGTATTAGAACTAATTAAAATTAAAATAAAAACTAACTGAGTGATATTATGAGACATTTTTTTAAAGTAACTTTATTAGCCATTATCCTATCTGCAGGTTCAAGTACATTTGCGCAAACCTTAAAATTTGGCCATATCGACTCGAATAAATTACTGTCGATTATGCCTGAAAAAGAGCAGGCACAAAAACAAATTCAAGCTGCGGCAGCGGAGTATGATGCTCAAATTAAAGCAATGAGAGAAGAGTATCAAACCTTGGTAAACGCTTATGTAGAGAAAAGAGAAACTCTTTCGGAGGCTGTAAGAGCCAATAAAGAAAAGGAAATTCAGGATTTGCAAAATCGTATGCAAACATTTGATGGATTTGCTCAGCAAGAACTTCAAAAAAAGCAAAATGAATTATTAAAGCCAATTTTCGATAAAGCTTCAGCTGCAATAAAGGCTGTTGGTGCTGAGAATGGATTCATTTATGTTTTTGATATTAGTACTGGTGTAATCTTGTTCAACTCAAATAACAGTGTTGATATTATGCCGTTGGTAAAAACAAAATTAGGAATACTGTAAATATTTTTCAGGATATTGTAAAAAGGTGGTATTTTTAATACCACCTTTTCTTATTTTTACCAGAATGATAAAAAATAGTCAGCCCATTGGTGTTTTCGATTCAGGATATGGAGGTTTAACCGTATTAAATGAACTGCTTAAGAGTTTACCTGAATATGATTTTATTTATTTAGGAGATAATGCCAGAAGTCCGTATGGTACCCGCTCATATGATGTTGTATATGATTATACGCTCGAGGCGGTTGAACAACTTTTTTCAATGGGCTGTGAGTTGGTTATATTGGCATGCAATACTGCTTCGGCCAAAGCGCTTCGTACCATTCAGCAAAATGATTTACCAAAAATAAATTCCAACAGAAGGGTTCTTGGAGTTATTCGCCCCAGTGCTGAAGAGGTTTCAAAAATTACGAAGTCCAAACATATTGGTGTAATGGGAACTGTAGGCACAATTCGTTCTAATTCGTACACATTGGAGATTGCTAAATTGTTTCCGGATGTTGTTGTAGTCCAGGAGGCTTGTCCAATGTGGGTTCCTTTGGTTGAAAATAATGAGATTGACACGGATGGTGGAAGGTATTTCATCAAAAAGAATATTGATAGTTTATTGGCTAAAGACCCTCTTATCGATTCGATAATATTAGGGTGTACTCACTATCCTTTGATGCAATCGGAGATTAATAAAATGCTTCCTGATCACATTCAGTTGATTTCTCAGGGAGAGATCGTTGCCCGAAGTTTAAAAGATTACCTTTTTAGGCATCCAGAAATGGATGTGAGATGCAGTAAAAACTCAAATTGTGAATTCTTTACTACAGAATTTGTAGATAGTTTTGAGGAAAAGGCCAGTCGATTTCTTAATTTTACTTTAAAGGCCCGGCATATTAGCTATTAAATACAGCAGGTGTTATAGTATAAAAAAACAGAGCCTTTCAATTTTGTATTGAAAGGCTCTGTTTTTTTTAGCTGAATTACTTTTTGATGGTTTCTTCATCTTCTTTGTACCAGCTGGCATACATTGCATAACTATTTGCAATTCGGTTGATTTCACCTTCTAATAATTCCGGACTAAGTTCTTTTATTTTTTTTGCCGGAGATCCTGCATATACACTTCCTGATTCAACATGAGTTCCTTTTGTTACAACGGAACCAGCAGCAATAATCGCATTGCTTTCAATAACAGCATTATCAAGAACTACAGCGGCCATGCCTATAAGAACATTATCTTTAATTGTACAACCATGCACCACTGCATTGTGGGCAATAGATACATTATTCCCAATTGTGGTTGGTGATTTTTTATAGGTTGCATGAATAGTCGCATTATCCTGAACATTTACATTGTTTCCAAGACGAATAGAATGAACATCACCACGTAAAACGGCACTGTACCAGATACTACAATCATTACCCATCTCAACATCACCAATTATAGCGGCGGTTTCTGCTAAAAAGCAATTGTCTCCAAATACCGGAGTTTTTCCATTTAATTCTCTAATAAATGCCATTCTTATTTAGTTTGATTATAAATACAAAGATAATTAAAAAAATATTCGAGATATCTTTTATAAATATGTTATAAAAAAAGTTACGCAAACGTTAACGTTAATGAAACTGAAAATGAGAACAATAACACAGCGTTAATTTGAAAGTAAAATGTGTTGCATATTGGTAATTTGTTAGTTTTAAAGTCTATTTCAGCTTAGATTTAAAAGGTTTACGATAAAAAAGGTTTGAAAATTTAAGTTTTTTTCACACTTTTGATGACGCAGATATAAATAGGGGTATTTTGAAATCTGCAATTTGGGAAGTTATTTTTAGTGATTAAACTAAAATTTCTTCTTTGAACAATTCTAAATGGTGCATTTTATTGCTTTCATCTAATTGTTATGGGATGAATGAATTTATATATAAATGTGTATTAATGTTAATTAACCACTAACTAAAGGTTTATGAAAAAAAGTTTGTTTTCGATGTTAATCCTATTCGTGATAGGATTACAGAGCGTTTTAGCTCAAAGTCGAGAAGTTTCAGGGGTGGTTACTTCAGCCGATGATGGGCTGTCTATCCCGGGAGTTTCCGTAATTGTTAAAGGTACAACCATTGGTACTACTACAGATTTCGATGGTAACTACTCCTTAAATGTTCCAGCTGATGGAAAGGTTTTGGTCTTTTCTTTTGTTGGAATGACTATGCAGGAACGTGAAATTACCTCTTCTACAATTAATGTTGTTATGGAGACTGAATCCATTGGTGTCGATGAAGTTATTGTTACTGCTGTTGGGATCAAGAAATCCGAGAAAAGTCTTGGGTACGCCGCAACAAATGTGAAGGCTGAAGAATTAACGAAGGCTAGAACGAATAATATTGTAGAGGGGCTACAAGGTAAAGTCGCTGGTGTACAAATATCAAATACTTCTGGGGAGCCTGGATCTTCAACTTCTGTTGTGATTCGTGGTTACTCTTCAGTATCTGGCGGTAATGAACCATTGTATGTTGTTGATGGTGTTCCAATGAGTAATCCTAGTGTTGGATCCACCGATGCATTAAATAGTGGATTCGATTTCGGTAATGGTATTAATGCCATTAATCCTAACAATGTAGAAAGTATGACAATCCTAAAAGGTGCTGCAGCGACAGCATTATATGGATCTAAGGCTGCTAATGGTGCAATTATTATTACTACAAAAGCTGGGAAGTCTGGAAAGATGACAATTAGCTATGATGGCAGCGTTAGTGTTTCCTCTGTTTTAAGAACACCTACATATCAAAATGAATTTGGTCAAGGATGGGATGGCGAATGGAGAAGTGACGAAAATGGTTCTTGGGGACCTAAATTCGATGGTAAACAAAGAGTTTTTGGAAATATAGTAAATGGTGAGAGACAAATTAAAGCTTATGAAACTCAAAAAGATAATTATAAAGATTTTTGGGATTTAGGTGTGGGACATCAACACTCCATATCACTTTCTGGAGCTGATGATAAAACGAGTTACTATTTTTCTTATTCTTTTGCTGATCAGGATGGAATTTATCCAACAGATGCTGATTCATACAAAAGACACACTTTTACTATGAAAGGAAGTCGTAAAATGGGTAAATTCAAAGTGAGCTCTTCAATGAACTTCTCTACGGAGAAAGTAAAGGCTGTTCCTTCAGGGCAAGGGTTAACAGTTGCTAATACTTTACAACAAATTCCTAGAGACTTTTCATTAGTTGATATGGAAGATTATAATTCTAAGTTTAATAATATTGACAATTATTATACTCCTTATGGTGTGTTAAACCCATATTATGTACTTGGAGAATTTGGGAGTGAGCTAAATAAGAATAAAGTTTTCGGAAAAGTTCAATTTGATTATGAATTGAATGATTGGTTGAACTTTACTTATCGCTTTGGTGGTGATGTTGATGTTTACCAAAGAAAAAACTGGAATGCGATTACTCAACCTACTAGTGGTTCTAACAATGCAGGCACAAGTGGTACAGACCCGGGTAGTGTTTACCGTTCTCATAATTATACTTATCAAATAAATCAGGATTTTTTAGCAAATTTCAATAAAGACTTTGGTAAATTTAATTTAAATGGAACAGTAGGGTTTAATTTTAATGAAACTGGTCGTACTTACCTTAGAGCTAGTGTGGCTGGATTAGATGTGCCTGAATTCTATAATATTAAAAATTCCCCATCTACTCCTGATGTTTCTGATTATTCTGAGCAAACAAGATTATTTGGTGGTTTTGGTACTGCAGAATTATCGTATGATAATATGTTGTACTTAAACTTAATGGCTAGAAACGACTGGTCTTCTACTTTACCTCAAGGAGATAATTCCTTCTTTTACCCAGGTGCTACAGTAGCATTCCTATTCTCAAAGTTATTACCAGAGAACTTTACCAGTGTCATTAATTTTGGTAAAGTTAGAGCCTCTTACGGACAAACTGGTAATGATGCTGATCCTTATCTCTTAAATTCGGTATTTGAGCAATCGGAACTTTATAATCCTTTTAGAAATGTTACTTTCCCTATTAATGATCAGAATGCATTTGAAGTAAGTAATACTTTGGGAAATAAAGCACTTAAACCTGAGATTTCAACTGAATTTGAGGTTGGAGCTGATTTAAGATTTTTTAATAGTCGTTTAGGTGTCGATGCAGCTTATTATGATAAGAGTACAAAAGATCAAATTCTGAGTTTAAAACTATCTTCAGCAACTGGTTATACAAAACAGACTATGAACTTAGGAGAGGTTACGAATAAGGGTGTAGAGTTGTATGTTTATGGTTCACCCATCAGGACAAAAAATTTCGAGTGGAAAATCGGTGTAACTTACAGTAAAAATGAATCAAAGGTTGTTGAATTAGCCGAAGGATTAGATAAAGTTTATCTTGAAGGATTTTCTGGTGTTAGCATGTATGCTAAAAAAGGGTACAGCATGGGAGTTTTTGAGGCTGTTGCAACGAAAAAGACCACTACTGGTCAATTGATTGTAGATGCGAAAGGATTGCCTTTAGCTGCTTCTGCTCCTGAGGTAATTGGAAGTGCTGACTATGACTATACTGCGGGTGTTACAAATGATTTTTCTTATAAAAATTTCGATTTCTCATTCGCTCTTGATATCAGACAAGGTGGTTTAATGTATTCTAGAACTAAGGCGATTACTTATTTTACTGGTAATTCTGTTGAGACAACTATAAATGACCGTAATCCTTTTGTTATTCCGAATTCAGTAATTGAGCTTAAAGATGCTGATGGAAATGTAACAGGTTATGAGGAGAATACTCAACCAATTACGAAAGCTGAAATGGATGGTTTCTATGATGATGGAGGTATGGATGGTGGTGCTTCAGATCTAATTGATCGTTCATTTGTTAAATTGAGAAATGTATCTTTGTCATATAGATTCTCAGAATCGTTATTAAATAGAACGCCATTTAAAGAAGCTCGAATTTCATTAGTAGGTAATAACCTATTATTATGGACACCTTCGTCTAACTCTTTTGTTGATCCGGAAAACTCTACTTTTGGTAACGATGTTGGAGGACGCTTTGGAGAATATTCAGGAGCCCCTTCTGTTCGTACCTTTATTTTTAGTTTGAATCTTAAGTTTTAAGAGTATAAAATTATTTTATGATGAAAAATAGATTATTATATATTTTCATTTTTGTATTGGGTTTAGGTTTCACAGCTTGTGAGACTAGCCTAGATATCAATGATGATCCAAATAACCCAACAGAGGCTACTATTGGTCTGGTTTTTCCAGCAGCACAGGCCTCTCTGACTACTCAAGTGAGTGGCCAATTATTTAATTTAGGTGGATTTTTTAGTCAATATTGGGATCAAAGTCCTGAAGCTGGTCAATATCTTGATCTTTCAAATTACAAGCTAGACACTGAGAGTTTTCAGACTTTTTTTGACGAAGCATATTCTGGTGGATTAAATGATTTACAATATGTACTTGACAAAGCTGAAGCTACTGGAGATTGGGGTAACTATCTTGCTGCAACTGTAGTCCGAGCTTATTATTTTCAACTTTTAGTTGATTTGTATGATGAGGTTCCATATACAGAGGCTTTAAAAGGAACTGAATTTATTTTTCCTAAATACGATAAAGGTGAAGATGTTTATAATGGTATTATTGCCGAGTTAGATGTTGCTCTAGCAAAAGATTTTTCAGGACAAACAGTTACATCTAAAGACTTGTTCTTTGAAGGTGATCTTCAAGCATGGATTCAATTTGCTAATTCATTAAAGCTTAAAATAGCTACCCGTGCTGGAAATACAGCTTTAGTAAATCAATTACTAACGACACCTAATTTTATTACTAAAAATGTGGGGCTAAACTCGTCGGTTTATAGTCAAGAACAAAATAAAAGAAATCCTTGGTATGAAACGAATGTAAGTCGTTTGAGCGGTGATGGCGATTATAGTATCAACCACGTAGCTTCGCACAACTTTATTCTTTACTTGCAAACAAAAAATGATCCTAGAATCAACACCTTGTTTTTTCCATCGGTTACTACAGGCAATCATAATGGTAACTATTTTGGTTCTTCTAAACTCGCTGCTGAAAGAAAAGCAGACAAGAGAGATGATTTTTCGACTGTAAAAATAGAACAAACACATCCATCTTATATTATGTTGGTATCTGAAGTTCTATTGTTGCAAGCTGAAGGATATGCTAGAGCTGGTGATTATGCTAAAGCTAAATCTGTTTACGACCAGGCTGTAAATGCTTCTTTCGAACTCCACGGTTTAGATGGAGCTAGTGCTTTGTTAGCTTCAGGTGGTTCTTATGAATTTACTGCAACCAATTTAACTGATGCTTTAGAGCAAATCATGATGCAGAAGTATGTATGTTTGGCTCACTTCAATAATATTGAGGCTTGGTTCGAGCATAACCGTACTGGATATCCTAAAATCAGCCCGGTTCCTGCTAAAGATGCTACTTATGTTCCTGGTGAATTTACTAGTCCTGTGGATAATAAATTAGGCGATGGTCGTTTCCCTCATAGGTTGTATTATACTGATTCTGAAGTTTCTTCGAATCCAAATACACCTGAGCAGATAAATGATATTACAATTAAAGTATGGTGGGACAACAATTAATATTTAATAATATGAAAAAGATAAAATTATATAGTTTAATACTTCTTTGTCTGGCTGTATTTATTGGTACAAGTTGTAGTAAAGACTCTGAAGATATAGCTAGTGGTATAGTCTATTATCCCGTGTTTATTGTTGATGGCAGTGATATTAACTATGTGGCTTTGGGGGATGATTTTACTGTGCCTGATGTGAAAGTAATGGATGGTTCTACTGACATTACAGCAAGCGCGACTATCGAGGGAGAAATAGATTTATCTACTCCTGGTGTTTACGAAAAAGTGATCACTGCTACTACAGCTGATGGTTATACTGAATCTAAAACAATTATGGTTTTTGTATATCACCCAGATTATAAAAGTGCTGAAATTGCAGGAGATTATAATGGTGTTTTGTTTGGTGTAGGTGGTGGGCCTGTCACAATTAAGCAAGTTGAAAAAGGCATTTATATATTGGATGATTTCTTTGCGGGTTACTATTCTACCTATAAGGAATATCGTGCTAAGTATGGTAATGCTTATGATGCAGGTGGTTATTTGATTTATGTTGGTGGCAATAATTTTATCGCTTCAAATATTAATACCGCTTGGGGACCTGCTACTATTGTAGGTGAAATCTCTTACGAACCAGAATCTGGTACCATTTCGTACATTTTAGATCAGGGTGGTTATACTTGGGGAGATCGCGATTTCGTCTTAACCCCTGTTGTTGAATAATAAATTTTAAAATTTACAAGATATGAAATATAATATTTTAAAATATTTATTGATTGTTGCTGTTTCAGTTGGATTTATCGCTTGCGATGATGAGGTTGATGTTGATGTGCAGGATATGAATACCGTAGCTGTTTCTGGGCAGTGGGATATTACAATCACTAAAGCTGGTGTTTTTGAAGATTACACTACAGTTCATTCTTACAATACTGCTTCTAATGTGTTGGATTCTATTTATTTATGGGATGATTCATATGATATTAGAATTAAGGTGAAGTGCGATGTAGATGCTTTAACATTTGCAGCTGCAGCTGCTCTTAATGTTTTAAGTGAATCTGATTTGTATACTGTCACTGAAGGGATGATTATGCTTGGAAAAGCGACTACCAAAGATGGTAACGTAACTGACAGTATTCGTTTCGTTTTAAATGATGGAACTGATGAATATGTATATGCAGGTCATCGTTATACTGGATGGACTGAAGATGATAATTAGTAGATAGTCGCATACTAAATGTATTAAAGGTGTCTCATTATTTGAGGCACCTTTTTCTCTTTAAATCACTCCTTGTTGCGATGTTTTTTCGCAAAGAATATCAACTCTCAATAGTTCTCTTCAAAAATTTCCATTTCCCTTCTTTTTTTCCCTTTATTAAGACTTAATCAACTCTTAATCAAACCTGTTTTTAACTGTGAGTAGGCTGTAACTTTTTAGAACACAAACGTTTGCAAAAAGTCAGTAATTTTTTTTGCCTTTACTTGTCTAAAAACTGGGAAACGCTACCTTTACCATGCTATATAACATGATTATAGCATCGTGTTATGGTAGATGAAAAATCAAAATCAACTAACAAAATAACGGAATTAATTTCAAGCTTAATTCAAAATAGTCATGAGTCAAAAGACAAAAGTCATTGAAAAGGAAGAAGTTGTCATAAGATTCTCCGGCGATTCCGGAGATGGGATGCAGCTAACAGGAACGCAATTTTCGGATACTTCCGCATTGTTTGGGAATGATGTTGCTACTTTTCCTGATTATCCAGCTGAGATTAGGGCTCCACAGGGAACGGTAGGTGGAGTATCAGGTTTTCAACTGCATTTCGGGCAGATGGAGGTAAATACCCCCGGCGATTTTGCAGATGTACTGGTAGCAATGAATCCGGCAGCATTAAAAGCAAATTTGAAATGGGTTAAACCAAGTGGGACTATCATTGTAAATGAAGATAGTTTTACGGATAAGAATCTTGAAAAAGCTGGCTATGATTCTAATCCATTAGATGATGAGAATCTTTCCGATTATAATCTGATTAAAGCAAGAGTAACTTCACTGACGAAAGAATGTTTGAAGGATACAGAACTGGATCAGAAAAGTATCCTTAGGAGTAAGAACATGTTTACTCTGGGAATGGTTTATTGGATGTTCGATCGTCCATTGGAACATACAGAAGAGTTTATTGAGAAGAAATTCAAAAAGTATCCATTGGTTGTTGAGGGCAACAAGATGGTGTTGCGGGCTGGTTATAATTTTGCAAGAACAATTGAAGCTTTGCCATATAATTTCAGTGTGGCTCCGGCTAAGATCAAGAAAGGAATCTACCGTAATATTACAGGAAATAAAGCTACAGCCTGGGGATTAATTGCCGTTGCAGAAAAAGCGGGTTTGGAATTGTTCTGCGGATCGTACCCAATTACACCGGCAACCGAGATTTTTCAGGAACTTGCAGCTCGCAAGGATCTTGGTGTGAAAACATTTCAGGCAGAAGATGAGATTGCAGGAATCTGTACATCAATCGGTGCCAGTTTTGCCGGGAATTTTGCTGTAACAACAACCTCGGGACCGGGCTTGGCTCTTAAAACAGAAGCTGCAGGTTTGGCAGTAATGACAGAACTACCTCTGGTAATTGTAAATGTTCAGCGTGGGGGACCATCAACAGGTCTTCCAACTAAAACAGAACAAGCAGATTTAATGCAGGCAATTCATGGACGCAGTGGAGAATGTCCTATGCCGGTAATTGCGGCAAGTACACCTTCAAATTGTTTTGAATACGCTTATAGCGCAGGTAAAATTGCTTTGGAGCATATGACCCCGGTTATCTTGCTTACGGATGGTTTTATTGCTAATGGAGCTGAACCGTGGCGAATTCCTAAAATGGCCGATCTATCACCTATAGAAGTACCATTTGCTAAGGAGGGAGATAACTATCAACCATATGCCAGAGATACTGAGAAACTGGCTAGAAAGTGGGCTGTTCCCGGCACAAAAGGTTTGGAACATAGAATTGGAGGTCTAGAGAAAATGGATATTACGGGTACCGTGTCGTATGTGCCGGAAAATCATCAGGTAATGACAGATATCCGATCTGAAAGAATTAGACGGGTTGCTAATTTCATTCCTGATGTTCCTGTAAAGGGAAATGACGACGCTGAAGTTTTGGTTGTAGGTTGGGGTGGTACTTATGGTCACTTAACAACAGCGGTTCGTGAACTTCAGGCTGAAGGAAAAAGTATTGCTTTGGCACATTTTCATTATATTTTCCCATTGCCAAAGAATACAAAAGAGGTTTTAAAACGGCATAAAAAGGTAATTGTGTGTGAGTTGAATGAAGGACAGTTTGCCGAGTATTTAAGGGCTGGTTTTCAGGATATTAAATTCAATCAATATAATAAGTTGCAAGGATTACCTTTTACTGTGTTGGAATTAAAAGAGAGGTTTAACCAATTATTGGAGGAGAAATAATCATGACAGATACAATTCTTAAATCACATAGTCCTGTGAAATTAACTCCAAAAGATTTTAAAAGTGATCAGGAAGTTAGATGGTGTCCCGGGTGTGGAGATCATGGAGTATTGAATTCGGTTCAAAAAGCAATGGCAGCCATGAACATTCCAAAGGAAAAGTTTGCGGTTATATCGGGTATTGGATGTTCTTCTCGTTTTCCGTATTATATGGATACTTATGGTTTTCATACAATTCATGGAAGAGCTGCCGCGATTGCTTCGGGTGTGAAATCAGCGAATCCGGATCTTGAAATAATACAAGTTTCAGGAGATGGAGATGCTTTGGCAATTGGAGGGAACCATTTTATCCATGCTATTCGTCGAAATATTGACATGACAATTCTTCTTTTTAATAATGAGATTTATGGTCTTACAAAGGGTCAATACTCACCAACTTCGAAGCAGGGAATGGTCACCAAGACCTCTCCATTTGGAACAATCGAACAACCATTTCATCCTGCAGAATTAGCTTTGGGAGCTCAATCGAAGTTTTATGCCAGATCTATTGATACCAATATAAAACTGACTACGGAATTGATTTTAGCCGGATCAAAACACAAAGGAACATCTATTATTGAAGTTCTTCAAAATTGTGTGATTTATAATGATGGAGCACATGCTTTGATTACCGATAAGGAAACAAAGGATGATTTTCAGTTGGTTTTGCATCACGGAGAGAGGATGATTTTCGGAAAGAATAGAAACAAGGGATTAGTTTTGGGAGGTAATGGTAAACTAATTATTGTTACAATTGGTGAATTCGGAATTTCGGAACAGGATATTTTAATTCACGATGCCCACAATCCAGATCCTCATATGGCTTGGTTATTGTCAAATATGTCAGCTCCGGAGTATCCTGTTGCACTTGGTGTAATTAGAGATGTTGCAGCACTTTCTTATGAAGAAAAATTGGTGCAGCAAATTAAAGATGTGCAAGCAGTATCGTCAATTAAGTGTATGGATGATCTGCTGAATAGCGGTGATACCTGGGAAGTTAAATAAGTAGACTGGAATATTTAATTTATCAATACATAAAAGAGGAAACCATGAGTTTCCTCTTTGTTTTTTATTATTTTCGGTATTTTTTTAGGAAATAATGAAATACAAAAAGATATTTTTTTTCATTTAATGATTTTAAATGAAATCAGTACTTGTTGGGGAAAGGTAGAACTCAAACCGGAAAATTATATTATTTTGTATTCCTGAATTAATGGCTCGTTATATTTTAGTAACTAGTTTGATTTACAAGACGCTTATTTTTAATATTTAGAACCAATAATGCTCTGTATGTAAAAGATAACAAAGATCAAACGCATACAAAACTGCAACGAACTATTGTGAAAACAAGACAACAAAAAACATAAATAGCAATTGACATGGAAGAAGTTTCGATTTCCAAAATATACAAACGGAAAAAGAGTGATAGAGATATTTTTCAGGAATTGATGCCTTTTAAAGTGAAAGAAATTCTTCTTATCGCGACTTATTACGATGCTTATACGATTGTAAGAGAAGGCCAGTTTTCGGATAAAATTGTTGGGGAATATCTACAATTAAATTTATATGCGGCACCACGTTTTACGAGTGTAGCCACTAATGATGAAGCCTTGGAAGCCTTAAAAAACAGAAATTACGATGTTGTCATCTTAATGGCCGGTTTGGATAAGCAATCCCCTTTGGAATTAAGTCAGGAAATTAAAAGGGTTCAGCCCGAGATTCCTGTTCTGGTTTTGGTAAATAACAATAGCGATCTGGCTTATTTTGACAGAGCTGCAGATAAGATAAAGAATAATATTGATCGGGTTTTTGTTTGGAATGGCTCCACCAAAATTTTTATGGCCATGACCAAGTATATTGAGGATAGAATGAATCTGGAACCCGATACAAAAAGTGGAGATGTAAGAGTCATTTTGTTAGTTGAAGATTCCGTAAAGTATTATTCCAGATATCTGCCATTGTTGTATACATCAGTAATGACTCAAACCCAAAAAGTGATATCGGATGAAGGTGATATTGATGAAATGCATAAGATTTTGAAAATGCGGGCCAGACCTAAAGTCATTTTGGTGAGTACTTATGAAGATGCAGTTGAAGTTATTGATAATTATTTGGAAAACTTGCTTTGTGTAATTTCTGATGTTCGTTTTGCCCGGGATGGGAAATTGGATGATGATTCGGGTGTAGATCTGATCAAATACGTTCAGGAAAAAAACATGAAAATTCCATGTTTAATGCAATCGCATGATACCGATAATGCAATTCGTGCAATGCAGGTCGAAGCTGATTTTATTAACAAGAACAGTGATACTTTGGCTTTGGATATCTATAACTTCATCTATACTAAACTGGGCTTTGGTGATTTTGTGTTTAGAAATCAAAGTGGAACTAAGGTTGCAATAGCGAAGTCCATGGAAGAGTTTGAAGAAAAATTGAAATATGTCCCAGATGAATCACTTCTTTTTCATTCAAAAAGAAATGGAATTTCGACGTGGTTAATGGCCAGGGGTGAAATTAATATTGCTAAAAAGTTAAGAAGATATCAGATTGAGGATTTTAAATCGGTAAAAGATTTACGCAAATTTTGTTTGGATGTATTTGAAGCCTCTCGCATAAAACAGTTACGGGGCAGGATTATTAAATTCAGACCTAATATTGTTAATTCGAATCATTACGTGGTTCGTTTGGGACGTGGTTCTCTAGGAGGTAAAGGACGTGGTTTGGCTTTCCTGAGTAATTTTATAGAGAATATTTACTTTGCGAAATTAATTAAGGATATTAATATATCGATTCCTAAAACTGCTGTTATTGGTGTTGATGAATACGATAACTTTATTGAGAAGAATAATCTTTACAATAAGATTTATCTGGATAAAAACTATAAAAAGGTACGTGATTTATTTGCGAAAGGTGAGTTGTCTGATAAATTACGGGAAAGACTTCTGGATTATCTTGAAGAAATGACTTGTCCGTTGGCTGTGCGTTCATCCGGTCTGTTCGAAGATTCTTTAATGCAGCCATTTGCAGGTGTTTATGCGACTTATTTGCTTCCTAATAATCATCCGGATATAGGGGAGCGGTTTCGTCAATTGGTAACCGCAATCAAGCTTATTTATGCTTCTATTTTTTCACCCGAAGCTCAATCCTATTTTAGTGCGGTTGATTATAAAATTGAAGAGGAGAAAATGGCTGTTATTATTCAGGAAGTGGTAGGGCAGGAATCCAATGGAAGATATTATCCAAATATCAGTGGTGTTGCACAATCATACAACTATTATCCTTTTTCTTACATGAAACCAGAGGATGGTTTTGCGGTTATTGCTATTGGACTGGGTAAATATGTTGTGGGAGGGGAAAAAACACATCGTTTTTGCCCGGAACACCCTAAATTGCAATTGGCATCAATTGAAGATCAGATGAAAGATTCGCAGAAGTATTTTTATGCGATCAATATGGAAAAAGATGATGTTAATCTTTTAAAGGACGGTGAAGATGCTGTTACGATAAAATATGAACTTGCAGATGCTGAAAAGGATGGGAATCTATTACATTGTGCTTCAGTTTACGATTACCAGAACGATAGATTGGAACCGGATTTGAATTTGCGGGGGCCACGGGTTGTAAACTTTGCAAATATTCTGAAATACAATCAAGTCCCTGTTGCGCATGCATTGAGTGTGCTTCTGAATATTTTTAAGCAGGCGATGGGAGCTCCTGTTGAAATTGAGTTTGCCGTTGATCTTTCAAAAGGGAAAAATGACTTGCCTACTTTCCAGCTCCTGCAGATTAAACCTCTGATTCGTCAGGAGATGAGTATTGATATTGATATGACTAAGGTTGATAAGGATAAGCTTGTGCTATTGGCAAGTAAAGGTATGGGTAACGGAAAAATAGACCATGTTCGTGATGTAATTTACATGGATATTGAAAAATTTGATCGGACCAAAACTGAAAAAATGGCTCTTGAAATTGAGAAATTGAACCAGAAAATGAGAGAGCAGGATCGTCAATATGTGTTGATTGGTCCTGGACGTTGGGGAACAAGAGATAAGTTCACCGGTATCCCTGTACTTTGGTCTCAAATATCCAATGCAAAGGTAATTGTAGAGCAAGGTTTGGACGATTTTCCTTTAGATGCTTCCCTGGGGTCTCATTTCTTTCACAATGTAACTTCTATGAATGTTGGATATTTCTCGGTAAGAAGCAACACTGAACAAAGTTTTGTGAATACTGAAATTCTAGACAAGCAAAAACTCGAAGAGCAGATTCATTATTTTAAACATGTTCGGTTTAAAGAACCGTTGGATATTTTAATGGATGGTAAAAAACAAACCAGTGTTATAAGTTATAAATAGCAAAAAGCCGTTTCAATAAGTTTTGAAACGGCTTTTTTTATCAGTTGTAATTTTTATCCTTGAAATGAATCTACTCCTGCGGTTTCCATTTTTCGGTCAACTTTTTTCACCAATCCTTGAATTACTTTTCCAGGACCAATTTCGGTGAATAATGTTGCACCATCAGCAATCATATTAACCATGGTTTGTGTAAAACGTACCGGAGCAGTTAGCTGCGAAACCAAATTTTTCTTGATCTCATCAGGATTGGATATTGGCAAGGCATTCACGTTTTGATATACAGGACAAATTGGAATTGAGAAAGTTGTGTTCTCAATAGCTTCTTCCAACTCGACACGTGCAGGCTCCATTAATGGAGAGTGAAATGCACCACCAACTTTTAAAGGAAGAGCTCTTTTAGCACCAGCTTCCAATAATTTTTCACAAGCAATTTCGATCCCTTTCATGCTGCCCGAAATAACCAATTGACCTGGGCAGTTGAAATTAGCAGGAACTACAATTTCGTTAATTTCCTCACATATTTTCACTACAGTTTCATCATCTAATCCAATAATTGCAGCCATAGTCGAAGGCTCAATTTCGCAAGCTTTTTGCATTGCTGAAGCACGTTGAGAAACCAATTTAAGACCATCTTCGAAAGACAATGATCCGTTAGCAACCAATGCCGAAAATTCTCCTAAAGAGTGACCTGCTACCATTTCTGGTTTAAAATCATCGCCAAGAGTTTTGGCTAAGATTACTGAGTGCAGGAAAATTGCTGGTTGTGTAACATTTGTTTGTCTTAAATCTTCGTCAGTACCCTCAAACATTAGGTCAGTAATTCGAAAACCTAAAATATCGTTGGCTTTTTCAAAAAGCTCTTTAGCAAGGTCTGAATTTTCGTACAGGTCTTTGCCCATACCAACAAATTGGGCTCCTTGCCCTGGAAATACATATGCTTTCATATTCTTCTTCAATTAATAAATTTCAATTCATTCGTGTTTTTTTTTATAGCAATGAATTGATTATCATGGTAAGATTTAAAATATTCCGGGCACAAAGATATCTATTCAATTTACAATGTGCAATTTTCATAAGTACAATGTAAATTGGTAATTCTTCGATACGTAAGAATAATTAACTAATTAGTAGTTTGATTTGTTTGCAATTAAACGAATAAACTCTTCTCTTGTAGCTACTTTTTCAAAAGCACCGGTAAAATCAGAGGTCGTTGTAATTGCGTTTTGTTTTTGAACTCCCCGCATCGACATGCACATGTGCTGAGCTTCAATAACTACAGCTACTCCTAGTGGGTTCAGCGTATTTTGTATGCAGTCTTTAATTTGAGTGGTTAAACGTTCCTGAACCTGCAAACGGCGGGCAAAAGCATCAACAACCCGGGCAATTTTACTCAGTCCGGTAATGGTACCGTTGGGAATGTAAGCAACATGTGCTCTGCCTACAAATGGCAGCATATGATGCTCACACATTGAATAAACTTCAATGTCCTTAACAATTACCATTTGGCGATAGTCTTCCTGAAACATAGCCGATCTTAATATATCCTCAGGATTGCTGTGATATCCCTGCGTTAAAAACTGCATTGCTTTGGCAACCCGTAAGGGTGTTTTTAAAAGACCTTCACGTTCGGCATCTTCGCCTAATAACTCAAGTACTTTTTTATAGTGAAACATTAGCTGTTCAGTAGTATCCTGATTGTATTTTTCTATTTTTGTAAAACCTTTATTATTGCCTCCGTTGGTTGAAAATTCCATCTGTATTTAGTGTTTTAATTTAAGTCGCAATTTTGACTTGCAAAATAAGTATAAATTTCACCTATATAACAAACTTTTCGAAGCTTTTGTTTAGGCTAAGTTCTTGCATCAATGGAGATTTTGATAATTGCTGGCGCATTTTCGGCCATGCAAAATTTTATTAGTCAACTGGTTTTGGTTGAAAATTTAGGAAAAAACTATGCTCGTTTTAAGTATCAGGATAAAGACTTGGATATACTTATTTCGGGTACGGGAGGGAGTGTTACCTCCTACTATTTGTGCAAAGCTTTAAATTTCAAGAAATATGATGTTGTAATTCATTTGGAAAGGTGTTTTTCATTAAAAGATCAACTTGAATCTGGCATCGTAATCAATTTAATTGATGATTACTTTGGCGATTTTGGTTTTGAAACCGATGAGACGTTTTCTTCTGTATTTGATTTGGGGATACTGAATAAGAATGAATACCCGTTTACAAATGAAATTCTTGAAAACAACCTGTTGTTGCCTGAATTTCATATTGAATACCGAAAAGTAAGTGGTATCAGTTGTAATTCAATACCAAATAATTTGTTTTCAATATCCAGTATGTATCAAAAAAATCAGCCCGATGTAATTAGTCGGGATGGCGCCAGTGTTTTGTATGTTTGTTTGGAAGAGAAAGTGAAATTAATTCAGCTTTTTTACGTGGTTGATCGTCTTGAAAATGCAAGTGAAAAATATAAAATAGAGGAAGATGAAGTTTTAAAATTAACTGAAGCTTTGCAGGTGACTTTAGCCGAGGTGTTGAGTATTAATTAAATTTGAGAAGTATTGCCTTTTTGTAATAGAATGTTTGAAATACTCCTCGAGCCAGCATAAATCCAAGCATGGCAATCCATAATCCATGATTTTGAAAAGTTTCACTCAGAAAATAGTAACAAGGTATAAATACAAATAGAGTTGAGGCCATCATCGTTTTTCTCATATACTTGGAGGCCGTGGCACCAATAAAAATTCCATCGAGCAGAAAAGATCCGAAGCTAAGTATTGGTAATAATACAATCCATTTTATGTAGGCTTGAGCCTCTAAAATTGTCGACTTATTATTGGTTAATACAGATAATATCCAATTGCCGCTTGCAGCATAAAAAAGGGTGAATGCCAGGCTGATTCCAATTCCCCAAATAAAAAGCAGACGAATTACACTTTTCAATCCGGTTCGATTTTTAGCCCCAATAAATTTTCCAACTAATGCCTCAGCGGCAAAGGCAAAGCCATCCATAAAGTAGGAAAAGATGAATAAAAATTGAAGCAGTAGTGAATTTACTGCCAATATGTTCTTGTTGGCACTCGCCGATTCTGTTGTAAAAAATGTGAAAACGAATATAATGCAGAGTGTTCGAATGAAAATGTCCTTATTAATGGCAATGAAGTTTTTCAATTCTTTAATTTTCATCATTCCTTGAATGCTCCAGTAATGAAACAGCCGACGGTAAAAACGGAAAATGAAAAACAAAGCCAGAAATAAACCGCAATATTGGGCAATAACAGTTCCTAATGCAACTCCTCGAGCATCTAAATTCATTCCGTAAACGAAGAATGACGACAAAGCAATATTGATAATATTACTGATAATGGCAATCACCATTGGAATTTTAGAATTCTGCATTCCAATAAACCATCCGGTTAATGCGTACAAGCCAATAGTTGCCGGAGCGGCCCAAACTCTAACGTAATAGTACGATTTTGCGATTGTTTCAACCGATTCCTCCGAGTCAATTACATAAAAACTTAAATCGGCAATTGGTTTTTGGAGAATTAATATGAAAATACTGCCCAGTAATGCTACAAGAAGAGCTCTCGATAAGGATAGAATGGTTTCACTTAGATTTCTTGCACCATATGCTTGCGCCGTAATTCCTGAAGTTCCCATTCGTAAAAAAGCAAATCCCCAATAAAGAAAATTAAATATGGTTCCACCAAGGGCTATTGCACCTATGAAATCGACTTTTCCCAAATGTCCCATTAAGGCCAGATCAACAATGCCAAGCAGAGGAATGGTAATATTACTAACAATATTTGGAAGCGCTATTTTTAGAATTCGTTTGTTCACGAGTTGATATTAAGAATATTGTAAGGCACGAAAGTAAGTAAAAATCTTTTATCTGACAGGCTTTGATGAGTGTTGAAAATAAAAAGACAAAAAAGTCTTTAATTTATTTGGATCTAATCCAGATAAAAATTAGCTTTGTTTTAGTGTTAGAAAAATAGATAGTAATTACAATTAAAATAAATACAAAATATGGCATTTGAATTACCAAAGTTACCATATGCTTACGATGCTCTTGAGCCACATATTGATGCCCGGACAATGGAGATCCATCATTCGAAACATCATGCAGGATATACAAATAACTTGAATGTTGCGGTTTCAGGAACAGATATCGAAGAGCAAAGTATAGAGAATATATTAGCGAACATTTCAAAGCAATCAGTTGCTGTTAGAAATAATGGAGGTGGTTTTTTTAACCACGATTTATTTTGGCAGGTAATGTCTCCTAAGGGAGGAGGAAAACCTTCAGGTTCATTATTAGTAGCAATTGAAAAAGATTTTGGATCATTTGATTCATTTAAGGAAGAATTTTCCAAAGCTGCGGCTACCCGTTTTGGTTCGGGTTGGGCTTGGTTGGTGAAGCAGCCAAATGGCAAACTTGTTGTGAGTTCAACACCAAATCAGGATAATCCATTAATGGATGTAGCAGAAGTAAAAGGAACTCCGATTTTAGGATTGGATGTTTGGGAACACGCATATTATCTGAAGTTTCAGAATAAACGACCTGATTACATTTCGGAATTCTGGAATGTAGTTAATTGGGAGGAAGTGGCTAAACGCTTTCAGGATTAGTTTTGTTTATTGTTTTTTTGATTTTGGGACCGGCTTTCTTTTGAAAGCCGGTCTTTTAGTTTAAATATTGTTAATTATTGGTTTTGTGAAGAATTATTGTGAAATTGTATGGTAAATCAAAAAAACGAAATTATGATACACGAACTGCCCGAATTGCCTTATGCTTTAAATGAACTTGAACCTTCAATTAGTCAAAAAACATTAGAGTTTCATTACGGAAAGCATCATCAGGCCTACGTTACCAATTTGAACAATTTAATTAAAGGAACTGCTTTTGAGAAAGCTGGTTTGGAAGAAATTGTTCGGCATTCCGAAGGTGGAATTTTCAATAATGGAGCGCAGGTTTACAATCACACCTTTTACTTTATGGCTTTAAGTCCAAATGGAGGTGGAGAACCTAAAGGTGGACTTGCTAATGCCATTATTGAGATATTTGGATCGTTTGCTGCATTTAAAGAAGAATTTTCGAAAGCTGGAGCAACTTTGTTTGGCTCGGGTTGGGTGTGGTTGGTTGCAGATTCTCATAATAAGCTTAGAATTATGAAGAAAAACAATGCAGGTAACCCCATTACAGATGGAATGACCCCAATATTAACAATGGATGTTTGGGAGCACGCTTATTATTTGGATACACAAAATGCACGACCGAAATACATTGAGAACTTCTGGAATTTAGTAAATTGGGAAGTGATTGAAAAACGATATAATAAATTGTAAAGAAATTAAACAATTTTAAAAGCGGTGATTTACGGAGTAGTTGTCACCGCTTTTCTATTGCAGTAATTTGACTTGTCAGTCGAATATTATGTCTGCAATGCTTCAAACAAGTATTTGCAAAAATCTTCAAGAAAAACTTACTTTCTTTTCATTATTAGGTAGTTGCCTGCGAAATGAATTTTGTTCTAAAAATTATGTAGTTTTGAGTAATAGTTTAAATCATAAAATGATATGTATTTTCCTTGATCGATAAGGAAAATTCCCTTAATTTAAGGAATAGGGAAGTTATTAATTGAGTAATAAAAAACAACTGATCATAATTACAATTGTCAAATGTTAAAAGAACTTATTTTACGAAACAGAAGCTACCGAAGATTTTATGAGGAAGAGCAAATATCTTTAGAAAATATTCAGCAATGGATTGATTTGGCTCGTTTGGGTGCTTCCGGTCGTAATGGACAAACACTTAAATATCAAATCATTTTGAGTAAGACGAAAAGACAAAAGGTGTTTGAAACTTTAGCTTGGGCTGGTTATTTATCCGATTGGGTTGGACCGGTAGAAGGAGAAAGACCAGCAGCCTATGTTATCATGCTAAATGATGAAGAGTTAGGAAAGAACTATTTTAGCGATGATGGAATTGCAGTTCAGAACTTATTGCTTGGAGCTGTAGAGATGGGTTTTGGAGGTTGTATTCTTCGTGCCTTTAAGGAAAAGGAATTACGGGAGATTTTACAAATTCCTTCGAATTATAAAATAATACAAGTAGTTGCTTTAGGAAAACCTAAGGAGGTGGTTGTTATTGATGAGATGAAGAATGAAGATATAAAATATTGGCGGGACGAAAATCAGGTTCATCATGTTCCAAAGCGAAAATTAGAGGATCTGATAATAGGAAATCTATAGTAAGTAAAATTTTTAGAGATGAAAAAAACATTTGTTAGTTGTTTGTTAGTGCTTCTGTTTCTGCTAATAATAGAAGATGTAAGTGCACAGAAGGTTAGAACTGATTCTATCTTTTTTACCGGTGCTGTAATGGATCAGGAAGAATTATCAGCTTTGCCTTATTCTCATTTTCGGGTAAATGATAAAAGAGCAGGAACTACCAATTCTTTTGGACGGTTTTCGTTTTGGGTGAACTCCGGTGATACCATTCAATATACCTATGTTGGGTATCATGATGTAAAGATTATTGTGAGTGATAGTTTAAAACAGAATGCATATTTGTTTGGTGTTTTTATGGCAAAGGATACAATCGCTCTGCAAGAAGTTCTTATTTTGCCTCGATTTGGTGATTTTAGAGAAGCTTTTATCAATGCAAAGGTAAATACTCCGGAATATGTTAGGGCTAAAAACAATATCAATTCTGCGACTTACGAAGCCCTTACCAAGCAACCGGAAAAAATGGATGCGAAGGCGAATACGGACATGTTAGTAAAGCATCATGTTATTATGAATGAGCACCATGTAATGGTACCTCCTGATATGATGGTAGGAATTAGTACAACACGTACTTTGCCTGAGGTGCGGCGGATGAAGAGAAAAAGAGAATTGAAGATTTCAGATAACTTAATAACAGATAAGGAGATAACGACCTTAAAGCAAATGTATAAGTATAGTGTCAAGAAAAAAGAATAAAAAAAAGCGGTGATATTTCACCGCTTTTTTATTGCCAAAACTCAGAGAATTACTACCCTCTGTTAAATAAAGCTTTTATAATTAACATAGCCATTTTAGGATTTTCCTTCAATCTTCTGGTAGAATATCCGAACCAATCTTTTCCGAAAGGAACGTAAACCCTCATGGAGTGGCCTTTGTCTGTAATCATTTTTCTAAGTTCAGGAGTAACTCCATAAAGCATTTGGAATTCGTATTTGTCCTTAGGAACATTGTATTTTTCTATTAATTCAAAAGCTGGTTCAACTACATTTTTATCGTGGGTAGCAATTCCAGGATAAACATCGTTTTGGAACATGAATTCCAACCCTTTAATAAAGTTTTCATTTACCTTTTCATACTTTTTGTAGGCTATTTCTGCTGGCTCCACATAAATTCCTTTGCAAAGACGATAGTTCAATTTCGAACTGCCGTTTTGCATGTCCATCATATTACTTAAATCATCTAAAGTTCTTTTTAGATAAGCTTGAATTACTAAACCAACATTGTTTGGGAATTCAGCTTTTAATCTTCTGAAAAGTTTAATTTCTTTATCCACACAAAGAGAATCTTCCATATCTACACGAACAAAGTTGCCATATTCTGAGGCTTTAGCCACAACAGTACGGATGTTTTGATAACAAACCTCTTCATCAATCAGCAAACCAAAAAAGGTTGGTTTTACCGAATAGTTGCCGTCAATTTTATTTTCCTGAAAAGCCTCAATGATATTAAGGTAAGCCTCTTTGTTTTCAGTTGCCTGACTTAAATCTTCGATAAATTCACCCAAAAGGTCTACAGTAACTTTAATACCTTCTTTATTCAGTTCTTTTGAAGCATTAATGGCTTCTTCGATGGTTTCGCCGGCAATGTATCTTTTAGAAAAGATCCAAACTAGCTTTTTAGGCATATATGGCAGGGTAGCTGCTATTAATTTATTCAACATTGAGATGGGTTTTAAATTGTTTATTAGGGTTTATTTATGGGGTCAATGTAAATAGTATTCCAAAATAAAAGAATGATGTTTATCAGCAATTAATATTTCCTACACTTTGAGTGTAGAAAGGGATACCGAATGGTAAAATTGATGTCGCAGTATTTTTTAGTCTCCTTTTTAAGCTTATATTTGTTAGGCAAAATCAAAAAAATAATAATATTACTGACGATGGCATTGATGTTTCAGATGTTCCATAAGGATGAAATCTTTATTTTGATTCAATAATTTCAATCGCTCAGGAAAATAGTCTTGAATAATTAAATCTTAAAATACCTATGAAAAATTTATCTATTGTTTTAAATGCGGTACTAATTGTAGCAGTTGGTATTCTTTATGTACTTCATTTTTCTAATTCGTCAGCAGATTCTAAAAAGGTGCAATCAGTGGCAGGTGAAGGTGCAGTTGTTTATATTAACACCGATTCATTGTTAACCAATTATAATTTTTCCCGTGATTTGAATGAGAAATTTCTTAAAAAGCAGGAAGATTCAAGAACCGATTTTAACTTCAAGGCTCAGAAATTAGAGAAAGAAGCAGGTGAATTTCAACGTAAAGTTCAAAATGGAGGATTTCTAAGTCGCGAGAGAGCTGAAGAAGCTCAGCGTGTATTGATCGGAAAACAACAGAATTTACAGCAATTGGATCGTGAGCTTTCAAACCAGTTAATGGGCGAGCAGCAAGCAAACAGCAAAAGATTATTTGATAGTGTTACTAACTATTTGAAAGAATACAATGCTGCTCATAATTACAGCTTAATTTTAAGTACAACAAAAGGAGGAAATGTTCTTCTTTCTCAGGATGGATTAGATATAACAGCGGAAATCATTTCTGGTTTAAACGGTAGATACACACCTGCAGCTAAGTAAATTTCAACAACAAAATATTTTAAGGGCAGATTAGCTACGCAAGCTATCTGCCCTTTTTTATATCTTTGTTTTTTTAGATCTGAGATGTCAGAAATGAGATTATAGATTAAAAGAGAATACTTGAATTTAAAATTATTATTTATTGAGGTATGGACATTAAAAGTGAAGGGAGAAGTCTCAAATCTAAATGCTCAGATCTCAAATCTGAAATAAGAATATGGCTTTCGCTGATAAATATCTGAAAAAACAACGTCTGTATCCCGATTATATTAAAGATATAGCTTCGGAACAACTAAATATCATTGTAACTATTCCGTGTTTTAATGAACCGGATTTACTTCCGGCTTTAGAAGCTTTGTGGAATTGTGAACGTCCGGATTGCAGTGCAGAAGTAATCGTAATGGTGAATTCAGGAGAGTTGGCCGGCGATGAAATACTTGCGCAAAACGAAAAAACCATTGCTGATGCAACGAACTGGATGGTTGATCATCAGGATGAGAAGTTGAAATTCTACCTGATTCATCAGCCCAATTTACCAAAGAAATTTGCAGGAGTTGGTTTGGCGCGAAAAATTGCCATGGATGAGGCCGTGAGTCGTTTCAATAAAATTGACAAACCAAATGGAATTATTACTGGTTTTGATGCCGATTCCAGATGCGATTCCAACTATTTTGTTGAGATTGAGAAGATGTTCAAAAAGCATCCAAAGGCGAATGGAGCTAACATATTTTATGAGCATCCTTTGGAGGGAACAGAATTCGATCAGCCAATTTACGATGCCATTGCTCAGTACGAACTTTACCTGCGGTATTACATGTTGGCCATGCGGTATGCTGGTCATCCGCACGCCTTTCACACGGTAGGTTCCAGCTTTGCAGTTACGGCGAATGCTTATATCATGCAGGGTGGAATGAATCGCCGGCAAGCAGGTGAAGATTTTTATTTTTTGCAGAAAATTATTGCTCTGGGTAAGTTTTATGAAATTAAAACCACCAGAGTTATTCCTTCACCAAGAGAATCAGATCGGGTTCCATTTGGAACAGGTAAAGCAATTTCCACCTTTATGGAAGAGGGAATTATCGATTACAAAACCTACAATTACTCTGCTTTTAAGGATGTGAAAAAGTTCTTCGATCGTGCTGATGATTTTTTTGGTGTTGATTACGATACTTATTTAAATAGATTGATTGTTGATCTTCCCGGTCCTGTACGTTCCTATCTAAAAGAGGATAATTTCTTTGAAGCATTGGAGGAAATAAACCGAAACTGTTCCAGTGTTGAATCATTTCGGAAGAAATTTTTTGGGGCTTTTAATGCTTTTAAAGTATTGAAATATCTGAATAATGTTCACGAGCAATTTATTGATGAGGAGAGCATTGTTGTTTGTGCTAAACAGTTACTACTTGATCTTGGTATCGAAACCAAAGGGATTTATTCTGCTAAAGAGTTGTTGGAGATTTACAGAGAATACGAAAAAAATCATGAATAATAGAAAAGACGTTGCTTGCAACGTCTTTTCCATTATTCTTCTATCATTATAAATATATCTTCGCCTTTTTTCTTCATTAAATATTGTTCGCGAGCGAATTTTTCAAGATTTTTCCGATTGGTTTTCAGCTCGTGAATCCGATTCTTGTCGGTTTCAATTTTCTCAATAAAGTAAGCTTTTTCTTTTTCAAGAGATTCAATAGTATTTTCATTTCCTCTTCGTTCCCAAATGGAGTGTTGGTCGAAAAAGAAAAGCCAAAAATAAAATACCAGAAAAGTGATTACGTATTTGTTACGCACAATTCTAAGAATTATTAGTTGAGCTTTTTTCTGATTCATTTTGTTTCTATTTGCATGCTAAATTACAAAGAATATGTGAAAGTCTGAAAGTCGGTGGGGCTAAATGTCGAAGAGTAAATAGATTGATTTGTTGAACCTTCACTAAATGAAAAACGACCGAAGGGAACTCCGGTCGTTTTATTCAATTCAATTTTGTTATATTTTGGTATCAAAAGATTGATTTCCTGAAGATTTTCTTCTCAAATCTCGCATCCGATATCTCTAAGATTAATCCTCTAAAAAGTTAGGATACATATAATCTGTAGCCGAAACAAAAGTTTCTTTAATTGTACGTGGAGAAACCCAACGCAATAGGTTGATCATAGAACCCGCTTTATCGTTGGTTCCGGATCCTCTTCCACCACCAAATGGTTGTTGTCCAACAACAGCACCTGTTGGTTTATCGTTAATATAGAAGTTACCTGCAGTGTGAGTTAAACGTTTTACTAATTTTTCAATAGCGTAACGACAATCAGCAAAGATAGCACCGGTAAGGGCATACATTGAACCTTTATCAAGGATATCCAAAGTCTCATCTACCTTGTCATCTTCGTATACAAAAATGGTAAGGATAGGGCCAAACAGCTCTTCTTCCATAGTTATATAATTGTGTTTTAAAGCTCTGATAATAGTTGGAGCAATAAAATAACCTACCGACTTGTCGTAAGTACCACCAGCTACAATTTCTGCATCAGGAGAAGCTTTTGCTGCATCGATAGCTGAAGATAATTTGTTGAAAGAAGCTTCGTCAATTACAGCATTCACAAAATTGGTGAAGTCTTCAGTTCCACCCATTTTTATTTTTTTCAAATCTTCATTTACAAATGCCATAACTGCGTCATACTTGCTTGCAGGAATGTAAGCACGGGATGCAGCAGAACATTTTTGTCCTTGATATTCGAATGCTCCACGGGTGATTGCAGTAGCTACTTCTTTGGCAGGAGCAGTTGGGTGCATAAAAATATAATCTTTACCACCAGTTTCACCTACGATACGTGGATAAGACTTGAATTTATGTATGTTTTCGCCAATATTTTTCCAAATGTCCTGAAATACACCAGTTGATCCTGTAAAGTGAATACCTGCGAAATCAGGAGAACTGAATAGTACTTCAGAAGCAGCAGGACCTGATACATATACCAAGTTGATAACACCGGCAGGAACACCAGCTTTCATAAATATTTCCATTAAAACCTGAGCAGAATAAACAGCGGTTTTAGATGGTTTCCAAACAATACAGTTACCCATCATAGCAGGAGCTGTTGGCAGGTTACCGGCAATAGCAGTAAAGTTGAAAGGAGTCAAAGCAAATACAAATCCTTCTAACGGACGTTGTTCAACACGGTTCCAAATTCCTTTTGAAGAGATAGGCTGTTGTTTGTAAATATCAGTCATGTACTGAACGTTGAAACGAAGGAAATCAGCAATTTCGCAAGCAGAATCAATCTCAGCCTGGAATGCATTTTTCGACTGTCCCAACATTGTAGCAGCGTTTAATTTCTGACGGTAAGGACCCGAAATTAATTCAGCAGCTTTCAAGAAAATAGAAGCACGATGCTCCCAGGCCATAGCTTCCCAAGCTGGTTTTGCAGCTAAAGCCGCATCAATAGCCATTTGGATATGTTTTTTCTCACCTTGGTGATAATGTCCTAATACATGCTGATGATCATGAGGAGGAGTCATTGCAAATAAATTGCCTGTACGAACCTCTTCGCCACCAATGTACATAGGCACATCGATTACTTCGGAACGCATTTTTTTAATTGTAGCTTGTAATTCAGCTCTTTCAGGAGATCCAGGAGCGTAAGATAAAATTGGCTCGTTAGTTACGGCAGGAACGTTGTATATACCTTTTGGCATAATGATGTGGTTTTAAGGGTTATTTATTATTTTCTTTCTTTGCAAATTTAAAGAAAACACAAAGCATCATTAATGAGTATTGTCATACTTTTAAAAAAGAAAAGAAACTTTTTAGGTTAATAATTTCACAAGTTTTTAAAGATGTGATTAAATTTATACTTATGATGATTTTAGAGCAGAATCAGTTGTTTTCCGGATTTTTATATTCAGATAAGCAACAGCTATGGTCATTATAGGGCTAATGATGTTGAAAAAACAAAAAGGGGCGAAAGCAACAGTAGCTACACCCAATGCACCAGCCTGCGCAGCACCGCAGGTATTCCAGGGAACCAATACTGACGTTACTGTTCCTGCATCTTCAAGGGTTCGGCTCAACACCTCGGGCTTTAAATTTTGATCTTTGTACGATTCTGAAAACATTCTTCCCGTAACCACAATGGAAATATACTGATCCGATGCTGTGAGGTTCAGGAACGTACAACTGGCAACTGTTGTTGTTACCAACGATCCGGTCGAGCTAACCGCTTTCATCATGGTTGCTGTTATTTTGTGCAAAATACCTGCTGTTTCCAGAACACCGCTAAATACCATTGCTGTTAAAATCAGCCAAATCGTATTGAGCATCCCGGCCATTCCACCTGTCGATAATAAATCCTGAATATTTTTATTTTGAACAGGAATACTAATATCCGTAAAGATGGATTGCATTACTGTATGATAACAAGCTTGTATATAGGAACTGCTTCCCGAAATTTGCTGAATAATTTGTGGCTGAAAAATAATGGCAAATATGCCTCCTATTAACGTGCCGGCAAAAATTGCAGGCAGGGCGGGCACTTTTTTGCTGATAATCACAAAGAGCAATATAGGAACCAAAAACAGCCAAGGAGTGATTGTAAATGTTGCTTTTATAGCTGCTTGAACTTCACGAATGCTTTCCGGATTAATTTCTCCTTCCTTATTAAAACCAATGGCCAGAAAAATCAACAGAGTAATAATGATGGAAGGGATCGTTGTATACATCATGTAACGGATGTGCACAAACAAATCAACTTCAGCCATTGCCGAAGCCAGATTGGTTGTATCCGATAAAGGCGAAATTTTATCACCAAAGTACGCTCCGGATATAATTGCCCCGGCCACAATGGCGTTATTGTATTCCATTGCATTGCCAACCCCCAAAAGTGCAACTCCAATGGTTGCAATGGTAGACCATGAACTTCCGGTTACGACAGAAACGATGGCACAAATCACTACCGAGAGCATTAAAAATAATTTGGGATTTAAGAATTCCAATCCATAGTAAATCATTGCAGGCACCACACCGCTAATCATCCATGTTCCCGCTAAAGAACCAATTAGCAGTAATATCAACATCGACGGCATTGCTGTACTAATGCTTTCAACAATCCCTTTTTGCAGATCGTCCCAGTTTTTTCCATGTCGGAGAGCAATCAGTCCACCTATAGCCGCAGCAATTAAAAGAGAAAACTGATTGGCGCCTTCAATCGCACCATCACCAAAAACAATGGCATTAATACTAAGGAGTGCAATTAATAGAATAATAGGAATGAGAGCTTCTCCTAGAGAGAGCGCTTTGGTTTTCGGATTCATAATGTGGTTATGCTGGTTAATGAGCCGATGAACTTACGAAAAATGGATGGGAAAAGGAATGTCTGATCAAATTTGCAGGAATAAAAATAGTTAAAACTTCCTGAAGAAGTATCGATATTGAGTCAAGTAAGGAATTGAGGCTCCGACTTGGAGTCGAATTCTCAATAAAAGAAATAAAATAGATCAATATAATGAGTAGCTTAGCTGTACTAATTCTATACATATTTTAATGATTATGTCTGTAATTCTAAATTTAAATTTATCTTTTGGTGACAATTTCTTCAATGGTGAATTATCAACTTCATGGGATTCGTTTTGGTATACTATTTTAGGTGTTGTTATAGCATTTGGATTAACCTTATTTAGGGATTTTCTTTTAAAACGTAAAAGATTAAAATCTGTCAAAAATTATTTCATCAAGACACTTGATAGTGCTTTGGAAAATGTTGAACAAGCAATTGCAGGGTATAAAGAAAGTGTGACGGCACAAAAATCTGATTTATATAAATATCAAAGTATAAAAACCCTCCATTTTAAACACTTAAATTATCTATCAAATCTTCACACTCCTGATTTATTAGATATACTTATAAATAAGAGTTATGATGATCTTAATGAGGTATTTATTAATGTAGAGCATGTCAAGTTTATTAATGAAGGCATTTATGCTACGAACTTAGATACTCAAAAGCAGTATAATGATTTTGTTAGTAAAATAGAGCAGAATTATACGAACATCACATGGAATCTTAAGGCTAGAGAATCGGTTCTTATTAATAAAAGTGATACAAAAAACGATGAATATAAATATATCGTTCAAAAATTAGGTGATTTAGAAAAAACAAATGCTCTTGATTTCGAATTAATAAAGTCAAAACTTCCTGAATTGATGAATGATGATTTGTTTAAATTTTTAGATGAAGATCTTTCAGATAAAATAATGAATAATGTCGGATGTGTTAATTACAACATAGATAAAATTGTAGCTAATAATAAAGATGTAATAGAAAAATTACGAGTCTACTGCATTTCACTTGAAGATGATTTGCTTATAATAAAATCTTCCAAGACAGTAAAAAAACTTACGGACAGTTTCAAAAGTTGGGTTTGATAAAAATAGAATTCCATTAGTAAGGTCGAACAAGAAGACCTATTTATTGAAATCGTCAGATGTAAATTATATCGAATCCGAAGGAGATTATTTGAAATTACACAGAGATGAAGATTGTCTTGTGATTCATGACACCCTGAAAAGTTTTCAAACGAAACTACCCGATAACGTTTTTTTACGTGTTCACCGATCCTACATTGTTAATTTTAATAAAATAGAATACTTTGAAGGGAATCAGGTTTGTATTGGTAGTAAGATAATTCCTGTTGCTAGTTCGTACCGGAAAGAAATAAGAGATCTTGTTGAAAAATCAAATTAATTTCAGAATTCCCTTTATGCAACACTTTATCGCAGAGGATAGATCCAATGGTAGTGAAAATTGCCAGAGGAAACGGAAAAAATGCCGGAGAAGGTCTCAACCTTAACGGAGGGAAACAAATAAATGCCGGAGAAGAGCTCCAACTTACTGGAGGGATACAAAATAATGCTGGAGGAGAACTCCAATTTGGTGGAGGGATGCAAAATAATGCCGGAGGAGGGGTGAAAAGCTCCGCGGGATAGTAGGAATAGGGGTTTTGGTAACTGTAAAAGTAATTTTTTGTCATATCAAAACACTTTCACCCAATAAGAAAGTGCTACTAGGCCTAATCAAAGCGTTTCAGGAAAGTGTAGGATATAAAAAAGGGACACCCTAAAGTGTCCCTTCCATATCAATTGAGTATATAATTACTCTTCCAAAGTAGTCAACTCCTGATAACGCGTTGGCACCATTCCAATACTATCCAGCAAATGCTGATCTTCGTTCACCGTCATGTTTTTAACGGTAAGCAATTTATCTCCGAAAAAGATAGAGTTTGCTCCGGCAAGGAAACAAAGCGCTTGTCCTTCCTGACTGTAATGCGTGCGACCTGCAGCAAAAGCGATTACTGCTTTTGGCATTAGAATACGGGCAGT
Organism: Labilibaculum sp. K2S; assembly: GCF_030372765.1. GTDB lineage: Bacteria > Bacteroidota > Bacteroidia > Bacteroidales > Marinifilaceae > Labilibaculum. Next base: position 48,502 of record NZ_JAUCMW010000002.1, on the reverse strand, counting down.
TGCAACGGCACGCACCATTTCAAAAATACCGATGGTTTCTTTTCCGAAAAACGGAGTTCCCTCAACCGGCACCAATGAATTCAACGGAACGTTGTAAGGATGTTTTTCCTGATTAGATAGCGTGCGAAGCATTTCAATTCTATCTTCGTCGGTTTCGCCCATTCCTAAAATACCGCCCGAGCAGTAGGAGATACCCGCTTCCTGCAAATTGGCAAGAGTTTCGAGTCTTTCACTGTAGGTTCTGGTTGTGGTAATGTTTGGATAGTGACGCTCCGAAGTATCGATGTTGTGATTTACCGCAGTAATTCCCAAATCGGCTAATTTTCCGGCTTTTTCTTTGTTGATCATTCCCATGGTACAACAAACTTCCAGTCCCAGTTTTTTTACTTCGGTAATCATCTCAGCCATTTCGTCGAAACGGTCATCTCTGTTCCCATCTCTGCCGGCAGAACTCAAACAAACACGTTTCACACCGTTCTCTTTGGCTATTTTGGCTTCTTCCAAAACCTGTTCCAAACTTAATTTCACAGGTTTTACATGTGTGTTGTAACGGGCCGATTGGGCACAATATCTGCAATCCTGAGAACACGCTCCGGTACGAACCGAAATTAGGGTGTTCATATTCATTTTTGTAGAATCGTGGTATTTGCGGTGGAGGTTGGCTGCTTTGTTTACCAAATCCAGTAATGGCAGGTCGTAAATTTCTTTAACCTCTTTGTAGGTCCAATTGTTTCTGATATCACTCATAACTTAGGTTCTTTTTTTAATTTCTAAAATTGCAGGAATAGGAATTGGTAGAAAGAACCTTGTCTGTTTGTTGATGAGGTTCAGTCTGACTGGTTTTGGCTGCATTTTGGTTTTGCAGTACCATAACTTGCATGAGTTCGAAGCGCAAGGCTTCCAATTCATCAGTCTCATTCTTATCCCTGCTGTTTAATGGTACATAGCAAAATCCGGAAAAGCCGCACTCAGTTGATGGAACCAGTAAATTATAACTGGCGTTGATATTGGAAATTGTGATTTCCTTGTTCATGCTGGCAAATGCCGCATAGCCTTTCCGGCTCCATCGTTTGAATACCTGTGGGTCCGATTTGTATCGACCTTTGTTTGTAACAGGGTTCATATTTATATTTTTTATTTATTAAAGAGAAAACAAGATAGTGATTCTCTCTATTTCGGAGTCAAAAGTATTCTTTTTTTTTAAGATCGAAATGCTTTTACAACATAAACAGATCTGTGTGGTAGGAACATTGCATGCAATGTCCTTGCGCCTTTATTTATGGTTTAAAATTTAGCAGTTGAATTAAGTGTTTCATAACCAATCAACATATCGTAATTCAGGGCGATATCATGGTAGTAAACGTAAATCACATAGTTATTTTCGGTTTCCCAATGCGAGCCTTCAATATAGGTGAGGTCTGGAGTTTTCTTTCCATTTTCGAGTAAGGCATATTGGTAATTGTAGTATCCCTGCTTCAGGAAAATTGTTTTGCGGTAGCTGCCGGTATCAAAATCGTATTCCATTTTATTTTGATCAGAACAAGTCCAATTACAGAAGCTGCCGTACACATAAAGGTCTCCATGTTTAATTTCATTATCGAACGGCAACCAAAATGTGACATTGCAATAGTCTGCTTCGGTAGATGGTTCGTCTCTTTCCTGAACCTCGATTAAAAACCGGCCATTTAAATCCTGCTCGTAAATGTACTGTTTAAAATGACGGTTGTTTCCGGCTGTCAACAGAACGTTTGTCTGTTCATTCTCTTTGGTAATTTCTTTGATATAGCGGGTTTGGTACCTCAGACTTTTCAAATCAAAATTTCGAAATTCGTTGCCTCCCGGAAAAACATTTTCCATTTCGTAATCAAAAACCAATTCGTTTTTACGGATAAAAATAGGTTTTAGGTTTTTCTCACTTCCATCTAATCTTCCATTTTGCGTTAGCACAACTTGTAAATCAGAATGAGGATTATCAATATTGAAATTTGGATGAAGAATACTAAAATCTACCTCCTGATGTGTTTCTCTTAAATCAATTGCAATTGGATGTTTTACATCTCCTTTAATTTCAACTTTCGAATCCAGAAGCATAAATCGTTGTCGGACAATTACTTTTTCAGGATCGAAATCTTCATAGATTTCAAGGATGTAATTGCCTGATAATTTTAATTGTATCTCGTTGTTGGGGATTTTCAAGGAATAATGAACAAAACCTACATTGGTAGTAAAGGAGTGTTCGTAATCTTGAATCTGGTTTTCTGTAAAACCATCAATAAAATCGAATTCACTTAAGCCGGAATTGTGCCAATCTGATGTGCAATGGATAATTTTGTAGGAGTAATCCTGAATATTTTCTGTAATGTCATCAAAAGAAAAAAGGAGTTGATTATCTCCATTAAGTTCTATAATCGGTTCAGTTAGTTCCCAATTAACCGGATGCATCTGAACAGTATGGATGCTTTTTTTTATTATTTCATTGAAATAAACAGTCTCAGATTCAAAATCTAAGGCGAACAATACCTTTGGAAGGATAATAAATATAATGCTTATGTAAACAACTAGACTTTTATGCATTTGAATATGTATATATACTGGTTAAAAATAGACCAAATGACTTCAAAAATACAAAATTGCTTTATATATTTGTGTTCGAAAATTTTACGCCCCCTTAAAAATGATATCTATGGCGTTCAATAACATATAGCGTATCAGAGTAAAGATTGTGAATTAGAGATTAAATTAGTTATTTTTGATGCAAATTAATAAATTCAAATAGTTTAACATGTCTGAAGTTAAAAAGATCAAAAAAGGCTTAGATATTAAGCTGGCAGGAAAGGCTGAAAAGGTACTTGAAAAAGCTGATCGTTCTGAGACATACGCAATTAAACCATCCAATTTCCCCGGATTAACACCTAAATTAAAAGTTAAGGTAGATGCTGAAGTAAAAGCAGGAGATTCTCTGTTTTTCGATAAGTATTGTCCTGAAATTAATTTTGCTTCTCCGGTTAGTGGTAAAGTAATTGCTGTAAATCGAGGAGAACGAAGAAAGATTTTAGAGGTAGTAATTCAAGCGGATGCTGAGATTCAGTATCAGGAGTTTAAAAAGGCTGATCCTAACGGGCTTTCTCGAGATGAGATTAAAGAAGAGTTGTTGAAAAGTGGCCTTTGGGCGTTTGTTCGTCAACGTCCTTATGATGTGGTTGCGAAACCTGAAGATACTCCAAAAGCAATTTTTGTTTCAGCTTTCGATACGGCTCCATTGGCCGCGGATATTGACTTCCTTTTGGAGAATGAAGCAGTAGCATTTCAGGCAGGTCTTGATGCTTTGGCAAAATTGACTGACGGGAAGCTATATTTGAATATTAATCCGAATATCAACCAAAGCAAAATTTTTACCGAAGCTAAAAATGTTGAAATTCGCCAATTTACAGGTGTTCATCCTGCTGGAAATATTGGTGTTCAAATTCATCACATCAGCCCGATGAATAAAGGTGAAGTGGCTTGGGTTATTCGTCCGCAGGAGGTTATTTTCATCGGAAGATTATTCACAAAAGGCATCTACGATGTAAGTCGTAAAATTGCACTTTGCGGATCTGAAGTGAAAACCCCATGTTATTTTGAAACAATTTTGGGAGCATCTGTACGAAATATCTTAAAAGGTAAATTGAAAGATGATGAGAAAATTCGCGTTATTTCAGGCAATGTTTTAACAGGATCTCAAATCCTGGAAGATGGGTTTCTTAACTTTTACGACTCACAAATTACAGTGATTCCAGAAGGAGATAAATTCGAATTTTTAGGTTGGGCATTGCCTGGCTTACAGAAATTCTCAATGTCGAAAACATTCTTCTCTTGGTTAATGCCAAATAAAGAATACCGTTTAGATGCTAATCTTCATGGGGAGCATCGGGCTTTCGTAATGACAGGTGAGTACGATAAGGTATTACCTATGGATGTGCTTCCACAACAATTGGTTAAATCGATTATGATTGAGGATATCGATCAAATGGAGCAGTTGGGGATATACGAAGTTGCTCCGGAGGATCTTGCCTTATGCGAATTCGTTTGTACATCAAAAATTAATGTACAGGATTTGGTTCGTAAAGGAATTGATCTGATGATTAAAGAAATGAGCTAAGAAAAAACGGATAATATTATATAATGAAAGCACTAAGAAAATTTCTTGATAAAAAGAAACCCTTATTTCAAAAGGGTGGGAAGTTTGCAAAGTTGCAGTCGTCTTTCGAGGCATTTGAAACTTTTCTATTCGTTCCCGATATTACATCCCATACGGGTACACATATAAAAGATGCTATTGACTTAAAGCGTACAATGTCGATCGTTGTTATGGCTTTAATTCCTGCATTACTATTTGGGATTTATAATACAGGATACCTGCATTTCCTATCTGTTGGCGAGCTTGCGAATACGGATTTTTTAGATATTTGCATTTATGGTTTGATTAAAATCCTTCCGATTATCGTTGTTTCATACGTGGTTGGTTTGGGTATTGAATTTGCATTTGCGCAAATGCGGGGTCATCAGGTAAACGAGGGTTTCCTTGTTTCCGGTATGCTAATACCTTTAATAATGCCTGTTACGGCTCCTCTTTGGATGGTGGCTGTGTCAACTGCATTCGCTGTAGTTATTGGTAAAGAGGTATTTGGTGGAACAGGAATGAATATTTGGAATCCGGCTTTAGTTGCCCGTGCATTCTTCTTCTTTGCTTACCCATCAAAAATGTCTGGCGAGTCGGTTTGGATTGCAGAAAAAGCGGATAGCTTTTCGGGAGCTACTCCATTGGCACATGCTGCCAATTTGGTTGATGTAAAAGGTGATGCTGCTGTTACTCTTTATCAACAACATCTTTCAAATGTTTGGGATATGTTTGTTGGTTTCATTCCAGGATCAATAGGAGAAACATCTACGATAGCTATTCTAATTGGGGCAGTCATTTTAATTGCAACAGGAATTGGCAGCTGGAAAATTATCGTTTCGGTATTTGCCGGAGGATATGTAATGGGAATGCTTTTCAATCTAATTGGTGGTAATTCTTATATGGAATTGATTCCAGCATGGCAACATTTAATTATGGGTGGTTTTGCTTTTGGTGCTGTATTTATGGCTACTGATCCTGTATCGGGAGCTCAAACAGCCAGGGGTAAATATATTTATGGTTTCCTAATTGGTTTCCTTGCTGTTTTGATTCGCGTATTGAATGCAGGTTTCCCGGAAGCTATGATGTTATCGATTCTACTGATGAATACTTTTGCACCGCTAATTGATCATTATGTGGTTCAAGGAAATATCAAAAGAAGATTGAAACGGGTTAAGGTGAGTGCTTAAACAAATAATCAATTAGAAAATGAAACGAGCCATGACTGAAATTTTATCGGAACAAGTACAGGTAAAATATGGCGAGTTCCATGTGGCAATTAAAAATATAAATTATTAATCACATGAATACTCAAAGCAATACATATACATTTCTTTATGCCTCCATTATGGTGGTGTTAGTTGCGGCGGTTCTTTCTTTTGCTGCTTTGCAACTTAAACCACGCCAAACGAGGAATATCGAAATAGAGAAAAAGCAAGACATTTTAAAAGCTGTCAATATTGCTTCCACTCCTAAAGATGCAGAAGAGTTATACAATCAATTTATTGTACAATCTTTTATTGTTAATTCGAATGGAGATATTACTTCGGAAGATAAGGATGCAACTTTTGCTGTGGACTTGAAAATTGAGAACAAAAAGAAATTGGAAGAAAGAAAATTACCAGTTTTCATATTTAAGAAAGAGGGAATTGGGGAGAAAATGATTATTCCAATTAGAGGTAGAGGAATGTGGGGACCTATTTGGGGTTTTATTTCTATGGAACCGGATGGAAAAACCATTTATGGAGCGACTTTCGGAAATAAGGGTGAAACTCCAGGTTTAGGAGCGGAAATTTCAAAACCTGAATTTCAGAAACCATTTTCCGGAAAACAAATTTTTGATGAGACAGGAAAGTTTACTTCTTTAGCTTTGGTTAAAGGCGGTGGTGCTGTTGGTCATCCTCACGAATTCGATGCGGTATCCGGTGGTACTGTTACTTCAAAAGGTTTGGAAGCAATGCTTCGTGAAAACCTAAGCAGTTATGAAATGTATTTAAAATCTTCAAAATAAGCACGAGATGAGCGATAAAGAACCATTATTCTCCGCTAAAAATCGGAAATTGCTGAAAAATCCATTGAGTAGCGACAACCCGATTACCGTACAGGTATTAGGAATTTGTTCAGCTCTGGCAGTTACAGCAAAGTTGGAGCCAGCCGTGGTGATGAGCCTTTCTGTTATGGCTGTAACAGCATTTGCAAATGTTATTATATCATTACTTAGAAATACAATTCCTTCGCGTATTCGTATTATTGTTCAGCTTGTAGTTGTAGCAGCATTGGTAATCGTAGTTGATCAGGTATTGAAAGCTTTTGCCTACGAAGTAAGCAAGCAACTTTCCGTATTTGTAGGATTGATTATTACCAACTGTATTATTATGGGACGTTTGGAAGCTTTTGCTCTTGGCAATAAGCCATGGCCTGCATTTTTAGACGGTATCGGTAACGGTGCCGGTTATGGTGTAATTTTAATAATTGTTGCTTTCTTCCGTGAATTATTGGGATCAGGAGCAATTTATGGGTTTCAGGTTGTACCCCAATCCTTTTATGATATGGGATATCAAAACAACGGCTTAATAATTCTTCCTCCAATGGCATTGATAACTGTAGGAATTATTATTTGGGTTCAAAGATCTAGAGATAAATCTTTAATTGAGTCGAACTAATTGTAAAGAAAAATCGAAACATGGAAAATCTGATTAATATATTTATCAAGTCGATTTTTATCGACAACATGGTGTTCGCATTCTTCTTAGGAATGTGTTCGTATCTGGCTGTTTCCAAAACAGTAAAAACATCAGTTGGCCTTGGCATAGCTGTGATATTTGTTTTGGGAATAACCGTTCCTTTAAATTACTTGTTAAACAAATACATTTTGGTAAGTGGAGCTCTTACTTGGGTAGATCCTTCATTTGCTGATGTTGATTTAAGCTTCTTAAGTTTTATCATGTTTATAGCAGTAATTGCTTCTTTGGTGCAGTTGGTTGAAATGATTGTAGAAAAATTTGCTCCGGCTCTTTATTCTTCTTTGGGTATCTTTCTTCCCTTAATTGCGGTTAATTGTGCAATTTTAGGAGGATCTCTTTTCATGCAGGAAAGAGACTATGGTACTTTGGCAGAGGCAACTTCATTTGGTCTTGGATCAGGTATTGGTTGGTTTCTTGCTATTATTGGTATCGCAGCAATTCGTGAAAAAATCCGTTACTCAAATATTCCTGCTCCATTACGTGGGCTTGGAATTACATTTATTGTAACAGGTTTAATGGGAATTGCATTTATGAGCTTTATGGGGATCAAACTCTAAGCTTTTAACTAATTATGAATTATAATTTATGAGTTATAATTGTGAATTATAGAATACAGGTTATTTGTTTGATTTAAATATCAATAACATTTATACAGATAGACCCTAATTCTTAATTAATAATTAATCATTCATAATTTTAAAAACTGGAATAGAGATGATATTATTAACAACACAGGGAACAGTTATTGCCACTAGTATTGTGATCTTTCTACTTGTGATCCTGGTACTGGTTTCTATCCTTTTGTATGCAAAAAAGAAACTTACTCCATCAGGAGAGGTTACTATTGATATCAATGAAGGAAATCTAAAATTGGTTGTAGAACCAGGCAGTACCCTTTTGGGAGCTTTAGGAGCTCAAAAAATATTTTTACCATCAGCTTGTGGTGGTGGAGGTACTTGTGGAATGTGTAAATGCCAGGTTCATTCAGGGGCAGGAACTATTCTACCAACAGAGACCGGTTTTTTCACTAGAAGAGAAGCCTTAACCGATTGGCGTTTGGCTTGTCAGGTAAAAGTAAAAGAAGACACGGCCATGTCGATTCCTCAGGAAATTATGGGAATTAAGAAATGGGAGTGTGAAGTGGTTTCCAATGGAAACGTAGCTACTTTTATTAAAGAGTTCGTAGTTAGATTACCGGAAGGTGAAATTCTTGATTTCAAATCGGGAGGGTACATTCAAATTGATGTTCCTAAAATCGATGTTGACTTTAAGGATATGATTATTGAAGACAAATATAAAGGAGAATGGGAACAGTTTAAGATGTTTGATCTTAAAATGAAAAACCCTGAACCTACATATCGGGCCTATTCAATGGCTAACCATCCTGCCGAAGGAAATATTGTAATGTTGAACATTCGTATTGCAACTCCTCCGTTCGATCGTGTAAACGGTGGTTGGATGAATGTGAATCCGGGTATTTGTTCTTCTTTTATTTTCTCTCGTAAACCAGGTGATAAAGTTACAGTTTCAGGACCTTACGGTGAGTTCTTTATTAAAGAGACTAACAACGAGATGATGTTTATTGGTGGTGGTGCTGGTATGGCTCCAATGCGTTCACATATCTTTCACTTGTTTCATACTGTGAAAACTGGTCGTAAGGCTACTTTCTGGTATGGTGCACGTTCATTAAAAGAGGTGTTTTATGCAGATCAGTTCGATGCTATCGCTGCTGATTTTCCGAATTTCGAGTGGCATTTAGCTCTATCTGAGCCTCAGCCGGAAGATAATTGGGAAGGGCCAACAGGATTTATTCATCAGGTGATTTACGACAACTACCTATGCAAACATGAGGAGCCGGAAGATGTTGAGTATTACCTTTGCGGACCTCCAATGATGAATTCTGCTGTGACAAGCATGCTTTATGAATTAGGAGTACCAGACGAAATGGTTGAATTTGACGATTTTGGATCGTAATTACAATATAACAAGCCTCGGATTTTTCGAGGCTTGTTTGTTTTTATAAGCTTGATTACTTTTGTTTCATTAATATCCTTTAAAATACGAACTATTCTTCAGTCATGAGAAATTTATTTAATTCATTCGTTTTTGTTGGTATCCTGATCCTATCATCATGCCAAAACAACAGTAAAAAATATTATTTCGATGAAGGGCAAATATTTGGCACTTTCTATCACATCAATTACGAGTACACAGGCGACGAAAGTCTTCATGATAACATAATGGCTAAGTTAGCGGAATTTGACTTGTCTTTGTCCACTTATAAGCCTCAGTCGGTAATTTCAAGGGTGAATAATAATGATACCACGGTAGTATTGGATCATTATTTTTTAACAACCTTAAAAAGAGGAGAGGAAATATCGCAGATAACAAATGGAGCATTCGATATGACTGTTGCGCCTTTAGTAAATGCATGGGGCTTTGGATTTAAGAATAAACTGGATCCTGAGATGATTCCTGTTGATAGTCTGCTGGAGATTGTTGGTTATGAAAAAGTGCGTTTACTAAATGGAAAAGTTGTGAAGGATGATCCTAGAATCATGTTCGATGCAAGTGCTATTGCAAAAGGATATGGTGTTGATGTTGTTGCCGACCTTTTGGAATTAAATGGTGTTAGTAATTATATGGTTGAAATTGGCGGTGAAATTCGTGTTAAGGGTAAAAGCGGAAAAGGAAGAACATGGAGAGTAGCTATCGATAAACCAATTGATGATCCTACTGCTATGTCGAGAGAGGTACAAGAGGTAGTTCAGATGGGAAAAGGAGCCTTGGCTACTTCGGGAAACTATCGTCAGTACTACATTAAGGATGGGAAGAAATATGCTCATACAATTGATCCACGCATAGGATATCCGGTTCAACACAGTCTGCTTTCTGCCTCGGTATTTGCACCTGATTGTATGTCTGCCGATGCATATGCAACAAGTTTTATGGTGTTGGGATTGGAAAAAAGCATTGAAATTGTTGAAAAAGACTCACTTCTGGAAGCCTATTTTATTTATACAGATTCTCTGGGCAATTATAAATCCTATGCTAGTGAAAAGCTTAAGGGTTCAATCATAAAGTAGATCGAATTGATGATAAGGAGGGGGTGAAAATTATCGGCTTTCAGATTTCTAAATCTTGGAAAACAAGTAATTGTTGTGAAATAATATAAACAACAGAAAGTAAAAAAAACGATAGTTTAATTCTTTATTGTGTATCACAACTTTCCTTGTCCGGATCGGTGCATGCACAAGAACCACAGCTGTTACCGGTAAACTTTGCATTTTTATCGAATAACAGCTTAATACCAATTCCTATAAAGGCAAGTAGTAATAAAAAGAGTGATAGTAATAATATTGTAAAAAATGCAGCCATTTTAAATAGGGTTTTAGAATACTCTCATAAGGATACGATTGTCAAATTAGATGGTTATATCTACTATTAAAGTTTATTTTAGGTTTAGAGAGATTTTAATTCTTTCTCTAAAAGTGTTAATTGTTTGAATTGAAGTGATTTCTTAGCTTTGGCTTGTTCTATTTTGTCTTGAGAAGTGGCACATCCAATTCCTCTTTTCTTCAAATCTTTATTATTTCCAATATGGAGTTCTGGAAATTTACCATTTTTTTTAACCAGAATTGTTATCGCAAAACCAGCAAAACCAATTGCCAGAAGAATAATTGTTATAAGTAAGACTGTAATCATTTGTATATTTCTTATACTATTTATAAAAAAAATTAACTAAAAAGATTTGAAATTATTGTTGGTATAATACCGATTTATAATTTGTTAGCAACAACAAGTGTGTTACATTAGTGATACAAACAATTTAATTATCAGGATTAATAATTTAGAAACAAAGATATCATTTCGGTATTGTTCTTCCAAATAAATACAGATTTAAAGGTCTGTAAATACTTGGATGAAATTTTATTATTTAGAATAATTCTTGCTAAATTTGATCTAAGTTTAACTGAGGGATATTCTGTTAAATAAACACACTAACACATCTTTGTTTGCAATTGCAAGGGGGAAAAGCTTTGCAGACTAATAACGCAAAATTATATGTCAGAAATGGTAAAAGAAGATAAGGAGACAAAAAAAGAAAATTTGTCATTCAACGATTTTACAATTGAAGTACTGGAAGATTATCGAATTGCAAATGTTAGCCGCCAGTTAAGTATATGGGGGCGTAAGGAAGTATTAACAGGGAAGGCGAAATTTGGAATATTTGGGGATGGAAAAGAAGTTGCTCAGATTGCTATGGCCAAAGCCTATAATAATGGAGACTGGCGTTCTGGATATTATCGCGATCAAACTTTTATGCTTGCCTCCGGTATGTTATCAAGTGAGGAATTTTTTGCTCAATTATTTGGTGAGACCAAACTAGATAAAAATCCTGCTAATGGGGGCCGTTTAATGAATAACCATTATGCATCCAGAAGTTTAAATGAGGATGGAAGCTGGAAAAATTTAACAAATCAGAAAAATTCATCCGCTGATATTTCACCAACAGCGGGTCAAATGCCAAGATTACTTGGCTTAGCTTACGCATCAAAAATGTTTCGGCAGAACAAAGAATTACACAATTTTCCTGAGTTTTCAGACAAGGGAAATGAAGTAGCTTTCGGTACAATAGGAGATTCCAGTACTTCCGAAGGTCATTTTTGGGAAACCATTAATGCTGCCGGTGTTCTGCAAGTACCTATGGCTATGAGTGTTTGGGATGATGGCTGGGGGATTTCAGTTCCGAATAAATTCCAAACTACAAAATCGAATATATCAGAAGTTCTTAAGGGGTTTGAAAAGGATGAAAATGGAGATGGTTACTTAATTTATCAGGCTAAGGGATGGGATTATGCTTCGCTTTGTAAAATGTATATGGAGGGGGTTGAATTTTGCCGGAAAAACCATGTTCCGGTATTATTTCACGTGACAGAAATGACTCAGCCCTTAGGTCACTCGACTTCAGGTTCACACGAACGCTACAAAACTAAGGAACGTCTCGATTGGGAAAATGAGTATGATCCAATTAAAAAAATGAGAGAGTGGATTCTTTCCCTGGAATTAGCGACAGAAGAAACTTTAGACGAAGTTGAAAATACAGCTTTGGAAGAAGTAAAAACCGCAAGAAAAGCAGCTTGGAAGTCTTTTTCTGAACCAATAATGGAAGAAAGAGATGCGTTGATTGAATTGGTTAAGAATGCCGGTTGCGATTGTAAGAAAACGGAAAGAATAGATAAAATAGTAAATGATCTCAAAAAGCTTATTCATCCGGTTCGAAAGGATAATTTTACGGCAGCAAAGAAAATATTACGATATATTTGCAGTACATGCGATAGCTTTAAACCTCTAAAATCGCAGTTGCAGTTGTGGCTTAAAAATTCTCTTGAGGAGAATCATGAACGATATAGCAGCCATTTGTACAGCGAGACTGATTTAAGAGTCCAAAATATCAAAACTTGTGATCCTGTTTACTCCGAAGAATCAAAAATTGTAAACGGACGTGAAGTGCTTCGCGATAATTTCGATAAACTTTTTAGTAAATATCCTTTATTGTTGACTTTTGGTGAAGATACCGGTTTTATTGGTGGTGTAAATCAGAGTTTAGAAGGAATGCAGAAAAAATACGGAGAGCTTAGAGTTACAGATACAGGAATAAGAGAGTCTACAATTTTAGGCCAAGGAATTGGGTTGGCACTAAGAGGCTTGCGTCCAATTGCAGAGATACAGTATTTCGACTATCTGCTATATGCCCTGCAAACCATGAGTGATGATTTGGCTACATTGCAATACAGAACCAAAGGAGGTCAAAAAGCTCCGGTAATTATTCGTACCCGCGGTCATCGTTTGGAAGGAATTTGGCATTCCGGTTCTCCTCTAAGTATGGTGATTAACTCAATCAGAGGAATTCATGTGTGTGTGCCAAGGGATATGACAAAGGCGGCAGGCTTTTATAATACACTTTTGGAATCGGATGAGCCGGCATTAGTAATTGAGCCACTAAACGGTTACAGATTAAAGGAAAAAATGCCTGATAATTTAGGCGAGTTTAATACTCCATTAGGGATACCTGAAGTTTTAGAAGAAGGAACTGATATTACATTGGTAACTTATGGATCATGCGTGCGAATTGCAGAAGATGCAGTTAAGCAATTGAAAGATTTTAATATTTCAGTTGAACTGATTGATGTTCAGACTTTATTGCCATTTGACATTAATAGTCGAATTCTTGAATCGGTTAAGAAAACCAATCGGATTGTATTTTTCGATGAGGATGTTCCCGGAGGAGCTACTGCCTTTATGATGCAGAAGGTGTTGGAGGATCAGAATGCATATTATCATTTGGATTCAGAACCGAGAACGATTACTGCTAAGGATCACCGACCAGCATATGGTACCGATGGAGATTATTTCTCAAATCCTAATGCCGAGGATGTATTTGAGATAATTTATGACATCATGAGAGAATCAAATCCTCAAAAATTTCCTTCTATTTATACAAATTAAGAAATTTTATTTTTTTGAATTGAAGAGACTGAATTGATTAAGAATTCAGTCTCTTTTTTTGTTAAAAATTGTTAAATATGAGATTATTCTCATAATTGATGTCACCCATTTTATGAACTGGACTGTTATTATTGTGTTCGAGAGGATCTATAGGGGAAAGTCTCGGATATTTTAGTTAGTGATTGTTGGATGCAATGTGGTAATTCTAGACAACAAATCAATTCTAAAGGGCTCCAAAATATACTGGGGTAACAGCCATCTCAAATGGGATGGCTTCTCCTTTATGAAATAAGTTTGGGTTTTTACGCAACCTTTAAAAATATTTCAGTCATTATTTTGTCCGGATGATTTTTAGTCAATCATTCGATAACTGTTCTTGGTGATATTAGGGGTATTCCCAAGAACTGCATTGTCAATTGTTAATTGTATGTGGTAGTTCAGTTAATAATTTTTTCTAAAGGGCTCCAAAATATACTGGGGTAACAGCCATCTCGAAAGAGATGGCTTCTCTTTTTTTGTATCTTTAAGGCGATCCTAAATTTAGCTCCTATGATAAAAAATGTATGTCTTTCTGATGCTGAAGACATTTGTAAAATCTATAATCATTACGTGAAAAATACTGTAATTACTTTTGAGGAAGATGAAGTTTCTCCCAAAGAAATGGAATCAAGAATTTCAAGTATAACAGCTAAACTACCATGGATCGTTTTTTCTGAAAATGGAAAAATGTATGGTTATGCTTATGCGAGTGAATGGAAATCAAGATGTGCTTATAAATATTCCGTCGAAACCACGGTTTACCTGCATCCATATGCAAGGGGAAAAGGAATCGGTACTATGTTGTATCAGGAATTAATAAGAAAGCTGTCAAAATTAGAGTTACATGCTGCAATTGGTGGTATTGCCTTGCCAAATGATGCCAGTGTTGCATTGCATGAAAAAATTGGTTTCGGGAAAGTCGCGCACTTTAAGGAGGTTGGATATAAATTTAATAAATGGGTAGATGTTGGATATTGGGAATTGATATTGAAATAGTTAATAATTGTTAAAAATAATGATTCCATACCACCTTTTTATAAATAAAGGTGTCTTTAATGTATAGAACTTTTAGTTAGTGTTGGTTTGATACATTGTGGTTAGTGGTATAATTATCAAATATGATAATTGCAAATCAGCATAAAGTTTACTCCCGGCATATTTAGTACCCACTATTATATGTCGGGCTTTTACTCCGTTTTTATTCCTACGTACTTCACAATTAAATAAAGGCATACAAATCCAACAGGCACTAAAATCCAGGAAGAAACTCCGTAGGCCGCAGGAAGCAAACCGGCAAAAATAGAAACGATACCGACAGTTAATGCATAAGGCAATTGTGTTCGCACGTGTTCTATATGATTGCAAGAGCTTGCCAGAGAGCTAAGAATGGTTGTGTCGGAAATTGGCGAACAATGATCACCCAATACAGAACCAGCTAATATGGCTGAAACGGTAATGTAGAAAATGTTCATGCTTTCAGGATCACTCATTCCGGATGAATGGCACAATGCCCACGATGCAGGCAAGATTAAAGGATAAAGAATTGCCATAGTTCCCCATGAAGATCCTGTTGAAAATGCGATTAAGGCTGAAAGGATAAAGGTAAAAGATGGCAAGAGAATTGGCGAAACGTTACTTGCAATTAGAGTATTCGAAATAAAATCAGCGGTATGCATGTCTTTAGTGATGTCAGCCAGTGCCCATGCAAGAACTAAAATAAGAATTGCTGTCAGCATGCTTTTAAAGCCACCAACCAGAGCGTCTACAGCTTGAGTTAAGCTGAGTATCTGTTGACCAATAGTAAGTGCCAGAGCGACCAAAACTGCCGAAAGAGAGGACCACAAAAGAGCAAGGTATGAATCTGAAGCTCCAATAATGTGTGATAGTTTTTTACCAAAGGCAAGATTCGTATCGTTCCAAATATTCGCATCCCAACCGGTATAAATTAAACCTGCAAATGTTCCTAAAATCACAATTAAAACTGGTATGCCAGCGTTGTACCAACGGGTAGGAGTATTTTTATCTATCTGAATTTCTTTTAATTCAGATGGTACAACTTCGCTTTCCAGCGATTCCGGCTCTAATTCACGCCTGCATTTTTGTTCCGCTTTTAGCATGGGACCAAAATCCTTTTTTAAAACTATCAGCATCAAAATAAAAAATAGGGTGAAGAAAGGATAGAAGCGTGTGGGTAAAGAATTGAGAAAAATACTGTAAGGACTTTCATCTATATTTATTTGAACCGTGGCAGATTGAATGTAGCTTAATTCAATACCAATCCATGTTGTGATCATTGCGATCGATGCAACAGGAGCAGCCGTTGAATCAACTATATAAGCAAGTTTTTCTCTTGATATTTTTAACCTGTCGGTAACAGGGCGCATTGTATTTCCAACGATTAATGTGTTTGCATAATCATCAAAGAAAATAAGAACCCCTAAAAGCCATGTTATAAATTGGCCAGATCTCGGACTGCCGGCGAATTTAGAAAGTTTATTCACAATTCCTTGCATACCTCCGTTTTTGGTAATTAAATTAACCATTGCACCTATTAACATCGAAAATAGAATAATGGAAATATGACCTGTATCAGCTAGAGATTGAAGAATATATGTATCTGAAATAGCAAATATTGCTTTAAAAAAGGCTGAAAAAATTGAAACTTCCTGATACGAATAGATTAGTAGTGTTCCGGAAAATAGACCTACGAATAAAGCAGAAAAGACTTCTTTAAAAAATAGAGCCATAAGAATGGCTATCAGTGGCGGAAGTATAGAGAGCCATAAAGGAATTGGATGAATTGTATTTGTGAAGGTTTTGTTTTGGAAGGAGATTTGAAATTCTTTTTTTTCTTTAAAAGTGTAATGAAAAACAACTTGTTTCCCTTCAATTTTTGCCGATATATTCTGGTTATTTACCTGAACCCAAAGACTATTATTCTCACTAATAATTCTACTCGTATCATCTATTGAGATCGCAATTCGTGTAGAAATATTTGCGATAATAATTTTAGGAAATTCAACCTGCAGTTTATCCTGCACTTCAGTTGCTTCATTGCTGGAAGAATATGCTAAAAAGGGAATTAGATTGATAAGAAATATCAGTAATATTGAATAAATTCGTTTGTACATGAGGTTAGTTTTAGGGTGGATCAAATATAATAAATTTGCAATCTTTATGCTAATTAAATTAATTAGGCAAGGTATATTCCTAAATAATAAAATTCTTTTTTTACTCAGTAAAATTGGTTATTTTGGAAGTATAAACAATTGGGAGTATGGTGGACGAGACATCAGATTTTTTTGGAGTTGGAAAGAACAAAATTAATCCAGAAAAGGGAAAAGTGCTGATTGCTGAACCTTTTTTGGAAGGTCGTTACTTTAAACGATCTCTTGTTTTATTGGTTGAATGTAACCAGAATGGTGCAGTTGGTTTTGTTCTTAATAAGCCAGTTAATTTAACTATTGATGAGGTGCTGATTAATATTGCGCATTTCGAAGGTGATGTTTTTATAGGAGGTCCGGTTGATACAAATCGAATTTATTTTCTTCACACAATACCCGGTTTAATTCCGAATAGCATTCATATATTCGAAAACCTGTACTGGGGAGGTGATTTTGGAATTTTAAAGGACTTGATTGAACAAAAGGCAGTTCGTCCTGAACAGGTTCGGTTTTTTGCAGGTTATTCCGGTTGGAGCACAGGACAGCTAAGTGATGAAATTAATGAAAATTCATGGTTGGTTAGTCAGCTTGATGTTCAGGAAATAATGAGTTGCAACAACGAAAAATTGTGGGCAAAATCCTTGCGACGTATGGGAGGACGATATAAAATGTGGTCTAATTTCCCCGAAAACCCGGGTATGAATTAGTTGTTTAGTTAAATTCGGATTTATCTCTCATTAAATGCTCTTCGGTTTAATTCCTCAATTAAAAGTTTAGCTGTTTTATTAAAATACCGTCTTTCCTGATAAGCAACAACCCACTGAATACCACTAATTGCATTGGTTAGGAATATTTCATCGGCAACCAAAAGATTTTCAGGATTTAAAACGCAATCATCAAAAACAGTAATGTTTAAATCTATTGCTGTTTCAATAACTTGTTCTCTCATAATTCCGGAAACACCACCATTCTCATTCGAAGGAGTCATTAAAATCCCATCTTTCATTAAAAACAGATTTGAACTGATACTTTCAACAATATTTCCTCTATCATTAAGTAGAATACAATCATCCCAATTCATTTTTTTACGATAGTTTGCAGCCAGAATAAATGGCAGTGAATTTCCGGTCTTAAATCTCGATGTGAGATTGAGAGATTTCCTCATTTCCTCATAAATTCCAACTTTTAGCCCTTTTCGGTTTAGTAAGTAATGATCATGATCCAAAGGCGAAGTCTCTATCAGGTAGGAAATAGAATTATCCGTTGGTGTGTACAATCCACCATCTTTTCGAAAAACGCTCAGTCGAATTCTTGTGCCTGCGAAGGCTTTATTTTTATGGATTAAAAAGGTGATATCTGTTTTAATTTTTTCACGGAATCCATGAGGAATAGTCATACCCAAACAGTCCATTCCATTAGTTAACCGATTAAGATGTTCTGGAAGAAACTGAATTTCAGTTCCATTAGCATGAATGGTCTCGAAAAGTGAATCACCATAACGGAAGGCACGATTCCCTGCTCCAAAAAGTAATTCATCTTTGGGGTATAGTTTACCATCTAAACATATTTTTTCAGTTGTATTCATTTTTATATTTCTCCCTTTACTATCTGATCACAATAAATACTAATGTTTTCATTGGATTTAATTTTTATTCCTTTAATTCCGGCAGCTTCTGCAGCCTGAATATCTCTGGGACTATCTCCGATCATATAGGATTTGGAAGCATCAATATTAAAATCGGCAATGGCTTTTTTTATGAAAAAAGGACTTGGTTTCCGGCAATCACACTTTGCTATACTTTCGTGATGAGGGCAGAAGTAAATCTGTTTTATATGGATATTTTTCTTTTCTAAAACAGAAAGTAAATGTTTATGAAGTATCTCCACATCAGATTCAGAATAGATTCCTTTGGCAATACCGCCTTGATTTGTTACTATGAATAAAATATATCCAGCCTCCGAAATTTTTTTCAGGGAAGGTATAATGCCTTCATTAATTTTAAAATCTTCGGTTTTGTAAATATAATAATGTCCTTCGTCGGAGTTTATAACACCATCACGATCAAGGAAAAGGGCTTTTTGCATGTTCTAAAAATTGAGAATCTGCTGCAAAAATAAGGAGAATAATTGGGGTTTAATAAGGATCGGAAATAGAAATCCGAAAAGAGCTCCGTAGAAATGGGCGTTGTGACCAATGTTGTCTAAATTTTTCTTGCTCATGTAGTACGAATAGTACAAATAGCCTAAGGCAAAAATAATTCCTGGAATCGGAATAAAAAACATGAAATAAATGTTTTCTAAAGGAGCAAAGAAAATAGCCGCAAAAACTACTGCAGAAGTAGCACCCGAGGCACCAACAGCATTGTAATGATAATTATCACGATGTTTTCTTAAATCGTAAAGAGTAGAAAATACAATGGCGCCAACATACAAAAGAATAAAATAAAGAACCGCCATAGCTCCAAAATAGTAGTTGAAATAAGTTTCCAGTACTCTCCCAAAGAAGAAAAGAACAACCATATTCACCAATAAATGATCCCAATTAGCATGAAGAAAGCCATAGGTAAATATTCGATACCATTGATTTCTTTTAAGTATTTGGTAAGCATTAAACTGGTATTTATACAATAATTCAACCTTATTAAAGGCTGCGTATGATATCAAAACAGTAATGGCAATTATTATTATAGTCATTGTTTATAGATTAAAATGCTTCAGTCAATTTTACAACTAAAGCTGATCTGCCCGAATTGTACCCGGCTGATTTGTATTGAATGCGATTTGGAGTTATGCCTTTGGAAATTATATATTCAGAAGCTGTTTTTGCTCTTTTTTCACAAATTATGTTGTTTTCTTTTTTTCCTTTATCAAGATTTGTAAATCCATTAATTTCAATAGAAATGTGTGGATTTACCTTCAAAAGACCGGCTAAATTGTTCAACTCCAGTATTGTATTTTCTTTTAATTCCCATGAACCCGGATCGTACTCTACTCCGTACAGTTCCATATCCTGATTGGTAGAGAATTTTTGAAGTTCGATTTGCTCAAATTTTGCCGATTGATACTGGTAATTATTGATTACTTTGGTAAAATAACCATCTTTTTGGATAATGATATTGTAAGCTTTTGAAGGATCAATTTCTTGTTCAAAATCTCCATATTTATCAGTTACACAGAATGAATTACTCTTGTAAGTCTGGTTAATTATCTGAATTGAGGCTTCTTCAACAGCACGAGCAGAAAATTGATCTATGATATTTCCCTTGAATTGAACCCAATGAGTTGTATCCATAGAAATATTTAATTGTTTGGGAGATGTTTGTTCGTCGGGAGCAAAATAGAGAATTCGTTTTATTTTGTAACCGGGTTTACTAACAATTAAACTGTAATTTTTGCCTTTAAAAATATCAAACGAAAAAAGCCCGTTTTCGTCTGTTTTGGTTGATTTCTCCTTGGATAAATTATCCATAAGAATAACCTCAACATCTTTTAAAGCACTCTTATTGTTACTCGCAAGTAACCGACCACGTAGATTTTGTATTTTTCCCGGATTCTGTCTGAACTCAAAAATATCATCGCTTCCATTCCTGTTGGAAGAGAAATAACCAACTTCTTTGTTTTTCCTGATCAGATATCCAAAATCATCTTTTGAAGAATTGAAAGGAGGACCCAAATTAACAGGATACGTCCATTCGTTTTGCTCAAAAATGGATTTAAAAATATCTAACCCCCCGAAACCGATATGACCGTCCGAAGCAAAATATAAATAGCCATCTTCGGCAATAAACGGAAACATTTCGTTGCCGTCAGTATTAATGGTAGGACCACAGTTAATCGGTCTACTCCAGCTAAATCCAGACTTTCGGCAAACATAAATATCTGTGCCTCCGTAGCCACCAGCCATATTCGAAATAAAATAAAGATGTCTTCCGTCGGGGGAAATACTTGGATGTCCCATGGAATAAGTCTGACCTGAAAATTGGAATATTTCAGCCTTATCCCAGTCTGTACCGTTGTGTCTTGAAGTGTAAATATTTAATTCTGACTTCCCTTCCAGATTCAAAGTTCCTTTGTTTCGGGTGAAGAAAATAAATTTTTCATTGGAACTAAAGCAGGCTGGCCCTTCATGATATTTAGTATTAAAATCATCAGAAAAGGATTCAGGGGTTAAAAAATCATCTCCCAATTTTTCTGAAAAATACATATCCAAAAAGTATTCTCCACTTCTGCCATCAATTTGCTTCGAAGTATTATTTTTTCGTCCGGAAACAAAAACAATCCCGTTTTTATAAAAAGCAGATGCAAAATCGGACTGGGGAGAGTTAATTGAAAGTGATTTTATGGAGTACAATTGATCATCTTGTAATTCCTTAATTAAATCACAGGAAAGGATCAATTTACTTATGTTACTATCTTCAGGTTTTAATTCGGCATATTTTTTGAAAAAAACTTTTGCTTTTTCATAGTTGCGAACTCTTTTTAAGAGATTTGCATAATGCAGATAATCTTCAGCATTGGCTTTCCCACTAGCTACAATATTCTCTAGTAAATAATTTGCTTCTGTATCTTTTTGTGTTTGAAGATAACAATCAGCAAGTTTTCTCTTTATTTTAATATCTTCAGAATTCTCGAGGTATTTTTCGTAGTAGTAAGTTGCTGCAGCAAACTCTTTGTTATCGTACAAACGATCGCCTTTTTGTACTTGCTGATCTTGAGCTAAAGATGCAGAAACACCTGTCAGAACAAATACAATAATTAACAAAAAATGTAAGATTCGACTTCTATTCATATTACTAGAAATATCTGGGTGATGTAATCTGGCTTTTACGTAATGATAAATTGTAATTTAATATTATTTCATGATTTGTATAGCCTTTTGTGGGATAATTTCCGAAAGATTTTTCATAAGAGTATGAAAATCTTAGTTTTTGAGTAAGTTGATAACCAAGTAAACCGGCCCAGGTGCCATCACTTCTGTAACCAGCACCAACAGAAACACCGCTATCGTGTATAAAATCGAAGTTCACATTTATTAAATTCGAGGTTTTATGCGAACCAACAAATAGAACCGAAGGAGAGAAATTAATTTCCCGGTTAATTGGTAACGTAACTCCTGCACCTAAATAATAGAAAAGGGATTTCGAATCAAAACTTACATTATTTGATATTCCTTCCGTTGAAGGTTGATTGTTCGAAAGTAATCTTGGAATTGAAAGGCTGAAATAGTACTCGGGGGTGTAGTAGTAAAAGCCCAGACCAAAATTAGGAACCCATGTTGATATATTGTTGTCAGGGATTATTGCATCATTAGGACTGCTTGGATTGGGATCATAAAAAGTCAATTCAGTCCAATTAACTTGTTTATTAATGAAACCAGCCTGCAATCCCATTGATAATTTTCCTTTACGGTTGATTTGAATTTGATAGGCATAATTTAAAAAGACTGCAATATCCGATTGAATTCCAAATTTGTTGTTGTAGGCTACAGCACCTAAGCCGGAATTGGTGTAGTTTATGGGAGCCTGAAAAGAAACCATTGAAGTTTCCGGCGAGCCTTCGACTCCTACCCATTGGTTTCGGTAGGCGAGAACAGCCTCCATAAATCCGGTGTTACCTGCATAAGCAGGATTGTAAAAAAGACGGTTGTATTTATGATTTGAAAAGCGGATTTCTTCCTGAGCCTGTAAGTTTACAGAACACAAAAGAACGAATATAAAGAGAATAGAGGATTTCAATATACGATTCATTATCAGTACTTAATAACAATATATCCACTTTTCACATACTCTTTGTCTTTAATAATCAACTTAAAGAAATAGGTGCCTTTGGGAAGTTTATCACCAGGGCCTAATTTTACACCGGCCTTATTGTAACCACCATCCCAAGCATCGTCATTCGAATAATTCCGTTTTTCAAAAACCTTTGTTCCCCATCTGGAAAATACGATAAATTCATTTTCAGGATATTTCTCTATTCCTTTAATGAAAAATTTTTCATTGGTTCCATCATTGTTAGGTGTAAAAGAGGATGGGATTAAAAGTTCAACCTGATTTGGATCTAAAACATTTACGATAACCAATGCTTTACTGCACTTTTTATTTTCATTGCAAATTTGATAACGAATTGTATCCGTACCAAATGAATTTTCATAAGGATAGTAAATCATTAAGGTGTTGTTTTCTATTAAATGCATTTTTCCATATTGGTCAGTTTGATTTAAGATTGAAATCTCAAGTCCATCAACATCAGAAAATTTGTCATTTTGTAAAAAATCAACTTCAATATATACAACTTCGTTTGCAACGTTTTTATTGGTTATTGAAACCGTATCGTTTTGTGCAACAGGAGAAATTTGTCCAAAACTTACTGAGAAGTTTAAGCAAATTAGTATAGTAAGTAGGCAAATGGGTAGATAAAATCTCATAGTTGGGATTTATGTACAACTTAATTTTTGTCAATGTTTTATTAATCAATATTTTAATGAAGAATTTTAAAGATTAATTCTTTTAATAAATCTCCATGTTTCGTACTTACATCTCCAATTCCTTTCGATTTAAGATCATATTCCCGCAGCAGTGCAATTATAGCAACTAGTTTTTTTGGGTTATAATTTTTTGCTGCCAGTTTATAGTCTCTTACAAAATAAGGATTAATTTGTAAAGTAGTCGCTACCATTTTATCATTAGTTTTATTTTTGATAAAATAATACTTTAAAACTTTTGAGAAATACGAGTGTAATAAGGCAATGGTTACAACCATTGGATTATTTTTTTCATTCGTGGCGAAATAGTTTATGATTTGATTGGCTCTAAAAACGTCTTTTTTGCCCAATGCATTTTGTAATTCAAAGTTGTTAAAATCTTTAGATATCCCAATGTTTTTTTCAATATCGCCAGGCGATATTGTTTTGGTTTCATTGACATTTATGGTTAATTTATCAATAGCGTTGGTAATTTTACCTAAATCGTTGCCTAAAAATTCAGCAAGCAAAAAGCAAGCTTTTGAATCAATTTGATATCCTTGTTTACTGGTGTAATTTTTTATCCAATCGGGAACTTGATTTTCATAAATTTTTTTCGATTCAAATAAGATTCCGGTCTTGTCAACTTCTTTTGTAAAGCTTTTTCTTTTATCTAAAGATTTATATTTGTAATTAATTACCAGTATTGTTGAATGCAATGGATTTTGAACGTAGGATAAAAGTTGATCAATGTTTTTTATGTTTTGAGCTTCCCGAACCACAACCAATTGTTTTTCAGCCATCATTGGAAATCTTCGGGCCGTTGTTACTATGGTTCCAATATCAGTATCTTTACCATACAATATTGTTTGATTAAAATCTTTATCAGATTCATTCAGTGCATTTTCAATAATGTAATCCGTAATTTGATCAATAAAAAAACTTTCTTCTCCCATCAAAAAATAAACCGGAGCGTATTCTTTCTTTTTTAAGCTTTTAAGGATATCCTCAAATGTCATAAGTTTTTGTGTTAGAAGCGTAAGTGTTTTACAGACTGTTTATTGTGCATGATTTCTTTTAGCGATTCAATGCCTATGCGGATATGTTCTTCTACAAAATTAAGTGTCACACTGGCATCACTTTCATTTGTTTTTATTCCATCAGAAATCATTGGTTGATCAGAAACTAAAAGCAAAGCTCCTGTGGGAATTCCATTATAAAAGCCAACGGTAAATATTGTTGCCGTTTCCATATCAATTGCCATGGCTCTAGTTTTTGACAGGTATTTCTTGAAACGTTCGTCGTATTCCCATACCCGCTTATTTGTAGTGAAAACTGTTCCCGTGTAATAGTCTCTGTTTCGATCAGAAATGACTTGAGAAACGGCTCTTTGAAGACTAAATGCTGGTAGAGAAGGGACTTCTGCAGGCAGATAGTCATTAGAGGTTCCTTCACTTCGAATTGCTGCAATTGGCAGGATTAGGTCGCCAAGTTTATTTTTGCGCTTTAAACCTCCGCATTTGCCTAAAAAAAGAACCCCTTTCGGTTTAATAGCACTTAGTAAATCTAAAATGGTTGCGGCATTTGGACTCCCGATACCAAAATTAATTATGGTAATGTTTTCGGCCGATGCGTTTGGCATTGCTTTGTCTTCGCCTAGAATTTCAACATTGTGCCATTCAGCGAACAGCTCAACATAGTGATTAAAATTAGTTAGAAGTATATATGGACTAAAATCAGCGAGTTCTCTGCCGGTATATCTGGTCAACCAGTTTTTTACAATTTCCTCTTTTGTTTTCATGTAGGTTTGGTCATTAAATATCAGGAATAATCTTCTACCTTTATAGGCTATTACACCAATTTTATGGAAAACTTAAATTTACCAACTTATTCCTTTAAAATAAAATCTGAACTGCAAAGAAAACTAATTTTTGACAGTATTCGAAAGAAGTATGTGGTATTGACTCCTGAAGAGTGGGTCAGGCAAAATTTCATTCAATATTTGGTGAATGAAAAGAGGTATCCGGGTTCTTTAATTGCAATTGAAAAGAAAGTGGATGTTAATCTTCTTCCTCAACGAAGCGATATTGTTTTGTATAATAACAATGCACAACCTGTTATGATTGTTGAATGCAAATCGGTTAAGGTGAAGATAACTCAGGATGTTTTCAATCAAATTGCACGTTACAATATGAAACTGAGAGTTCCTTTTTTGGTTGTCACCAATGGTTTACAGCATTACTGCTGCCAAATGGATTATAACAAAAAGAGTTTTAAATTTATTTCTGAGATTCCTGTTTATGAAAGCATTAAGGATTTGCAGGATTAATCTTTTGTAAGCTGTACTCATCTATCCAGCCGTTTTTCGAACGGATCCAATCTTTTTTGTTCCCAATAATTTCAAATCCTTGTTTGGTAAACAAGCGAAGACTAACTTCATTGGAAGCTGTAATATTGCAGTACAGCTGATGAACCTGTAAAGTACTAAATGCATAATTGCATAAGATTTGTAAGGCTTCCGAAGCAAATCCCTTGTTCTTGTTTTCTGTCTCATTTATTAAGATTCCAATCCCTGCTCTTTGGTGAAATGGATCAAAATCAAAAAGATCTATTAAGCCTATTGGTGTATTTGTTTCAATTAATTCAATGACCAAGCGGAGTTGTTTGGTCTCAAAAATATCCAGATGCGATGATTCCAGATATTGTTTCAGAATAAAAATTGAAAATGGTTTTAAGGTATGACTGACTTCCCAGATAGTAGAGTCATTCTCCCATTTGTAGAGAAGTTTTAAATCGGTTGGTTCAAGAGCCCGTAATCGAATACTTTTGCCTTCAAGGATTTGCATATTAGTGTTCATTATACCATTTAATTTCCCTTGTGAAAGCATCAAGATAACCTTTTTTCGTCACTGTGGAAAGCCTGCTTTTTGCTTTTTCCAATGATGAATATTTTTGAAAAGTATATCTGGATAAACCATCGTTTCCCTCGTAAATCTGAAGACTGTCAGTTCCTAAGTTGTTAAAGTAAGAAAGAGATCTGGCGTTTCGAAGCGCCATTACCTGAATCGTGTAGAAGTTGTCTGCTTCATTAGTATTGAAATTCAATACATGTTCTCCCGAAAGAGATTTCCTTACAAAAGCATCCCAGTAGCCTCTTTTAAGAACATATCCTAAATCATTAACAGCCGCACCTTTATTTTGATATGTTCGATAGGTATAGCGATACAATCCATTCACATCAGAGAAGACAGTAACATTACCCAAATCAGCAAAGAAAGATAAGGGTTTAGGATTTCGAAGCGCCATTACCTGAATGGTGTAGGTGTCTTTTTCGGAATATTTCATTCCGGAATACAGCAATTGACCGTTGATCACAGTACGAACAAATGCATCCCAATATCCCATTCGAATCAATCTGTTCATTTCGGTAACTGCCTTCTGATACGAGGTGTATTTTTTATAGGTATATCGGGTAAAGCCATCGCCTCCGCGGAAAGCTTTTACATTATCCAGATTATCAAAAAAGTCTGCTTCAACGTATAGTTTCAGTGCCATTATTTGAATGGTGTAATAGGTTTCTCCACCAGTTTGTTCTTTAATTAAATTATCATTCGATAAAATTTTAATTTTCGAAGCTGTGAATCCTTTAGAAACAATATCCTTTTGAGCTTTAGCTGCTTTCTTATAATCTTTGAACTTACCGTAGGTGTAGTGGTATTTCTTGTCCGGACCAATGGTCTCTTTCACACCATCAAGGCTTTCAAAAAGTTCTGGTTGCGGAGAATTAAAATTCCCTAAATCCAATGTGAATGCTAAATTACCGGAATCCAATATCTCAACTTTTGAGTCTTGGGCACTAATGATTGATTTTTTAACTAAGTTGTTTTGCTCCTCGCTATCAATATTTTCAGTTGGTTCGTCTTTTTTCACTTCCTGTATTGTTACCGGATTTTTTATTGGAATCAGATTTGTTTTAGGAAGAATAGCGGCAATACCAGATTTGTCTTTTGCACTTACTATATCCTTTTTAATTTCGGCCGGTACAACAGAATCGATTTTACCTTCTTCATTTGCACTGATTGTATCACTGGTAACTTCAGGAGTCATGAACTTTTTATCTTCAGGAATAGAATCTTTGCCAAGAGGAAGTGAACCAATTTCACTTAGTTTACTTTCATCCAAATCGATCAGTTCCAAAGTGTTTGGATAGTCCGGTTCATCCTTGGTTCTCAATGTTAACGGAAGCAGGGTAATAACACTGTGATTTTCTTTATTTGCGAATTCGGGTGGGATATTTAAAACAGTACGAAGGGTTCTGTAACCTTCAGCTACAATTTCGATATCGTATTTTTTACCGGCATCAACAATAAACAGGAATTTACCCGTTGCGGCATTTGGTGTATAAATTCCAATTACATTTCCATCTTTACTTACTGTGATTTTAGAATTTAAAACCACGTTGCCACTCGAATTGATAACTTTTCCTTTTAGTACAAATAGTCCTGCTGTATTTTCGTCAGGAGTTTTGATTAAAAAGATGTCCGTTCTTCCAAAGCTTCCTTTTCGGTAGGAAGCAAAATACGCTCTTTTACCATCGGGTGTTGGAGTGTAATAAATATCATCATCTGTTGAATTAATTGGATAACCGACATTAACCGGTGTAGTCCAGCGACCTTTGATGTTTACACTTTTGAAAATATCCAATCCTCCCATCGTTTTATGTCCGGCAGAACTAAAATATAAGGTTTTTCCATCGGGGTGAATGAAGGGAGCATCGTCATCATATTCAGTATTGATAGCAGGTCCCAGATTTTTTGCGCGCCCCCATTTGCCGTTCGGAAGTTTGGTAACGGTGTAAACATCCATGCCGCCAAATCCGCCCGGACGATTACTGGAAAAGAATATTGTTCTGTTATCAGCCGAAATTGAAATATGACTTTCCTTACTTGATGAGTTAATAACAGGAGCCAGTTTTTCAGGTTCGCTCCACTCATTGCCATTCAGCCTGCTTCTATAAATATCTCCGCCTTCGGATTCCCGGCTGTTAACATAGCCGGCTTTGTAAATGTAAAGTTCTTGTCCATCAGCCGAAATGGAGATGGAGGCATCGTGATCGTTTGTATTTAGTTTTGCAATTCCAACCGGATCTGACCAAATTCCATTGATGCGGTGGGTGATATAGATATCTTCGAAATATTGACCGTCAGAATCAATTTTGCTTCCGGTACCGTTTCTCCTGGAAGTGAAAACCATGGTGCTTTCATCAGCAGTAACTCCCGGGCTATGTTCAGAAAATTCGGTGTTTATTTTATTTCCCAGATTGATGATGGAGATGTTTACCGGGTTTTTCATCAATTCAATACCATTTTTACACATCTGAATATTGCGCTGAATATCATTTCTAAAGGATGTATTCTGAGGTGAAATGATCTGTAATAAATCCTTGTAAACTTTTAGGGCTTCTTTAAATTGGTAATTGGCATGATATGCTTTAGCCAAATTGAAGTATACATCCATCGAAACATTGTTTTTTGAGCTGGTGTATTGAATAGCCTTTTCTAACAGGTCAACAGATTTTTCTTTTTCTGAAATAATGTTCAAATAGCACAATCCTAGTTTGAAATTTAGATCAGCATTTCGGGAGGACTCATCAAGTAACTCTTTGTAAATGAGGGCTGCTTTTGAATAGTTTCGATTGTCCAGAAATTTTTCTGCGATTTGATATTGCCTTTTCGATTTAATTTTTTGCTGTTTAGGAGAAGCAAAAAGAGAGTGAGAGTTAGTTATCCCTATTAAAACAGAGATAAGAACCATAAAAAAAACCTTTAGCGCAAAAGGTGTCTTTTTGTTCAGTTTATGGGCTGTTGAACAGGTTATATGGTTTAAATTAATTAACAATAACTAAATATAGTAGATAAGGGTCAAACTCCAATAACAAATGTAATAAAAAAGCAGAATTGTTAATAAAAACTCACAACTTTCTCTGCCATTTTTAAATTGTTGCTAAAGTAGTCAATGTTATACGTTTATACTATACAAAATAAATAATTTTGTTTGATGTTTTGAGTAATGGTCAAGGAATTGACATAAAAAAGCCATTGAAGTGGATTCAATGGCTTTTTTTTTCTATTTTAAAGACCCTAAATTGTTCTTTTCATGTCGAAATTTTCTAAGTTTTCAGCAATTCTTTTCAGAAACATACCTCCAAGAGCTCCATCAACAACTCTATGGTCATACGAAAGGGATAAAACCATAATTTGTCGGATGCCGATTGTATCTCCATGAGGAGTCTCAATTACAGCCGGCTTCTTTTTTATGGCGCCAACCGCAAGAATTGCTACCTCTGGTTGGTTAATAATTGGCGTTCCTGTGGTGCTTCCAAATGCGCCAAGGTTGGTGATGGTAAAGGTACTGCCTTTTATTTCGTCGGGCTGAAGTTTGTTGTTTCTTGCCCGCTCAGCCAGATCATTTACTTTTGTGGTGATACCAATCAGGTTTAATTCATCGGTTGCTTTAATAACCGGAACAATTAAGTTGCCACTCGGAAGAGCCGTTGCCATTCCGATATTGATATATTTTTTACGAATAATCCGATCACCATCAACAGAAACATTAACCATTGGGTAATCTTTTAATGCACTGGTAACCGCTTCAACAAAAATAGGAGTGAAGGTCAGTTTCTGATTTTCCTTTTTCAGGAATTCATCTTTTACTTTATTTCTCCAATTTACCAAACCGGTAACATCAACATCAATAAAGGAAGTTACGTGAGGAGAGATCTGTTTTGAACTGAGCATGTATTGTGCAATTAGTTTGCGCATACGATCCATTTCAATGATCTCAACATTTTCGCCTTCGTAGCTTTTGTGAGCTGCCACTACAGCAGATGATCCCGAACCAATTGGAGCAACAATTGGTTCAGCAGGACTCAATTGGGTTGGTTGTGATTTTTTATCTTCCAGATATTGAAGAATGTCTTTTTTCGTGATTCTGCCGGCTTCTCCTGTACCTGGAATTTGGTTTAATTCATCGGTGGTGATATTTTCAGTCCTGGCAATTGTTCTCACCAAAGGAGAAATAAAAGTACCACCTTCAGTTTTATTGCTGATTTGAGGAGCTATTGTTTCTAAAAGAACAGGTGCTGCAAAATCTTCTGATATTAGTTCCTGTTCTTTCTGTATTGGGCTTTCTTCTATATTTTCAGTATCTGTTTCTTCTCCTTCGGTTGCTAAAATGGCAACTACATCTCCCACTTTAGGAGTGTCACCTTCATTAAAAAGGAATTTTACGATTTTACCTGCTTTAGGAGCGGGAATTTCTGAATCAACTTTATCGGTTGCAATTTCTATGATTGGGTCTTCTTCTTCAACAAAATCACCAACTTTTTTAAGAAATTGAGTAATTGTTGCTTCTGTGATTCCTTCACCCATTGCGGGAATCAGGATTTCTATTTTAGCCATGTTAGCGTTGTGTTTTTTTTGATTGTGTTTATTTAGTCTAAATACTACACGAAATTAATAAAATTACAGAAACGGACAAACACATCCGAAAAGGGATTATTTCAAGTGACAAGGATTAAGTAAAAAGTTGCAAGGATCAAGTTTCAAGTATTCAATAAACTTGTTCTTGAATTGCGGAACTCCGAACTTTATCTAATTACTAATTGGTTATTGTAAATTCTGATCGAACAGGGTTCTGTGTAATATTGATCTTCCCAGTGTAATTTCATCGGTATACTCCAACTCATCGCCAATGGAAACGCCTCTTGCAATGGTTGTTATGGGCACTTTAAATTTGTTTAGTTTTTTATAGAGGTAAAAGTTGGTTGTATCTCCTTCCATGGTAGTACTCAAAGCTAAAATAATCTCCTTTGCTTTGCCTTCGCTTACTTTCTGAATTAATGGCTCAATTTTTAGATCGCTGGGACCAATTCCATCCATGGGGGAGATAATTCCACCCAAAACATGGTAAATCCCATTAAATTGCTGTGTTCTTTCAATTGACATTACATCGCGGATGCTTTCTACCACACAAATGGTTTCATGATCGCGCTTTGGGTTGGCACAAATGTCGCACAAAGAAGTGTCGGAGATGTTGAAGCAGGAATTGCAATGCTTAATTTCATTGCGCAATTGGATGATGGATGAACCGAAAAGATTTACATCTTCCTTGGGTTGGTTTAGTAAATGCAAAACAAGGCGCAATGCCGTTTTTCTTCCTATACCGGGAAGTTTTGAAAACTCAGCAACAGCATTCTCAAGAAGCTTGGAAGGGAAATTGGTGTAACTCATTTTTACGATCGATTCTTTAGTCTACCCCAAAAGTAACAATTTAGAATTGAATTTAAACCTGTGAGGTTTTCGAAACCTGCTAGGTTTGTGTATTTTTGATCTGCATTTTAAAATTCAGCCTGTGTCACCAGTTTCTATTCTGCTTGTTGTAGTTGGGTATTTTTTCCTTTTGCTGCTCATATCTTATTTTACGGGTCGAAAGGCCGATAATAAGGCTTTCTTTGTTGGCAACAAACAATCGCCGTGGTATGTGGTGGCGTTCGGTATGGTGGGAGCATCGCTTTCCGGCGTTACTTTCATCTCGGTTCCGGGATGGGTAAAGTCCATCGATTTTACCTACATGCAGATGGTGTTTGGTTACATGCTGGGTTATGTAGTTGTGGCCAACATTCTGCTGCCACTTTATTACAAGCTAAATCTCACCTCAATTTATTCTTATTTGGATGGTCGCTTTGGCAAAACTGCCTATAAAACCGGAGCATCCTTCTTTTTACTATCCAGAACCATTGGGGCTTCCTTTCGATTGTTTTTAATGGCAAATGTGCTGCAGATTACGGTTTTTGATGCCTGGAACATTCCATTTTTTGTAACTGTTTTAATTACCATATTGCTGATTTGGCTGTACACTTTTAAGGGTGGAATAAAAACCATTGTCTGGACCGATACACTTCAAACTCTCTTTATGCTTTTGGCGGTAGGTATCAGTATTTACCTGATCATGGATAAACTAAATATGGATATCACTGGTTTAGCCAACACCATCAGCGAAAGCGATTATTCAAAAGTTTTTGAGTTTGGTGATTGGCAAAGCAAGCAGAACTTCTTCAAGCAATTTTTCACCGGAGCTTTCATTACCATTGTAATGACCGGTTTGGATCAGGACATGATGCAGAAAAACCTGAGTTGTAAAAATCTGGGCGAAGCCAAAAAGAACATGTATTGGTATGGCTTTGCTTTTATTCCGGCGAACTTATTATTTCTGATTTTGGGTGCTTTGCTGCTGATTTTTGCCCAGCACGAAGGCATTGCAATTCCTGAACGGGGAGATGATTTGTTCCCGATATTGGCAACGCAGCATTTGGGACCCGTGGTTAGCTTGTTCTTTTTAATTGGACTGATGGCGGCCGCTTATTCGAGCGCCGATTCGGCATTAACAGCATTAACAACATCTTTTACGGTTGATATTTTAGGTGCAGACGAAAATGATGAAGAACGAACCAGAAAATTAAGATTCCGGTCGCATGTTTTGTTTTCGCTGCTCTTACTTGTTGTGATATTGATATTCCGTGCCATTAACGACGATTCGGTAATTGCTGCCATTTTTACCATTGCCGGCTACACCTACGGTCCTTTGTTGGGATTGTATGCATTTGGCTTGTTTACCAAACTGCAGGTGAAAGATAATTTAGTACCTGTTGTTGCCATTTTATCACCGATAATCTGTTACATCCTAAAAGATAATTCGGTGGATTGGTTTGGAATTGCCATCGGGTTTGAATTGCTGATGATTAACGGGGCGCTAACCTTTTTAGGATTGTGCTTGGTGCGAAGGAAATAATTTATTTGTTCTGATACCTCATCCTATCCTTCTCCTAAAGGAGAAGGGAAAACAGCTTCGGTTTTTAAACTCCCTCTCCTTCAGGAGAGGGTTGGGGAGAGGTATTCTCTAATAGTCACAAAAAAAGGAACAGATCAAATCCGTTCCTTCTTTCCTTTTAGTCCAAATAATAATTCGTTATTCTGTAATGTTCAGCTCCGGTTCGGTGGCGGTATGTCGGGTTTTGCGTGCGCGGGCTTTGGTATTAATGCTTTCGATGTGCTGTGCAATTACATGATTAATTGCATCGTACTTTTCAGGAAGAGCAAGCGCCATGCTATCCAGATAAGCAGTTAGCTGATCGTTAATAATTTTACGGATCACATTTTTTTGAGTCGATGCAGGAGTCACCTTTTCTAAGCCAGCAACAGATTGTTGGAATTCTACAAAAGTACTTCTGAAATCTTCCGAAGCAGTGGCAAAAGCGTCAAAACGAGAGGAGACACCCGTCAAACCGTCTAAAGAAGGTCTTACATCAGGATGGTTGATGCTCTCGGTTAATGATTTTGTTAAGGCCATCTGACTTTCGTAGCTCTGGCGGTGCAGGTTCAGATTGTGCGCATCGAAAACATTCCAAATGAGCTCTGCCTTTTCGGCGATGTCTTTTTCGGGAGCATGCAAGTTTGCCCAAATAAACAGCTTGGTGCAGATAAACAATTGGTCTGCAATCTCATCTTTTTCATGAAGGATTTTTGGCTGCGTACCACTCTTCGAGAAACGAATCGATTTCGTGAAAATCTCATTTTCGATACCCAGCTTTGCAAGAATGCGGCTTAAAGCCGTATCTGCACTCCAATCGCCTTTCGAAAAAGCAATTAAAAGATTGGTTGCAACCGTACTTATTTCGGACGTGTTGCAGTAATGAAAAATTTTTTGGTTC
This sequence comes from Labilibaculum sp. K2S, assembly GCF_030372765.1. Classification (GTDB taxonomy): domain Bacteria; phylum Bacteroidota; class Bacteroidia; order Bacteroidales; family Marinifilaceae; genus Labilibaculum. The sequence continues at coordinate 14,661 of NZ_JAUCMW010000002.1, read as the reverse complement.
ATAATATTCAAGTTTTAATTCGATTTTGGACTAAACGAGGCTTAATTTAGAAAAATATTGATAAACAATAAGTGTAATTGGTTAATTAATTTATGCTAAGTGCCTATTTTTAAACTTGGCAGGTTTGACACTTTATTTATTTTGCATTAATTTCTATCTTGTGAGATTTTTGTCATTTTTAATGTAAAGCAGATCTGTTTACCATGAACGACTCGTTCGATGGGATTGTTTGCATGATTTCTCTTCCCATAGCCTCCTTTTCAGCCTGTTAATCCATTTTTTTAAGACAAATAAGCACTTCCGACATCCGGCGCTTGCTAATTTAACAGTTGAAAAGATGCTCAACGGGGCTGTTTGCCCCAATTTTGTGTTGAGAAAGTGATTCTATACGCGAAAAACAGCAGTTTGCCTCTCGTTTTTGCCTTTGCAGATGAGGTTTTTACCGATTCTGCCTCTCAAATCTTCTTTACACATGCGAAAAACAGCTTGTTGCCCCTTAAATTTAACGATACCGTGTGGTTGAAGGCCAATTTCGCCTTCGATTTGCTGCCAACAGCCTCGTTGAACAGCTTTTCGGCACCTTAGTTTTGCAGGGCGGATGTGTTGGGTGCAATAGAGAGCTGTTATTTTGAATTCAGACGGGGGAGTGAGAATTTAAGCTTTATAAATAGAGTGCAATTGTGAATTATGATTTTTGCTTGCAAAGAGGTTTATGGTGGAAGATACATGTGGATAAGTTTTTGTGTTTTGATTATTTAGGTGTGGGTTGGGTGAATATAATTTGGTAGATTTGGGATTGTGTTGGGGGAAATACTGTATGATGTAAGGTTGAATGAGAAATGATGAGACAACAATTATTATCAATGTATAAAACATGAGTGCTCTAGCCATCACTCAATTTTATCTTCGGTTTAATAAACTTGTTTTCTTTGCCTTTGTGCTATAATTTAAAATTAGGGAAATGGATGAAAAGAATTTAAATAAGTCAACATTCAACAGCATATTTGAATCATTAAATATTTTTATGTTGAGCTTGTCGAAACATCTCCTATTAATGAATGGATTTTTCGGCTCCGCTCAGAATGACAATGATTCGGTCTTTTTCCTTTGTCCCCTGCTTCAGCCGGGGCATTAAAAACACATCTCTTCCACAGACCTCATCCTATCCTTCTCCTAAAGGAGAAGAGAAAACAGCTTCGTTTTTTTTTGAAAAGGATTGTCAAAACTCCCTCGCCTTCAGGAGAGGGCTGGGGAGAGGTTTAAGAATTATCCCAATACCTCATCCTATCCTTCTCCTAAAGGAGAAGAGAAAACAGCTTCGTTTTTTTTGAAAAGGATTGTCAAAACTCCCTCGCCTTCAGGAGAGGGCTGGGGAGA
>NZ_JAUCMW010000002.1:0-13187 GCF_030372765.1 Labilibaculum sp. K2S | reverse complement strand
CAATACCTCATCCTATCCTTCTCCTAAAGGAGAAGAGAAAACAGCTTCGTTTTTTTTTTGAAAAGGATTGTCAAAACTCCCTCGCCTTCAGGAGAGGGTTGGGGAGAGGTTCTAGAACAAATCGTTCGGTCTTTTTCTGTCCCCTGCTTCAGCTGGGGCATTTCAAGAAAAGCAAATCAAAACCTCTTGATCAAATTCAAATACAGTCGGGAATAATTTTGCGAAGACTCGAATGTTCCTTCGTAATTGGCCGAGAAAGAGAGTTTTTTATTGATTCGCCACGATATGTTTGCTTCCCCAATGTGCTGAATCAATTCATTATTGTTGAATTTGTACTGGTAATTCACATAGCTGTAGTTGAGACCTGCAAATAGTTTCCCCGGAATAATATCGCGCGTTAGTCTTAGTTTGTAAATCATTCCATCCAGATAATGAGTCTGTAAAACGGAGGTTGACAAGGTGGCATTGCTGTTAATTCCCGGAACATTGCGGTACGATACAAAGGCATACAGGTTTTTTGAATCTTCCACTTCGCTTTTACGGGAACGATGGCCGACATTTGCCCCCAGCGAAATTCGATTCGTGGGGCGGTAGTTTACCCGAAAGCGAATTCCCTGACGGGTTTCATTTTCCAGTATCTGAAAGGCCAGACTTTTAAAGGTTTCGTAGTACACCACATTCTTGCGTCTGTCGAGCGATCCCGAAAGGGATAATTGTTTCGATACCCGATATCGCAAAGAAAGAAACATGCTGGTGAGGTCGAAGGTGTTTTTCGAAACTTCTTCTTCCAATTTGTACAGGTCAACCTCGAAAGAGGCAAACAGGAACAGGTTCTTTAAAAGCGAATTGCTGTGCTGATAGTAGGCAAATCGTCTGTCGGTATTCGATTTGTATTTTTGTTCGAAAAACGACACCGTGTTTTGCATGCTTCCCACTTTGGTTTTAATGCTGTGTTCCAGATAGCCGCCAAACTGCATCAGGTCAAAATTGAAGGAATAGTTTTCGTAATCGGGCCTCGAGCCTGCAATAGCTCCCAGCGAGAAATTGCCAAATTGCTTTTCTACCTGTACCCCATCAACGGCGCCAATGTTCGAAACTTTCCGATTTATTTTTCGCCCCAGCCAAATGCTTGTGCTTTGGTTGGCATCGTAACAAATGGCCAGATTGTAAATTTTAAGGGCATTAAAAATATCCGATTTTACCTCATCCCACTCGCCCGAATTGTGCGAGAACCGAATGTAGGTTTCGGCTGAAAATTTTGAGTTGCTGATGTTTTTAGCATTCATCGATAAGCTGTAACGCATCCGGTGATTGCTGCCACCCGATGAGCTGGACAGGTTGGAATAGGTCGAGGCTGAAATTTTACCACGAATTTGTTCCTCTCTGTTCAATTCCTGTTTGGTTCTGGGTGCTGGTGCTGGTTGTTCTGCAATTTCAGTATTGTAATCCGGATCTTTATCCTGAACTGCATCTTTTTCGGGTGTTTTTTTAGCTGTAGGGAAGGCAATAATTTTATCGCCTTTGGCAAGTTTGATATCTCCAATTGCAATTCCAATTACCGATATCGACGATTTGTTGTTCACCACCAATATAGGAATGAAATCAGCGTCCTTTTTCACATACAGCGTATCGCCAACGGAAATTGATTCGGTATTTGAGAATTTCACATAGGTGTTTTGTGAGCTTTTGTAGGAGATTTCACCTTCCAAAAACTTTTCCTGTGCCCGAAGCGGGGTGCTTAGGCAAAGCACAATAATTACGACAATTGCTGGTAAAGTTCTCATTTTTATCTCTGTTTAGCTCTATTAATCATCTTTTTGATATCACCTTACAACCAGGTTTGTTCTTTATGCTTTTGCGAGGGTTAATCCTCTCTTCCATCTGGATGACAGGACAAGCAAGAGTTGCTGTTGTACACGTAGTTGTTTACATCACTGTGATGTCTGTCGGTATCGGATTGGTTGTGTTCATGACAGGTAATGCACGAAAAAACAGCATAATTGCTTGTGTTGGTATGACAATCGGTACATGAATTCCACTCATCGCGGTGTTTTCCGCTGTAAATTGGGAAATACTGTCCGTCGTGGTCGAAAGTGGAAGGCTCCCAGGCATTTTCGGTATGGCAATCGGTACATTCCGTTGGGAAATTAGCTGCTTGATGAGCAGGATCAGCAGTTTGATTGTAATCCGCAGAATGACAACCAAAGCAAGTGTTCGGTGTGTTCACATAGCTTCCCTGATGGCAGGCAAAACAATCTGTTGCAATTTTTGTATGCGCTCCTTGTATCACATAAAAACCGTTGTGATCGAAATTGGCAGGTTCCCATGCATTTTGAGAATGGCAGGTTACGCAATCAGTAGAGAATCCTGAGGTGCTGTGCGCCGGATCCGAAGTTTGATTGTAGTCGGCCTGATGACAACCAACGCAGGTGTTTGGCGTGTTGTCGTACGATCCTTGATGACAGGCAAAACAATCTGCTGCAATTTTGGTATGTGCTCCCTCAATCACATAAAAATCGTTGTGATCGAAATTTGCTGGTTCCCAAACATCCTGCGAATGACAGGTTTCACAATCGGTAGAGAAACCCGATGTGCTGTGCACCGGATCTGAAGTTTGATTGTAGTCGGCCTGATGACAACCAACACAGGTATTTGGTGTGTTGTTGTAGGAGCCTTCGTGACAGGCAAAACAATCTGTTGCAATTCTGTTGTGTGCTCCCTGTATCACATAGTAATCGTTGTGCGTATCGAAACTGGCAGGTTTCCAACCTGGTTTGGTTGTATGGCACAATTCACAATTTTGCGGCAAGCCGGCCGATACATGGTTAGGGGTGGTGCTGGCATTGTAATCAGCCTGATGACATGAAAAACAATCGGTGGACAGCGATGAGTAATTGTTGTTTGTGTGACATTGGAAACAATCGCTAATGGCATGACCATCTGTTAAAGGGAAAAAATCGTGGTTGAAACCTCCCGATGACCATTGGAAAGCACCCATTTCATGACAATCTTCGCAGTTGGTAGAATAATTACCGGTTACATGGTTTGGTTCAGTAGCCGCCATATAATCTTTTCTGTGACAGTTGATGCATTCAACCTGTAAAGGCTCGAATTGTGCAAAATTATTGGAGGTATGGCAGTCGAAACAATCGGCTGTGGCATGAGCACCAACAAGCGGGAAGCTGGTTTGCTGATGAATTTCGGAGATATTGGTCACCAGCCACGATTGTGTTGTGTGACACAGCATACAATCCGAACCCAGCGTGCCGGCATGCACATCGGTATGACATTGCATGCATTCGCTTTTAGCTTCGGAAAACACCAAATTGGTATGGCACGACTTACAGTCTGTGGCTTTATGCTGACCTTCGAGCAGAAAATTCGTTTTGGCATGATCGAAAGAAAATGTTTCTGGGTTCACCACCCATCCTTCCTGAGTATGACAGGTTGCACAATCTATTTTCATGTCTTTTCCGTGAGGTGATTGTGAAAAGGCATTGAGCGAAAATGATAAAATCAAGATTATTGATGACAAGTAGCGCATGAGAAATCTTTAAATTTATATTGTGTATAAAAAGTTTGATTCATTTCCAGAGGTTTGTGACATGCATTACAATCAATAACAGCATGTTTTCCTTCCAGTTTAAAGTCAGTTTTATCATGATTAAAATTGGCAATTTTCCAATCATCATGATGGTGGCAGTTTAAGCAGTTGGTTGTGCCTTTTTTCTCGAATTGCTTCTGATGTTCATCCTGATGGCAACTTAGGCACTCCTGATCGAAACCAGTAAATTTTTGAATGGCTTCGCCTTGATTGTTCTTAGTAAAATGACAGGCGCGGCAACTTTGTTTATTGTGAGCGCCCATTAATTTAAAGGCAGTCAGATTGTGATCGAAATTAATCTGAGACCATGCATTTTCCTGATGACAGGCAGTACAGTTTTGGTTTGGGTAAAATCCATCGTTAATGATATTCTTGTGTATGTTGTTATGGCAATCGACACATGTTTTGCCAATGTTTCGGAACTGCCATTTCTCTGTTTGCTGATGACAGGCAAAGCAAGGAGTCGCCAAATGAGCTCCCTGCAAAGGAAACTGACTTTTGTTGTGCTGATCGATAGAATATGTAGAACCAACAAATCCATTTACCGAATGGCATTGCCTGCAATCGGGCGACGAACCTTTTTTTGCAAACTGCCCTAAATGATAATCCTGATGACAATTGGAACAACGGTTGTGTGCAATGGGTGTGGTGTACGAACTTTTGTGACAGCTTTTACAATCGACATTTTTGTGCTTGCCCGTGAGTTTGAAATCGGTACTGTTGTGGTCGAAATTGCTTAGTGCAGTTACCGTTCTGAATGAGTTTACTGTATGGCAATCGGTGCAATTTGGCCCGAATTTGTTGTTGTGAACATCGGTATGGCACGAAGTGCAGGAATTGAATTTAACACCTGAAAAGTGCTGAAACTTTTTGTCATTTTTTGTATCTGCCTGATGGCATTTTTCGCAGGCCACATTCTCATGTTTGCCCAACAAAGGGAATTGGGTGTTTTTATGATTGAAGTTTGAAGCAGGCGCAAACTGGTTCTGATCATGACAATCATTGCAGCTGGACGAAAGTGTTTGCTGATGAACATCTTCGTGACAGGAAGTGCAGGATGTGCCTAAACCGAAATAAGTGAATTCTTTTTTTGCAGCTTTTTTATCTGTAATAAATTTTGTTTGATGACAATCTTTGCAATCCAGTTTCTGATGTGCACCCTGCAATTCGTAACCCGTTAAATCATGCTTAAAAGTATTTTTATCGAAGCGGATCATCTCAAATTTTCGTCCGTGATGATCGTTGTGACATTCCACGCACTCTTTTCCCTTTATTTCACTTGAAGCATGATAGCCTTTATTCGAAACAATGCGTTCTTTAAGTAATGTATGGCAATCCAAGCACTTGCTGTTACTTACCTTTTCGCCAATAACATGACACTTGGTGCAATTCGAAAGACCTTCCAAATTGGCATGTGCTTTTGATAAATCACCCGGCGACAACTGAGCAAAGCAGAATTGCGAAATGAAGAGGAGCATGAATAATATGAATGGATGCTTTGTCATATTTTTTTCTGTGATGTTTAGTTTTCTTTTTTAGCTGATTTCCGTTTGCCTTGCCCCGGTCTTTCCTTGAGGAGAGGAAGTTCCAAAATACATTTGGAGATGTTTTCTCTTCTCTTTTAGGAGAAGGATGGGATGAGGTCGACTGTTCAACTGTTTCGACTTTTGGACATTTGACTCTTTAACCTTTCGACTTTTCAAGACACTTTCAGACTTTATTTGTCAATGTTTTAGCATTGCATCGCCAAATTTCTTGGTAATTTGTATGCCTGAGTTCTTCAGGAATTGAGAGGGTAATTCGCCACCGGCAAATATGTAGACCAAATCGTTATCAAGGGCAATTTTATCTTCCGAATCTGTAATCGAAAGTGTAAGAGAATTTTCCTTTATCAGATCGATATTGGAATTGTAGACCACGTTTATTTTGTTCTGAGCGATTGCATCTTGAATTCGCTCACTGTTTTTAGGTTTTAGGCGGTTAAAAGAATTATTTCGGTACGATAAGGTTACCTTGTTTTGATCTGCCAAAAGCAGAGCCGATTCAATGGCCGAATCGCCGCCACCAACCACCAAAATATTCTTGTTGGAGATGTTTTCGGGCTCGAGTAATCGGTAGGCAACTTTTTCCAGCTGTTCACCATTAACATTCAGCTTGCGCGGACTACCTCGCCGGCCAATGCTGATTAGTACTGTCTGAGAGGTATATTCTTCACCATTTTTTGTGCGAATACTAAAAAACTCATGTTTTTTTTCTATTGATTCAACCTTTGTATTTTCGCTTACGCTGATTTCGTTTTTGTTCATTACATCTTCCCATAGTTCGAGCAATTCTGTTTTGCTTGTTTCGAACAACTTCACTTTTCCGTAAAGGGGAAGATCCATAGGGGAGGTCATCACAATTTTCGATCGTGGGAAAGAAAAAACGGTTCCTCCCAAACTATCCTGCTCCAAAGTGATGAACTTCAGATTGCTCTTTTTTGCCATTAGCGATGCGGATATTCCTGCTGGTCCGGCACCAATAATAAGCACATCGTATTCGGCCTTGCTGTTCTTTTTGATGCAGGAAGTCAGATTCTCGATTGCCTGCCTGCCTTGCTCAACTGCATTTCTTATCAGTCCCATACCACCCAATTCGCCGGCAATAAAAATGCCCGGCACATTGGTTTCAAAATTCTGATTGACATGAGGCAATTCTACGCCGCGTTTTTCGGTACCAATACACAAACTAATGGCTTGGGTAGGACAGGCATGAAAACATGCACCATGCCCAATGCACTGCGATGCGTTAATTACGGCAGCCTTTCCGTTTCGGATTCCCAAAATATCTTTTTCGGGACAAACCGTTATGCAGGCACCGCTCTTTATGCAGGAATGCTGATCGACCACCGGATGAAGGGACACAGGTTCGTATAATCCTTCGGCTTTGGCTTTGGCGATTTTTTGCTCTACAATGCGTGATTCTCTTTTCTGCTTTCGGATGTAAATGAACACAACCAACAAACAAAGCAGGAATACTGAGCCATAAATTATTATTTCCTCTAGTAACAAATCCATTTTTTATGCTTCTGTATTAGTACTAAGTATCTCTGATTTATAATCAGAGATGAGTTTTGTTATTCTTCATTACTCATTTAGAATATCCACTTGTATCCAAAAATGATGGTAACTGCAACATGAATCATCAAAATAACAAGCATCACCAGTGCAAATGGCAGATGGGCAACATGCCAGTATTTAAAAAGTTTTTGCATGTAATTCAGACGGTCAATTTTTCGATTCAGTGTAATTTCATGAATTACCAAACGCTTAATTTTTTTTCGTTCGGCGCGGGAGAGTTTGTTTTGTTTCAGTTCTGAATCTATTTTTTTATAGGTTTTTCTATCCTGTTCCATTTTTTTCAACAGTCGGAACAGGAGTAAGCCCGATGTGTTATTTGAATTTCCGGCCACCGATGCTACAATAATTTGATGGCTTTCTTCATTTAAATTGTATTCTTTCTTCAGCAGTGCTCCCACGTCGGTTTTAGTATCCCTTACTTCTAATAAACTCAATTCCCGGCCTTCTATTGTTCTGGGAATTTGAATGTATATAAAGCGGCCAATAATTCCGCTGATTACCACCGCTACCATGCTCCAAAACGAAATGGCAACAATACCACCAAATTTAAAAGCCGTATGGAACAGAACCAGTACAGGCCCCAATGAGCAAAGAAAAATATGAAACTCGAGCCAGTACTTTAGTACGCCAATGCGTGAAAAACGGGCAATTCGCTTTCGAATCATGTATAAAAATACACCTGCAATAATCAGCAAAGAGCCAATTATTCCGAGACCATGACCAAGAATACCACTTGATTTTAGCATCTGATGATCGGCATGATAGAATCTCTCCTCAATATTCAGACTATAGTAGGTGAAGCCATAATAACTTAGAATCACTATTGCCGCCACAACAATTAGTACAAACAGTATAAGCGACAGAACATGTATAAATCTCGACATAGTTACTGTTTTAGATGAATTTACGCAATTCGGATTAAAATATTGTTGGACATTAGTAATTTAGATAGCGTCTATTTCTAAATAAGATTATAAGCTCAAGAAGTGAAAAGGGACATGAATCTTGAAAATTGCAGCTGAACCATTCTGTTTACGGGGCGGCGAGGTCTTTTTTATTGTGCCTGCACACCTGTAAATTACAGTTTTACTGATCAATTTTGAGATTAATAAGCCGTATTCCGGGTTTTTACTATATTTGTTTTTGCAATAAAAAACAGATAGATATGAAACGACCATGTATAAAAGTGATACACACAGGAGAATAAGTGTAATTTGGAAGTTCCATATGGCAAATTAAAAACAAATTATAAATCATATGAAGTATAGCTTATTAGCCTTGTGTTTTGTCTTTTTGGTTTCATGTTCGGGTTCCGATGATGAAAAAGATTACAGGGCAGAGAATGAAGAAGAGATTGCTGCTTATGTGCTCGCAAACAATTTAGCTGCAGAAAAAACTGCATCGGGTTTGTATTACGTAATTGAGGAGGAGGGTACAGGAGCACAGGTTACAAGTAGTTCTAACGTAACTATTACTTACAAAGGTTATTATACCAACGGTACGGTTTTCGAAGATAGTAAGGAGAATTTAGTTTCCTTCAATTTACAAGGTGTTATTCATGGTTGGACCGAAGGACTTACTCATTTTAAAGAAGGCGGTAAAGGAATGTTATTAATACCTGCCCATTTAGGATATGGCAGTAAAGATTACAATGGTATTCCAGGAGGATCTGTACTGATTTTTGAAATCGAGGTATACACTCCTGAAATGATTGCAGTGAAGAATGATGAAGATATACTCGCTTATTTGGAAGCAAACAGCATAAGTGCAACCAAAAGCGATTCAGGTTTGTATTATACAATTGAAGAGGAAGGAACAGGAGCACAGCCAACAGGTACGTCGAATGTAACTGTGGCCTACAAAGGCTATTTTTTGAGTGGATCTGTTTTCGACGAAAGTAGTTCTGCTGGAGTTTCTTTTGGATTGGATGAGGTAATTAAAGGCTGGAAAGAAGGTATTACCTATTTTAAAGAGGGAGGTAAGGGGAAGTTGTTTGTTCCTGCAGCCTTGGCTCATGGTAGTTACAATTATTCAAGTATACCTGGTGGTTCAGTTCTGATTTTTGATATTAATTTGATCTCTGTAAACTAAACTCTATTTGATTCTATGAAGATAAAGGATGCCAATCAGGTAATTGATATTGTATCGAAGTACATCGATCTTTCGGTTGTTCCATTTGGTCAGGACAAACGGTCTGTTGTTCGCGTAGATACCCGTCAGCCAATGTATGGCGGTAATGGCATCGTTTACCTCTTGCAAATGTTCGGTGTAGATGAGTTGATCAATAACCGGATTGGTTGTTTTATGGTCTTTTTGAATAAATACGATCAAGCCGGATTTCACGATCACGGTCCCAGAGGAGAAGAAGAAATTTACGTGGTAATGCATGGTGAAGGTGAGTATTCCGATAAGGAAGGTGAAGATGGAAAAGTTAGAACCCATAAAATCACCAAAGGAAATATCACGGCAGTTAGCAAAAATGGCTTTCACTCGGTGCAAAACACTACCGACGAACCTCTCATTATTTTTGTGATTACTACCAACAAGGCATAAAGCAAAAGCTTCAATAAAATACAAAAAGGAATCCGAAAGGGTTCCTTTTTTTGTTCTCCATCTCATTCAGGAGAGGGGTGTGGTGAGGTGATTTCCTCAGAGAGCAAAAAAAAGAGAGCCTCACGCAAGTGAAGCTCTTTAAACTTTGAAATATATTTATTCTATGCCTCTACATCTTCTGGCTTAGTATTGTGTTTTTTATAGTTGTAGTAAGCAGTTAAGCTAAGTACCAGAACAATTGCAACCGTATAGTACACCCAGGTTGGTACCGGAACCGGATCGCCTTTTGCGTACGAATGCATACCTGCCAAATAATAGTTCACCCCGAAATAAGTCATTAAGATTGAGCTGTAGCCCCAAACCGAAGCAATATTAAAGGAGTAAACCGATTTTAAACCGGGAATAAAACGCATGTGCAATATAAAGCTGTATACCAAAACGCTTACCAGTGCCCAAGTTTCTTTAGGATCCCAACCCCAGTAACGCCCCCATGATTCGTTGGCCCAAATACCACCCAAAAAAGTTCCGATGGTAAGGAAATACAAGCCGATGGTCATAGTCATTTCACTAATTCGGCTAAGATCTGTTACAGTACTCTTAATTCTAGCGATGTTATTCTTGTTCTGCAGATTGAACAGGAAGAGGTTGATCATTCCTAAAATTGCCGCCAGAGCAAGAAATCCGTAGCTGGCAGTAATAATAGCTACGTGAATGGTTAGCCAGTACGATTTAAGAACCGGAACCAGGTTGGTGACCTCTGGATTCATCCAACTTAAATGTGCTACAAAAAGGGTTAAACCAGCAAGAATAGATGTTGCCGCTAAGGCAAAATCCGATTTCTTCACAAATATGAATCCTGAAAGTAAACAAGCCCAGGCTACATAAGTCATCGATTCAAAACCGTTGCTCCAGGGAGCATGACCGGAAATGTACCATCTGGCAGCTAATCCAGTTGTGTGTAAGATAAAACCAATTCCTAATATCAGTATTGCTGCACGCATAATCCACTTTACCGAAAATTTAGGGTTGATAATCTGGATCACCAGAAACACGATTAAAAAGAAACCAATTAATAAATAGTATGGGAATAACCTTTTAAAGATGTTGGTATTGTTGTATAGAATCTCAATTTTTTGTTTGGTAGGCGATGGAATCACATTTTGGCCAAAACGGTTTTGGTAAGTTTTTATTCCTGCAATATAATTGTCTGCATTTACAAAATCGCCGTTGTTTAAGGCTTGTCCCAGCAATAATACAGATTTTTTTACAAACAAAGAATCATCACCGGTAATAGCTAGTTGCGCAGTTGGATTGTACCAGGCATGCATATCATCGTTTGGATCAGGGAATATTTTTAAGAATTCGCCCGTAAACACCATATAGCTGATGTTAACTCTTTCGTCAACCGAAATAATTTCCTTATCGTAAGCTGTGCGCTGCGATGGTTTTCTTGAATACGCATCCTGAACTTTTTTAGAAAGCTTGTATTGACCTTGCTCATTTAAAAAGTGTCTGAACGATCCGTATTTGCCCGAAATGCCAAGTTCTTTAGCCAATTCGGAATTCCCAACCTTAATCATGGCAACTGTTTGCCACTGTTGTGGATTTACGATCATGCTCAGAAAAACCTGCTCGGCAGGATATCCCTGAAACTTGTTCTTCTTTGTGATTTTACGAATCACCTCGCTGGCCATGGTGTTAATGGGTTCGAAACGACCGCCGTTATCTTGTACCAACAATGCTCCAAAATCCTGCGATTGCTTTAATGGAACAATTGGCAGTATTTCGTTTTGTGCTGAAGCTGGAAAAAGACTGCCTGCAATCAGGAAAGCCATAACAGTTAGCACTTTTGCACTTTTCGATTTTGCACCTAATGTTTTAAAACGGGTAGCCGGACTAATCAGCGACCAAGCCATACCCAGCATCAGAATAAAATAACCAAAGTAAGTAATTCTCATTCCCCACTGGTCGTGATTTACCGAAAGAACAGTTCCCTTTTCATCCGTATCATACGATGCCTGAAAGAATCTGAATCCTTTGTATTTTAGAATGTTATTCATGAAAATACGATGGTTTTGTTCAATGCCTTTTTCATTATCCACAAGAGTTACTTCACTTGCAAATGATGATGGGCTGTTCGAGCCGGGATATCGGTCTAAGATAAATTTGTTTAGTTTCAGAGAAAATGGAATTTCAATTGTTTTTGGACCATAAGCTACCGCAACATCAATGCCGTTTATCATTAAATTACTGGGTACGCCTACATAATTACTTGATCCTTTCACAATCATTTCCTTTTGCTCATTTCCACTTTTCACATCAAATACCAATACTGTCGGGGCATTTTTATCTTCGCCTTGTATGTATTTGTAAATTGCCGCAGGGAAGAAGTTTTTGATTACTATTTTGGTGCCGTTTAAATCGTATAATTTCTTAGGGAATACTACGTGCCATTTATTAGCTTCCATTGGAATTGGATCTCCGCCCATCATACTTACCTCCGAAAATTCAAAGGGAGAAATTACTCTTAAACTATCCGAGTAATCGAAAACAATAGTATTTGCATTGGGATTGCCACCAAATACGATAAGATTAGTACCTATGTTTTTTTGTTCGTTATAAGCTAAAGTTAAATTTTGCATTCCTGCCATTCCGGTTGAACCAACCGCAACCATCTCAATAATCGGCGAACCATTCAGATCCTGTGCAATGGTTGATTGAGCATTAGGAATCATGGTTTTAAGTGATACCTCAACATTTTTATTGTCGATATTCAGATCATCACTAAATTTAGTTGTCTTTACCGATGAAACAGTAATTTTTTCGCTTAGTTGACTGATCTTGCTATTGGTTCGTGCCTGAATATTAATGTAGGAACTCATCGTGGTGATCTGATTGGTTGTTTGTCCTTCTCGAATGTGCATATTGCCTTCGTAACCAATATATCGGGTAACCGCTGCGCCTATAAAAATAATAATGAAGGCTGCATGAAACAGGAATATAGACCATTTCTCTTTTTTGTAGAGCTTGTATCGGAAGATATTCACAACCAAATTAATGCTTAGTAAAAGCATCATTAATTCGAACCACCAGGCATCATAAACCAATACACGGGCCGCAGAAGTGCCAAAATCATTTTCTATAAAGGTTGCAGTTCCAATTGAGAAAGCAAATAAAATGATGAGCACTCCCATCATTTGCATAGAGAAGAGGAAATTCAGAAACTTATTCATATTTGGATAACTATTTAATTCGTGAAAGAATTTTATTGTAATTCGGATTAAAACCTTATATACCTTCAGTTTCCGAATACGGGAGTTCAAGATACGCTTTTCTTTATAATTTCAAAATAGCTTAAGTTACACTTGCCGTTTGCATTACACACTATTTTTTTTGTAAAACATGTAACTTGTTGTAAGTAAGTAAATCTCTTTTTCGTCTTGTGACATTTATCTTTAATATCGCAGATAAATGTCTGTTTTGATTGCGTAAAGTGTTTCCAATAAAGATTAAAATCAGTGCTTATTAAAATTAAATTGTATCTGTTGCATATTTGGTTCCGTCGATATAAAACGATTGAATATCAAGAACAATAAATTATTAATTTGGTTAGTATACCTTGGAATTATATTATGGATTCTTGCTTTGGCTTTTGTAGTATTGTTGATCTGTTGGTTTGGAGTTAACTACCTGCCATCAGCACAGTTTAGCGTTCATACCTATAGTCAACAGCCATAAGATATATTAGAATACAAAAAAACGCCGTTTCAATCGAAACGGCGTTTTTTTTGTATTGTTACATTTGTGTTTTACTTTAAATTCACGGACTTAAAGCTCTGAGTACAGATTTGAAACTTTTAATTTTGTGCTAACTGCTAACTGCTAACTGCTAACTGCTAACTGCTAACTGC
>NZ_JAUCMW010000029.1 GCF_030372765.1 Labilibaculum sp. K2S | reverse complement strand
ACCCAACCGTTAATTTGGGAGCAGATCAGTCAAGCTGTGCCGGAAACACGATTACTTTCGATGCCGGCAATGTTGGATCAACTTATTTATGGAGTACCGGAGAAACTACTCAGACAATCACTGTTTCTGCATCAGGAAATTACAGCGTAACAATAACAGACGCCAACGGCTGTTCAGCAACAGATGATGCCAATGCAATCATAAACCCGAACCCAACCGTTAATTTGGGAGCAGATCAGTCAAGCTGTGCCGGAAACACGATTACTTTCGATGCCGGCAATGTTGGATCAACTTATTTATGGAGTACCGGAGAAACTACTCAAAGCATTACAGTTTCAGCGAGTGGCAACTATTCAGTAACAATAACTGACGCCAACGGTTGTTCCGCAACAGACTATGCGAACGCAACCATTCATGCAAATCCGGTTGTAGATTTAGGTGTTGATCAGACACATTGTGATGGAGATTTTGTAGTTCTTGATGCAGGAACTCAAATTGGTAGTTATTTATGGAATACTGGCGAAACCACTCAGACAATTACAGTATCTGATGTAAATAATTACTTTGTTGATTTTACAGATGAAAACGGATGTGTTGTAACAGATAGTGTTGCCGTAGATTTTTATCCGGTTTTTGATTTTAATTTATCTTACTCAACAAATTTGGTTTGTTATGGAGATTCAACATATATAGAAGGTCCTGTTCAAACAGGATATTCGTATCAATGGAATAAGGATGGTTCTCAGTTAGTGGGCGAAACAAATTATTCAATCAAGGCTGGAGATACTGGATGGTACACTCTAAATATTATAAATGAGAATGGATGTTTTGGCTCCGACAGTGTACATGTAGAAATAATTCATCTGCCAATTGATTCTCTTCCAAATCAGATTGATATGTGTTTTGGAGAATCTGTGATGTTGGATATAGGTGATGGAGAAAGCTTTTTGTGGAGCGATGGAATTACAACTCAGACAAGATTGGCCTATACCAGTGGTGTTTATTCTGTTGAGGTTCGAGATTTGAATGGTTGTATTGGTTACGATTCTGTGAATGTAATTGTTCATGATCTTCCGATAGTTGATTTGGGCCCTGACTTGTTTATTTGTTCAGGTGAAGAGTTGATTATTGAAGCGCCGGATGGTTATCATTCAGAATGGATTCCCGGAGGACAAACAAAAGAAATCTATGTATACGAAGAGGGTGAATTTACTTTGAAAGCCACTGATGATTTTGGTTGTGTTGGACATGACGAAATTCGAATATTTGTTCACGATAATCCGAATGTTTATTTGGGACGGGATACTACAATTGCAGAGGGAACTACTCTTTTACTTGATGCAGGTAGTGGGTATGTTCAGTATGAGTGGAACAATCAGGAAAGCTCACAATTTTTAAAAGTGGATCGAGACGGAGTGTACGCTGTGAATGTTGTAGATATGAATGGTTGCAGAGGTAATGGGAAAGTGAAAGTAGCTGTGAATCCTGTTCCAAATATAAATTTGGGGGGAAATGCCGGTATTTGTCAGGGAACCTCTCTTATGCTGGATCCAGGGCACTGGGAAAAGTATAAATGGAGTACCGGTGAAACGACAAGAACAATTAATGTGAACCAATCGGGCAATTATATCGTAAGTGTTTGGGATGTGTACGGTATAATGGGTACGGATACGTTGCATGTAGAGGTTTATCCTAGCCCTGAGTTAAGTTTGACTGCAGATACCTTAAGTTTTTACAAAGGTCAGACAGTTACGATAGACGCTGGTGCGGGTTATTCTTCTTACTATTGGAGCACAGGATCAGATTGGAGAAGTATTGAGGTTGAAGAACCCGGCGATTATTCTGTTCAGGTAATGAATGATTTTGGTTGTGTTGCACAATCAGTAGCAGCAGTGAAATTGTTACAACCTAAAATGGTTGTTCCAAATGTTTTTACACCAAACGGGAAAGGCCCAAATGAAATATTTTATCCTGTTTTTAAAGGTGTAGTTACCGATTTTGAATTGTATATTTATTCTCGATGGGGTGAGCAGGTTTTCGAGTTGCGAAGAGATGTTGTCAGTAATAATGAGTTAAAATACGATGGTTGGAACGGAACCTATAAAGGAGAAGAATCTGAAATTGGCGTTTATGTTTGGATGATTTTTTATGGTGGAAAAGAACGGGCTCACGGTACCGTAACCTTATTTAGATAATGAGAAACGAACTGAAAATAGTAAGTGTTATTCTACTATTATTGAATTCTTTAAATCTGTTTTCACAAGATGTAGAGTTCTCTCAGTTCTACGCGAATAAAATTTATTTGAATCCGGCATTTGCCGGTTCCGATTTCGATCCCAGAATTTCATTTGGATACAGAAATCAGTGGCCTGAATTAAACTCAGCGTACATAAGCTATAGTGTAGCTTACGATCAATATGTAAATGCGCTTGGGGGTGGTTTTGGACTTCAGATTATGCAGGATGAACAAGGCGATGGAACAATTAGTACCACAACGGCAAGCGGGATGTATTCATACACACTTAGGGTATCACGTGATTTGTTGATAAAAACAGGCTTTCAGGTTTCATTTATTCAACGAAAGTTGGATGATACCAATTTTACTTATCCGGATCAGACTGATGAATTTTATATCAATGGTTTGATAAATCCTTTTACAGGAGAAGGGGCTATTGATCACTTAAGCAGGAATTATTTCGATTTTTCAACCGGGATGATCGCTTCCTATAAAAATTGGTTTATTGGGTTTGCTGCTCATCATATAACTGAACCAGATGAAACTTTTAAAAATGAAAGTGACTATTCTAAGTTGCCAAGAAAGTACACTTTGCATTGTGGTGTTAATGTGCCGGTTTTCCGAAATGGTTTACATCGAGCTGATTTCAGTTTAGCTCCTAATCTTTTACTTCAGCAACAAGGGGCTAACAGACAACTAAATTACGGCTTATATCTCTCAAAAGGTTCTGTCATTTACGGAATGTGGTACAGAGATAATTTAGAGTTGGAATACGATGCAATAATCCTGCAATTAGGAATTATTCGTGATTGGTGGCAAGTTTCTTATAGTTACGACAAAACGGTTTCTAAATTAATACACACAAACACAGGAGCTCACGAAATTTCTTTTTTAATGAGATTTAAAAACAGATCGTCAGGTTCTATGGAAAAAAATCTTAGGCGTCGAAGACAAATTGGTCGAATTAAGTGTCCGAAATTCTAAACTTTCATTAAATCATCCTGTGGATAATTTCAATTAATTCCTGTTTGATAATTGGTTTGGCAATGAAGCCATCAAATCCCGATTTAAGAACCTGTTCTTTTTCATTGGCTACTACATACGCAGTTTGAGCAATTATTTTTGTGTATGGGCTATCTTTCTTAATTAGTTTAAACGTGTCGTAGCTATTTAAATTTGGCATCTGCAGGTCTAATAGAATCAAATCAAAATGGTTTTTCATGCAATAATCAACAGCCATCTCTCCATTTTGTGCAATGATGAGTTCAGCTCCTGTCGTTTTAAGCATCTTTTCCAAGAGGGTGAGATTCACCTTATAATCATCCACGATCAGAATCTTTTTCCCCGCTAGTTTTTTATCGAAATCAGAATTCTTATTTGATGTCGAATTTACTGTAGGAGTCTTTTCTTTCTGATAAGGGATGCTGATGAAAAAACTGCTTCCAACATCTACGGTAGATTCCAGCCACATTTTCCCATTCAAAAGTTTTGCCAGTTTTTTTGATATGGAAAGTCCCAGACCAGTTCCCCCATACTTTCGGGCATGGGAATCATCGGCTTGTCTAAATTGATTAAAAATAACATCTTGTTTGTCTTTAGATATTCCAATCCCAGTATCTCTTATCGAAAAGATTATTTCATCCTCATTTAGTTGATACGAAACTATAACACTGCCTTTTTCGGTGAACTTTAACGAATTTTCAATGAGATTTGTAATAATTTGTTTTAAGCGAAAGGGATCAGTGTAAATAACAGATTGTTCGTCATTTAAGCCTTTCAAAAACTGAAGATCAATATGATCTTTCCCTTTATCTGTTTTAATTTTTTCGAAAGTGTGATGCAATTCATCAAAAAGCTGATTTAAATTAAAAATAGTTCTTGAAATTTTAAGCTCACCCGATTCAATTTTTGAAAAATCGATTATATCATTAATTAAATTTAGTAAGGAGTTTCCACTGTTTTTTATATGACTGAAAAATTGTCTTCTGGTGTCGTAAGGTATGTCATCTTCTTGTAATAACTCCGAGAATCCAATAATAGCATTCATTGGAGTACGTATCTCATGAGACATGTTGGCAAGAAAGGAAGATTTTAAACGATCAGATTCCTCCGCACGTTCCTTAGCAATTTCTAATTCTTTTTCCTTCTGACTACGAATATCAATCATTCTGTTAATTGTTTTCGACATATCCCGAAATTCCGGGAAATATAATTCATCAGGATTAATTTTAATGGATTGAGTGGATGCTTTACGGAAAAAATTATTGAATGAAACGAAGTTTCGATTCATCTTTTTTGAAATAAATTTCGAAGTGAAATAGAAGATTAGAATGGCAATTCCAATCAAAATAATAATCTGATAAATATAATTTAAAACCGTTTCCCGCAATTCAATATGAGCTGTTTGAATGTTTGCGTCAATGTCTCTTGTATATATACCTGCTCCAATTACCCAATCCCAATCTTCAATTGTTGCAATATACGAGACCTTTGTGCCTCGATTCGAATAAGGATCTTCATATTCAATAAAACCTTCCTTTTTTAACTCTGCGTGTGATAAAAGATTTTCAACATTATCTCTACGAAGAGCATTTTTATAATCTCGATAGTTTTTCCCAATACTCTCAGTATTATTATGAAGCAGACAGGTTCCATCTTTTTTATATACAAAGAAGGAATTATTATCTGCAAGGCTGATTTGACTAATTCTATTTAACGCTTCTTTTTGATTTTCATCTTGCAGGTCATCTAAAAAGGAGAAGCTTCCAAAGTACCAATTGTAAGGTGTGAATTTCTTGATATATGAGACCTTCGTGTAAGCGTTGTATTTGTTTTTTACTTTATTCGGATTTTCATATTTAGTGTAAGCTTCGTCTTGATACATCATTAAGTTGATTTCATTCTTAATGAGATAATTTTTATTAAGATCTTGAAAATCAATTAAATTCTGACCCTCCTTTTCCTTCGATAAAGGATATAAAATACCTTTTCCAGCCAAGGTGTTAATAAAAACATATCCTTTATCATTCGAGAAACGCATGGGGGAAATAGCTTGCTTAATTCTGCGTTTTATTTCCTGATCGGAGATTTTCCCTTTGTTTTGTCTGTAAATGTTTGATGCAATAGCATGTGCTTGATTAACAAAGTTTTTAAGTCTGTTTTTAATTCTGTTTTCGGCCTGAGTATTTTGATAATTGATAAAATTAGTACACTCTTCGGTTTTACTTATCAGCAATTTCTTTTGTTGAGCGATGGATTTAATTCTAAGTGCTTCTGATTCAATTGTGAATTTTGAGACTTCTTTATAGATCCAAATGCCTCCTATTCCAACAAGAAAGCTTACCGTTAAGACAAGAAATAGTAAAAAGTAGGCTCTACTAATACTAAGATTATTTTGTTTTTGCTTTAAAGGCCTTAAATTCATATTTTAAAATTAACTCAAATTTTGAATTGTTCTATTATTTGGTCAAAAACCGGATTAAATATTTCAAATCCGGATTGAATATCATTCTTCACATTTTCATCAATTAAGTTTTTATTAAACTCATTTGTGTTAGAATATTTATTGATGATGCTTATGTCGTAACGCTTCGTTTTTTTGTTGATTACGAAATGTGGAATAGTATGATAAGCCGCTTTTATCGAAAATTGATCTTTGGTCAGAATTTCCTTTTCAAGAAGAAAATTGTACAAATCAATAAAATGGATGGATGAGTTGGAAAGATAGACCCGTAGTTCAAAATTTAAGGAAATTGGAATTTCATAAAAAAAATTGAAATCTTTACATGCTTGATTTTGATAGTGGATTGTTATACGGTTCATATTTATATTGACAGGACTGTATTCTATGTTCCATTCCAAATCAGTAATTGTATTTAGGTCTTTTTTTATTGCGTGAAGAATTTTTAACCGGGGGAGTGTATTGAGAACAAAATTTTGATTCTCAGAATACTCTTCGCTAAGCTTCGCTAAATTTGTTGCAGTGAAAGTATATTTCATAAAATAATTTTTCTCAATTGGTAATTAAGAGAACAAAAGAAGTGAAATTATATGAATGGTTTACAAATTCAATTTAAAATTGAGCCTTTTTATGTTTTAAAATCATAAATTAAATACGAAACAAATTGAAAATTGTTAATCTTTTGACTTTAATTCTTGTGAAATCATACTTGTTATTTGTAATTCAGAATCATCGTAAATAAGCAAACTTATGTTTTGGCTTGGTTTTGATGTGGATAAAGTATCCTGAGTAGTAATTATTCGAGCATGTTTAATACAATTTTTCAGTAAATAAGTAGTTGTAATAACACTTGACACATTTGACACATTTTTAATTTATTCTTATTTACTATTATTGCAGAATGATTTTTAGCCGAAGAGTATTATTCTTAATCATATTATTTTTTGTTGGGATGCCAATATGCGTAAAAGCGTATTTGCAATCAACAAGGAACTTTTCAATGGCTGATGGACTTCCCAGTAATATTGTTCTTGATATTTTCGAAGATTCAAGAGGGCTGGTTTGGCTTGCTACCGATGCAGGATTGTTTGAATTTATTGGTGATGAGATTAAGTTTCGGAAAGAACTTTCAAGACTGCAGGGAGAAAGAATTAACTCAATTTGTGAAGACGAAAAAGGGAATTTATGGTTTTCGGCACAAGGCGTTGGTCTTTGTAAATTTGATGGTAAGAAACTTTCAATTTTTCAGTTGGATTCCGTAGCAGAAGAGAGCGGTATTGCGTGTCTTGTGAAAAATGCTGCAAGTGATCATCTAATTCTTGGATCATCAGAAGGGGTATTTGTATACAAAGAGCAAAACTCCAAATTGAAACAAATCGGTAATTTATGGAAGAAGCCCGTTTTTAAAATTCGACAATTTCAAAATAAATTTGTTGCGAACAGTGTCTCTCAAAAAGAGAATGTTGAATTTGAAATGGAATCGGGAAAGGTTCGGGAATCCCATATCGAACCAAATTTACCCGTAGTTGAAATCGGTTATCAAAACAATAGTATTGAGTTAAGGAATCTTCTGGAATCAGGTAAACCGTTTACCCTTAAAACGAAAACAAAAAAGAAATTAGTTTGTGATGTTGTTGAAGTTGAAGGGAATGGAACCCAAGACTTTTATTTGTTGAGATATTTTGAAAAAGAGATACAGAAACAAAAATTGATAAGACTTTGTGGTGATTTATTATCAGATTTATCTGCTGAGAAAATGTTGGATGAGTACGTTATTCATTCTATTTTTTTAAGAAAAGAATACGATGATTTATGGATCGGTACGCATAACCACGGTTTAATTCAATTGCAAAATTCAAAGTTCACCTACATCGATTCTGATCTGTTGGGATTTAAAAATATTCTTTTGCAGGATTTAATTTGTGATCGGAGAGGAAATATTATTGTAGCAAGCAAAAATGAAATTAGTATTCTTCAAGATTCTCAGGTTCAGCACCACTTATTGGTTAAAGATTTCTGTTCTCTGGCTAGTGGGGAATTTAAGTGTCCCAAAGATTTCTCGATTTATAAATTAGGCACAGACAAGAACGAACTGGTTTGGATATCAACAAATAGAGGTTTTTACACCTTTAGCACAAATAGCTATCAATTAAAATATATTGGAATTACTCCCGCTGAAAATTTTGTGTTTACAGAAGATGACGAATTACTTTGTTTCTGGCAGAATCAATTTAAGTTTTATTCTAAAAGCGGATTGGATTTACAAAAACCAATATTGAAATTTCCAAAGTCGGCCAGCATTGGTGTTAGTAAAATGGTTGCGAAGAATTCATCGATATGGATCTCAACCCGGCAGAAAGGTATTGTTCAATTCAAAAATAATGAATTTAGGATTTTTAACAGAAAGAATTCGAATATTCACAATGTATTAAATGATATACTGGTATTGCCGGATTCTACAATTATTGCCGGTGGAAATAATGGTTTGATTTACAAAATGAAAAGTAAATTGAATAGCTTGGTTGTTATTGACTCTATTACTGGTTTGGATGGATTAGTAGGGACGTCAATTCAAGGAATCCAATATTTAAAGGATGGCTCATTGTGGTGCGGAACGAATTTGGGGGTACATCGTTTTGAGTACAATTCATGGTTGAAAAATTCAAATTTAAAATTTAAATTCTGGAACTCTAAAGACGGGTATTTCGACCAAACCGGAGAACAGTCAGTTATTGATAAGAATCAGGATATTTGGGTAAAGACAAAGAATAGGCTACTGAAAATTGAGACAGATATTGACAATAAAAATCATTTTGAGAGTAAAATCAGTCTTAAATCAGTTCGGATTCATAATGAAGATTGGATTCCAGATGGTAAGCAGGCAGATGAATGGACTAATTCACCAATTTCACCAATTGAGTTAAATTATGATGAGAATGATTTATCTTTTACGTTTGGGATAGATTTTTGCCAAAATGTATCAAATGTTCGGTTTCGATATTTGCTAGATGGATTTGATGAGAAATGGTCAAATTGGAGCAATTCTTCAGAGGCTGTATTTTCTCATTTGCCAAGTGGAAATTATACCTTAAAAGTGGAAGGGAAACATTTAAGCGAAGGTCTCGTTATGCCTTTTGCTTTTGATATTATCGTGAAGACTCCGTGGTGGAAAATGTGGTGGTTTATACTATTGTCGGGTTTGTTTTTAGGAGGAATTGTTTATGCCGGAATGTGGTGTTATGCATATTTTATTAGAAAAAGAGAAAAGGCAAGGACTAAACAATTCAATAGGGTTATTGGTTTAAAAATGAGGTCATTGCAAGATCAGTTGGATCCGCATTTTATTTTTAATTCTTTAAATTCAATACAAAGTTATATTTTGGGAGAGAAAAAAGAGAGTGCCCTGGAATATCTTTCAGATTTTTCGAATGTGTTGCGAAAGAAGATTGAAAATGCAAATAAGGATTTTATTTCTTTATCGGATGAAATTGCTTATTTACAACTTTATTTGAAGTTGGAGCAAATGCGGTTTTCTAATAAATTTTCATACAAAATAACTGTAAATACAGCAATTAATCCTTTTAAGTCTAAATTGCCACCAATGCTAATACAGCCATTTTTGGAAAATGCAATAAGATATGGGTTTGCAGCATTGGAGACAAAGGGAAATCTTGATGTGAATTTTGAGCTTGAACTGGATGGGTATTTAAGATGTATTATTAAGGATAATGGTGTTGGGCGTAAAAAGACCAAAGACCTGCAAGAGGATTCGAATATTAAAATCCATCATAAAACAATGATTATTACACAGGATAGAATTAAATTATTGAATAAAGTTCTGAGTAATGATCGGGAGTATAATTATTTTATTGAAGACTTGACAGATGAAAATGGGTTCTCAAGTGGAACTAAAGTAGAGATAGGATTTCCTAAACAATAAGATATTTACTTTAAATATTCACTGATTTTAGTTCGAAGAACTTCAGACAACCTGCTAATAATCTTATGAGAGCTTGAGTAACTAATTGAATTGATTCTTTTTATTGGTAAAATCAGTAATGATGTGCCAGTTAAAAAGGCCGCTTCGAAACTTGGTAAATCATCATACTTAATAGCGTGTTTTCGAATAGGAATTTTAAGTTCTTCTGCTGTTTCAATTACTTTACTGCGAATAATTCCGTGTAAAACATCTGTATCCAATGCAGTATGCAACTCATTGTTCTTAATAAAAAAAAGATTGGATCTGCTTCCTTCAGTAATGTTTCCCATAGAGTTTAGGAGCAGTACTTCAAAAATTTCAGCTTCTTTAATTAATTTATTGGTTGTAGAACGAAGGGAGTGGTTGTATACTTTTGCATTTGGTTTTGGTCGGTCGGCCTGATGAACAAGAGTTTTAACACCATTCTTATACTGATTTTCGTTGGGGTAATAATGTTGAATAAAATAGGCCAGATAAGTTTTATTTTCACCATCGATATGAAATACTAATTTGATATTGCCGTTTTGGGAATCGTTCAATGCAATTAAATTGGAAATACTTTCTTTAATTTGATTCAGGTTTAACCAAAGGCTCTGTTCAAGACAAGCAACCGAATTTGTTAATCGTTGGAAATGTGATTCAAGAAATAAAGCTTTCCCGGAAACGACCCGAATAACTTCATACAGGCTTATTCCCTGCAAAAAGATTTTATCATTAAAATCTTTAGCAGGTGTTGCTTTTTCATTTTTTAGAAAAATATAATGGAAACACTCACTCATAATCAACAGCCTCTATTCTTAATGTAGATTTATAACTACAAATAAACTTTTTTTACTCACCAATTGCAATGATTTTAAGATTATAAAATATGTGTGTGAATTATAAATTTTGGAATGCATTCTCTTGGTATTTTTAGTAATTTAGCCATCATCAAATTCTAAAATTGTAATTATGGCAAGCAAAAGAAATTTTAAAAAAGACATAAATTTCCTAACAAACGAGATACTAATGAGAGGTATCATTCATTTGAATTTCTTTGGGCGTGAAAAGTCGGAAGACGTGTATGTTATCATGAATGAGGCTACAGCGTCGCGAAATGATTATATTGCTCGTATTAATCAAAAATCAAGCGGTAAAACAGCAAAAGAAATCAAGAATCATTATAAGTCTATATACGATGATTTGTTAGATTCAACACACGACCTACTTGGTAAAATTGATAATTTAGATGTTGCAGTCTAATTTAAGATACATGAATAAGGGGCTAATTAATTTAGCCCCTTAATTTATACCTATGGTTTTCTGAAAGTCCCCACTCCGGTAAGAATTGCTTTGGCAAGCTGTTCTTCTTCACCACCTTCGCTTTGCGACAAATGCCACATGGTGTGAATAACAGGCTCGGATTCATCCAGTTCAAAACGACCTGTCCAACAAGCTAAAGATCCGTACTTTCCAAAATCTACCATAAATGCAATAACATTAGCATTGATTTTTCCTGTTAGTTCAAATTTCTCTTCGAATTTGGGTTGCCCTATTGCAGTTTGAAATGTTCCGCTTACACGATTTTCTGTAACAGTTAAATCCATTTCTGAATCGTACTGGTTTTTCCATTTTCCGTTAAGGTTTATCTTCATAGCTTATTTTTTGTGTGATTGTTGACTAAGCTCAATTTAGCCTGAAATATTTATTTTGCAAAATAAATTATTTTCATTTATAGAACAATACCTTAGTTTCCTCTTTTGAATTGTAATAAGCTCTGTATATCCCAACTGTATTCATTTTTATTACAATATTACCGTTTTTGTTAAGGCCGATTATACCACCGGTTCCTCCAATTTTAGTCAATTACAATTGCATAATCAGACCTGTTTTCTACATCAGGATATAAAAGAAAACTACTTACTACTTAGAGTGATGATAATAAATAATGGTAAAATTGCTTTTTTCATAACAGAGGTATTTTTTTATCAAAAATGATAATGGTTGGCAGGAAGTATCTGAGAGTTGGGGAAGAACATTTTAAGATAGATTCTGTGATATGATACGAAGAAGCTCACTCCCGGTATAGGGTTTTGTTATGAAGCCATCAAAGCCCGATTCTGAACGTTTTTGCACTTCATCCTGATGGTTAAATGCAGTTTGAACAATTACGGGTACATGTGGTTTTTGCAGCTTTATTTTCCTGGTAACTTCGTATCCGTCAATTTTTGGTAATTGAATGTCTATTAACACCAAGTCAAAATGATTTAATTTGAACTGCTCAACTGTTTCAGCCCCATCTTTTGTCCAGGTTACTTCTGCATTTGTCTTTCGGAGTACTTCTTTAATATAAAGGAAATTTGATTTTTTATCTTCAGCCACCAATATTTTTTTTCCGGTAAAATCTGTTTCCTTATCGTATTTTGAAGTGTCGGAGCTTATTTTAATTGGATTTGATTGCAAAGGAAGATCTACATAAAATTGGCTTCCCACATTTGGTTTCGATGTAAACCAAATATTACCATTTAGTAATTCAACTAAACTCTTTGAAATTGTTAGTCCCAGACCTGTGCCTCCGTGCTCTGCAGAATTATTGCTTGCCTGTCTGAATCGATCGTAAATTAAAAATTGATCTTCGTATGGAATGCCAATGCCTGAGTCGTTAATAAAAAAGCGTATTTTGTCTTCAATCAATTCGATGCCAAAATCAATATGACCCGATTTTGTGAATTTTAAAGCATTTCGCAAGAGGTTTATTAGAATCTGTTTTATTCGAACCCGGTCAGAGTTAATTGTTAGATCTTTAGGTATATCATTGCTGTGAATAGTAAATTCGATATGATTCTTTTTGTCAGTATATTTAAGCTCGTCGAAAATGCTTTTTAATTCTTCGAGCATTGGATAAACTTTGAAACTGGTTTTTTTAATTTTCAACTGCTTCGATTCAATCATCGAAATATCCATGATATCGTTGACAAGAGTGAGTAAAATATGTCCGTTCTCATAAATAATTGATGTGTAATGACTTTGTTTTTTTGCAGAATTGGTCATTGTCAGTAATTTAGAAAACCCAATAATAGCATTCATTGGAGTTCTGATTTCATGAGACATATTCGCTAAAAAGGAGGATTTTAATTGATCCGATTGTTCCGCTTTTTCTTTTGCTTTAATTAATTCAAGCGTCCGTATTTTTACGAGACTCTCAAGATTCCGGTGATTGTCCTCTAGTTGTAATTCTGCTTTTTTTCTTACCGTAATTTCGCTGGTTAATTTTTTATTTGCCTTTTTCACAGCAAGGTAAAGACTATAAATTAATGTTATTGAGAGTAGAATGAGAACTACAATTACCATTAAAAATGAATTGATAAGGGATTGCTTATTTAATTTCTCTTTTTCGATTGCTTTTTCATTGGCGAAAATTTTTTCCAGAGTTACGCGTTTTTCTCTTTCGTTTTGCATCTGAATCCAACCAATTCTATTTTCCATTTGTGCATTGTACATTTGGTTGTACAAATCGAAATACAATTGGTGATAGTGCAAGGATTGTTTATAATTTTTATCGGATGAATAAATCTCTGATAAATTTTTTGCACATTCAGCCATGAGTGTTTTTCGGTCAATTTCAGAGGCTATATTAAAGCTTTTTAACAGATATTGAATTGCCAGTTTGTGGTTATTTTTAGTCTTATATAGGGCACCCAAATTGTTGTAAGTCGATGCAACTCCACCAATATTATTAATACCCATATTAATAACAATTGCCTTGTTGAAAACATCCATGGCTAACGCCAAACTATCTCTTTTTACATGAATTAAACCAATATTTGTATAACAGGATGCAATTCCTTTTAAATTGCCTATTTTTCTTTGAATGGAAAGCGATTTATTATAGTTGGCAAGACTAAGAGGGTAATTTTTTTCTTGGTAATAAGTGTTCCCTATTTTGCGATAAGCATCAGCGCTGCCTTTTAAATACCCGATTCGTTCGTTTATTTCTATTGATTTTTGAAACTTTTCCCGAGCCATGGCGTGATCCTTCATTTCATATAAAACCATACCAATGTTTAAGTAGCAATTCGCAATATTTTTTTGAGATCCAAGCTCTTCAAAAAGCTTTAGTGCTTTATGCAGATATTCTAAAGCTTTGTCATTTTGCATGAGGGTTTGATAGACCTCACCAATTCCCATGTATGATAGTCCTATCCCATTTTTCGATAACAGTTTTTTACTGATTTGTAACGATTCATTGTATTGATCAATGGCTGTAGTTCTATTGCTTAATCTGTTGTGCAGTTTTGCCAGATGGTTTAAAGTATATGCAATATTTTTGTCGAGATGATTTTCTTTGCCAATTTCCAGAGCTTTTTCGAAATGTTTTTTTGATGATTCCAGATCATTAATTTCAAAATAAGCATTCCCCAATGCATTGTGAGTGTAGCAAATGCCGGAATTGTTCTTAAAGCGTATATTTAACTCCAATGCCTTATGGTAATTTTGTAATGCTTCATCGTACTTGCAATTTTCTAATTTTATATTGCCAATGGCATTGTAGCTAAAACTGAAATTAATACTGTCCTTGGTTAGTTTTTTTAATTCAAATCCTTTTTGATAAAACAATTCGGCGGTATCATATTTACATGTCGAATAGTTTAAATCGCCTAAATAGCCATAACAAAAACTCATTTTAAGAGTGTCTCTCATGCTTTTCCAATAATTAAAAGAAGCATCAATACAGGTTTTAGCTTTTTTCAATTCTCCCTGATACAAATATATTCTTCCTAATAATTCATTCGCGATTGCGTATTGTTTCATGTTCTCAAATTCAAGTGCTTTTTTAGCGGCCTGCAAGCTTAATTTTAAAGCTTCAGTATTATTTGAATTGAAGTAGGATTGGGCAATTTCGATTACTCGGTCAAGATTTGAGTTTTTAATTGTAAAATCGATTTTTTCTGATTGGACGGTTGCTGCAACGTGAAAGGTGATGATTAATGAAAATAGAAGAAGCAGTATGTTTTTCATTCTTTTGTGCTTAAGAATATGTGCGATTAACTGATGTAACTTTAAATGAAAGTTTTTGTTGTTTTGCTATCGATATAATTTACAATGAGTCAAAGAATACCAAATTTAAAGCCAAACAAAATTTTGTGCTTTTTCAAAGGTAAGTAATGTTGCTTTATCAGAAGTTAAATAGATGGGGCTATTTGAGGGATTCCATAAACATGGTTATGAATGACTTTTTTCTAAATGTAGGGAACTATTTATTTTATTCGTATTATCTTTGCACATTCGTATTATCGGGTGATTTTTGGGTCAGTTCACACATAGAAAAGTTAGACTGGCTAAAAGTTAGTTTTAACCTGGTAGAAGATATAGTTTGTAAATAGTTGAATTCGAAATAAAGAATTTTCAGATGAGTATTGAAAGCATTATAAAAGGTAAGGTTGTAGAGGCCGTGAATAGTTGTTATGGTCAGGGAATTGATGATGATACAGTTCAAATTCAAAAAACAAGACGTGAATTTGAAGGTGATTTAACGGTAGTTGTATTTCCTTTTTTGCGCTTTTCAAAAAAATCACCGGAGGTTACAGCCAATGATCTTGGTAGTTTTTTGATGGAAAATATCGAAGTGGTTACTGCTTTTAATGTTGTAAAAGGATTTTTGAATTTGGTTATTGACAGTTCTTATTGGATATCAGTGTTGAATACTGCATTTCAATCGGAAAACTATGGCTTTAAAAAGTTAGAGGCCGGTGCTAAAAAAGTGATGATTGAGTATTCTTCACCAAATACAAATAAGCCATTGCATTTGGGGCACATTCGAAATAATTTATTAGGATATTCTGTTGCCCAAATATTAAAAGCGAACGGTTACGAAGTAATCAAAGTAAATTTGGTGAACGATCGTGGTATTCATATTTGCAAATCGATGCTTGCGTGGCTGCGTTTTGGCGAAGGTGAAACTCCTGAATCAACAGGTTTAAAAGGAGATCATTTGGTTGGAAAATACTATGTGAAATTCGATCAGGAATACAAAAAAGAAATTGAAGCTTTAGTTGCTAACGGAATGGATGCTGATGAAGCTAAAAAACAAGCTCCGTTGTTGTTGGAAGCTCAGGAAATGTTGGTGAAATGGGAAGCGGGCGACGAGGAAGTTGTTGCTTTGTGGAGAAAAATGAACGACTGGGTTTTAGCTGGTTTCGATGTTACCTATCAAAAAATGGGCGTTGATTTCGATAAAGTTTATTTCGAATCGGAAACCTATAAGAAAGGAAAGGCAATTGTTGAAAGAGGCTTGGAAGAAGGAGTTTTGTACCGTAAAGATACTGGTTCTGTTTGGGCTAACCTTGAGGCAGACGGATTGGATCATAAACTATTGTTACGTGATGATGGAACCTCTGTTTATATGACTCAGGATATTGGTACAGCTTACGAACGATTCAATGAATTCAGTATCGATGAGCATATTTATGTTGTTGGTAATGAACAAAATTATCATTTCCAGGTGTTGTCGTTAGTTTTAGGTAAACTGGGATACGAATGGAGTAATAAAATTCAGCATCTTTCATACGGTATGGTCGAATTGCCTGAAGGTAAAATGAAATCCCGCGAAGGAACTGTTGTTGATGCTGATGAGTTAATGGACGAAATGGTAAATACGGCTCGCGACACTTCAAACGAATTGGGTAAACTGCAAGGGTATTCAACAGAGGAGGCTGAGGATGTGTACAATAAGGTTGCAATGGGAGCGTTGAAATATTTTATTCTTAAGGTCGATCCTAAAAAGAATATGATGTTTAATCCTAAAGAATCGATTGATTTTAACGGGAATACCGGGCCATTTATTCAGTACACATATGCTCGGATTCAATCGGTTTTGAAAAAGACTGTTGATGAAGGAATTGAATTTCCTGAATTTGCGAATACAGATATTGAAATTTCTGAAAAGGAATCAAATTTAATTCAAATGATTGCTAATTACCCGGTTATCATTAAAGAAGCTGGCGATACAACAAGTCCTGCGCAAATTGCGAATTACGTGTATGATTTGGTGAAAGAATACAATCAATTTTATCACGATTTCCCAATTGCTAAAGAGGAAAATGTTGAATTAAGAGCTTTCCGAATGGTGCTTTCTAAACAGGTTGCCCAGGTTATAAAAAGTGGAATGGAACTTTTAGGAATTGGTGTTCCTGAGAGGATGTAAAAATATATTTGTTATTGAAGAGCGAATTTCATTTTTGGAATTCGCTCTTTTTTTATTTTAAGAGTGTTGTTTTTATACTATTTCCAAAGAAATTGAAAAATCATTGATAAAATTATCCACATTTCTATCGCATAGTCTTTATCGCTAAGCAGATTTTTTTAATTTTGCAGTGAAATATAAATCTGTATAATAATGTTTGAAAATCTTAACGAACGACTTGAGCGATCCTTCCAAATATTAAAGGGGCAAGGAAAAATTACTGAAATCAATGTAGCAGAAACATTGAAAGATGTGAGACGTGCCCTTTTGGATGCCGATGTAAACTTTACTATAGCCAAGTCCTTTACCAATACAGTAAAAGAAAAAGCATTAGGACAGAATGTACTAACCGCATTGAAACCAAATCAGTTAATGGTGAAAATTGTTCACGATGAGCTGGCTGAATTAATGGGGAGTACACAGGTTGATATAAATATTCAGGGAAAACCTGCCGTAATATTAATTGCTGGTTTGCAAGGTTCGGGTAAAACCACCTTTTCAGGTAAACTGGCAAACCTTCTGAAAACAAAACGTTCTAAGAATCCATTGTTGGTTGCTTGTGATGTATATCGTCCTGCAGCGATCGAACAGTTGAAAGTATTAGGAGAACAAATTGGAGTTCCCGTATATACGGATATAGAGAGCAAGAATCCTGTTAAGATTGCTCAGGATGCTATTAAGCAGGCAAAAGCAAACGGAAACGATTTGGTGATTGTCGATACAGCTGGTCGTTTGGCTATCGATGAGGAAATGATGAAGGAAATTGAGGCGGTTAAAAAAGCTATAGATCCTTCTGAAATTCTGTTTGTTGTTGATTCCATGACCGGTCAGGATGCGGTGAATACAGCCAAGGAATTTAACGAGCGTTTGGATTTTGATGGTGTTGTTTTAACCAAATTGGATGGAGATACGCGTGGTGGAGCTGCGCTTTCAATTCGTTCAATTGTTAACAAGCCAATCAAATTTGTTGGTACAGGCGAGAAAATGGAAGCTCTTGATGTTTTCCATCCTAGTCGTATGGCCGATCGTATTTTGGGTATGGGTGATATTGTTTCGCTTGTAGAACGTGCCCAGGATCAATTCGATGCTGATGAGGCAAGAAAGCTTCAGAAGAAAATCGCCAAGAACCAGTTTAATTTCAACGATTTCTTGTCTCAGATTTCGCAGATCAAGAAAATGGGTAATCTGAAAGATTTAGCTTCTATGATTCCTGGTGTTGGAAAAGCACTTAAGAATGTTGATATTGATGATGATGCTTTTAAAGGTGTTGAAGCAATTATATTTTCGATGACTCCGGCAGAGAGAGAAGATCCGGCACTAATTAACGGATCAAGAAGAAAGAGGATTGCCGATGGTAGTGGTTCTACCATTCAGGACGTGAATCGTTTAATCAAACAATTCGACGAAACGCGAAAATTAATGAAAATGATGACAAAAGGTGGAAACATGTCCCGAATGATGGGGAATATGGGAGGCCGAAGATAATAAACTTACAAATAGAAATGCTTGGCCACTTGGTCAGGCATTTTTTATACAGCAAAACAATACGACCATGGAATTAATCGACGGGAAAAAAATCTCAGCAGAGGTGAAGCAGGAAATTGCTGCCGAAGTAGAAATAATCAAAAAGGCTGGAGGAAAAACTCCTCATTTGGCAGCTATGATTGTTGGACACGACGGAGCCAGTGAAACTTATGTGGCAGCAAAAGTGAAAGCTTGTCATATGGTTGGGTTTAAATCTTCAGAGTTTCGTTTCGAAGAGGATATTACAGAGGAAGAATTGCTTGCCGAAATTAGAAAGATTAATGATAACGACGATATTGACGGTTTAATTGTTCAGTTGCCCTTGCCTAAGCACATTTCCGAATCGAAAGTAATTGAAACCATTCGTCCGGAAAAGGATGTGGATGGATTTCATCCTATGAATGTTGGTAAAATGGTATCAAGTCTACCAACGTATCTTCCTGCAACCCCAGCTGGAATTGTTGAGTTGATGAAGAGATATAAAATTCAAACTTCCGGCAAAAATTGTGTGGTGATTGGCCGAAGCAACATTGTAGGCACACCAATGAGTGTTTTAATGTCGCGTAAAGCGGAGTACGGCGATTGTACGGTGACTCTCTGTCACAGTCGCACCAAAAACATTGCTGAAATTACCCGTCAGGCGGATATCGTGATTGTTGCTTTGGGAATGAAAGAGTTTTTAACAGGCGATATGGTAAAAGAAGGTGCTGTTGTAATCGACGTGGGAATTCACCGCGTAAAGTCAGATAAAACGAAGTCGGGTTGGAAACTGTTGGGCGATGTGAATTTTGACGAGGTGGCTCCTAAAGCTTCCTTCATAACTCCTGTTCCGGGTGGTGTTGGCCCAATGACAATTGTTTCCTTATTGCAGAATACTTTGCTTGCCGCTAAAAAGGCAATTTATAAATAGAACAAATATTTTTGATTAGATACATCACAGGCTTCCCAATTCGGGAAGCCTGTTTTTTTTAATGGGAATTGTTTTTCCTCTTTAAATGGTTTAGTTTATTGGAGTGTATTCGTGTTGTATGGTGATAGATTCCAGTAATAAGATAATGAATTCCAGTACTGTAGTTGCGTATTCCAATCCTATGATTATGGATTACAGTTATGTGGTGGCAGGTTCACTTTTTGTGGTGATGGATTATAGTTGTATGGTGATGAGTCGTATTTAATGAGTTGTATTATAGTGGTAGTTTGTATTGCTCTTGTGTTTATGATTGGTTTTTATGTAATGTTTGAAAGATTTACCAATCCTGTTTTGAATATGTGTTCAATTGTAGCTAGTTTTGTTGAACTAACAACACAATTGAATTATGGAAATGGATTTTAAAGAGTTGGTGGATCTGTATCACCAAAAGAAAATAGAGGGAATGGATTTTTCTCAAATCCGTAAAGAATTGGCAGAAAAAAATATCGAAGAAGATCTAATTAAGGATATTGTCCGCGCAATTGATGATCGGATGTTAAGAGGTGAAGTGAAGAAGAAAGGGAAGTTTACGGCTCGGGAATTACGCCTGATGGGATGGACTTTAATGATAATTGGTGGTATCATTACTCTCGGAACCTATTTTCATTGGTTCGACATGAAGGGATATTATTTTGTGTCTTACGGACCTGTAATTGCCGGGTACTTATTGATTATTGCCGCAAGAAGAGCACAGCGGAAAGTTTTCTAGTTGGTAAATTCTTATTGGTCTCTTTTATTTCCAGGTCCATTTGATAATGAAATCAAAACCGGAATTCGAACTCTGATTGGTCGCCTGTAAAAAAAGAGAGCGGTAAAATTGATATTCCATTGAAATTTTTTCCGGTTCAATAATTTTGTCCTTTTTATCGATGGCAAATGTTCGTTCGTAATTCAGGAACAAATTGTTTGTTATGTATTTACCAACAGATACACTGCCTTGCGTCCAACCACTTTTCCCCGAAATTTCAATTACATCCAGACCAAGTGATGATTGTAGGGCATCCTTAAGTACATTCGAGAATTGGCCGATTGCAAAATTCTTAGCGATGTCCATATTACTACTCTTCATTGACGTATTTTCTTTCGTATCAAGTTGGTTCGTACTTTTGTTGAATATCAGATAAGAAATGGCGTCTTTTTCTTCGATGGAGGTATCGTCAAGAAAAAATTTAACTTCTGGTTTATAAATTCGTCCTGTTACATTTACGCTAAGTTTTCGCAATTGATTATCCGGATCGCGGAATTCGTAGGCAACTTTGAAATTGACAACCGGATTTAGAGTTGCTCCACCTGTTAAGGTGACTTCACCTTCTTCAAATTCAAGTCTTCGGCCATAAATTTTATAAAATCCTCTTTTCACGTTCATAGTTCCGAAAATGTCTATCTGTTCATCTTCTTTGATTGCTTGTAGATTTCCGGCCAGTTCAAAATTCATATTTTCACCTTTTATCCACGTGTTTCTAGGAATTTCGATATCGAAATGACCCTTTAGTTTTTTATAAATTGATGGTGGATCTTTTTGAGCCGAATTCGTTTTTGCAGTGTACCTTATTTCTATTTTTTCTGCATTTTTCCGAGCGGTAACCAAAAGTGGTTGGTTGGAATCATCGTAAACACGATTGAATTCTTTTAGGAATATATCGGTATTTAGGCTTGAGTTTAAAATTGTGACTTTTCCTTGAAATGTAGGGTTTTCGGGCGAGCCACTCAGGCTAAGATTTGTATTGATAACAGCCTTTACCATTTCGGAGTCGAAAGCCTTGAAGTTTTCTCCTTTTAAATTCAGATCAATTTTTTTTAATTCACCATCAACCAGGGATTCTATTTCAGCAGAACCTTTCAGTTGTAATTTTCCTTTTCCGGAATTTATGAGAAGGCTGTCGAGATAAAAATAGTTGTTTGTCAGACGACTGCGCATTTCGATATCACTGTAATCCATTCCCAGTTTTTTATATTGAAAAGCACCCTTGCCAAAATTTAGATAACCATTAATATGAGGATTATTCATGGTGTTATCAACATTGAGTTGTACGCTTAGCAAACCTTTAGCTTCAATTCCTGTTGTTGAAATAAAACGATTGAATCTATTGATATCGAGTTGATCAATTTTTACAATGGCACGAACGGGATTGTCTTCCTTAGGAAGCATAAACTTTTCAGTAAATGAAAAGTGCAGAGGAAGTTCAAGTTCTGCGTTTATTAGTCGCGCCGAATAGCCATCAAGATAAGTCTCAAAACGAATATTTTCGTTTGAATAGTTGATGTCAGATTGGAATTTTCTAAATCGCAGGCTGTCAATTTCCGGATTATCAATAGTGAGAATAGATTTAATAATTGGTTTGTTTGCTGTTCCGGTAATGTCGAGAAAAGCATTCACTTTTCCTGATATCTGATAGGGCAAAAAATGTAGTTCTGAAATGTTGATCAGGTTAAGATTCTGAATTTCAATATGCAAATTCTCGATTCCTTTAAAAGCAAATATTCCATTTGCCTTTAATGCACTTTGTTGCGAGCTAAGTTCAAATTGGTGTACTTCAATAGAATCCTGCCTAAATTTAATGTAGTTGGAATCGTTGCCTCCCTTCCAAATCTGGTTGTTTAAATTTAGTACGATATCCTGAAAGGAAATGCTTGGGTTATTATTGATTTTAAGTTCGGATAGAATTTTACCATGTAAAGAATCGCTGGCAAAAAAAGCGAACGAATTAACCGCTTTTTGCTGATTGAACTTACTTTTAAAATGAAGTTCCTGAAGACTAAAATTCTGTATTTTAGAGTCGCTCACCAAAAGGTTCATGAATCCGGAATATGTTGAATCTGCAAAATGGATTTCAGCATCAGCTATTATTTTGTTGATGCTGATTGTATCGAGTTTCAATTCATCTACATTCAGCGAAGATGATATTTGCAGAGAATCGGCCGGACCATTAATTTCAGCATTTAGATGTCCAATAAGTTGTAATTTGTCGGTACCTAAGGCCGAGATGAGTTGTTGAATATCTGTAGTTTTGATATTTAATTCAAGCTGATTGTTCTTTTCCCAGTTTCCTTTGCCCGTTAAATCGGCGAAAGCAAAGGGCGTTTCTATATGAAATCCGTTTACCTGATATTCTCCCTTCTTATAGTTTATTTCTGCTTTAAATTTTTCAAGAGGCAAATCAAAAATGGATGATTTATCGGTTTGAATCTTCAGATCAGCATTCATAGATTCAGGTTGAATCCCTTTTCCTGTTGCAATTATTTCGAAGTTCAAATCTGAACGGAGTTTTTCGTCTTTTGTGATCTTGGAAAGATCAATGTTTTTCAAGCTGCTTTCTATTTTATATGCAGGAATCGAAAATAGGTTTTCGATAGAAAATTTGGTTTTAAGATTTCCTAAAACTGTAGAGGAAGTAATATTACCACTACTTTTTTCTTGGTTTTTCTCAAAAGTTAAGTTGGTATTCGCCATATAGTACTTTTCAAATGCAATATAGTCTGCACTTGCTTTCATTTCCAGATAAAGGTTCTTTAAAAAGATATCCGTACCGGTTTCCTTTTTCTCAAGCGAATCCGTATTTGCAAATAGTTCATTCCCCGAAAAGCGTGAATGAAGTTTAGCTTTGAAATTTTGCAAAATAAGAGAGTCTAGTCTGGCATTTATGATATGGATATCGCTTTTAAAATCGAGAGCATTAAAAGGTCCTGACAAATCACTTGTAATTACTCCGTTAAAATCGATCGGTTTCAAACCCAGTGCAACAAAAGGGGTGTTTATATTTTTTGATTTCAGCTCCAAATGAAGAAGATTGTTTTCGGTGATATTTCCTTTTCCCGAAAGGATTGCCATTAAATAGGGTGCTTCAAAATGGATATCATTAATTAGATATTCTTTTTTGTTGATAACAATGTTGGCATTTAAATTTGTGATTGGCTGATTGAAAAGTACTGATTTGGTTGATTTTAAATGAATATTTGTTTGCAGTTCACCAAGGATAAAGCCCTTGCCAACGGCCTGTAAGTCGATGTTAATGTCTGATTTTAAATTCTTATTCCTGCTTAGTTTGCTCAAATCCAAATTGCGAATTTTCAGTTCGGAATTGTAAGTTGCAAATTCAGAGATGTTTTCGATGTGAATTTTGGAATCTAACTTTCCGAAAAGAGTACTTGCTTTTAAATTTGCATCGAGTTCTTTTTTGTCTTTGTCAATAAGCAGAATAAAATCATCCAATTCGTAATTCTTATATTTTAAATCGGTGAATTTAGCCTTGGCATGAATTGAGTTTTCCTCGAAATTCAATCCATTTCCATTGATCTCAAATTCACCTTTTATATTTGATTTAAGATCATCATTATGAGTCCAGTATTCACCGTTTAAACTATCAATTTCCATTGTGAAATGAAAACTTGGCAAGCTGTTAATGTCTTTAATTTCCCCCAGTATTTTAAAAATCTGATTCTGTTGTTTGATAGAGAAGTCTATTTGTCTGGTATTTTCTTTTTTGAGTATTTCAAGA
The DNA here is from genome assembly GCF_030372765.1 of Labilibaculum sp. K2S. Classification (GTDB taxonomy): domain Bacteria; phylum Bacteroidota; class Bacteroidia; order Bacteroidales; family Marinifilaceae; genus Labilibaculum. The sequence goes on along the minus strand of NZ_JAUCMW010000029.1, from coordinate 12,587 downwards.
TTTATGTTGGGTTTGCCATGAATTGAAGGGATCCATTCGTTTACATCTTCAAAATCGAAGGGATTTGCGTGAAACGAAACTTCGGAACCAAGCAGTTGATTGAAAGGAATCTTACCTGCAGAGCTGAGTGTAGATTTAGGAAGTTGAAGTTCAAAATTGGTCCAGCTAAATACCGAATCAATTAAACTTGCCTGAAAATGTAAATCTTTAATTTGCAGAGATGGTTTTTGTGTGCTTACTTCAAGTTTGTGCAGATCAATATTCATGAAATCAGCTGCAAATTTGAAACTGAGAGAAGCATCAAATTTTACATTCTGCGGAATTAATTGTGTACTGTCATTCGCTAAGATTTTGGCCTCAAAATTCTTCGTAGATACATCTGCCAATTCTATTTCCCATGAAAAGGGATTAGAAGAAACTTTAGTTTCTGAATTTTCTGCCTCAGGAATCAGTTTTTCAAGGTTCCATAAATTATCCTTGTCTTGTTGCAGGAAAACCGATGTTCCATTTAATTTCAGAGATGTGATTTCCAGTTTTTTCCCAACAATCTTCCAAATGTTGTATTTTATTTCCAGTTCATCGAGAGTAATCAGCTTACTGTTGTTTTGTTCCAAATCAATTTTCTTCACAAGAAGATGGGAGAGAGGGTTGCCTTCAATTTTTTCTATCGTAAGCTCTGCATTTAGTTGCTGACTGGCTATCCGGCACACAGTTTCCGAAATCCAATTATTGAAAAGTCCGGTTGAAAGGAGAAAAAGCAGAATTGTCAGGAGAATAATTACTCCTGCACTTGCAATACCTGCTGTTTTTAAAAATCGTTTCATTCCTTCAATAATTTAATTTCACATTAAAATGCATGCCCAATAGTAATAAAGAATTGGGTTCTGAATTTCCCCTCGAATAATGGGCTTGCAAAATCCAAACGAATAGGACCAACAGGTGTTTTCACACGCAAGCCTAAGCCTGCATCGTAGTTTAGCTGGTTTAGTTTGAATTCCCATGAGTTTAACCATGAATTTCCAAAATCCGTAAAGGCTGTGCCTGAAAAGATACCGTACAATGGAAATCTTATTTCAACACTGGCTTCCATCATGCTGTTTCCACCCAGTTTACTTCCTGCTTCGTTTCTGGGTGAGATCTGATTTCGACCCCAGCCACGTAAGGATAAAGCTCCTCCCATTAAAAAACGATCTTCAATAGGACTTTGAGAATCGCCTTGGGTAGGTTCGATAATTCCATTTTTTAATTTTCCGGCAAAAACAACATTCTTCCACAGTGAGTGGAAATAGTCAACTTCTGTCATAATTTTATAATAATGAAATTGAGAATTGAAACCAAGTCCCATATAGGTCACCGTTCCTTCATATTTCCATCCTTTTTCAGGAGAAAAAATGTCATTGGTCGTATTTCGGTTGTAGCCCAATGTTACGCCTGACTTATTGTGATTCAGTTTGTCGGCATCCTCAATCGATAAGGAGTCTTTACTTTTCGATATATCCACCTTATCCTTACCAAATGTGTAGGAAATATAAGCGGCAGATTTTTTCGTCAATTCCTTCTGAAAAGTAACCGAAGTTCCCAATCTGTCTACGTCATAACTTTCTTCTCGTTCTCGTGAGAAGAACGGATTTAAAATAAGATCAAGATTTTTGCTCCAAACATCGGGTTGTATAAATTTACTTTCGATACTAAGCGGAGTGAAGTAGGAATGCTGTCCTTTAATTGACAGAGTTCGTCCTCCACCTAAAAAATTTAATCGTTTGAATAGAATGGATGTTCTGATTTTATCTTCAGTTCCGTATCCGGCGCCAATTTTTAAGGACCAACGGGGCAGCTCCTTTATATGAATGGCAATTGGCACTGAATCATGGTCAACACTATCCATCATTGCCCGAATGGTTACGTACCGGAATAGATTCATGTCGAACAATTCTTCTTGAGTCTTTTCAATTTTCACCTGAGAAAAGACTTCACCTTTACTGATTTCAACATGTTTAAGGATATATGCTTTGTTGATTACTGAATTTCCTTCCAGGTTAATTTCACCAAAATAACTTTTATTTCCAGGACTTACGGTAAAATGAATATTTGCAACATGTAGTTTTTCATTTAAATGGATGCCTTTTTCCACCCTAACAAAAGGATATCCTGCGCGATTGAATTTTTCGCGGATTAAATTTTCGGAAGCTATGATTTTTTCATCTTGAAACAGGTTTCCGATTTTAAGGGGAAGAACTGTTTTTACAGATTCTAAAATTTGCATATTTGCTTCAGTCCCGGTTAAGGAATAGTTGATCTCACCAATGGAAATAGGAGTTCCTTTACGGATGTGGATTAGGATGTCAAGTTTTTTGTTTCTTTTGTCAGGCTGAAGATCGGATGTAATTGATACATCTAAAAAGCCATTCTTCTGATAATATTTTTTCAGTTGAAGTAGATCTTCATCAAATGTGAAACTGGAAAATCGGGTGCTTTTTTTCCAAAAAGTTAACTTCCCGGTAAAAGGTCTGGCTTTGGTATTCATCTGCTTTAGAAGAATTTCCTTTTGCAGCGTATCGAGTCCTGTAAACCTTATTTTGTTAACTATCGCATTATCCTGTGCTGATGCATTCAGGATAAGGCCTGTTATTAGTAAAGTTGCTAGAAAAAACTTTCGAATTTGCACCATATTCCTCAACCAGCTTATTATTTATGAATAAAGATATAGAATTTAGAAGCAATTTGATGTCGAAAGACATTGTTGCGAAAAATAAAATTGAGGAATGATTCTCAGTATGAATAGTCTTCTATTTCAGCTGATCTTTTATGTCCTTTGTGATTTCCGATTTTACATCACCAGTGTGGGCAGTTGTTTTGTTCTCAATTAACATGATTTTGCATTCTTCCTTTGCGGATACCCGATGCTGAGTGCCTTTCTTAACAATGTACATGTCTCCTGCATTCATTGTGAATGGTTCTGAATTTTCAACTTCCATTAAAAGGCCGCCTTCAATGATATAGAACAGTTCATCTTCATTTTTATGATCGTGCCACGGTAGTTCGTTGCCTTTTATTTTAGCAATTTTAACGTAAGAATCATTTACTTCTCCAATCACTTTGGGAGAGAAATATTCGTTTATTTTTCTGAAGTTTTCGAATAGGTTTGTTTTCATTCTTTTTTTTTGAAAGGTAAACACTTAAAATTGAATTTCCTTCTTTGATTGTTTGAATACATTGGAAATGTCTCAGTTTAATAGTCTACCTTGTATGGTAAGCAGATTCGTTCCGCATACATGTTAATCAATTCAGTTGAATACTACATTCGATGATTTGGTCAGCACTTATTTAAAAAATAATGTTGGCCTGGCAGATAATTTCCTAAGTGAAACTCTGGCCTCTAAGCTTAAGGGCAATTTATTAAGATTGTTGTCGCAAAAGCAGATGCTTCCTGCAGGGATTGGAAATGAGACAGACCTTGTTCACAATCAATTAATTCGCAGTGATAAAATACATTGGCTCGATCGCAAACATGAGGATGTACACGAAAATGGATTTTTTGATTTGATGGATCGTTTTGTTGCCTATTTAAATCAGACTTGCTATACCGGAATTACCGGATATGAATTTCATTATGCTCTTTACGAAAAGGGAACTTTCTATAAAAAACATCTCGATCAGTTTGTGAATAATAAGGGAAGAGCTTTCACTATGATCATGTATTTGAATCTGGATTGGAAGCCGGGTGATGGCGGCGAATTGTGTATTTACCATTCGGACCACAATCAGAGTATTTCTCCGCTTAACGGGAAATGTGTGTTTTTTAAGAGTAGTGAGCTGGAACATGAGGTGTTGCTCAGTAATCAGCCACGCTTAAGCATTACCGGATGGTTAAAAACCAGTTGATTGTTTTTGGGAAGATTGAAAAATAAAAAACCCAGGCTTTGTGAGCTTGGGTTGATCATTGATCATATATTCTTTAGGCTGCTATAGCGTCCTTTTTAGATTTTCGGTACAGGTAAGAGTTGAAAATGCTTCTTTTGGCAAAGCGATACTGCTTATCTGAATTGATGAATTTATTGAATACATTTTTTGGAACACCAAAGTATTCATAAGTAGTTCCATCGGTAAAAGAAATTTCAAGCAATAAGCCTTTGTGTTTGTAATCAGCAATGCCCGATTCATTAGTTGTTGAAGTATATTCTTCCAGGTTTGCTGCAATTGTCTCTGGAGCAATGCTTACCAAAAAATGATAAGCATCAATAATCTCACGACTCTTGATTTCTGCTTCAGCAAATTTTTCATCATCAGATTGAAATTTATCAGGATGCCACTCTTTAACCAAATTTCGATAGGTTGATTTCAATTTTTTAAGATCAGTATCCTGATCAACATTAAATAATTTTTTGTACGCATTAACTCGCTTCATACAGGCTCTTTCTAAAATTCTTAATTGATATATTTAAAGTGTTTTTTTTAAGGACACTTTTTCTTGCTTTTTCGTAAAACAGTCGCAAAAGTACATATTTTAATGTTCTGATTGCGAAGTAGCTTCGCTTTTTTTATTAATTTCTGGGTATGTGAAATTTTAAGAGAAGACAAATTTACTTAGTTATTCACGTAAGTAGAATTTTGAAAGGACAAATTTTGTATGCGATATTTTAAACAAAGAGTAAATGTTCTTAGTCTGGATGAATTTACCTGTTCACCATTTTGTCATCAATCATAGTACGAAAGTAATTTAATATTGGATTGGTATTTTTATTGTTCCAGACAGCCCGCAAGGTTGTTCTCTGAGGTATTTTATTCAATTCGATAAATTTAATTCCCATGTCGTAGCCTAATTTCAGAGAAGTTGGTACAATTGAAACACCAAATTTATTTTCTACCAGCCGGTATATCGAACTGGCATTAACCGTGTTGTGCGAAATTAATGGTGCAAAACCACTTTCATCGAAAATTTGCATTACTTTTTCGAAATACGATTCACTGTACGAAGCATCAAAAAAGATGAACGAATCATTTTTAAACTGAGACAGATTTGTGAAGTTTGATTCGTTAATTGGATGATCTTTAGGGAGAACCAGGGAGAAAGTATCTTCAAAAACGGATTGAATGCTTAATCCTCTCGGAACACGTTCCATTCTCACAAAACCAACATCAATTTCATGATTAAGCAGTGCTTGAATTTGTTTGTTGTTGTCCATTTCTTTTAGACTGAAAAGAACATTTGGATGGGTTTGCTTAAATTTTAATAATAGTTCCGGGATTACATCCTGCATGGCAGAACCAACATAGCCGAGATTTAAATTGCCATTCAAGCCGTCATGCAACAATTTAGCATGGTTTATAATTTCATCCAAGCGTTTAAAATTATTGGTCAACTCTTTTTGCAGGTAATGGCCAGCTATAGTAAGTTTTACTTTTCGGTTGTGGCGTTCGAACAAGCTAATTCCAAGGATTTCTTCCATTTGTTTAATCTGCCTGCTTAATCCTGGTTGTGAGATGAATAAGCTTTCTGCAGCTTTTCTAAAATGCAGATCTTCTGCTAAAGCAAGGAAATATTTGTAATGTCTGAACTCTATTTGATTACCCATAGTTATTAAATGATGACAATAATAGTCTTGTTAGGTATCAAAATTACGAATAACTTTGTAATAAAAAATTAATCTACTTGAACTATGTTTAAATACGGGATTGATCGACTAACTGTTGATAAGACGATACAAATTGCTCGGGGAGAGCTTAAAGCGGGATTAACTGCAGAAGCTATCAGTAAAGTGAATGCTTGCAGAGCCAAGGTTGAAACAATGGCTAAATCCAATAAAGCTTATTATGGAATCAATACAGGTTTCGGACCTTTGTGTGATACTCAGATTTCGCCGGAAGAAACCAGTAAACTTCAGGAGAACTTACTGATTACCCATGCTGTTGGTGTTGGAAATCCTATTGGTAAAGAGTTGTCTAAAATCATGATGATTTGTAAGGTACAAGCATTGGCACAAGGGTTTTCAGGTGTTCGGTTAGAATTGATTGAACGTATTTTATTTTTTATTGAAAATGATTTAGTTCCAGTTGTTCCTGAACAAGGATCTGTTGGTGCATCCGGAGATTTAGCTCCATTGTCTCATCTGTTCTTACCCCTTTTAGGAGAAGGTGAATTTTGGATGGGGAAAGATATTGTTCCTGCCAAAGAAGTATTGGCAAAACATGGTTTAGAGGCCATTCGATTGGAAGCAAAAGAAGGCTTGGGTTTGATTAATGGTACTCAGTTTATTTTAGCCCATACCATTCGTGGTTTATCTAAAATGGAATATCTTCTTGATTTGGCTGATGTTGCAGGTGCAATGAGTCTGGAAGGTTTTCAGGGAAGTGCAGCTCCTTATAGAAAGGAATTGCATGCTATTCGTCCGTTTAAAGGGAATATTAAGGTGGCTGAACGTATGCAGATGCTTTTGGAAAATTCTGAGAATTTAGCAGGTCATATTGATTGTGAACGTGTTCAGGATCCATATTCATTACGTTGTATTCCTCAGGTACATGGTGCATCAAGAAACGCCTGGTATCATTTGAATGAGTTGGCTGAAATCGAAATGAATTCGGTGACTGATAATCCAATTGTATTAAGCGAGACCGAAGCTATTTCGGGAGGTAACTTCCACGGACAGCCTTTGGCAATGGCTTTGGATTACTGTTCGATTGCGGCCTCAGAGCTTGGAAATATTTCGGATAGAAGATGTTACTTGCTGTTGGAAGGAAAATTTGGATTGCCTCGTTTGTTGACTGCCAACGGAGGACTAAACTCTGGATTTATGATTCCTCAATATACAACTGCAGCTTTGGTAACCGAAAACAAATCACTTTGTTTTCCTCCGTCAGCAGACAGTGTTCCAACTTCTTTAGGACAGGAAGATCACGTTTCGATGGGAAGTATTTCCGGACGAAAATTCAATCAGATTTTAGGTAATATCGAGAAAATATTAGCCATTGAATTGATGTATGCTGCTCAGGCATTGGAATTCAGAAGTCCAAATCACTTTTCAGATATCATGACAGAAAACTTCAAAATTATCAGAAGTAAAGTGGATAAACTGGAAGATGACCGCGTGTTGAAAGATGATATCTACGCAATGATTGATTTTGTAAAAAACAGAGCTTTTGTTGTGAAATAGTAAAAACGAAATAATGACATTTCAAGAACAAATATTGCAAGGGATTCCAACTGAATTGCCTGCAAAAAAAGCATATCCAAAGGATGCCAACAGGGCTCCCAAAAGGAAAGATATTTTATCTGCTGAGGAAAAGCAGTTGGCTATTCGTAATGCTCTGCGCTATTTCCCTAAAGAATGGCACAAAGAGTTGGCTGTTGAATTTGCTCAGGAATTACTTGATTTTGGTCGTATATACATGTATCGGTTCAAGCCTGATTACAAAATGTATGCAAGACCGATTCAGGAATATCCTGCTAAATCGATACAGGCTGCAGGCATTATGCTGATGATGCAAAACAATTTGAATCCGGCAGTAGCTCAACATCCTGAGGAGTTGATTACTTATGGGGGTAATGGTGCTGTTTTTCAAAATTGGGCGCAATACCTGTTAACCATGCAGTATTTGGCAAGCATGACCGACGAGCAGACTTTGAATCTGTATTCAGGTCACCCGATGGGATTGTTTCCTTCTTCGAAAGGAGCTCCAAGAGTGGTGGTTACCAATGGTATGGTTGTTCCTAACTATTCTAAACCTGATGATTGGGAAAAATTTAATGCGCTGGGTGTATCGCAGTACGGACAAATGACAGCAGGATCGTTTATGTACATTGGTCCGCAGGGAATTGTGCATGGTACAACCATTACTGTGATGAACGCTTTTCGTAAAATCCTGAAAAAGGGAGAGACTCCTGCAGGAAAGATTTTTTTAACTGCCGGTTTAGGGGGAATGAGCGGTGCACAGCCTAAAGCGGGAAACATTGCCGGTTGTATTACTGTTGCAGCTGAAGTGAATCCCAAAGCTGCAGCAAAGCGTCACGAGCAAGGCTGGGTTGATGTTTTGATTGATTCAATGGACGAATTGGTTGCCCGTGTACGAAAAGCACAGGAGACCAATGAGGTGGTTTCCATTGCCTTTATTGGTAATGTAGTTGATGTTTGGGAGCGTTTCGATGCGGAAAATATCTTCATTCATATTGGTTCCGATCAAACATCATTGCATATTCCTTGGACCGGCGGATATTATCCTGTTGATACTTCCTATGAGGAAGCCAACAGATTGATTCGTGAAGAGCCTGAGCTGTTTAAAGAAAAGGTACAGGCAACTTTACGCCGCCATGCTGCTTCTATTAACAATCACACGGCAAAGGGAACGTATTTCTTCGATTACGGGAATGCCTTTTTGCTGGAAGCTTCCCGTGCCGGTGCAGATATCATGGCAGAAAATGGGATTGATTTTAAATACAAATCATACGTTCAGGATATTTTAGGACCAATGTGTTTCGATTATGGATTTGGACCTTTCCGTTGGGTTTGTGCTTCGGGACGAGCTGAAGATTTGGATCAGACCGATGAAATCGCAATGAATGTTTTGCAGGAAATCATGGAAAGTTCTCCGGAAGAGATTCAATTGCAGATGCAGGATAACATTACCTGGATTAAAGATGCCAAGAAGAACAAAATGGTAGTTGGTTCGCAGGCCCGTATTTTATATGCCGATGCTGAAGGACGATTGAAGATTGCCGAGGCTTTCAATAATGCAATTGCAGCCGGAAAAATAGGACCGGTAGTTTTGGGGCGTGATCATCATGATGTGAGTGGGACAGATTCTCCTTACCGTGAGACTTCCAATATTTATGACGGCAGTAAGTTTACTGCTGATATGGCCATTCAGAATGTGATTGGTGACAGCTTTAGAGGAGCTACCTGGGTTTCGATTCACAACGGAGGAGGCGTAGGCTGGGGAGAAGTTATCAATGGTGGATTCGGGATGTTGCTCGATGGAACACGTGAAGCTGATGCCCGCTTAAAAAACATGTTGTTTTACGATGTAAACAACGGTATTGCAAGACGTAGCTGGGCAAGAAATGAGGAAGCCATGTTTGCAATTAAACGAGAGATGAAACGCAATCCAAACCTAAGGGTTACGATCCCTAATATTGTAGAAGATGAGTTGTTGAAAGGGCTTTTTTAAGATAAGAGCTTTTTATACAGATAAAGAATTGGTTCAGGTATTTCCTGAGCCAATTTTACATATAAGAGTTTGTAATTGTAGAGAAAGGAAAGGCAATCCTGTATTGTCATGTTGAGCGAAGTCGAAACATCTGTTTCTTAATACGGCAGATTCTTCGACAAGAATGACTGCAGAATTGAATTTTTAGGACAGTCTTATTTCATAGTAAACAATTAGAATTTGTGGATAAAATAGATATTAATGCTGAATACAGGCCTGCAGAAAAAGGCTATTGGGAAGGACGAAAATCAAATCCAGACATGGGGAAGCAGTATTGGCACCAGCAAATTGAGTTTGTGGACTGGAACGATCTGCAAACTCAAACGGATGATACGAAGATCGATATTGCCATTTTGGGTTATGTTTGTGATGAGGGAGTACGCCGAAACAGGGGTAGAATGGGAGCACACGAAGGACCTAAGGCCATTCGCGACCGATTGGCAAAACTTCCGATCCACTTTGAGTCCAAACGCGTGATTGATTCCGGCAATATTGTTTGCAGCGATGACGATATGGAAGCTTGTCAGGCACTATTTTCCCATGCAATCTCCGACTTAATTAAACAGAAAATATTTCCGATTGGCATTGGCGGCGGACACGATATGTCTTACGCACATTTTATGGGAATACGAGATGCCATTAAGGAGACTTCGAAACAAAAAGTGGGCATTATTAATTTTGATGCCCATTTTGATCTTCGCCCGGTAGAGGGGAGAGGAAATTCCGGAACTCCTTTCAATCAGATTATTTCGGAATTTCATGAAAAAGGTGAAGATGTAGATTATTATGCAGTTGGTATTCAACAACAATCCAATACCAAAGAATTGTTCGAGATTGCGAAAAGAGAGCACATCAACTATTCGATTAATTACGATTGTGAATCATCGGCACTGGAGATGGAAAGCCTTAAAAACAAACTGGCACCCATAATTGCCAATAACGATTATCTGTACATTACCATCGATATGGATGGCTTTTCGTCGGCCTATGCGCCTGGCGTAAGTGCGCCGTCGCCATTGGGTTTTACGCCCTATTTTGTGTTTAAACTGCTGAGTTTCCTGTTTGCAACCAAAAAGGTGATTGCTTTTGATATCGCAGAATTAAACCCATCGCTCGACAGGGATATGCATACGGCGAGCCTGGCAGCAAAAATTGTCGATTTTGTGGTGTTGAATTATGAATCTCCTACCTGAAATGGAGGGAATAGAGTTTTTACGACTGTCATCAAACTATCATTCTGATTCCTGATTCTTATCTGCTTTTTTAAACCATTTTTTAGGGTTTAGATAGGTTTTGTATTTGCCGAAAAGCTCTTTTCCCACCATTATTCCTCCAAGCCAAAACAGCACTTCGCCAATAACCAGAGATATGGTTGAAAGTGTAATTTTGGTTTTAGCTTCCATTTCGAGGAATGGAATTATAGCTATCAATAGAAAAAATGGAATACATAAAATAATCAAAAATATTCCGACTCTGATTACCCAGTTCTTTTTTTTCATATCGTTTATGCTTACTGGCGATTTATAATAGTGTTATGCTTTTCCCGGTGCATTGGTATCAATTGCCATGGTAATTTTGCTTTTGTTGTGCTTTCGTTTTTATCTAAAAAAATCTATTCTACGATTTCAAATGTTTCTGTCTTTTCAATTATAGTGTTATTTATTAGTTTTAATCTCAAATCTACAAATAATGGATTTTCATATTCAGATATTTCCGCAATATAGGGCGGTTCAAAAAACAAATTATGGATTTCATTAATCAAATAAAACGGTTTACTATTCTTAGTGTAAATTTGCAATGAAGCTTCCTTTAAAAACAAGCTTGGATTTTCTGTTGTTTCATCACCAATTTTGAAAGCGACATGTTTTTTTCGAGATACAAAACATGTTCCATCAGAATTATTTTTAATATAAATAATAAGACCATCTGTAATACCATCTTTTTTGGGCGACACATATGATGACATGTAAACACTAAAATCTGAATCTGAGTAAAGTTCTTTTAAGCTTTCTTTTTTTAATTCAGTATTCGCATCTTCTGGATTGATGTCTTCTTTTGTATTATTACTACATGATGTGAATAATATTAGTAAAACAATTACTAATCTTAAATTTAAAGTCATTCTTTTAAAGTTAAATTGTAGTTCTGGATTTGTTTTATTTTTAAAGCTTCTCATAAATCATCAGTAAAGATTAAGCTATGGATCTTCCGCTGAAAATGAAGCACAACGGCAGTCTGTCTAAAAAACTCATTAAACTTCTCAATTCAATTTTAAATACAGCGGTTGTAAGGATGCATAAAATGGAAAACTTATTTTTTTTATTACTTACCGCACGATAATAATTGTCTTCTTTCCCAGTATAAAGGAACGCGATAAAATCGCGCACTAGCGGGGAGATAGTTAAGGCATATCTGTAATTGTTATTCCAATCTATTTTATCATTGGACATTAGGCTATCAGTTAACCTAAATATTGAATTGACTGCATAATAAGAGCCGTATGAAACGAAGTTCGGCGAAGCCAATTGAGAGATTCACGTACGGTTCTGTGAGAAGTTAGGGGTGAATTGAAAATCGACGAAGTCAAATTCCCCTAGCTTACTCGACTACCTGCTGGCTTTATTCCTTAATTTCAATTGTATTGCTTTGATTTTTATTGGATAATTCTATTTTTGTCCAGTTACTTTTCGCTGGTGTTTCTGTTGGATACCAGTTTCGATTAGTTTTGACTATAATCAAAAGTCCATTGTCATCTCCGATTGCCGTAAATATTTCACTATTTTTGTTCTTTTCAAATAAGTTTAGTCCATAATTTTGTATTAGTTGATTTCCAAATTCTAATGGGTTGTCCATTACAATTCCGATTTCACTAATATTTAATATCTGCTTACTACTAAAAGTTTCTGTTTCGGAGTTATTAAGTTCTTTCCTGGCAATGAATTCCAATAGATTGTCATTGTTGTCATAAAAATATATGGCTTTCGCATTCCAGGTTTCAAATTTGGTTATCAAAACGGCATCTTCTTTTTTGATTAATTCAATTCGATTTTCACACCATTTAATCACTTCGCTTAATTTATTTTCAGGTATATTAAAAGCCAAATGATAAATGGGCTTTTCTTTTTTTAAGCTTTCTACAAATTTAAGTGTTGATAATCCGATTTTTATACTAATAGATTTAGAGTCGCATTCTGTAACAGGAAGATTCAACACATTTTTATAAAAATCTTTTGTGGCTTTTAATTCTTTAGTTAGAATTTCAATATTGTTTAAATTCATTTTCGATTGTTTTATTTTTTTAGCTTCCGACTAACGGTAAAATTATACTAATTATAATCAATGGTTTAACAATTGTGTTCATTTGTCATTTTCCTATGCCTTCCTACTTC